>JBJMWM010000055.1:0-396999 GCA_045810105.1 Steroidobacteraceae bacterium | reverse complement strand
CTCCACACTTCCACTTTGAGGCCGGGCACGTTCGAGAAATGCTTGAGATTATTCGTGACCAGTGTCATGCCCTGGGATACCGCGTGTGATGCGATAAGAAGATCCATATTCCCGGTCGGCTTGCCGGAACGCTCCAACTCAGAGCGGATCCGCGCATAGTGGCTTGTAACTTCGTTGGTCCAGTCGAGAATTGCAAGCCGTTCCAAATACGCTTCGACCAACTCGGCGAGTTTCGGCCGACCCGCCTTCTCTGCGCCAAAGCGTAGCTCTGCCGCGGTAATCATGGACACGTTCAGCTTTTCGGCGTATTTCTCGAATTTCTCTACCAGAGTCGCTGGTCTGCGCTTGATGATGTAGCTGGAGATATCTGTATCCAGCATGAACCCCGTCATAGCGGATCGCGTGACTGCGGCGGCGAATCGTTGCGGTTCTCGAGAAAATCATCTGGTACGTCTACCTGCAGCGCGAAGAACGATGTCCAGTTCGGCTTGACGGGCGTAATGAACAACCCGTCTCCTTGCTTGCAAATCCGAACTTCTTTGACGTCCGCCGGAAAACGCAATTCCTGCGGGAGTCGCACGGCCTGGTTGGCGCCATTGCGGAATATGGACGCTCGCTTGGCGACGCCACTGGACATCGACCTGGCCGCCGGCTTTGACGTCACTGATTTAGTTTTTCCGGTTCGCACGCGCTTCACCCCGTGACCCTCAGATCACACCCTCGCGAGCATATGTGTTGCATATGGCTACATCAAGATGCACCACTCCTGCTGGCCCACGGCCTCGTCCACCTCGAGCTGCAGAACGGCTGAACCGGAACGGATTTCGCGCCCGGAAAGCGCACGCGGACAGCGACTGAATCTGTTTTCATAGGACTGTCCGTGCGCCCGTTCCGGCGGCGCATATCCACCTGATGAAGACTCAAATCGACCTCGAGAACTGGCCGGAAGCGGTCCAGTTGATACGCACGACGCCTGCTGGCCGAGCACTGGAAGCTAAGCTGGTGACCGTCGCGGATCTTCTGCGCCTCAAGGTGATCGCGCGGCTGCACGCTCGAGGGCTGCCTCCGCATATCGGCTGGGCCGATCTTCTGCAGGAGGCATTCACGCGGGTGCTCGACGGGTCGCGCCGACAACCCGAGGGCGTGCCCATGGTGCCGTTCCTGGCCGGCGTCATGCGCAGCATTAAGGAACAGTACTGGCGACAAGCTCGCAGAGGAGCACGGCAGCTTCCGAAACTGCTTGCCGAGCTCGGGCCGATCAACTTTCGAGAGGACGACCTTCCCGACCCGGCACCGAGCCCCGAGCGGCGCGTCATCGCGATCCAGGAAATGGACGCGATCAACAAACTCTTTGAGGACGACCTGCAGGCCACGCAGATCATCGCGGGGCTCTACGAAGGGTGGACACCCGAAGAGACTTGCGGCGCGTATGCCATGTCAAAGACCGACTATGACTCGACTCGGAAGCGCATGCGACGTGCCCTGGTACGTGCTGGACTGAGGGTGCTCCAACCATGAAGACTACACGGCCGGAACTGGGATTCGAGCGTCTCCTGGTAGCGCTTGAGCGAGACCTGCTCGATGCAACGAATGAGGAGATCCTGACCGTGGTCAACGAGCTCGGCATGAAGCCAGACATGAAGGGTTCGATTGCGCTGCTCGGAGTGACTTTCGCGGTGCAGCTGAAAGATCAGGACAACAACTCCGGGCGGCAGACCAAGAAGGCTACCCGCGCCGTGGGTGCAACCCGCCCTCGGCGACGACGAAAGGGGGATGCGCCCTCTTCAACCTGAGTTCGTTGCCAAAACCGGGTGGCCACTCTCAAGAATATTCGATCGTCAGGACCCAAGGCGGTCATCGCACGCGCACGTGCACCGACACCGCAGGATCGCGGTAGGGACGCCCATTGCCCGCACAGAACCGAGCGGGCCTCGGACGGCCGCTGGGCGTAGTGCCCAGCTGCGAGCTGGCTTCATCGGCAGAGCGCATCCAGCGATGGCGCGTAATCTGTGCGGGGCGGCAG
The DNA here is from genome assembly GCA_045810105.1 of Steroidobacteraceae bacterium. Lineage (GTDB taxonomy): Bacteria > Pseudomonadota > Gammaproteobacteria > Steroidobacterales > Steroidobacteraceae > 13-2-20CM-66-19. The sequence goes on along the minus strand of JBJMWM010000055.1, from coordinate 394,976 downwards.
CGCGAGATGTCGCTCGCCCATGGCCGCTTCCAGTCCGGCCGGTCCCGATGCCCGGAGGTCAGCGCTGTAGTGCTTGTACCAGGGATCGGATTGCGCCTCGGCGAGGCTCACCAACTCAACACCTTGTGCGCGATAGAAATGCAGCAGGCGCGGTAGCATGCGAGCATCAAACGCGCCGATGTGCATCAGTAGCACGTAGGGAATATCGCGGCCGTACAACTCGCCAGACAGCGCACGGGAGAAACGCAGGTTTTCCTGCGCGGCAGACAGGAACTTTCGCTCCAACTCGCTGACAGCCTGCCTGTTTCCCTGCGCCACACAGCGGGCGTACGGATCATTGAACAGGTAGTCCGCGAAACCCATGGTCACGCCCGCGATCCTGTAGCCCTCCTCAGCCAAAAAGGCACGTAGCCGCGCTCGCTCCTCGAGCGTCGCCCCTTCCGACAGGTAGGGATAGCGGAACCAGTGCCAGTCGGCGCCTGACATCAGTGTCCTGAGGAGCGGCTCGTCCCGCTGAACATCGGCCTCGAAGTCCTCGGGCGGATGCCCCGCGGCATTCGTGTGCGACCACGTGTGATTACCAAGAGGCAGTCCGGCATCGCGCCAGATCTCCAGGACTGCCGCGGAGTCTGGTTCTGTATTCACGCTGGCGGCATTGATGAACCCGTAGCTGGGAGGCGCCCTGGCTGCTTGCAACGCTGCAACGATCTTCTGCACGATCCCAACTCGTGTCTCACCCGGTGGCAGAGGTCCATGCACAGGCAAGTCATCAAAGGTCAAGGCGAGCTTGGGCGCGTCGGATGGCGACTTGGACTGACTAGCGGGCAACGCCAAGTGCGCGCCGCCAGTCGTCTGCTGCTTGCTGGCCGTGAGCTTGCCAGCCGTGAACAAAGACAATGGCACCGCGTCGGCCATCGCGCGGTAGCCCGCAGGAGAGGGATGCAGCCCATCACCCGAATCGAAATCGGCTTGCATTCGCTCGGTGTGATCCGGATGCCGTATGACGCGATCGAAGTCTATTACCGCATCAAATTCACCGGAGGCTCGGATCCACGCGTTGATCTGCTGGCGATCTTCTTCGCTCACCCGCTGCGGATGATAGTACTCCGACTGCATGTACGGCAGGACCGTTGCGCCGAACACCACCAATCCGTGCGCGTGGGCGCGGGCAATAATCTGTTGATACGCCCCTATCATCTGCCGCACCAACTCACGATGCGCCGAGAATGGAACGGGTGCCTCACGTGTCAATGACCCGAGATCATTGATGCCTTCGAGTACGATGACATACCGCGCACCCGGTAACGAAAGCACATCTCGATCCAAACGGGCCAACGCGTTAGGTCCCGAACCGTCCGTCAAGAGACGGTTACCGCCAATACCCTCGTTCACGATTGCCAGATTGCGCGTTCCAGGGTCCGCCTGCAGGCGCCTCCCGAGTTGGTCCGGCCACCGATCGTTGCCGTTCGTGGTCGCGCCGTGGCCATCAGTAATGGAATCACCGAGGGCTACAATCGCAGCGGCTTGGGGGGGCCCCAGGACATCCACGCCGGCCAGGTAATACGAATGGTCCGTCGTATGGGCATTCGCCAAATCGTGGGCGGAGACAGCATCTCCGGCGAGGAGATACGCCGTGGCCCGCGCGCCAGGATGACCGGTCTGGTTCGCGGGCGGTGAGTCCAAATGCATCGTCACGGCCAAATCCGACAAAGCAGCGACCGCGAATACGATCGGGTCGGAAACGTAATCGGCCCCGGCCGGGATCGTAACGTCGGTTAGTCCACCAAAGCCAACGGCGGTGTCAGAAGTAGGATCGATTGCGCTTGAGGCCGGTGACAGCGCTCGCGCCACGTGCACCGCGGTGATATGCAGCGGGGTCGCTCCCGCGACATTCGAAAGGTGCACACGCAACGTAGTACCACCAAGTGAGAGATGCACGATCTGTCGGAGCGTCGCATCGTGCAACTCTTGGGGAGGTAGCCGATTCTGCGGCTCAGGCTCGTATTGCGAGGAGGCCCATGAGGCGATCCAGTGTGGCTTCGGCGTTGCCATTGCTGCTGCCACGGGGAAGATCGCGGCAAGGCTCAACAAGCCGCAGATGTTCGCCCGAAACTGGCGTCCGCAGAGCGCGGGACCGTGCGCGCCGCACCGGGGCCGCACGGAGCAAAGGAAAACGAGACCTGAGACGAATAAAAGTGCGCGTACGAGTGACACTGGTATGGTGGATCGCGTCGGATCAGTTCTTGTCGGGTCAATTCATGATAGCGCTACCAGTTTAGTATTTCGCAGCGCCGCTGCCAAGACATCGCATCGTAAAAAGGGGAGCAAGAATCGGGTGTCGAGTGAGCCGCGATGATTTCAAACTTTCCTCCAGGCTCGCGGGCGTTAAACCTCCGTGGCCTTACCGTAACACGTGTAATGGAGGAAGCATCATGTCGAAAGAAACGAGTAACAAGCAGATCGTGGGGCGCTGGTTCGCGGCATTCTGGGGCAATCCCTGGGACCCGGCCATCATCGATGAGCTCGCGGCACCGAACATCCTGCTACAGTACTCGTTGCATGCGCCCCGCCGCGGGCGTGAGGATGTGAAAGCCTTCATGAAGGGATTTCGCGAAGCATTCCCCGACCTGAGTTTTTCGGGTGCAGGCGAGCTCATCGCCGAAGGCGATCACGTGGTTGGACGCTGGCAAGGCGGTGGTACTCACACCGGCCCGGCGTTCGGTGACTTTCTCGCAGGCTCGCTGCCAGCGGCCTCGGGCAAGAAGATGTGCTTCACCGGGACAACCGTGCTTCGCCTCGAAAACGGCAAAATCGTCGAGGAAATCGGCCTGGATGATGGCGTGACAGCCTTGCAACAGCTTGGCCTGATACGCGCAGTCAAATTGGCAGCGTAATGACAACCGGCGCCGGGCAATGCCTGGCGCCCCTGCCGACGCCGATGGCGCCTCACCGCGCCCTGATATTGCGGCGCCGGGCTATCCCGTGATCTCATTCAGGGATGACGTCGCTAACATGGGATCACGCACGAAGATGCTCGGCCCGGACCCGCCTCGCCAAACCTCCTTCTGCAGTGAGCCGGCAGCATCGCTTCGTTCCGGTCACGCCGCCCGCGGGTACGACAGGTTGCCTTCCGTGACCTGGCGCGCAATGTTGATCACCGCAGTTCTCACGAGCGCCGCCGACCCGATCGTCGAGCCGAGCGTTATATCCAGCCCAGCAGCCGAAGTGCGAGTCGCATACAGCCCGGACGGACAGCGCGTCCTGTGGGGCTCGATTGGTCGGGAAGCGGCTGAGGATCAGCAGGATATCTGGGAAATCCATCGTACGAAGAGCGGTTGGTCGCGGCCCGCACGCGTGTCATTCGATACGGCGGCCGTGGAATTTGATCCCGCCTTCTCAGCGGACGGACATCAGTTGTACTTTGATTCGGATCGCAGTGGCGGCTTTGGAGGTACGGATATCTACGTCGTCGATGTCGATCCTGCCACCGGCGACTTCTCGGCTGCACGCAACCTGGGACCGGGAATCAACAGCCCTGGGGACGAGTGGGCACCCACGCCCACTGCCAAGGGAAGGCTCATTTTTTCCTCGGACGGATGGGGAGGATACGGCAAGCACGATCTCTTTGAAGCGCAGCCCGGCGCCGCAGCCCGGCCTGTCAATCTCGGCCGGCTCATCAACGGCCCCGACGAAGACTTCGATGCCGCGCTGACACCGGACGGAACCCAACTGATCTTCAGCTCCGGACAGATGAGCGATACTGCCGCCCACGTTGAACTCTATACATCCCGACATTCGTCCAGGGGTTGGGGCCCACGCAGCCGGCTGGGGATTGGCTGTTCGGATTTCGTGATTGGCGCCGCTATCGATTCACACGACCCCACCTCGCTGTTGTATTCAGCGAAGTGCGCCGGTGGCCTGGGTAGAATGGATATTCATCGGACGAAACTGCCTGCTTCGAGCTGACTCACTATCTGCTCGCACAATGCATGTGTGGCGAGTGAATCCTGCGCGCTCTGGCGGGCGGGGCTGTTCGTTCTGATGCAATCCACGAAATGCTGAATGATCTGCGGGAAGCCGCGGCGCCACAGCACCGTATCCCAATCGCCAGCGTTTACAATCTGCTCGGTGCCAGCGTGGTAGTGAGTCGTCTTGGACAAGGATTGCACCAGCCATTTGTTGCCCGGACTCATGACCTCGATAGTTTCTTCGGCAATTCCGCTATCTCGATTCATCAAGCCCAACAGGTTGAATCCCTCACCCTCGAGCTGCAGTACGACGTGGTGCAAACGTCTGGAACGGCTTTCACCGCTCGCTCTGACTTCTTCGATCGGACCGGGCGCGAGAAAGCGCAAAGTGTCCACGACGTGAATGAAATCGTCGAACACCACGCGCCGAGCAGCGTCAGCCTGCGCGAAGCGATTCTTTTGCATGATTACGACACGACGTTCAGGTTTGTGGACCAGCGCTTCGTACATCGGCGCGTAGCGGCGATTGAATCCGACCATCAACAATCGATTTGTCGATTCCGCGAGCGCTACCATCCGCTGGGCCTCTCGCAGCGTATAAGCGAGCGGCTTGTCGACGTAGACGTGGATACCGTACTCCAGCAGCCGGCACACGACGTTTTCGTGGCTTTCGGTGGCGGTGTGAACGAAGGCAGCGTCAATGTTCATTGATGCCAGCTCGCCGACGTCGATCGTGAACTGCCGAACGCGGTTACTGGCTGCCAGCTGCGCGAGCTGGGCGGCATTGCGGCTGCATAAAACTACCTCCAGGTCATTCAACATGGCGATGATCGGCAAATACGCCTTCCGAGCGATGTCCCCGAGTCCGACCATAGCGATGCGCATACTGAGATTTCTCGTGCAGCGGACTACCTAGAGCATGCGGTATCGCCTGTTCAGAAGCTCAGCAAAAAAGCCGCGCCACTCTCCAACGGTCGCACATAGCGTACGCGACCGCCCATCCCGTACATCAACTGACGCACGACGGTGAGGCCAATGCCCTGGCCGCCTTCGCGCGCACTGAAGAAAGGCAGGAAGATCTGTCGCTCCAGGCCCACCGGCACGCCCGGGCCGTTGTCGCGCACGCTGATCTGCAGGCGCCCGCCGCGGCCCTGGCGAGCCTGTACCCACAGGCGCGGCGTGGTCTGGTCCATAGTAGCCTGCTCGGCGTTGTGCACCAGGTTCAGCAACGCTTGCTCCAGCTGCCCTTCGTCGGCCAGCAGGCGCAAGCTCGGTGATGCCAGTTCGAATACGGCCTCGCCGCCGCGCCCCGTCCAAGCGGGCCCGACCGCCTGCTGCAGTCGTCTGAACAAGCCCTGCATATCTACTGGCGCCAATGTCGGTGCCGGCCATTGGCTGACCCGGCGGTAAGTGCCGACAAAACTCGACAGACTCTCGGCACGGCGCGCGATCGCATCCAAAGCGCTGTGCAGTTCTGATGCGCTGTCCGGCTCGTCCAACAACGTCAACGCAGTCTGGCTGAGGCTCTTGATAGGCGTGAGCGAGTTCATGATCTCGTGGGTCAGCACCTGCACCAGCTGCTGCCAGGCCTGCAGCGATTCGGATTCCAGTTCCTGCTCCAGCGGCATCAGCACAAGCAGGGTCTGGGTCTGACCGTTTAGCGCAAGTGGTTGGCGCTGCAGCTGCCAGCGCTCGCTGCCGCGTTCGGTGTCGAGCACGACAGAACCGCTGCGCTCGCTTGCGCGCAGCAACCGGTTCAGTGCCTCCTGATCGCGAACGCCACCGGGCGCAGCGAGCCGGCGAGCCCGGCTGCTCAGAGGCTGCAGCACCTGCTTATCCACAAGCACCCAGGCGGCGACCGGCAGATGTTCGAGTTGGGCCTGCAGCACATCTAAGCGACGCAGATCGGGCTGCCGCGATTGCTCTGGCGCGACGGCCGCCCTGACGCGAGACCGAGCCAAGGGCCACGCCACAACGAGAGCCGCAACCAGCAGTAAGGCGGCACCGACCCACCAACGTGCTGAGGCTCCAGCCAATGCAGCGACCACGCCAGCCGTCACGCATAGGAGTGCGCTGCTGAAAAGGCGAAGTCTCTCAGAGCCCATGCTTTTCCAGCCGGCGATACAGGGCTGCGCGGGACAGGCCCAGCGCGCGCGCAGCTGCACTTAAGTTTCCGTGCGCCTGGGCCATGGCAGCCATCAGGGCGGCACGTTCCTGAGCTGCTAGCGATCGCACCTGCTCGTTTGCTGCGGGCTCGACTGCAGCGGGCTTGTCCGGTGGGGACTGCGAGCGCTGCAGGGCTTCGCGGCAAGTGGCAATCAGACGCACGTTGTCCCAAGGCTTGGTGATGAAGTCGAAGGCGCCGCGCTTGAGCGCCTGCACCGCCAGATCGATGTTGGCATACGCCGTTAGGACCACAACGGCGGGCGCGTGCGGCCGGGTTCGAATTTCCTCGAGCAGCCGCAAGCCCTGGCTGCTGTCGGTGCGCCCAGGGCCGAAGTTCAGGTCCAGCAGCAGCAGCGCGGGGCGCAAGCGCTTGAGAGCTGAGTCGAGCTCAGCCGGGCGGCGAAGACAAGTCACTTGCGCTACACGACGCTGGAGCAGCAGTTGCGCCGCCAGACCTACATCGGGGTCGTCGTCGAGCAGCAGGATCGAAAGATCGGAGGCCAATGTGTTTGACACGGCGGCATTTTCGCAGTGTTGCCCGTGCGCCCGCCAGCGTAGTGTCCGGAAGCGGACAGGGGGCTTGGCTCGAAGGTCACGATGCCTGAGGCTGCGAAGCCTGATGGCGCTGATGAATCCGCCTTTGATCAAGCCAAGCCCGAGTGCCGCCCACAGCGGCGCCTCAATGGACCGCATGCTGCCGCAGCCTTCACGCAGGCAACGCCAGTTGCCGCGCGTCGCACTGGCGATGCTGGCCATATCGGGCTTGGCTCTGCTGGTCTGGCAACGCGCACCCCGGATCCAGTTGGTGGATTCGCCGCAGCTGGCGCGGGTAGCGGCAGGCGAATTTCGTGACGAGCTGTCGCTGCGAGCGCGGGTCGAGCCGATCCGTTCGATTCAGCTCGATGCCGCCGAGGCCGGTCGAGTGGAAGCGGTGTTCGTCCATGATGGCGATTGGGTCGAGGCCGACGCGCCGCTCTACCGGCTCGACAGCCCCGATGAGGAACAGTTGCTCATGCAGCGCAGCGCCGAGGTGGCGCAGCAGATGGCGAATGTGTCGGTACAACGCAGCGCGCAGGCCGCCAGCCTCGCGCAGAACCGGCGCGAACTGGTGCAGCTGCAAGCGGCACAGCAGCAGGCGGAATCGGACTACCAACGGTTGGCCAAGTTCGCAAGCAGCGGTTTCGTGTCCGCTGCCGCGCTGGAACATGCGCAGCGTCAGCAGCAGCTGACATCACAGTTGCTGCAGCAGGCCCAGCATGACCAGCGTATTGAGGCCGATACCCGCCAGCAGTCCCTCGACGAGATGGCGCGCGCGGTGCAGGGCTTGCAGCGCGGACTGCAACTTCTGCAGCGCTCGCGCGATCGCCTACAGCAGCGCGCGCCGATTGCTGGCCAGCTCAGCGGCTTTCAGCTGCAGATCGGCACCAGCGTGCGACCGGGCGACCGCCTTGGCCGTATCGACGACCCGACCAGCGGCGTTCAGCTCGCGGCCGACGTCGACGAGTTCTACCTGCCGCGCTTACACACCGGGCAGATGGCCACCAGCAGCAGCGGCACATTGACTGTGGCACAGACCCTGCCGCAGGTGCAGGGCGGCAAGGTGCGGGTGCTGCTGCGCTGGACGGACGGCACTTCCGCGCGAGCCGACCTACGACCCGGCCAGGCCGTCGATCTGCGGCTGCAGTTGAGCCCTCCCGCACCAGCGCTGCTGTTGCCAGACGGGCCCGGTGTGCAGACGCGGCTCTATGTACACCGGGACAATCAACTGCAGCGCCGAACGGTGCGGCTCGGCCGGCGCGCAGCCGGCCAGGTCGAAGTGCTGGCCGGTCTACGCGCGGGAGACGAAGTCCTGATTTCCCAACCCCCATCCGACGTCGACAGGTTCGCTCTCCCATGATTGAGCTCAAACAACTGACCAAACGCCACCGGGCAGGCGATGTCGAGACCACCGCGTTGGATGCAATCGACCTTACGATTGAAGCTGGCGAATACGTCGCGATCACCGGACCCTCCGGCTGCGGCAAATCCACGCTGCTGGGCTTACTTGGCTTGCTCGACAATCCCACTAGCGGCCGCTACCGCCTGGACGGCGAGGATGTGACCGCGAAGTCCCCACGCGAGTTGGCTGCAATCCGCCGGGGCCGCATCGGGTTTGTATTCCAGAGCTTCAACCTGGTCGACGAACTGAGCGTGCAGAACAACGTGCAGCTCGCGTTGCGCTATGGCGACCTGCCCGAGAAGGCGCAGCGCGAGCGCGTGCGCGAGGTGTTGGAGCGACTGGGCGTGGCACACCGCGCCGCGCACCACCCCAGCCAGCTCAGCGGGGGCCAGCAGCAGCGCGTCGCAATTGCGCGCGCGATCGCGGCGCGGCCGGCGCTGTTACTCGCGGACGAGCCCACCGGAAACCTCGACAGTGCCCACGGTCAGGAGGTGATGCGTCTACTGCGCGAACTCAACGACGAGGGCACAACGCTGGTGATGGTGACCCACAGCGCAGAACACGCGGCTCTAGCATCGCGCAGTGTGCGCCTGCTCGACGGCCGAGTGCTGGTGGACGCCCATGCAGAGCATCTGGCATGAAGGCATTGTTGCTCGACGCTCTGCGCGGCCTGAACACCCGCCGCGGACCGACGATCGTGGCGGGTGGCGGTCTTGTGCTAGCGATGACAGCCTGCCTGTTGATCGCGTTGCTGGCGATCGCACTCTCCGATCCCGATCCGGCCATCCCCGATCCCGAACGGGTGGTGGTACTGGACTTCAAGGGCAATCTGCCAGGCCAGCCCAACTCCTGGTTCACTGCCTCGCCTGTGTCGTTCGCGACGATGTTGAAGGAACGACAGGTGCCTTTGGATTTGATCAGCCGTTGCGCCGCCGATGGTCTTGACATCAGCAACGAGGGCCGCCTCCAACCCGCGTACCTGCTGATCGCCGACCCTGATCTGGTCCCTCTACTTGGCCTCAAAGCCCTGCACGGCGATTTACGCGAGACGCTGTCCCGGCACGATGGAATCGCGATTTCCACCAATTTGGTACGCAAGCTTTGGGGCGAGCTGCCGCCAGAGCAGGCGCTGGGCCGGCGGCTCGAGTCACGCGGGACCTTCTACACCGTCACCGCGGTTATCCCCAACACCGACCCGCGCACGCCCTTTTGGGAGGCGAGCCCGATGGTTGGCGGTGCAATGGCGATGGTCGGCTATGAATCACAAGGCAACCAGCAAAGCGACGAGCAGCGTAAAGCGATCTATCTAGTTAACGGCCGCGTGTTCGCGCGGCTGCGTCCGGGTGTTTCGGTCGATCAGGTCGGAGGTTGGATGCGTGAGGCCTTCGTCGCCAATGCCCTCTACACCACGCTCCCGGCCGAATGGAGAACCGGCCGTGAGGCGGCCTACTTTCGCGCCATCACGCTGACTCAACTGCCCTTCGAGGGCGGCGGAAACAAGCTGCGGTGGCAACTGCTTGGCGCTGCGGGTGCGGCCAGCGCGCTGCTGCTGGTGCTCGCAGCGCTGAACTGCATGAATCTGCAGACCGCCAGTCTTTTACAACGCCAGCGCGAGACGGCATTGCGGCGCAGCCTCGGCGCCGACGGTACGGAACTGTTGTATCTGTGGGGCGCCGAGGTTCTGCTACCGTTGTTGCTTGCAGCCGCCGGGGCGCTCCTGCTGACGTGGTGGCTGGCACCGGCCGTGGCGAACTGGATGGGCTTGTCACCGGCCTATCCGGTGGCCGATCCGTTGCCGCTGCGAGCGTTGGTAGGCCTGGCAATCACGGTGCTGGCACTCCTGCCACTCACTCTCGCATTGCCGGCGTGGATGGCGCTGCGCCGCGCGCCGGCACCAGCGCTGCAGGGGCGCACCGCCAGCGAAGGCCCATGGGGGCGGCGCATACGCCAAGGACTGTTGACGCTGCAGCTCGGTGGTGCCCTTCTGCTGCTCTCACTGGCCGGCGTGCTGGCCGTGCAGCAGCAGTATCTGCTGCATGCGGACCGTGGCTTCGATACCCACAACCGGCTCTGGCTGGGCGTAATGGTGAATCCCGACCGGGTACCTAACATGGATGCCTTCCTCGCGGTGCTCGGGCGACATCCCGCCGTTCGGCATTGGGCTTTCAGTGACGGCAGGCCAGCAGGGGATACACAGGGACGGATTGAACTGCACGTGAGTTCCTCGCAACACAAGGCGGTGCTGCGTCTGACCACAGTCTCGACAAGTTTCTTCGACACCTATGGCATGACGCTGCTGGCTGGCAGTCCGCAGATCGGATCGGGCGAGGCGCACTTGGTGATCGATGCGAAGGCGGCACGATTGCTAGGGTTTGCTAACCCACAGGCGGCCGTCGGTGCGCAGCTGCGTGGCGGTGGTGGTTTCTTGCAGGAAGGCACCGAGCTGCGCCGTGTCGTGGCGGTCGTGAAGGATGTGAAACTGGAGTCGGCGCGGGAACCCGCGTTGCCCCAAGGCTTCCTGCTCACCGATAAAACGCAATGGGACATTTCGGTTGAGGGACCGGACTTGATCACGCTACGTCAGGTAGTAGAACAGCTTTGGAAGGCGCACGGCCCGCCCCTGGTGTACGAGATCCAGTCGGCCGACGAACAGCGCGCGGCCGTCTACAGGCAGGAACAACAACTGACCACGATGCTGGCGGCCATCGCGCTGCTGGCCGTGGCGGTCGCAATGTTGGGCGCCTACGCGCTCGTGGCCGATACGCTGCGAAGGCGCCGCACCGAGTTGGTGTTGCATCGCTTGCATGGCGCCGCCCATGCCGACATCGCGCACCAGGTGATGTCAGAATTCGCGGCGCCCCTGCTGGTCGCTGCGGTGATTGCATTGCCGCTCGCGGGCTGGCTGGGTCAGCGCTACTTGGCGGGCTTCGTAGATCATGTCGGCCTCGCAACCGGATTAGGTCTGCCCATGATGGCGGCGGGCGCGGCGACGTTGTTCATCACCGCCCTGGCGGCGCTTCGTCATGTGCGGCAGGCACTGGCGCTTCAACCGATCGAGGCGCTGCGCTGACCTGAGCGGGTCCTCGACTGAAGCTCAAATCTTCGCCGCCTGTTGACGCCTGCGATACGTCCGTGTCTTGTGCCGATTGCCGCAGAGGGCCGAAGAGCACCAGCGCCGATTGCCCGGCTTTGAACGATCAAGGAACACCCACCGACATTCCTCCGAAGCACATGTCTTCAAGCGATCGACTCGCTCGGTCGTTGCCAGCAGGTAGAGCTCGCCGGTGACGCGTGCGAGCGGACTCGAGCCCGCTGCCGGCTCCAGAGTTAACCGCCCCGCTCCTGAGTGCGCGAGGACAAGAGGAAAGGCAGAGCTCACCTCGGTCAGCCTGGAGAGTGCCTGTTTATCTTTCGCACGCTCCTGCGGCGCGAGCTGCAGAAATTGCCGCACCACCTCACGCAGCCTAAGAGCAATACGGTGAGCGTGGGCGCTGACGTGTGAGTCAGCTTCAAGGAGCCCGCGCTGCACGAGCCACTGCTCGAGCTCTCTTGGTGTCGTCAGCTCGTCATGACTCTGGTGTTGCTCACCTTTTTCCACGTACTGGCGCAGGTCAATGGAATTGACGAAGTCATACAGCAACGCCAGCTCGACCGGAACCGCGAACTTTTTGGAAAGCCTCATCGACACCAGTATAAGGCTTATGCTGGTTGACTCAACAGACACCAGCCAATATCATTTACTCGTGTCACGGAGAGGCATTCGCAAAGCCTCAGCTCAACGAATCGGAAGTGCAGGAGCTTTGACATGCAACACCCAGCGATTTCCACTGAAGATATTTCCTACCGAAGGCACATCCGCCTGCTCGGTACCCAGATGGCATACGTCGATGTCGGCGATGGCGACCCGATCGTTTTCTTGCACGGCAACCCGACCCCCTCTTATCTCTGGCGCAATATCATTCCCCACCTGTTGCCTTTCGGCCGGTGTCTGGCACCGGACTATGTTGGCATGGGGAATTCCGGGGCTGCACCGAACGGCAGCTATCGTTTTGTAGATCACCAGCGTTACCTCGATGCTTGGTTTGAAGCGCTTGGAATCCGCAGCAACGTAATACTGGTGGTGCACGACTGGGGATCAGCCCTGGGCTTTTCGTGGGCGCACAGACATCTGGACCGGGTGAAGGCGCTCGTCTACATGGAAGGAATCGTCAGGCCCTTTCGATCCTGGGACGAATGGCCCGATGCGACGCGGGCGTTCTTTCAGGCACAACGGACGCCTGCCGGAGAGGACCTCATCTTGCAGAAGAACCTCTTTATCGAGTACCTGCTGCCGCTACGAAACATTTCGACCGAAGCGCTCGAAGTGTACAGGCGTTACTACCGCAACCCCGGAATCTCCCGCATGCCGATGCTTGCATGGACGCGCGAGCTGCCAATCGCCGGTGAGCCTGCTGACGTTGTAGCAATCGTGGAGGACTATGCCCGCTGGCTCGCGAACAGTCCCATCCCGAAATTATTCATTGACGCGCATCCCGCTGGATTCCTGATCGGCGCGCAAAGGGAGTTCTGCCGCGCGTGGGCCAACCAGCAGACTGTGACCGTCCAGGGTGCGCACTTCCTGCAAGAGGACGCACCGGAAGCCGTTGGCGATGCAATCGCCAGGTTCGTAGCCAAGGTCCTCGCCGGGCAGATCGGCTGATGGCAGCGGCTCAGAGGGCGAGATTACGAGTGATCACCCAGACGCCGTCCGGCTGGCGATGCCACACGGTGAGATAACGTCCACCGGCTTTCGACCGCGCTCCCTCGGCAGATTGAACGAATACCCAGCCTGAACCCCACTCGTAAACGTCATCGGGGCCAGCAGCGATGCGGCCCTCACTCTGAATAGCCGCGGCCACAATACGTCTCTTCGCAGCAGCACGCGCTGCATACATGGCGCGGATTGCGGCGCGGCCGCGCACCGGAGTACCGTCCGGACCGATAAATACACCATCCTCGCGGTACGGACGACTTAGCGTGTCGGCGTCACCCGTTTGGATCGCCACTTCCCATTCCCTGTTGGCGCGCTCGATGAACGGCGAGGCCGTACCAATGACACTTGCCGTGCTTTGAAGCGCAGTGGGTTCAGCAGTGCGCGTTATGGTGGTGACGCCGGCAAGCATGAACGTGGTGAGTGCCCAGAGGAAGCGCCGTTGCGAGTGGGAGTGCATGTTGAAGTACCTAGTCAGATTTCGAGTCACTTGATGAAGGGCGTTCCGTGTAGCGCGAAGTACTCCGGCGAGGCGCGCGCTAAGCACCGAACGAGAAGCACGAATAAGCCTTTCCCGCGATGAGGTCACGGAATGAAGCGCGGCCGACATCATCGGCAGCAGCCCCGGCTGCGACCATCAGAGGGATCAGGTGGTCCTCCCGCGGATGAGCGGCCCGAGCGCCGGGTGCCTTATCCCACAGCAGCAAGCGCCTGTTACGCGTTTTCCCGTCGGACTCGACTACAGTCTCGTGTAACCAGTTGTCGAACTCGGCTGACGCACCGTCGGACCCGTTGAAGATCGTGCGCAGGTTATGGAAGCTGCTGCCACTGCCGATAATCAGAACCCCTTCATCTCGGAGCGGCGCAAGGGCACGTCCGATTGCCACGTGATGTGCGGGGTCCAGATCACCGTGCATGGACAGCATTACCACGGGAATCTGGGCCTGCGGATCGATGATCAGCATGGGAACAAACACGCCGTGGTCGAATCCGCGTTGCTCGTCAACACGGGTCGTAATCCCCGCAGCTTGCAGTAACTCACGCGTGTGTTTGCCAAGCTCCGCGGACCCGGGCGCCGGATATTGGAGCTGATAGGTGTGTGGAGGAAACCCGTAGTAGTCGTACAACATGGGCGGGTTAGGATGGGTGCTGACGGTAACCTCGGGTTCCTCCCAGTGAGCGGAGACAACGAGGATTGCCCGCGGCCGCGCGGGCAATCCGGCCAGCAGACCCGTGAAATAAGCCTTGAGCCGATCATAGGCATGCGGGCCGAACGGTTCCGGGAAACTCATCCAGAAGCACGGCCCACCACCATGAGTGACGTACAACACAGGTTGGCGGGTAAGGGTCGGCATGCTGGTGTCGATCATCAGAATCTCCTGTGGACGTGGCTGAAAACGAGCTTCATCCAGTGTGATTCCGTCAAATGGATCGATTACTGGGATCTTTGCGGGAAGATTTATCCCGAATTTCGGGAGAATACGCCCAAACCGGCGCTAACGCATAGCACTTCCAGCGCGGTCCGGCCGATCAGGGATGGAGGACGCCCAGCTCGATCAACTCAACACTCTGCAAAGGCAGTCGGCGGTCGAACGACACGCTGCCGTCGCGCCCTCGGGGCCCGATCCGGACCTGCCGAGCCGTCATTCCCCCCGCCCGAATCAACCTGTCGACCTGGCGTTTCGTCGGACTGCCCGGTGAGCCCATGGATTGCCAGACCGTGTATGCATTGCCGCTCTGGCCATCAATTCGCCAGACGCGCGCATGGCGTTCGAGTCCGGGAACAAGACCAGTGAGGATGAGATGCACTTCAGCCGTCGGTCCTGGCACGTCATCGTCATGATAATGCCAGAGTAAAATTTCCACGCTGCCATTCTCCGAGCGTGTCGCAAGCACGCCGACATCCGGTGAGCTCCTGACTCCCTCCGCCACGATATGCTCGAGCGGCACTTCGCCGCTGCTCGTTGCCGCAACCTGCTCGGCGCCCAGCCGTGAGAACAGTCGGAACACATTGAGTACTGGCAGGCCGACCCCGTTGGTTGCAAGTTGGCGATAGCCCGCAAACCACGGTTGATCCACGAAGGTGAAGGCCCAGGTCAGAGCGCCTGCAAGCTTCACTTCGTGCCGCCGAGCCAGTTCCCACAGTCGCGCGTAGCTCGCGGCGGTGTAGCTCGAATACAGAGTTCCGTTGCGATATGCGTTCTGCGGTCCCGGGCAGGCAGCGCAGCCCTCGGGATCGTTCTCACCGATGACGAGCGGCTTCTGCGCCAATTCCGGCATGGCAGCGATCTTCGCGAAAGCTTCATCCACCGTTCTGAGTTGGTTGGAGATGCCCATGCGGACGTGGCCGTCCACCAACGTGGGCTGTCCCTTTGCGTGGAATGAGAGAAAATCAGTGGGGGTTCCGACCTTGCCGGTCGCATAGTTGGTTCCCGTAGTGACATGACGTAGGAAGCCATCCATGAAGGCGCCGCCGGATCCAGCGACATCCGGCCCGCCCACTCGCGCGCTCGGAAGCGCTCGGCGTACCGCGTCGATCGCATAGTCGTGCAACCGATAAAATTCCTCCGGTGTGCCTGACCAGTAGAAATCCAGATTCGGTTCGTTCCACACCTCGAAGTACCAGTGTTCCACTTCGGCGCGCCCGTATCGCTCCACATTGTGGAGGGTCCATTGATAGACCAACTCAGCCCACTTTTCGTAATCCCGCGGAGGATACGACCACCCGGCGGTGATGCCTTTATAGTCCACGCCAGGCTTCCAAGGTCGGCGATACGGCACAGCGCCCGGCGCGGCCGCCATGGCTTGCGGCATGAACCCGATCTCCAGATAAGGATGGATGCCGCGCTCCAGGTAGGTGTCAATGATGTGATCTACAATTGTGTAGTCGTAGACGGGCCTGCCCTCGCGCTCGGTATAGATGTTGGTGCTGCCCCATTTAAAGTCGGGCGTCCCGTCACCGCTCGTCAAGAGGTTGTGGGCACGAAAATAGACCTCACCGGGCCGCAAGCTGCCAAGCTCCATCAACAGTCTCTCGCCCTGTGGGCGAGTTGCGTAATTGGGCTCATCCGCCCCGAAGAAACGCCAGACCGGCGGCAATGCCCCGATCCGTTTCGCGGTATCGACGCTCACCGTGACCGGAAAGGCGGCGGCCGGCGCCGACGGCGCGACGATCGGCTCCATCATCCAGAGCAGCGCGAAGAGCGAGACGGCAAGCAGCCGCAAGGTGCTATGCATCACAAATGAAGTGGGCAAGGGTGGTATTGCAACCAAATAAGAGCCCAAATAGTAGTAGATACTATGCGGATATGCGCTGCATTATAATGCATGTATCTCGAGATGCAGCAGTTGCGGAAGATACACTCTGGCCCTGATGGACGATCCAGCGATGCAGTGGAAACAGGCGACACGCGCCGTCCTCGAACTTCTAAGAGACGCCTCGCAGCTCGAGGATGTCGCTGAGGCCGTTCTCGAGCGGCTGGCACACGCCGCACACTGTGACTGGGCGGCCTACTGGGCGTTCGACGCGCAGTTACGGACATTGCGACCCGTAGCAAGCTGGAGTGGTCTGGGCCCCGAAGGACAGCCGTTCGACCAGCAGGGACGAGCGCGAATCGAGTCCACCAACCACGGTAATGCAGGAAAGGTCTGGCGCAGCCGAAAACCTCTCTGGACGGCCGATCTCGTGTTGGACCTGGGCATGCCACGCTCCCTCCGTGCAGCAGACGCCGGTTTGCAGGGCGGACTGTGGTTTGCCGTCAAGACAGATACGGCTATGTACGGAGTGGTCGAGCTATTGGCGCGGGCACTCCCCTTAGTCAGTGTGGAGACTCTCGTGCAGGTTGAGCGAGTCGGCTCCCGGCTCGGCTATGCGCTCGAGCAGCGGCGCAGTGAACGACCATCGCCTCTTCACTGATGAGATGAATGCGCTGTCACCTCGGGCGGGCTCAGGTCCGCGAGGTACGCAAGGCCTTCTCGCGGTCCTATCGCGCTCCCTCAAGTCGCGCCGCGTCCGTATAGATACCCTCGACACTGGAATGGAATCCAACAACACAACGCCTGACACCGGCAGGCCATCCACGTACCACGAGCGCTTCTCGAGTGCGCGACACCTCCCAGGCCGCAGGCTAGCGCGTTGCTCGCAATGCACCACCGTTCCAGTTTCGATTTCGCGTCAAGTACGTACTTGACGAGCCCGTGCCTTCAGACCATGGTCGCCTCGTCAAGGTTGATGACGTTCAACCACACTCACGCGACTTCAGGAGAATGACCATGATCATCGAGCTCGGTACGGCCTCGAAGCAGACGAAGGGAACTCCAGGCGGGTCACTGGAATTCCACTCTTCGCCCGTCAAGAAAGAGCCGCATTAAAATGAAGCCACGAAGGACCGTGGAAACGCGGGCGCCTTCCTGACACGCCGCCGCGGGCCTCTACTTCGATTCCTGGCGTCCGCGACGGCGCACTTCAGATGCCGCGTCAGTATGCAATTTGCCAGCATGCATACACATGCCTTTCCGGCGGACACATAGTCTTCCTCGATCTGGAGCGCGACAAATACCTGTGCCTGGATCTCGCGGCAACTGCGGCATTGCTGCCCTACTTGAGCGGCCGCTCATTTGTGATCCGAGATCCTCCTCCCGATCGCCCGGCCGATATTGCGCATACGCTGACCGAGCTGGAGCAACGCAATCTGATTGCGTTGGTGCCGCTCGGGTACACGACTCCGAATGTCGCACAGATCGCACGCCCCACCCGTTCCATCTCGGCGCCCGTTGGCGACGAATACCACTGCACGGCCACCGACGCCTGCAAGGTCTTTCTTGCGGTCACACGGTCCGCGCTGATGTTACGTTGGAGACCGCTCGAAAAGAACATCGCGCACGTCACCCAGCGCAGGAAATCGGCTGCCGCGGCCCGCGTTCCTGCCGGACTCGAGACTCTCGTGCAACGCTTTGCATCCTGTCGGTCCAGATTTGACAGGGTGGACGCCTGTCTCCCCAACTCACTTGCGTTACTCGAGTTCCTTGCACTGCATGGCCTGTATCCAAATCTCGTATTTGGAGTCAGTATGCGACCCTTCCACGCTCATTGCTGGGTACAACACGAGGACACCGTGCTGGGCGACACGCTCGAGCACATCAACCAATTCACACCCATCATGGTCGCCTGAGCGATTTCGGACACAGCACATGTACGGCTACATGGCGCTCCATTGGAACGCAGCTGACGAGCTTGGCGTGCGAGCTGTAATTGCGATTGAGCGGCGAATCGGCCCCCCTGCTGAGCCGTGGGAACTCGCATTTTCTGACGCAGGTTTGCTTGTCTTCCAGCGCGAAGCGAATCGACGCACGCACGGAGCCATTGGGCTGGCGAATGCCGGTACCGTATTGGGCACGATCTTCTGCAATCGTATCGGCACTCAGGCCACAAGGGAGCTGGCGTTTACGGAGCAGGTAGCGCGGGACATACAGTCCACAAGCGGAAGGCACCTTGTTGAGCACTACTGGGGAAGATACGTTGCATTCTCTCGCGGCGCCAATGGACAGCTCAGGGTCATCCGCGATCCCACCGGCGCACTCCCTTGCTTTTACACGCACACAGACCACGTCACCGTGTTCTTCTCTCACCTGGAGGACTATTTGGAACTGATTCCCGCGCAATTGACCGTTGATTGGGAACATGTCGGAAGTTGCCTGCAATACATGCAAATGGCCTGCAGGCAAACAGGGTTCAAGGAAATCTCGCAGGTAATGGCGGGCGAGTGTTGGACGCACGAGTCATCTGGATCCAAACCGGTCTTCCTGTGGGACCCGGTCCCGATTGCCGCAGGCGCCGGGATGGAGGAAGTGGGGGCGGCGCGAGCCGAGTTGCGCAGCGCTGTCGAATGTTGCGTCGATGCCTGGGCCTCCTGCTATCGCAGAATTCTGCATTCTTTGTCGGGCGGGCTCGACTCGTCAATTGTGCTGGCTTGTCTGAGCAGCAGCCCGACGCAACCTCGAGTCAATTGCTTCACGGCCTACACTGCGGAGTCCGACGGGGATGAGCGGCGATTCGCCCGTATGGCGGCATCTCGCGCGGACTGTCAATTGGCCGAGCTCCCCCATCACCCTCCCTCTGACCTGGCGAACGTCTTTCCCGAGCAGCGATTGCCATCACCGGCAATGATTTCATTGCGTCTGGCCGTCGAAGAGATGCAGGCCTCGGTAGCCCACGCGCAAAATTCCGAGGCAATATTTTCCGGCCAGGGCGGCGATCACCTGTTCCTGCGGCGCCGCGACTTTTCCATTGCAGCAGAATTTCTTCACCGGCATGGTCTGCAGCGCGGTTTTGGAGGAGTTCTGGCCGACAGTTCCAGGATGCTGCGTAAACCTGCGTACCACGTTCTCCTGCATGCTGCCGGGCTCACATTGTTTCCGGGCAGGGTGGATCCTTACGTTACGCAGAGGGCCCCAACCTTTCTGCGCGCCGGCTTTAACGCCGTTTTGCCCGCGCATCCGTGGGTTGAAAGAGCTTCAGAGCTGCCTCTCGCAATGCTGCATCGCATATTCGACATCGTGGATTGCCAGCATTTTTACGCCCACATCTGCGAATACGCCGATCTCGTTCATCCCCTGATCTCTCAACCCCTCATCGAATGCAGTCTGCGAATCCCCTCTTACGTCCTGGCCTGCGGCGGCACTGACAGAGGTCTCGCCCGCCTGGCCTTCTCGGAAAAGATACCCGCCGCAATTGCCGCCCGTACCACCAAGGGAGGAGTGGATGCGTATTGGAATGACCTGGTGATTACCAATCTCAAATTCCTGCGGCCCTTTCTGCTCGATGGCCAGCTGGAAGCTGCCGGCGTGATTGACAGGCGGGAACTTAGTGAGCTGCTCACCGAGCAGCAACTCATTCGTGGCGCGCAACCTCTGCCAGCCATTCTCTCCTGCATGATCGCCGAAGGTTGGGTTCGAACGGCAACTCAATCACCATCGCTTTGACAACTGCAGTGTCACAAACCGCCCGATGGGGCTGGCATTGGCAGCATCGAAACCGAACTGGACGCCTGCGGGGAATAGCGGTGTGTTGACGTAGGGTGGGCGCTCGTTCAGGAGGTTGATTGCAGATAGGGCAACCCGAAAGCTACCATCCCACAAGCCCACTGGGGCAAAACTCACCTGTGCGTCCACAGTTGTATATGCGTCGACCACTTCCGCCGGATCCACGCTATCGTTGATGTAGCGTTTTGTGTAGTTGACTGAGGCCGCAATCGACCAGGACGCGCGGCTCCAGGCACTGCTCAATCTGTATCTGAATGCCGGCAGGTAAAACAGGCGGTCCAGCCTGGTAAGCGCCGCCGATTCTGTGGTGACTTGCTGATCCGCCTTCAGGTAGTACGTTGCATTCAAGCTCGCCATGAATTGGCCGGCTCGCGTGAGCTTGTTGCACCTCAACAGCATATCCAGCCCATTGGTCCTGTACAGCGCCACATTCAATGGGACGTCACGCACGAAGGCCGCGATCTCGGCTGGGTCGAAGGGGCCGACAAAATTGATAACCTCGGTGGCATCCGCCAGAAACGAGTTTACGAGTGCCAGTGGTGGATTGCGGAGTACGGCTGTCGGATAGATGGCTTGATTCGGAAGTATATTGAAGAGGTCGGGATCTACCGTCGTAACCCTATTTCGATACACCACATCGAAATAGGTCACTGAGGCTGTCAGGTCGGGAACGAACGAGGGGCGGTAGTCCGCGCCCAGGGTCCAGGTGTGCGCCTTCTCGGGCCCCAACTCCCGATTGGCGCCTAGTGAAACGAGGCTCCGGGTGGTGCCGGTAGAATCCGGTAAATCGAATATCACGGCACGGATCGCACCATATTTGTCCAGCAGCGCGGGAGCCTTGAATGAGGTTCCCCAGGTTCCGCGCAACTGCAGGTTATCGTTTGGGACCCAGACCAGGCCGACTTTCGGATTGGTGGTGGTACCGAAGTCGCTGTAATGCTCGGCCCGTCCCGCCAGGGTCAAATCAAGATGCTTCACGGCGGGGACTGCGTTCTGCGCTCCAACCAGCGGCACCGACACCTCCAGATACACGCTTTTGGCGTTCCTCGACGCGGTGTCGATACCGCCACCTTGTGAGGCGATGGACTCCCGCCGGTACCCCAAACCGAGCGCAGCCTTCAGTGTTCCTCCCGGCAGCTTGAGCAACGGCCCATCCAGCTTCAGATCCGCTCCCCAGATCTCGTTCTCATAGCTCGAGTCCGCTTCCAGTTGCGGTGGCAGAGGCACGGCTGCCTGGTGATCGGTCTGGCGCCCGTACTGGCCTGATAACTCAACCAGCCAATCCGCCGGCAGCTGGCGATTTACACCGGCGTCTACCGAGAGTGTCCTTTGTTTGTCACGCTGGATCGTACTGAAAACGGTATTCAGTATCTTCGTCTGGTCGGATGCAAGCACGTCCGCATACCCGGTAGTAGCAGCTGCCAGCTTCTGATCGAAATGCACGACTGCGCTGCTACGGTGCTGATCCGCGGTGAGATAGAACGATGGCGGCACTTCGGAGGCGAAACCCTGATGGTTCGCGAGCAGCGGATCACGCTGGTAATACTCCAAGGTACCGAGCACCTTCCCAGAGCGCCAGCGCCCCACGAAGGCCTGCGATACCCGGGCCTCTGTCATGTGGCCGCTCGTCACGCCTCCATACTGCAGTTGCGTTTCGGCGCGATCAAAAGTGTCATCCAGAATGATATTGACTACACCACCCACGGCATCAGACCCGTATACCGCGGATGCGCCATCCGTAAGTATCTCGATACGACTGATCGCAGAAAGCGGAATCGAGCTGACATCGACCGCGTAACCCTCGCCGTTGGGCGCAAGGCGATGGCCGTTCAGAAGTGTCAGAGTCGAACCGGCACCCAAGCCCCGCAGGTCCACCGTCGTGGTGGCCCCCACATTCCTGCTCGCATCTATATTGGGCAGGGTGCTCGTATTCTCGGACATTCCGCCCGCATAGTTCTGCGGCAGACTGTTGATCAACTCTCTCACCGAGGCGTAGCCGCTGCGCCTGATCTCCTCTTTGTCAATGATGATGATCGATGATGCCGGAGCCACGCCGCCGCGGATATGCGAGCCCGTGACCACAAATTCCTCCAATGCCGTGAGGAATTCAGTATCTTTGGCCGACTCACTCCCAAGCGGCGTGCCGGCTTCCTCTGCGTGGGCCGCCATTCCAAACACAAACAGGCAAAACACGCACAGGCTGCCCCTTGGCCACGGTGTCGAATTGTTCATCGTTTGCCGGTCACCTGAGTTGAGTTCGGCGCAGCTTATGCCCAAACAGCGAACTAGCCACGACATGCCGCAGCAATGTCCGTCCGCGGGCTGCTGTGCAGCAAACTCGAAAGCTCACCGCCTGACACGTTACCTTTTACCCGCCCACCCGGTTACCATAGCGCCACTCGCGCGCAGCGCGGACCGTGCGAACACGGTGGGCAGTGGCGCGGCTGATAACGTTGGAGTTCCGCAGGGCAGCATGGTATGTCGCAATTCAAAAACCCCAGACCGTGATTGCTGCTACCGCACAACTGATACAACACCGCTCCAAGCCTGCGACTGGCGTCCGGCATCGCTCTCGCACGCAGTGTATTCTGAATCATGAGACATGCCTTCGCACTTCTGCTGCTGGCAGCGGTGCTCAACATGCGGACTGCCGCCGCCGGGAATCTTGTCATCATCGTGAATCCCACCAGCGGCATCGAGCACCTCACCCGCAACCAGATTGTCGACATTTTCCTCGGCCGCAACCGCAAGCTGCCCTCCGGTGCGCTCGCCATACCGATAGATCTGCGCAACGGCGCGCCGGAGCGCAACGACTTCTATTTGCAGCTGGTGGGAAAGGATCTCGCGCAGATGAGCTCCTACTGGGCGCGGCTCGTGTTTTCGGGCCAGGCCGCACCGCCTTTTCCCGTTCCCGATATACGCACCGCGCTCGACCTCGTCGCCACGAATCCCAATGCGATTGCATACTTGGATCGCACGGCGGTTGACAGCCGCGTGAAGGTGGTACTTGAATTCACGCCCTGACATCCCGAGCGGTTGGCTTCATCGCTTCACGCCCGACAGCATCGTCGCGCGCACCACGCTCTCGATACTCGCGCTGTCCCTCCTGCTGGGACTCATGTTCATGGCGGTAGCATCCATTCGCGCGCAAAAGAATGAGGAGGCTCGTCTACAGGTTGGACTGCAAGAGCTGCTCTCCACAGTTGAGACCACGACGAGCATTGCGTGCTTTCTGGGCGACAGCACGCTTGCAAAGGAGATCGCGCAAGGCGTGCTGAGCAATCATTCGGTAACGGCGGTTCGCATTTCGGCGGGCGACAATACGTTATACGAAAGCCCACGCGCTGCGACCACTGCGGCAATGCTCGTTGGATTCACGGTTATCTCGCGGCAGATTCACTCTCCCTTTGACAAGTCCATTCGGGTTGGGGAAATCTCGCTGTACGCTTCAGATGCTGAGATTCGATCCCACGCACGACGTTATAGCTGGAACACTGCGTTGGTCTTGGGCCTGCAGGTCGCGCTGGTTGCGGTGGCGGTTGCTTTCGTTGTTTTCCTGCTCATCACGCGTCCCATCAAAGGCATTTCCGACGAACTTCATCGCCTGCAGGTCAGCACGGGCATGCAGTTGCGTATCCCCCGCGGGAACAAGACCGACGAGATCGGCCGGCTCGTTTCGGATGTGAATGCACTCATTGGCCGCCTGACTACGTTGCTTGACACGGAGCGTGAGCTGCGCATCGAGCACCAGGTGCAAGAGCGCAAGATGAAGCTCATTTTCGACAAGGCGGAAACCGGCATTTTCGTCATCGAGCCGAGCGGCATCATGCAATCCTGGAACCCGGCGTTCGCCCGCATGCTCGAAATAGCCGGGGGGCAGACGCAGGACGCTCCGCAACGGTTGCAGGAAGTGCTGAGGCCCCACGGCCCGCAGGTTGACCAATTGCTGCAGAAGTGTCTGGCGAGCGGTCAGCAGCACGAGATCGACCTCGAGCTCACGCGGGCGAGCTCCCCGAGGAGTGAGTGGATGGAGCTATCGATCAACCCAATCGGCCCGACGATACTGCAGGGTGTGCTCAACGATATCACCGACCGCAAACACAGGGAGCTCTCCACTCGCCGCCTGGCGACACACGACGCTCTCACAGGCCTGCTCAACAGGCGGGGTATCGAGACGAACCTCACCGATCTGTTCAATCATTCATCGCTCAAGCGTTTGAGCGAAACGGCGCTCCTGCGGATCGACC
Source organism: Steroidobacteraceae bacterium (assembly GCA_045810105.1). Taxonomy (GTDB): domain Bacteria; phylum Pseudomonadota; class Gammaproteobacteria; order Steroidobacterales; family Steroidobacteraceae; genus 13-2-20CM-66-19. The sequence goes on along the minus strand of JBJMWM010000055.1, from coordinate 370,865 downwards.
TCGATTATTTCAAACAGGTCAATGACACCTTTGGCCATGAGGCGGGCGACCAGGTGTTGAGCCACGTCGCGCGAATCCTGGAGGACTCCGTTCGCCGCACCGATTTCGTCGGTCGGCATGGCGGCGACGAGTTCCTGGCCGTGCTGGTCGGTGTCGAGACCCCTGCGAAGGCACAACAGATCGCGGATAGCATGATCGAGAGAATCAACCAGCCGATTGACCTCGGCAGCGGCAACTTCGCGCACGTGAGCGCCAGTATTGGCATCGCGCTGCCGAGCGGCCCCGGAGACACCGCGGAAGTGGTTTTGCGCCGAGCTGACTCGGCCATGTACGAAGCAAAGGAACGAGGCCGGTCGCAGGCACGCGTCGCTTCGTGCCAGGCTGTTCAGGGGGCGACTTCCGCGGCAACCGGCTAAGAGACGATATCCAGCGATCGTGTGCACCTGCACATCGAGGTGCACTGTCCTGCGTCGGCTTTACTTACAGGCTCGTGCAATCGAAAGGCGGTGAGCAATCAGCGACTTAGGGAAGCTCGCGTGACGCATCGCCCATCAGGGCCGGGCAAGTCCGTCGAGGATCTTTACAGTCGCACGGGAATTCGACTACGGGTGCGTGAACGGCCAAACGGCGAATGCGCTGACTCGTTGGATTTGCACCCGCGCAACGCATACCACGTCACACTTGCGTGCCAATCGCATCAGGAGATGTTAAATCGCGGAAGCAACGCCCCGTAATGGCACGGCTGTTGCTCTTACTACATCGTGAACCGCGAAATCAGATCAGCAACGAATACGACGGATAACAAGAAAGCGTGGATTGCAGGACTATTAAGTTCGAATACCACGCCGTTTGAATAAAAACGTAGAAGACACTCTTCCACATCGCAAGCGACCGAAATCCCCGCGCAAGCGGGGATTTTTTGTTGGAATTGACGAGTCCGCCTGCCTCCCTTCGCCCCACCCCATTGGGCGTTGAACGCGGCCCGTGGGCTGGCAGCGTGTATCCCCGCGCACGCAGGACCACGGCGCGGGGCTTAAACGCCCTTCCTCATGAGGCAGCGCGACCAAAGAGCACCCGCTGGGTCTGTCTCTGCACGCTGTCCCCACCGCCATGGTCGTTGTTGACACCCGGCGCAGCGCTAGGAGTTGCGGTGGACCGGCCGCCGACAATCCTGACACCTGTATTCGAGCGGTCGGCACCCAGCAGAACCTGCCGCGTGTTTTCCTGAATGTCGGCAGCGCGGGACGGACCACCGTTTGAGCGGGTCGAGTGTATGCTAGGACGTGCGCCTTCCAGGACGGTGCGCACCTGAGTCTGCGTATCGCCCATGCCGTCGGCCGCCTGCGAAGCCTGCGCATACGCCGCCAACGCGGCAAACACGGGTACGACAAGCAGCTTGCGAGTATTGATTGATTTCAGTGTGTTCATGACCTTCTCCTGGCTTTGCAGTTGCTGACTGAGATTCTACTTGCATGTATATGCATGTTTATGGTTAAAAAAACGCAGACCCTCATCTTGAAAGTAACTTTCGCGCGGCGAGGTAAGCCGACTGCTTCAACGCCGCGGCATTTGCGGAGCCAAGGCGCGCCTCGAAGGCAGCTTGAGCCGTTTCCCACCTCGTCATCACCTTGCGTACCGTGCGCTCGCCCTCAGCGGTCAGCACCCAACGCCGCTCACGCCGGTCCCCGGCCGAAGACGTGCGCGCCAACCCTGCCGTCTTTACATGAGCGAGCGTGCGGGTCGCCGTCGTCTGGTCGATGCCGATCACTTCCGCCAGCTCGGTGGTGGTCAGGTTCGGAGACCTCGCCATCACCTGCAACGCTGTGAACTGTGTGAGCGGAACCCCACTATCGCCCAGCACCTCCTCGTAGAGTGCCGTAGCCGCCCTCGCCGCTTGGCGAAGGGTTGCGCAGTAGCATGGGAGTGCTTGTAGTTCCATGTGAGTCATCATGGCTGCATGATAAATGTATATGCATGCGTTGTCAAGCGCGGCTAAATCAGGACGGGCAAACGGACCGTGAACACACTCCCGGCACCCGGTCCTGCGCTTGCGGCACTCACCGAACCACCATGCAAGTGCGTTAACGTGCGAACCAATGAAAGGCCAATGCCAAGACCACCGTCTGCGCGAGCATCGTCGGGTCGCACTTGAGAAAACATTTCGAACACGCGCTCGAGAGCATCGGGGGGAATACCGATTCCAGTGTCGCGCACGCTAACCACAGCCTCCTGCCCTTCGCGCGCCAGGCAGAGGGTGATTCGGCCACCACGATCCGTGTATTTCGCACCGTTCGACAGGAGGTTTGAAAATATTTGAGCAAGCCGATGCGGGTCACCATGCACGATGACAGGAACCGTGGGATTTACCTCGATGACCAGCTCATGCGCGTGCGCCTCAATGACCGGCCGCGAGGCCTCGACCGCGTCGGTGAGCACAGCCTGCAAGGAGATCTTTTCGCGCTTGAGTGCGACGCGTCCGCGTGTGATCCGGCTGACATCTAACAGATCATCGACCAGATGCACCATATGTGAAACCTGACGGTTCATGATTTCCACAGTCCGCTGCAACTTCTCATCCGCGGCAGCCCGCACGCGCAGGATCGCCAGTCCGTTGCGGATGGGCGCCAGCGGATTGCGCAGTTCATGCGCAAGCACGGCCAGGAACTCGCTCTTGCGCCGATCAGCTTCTTTCAGGGATGTTTCGACTCGCATGCGCTCGAGGAATTCCGCGGCCTGGCGCGCATACAAATCGACCATCCGCAGGGCGCTTTCCGCGGGACGATGCGGATTACGGAAATGAGTCGATAGCACACCCAGCAGCTCGCCGTTGCGACTCGTGACGGGCGTAGATTGCACTGCACGGAAACGGGCGGATGCCGCAACCGCCCGGTGCGGCGCAAAATCCGGATCAACTTGCACATCCTCGACGATCACCCGCTGCTTGCGCGCTGCAACTCGCCCGCACACCGCGCTCTGATCGGCCCCAGCACTTCGGAAGTGATCGAGGAAGTCTTGCTGGAAGCCGCGATGAGCGACGATCTGTAACTCACCCGTCTGTGGATGGAAGAGCTGCACGTTACCCATATCGGCTTCCAGAAGAGCGATAGCAGCATCCAGCACCTCCTCCAGCGCGGTTTGCAGATCGTTACATCCGAGTAGACGATTCACCAGCTCATGGAGGCGCCGCATCGAATCCACTTCCCAGGCGAGCTGCCGTTGATTCTCTCTGAGCTGCTCCTCACGAGCGCGGAGCTCGGCAAGTGCGCGCTTGAGATCCGCCTCCATCTGCTTGCGTTCAGCGATGTCGCGGAAATTGACGGCCAATCCCTGGCGCGTCGGGTAGGCACGGACCTCGACCCAGCGCCCGGTCACAGGTGAAAGGGCCTCGAAGGATACCGAGCGCTGCTCGCGAGCAGCGTACTCATACTGTTCCTCCAAGGTAGATCCCTTGGCCATGGGAACGACGTCCCACAAGCATTTGCCTAGCACCTCACCTCGCTGCTTACCAAAATGGTCGAGCGCCCGCTGATTCACATATGTGAAGCACCAGCGCTCGTCCAAGGCATAAAAGGCATCCGTAATACTTTCCAGGAGCGTGGCGCGTTCGATGACGGCCTGCTGCTCGGCCTGCTCCCGAGCGACACGTGCCGCAGCATCCGTGCGCATCTTGGCGGAACGCAGCATTGACCCAATCAGCGCTCGGAGCTCCCGCTCGGTATACGGCTTGGCGAGAAAGCCGTCCGCTCCCTGCTTAAACCCCTCGATCCGATGCTCATCTGCGGCCCGTCCTGAAATCAGCAGCACCGGAATGCCCTGAGTGCCCGGCGTCTGCCGCAACGTCTTGAGCAGCTCGACACCATCCATGTCAGGCATAACGATGTCAGTTACAACGAGCGAAGGCTTCGCGCGCATGACCGCCAGGAGCGCCTCTGTACCATTTCCGGCCGTATCGACCAGGTACTCGTCGGACAAACGCTGCGCCAAGTGCTCTCGGACCGTGGCTTCGTCCTCTACAAAAAGGAGGTGTGGCTTTGCAGGCCCAGTTACCGGGATAGTGCTCTCAGACAATCTCGCGCATCTCCGTTACCAGCGTCGCAGGCGCTCGCCGATTTCGTGCTTTAGTTGCCAGACCCAGGGCAAGTTTTATTCAGTTTTTTGCCGCGGGATCACCGCGGGTAGCTGCGTGCAGGCCGACTACCAACTTGCGGGATGCACGGATAGCTTACCAGCAGCAAATTACCATGACGCCGCCTGGGGGGGCAGTGATTCGCTCGTGTGCGCCTGGCCCCGCCTCTGTTGATACGGTCCCTGCCGCACCGACCAACCGCGCGGGGCCTTTAGTCGCGAGCCAGTTAGCTGCGCACTACCAAGCGTGGGACGCGTTATCGAAGATCGAGCACATCGCACATCTTGTACTTAAGCTTTGCCATAAACGAGCACTACCTCGGGCACAGCAAGTGCTCTTCAGTGTTCCGCCGGAACTCAACTGGCAAAAAACACCAGTGGAAATACGAACAGCCTTTGGTGAGATAGCTGCGAAGACGACCCATGAAACGCAAGTCACTCCGATTCGGCCGCGGCTTTCGCGTCGCGGTCAGCAACCGACGATGCCAGGCAGCCGAGATGGTGCTCCCCCCTGGAGAGGCCGAAGGCGGTCCCGGCAACCGCCACCATGGCGCCGATCAGTGTTTGTACGTGGTTGACGGCAGTGGGGTGGCGAAAGTGAACGGGCGGCGGTATCGGCTGAGACAGGGGACGGTGATACTCATCGAGCACGGCGATGAGCACGAGATTCGCAATGACGGCCGCACGCCATTGCGGACCTTGAATTTCTACAGCCCGCCGGCATACAGCCCGTCGGGTGATCCTTTGCCGCGAGCCAAGCCACGGCCTCGCGCCCCGAGTCGTCGATGAGGTAAGACCCCAGCCCGATGGGCATAAGAACCGGGGGGTTCTTGATTTTTAGCGCCGTGGCCGTATGCTCTGCATGAACAAGAAAGCTCGACCTGTGCGGAGGTAACCCATGTTACACGTGCTGGCAAAAGAGCGAATGCAGCGCGGGGAGCTGCCGAGCCACGGCCCACACAGGAGTTACGCCGGCACAGGCTCCAGCTTCAAGTGTGCGCTATGCGACGCCCCTATCCTCGCATCCGAAATCGAGTGTGAATTGGAGTTCATCCGGCCCGGTGCGCCGCGCCCGAAAGTCGTGCGCTTTCACTCGCAGTGCGAGTCGATTTGGAACGAAGAGCGTTTGCGGCTCCGACAACAGCCGTAGGGCGAACAAGCGCGCTGTCTCGCTTGGCCTTCGCAAGCGCAAAATGTCGTGCCCCCGGAAGGTAGCGGGATCATCAGTCCGACTTGGCGCGGACGCGCCACAGAGCGGCGGCGGCGGTTGGAGAGCAGGTAGCGCCCCCCTGGGCAACATCTGCGTGCCACAGTTGGCACCGGCGCATGTCTATTTTATCGGACTTCTCCGACACGCAGTTGAGCAACTCACCGGCTACCGCAGCCGCAACGCGCGGCACATGCTGCACATGCCGTGATGGTGGAGCTAAACTTTCGATGCGAACGCATCCACTAGGGGGGGAGCCAGTGCGATGAAGATCGCCCAAATAGCACCTTTGTACGAGTCAGTGCCTCCAAAACTCTACGGCGGCACGGAGCGCGTGGTCGCATATCTGTGTGATGCCTTGGTTGACTTGGGACACGATGTCACGTTGTTTGCTGCGGGCGATGCACGCACCAAGGCAAGGTTGGTTGCAGCCCGCGACCAGGCGATCCGGCTGGATGATGAGCCGTTGAAATCAGAAATGGCAGCTCACCTGGCAATGCTGTCCGAGGTCAAACGGCGCGCTACTCATTTCGACATTCTGCATTTTCATGTGGAGATGATGCACTTCCCGATGTTCGAGCAATACGCGCAAAAGAGCGTTACAACCGTGCACAATCGGCTCGATCTGAAGGACCTGCCGATGACCTACGAGAGATGGCCGTCTTTCGGGTTGGTATCCATCTCGGACTTCCAGAGACGGCCGCTTATGGGTGCGAAGTGGTTGGCCACAGTGCCTCATGGTCTGCCGGCTGATCTGCATGCGTTCACTGAGTGTCCCAAGGGCGGCTACCTGGCTTTCCTGGGTCGGATCTCGCCCGAGAAGGGACCGGAGGTGGCGATTCGTCTGGCAAAGCGCGCGGGAATTCCGCTGCGTATCGCGGCGAAGATTGACAGCGCGGACCAGGGATACTTTGAATCGGTCGTCGAGCCGCTGGTCGATCCCCCCTTGATCGAATTCGTCGGCGAGGTGGGCGATGCCCAAAAATCCGAGTTCCTTGGCAACGCGCGCGCGCTGTTGTTTCCTATCAGATGGCCTGAGCCGTTCGGACTGGTCATGATAGAGGCGATGGCGTGCGGCACGCCGGTCGTCGCGTTTGACGGGGGTTCCGTCGCGGAAGTGGTGCAACATGGTGTTAACGGGTTTATCGTGCATTCCGAAGAAGAAGCGCTGGGCGCGATCGGCGCCGTGGACCAACTCGATCGGCGCGCCGTGCGTACGAGCTTCGATCAACGTTTCACGGCGGAAAGCATGGCGCGCGCCTATGTAGACGTGTATGCCAGCTTGATCGCGTCACGTCGACTGGGCCAGGCCTCGTAATCGCCGAACTCTCCGAATTCCTACAACGCCGGCCAGCGCACTAATGCGGCGACGTAGACGGTCACGGTACGACGGTTCACGGCACTGAGATTCGCCCACGCTTGCGGAATCCCCGGGAGTACAATCCAACCATGTCGGGAGGCTTGGGGGGAGTTCCCGTGACGACACCTATGCAGGCTGACGTTGAGGAGGCGCGACGCGAACTCGAGAACGCGTATCGCGAATACGAACGTGCAACCCAGGATATTAATTCTTTGCCACCCATCGCCACGCATGAGCGGGCAGCCCTCACTCAGCGCAAAGTGGAGGCATGGAACAGCCTTGAGGCGGCACGATTGAGGTATGAAGACGTTCAAAGGCGAGCAACTGCCACTGTCGGATGAAGCGTTGCGGGCTGCAGTCCTAGCGCCCGCCGGCGTAAGTTGCGTCGGAGATTTCTTTCGAACACAGGAGCCCAGAGCAGGCGACCCCGTTTGCCCAGCGGATCGGAGGAGGATGTGTGAAGCGCCTTGCTAAACGCTTTGGCTGCCCTGTGGAGCTATCGCTCGAGCTGCTCGGGGGGAAATGGAAACCGGTCATATTGGCAAGGTTGAAGGAGCGCCCGTACCGGTACAGCGAATTGCGAAAGCTGATCCCGAACCTGAGTACCAAGATGCTCACGGAGCGGTTGCGCGATCTGGAAGTGCAAGGCTTGGTGGAACGTCGAGGTGTTGCGGGTAAGCCCCACGCCGTCTACCGGCTGACGGGGCGCGCGGAATCCCTCAGACCCCTGCTGCAGGCTTTGTACGACTGGGGCAAGGCAGCGGCGGCAGAATTGAAAGTGGAAATCAAGCCGTCCTGACTGACGGGTACGAGCCCGGCGGCATCCGGGCACGCACCAATTGGTGCGTTGAACTGGCCACCCCTGACGACTTAGCGTCGCCTGCTTTCGCGGAGGAAGCAGATGAAGATAATTGCCTACGATAACTTCAAGCCCGGCGTCACTCTCGAGGACCTCAAGCCGCATTTGCGCGAAGAAGTATCCAACGTCTGGCGCCTCTGGAAAGCGGGCATCGTACGGGAGAACTACATGCGCACCGATGTAGGCGGCGTAGTTATTGTGTTCGAATGTACCGACCTCGCGCAGGCCCAACAGTACGTCGCCGATTTCCCTCTCAGCAAAGCTGGCCTCATCGAATGGCAATACATCCCGGTTGGGGCCCCGCTGCCGCTCGAATTTCTGTTCGATCCTGCCGTGGACGTCGCCGAGCCGTTTGACCGCACCAAGGGGTGATACGAAGTGAAGGAGACTTACGGCCTGCCTCTTCCAGCCACGCTCGAACAACTATGCGACCCACGACGCACGGCATTGCTGATCTATGACATGCAGGTCGGCATTGCAAGTCAAATCCGAGAAGGTGCTCGGATACTCGAACGCTGCAAGGTTGCGCTAGCCGCAGCTCGACGTGCGGGCATGCGTGTAGTTTTCACGCGTCACCTGTCCTGTTCAAAAAAGTGGATGGGAACGACCCAGCTGCGGACCGCGATGGCCTGGCAGCGAACTACTGACCCCGAAGCTGTGAAATCGTGGTTCCTGCGGGGATCTCCCGCCTTTCAAATCGTGCCGGAGCTCGAGCCGTCCGCCGACGAGTTGGTTTTCGACAAATTGTCCATGTCGGCCTTCGAGGGCACTCCCCTGTCCTACGTACTGAAGGACTGCGACCTCCTCGGTGTCGCCATAATCGGCATCGCGTTGGAAATTGGCATCGAGCCAACCGTGCGGCACGCCACAGACCTGGGTTTTGTCCCCATCGTCCTTGCGGATGCTTGCGGGAGTGGAAATGCAGAGGCCGGCGCTCGTTCATTGGAAACAATGCGCTTCGTGGGCGAGGCCATCATCGGCGATGTTGATGGCTTCGAACGGATTCTGGGGGCAAAGGCGTACGAGATGTAGGCAACTGCAGGTTCCCACTGGAATCTGAAGACTAAAGCAGCACCCGCGGCCGTCGAATCCTCCGGTCAGCTGCAGATTGCCATCCATGCGTTGACGGGGAGAGTGGCAGAAGGTCTAAAATTGCCGGAACGACACCGTAAGTGCAGTACCCGTCTGTCATGAAGAGTAGTCATAGGGCAAACTACGTTGGTGACGACACCAAAATCCAAACCCGACACTCCGGCGCGTCGATTTACTAACCAGCGGTCCTGGGAAACATGGCTACGCAAGCACCACAACACTTCCGACGGCGTCTGGCTGGTGGTCGCGAAGCGCGGTGCCGAGCATCCGACCGTTAGTTACGCCGAAGCGCTTGAAACTGCTTTGTGCTTCGGCTGGATCGACGGTCAAAAGAAGGCTCTGGACGCGCAAGGCTGGCTGCAGCGCTTCACCCCACGACGTGCGCGGAGCATCTGGTCGAAAATCAATCGCGCGAAGGCACTCGCGCTCATCAAACAAGGGCGCATGCAAGCTGCCGGCCTGAGGGAGGTGAAGCGAGCGCAAACCGACGGCCGCTGGGCCGATGCCTATGACTCTCCAAGCACTGCCACCGTACCGCAAGACCTTCAGGCGGCATTGGACACCCATGTAAAGGCCAAGGCCTTCTTCGAAACCCTGGACGCCACCAATCGCTATGCCGTGCTGTGGCGCGTGCAAACGGCCAAGAAGCCCGAGACGCGCGCGAAGCGTATCGCGCAGTTCGTAGAGATGTTGGCATGCCACGAGAAGCTGCATCCATAAACCGATCATCGGTTGGCACCAATCGGTGACCGGCCAGATCGGAGTCTGCACATGGCCAAGTGATGGCTACCAGCCGTCCACTTGTGCAAACTGCGCGCCGGCAACCCCGGCGGCTATTCATATCGATGCTATGGCCTGCGGCCAAGTGCTGCGTAGGCCGCCATGATGGCAATGACCACGGCTAGCGCGACGACGACTTCGGGCACCCTTACGCACATTTGTCTAGTCGCGGCGAGACTGGAGCGGCATCCGGCGCGGGAAATGGTTTATTGAATAGAAACGCATAGGCCGAAGGTCCAACTCGCGACAGCGTTTCAAGTCGGGCTTTTCCTTCGGCGATCGTTGGATGATGTCCCGCGGGAACCCACCACAACGCTAAATGAAATTCCATGCTCTCGAACCACTCTCTGCGGCGACGCATGATTTCCCGGTGCCCCTCGCTGCGATAGACGAAATTTGCCAGAGCGTCCAGGTCCCTCCACACCGACATGTTAATGTTGGTATTGGGATTATCAAACGCTTGGATGTCCACTGCGTTATTGCCTTCCCCCACTAATCGCCATACAAATCCCGGCGCCGATTCCGCTAACGCATTCACGCGATCCAGACTGGCAATGAAGTAGGCATTCACGGGATCGGCCATCGGCACACGAAACGTCGCGACATTAATTTCGGCAAGCTGGTAGTGCATCCCGGACCCTCCGTTAACGAGGTAACAAGCCTATGCGGCAAGGGGTGGAGGCGTATTGAAGGAAATTACCTTTGCACCCGGAACGGCCGTATGCAGTTCAGGCCCGATACTGGCCCGGTGTGGCTGCGACAAGCTTCTTGAAAGTTCGTTGCAGGTGCGCCTGATCCGAGAATCCCGCCGCGAGGGCCACTTCGGCTATCGGCCGACCGCGACGAAGTTGCGAGCGGCTGAATTCAATGCGGCAATTGGTGAGGTATGCATGCGGCGTCAGCCCGTATTTGTCCTTGAACCCCCGAATCAAATACGAAGGTGACAGATTAGCCGCGGCACAGATCTCCTCCAGCTTGAGCGAGCGCGTGCGGTTGTGCCTTATGAATTCCGCCGCGCGCACGAGGCCGTGATGTCCGTGTCGCGGCACGGTCGGCGCGGGACTTAGCGCCTGTTGGACTTCAGCCATGAACGTCAGTACCGCGCTGTGCTTCTGCAGGCGCTCCGCTTGCTCGTCGGTTAGGATTTGATACAGGCGATGCAGCCCCGCGTATAGCTCGGGTTGCATCGTGGCGGTTGTCGAGAACGGTCGGAAGCGATGATTTGCACTAATGCCAAGGTCCTGTTGAATGCCGATCAGCCAAGGCACGTCAACGTAGAGCATACGATAGGACCACAGCTCGTCGTGGCTCGGATTGCAGGCATGTGCGTCTCCCGGGTTCATGACCACCACAGTTCCGGCACCGATGCGTTCCCGCGTTTTCCCGTTCAAGTAGGTACAGCGGCCGCTCGTGACGATTCCAATGGAGAACGTTTCATGTGCGTGCTTGGCGTAGCAGACCTTGCGAGCATCGTGAATTGAACGCGCTTCGATAAACGGAAGCGTGTCATCGCGCCAGAATCTTGGCTCGGTCAGGTCTCGTACCGAAGTGACCACGTTTCTTTGCCCCTTCATGTCCGCCAGATCTCGAGTGCTACAGTCGGGTAGTGTACGCGGGCGCCGCGACAGCAGTTCAGATAACATCGTGGGGCCTGCACTCCGGCGCCGTTGAGCCAACCCAATGACGGTGGGCTTTCAACTTCGGCTGCGTCGCTTCTGCCGGCTCGAGTCCGAACGCAATGAACTGGTGAAATCGACGAAGGCGCGCAGGGGAGCGGGAAGATAGCGACGACTCGAATAATAGAGAAACGGCCCTGAAAAGCTTTGCCACCAAGGTTCCAACACGGGCTCCAGGGCACCACTGTCGAGGTGCGGGCGCAGCCAATCCTCAAACAGGTAGATCACGCCACTGCCGGCAACCGCCGCATCGACAGCAAGGTCCATCGCTACGCCGATCCGAACGATCAGCGGGCCGGTTGGATCGACCTTCACGACCTCGCCGTTTCGTTCGAATTCCCAGTCGGGTATCGCGCCGCTCGCGAACCGACCACGAATACATGCGTGTTCGAGCAGCTCTCGCGGATGTTTTGGACGACCGTGCCGCTCGAGATAGGTCGGCGACGCCGCGGTGGCGAAGCGCTGCTTTCGAGGGCCGATAGGAATGGCAATCATGTCCTGCTCGAGCCGCTCGTCATAGCGGATTCCCGCATCGCACCCCGCTGCCAGCACGTCTACGAAGCTATCTTCGGTGATCACCTCGAGGCGGATGTCTGGATAGGCGGCGAGGAAGGGTGGCACGATGCGCGGCAGGACGAGGCGAACCGCAACGGTGGGCACATTCAGCCGAAGCGTTCCTGCCGGTTGATCGCGAAAGCGGTTGACGACATCCAACGCGGACTCAACTTCCAACAGCGCCGGACCGAGCCGATCGAGGAGACGCGCACCTGCTTCGGTTAGCGCAACGCTCCGCGTACTGCGATTGAGTAGCCGGACGCCGAGCCTGGCCTCGAGTCTCCGCAGGGCTTCGCTGAGACTGGAGGCGCTATTGCCGCTTGCCCGCGCCGCCTCCCGAAAGCCGCCCGCGCGTGCTACCGCGACAAACGCCGCCAGCTCACCCAGCTCCGCCATTGTTCGCTTTTCCGGACAACCTCCGTCGATTGACCATCTTATCGCGCGCGGCGACGCTGTGTACATTCCGGGGGCCACCAGCTGCGGACCCAGACACAGCCTGGATTGGCGGGAAGCTCGTAACGCCAGCTCAAGAGCTGCGGTCTATCGCGCCAAAGTACGGGACGACAACCGGCTACCCAATCCGGCATACAAGTATCGATCGCCGAATGCCTTGCTGAGCGCGGCAAAGCTGGGTTCGCCCGTGCAATGTCCGGGAGCTACATAGTCCACCTTCCAAGTGTCGTGCAAGCTCGCGACCACCTTGGCGATATCCGAGTCGCTCGCCGTGACGAGATGGAGCCCGCCGATGACGAGATGAATATGTTTGTTGATGGATACCGCCGCATGAACGATATTCTCGATCCCCGGGTGCGAGCAGCCGACGACCAGTACTAGCCCGTCAGGCGTCTCGATTGCCAATGACAGCTCTCGCAGCTCCAGCGTGCCGGGCTTATCGGAAACGAGTGAGATGAGGTGGATGCCGGGTGCAACCTCCATGGTGTTTTCGACCAACTCAAAGTGAGCGTGCGGCCATGCGCTGCCGAACTTCATGACGGGCGGGGGTAAACCGTCGTAGTAGCGCTGCTCCGGCGCCAATGATTCGTCACGGCGGTAGAACGTGCCCGGTAACGAAGAGCCGTATATGCCGAAGTTCTCTTTCGGGGCGTAAATCCTCACATTCGGATTGACGCGCAGCAGGTAATCCAACCCGCCCATGTGATCGCTGTGCCGATGCGAGAGCACGACGAAGTCGAGTCGCGACAGATCGGCTCCCTTTGCCTTGGCGTTCTTGGCGAGAATTTCCGGGCTGTCGCCCGTGTCGAAAAGAATGCGCTTGCCGCCATATTCGATGAGCGCAGCATAACCCCAGTCCTTCTCCATGGTGGAAGGTTTGCCGAACGCGTCGTAGAGAATCGTGATCCGGGCCACGTCCGCACCGACCCGGGCCTCGGCCGCGAGCGTTGCGGTCGCCCCCCAAAAACCCGCGAGCAGCAACGAACAGACGGCCGCTTGATGAGCCCAAGATCGACTGATGGCCATTTGGATTCTCCCCGGGGTAGCATCGATGGCTGACCAGGTACCAGGCAGATACTACTCCCCGAACGGCGGGTAATCGCGTTGCGGTCAAACTCTGGCTCGCTGGACGATGGACGCTACAATCTGGAATTGATCTAACTCACGCGCACTCGCACGGGACGGCAGAACAGTGAGCAGCGAGTGGGCCATGTTGACCTGGCACCACCAGGTGAGCAAAGGTGCGACTACCCCTCCGCCAAAGAAGGGGCGGAGAGGTCTACTTCAGCCGCGGTTGAATAGCAGGTCCGTCATGCGGCTTGTTTGAAGTCGCCCATCTGCGCGTCAAGAGCGCGCTTAAAACCCGGGCGGCTGGTACAGCGCTCGACGTAAGCCGTCAGATTCTGGTCAACAATGAGTTCGGGAAGTATGCGCAACACGGTCGTCATCATGAGGTCGCCGGCTGTAAAGCGCGTGCCGTCCAGATAGTCCTTATCACCCAACGCGTTGGAGAGGCAGTGTAGTCGGTGGCGCGCGAACTGGACCGCACTTGGACGGCGCAGCTTCGCCCACTCCTGATCGGCATAGAACAGCCCGAGGACCGCGACGTTCATGATGTGCGGTTCGATGGAATTTAGCGCCGCAATAAGCCACTGCGTAGCCCGCGCACGAGCGCCAGCGTCCCTTGGCAGGAGCGCCTCGGTCCGTTCGCCAATGTGCAGAACGATCGCGCCGCTCTCGAACAGTACTTGACCGTCCTCCTCAAGGATCGGCACCTGGCCGAACGGTTGTAATGCGCGGTACTCGGGCTTGTCCCCATCGCCCTGCTCCAGCAGACGTGTCCGGTAAGACAGCCCCGCTTCCTCAAGGGCCCACCGTACGCGAAGATCGCGCACGTGACCTTGTGCAAACGGGGGAACCCATCGAAAGGCGGACAGCGTGATCATAGAATCTCCTCCTGTCTAGGTGTAGAGGCCGCATGCGTTGAGCGGAGAGGTCCGCCCCTTCTCGCCGTGGTTCTACCCATAGGACGCTGGTGAAGGCGCAAAATCGACAATGGGGGGAAGATTTTTGCGCAGGCCGGATTGGCGCACCGCCCTTTGTTGCATTTGGAATTTTGGTTGGTAGAGTGCCGGCACGCCGCCCCGTGCCGATGGCAACGGCTCACGTCATCCCTCATCAAGGTCTTTACGCGTTGTAGTCGTCCTATGAAGCTCATTCGATCTCTCACGATATTGTTGGCCGGCCTGCTCTGTGCGGGCGCCAGCCACCCCGTTCTATTTGGAACCGTCACTCGTGTCGTTGATGGCGATACGCTCGTTGTGCAACTCTCGACCGGTCCGATTCGTGTTCGGCTGTACGGCATCGATGCACCGGAGCACAAGCAGTCTGGCGGACGCGAGTCAGCGGCCGCACTGACTGCAATGGTCAGTGGCGAGCGCGTGGAGCTCGAGCCGGTCAACCAGGATCGGTATTCAAGAATGGTGGCGCGAGTACTCCGCGGGCAGCTCGACGTAAATGCGGAGATGATTCGTCGAGGCGACGCTTGGGTGTACCGGCATTATCTGCGGCGGGAGGATCGGGGATGGTGCGGCCTCGAGAGCGAAGCTAGGAAGGCACGCCGGGGACTGTGGGCGGACCGCGATCCGGTACCACCATGGGACTTTCGCCATCACACCCTGGGCAGCCCGGCACCAGCCTGCCCATAAAAGGATTTCAAACGTCTGCACCGAGCACCTGCACCGGATCAATACGCTCGTCCCGCAGTGCCCCTTGCGAGCCGCTACTGGCGCCGGCGGCAGCCGAACGTCGGACTGGTCTGACACACGGACGGGGCCCTTGACTTGGCCGCAGCCGATTATCGGGACTTTCTTTATTTAAGCCGCTGTTAAGCGAAGGTGTGATGCACTTACGCCCAGAGTCTTTTTAACGTCCCCAGGATCGGTTCATGAAATCGCCCCTCGCTTCGGCCCTCCTCCTGATGAGCGCAATCGCGCTGTTCATCTCTGGAGCCATGGTCGCCCACACGGCCGATGCACCGAAGTCTCCTCCAGTCGCTGTAGCAAATCCCTAGCTGCGCGATCTCAAACCGGGCCACGGCAACGAACGGTTGCCTGCCGCCTGCGCCGTATCTGCCGCGGCTCGCGGTAGGACTGCATCTGCTAAAGTGGCAGTCGTTCTTTCGCGGGCGCAGCGCACCTGATTCATGGCACTCGGCGACACGATTTACGTATTCGACATCGAGCTGGCGAACTCCGATAAGAATGTCTACGAGTCGTTGCTGCTTCGACTAGCGCGTCACCAGTCAGAGACGGCGGAGCATATGCTGACGCGGGTGCTCGCTTACTGTCTCGAATACACCGATGGCATTGCCCTTTCAAATGGGATATCGGAGCCTGATGAGCCTGCAATCGCGATACGGGACCTGACGGGCGTGTTGCAAGCGTGGATTGATGTCGGCTCCCCGGAACCGCCGCGGCTACACCGGGCGAGCAAAGCAGCGCCGCGCGTAGCTATATATACACACAAGGATGCTGTGCAACTGGCGGCGAGGCTTGGCGGAGAGCGGATCCATCGCATTGATGCGCTCGAACTGTATGCTATGGACTTCGACTGGCTCGCGAATCTCGCGCAAAACCTGCAGCGCCGAACGGCCTTCACACTCACAGTATCTGAACAGCATCTGTATCTCTCGCTGGGTGAAGAGACCCTGTCCGCCGCAATCAAACGCATCCCTGTTGCGCAGTAACGCTGCACGGTTATCGCATTCCTGGCTATCGTACCCGGGAACATCGCCAATGGCCCAGCTTACGGAACTGCCTGAAGCCGCCTCGCACGAAAGAAATGAGCCGCACGCACGGCCTGAAAACTGCGGACCGAGTACTGAGTCGCGGAAATCACGTAACCGGTCGCACAACATAAGACCACATCAGACCGGTCACCTGCCCGACTACCACGAGGCCATCTCCCAGCCCGGTCGCAGCGGAATCAACAGCGAGGCCATCATGACGACACGCAAACCCAAGCCCACCCTTGCGTCGATGATCGAATTACCGGCCGAGAAGCTCCAGCTGGCGACCATTACGGTCGAGCACAAAACGCCAGCCCGGGGCGCTCAACCCCGCCATGCCATGGACTTGCCTGAGGCTTCGACATTGCCCCGCCGCGGAAAGATCACCCTCCACTGAGGAGCACGTTAACCTTTGTTCGGCCGACAGGTCGGCCCCGCTGCCGCCGCTAGCTTCCGCGGCTGTGACGATCAAATCGCCACGCCCGCATGACGCGGCGCTCTCGTCAGGTCGGCGTGGCTGATGCAGCGCCGTCGTCAGCGCACTGCTCGCGATCAACCTTTCTTCTTGTAGGTACCGATGAGCTGTGCCTCTTCGAGCACGTGTCCCTTCATCGCATTCAGAACGTCAGCCTTAGTCGGACGACCGAGATCAGGTAGCACCGCATCGAGTGCGTAGAGCTTGAAGAAATACCGATGGGTGCCGACCGGTGGGCAAGGACCGCCATAGCCGACCTTTTTCCAGTCATTGAGGCCTTGCTTCGTTCCCGGTAGCGGGCCTTTGGCACCCGCATTCTCGGGCAGCGCGTGTCCATCCGCGGGAATGTCATAAAGCACCCAATGCACCCAGGTAATTTTGGGCGCCTGCGGGTCGGGCGCATCCGGATCATCGACAATGAGCCCGAAGCTCTTGGTTCCCGACGGCTCACCCACCCAACGCAGCTCGGGTGAGATGTTTTCCCCCTCGCAGGTATAACGCGCCGGAATCCCGCCACCGTTTGCAAACGCAGGTGAGGTGAGTACAAGCGCCATTAGCAGTTCCACCTTGGCTAACTCCTCGCCTCCCAAGCGTACGCCGCACATAGGACCTAAACCAGCGCAGGCGGCGACTCAACTGCTCGGAGACGTTGGCCAGCCCGTGGGACATTAATGGCGGGCCGCCATCTTGCGGGCCGCTGTCTTCAAGCGCCGGAGCGAAAGCGAAAAATCAACTACAAGTTGGAGCAGATTGTTCGATCCGAGCCGAATGCCGACCCGTTTCTGGTATCAGCCGCGCTTGGAGCCCACGCGAGTGCTAACACGTGAATGATCGCCCTGCGCCGGGTCAACTTAACACACTGAGTGTGTCGCGCCCCACAGACACTGTATAAATGGTGTAACAATCCACGCTGCCCTGTTGGTGATATCTTCGTGTATAGAACGGGAGCGGGTCGCCCTTATGAGTGCAGAACTGAGACGAGTCACGAAGACCGAGGTCTGGACAGAGTGGGAGAGCCAGGTCGTCAATGGCGTCTTTCCTCTGCGTCGCTTTCTCGGAGGCTCAGATCATAGCGCGGTATTCCTCAGCGAATACAAGGCAGCAAATCTTCCCGACGTCGCGATCAAATTCGTCGCGGCCGACTCGCTGCACGCGGAGGCGGCCCAACTCGTGCAATGGGGAACGGCTGTCACTCTCTCCCATCCCCATCTGATCCGTCTTTATGACGTGGGCCGCTGCCAGTTTAAAGGCCGCGGATTTCTTTTCGTCGTGATGGAATATGCCGAGCAGAACCTCGCCCAGATCCTGCCAGGCCGCACCCTCACTCCGAACGAAGCACGGGAGTTAGTGCTCCCCACCATCGACGCCCTTGCCTTCCTGCACCGTAACCAGCTGGCGCACGGGCAACTGAAACCGTCGAATTTTCTGGTGGTCAATGATCAGCTGAAACTGGCCAGCGATACCGTTCGTCCAATCGGCAGTTCCGCGAACGGCACCAGGACCTCTTTGTATCATCCCCCAGAGCTGCAGGACGCCGGGTTTTCCACCGCCGGTGACGTCTGGGGTCTCGGCATAACGTTGCTCGAAGCTCTCACCCAACGCGCTCCCATGTGGGCTGATGAACGAGCCGAAACGGTCGCATTGCCCCCTGGTTTTCCTTTGCCGTTCGTGCACACAGTGCGCCGGTGCCTGAGCCGTACCCCCGCAAATCGGCCCAGCATCGCTGAGCTCGAAAGCCAATACAAACCAGTGTCGCAAGCGCACGTGACAGCGGCCCCTCAGCCGCCCCAGCGGGAGACGACGCGCGAAACAACTCCACCGCAGAAATCAGTCAATCGACGCTCACCACTGCCCGGCATCGCAGCTGTGCTGCTGATAGCGCTCGGCGCCTGGGTTGGTTTCCGTCTTTTTCAACAGCATTCCAACTCGGGGCAACCAACGGCGGCGGATACTTCGCAGGGTGAGTCGCTAACTGCTGCATCTGCCGGTACCGCTGCCGATCTCGCGTACGCCGGCCAGCCGCCGCGTGCTGTTCCCGAGCCCAGTGCCACTCCGCCAGCTACTGCCGCGGCACCTGATCCCGCGACAGTCACTCCCGGCTCAGGAACTCCGGCGCCAGATTCTCCTGTGCCGAGCGCTCCGGCATCCGGTACTCCTACGGCCGTTACTTCCGCGCCCGTTACCTACGCGCCATCTAGTCCCGCGCCTGTGACGCCCTCCGCCCGTACGGCAATAGCGCAGTCCGTGGACTCAACTTCGGGAGTTTCCAGTCCCACATCTCGCCAGCTGACTCAACCGGCTTCCCCGCCAGCGGCCATTTCGCCCGGCGTGCTTCACCAGGTAACTCCCGACGTCCCACGGGCCATACGCGACAAGATTCGCGGCCATGTCAAAGTCACCGTGCGTGTGCTCGTTGGCCCCTCGGGCGATGTCGTCGGCGAATTTCTGGAGAGCCCGGGGCCAAGCAGATACTTCGCCCATCTCGCTGGCGATGCCGCCGGTGAATGGAAGTTCGCGCCGGCGGATACTCAAGGCCCCCGGGTGTGGCTATTGCGCTTCGAGTTCGAACGCGGCGGCGTCACGATAGAGTCAGCCCCCGCGAAATAATCCGGGGCCCGCCGTTGAGTCGCCAGCGGGTTCGGCACGGGCCAACTGAGGTGACACGAGCGGAAGCGGCTTCCGCCGCCGCGGGGATGATCTCATCTACGTGCGCCGAGCCTGGCGAGCATCTCTGAGAGCTCCTCGGGACTGATGTAGAAGTGTTCGCACACACGTCCCCATAACATAGCCGTCGGCACGTTTCGGTCGCCGCGCTCTCTCTGTGTCTGGTCCAATACGGACAGAACCACACGCTCCTGTCGAGTCAACCCGTCGCGGACATCAGGTATGCTGTCTGTACTTTTATCTGGCATTGGAGAATAGTTCCAGAACCAGGGAACTGGCGGAAGTCCCATGCTAGGACACCATGAGCGCCGGCGCAGCGATGCCGGCACACTGGTTGCTCATCTGACGCTCCATACACGATCTTTCGTGAGCGAGGGCATCATGGCAACCAAGGCAGAGCACCGTGTCCTGACCGAACACGACGAGATCCGGAACTGGGCAGAGAAGCGCGACGCGCAGCCCTCCTGTGTCAAAGGAACCGACGGCGAGGGAGACTCCTGCCTGCTGCGGCTCGACTTCCCCGGCTACAGCGGTGACGGATCATTGGAGCACATCTCGTGGGAGCGGTGGTTTCGGGTGTTCGACAAGCGCAATCTTGCGCTCATTGTCGAAGACCGAACGGCCGCCGGCCAGCCGAGCAATTTCAACAAGCTGGCCAACCGGAAAACTGCGGACGCGACCTGACGGGCCGCGCTAGCCGTAGCGCCAGCTGCGGCGCGGCGCTCCCTCCGGTTGAGGCGCTGGCATACTGGCCAGCGAAGCATAGCCTTGACACCAAGGAACATACCATGATCGCGCACACCAGCCTTGCGGTAAGCGACTACCGGAAATCGAAAGCTTTCTATGTCAAAACCCTCGAGCCGCTCGGTTATCGGAACAACATGGAATACGGCGAAAGCGCAGGGTTCAACGATGGCAAGAACACCGATTTCTGGATAACCAAAGAGAAGACGGTGACACCGCTGCACATCGCATTCGAAGCGAAGGGCAGTGAGCAGGTAGAGGCGTTTTACAAGGCCGGTCTTGCAGCGGGAGGAAAAGACAACGGCGGCCCCGGGTATCGGGATTACTGGCCTGGCTACTACGCCGCCTTCGTCCACGATCCGGACGGCAACAACATCGAGGCCGTGTGGTACGACTACAGTAAGGCGAAATAAAAGCAACCGCCGCCGGATTTTTGCCTGGCTTGGACTTTGGGTTATTCGCGCTGCATCTGTGCTTCGAAGCCGGGCAGTACGGGCGTACCCTCTACCCGCACCGCATCCAGGCTGCGGGGATTGAGTCCGAGAAGCTTGAGGACCGTCGGACCAACCTGTGTCGTTTCGACAAAGCTCGTGACCGTCCGCGCCCGGATGGATGGGTTCGACACCAGTAACATCACGTTCGTGTCATCGGGAGCGAAGCCGCCGTGCTCTGCTTGTTTCTTTGTGCTTCCGGTATAAACGACCCCGGCATTCGGGAGCACGATGATGTCGGGTGTACGTGAATCGCCGCCCTGAGCCGGCAACCCTGGGGTACCGAACATCAGCTCCAGCGACGGACCGTACAGGATCTGGCCCACACCGGCCGCACTTGCGCTGCTCTCCAACAGGCTGACCGCATCCAGGGTGCTGGTCCCCGGATTCAGCCACAGGAGCGAAATGTCGTCCTCGGTTGCCCCTATCTGGTTTACTTCCGAATCCGGCAGGAATGCCGAGCCCAACACCGCGGTGGGCGGCGTGCCGTTGGCGCCGCTGTGACCGGGAATCGGGAAGAATCGATGGCTGTCGATCGGAGATTGACCATGTTTCGCGGTGACGATGATGGTCGTTGACTCGTACAGGTGATTCTTCTTCAACTCGTTGACGAACTGGCCAATCGCAGCATCCACGAACTTGATCTGCCCCAGCATGCTGGCGGTCGGGGTGCCGGCCGCATCCGTGTAGCCTCCCTTGATGCCGTTCACGATCAGTTTCTGCCCGACGCTCACCGCCTGAAAATTCATTCCGAATATTTTCGGAACCACTGCGCTGGCGGTGCCCAAGTGGGTCTTGCCGTCGATCCAATTGAGTACGGCATTGACCTTCAGCTGGTCGTAGCACTTGATGTTATCAAAGTCCCCCGTCCAGCCGCCGCCGTTATTGTTCGGCACAGTGGTGCAATCGAGTCCCGTCGCAGTCTTCAGGCCAGGCAACGCAATCACGTTGGAATTCACTTCGGGTGAGTAGTAGTCATCCACGTTGCTGGGCTGCGCAGTGCCGGTGGGTCCGGAGACCGCGGCATAGACGGCATGCTTGTCCGACCATGCCGTATAACCTCCCGCGCGGTGAATGACGCCGAAGATCGTATTGGCGCGGATGAAGTTCCACGGGTACACCGGCGCACAACCCTTGAACGGATCCCGTACCAACTTGGCGGGATCGATTGATTTCACGCCCCCATCAAACTTACCGTACGCCGCCGAGCCGCCATTGAGTTGTGTCTGATCTATGTCGTTGCCCTCCTCGTATTCGGTGCGCGTTCCGTTCGGCTGACCCGCGATACAGTTACCGTGCAGAACGCCATTGCCGGTATCCGCTGCAGGCGGTGCAAGCACCCGGTCGTAAGCGACGTCATAGTAGGCGCCAACCAATTTCGGGGTGCCGCCGGTGACGATTGCCATCAGTCCGGGAAATGAGTCGGACGGCTTCGAAGTCGAAGTCCGCGTGTAATTCACGCCGAGCGTACCCAAGGCCTTCAGATTGGGACAGGTGTTTTCCGTCACGCAATTCTGGAAGTCGAGTGCATGCATACCGTCGATACTGACCAGGAGCACATGACGGCTCGGCTCGTGGCCCCGGTCGTCATCGGCCCGCGCGAGTGAGCAGACGCATGCCGAAACGCCAACGAGCATTGCGGCAACCTTGAGAGGAATGGACACGAAGCACCTCCGTGGGATGCGAGTAGGTTGTTTTTTGCGCACCCACGGTAAGCGCGATTGTTTGCCATATGATGGCAGGAGCCTTTCACGCCGCTTTCATTGCCGGTCACGGCGCGTACACTCGAGCGACCTGGGAGAGCCCCAACCGGGAGGCAGTCATGAACGAGCACGTTTATAAAACGATCGAAATCACTGGCTCATCGCACAAGGGTCCGGAGGACGCGATCCGCGTTGCAATTGAAAAGGCCGCCCAGACCGTGCACAACATGCGCTGGTTCAAGGTGATCGAGACACGCGGGAACATCGAGAACGGAAAGATTGACTATTGGCAAGTCACGCTCGACCTCGGGTTCACGCTCGAGTGACCAAACTCTCTCGCTTGCGCTGCAGCTTGGCCCTGTCAGCGAGATGAATGTCGAGGCCAGTGCGCCCGGCGCTCAAGCCTGACTTCAGCTCGCACGACGGGATATCGTAGTCACCACCGTTCTGCATTCGGTACGGGATTGGATCGGTCTGCGCGAGCGCATCCAGGCGCGTGCTCAGATCGGACAGCGTCCGTTGGTAACGTGACTCGTCCATGTGCCCTGTTTGGTAGACCACGAAGGGAGGCAGGACATCGAACCCGGGATAGTACAGAACACCATGATTGATCGGAAAAAGCAGGTCATCCATTCTCCCGTTGATACCGCGTTCGGAGTAATGCGCCGCCCAGCCCCCGGCGGTCACAATGAGCATCGCGCGCTTCCCCTTGAATGTGCCCTCACCATAACGGTCACCCCATTTTCGAAGTGAGTGCTCCCCGACGCCGTAGCCAAATCCGTAAGCATATACGCGGTCAACCCACCCCTTCAGGATTGCGGGCATCGAGAACCACCACATCGGGAACTGCAGAATCAACATATCGGCACGCCGCAGCTTGTCCTGCTCGGCAGCGACATCAGCCGTCTGGGTGCCCGTCTCGTAAGCATGCTTTGAGGCAGCTTCGGGATGGAGTGGCTCGTTCACGTCCCGATCCGGAAAGTCTGCAGCGTCAACCGTAGCTTTCCAGCCCATTGCATACAGATCTGACAGTTCCACGCCGTGGCCTGCGCGCCGCAGCCGCTCGACGGTAAAGTCCCGGATCGCGCCATTGAGTGATCGCGGCTCCGGATGCGCATAAACAATCAATACATTCATGGTGCTCGCAATCTCCATTTGAACGCCAGGTGCCAGTGGTCGCAGCGTACGGCCGGGGCGCGTATAGTGGAAATGAATAGTTTCAATACACGCTATAGCCATGGACAATCTCCGCAGAATCGATCTCAACCTGCTCGTCACGCTCGAGGCCCTGCTGACGGAACGGAATGTCACGCGCGCCGCCAGGCGCCTGCACCTCAGTCAGCCCTCGGTCAGTGTTCAGCTGCGTAAGCTGCGGCAGATTTTCGCGGACCCTCTACTGTCTGCCGGGCCCGGCGGGATGTCTCCGACCACGCGCGGGCAGTCATTGTTAGAGCCGTTACGCACGGCGCTCGCCGATATGAGGCGCGTCCTGGAGTCACCGGCCCGATTTGATCCTTCAGCGGCGGGAAATACGTGGCAGATCGCGGCGGCTGACTACGCTGAGTATGCGATCGTCTTGCCGCTGTTGACACAACTGCGGGAAGCGGCACCGGGCGTGCGTATCGCGGTCCGCGAGGCGGCGCACTCACGAATGATCAAACAACTGGAGAGCGGTGCAATTGATCTCGGCCTTCTCGCTCTCGATGCCCCGCCAGAGCGTTTGCACAGCCGCATTCTGTTCAAGGAGCGTTACGTCCTCGTTGCTCGCAAACGCCACCCTGCCCTCAGGCGTAAGCTCACAATCGACACGTTCTGTCAGCTCGAGTATGTGGTCGTGTCACCGGAAGGCGGTGGATTCGCAGGGATCACCGACACCATACTCGAGAGCCGCGGGCGCAGGCGACGGGTCGTTCTGTCCGTGCCGCACTTTCTTTTTGTTCCCGAAGTTGTGGCCCGAACAGACTTGGTTGCAATGCTGCCCTATCGACTCATGCAGGATCGAGCCAATCACCTGCAGATTATCGCGCCGCCGCTGCCGATTCCGCCGTACGAGATGGCGATGATCTGGCACGAGCGCGCGCACCTCGATCCCGCACATACCTGGTTGCGGGAACAGGTATACCGCAATGCGACCGCCAGCTCACCCGCCGGCTAGTGAGGCTGCGGATGTGAACGGCCGCTGCACCATCATTCCGCCGATTTCCTTCAGCAGCTTGGCAGCGACGAGCGCCGTCAGGTTGGATATGTCGCAACGCGGATTGTACTCGACGATGTCGGCGGCCACGATGGGTTGATCGAGAGTATGGAGCAAGTCGATCACCTGACGGGTGGACAGCCCACCAGGCTCTCTATGCGACACACCAGGCGCATAGGCCGGGTCCAACCCATCCATGTCCATCGACACATAGATGGGCGTCGTTATGTCGAGCCTCAGAGCCTGGCCCCAACGAGCAGCGTCGATGACCTCTACCCCGAATCGCTCAATCTGGCCGCGATGTTGCTCGTTGTTGGTGCGGATTCCCACCTGGATCAAACGACCTGCAAGCCCCTCTTCCATGATCCGGGCGAAGGGTGAAGCGTGGGAGCGCGGGTTGTCCTGGTACGCGTGATAGATGTCGGAGTGCGCGTCGATATGCACGATCGTCAGGTTGGGATGCCGCTGGCGTACAGCACGCATGATCGGATGAGTGATGGCATGGTCGCCACCGAGGCAGATCAATGGATCGCCCGATTGCAGCACGCGCCCCACATTCTGCTCGATGACATCCCATGGATCAGCCGCGCCATCGAACTGGATGTTGCCGTGATCCACGAGTCGGCCAGGAACGCTCAAATCGATCCGGGTTTCGCTCCACATACTATAGGCATCGCAGTGCAGTTCGCGGCGGATCAAATCCGGTGCTTCTGCGGCACCTTTCATGAAGGACGAGTTGTCGTCGTGGGGTATCCCCAGGATGGCTAGCTTGTGCATTTTGCGTCTCGCGATATTGCCTGCTCTGCGGCAGTGAGAATTTCGAAGGCAAGCGGCTTGATCGGCGCACCGCCGTTGCAGGTCGAGGCCGGACAGGCCGACAAGGCGATCACGAGATCCATTTCGGCGCGCAGGACAATCGAGTCGCCGGGGCGCGATCTGGGTGGCGCCAACACCAATTTCCCACCGCCCACGACTTCAACATTCATGAAGAGGTTGAACGGTGTCGGCAGTGAATCCGGCTGTATCCCCAGATCCCGCAGCGCCGCATACAGGTTGTCGGTGCAGTTCGCGTGATAGCCGGTCACCCCGTATTGGATGCGGTACATCTCGAGGCTGCACGCCGAATATAGAAAGTCATGCCGGCCAACCTGATCGGCGACGATGGTCATCATCGGGTTGCTACGGTCGGACCACAGAATGTCTCCTGTCGAAACGTAGATCTTTCCGTCGTAGTCGAACGTGCGGCCGTTCGAGAGGCGCTGGCGTCCATCCTCGGAAAACGCGAGCAGATCACCGCTCTGGCCGCCCTCAGGGTCGATGACCCGCAGCTGCTGTCCACACTTCAGGCGCAGCCCAGCGCCCCGCCCAGCGGCAACTAGTTGTCGGTTAATCATCTACGCCTCCATTCGGGTCGCCGCAGCCTCGAGATCTGGGCAGGCGATCGTTCACTCGAATGCACCCTACTGGGCCACGTTCCGTAGGTCTACTTCACTAAACTCACGATCACTGTAAGATTTGCTTTATGTTCGATCTCGCTCGCCTTCGCCTGCTCCGAGAGCTCGCCCATCGCGGCACCATGACCGCGGTCGCCGCCGCCTTCGGCCTCACTTCATCGGCGGTCTCTCAGCAGCTTGCGACCATGGAGCGGGAGGCTCGAGTCGCGTTGTTGGAGCGCGTCGGGCGACGGGTACGTCTGACTGCAGAGGGGGCGCGCCTAGTGGCACATGCGGAAGCCATTCTCCAGGCGGTCGACGCCGCCGAACTGGACCTCCGGGCCGCCGGCGAGAAGCCAAAGGGCGAGCTGGAGATCGCCTGCTTCTCAACCTTCGCGAAAGTGCACCTGATTCCGGCTCTTGCGCGGGCACGGGACCGTTTTCCTGAAGTGCATATGGTCATGCACGAGCTCGAATCGGCGGACGCGATCGAAGCTGTGCGTGACGGAACGTGTCATCTAGCGGTGACCTTTGCCTATAACCTGGTGCCTCGACCTGATTCCGCCGGCTTGGTTTCACAGCAGCTCATGGAGGAGCCTGTGCTACTGGCCCTGCCGGGGCCGTGGCGGCCCGAGAGGGACCCGATTAGCTTGGAGCGCCTCGCGCAGCAAGATTGGATTGTCGGGTCGCGACAGACGGACGACCGCCTGCTGGCTGAGCGTGCCTGTGCCGTGGTGGGATTTGCGCCCCGAATAACCCACACCGTGGACGACTACGACCTGCTTCTCAGGATGGTTTCGGCAGGGCTCGGCGTAGGGTTCGTGCCGGAGTTGGGTCTTCGGTTCCCAAGCGCCGAGGCTGTAGTGATCCGCACACCGGCAGGTGTGCCGCTCAGCCGCCGCGTATATGCGCAGACGCGGGCCACGCTCACTGCCGCGCCACTGGTGCGAGTCCTGCTGGCCGAGCTGGCCACTACGACATCGCCCCCGCACTCGGCAACGGATCGGGCGGTAGAGGCGTGAACTCCGCGTTGTCCAGATCCGGCAATTTCATGCGTCCGCTGCGCCAATCCGCTTTCGCCTGCGCGATACGTTCCTTTGAGGATGACACGAAATTCCACTCGATAAAGCGCTCACCAACAGGCGCGCCGCCTAACAACATCAGTACGCTGGGCGCCGTAGCGCGGACCGTGGCCTCCGCGCCGCTCCTAAACACCGCCATCTGCGTAGCCGCGATGGCGCTCCCATCCGCTTCCAGCGCACCAGAGACCAGATAGGCTGCGCGTTCCGCATATTCGGGTGGCATCGAAATACGGGTGCCAGTTTCCAAAGCAACATGCACATAGAACAACGGTGAATGCGTTTTCACTGCCGCGCGCAGCCCGAATGCCTCGCCTGCCAGGAGCCGAAGCCAGACGCCGCCGTCACGATATACCGGCAGATCACCGCCCTGGTGATGCGAGAACGCGGGCGCAGTTTCTTCGTGTCCATCGGGTAGTGCGACCCAGGACTGGATCCCGTGCATCGGCGCACCCTCCCGGCGTGCCTGCTCGAAGCGTTCCGAGTGCGTGATGCCGCGGCCGGCGATCATCCAGTTCATCTCACCTGGACGGATCGCCTGCTCCACGCCGGTTGAGTCGCGGTGCATGATCTCCCCGGCGAACAGATACGTCACGGTAGAGAGCCCGATATGCGGATGGGGACGCACATCTGCCTCGCGAGGCAAGCCCTTTGGCAGATCGGCCGGGCCCATGTGATCGAAAAAAATAAACGGCCCGACCATGCGTCGCTTCGCAAACGGCAACACCCGCCCAACTTCGAAGCCACCGAGATCGCGCCGCCTCTGATCGATAACCAGCTCGATCATTTACTCACCTCCAAGTCCCTCGCGAGTGACGATAGCAGGGTTCGAAACCCGTTCGCCATTCACTTCGCCGACCGCCCTGGGTGCAGCGATGGCTGGCATGCGCGTCCTCAGCACGCGTGCGGGCGATGCACACCTCGGTGCCGCCGGCGACGGCAACTCAGCGAGTACGGTCGAGAGCCCTGGCCGTGTCTTTGTCCGGCCGCGTGGTGCGTGAGAGCTTCCGCTGGCGGGTCAACTCCTTGAGCGCCGGCTTTCTGTACTCTGAGCTCGTAAGCGATGCCAGGAACGCGACCAGGTCATCGATGTCCCCCTCCTTGAGTGCCAGTGGCCGTATGTCTGGGTCGAGGAAGGGATCGTTCAGATCGCCCCCCTTGTTGTAATGATCCACGACGTCCCAGAGTGTCGAGTGCGAGCCGTCATGAAAATACGGCGCCGTCATGAGCAGATTGCGCAGATTGGGTGTCTTGAAGGCACCGATATCCGCATCCTGCCGGGTGACCAGAAACCGGCCGAGCATTGACAGATCTGACTGGATAGCGGTCCGATCGACGGCCCTCATGTCCCCAGGCGGCACGACCTGCTCCGCCTGACGCGCCATCGCAACCGTGTCGGCTCGAACGAGCACCACTCCGATGTTGTGGAAACGGTGATCCGTGAAGGTTGTGACGTCAGGCTCCCCTCGAGTCGCCGCATGACAGGCCGTGCATCGGCCACGACCGTTGAAAAGTGCCCAGCCACGCTTCGCCGGAGCATCGATGGCGTTTTTCTCACCGGCTATGAAGTGATCAAATGGCGAGTCGAAAGAAAACTCAGACCGCTCATAAGAAGCGATGGCACGCAACAGGTCGGAGCCATTGGGCGGTGCGTCGAACACCCGCTCAAAGGCCTTGCGATACTCGCGAACACGGGCAATTCCCGCAACGGCGGCATCCAGATCGGGCTGACCCATTTCGGAAGGATTGACGATCGGAAACGCCGCCTGTTGCTCCAGCGTCTGCGCGCGGCCGTCCCAGAACTGCGCCGCGTTGTAAAGCGCGTTCAGAATAGTCGGCGAGTTGCGTTCAGTAATGCGCCCCTTGATGCCGACTGAGACCCGCCTGCCATCGGTGAAGGCACGCGCGGGATCATGACAGCTGCTGCACGCTACCGTCCCGTCTGCCGACAAGCGCCCGTCAAAGAAGAGCTTTTGCCCGAGAGCAATTTTTTCAGGCGTTTGTGGATTGTCCGCCGGTATCGCCGCGCGGGTCGCCTCGGCGGGCAAACCAGTCTGGTCGAGGGACCGAGGTTGAGCCAACCCGCTGGTCTTCGGTATGGGTAACAGATACGGCTTCGTCTCCGGCCGCACCGACCCACCGCCGCCACATCCGGCAACCACACCCGTGG
This sequence comes from Steroidobacteraceae bacterium, assembly GCA_045810105.1. Taxonomy (GTDB): domain Bacteria; phylum Pseudomonadota; class Gammaproteobacteria; order Steroidobacterales; family Steroidobacteraceae; genus 13-2-20CM-66-19. The sequence continues at coordinate 342,015 of JBJMWM010000055.1, read as the reverse complement.
CCCCCAATATCAACAACACGAAGGTGACGTGGGATTTCCCCCAACAACACACCTGTTGCATGATGCCCTCCCCCGGCCCGAGCGGTGAGCGCTTACATGGTCGCCGTCGAGCCGTGCTGGTGCTGTTGCATCATCCGATCGGAGTAATCATGCGACTTTTCACCCGCGAGTGCATCACCGCCGTCCATAGCGCACAGCACCGGCCGAGCCACCGGTCGTGCCAGCTCGCGCAACGACTTGAAATTTAAGGGAGCGCGGCAAGCTCGCCCTTCCGAGCGAGGTTTCCGGAGAGCGCAAGTTCACGCCAATGCCCAAGCTCTGCCTCCACCTCCTGGCCGAACAGATTGTGTGCGCTCCCTGCGTCTGGGCTGCTGAGGCGACCTACCTTATACGGTGCAGGTCACTGAGCGCGAGCGGCTCGTCAGATTTTCTGCAGGCCGTAGCGCCGTATTCGAGTCAACAGGTCACGATTACCGGGCAGCGCTGCACTCAACGCCTTCGCGCGCCGGACCGTTTCGCCCGTCGCTTCCCTTGCGCGGTCGCGGTCAGCATCGCTCAACAGCCATGGCGCGGTCTCGGTCCGGAATCCCATCCCGTAGAGGATGTATTGGTAGCTCGCCGCGGAGAAAACCTCCTCCCGGTGGGAGAAGTCCTCATGCCACGGACAATGGTGCCGCCAGTAATCCAGTCCGTCACGCAAGCTGTCCGGAATGGATTCGTTGCACCGGTTGTCGATCCAGAACCCGCAGTCCGTCCGCCTGCTCAGTACGTAGTGCAGCTTCAGGAAATCAACAATCCGTTCCCACCGATAGCGGAACGTGTCGTTGAATATCCGTGCGGCTTGTCGCATGCCACTGCGGCAGCCCGGCAGCAGGTTGGCAATCGACTTGGCTGACAGCTCGATCATGACAATGGCGGAAGCCTCGAGCGGCTCGAGGAACCCGGCGGACAGTCCCACTGCGACGCAATTGCCGACCCAAGACTCCTGACGATATCCCGAGTTGATGGGAATGTTCCGAAAGCTCAGCTCGCAGGACAGATCCCCGCGGCCGGCGAGATAGGTCTTCAATTCCTCCAGGGCGCGGTCATCCGACACGTAGTTGCTTGAGAATACATAGCCCACGCCACGGCGAGTGGTGAGACCGATGTCCCATACCCAGCCGGCTGACTGGGCCGTTGAAATAGTCGCAGACGCGATGGCGGCAGCATCGTCACGATACGGAATCTGCACCGCCCAGGCCCTGTCGGTGAAGAGCACATCCTTCAGGGAACGGAACGGAACCCCGCAGTGCTTGCCGATCAACAGTGCGGCGAACCCACTGCAATCAATGAAGAGGTCCGCTGCGAGCAGGTTTCCTGACTTGGTCACCAGGTGCGCAATGTCTCCGCGCTCGTCTGACTGAACCTGCACGATCTCGTCATACACGTGGCTGACGCCGAGCTTGCCGACACAATGTTTCTGCAGAAACGGTCCAAATTTTCCGGCATCCAGATGATAGGCATAGTTCGCAAGCCCGGCGAATTCGGGTGTCGTGATCAGCTTGGGCGCGAGCGCATGGCTGCACAGTTCCGTCTGGAAGCACATGCTGGCGGCAAACCCTGGCTGCGGCGCACCCTCCAGCCAGTAAGGCGCAAGATTGCGGTCGGCATAGTCGGCCGGCAAAGTGAATGGATGCCAGTAGGTGTCCGACTCACTCGCGTCCACCCAGTTGATGAATTGCGATCCTTGTTTGAAAGAAGCGTCGCACTCACGCAGGAAGTCAGTTTCGGTGACACCGATCTGTTTGAGCGTAGCGCGAATCGTTGGCCAGGTGCCCTCGCCGACCCCGATCGGCGGCTGCTGACGCGATTCGATCAGGGTGATGGTGACGCCGTCCTCGCCCCGCCGCGGATAGCGCGATGCCAGCACACCCGCTACGATCCAACCGGCAGTGCCCCCGCCGACGATGACAATCCGTCGAACCGCGTGTCCACCGCGCCCAACAGCTTGCGCCCCGGGCACGTCCGGGCGCTGCTCAGGCCGGTCCGGCATTGCCCACCTCAGGACGGCGCGCCGCTGTCACACCGCTCAACAGTTGGTTCTTGCGTGCGACCAGGCCTGACATGTGCGATATCGACGCCATCTGGAAATACAGCCACTCCAGGAACTCCCGATCACGCAACTCCGCCAGCTGCGCGGCCGGCAATGCCTTGAGCGCAGCGGCAGCTATCCAATACAGGCCCTCCAACTTGGCCTCGCTGCGATCGACAAACTCGACATCGATCCGCACCGGCTCGATCAGGTTGAGCTCGGCCAGCCGGCCAGTAAACGCGTATGCCTCCCGCGATCCGCTCACTAACGCCGATAGTATCGATGTGATGTCTTGCAGGAACTTTGACGGTGCGCCATCGTCGCGAAACAGCCGCTCACCCTCCTGCGTTTGGATGTTGAAGCTATCCAGGTCGAGCGCCACATCCAAAGAGGGCTGACTGCCTGCGGGATTGTCGCTTTGCCGCGGGATCAGCGAGAAGGGCTGGCGCTGGATCTGCAGCGGCACGTACGCAACATCCCAGCGCCCGTTGGAGAAAAACAGGTTCTCCTTGCGCTGGAACCCCAGCAGCGCGGCGGGCTCGAAGCGGCCGCTCTCGGCACTCTTGGTGAAAAAGATCGGATAGTGAGCGACGAGCCGCCCAAACTCACGCGGGACGACGCTGACCACGTTGATTTCCGCCCACTCCTGGGTCGGCCGCGGCGCAACGCGCACGTTCCGGTGAGTCCGGCTGTCAAGAACTACCAGATTGACCACGATCGCCTCCGGTCATTGCAACAATTGTACAATAGCCATTATCACTTCACCGTGGATGCTTAGCATGCCGGTCGAGCCTAGGAAAGCGCAGGAGTGGCATGACGTCGATGCGGCCCTCTTTGAGGCTACGATCAGGCCGCGCGGGCGCCCCGCCATCCTGCGTGGCCTCGTACAGGACTGGCCCGTGGTGCAAGCCGGCCGCGAATCGCCTCAGGCGCTCAGCACCTACCTGAAGGGGTTCTATAGCGGCCTTCCCGCGCCCTTGTTCGAGGGGCCGGCAGCGATCAACGGACGATTCTTCTATAACGACACCCTCGACGGCTTTAATTTCGAGTCCAAACGCGCGTTGCTCAGCGACGTGCTGGATCGGCTTCAACATGATCTCGCAAAGGAGTCCGCCCCCGCGTTGTATGCCGGCTCGGTCTCCCTGCCGATCTACCTTCCGGGGTTCTCGAGTGCAAACAATTTGCGCCACCTGCTCAATGTTGGGTCGGTGATCGAGTCCATCTGGCTCGGGAACCGTACGTGTATTGCGCCCCATTTCGACAATACCGAGAACATTGCGTGCGTGGTTGGCGGCAGACGCCGCTTCACCATGTTTCCGCCCCAGCAGATCAGCAATCTCTACGTCGGTCCGCTCGACCTGACTCCCGCCGGCCAACCCGTCAGCCTGGTCGATATCCGTAATCCGGACCTCGGCCGTTTTCCCCGCTTTGCCGAAGCGCTCGCGACCGCTGAAGTAGCCGAGCTCTCGCCCGGCGATGCCATCTACATCCCCGCGTTATGGTGGCACAACGTCGAGGCCCTGGAAGACTTCAACGTGCTCGTCAATTACTGGTGGCGGGACGTTCCCGACTTCTTCGAGTCGCCCTCGATGAGCCTCCTGCACTGCCTTCTGACCTTGAAGAGCCTGCCCCCACAGCAGCGCCGCGACTGGCAAGCGGTGTTCGACTACCTGATTTTCCAGTCCGACGGGCCAGCCCTCGAGCATCTGCCGCCGCAGGTGCAGGGGCTGTTCGGAGAGCTGACTCAACCTAAGGTTGATCGCATCCGGGCCATTCTGTTGAAGAGCCTCGGTCGTAAACCCACCTGAGGGGTTGCGAACCCGCGAGACCGGCACGTCACGCAGCCTGCGTGGCCCGGCCGATCCCGCGAGTCCGCGCGAGCCTAGAGAGCCGCTCGGAATCCGATCTGGTACCGGGCGAACCCCTCCGACGCTGAATAGAACTGGTCCGAATAGCGGCCGTGCTGCTTTTGCGACGCCGAGGTCAGATTGAGCGCATCGAAGAACACGGAAAAGTGTTTGGTGATCTCATAGCTTGCGCTCATATCGAGCTGACCGTACGCCTCTGTGTACACCGGCTCGTTCGCCTGCTGTGTTTGCAGCAACGCTGCGAGGAATTCCCCGCGATGGGTGTACGCCACGCGAGTCTGGATCCCGTACTTCTCGAAGAATCCAACGACGTTGTAGGAGCGGCTCAACCCCGGCAACGCGAACTGATTGCCGATGACGAGGGGGTTCCAGCCCGCACCACCGCTCGGCACGGACCAGTTGGCCTGTATACCGAAACCGCTGTCCCCGAACACGTGCTGCCCGGAGAGCTCGAACCCGTGAATCTGCGTTTTGTTGGCGTTCGACGGCTTGGTGATATCCCAGATCACCAGCGGGTCGCCCGGCTGTCCGGGGAAGGTGAGTTGCCCGGGGTTGTCATTCAGCATCTGGGCAAAGATCGACTGCGCATTGATTGCCTGATTCGCCGCCTGCAGCTCCGCTATCGCCTTGTTAGCTATGGCGCCCGCATTCGGGTCCGTGATACCGAACAGCGGTCCCTGCGTCGTGGTCTGAGTCAGGAAGTTCGTGACATGCTTCGTGAACCAGTTGACCGCGACGTAGCTGTCCCTGGAGTAATACCACTCCGCCGCGAGGTCGAAGTTGTTCGACTCGTAGGGCAGCAGCGCCGGGTTGCCCGCAGTGGCCGTACGTGACCCCGGCTTCGGCGCGTTCGTCACGGAGGTGGTGCCGATCATCTGGGTCAGGTCTGAACGGGCGATCGTCTTGCTATAGGAAGCGCGCAGCAGCACATCCGGCAGTACCTGCAGGCTCGTATCGAGGCTCGGCAGGAACTCGCTATAGGAGGAGTGAACGTTGCTGTAGGTCGCATTCGTCGCAAAGTTGGTGGAGAACTCGGTCGCGTTGTTCCACTGGATGGACACGGGAACCTTTTGCAGGCTGTTGGCGGTGACGTCGCTTTTCTCATACCGCAGCCCGGCCAGTGCCCGCAACCGCATGCCGTCAAAGTCCGTATCGAAGTCCATCTGCACGAACGGCGCCGGCGTGGCTTCACGGATGTGATCATCGTTGGTGGGCGAAGTGGCCTGCGCGAAAGTATAGGGTGGGAAGTTGCCATCCACCGTGCCATCCGGATTTCTACGGCCGCCCGGCTGTGTCGCGGCGATCGCACTGGCCAGACTGAAGGTGTAGAAATACGGCACGGCAATCCCGCACCCCCCGCCGGAGAAGCTCTTGAGGATGGTGCAGGTAGAGACCTGGGTGAACGCACTGGCCGGAATGAGGCCGTTGTCGACCGGGTTGTAGTACCCCCACGGGAAGTTGCCGCTATTGAAGGCCTCAGCCCGCGTAGTCATCCTCTTGAAGTCGAAGCCCAGCTTGATGCTCTTCAGGCCGCTGTCCGAGGTGTTTTTCCAGGTCGCATCCAGGCGCGCCTCATCGACCACCGTCCTGAAGATGGTGTTGTTCGCCTGACCGAACAGCGGGTCGATCGTGTCCGTTCCGAGGTTGCTGGTGGTATGGGGCGGTTGATAGATCCAGCTGGTGGTCGGAATATCGCCGCCACCGGCTGTAAACGTCTTGGTGATCGCCAGGGCAGGCGATTGCCCGACGATGCCAAAGTTGTTGTTGCCTAAAGCGCCGCCCTCCGAGTTGGCAAAGGAATGATGACCGTCGAATTGGACTGTTACGTTGTCGGTTGCGTCCCAGCGCAGGTTGAATCCCGCGGATCCGTTCTGGTGGAGGAACTCATCGGCCGCCGAGAAATACGACAGATCGCTGCCGTTATCCACGAGATTGGTCACCGTCCCGTGCTCGTTGATCGTGGCGCTGATGGGATTCAGGCCGTAATCGAACCAGGCGCCGAAGGTATGCCGGTTCACGATGTCCTTGTAGAAGGTGTACGTATAGTCCGCCGTCGCGACCACCGAGTCCGTTGGCTTGAACTGCAGCACTGCCTGGCCGTTGGTACGCGTGCGCTCGTGATCGACGATGCCCCAACCTTCATTGCGCGGTGACCAGGTATGTCCTTCAGGATTGGTGTTGGAGCTGGTGACGCGCGGATCGCCGGCTGTCCACTGGTCCTGGAGCCAGCCATCGATGTTCGCATCCTCTTCGCGGCTGTTGCGTTTCGAATACGAACCGTTGATGAGGAACCCCACCCGGTCGTCGAAGAAGGTGTCGCTGAACAGGCCCGAGAACTCCGGCGTCACCTTGCTGCCGACTTCGCTGGAGGTGTCGCGGGACGCCTTGGCCGAAAACGTCGCGCGCATCGCATGAAAATCGAATGGCCGCGCCGTCGTGATGTTGATCGTCGAGCCGATGCCGCCGCTGGCCATGTCCGCGCGGCCGGTCTTGTAGACCGTGATGCCGGAAATGCCGTCGGCGGACAGATTTTCGAAGTCAAAGGCCCGGGCCGCATTCTGACCCGGAATGGTGTTGCCCGGCATGGAGCGCCCGTTCAACAACACCATGTTGAATTCCGGACCGAAGCCGCGGACGGTCACCCGCGAACCTTCATTGTTGATGCGGTCGATGGTCACACCCGGAACGCGTTGGACCGCTTCAGCGAGGTTGGAATCGGGAAATTTACCGATATCTTCCGCAGTGACCGCATCAATCACGCCTGCCGACTCGCGCTTGATGGCCTCAGAGGTCACCAGCGACTGGCGCAGACCGGTCACTACGATCTCCTCGAGATTCTCGCCGGGAGCTGCCGCAGCCGGGCCGGCGGCATCTGCCGCCACCGCGCCGGAGCAGTACATCGCGACCACGACCGCCAGCGGCTTCAGCGGAAAATGCGCCAGCTGTGGCAACCGACCCGGCCGCGAATACGCCTGCTTCGAGGCGCGCGAACGCTTGGACTTCTTCAAAGTAACCCCCCTCCCAGTTTGCTCCGGACAATCACGCTCATTGTGCCGTGCCGGCGTCGAGCGCCGATCTCTGCGACCGGTTTCTGAAACCGGTTGCAGGAATAATATGCCGCTGCCCGCCGCAAAACACAAGTGGGCCCTGTTGCGCTAGACATAGGCTTTCAGTGCCCCCGCTAACTCTGCGCCCTTGACAGCAGCGCCGCGGCGCAAGCAGCATCCGTGAAACCGGTTGCACCGGGACGCGGGCTACAGCCGTCGCCAGCGGTGGGGGGGATATGAGTCGCAGAATTCAGCTCCTTGAGGGTTTCCGGCACACGGACACGGGCGGTGCATCCGCCACCGATGCCGTACAGGCGCAGCGGCCCACGCTCAAAATCATCGGTGTGGCCGCCACCGTGGCCCTGGGTGGCTTCCTGGTTGGATTCGATGCCACCGTGATCTCCGGCGCCGTGCCGTTCATTCGCGACTATTTCGGCCTCGGCGGCGCCGGCGGGAGTCTCGAGCTCGGCTGGGCGGTGAGCTGCCTGGGGTGGGGCGCGATGGTGGGCAATCTCGCAGCCGGCATGCTCAGCGACCGCTTTGGCCGCAAAAAGGTACTACAGCTGACCTCTATGTTGTTTCTGGTATCCGCATTGACTGCCGCTCTTTCCACCAGCTTTGCCGTGTTCGTCGGCGCGCGCATCTGCGGCGGTCTCGCGGTCGGCGCGGCAATTCTGACTGCGCCCGTGTATATCGCGGAGATTGCGCCGGCGCGCGCCCGCGGACGGCTCGTCTCGCTCAATCAGCTGATGATCGTCATTGGTATTTCCATCTCGTTCTTTTCCAACTATTTCCTGGTGTCGTTGGGCGCGCAGAGCTGGCGCTGGATGCTGGGCGTGCAGGTGCTGCCGGCCGCGTTATATTTTCTGCTGCTGCTGCTGGTGCCCGAAAGTCCACGCTGGCTGCTGAGCAAGCGGCGTGAGCAGAGCGCGCTGGCAGTGCTCTCGCAGGTACATGGAAGCGTTGCGGCGCAGCGCGAGCTTGCCGACATCAAGGCCAGCCTGGGCAGCAGATCCCGTCAGTTCGGGCTGCGCGAGCTGTTTACGGGGCGGTTGCGCCGGGTGTTGATTTTTGGTTTTGGCATTGCGTTTTTCCAGCAAGCCACTGGCATCAACGCGGTTTTCTATTACCTGCCGACCATTTTCGCGCAAGCCGGCGGCCAGCTCTCGACAGCCTTCGGGCAGTCCGTGTTCGTGGGCCTGGTCAACCTCGGTATGACATTCCTGGCGATCTGGCTCATCGACCGGCTGGGACGCAAGCCCCTCCTGTGCATCGGCGTAGCAGGCATGATGTTGTCCCTGCTGACGATCAGTTGGGCATTTTACTCGGCGCATGCTGCAGCGGGGGGCGGGCCCGCGGTTACCAATGGCACCGTTGTGTTGGTTGCCATCGCCGCCTTCGTCGCCTCCTTCGCCATTTCGCTGGGGCCGGTGATGTGGGTCATGCTGTCCGAGATCTTTCCCAATGAAGAGCGCGCCGCGGCCATCTCCATCGTGGGATTCTGGAATTCCCTGGTCAGTGCCAGCGTCACCTTGGTCTTCCCGAAGGAGCTCGCCACGTGGGGGCCCGCGGGCACGTTCCTCGCCTATGGGCTGCTTGCCGGCGCCGGCCTGCTGTTCATCGTGATGCTTGCGCCTGAGACCAAGGGCAAGACGCTCGAGGAGCTGGAGCGGCTGCTCGCGCGGCCCAAACAGGTGGTGGGATGAGCCCTAAATCTGATTCGATACGAAGTGCCGGCAAGAGTGGACCACGGCCGCGCCAATCGGCCACGTTGCGGATGGTGGCCCGTGAAGCGGGTGTCTCCGCAAGCACCGTGTCACGGATCATCAATGGCACGGTCAATGTCAGCGCCGGTCTGAAACATGCCGTCGAAGCGGCCATCGTAAAATTCAACTTTCGACCTAACGCCGCGGCGCGTGGCCTTGCCCTCGGCAAGACTCTGACGATAGGTGTCGTCGCGCAAGCGATTGACAGTCCGTTCTACGGCGAGGGACTGCGGGGCATCGAAGCGGGCCTGCGGCAGCAGGGATATGCGCCGCTGTTCATGAGCGGCAATTGGCATGAAGAGGACGAAGATCGCTGCATCCGGGAATTCATCGCGCGCGGCGTCGACGGAATCATAGTGTTCGCGGGCCGACTCAGTGATGCAAAGCTGAAGAGTTATGCCAAGGAAGTGTCCATCGTCGTCACCGGGCGCCGGCTGCGTGCGCAGGGGCTCTTCAGCCTGCAGATTGATGACCAGCACGGCGCCATGCTGGCAGTGCGGCACCTGGTTGAGCTGGGTCACCGGCGGATCGCGTTCATCACGGGCTCTGAAAATCATCCGGACGCCGTTGAACGGCTCGGCGGCTACCAGAAGGCGCTCGAGGATTCCCGGATCGCTTTCGACCCGAAGCTGGTTGCCGTCGGCGACTGGCACGAGGAAGGCGGCCTGCGGGCAACGCTGGCGCTGCTGGACTCGAAAACCAAGTTCACTGCCCTCTTCTGCGTAAATGACCAGACGGCGTACGGCGCTTGCCTCGCGCTCTTTCGCAAAGGACTGTCGATACCCGGGGATGTGTCACTGGTCGGTTTCGACGACTTGCCCTCATCCGCATACCGGCTTCCGCCGCTGACCAGCGTACGCCAATCGATCGGCGTGCTGGGCGAGCAATCAGCGCAGGCTATTCTTCAGCTCATCGCCGGCCGCAGACCCCGTATCACGCCGCCCCCCGTAGAGCTCGTCGTGCGGGAATCAACTTCTCATGCCGGGTCCATGGCCCCGCAACAGACTGCTTGATCCATGAACCATCTCAACTGCCTCGATGAACTGTGTGCCCGTTTTCCCGCAACGTTTGTCTGGGGAGTTGCCAGCAGTGCTTTCCAGATCGAAGGCGGCGCGGCCGCCGATGGCAAGGGCCCTTCCATCTGGGATGAGTTCTGCCGCCGGCCGGGTGCGATAGCAGACGGCTCCAATGGCGAGATCGCCTGCGATCACTACAACCGTCTGGACTCCGACCTCGACCTCATCGCAGCCCTCGGCATTCGGGCGTATCGCTTCTCGATCTCCTGGCCGCGGGTGCAGCCGACCGGGTCGGGTGCGATAAACGAACGCGGCCTCGATTTCTACAACCGACTCGTCGACAAGTTACTACAGCGCGGCATCCAGCCCTTTGCGACTCTGTATCACTGGGACCTTCCGGCGGCGCTCCAGCGCGAGCACAACGGATGGGCGGACCGAGACACGGCATATCGTTTTGCGGAATACGCCGCGTTCGTCGCGCAGCGCCTCGGTGACCGTGTGCACTCGTTCGCGACACACAACGAACCGTGGGTAACCGCGACGATCGGGCACGAATTCGGGCACTTCGCGCCGGGCGTCAGAAACCGGGCTGTCGCAACACAGGTCTCACATCATTGCCTGTTGAGCCATGGACTCGCATCCCAGGCCATACGCAACTCGCGCAGTAACATCGAGGTCGGCATTGTCGTAAACCTCTCGCCGGTTTATTCGGCGACTCAGTCCCCTGCAGATGTGCTACAGGCGAAACGCGAAGATGGTTTGCTGGTTCGCTGGTACCTGGACGCCCTCCTGCACGGGCAGTATCCGACGGATGTCCTGGAATACCTCGCGGCAGATGCGCCAAAAACGCACGCTGGCGATGCGCAACTGATCGCGCAACGGCTCGACTTTCTCGGCGTGAACTACTATCACCCAATCGTATCGACCATCACGCGGCCATTTTCCCCCGCGAGCGACGGCGCCGCGGTCACGGATATGGGCTGGGAAGTAGCACCAGCGCAGTTCACGGAGTTATTGTTGCGCCTTGATCGCGAGTACGAGCTTCCGCCGCTGCTCATCACCGAAAACGGGGCTGCCTATCGGGATACGGTCATCGAGGGCGGCATTCAGGATGAAGACCGCCGCGCTTATATCGAATCACATGTGCGTGCCGTGGCGGATGCCATAACGCAGGGCGTCGACATCCGTGGCTACTTCGTGTGGTCGCTGCTGGATAATTTTGAGTGGGCATCGGGCTACACCAAGCGCTTTGGTATCTACTATGTTGACTACGCCACGCAAGCCCGGATCTTGAAGGGAAGCGGCAATTGGTACAGGACTCTGGCTGCGGCCTTCAATCGGACCGTGCGTCGCCCCCAGGATTCTCATCCAACGTGACGACGCACTCGGCCCCCTGATCGATTGTTGCGCCCACCCCGTCAACTACCACCGCGTTTTCGCCGAACGTGACTCCCAGCAACTTGCGATCGAAGCGAAACGCGCGCAGGTAGGGCAACGGATTCGTGGATCGCTCACCCGTACTCTGATCGGTAGAAGTAATCACGCAACGGGTGCACGGCTTCACCAGCTTCAATGTGACAGCGCCAATCCGTACCGAGGCAATCCGATCCTCGGCAAAGGGCTCCAGCCCGCTCAACACGATATTCGGCCGAAAGCGTCCGATTGGAATCGGCTCCGGCATGCGGGCGTTGAGATCGTCGAGCGACGCCCGATTACACACGAGGATCGGGAAACCATCGGCAAAGCTGACGGGCACCAGTTGTGGACCGGCGTACGCAGGATCCGCCGCGCGCTTCGGCATGCTCGGCACGCGAACGAGCCGTACGGGTTTCTCGAGGACGGCGCTCGCCCATTCGCTTGCGGCCCGGCCCTGATCGAGCCCTTCGCAACGGTCTTTCCACACCTGCACACTCATGGCCTCACCCTGAAAGGTGAAGGGCAACTCCAACGCCGGCAAACCGGGCGCTCGCAGAGTCAAACCCGTGGCTGTCAGGGATGTTTCAATGCGGGCAAGGTTGGGATCCGTGCGCTGAGTGAGAAAACCGCCGGCGGCATCCGTGATCATCCAATTGCGGTCCCACTCGAAGCCCGTAGCCGCGAGACGCACCGCAGATTTTGCAATGCCGCGCGCCGACTTCAGCGGGTAGATATTCAGCTCTTCGACACTCACCATGTCCAACAACCCGAAAGAACGATACCGTGCGTCCATCATACGGCATCCATACAGCATCGCGTACGGCACGGCGTGGCGGACGGCGGGGAGATCGGCGAGCCGCAGTCCCGGTCGGTCCGCTGGGTGGTCGGCAGCCGCTTCTCGGACCCTTCATCGACCAGCTGTGTAACTGCGGGCAGATGCGGTGCGCCGCGCGATCTGTGACCGAGTCGCCAGCTGACGGCTATCTGCATTGATAGCATCGCGGCCGCGAGCGTGGCAATGGTGGGCTACAACAGCGTTGCCCCAACGCTGTGAGAGACGGAGGTCTCAATTGAACCGGCTGACTCACATAGCGATGTTACTCGCGGCATTACTGCTGACCGCATGCGCGACTAGCAATTCCGCGCATGCGCCTGACGCAGATCTGCACAAACTCAAAACATTCTATGTCGCCCGCCTGCCGGCCGACGAGCGCGGCATCGAGAAGCTGATTGCGAGCCGGCTCAATGTGATGGGCTATCAGTGCACTTCCGGTGACGCGCAAACACCTGCCTCGCCCGTGGACGCCGTCGTGACGTACCAGGACCGCTGGATGTGGGACCTCACGATGTACATGATCAAACTCGATATTCAAGTGCACGACGGTGCTACCGGAGCGATTCTCGCCAACGGTGAAGTCACACGCCCGTCGCTGCAGCGCAAGTCACCTGAAGGAATGGTCGAAGAAACGCTAGGAGTTGTATTCAAATGAGCTCGAGAAACATTGCCGCCGGCGCGGCATGTATGATTGCCGTCGCGTCCCTGCTAGGCGGATGCGCCACGGCCGCGAAATCCGATGCCATGGTAGCCGAGCCGATCGCAGTTGCTCACACGAGCAGCAGCGATGTCTCGGTGATCGTATCGGGAGGTAAGGCAACCTCCAGCATGGGGGCATCGCAGATCTCGGACGATGGCTTCGCACAGGCGTTGCGTGATTCGATCACTAAGTCCGGCCTGTTCAAGTCGGTCGCAGCGAGCGGCGGGCGCTACAAACTCGCTGCCTTCATCGGCAAAGTGGATCAGCCCATGATGGGGCTCTCCATGACAGTCAAGATGGAAGTCAGCTATACGTTGACGGACACACAGTCCGGCAAGACCATCTGGTCGAAGAATGTCGCGAGCGAGCACACGGCCAAGATGGGTGACGCATTCGCGGGTGTTGCGCGTCTGCGCCTTGCCAACGAGGGTGCGGCTAAAGCCAACATTCAGCAGGCGCTCACTGAAATATCGTCCATCCAGCTCTAGTTCTGCACGCAAACCTGCGGCGGGGACGCACACTGGACGCGTGCCGCCGCCGCAAGGAGAGGGACTGAAGGCACCTCCCCGCCTATGGGGCGGGACGAAATACCCAGATGGCGGCTGGCGTGCCACCCGTTGCGCGCACTGCCACGAAGAGCCGGTCCAGGGCCGGCACAAATAGGCCAGTCCTCGCGCCCCCGGCCGTAGTCACCCGAGCAGCACGCCGGTATCCAGCGTCACTTTGGGCAAACACGTCAATGACGCCATCGCCACAGATCACGTACAGGCGGTGACGCTTGGCATCCAAAAACACATCATCCGAGTCACCACAGGTATCGAACGAGGTCAGCAAACGCCCGTCCTGTGCCTGGAACACGCCGACTCGCGCAGGGTGACGGAAGACCGCCAACACGTGTCCGTCCTGATCCAATGCAAGCGGGTAATTTGCCCGCAGCTCGCCCATCGGCCAACTGCCAACCTGCTGTTTATTCGTGCGGTCAAGTACGGCGATCGCGTGCGCATCGGGCACATTCACGAAAATCCGTTTGCCAGAGCCGTCCAATTGAAAGCTCTCAGGATGGCCTTTCAGCGCCACATCCGCCACCTTGCTGCGTGTGGCCACATCGATGATCGCCAGCGCTCCATCGCCATAACCAACGTATGCACGATGTGCAGCATCGTCCACGCGCACATTGTCTGCGTCGGCCCCGAGCACAATTTGTCCGTCGGGATCGAGGTCGCCGCCCCGATACAGCCGCACGGAGCCGTCGCCGGCGTTCGCCACATAGACAGTATCGGTGGAGGGCACATAGCCAATTCCTTGTGGCTCGCGCAATCCTGTGAGCGTGCGAACCGTTCGGCGCTCTTTCAGATCGATCACGGCCACACTGTCGTTGCCGAGTTCCGCGACATAGAGCCTCTGCCGGCTGGCGTCGATGGCGAGATGATCGATCCGGCCACGAACCTCCCCCAGCGCGATCTTAGATTCGAGCTCCAACAGCGGGGGTTCCGCAGCGGCCGCGGTACTGCCGCCCACCAGATAGATGGCCATGCCGGCCACCCAGCAACCAATCAGGGTGTGTAATCCAAACCAGATCGCGAGATTCATGTCCAGCCAATGATAATTCTCGACCGCTTGCTGCGCCATGTACGCGAGAGCCGCGTAGGCGCCGCCAAAAGTCACCACCGCCTGTCGGCGGTATTCCGGTTGCCGAGGCGCCCGGCTTCGCCTGGATCATGGCGGGTGCCCGGACCCTGCATGCGGACGACCATGTGTTACTGAAATGGATGACTCTGACTCTCGATAGCCTTTACGCTGCTTACGCTAACCCGATTGAGTCTTAGGAACCGAAATTGCCGGATCTGCCAAAATCAATGTCAGCAGAAGCCACCGCGCTCGCGGCGCGTCGCGGGCAGGTCCACACGCTGCTGGCCCTCGGGCAATCGCAGGCCGCGCTCACAGCATGTGAGGAACTGCTTGCTGCACACCCCGCTCTGCCGGGAATTCGGCACCTGCGAGCCCATGCGCTACTAGGACTGCAGCGGCTGCCAGAAGCGCTGACTGCCGCCAGAGAGGCAATCCTTACTGAGCCAACGAATATCCAAGCCCATCTTGCCCTGGGTGGCGCAGCGATGGCGGCAGGTTCGCCACTCGCCCTGTTCTGCTACGAGCAGGCGCTCTTGCTACAGCCAACATTGGCGAGGGCACATGCGGGGCGAGGCCTGGCACTCGTCCTCAACGGGCGCGAAATGGAGGCCATCGACGCGTTGGCTCAGGCCATACAGCTGGATCCGCGAGCCGTCACCCCTGTATTCATCCAAGCCGGCTATCAAATGTTGCAGCTGGGGCATCCGGACTCCGCCCTCGCCGCCTTCTCAAAGCTCCTCGAGCTGCAGCCCGATCTACGTGCGGCTCAGCAGGGGCGAGTTATCTCACTGATCACTCTGCGACGATTTGAGGACGCCGCCCCGGATCTCTCAGCACTGCGGGATGTTGCGCCTTCGACTGATTACCTCTCTGGTGTTTGTCTGCATGCGCAATTGCAATGCTGCGACTGGACGGATTTCGACACTGCCAGCCGTGTGATTACCGAACGCATCTGCCGTGGCGAGCGCGCTGACACTCCGCTGACCTTCATTGTCCACAATGACTCGCCGGCCGATCAGCGTCTCTGCGCGCAAACGTACGTGGCGCATCACTGCTCACCCAACGAGCCGCCACTTCAACGGCCCGCCCGCCGAGCCGAGTCACGCCTGCGCATTGGATATCTGTCGTCTGACTTTCGCGACCACGCAGTGTCGCAATTGCTCGCCGGTGTCTTCGAATCACACAACAGAACGCGCTTCGAGACGTTCGCGTTCTCCACAGGGCCCAATGATGGTAGCGACCTTCGGCGGCGGGTCGAAGGCGGTTTCGATCATTTTCTGCAAGTGGCCGCGTTGTCCGACCGGGAGATTGCCGCGCGCATGACGGAATGCTCGCTCGATATCGCCATCGACCTCGGTGGACATAGCATGGGAGGACGTCCGCGGGTGCTTGCCTACCGCCCCGCACCTGTGCAGGTTGGCTTTCTCGGCTTTCCGGGTACATTCGGTGCCGACTTTATCGACTACCTCATTGCCGACCCACACGTGATTCCGGAGCGCGATCGCAATCACTACGTGGAGCAGATCATTTATCTGCCCGATACATACCTGCCGACCGATGGACCCCCGCCGCTGAGCACGCCGCCGAGCCGGACGGCGGCCGGGTTGCCGTTGCGCGGATTTGTCTATTGCTGTTTCAACGCGCCCTACAAGATATCTCCCGCTATCTTCGATGTGTGGATGCGTCTGCTGAAGGCTGTACCCGACAGCGTGCTATGGCTGCGAAACGCATCCGCTACAGTAAAGAGCAATCTTGCCGGCGAGGCGGCACGACGTGGCGTCGACAGTTCCAGGCTCGTCTATGCGCCTCGAACAGAAACCCGGGCCGAGCACTTCTCCCGTCTCGCACTGGCCGATGTGTTCCTTGACACGCAACCCTACAATGCACACACAACGGCAAGTGATGCACTCGGTGCGGGAGTTCCGATCATCACGATGCGGGGCAGAACATTTGCCTCTCGTGTCGCATTCAGCCTGCTTGAAGCGTGTGACCTCGGACACCTCGCCGTCGACACCGCGTCAGAATACGAGCAACTAGCCCTCGAGCTCGCTGTGGCGCCGCAGACTGTATCAGGGCTGAAGGAGCACCTGCTGCGCGCGCGTACCAGCGCTCCGCTATTCGACACTCGGCGGTTTTGCCGGCATCTCGAAACGGCCTACCTGCAGATATGGGGCCGCCACCTTCGCGGTGAGCGGCCCTCGACCCTTTGGGTGCAACGGCTTGAAAGAGTCGATCCCTAGGATCACAGGAGACTCGAGCCGGCGTGGAGCCCGGCCGAATCCGACTCAAGCGCGCGTGCCTTGCTCAACGCAACGCATGCGCCGCGAGCGCCACCTATTGCAACCCGGACCGGATATCCGCCTCGAGCGCGCCCACCAACTGCTCCACCTGACCCGCCCTCTTCTCCACGGCGCGTGCTTCGCGGATTTTGCCGGCGGCCATCAGGGCACGCGCTTCCTCGAGAAGCTCCTGCCGGTGGTGAGAAGCTCGGAAATGCAGGTCGGTAGCCTTGTGCGCACCCGCAGTCCGCGCAACCTCGGAAGGGGCAGCCCGGTTTGCTCGCTTGTTCTTGGCAGCCATAGCTGAAGACCTCGTTGCGCTCGCCAACCTCTATCTTAATCCCACCGGCGGTAAGCGGCGATAACGAGCTGCGGGCGGCGCATCCGGTTACACTTAACTAATTGATTTTACTGGGCGATCGCCCAAGTGCCGCGAACGCATATGGCGGACGCAGATCCTGGGCGTAGACTGCGGCCAAGAGCCCTTGCGAGGGGCACCGGTGGGGGAGATTGAGTATGCGTATCAGTCAGATCCTTCGGTCCAAGCGGTCGGATGTGGTCGTCATCTCGCCCGACGCCACAATCCGCTCCGCAGTTGCGTTGATGACGCGCGAGCGTGTCGGCGCGCTGGTCGTAATCGACCAAAACCAACATTTGCTGGGCGTCGTCTGCGAGCGCGACATCATCCAGAACCTGGATCTCGAGGGGCCGGAGGTCATGGGCACACCGGTGCGAGCAGTCATGCGGACCGACGGGCCCGTAGCTACCCTGGAGGACTCGGTTCGCTCAGTAATGGAGGTGATGACAGCAGCGCGCGCCCGACATGTGCCCATCGTCAAGTACGGCCGGCCTATCGGCATCGTGAGCATTGGCGATGTCGTCAAGTCGCGCCTGGATGAGACCATCCAGGAAAACAGCGTACTGCAGGACATTGCGCGCGTGCACTGGCTCACCAGCTGACAAATAATTCCCCGGGCCCGGGGCCGATCTTCCGACCCACTCGTCACGGCCCAGCGCCAGGCGGAGCGAATCCATGCGGCCTGCGGCAATCCGCCACATCCATCCAGTGGCGGCCAACATAGTTGTCGCACGGCGCGCTTGCGAGACCAACCGCACAGGATTGCGCCTCCCGAAGGGACAAACCGCCCCAAAAAGCGTAAAAATCAGGTGCGCACACAAAAATGGGAGGGTCTCAAGGTATGAATACGGTAAATCCGTACGCTCCGCCGCAGGCCACAGTACAGGACGTCGTGGAACCTGGTGCAACGCCCGCCGGCCGTGGAACGAGGCTGGTCGGGGTCATCCTCGATTCACTCATCCTGACTGCAATGGTCTACATTCCGTTGCTCATCGGCATGCGTGCCAATGGCCCGCTGCTGCTGGCGAACGGCCATTTCAATCCGATGGTGCTCTTCGGCGCTGGCAGCGCATTGGGCGTGATCGGCCTGATCGCCTGGGGCTGGCTCACAATTCTGTTCGTTTCGCGCAATGGCCAGTCGATGGGCAAGAAGATGCTCGGGATCAAAGTCGTGCGCAGCGACGGCTCGCGCGCCTCTCTGGGGAGAATCTTCTGGCTGCGTAATGTTGTGAATACCGTGTTGGCGTTCGTGCCGTTCTACGGTCTCGTGGATGCATTGCTGATCTTCGGGGATGCGCGGCAATGCGTACATGACAAGATTGCCGACACGGTCGTCGTCAAGGCTTGACTGGGAGTCAGGCTCCGCGTCCCAACCGGTAGGTCAGATGCTGGATACGGCCGTGGCGGCGGAAACGCCGGAAGGGATTGTGCTCGAGTTGCATCCAGCTGGCCTGCCGGCGAGACTCTACGCGTTCCTGCTCGACTGGCTCATTCGATTGGGCATCCTATGGGGATGCGCGATCATCGCGCGATTCATGGGGGGTATCGGCCTCGCATTCTGGATCGTGCTGTTGTTCCTGCTCGAATGGTTCTACCCGATTGTATTCGAGCTCAGCCGTTCGGGAGCCACGCCCGGCAAAAGGACGTTCGGATTGAGAGTTGTGATGGACAACGGCCTGCCAATCACACCGGCTGCCTCCTTTATGCGCAACCTGCTGCGCGCGGCAGATTTTCTGCCCTTCTGCTACGGATTCGCCACTGTCAGCATGCTGCTGCGCGCGGACTGCAAACGCCTCGGCGACATTGCGGCAGCTACGTTAGTGGTGCACGAACCGCAGTCAGCGCCACGGATCACGCTGCAGCAGGTCGAGCCGATTGCACCTGTACGTCCACTTGCCCCGCGTGATCAGGCAGCGTTGGTTGCATTGGCGGCGCGTGCGCCCACTCTGACGGGAGAGCGGCTGGACGAACTGGCGGCGCTCGCCGCTTCCGTTACGGGGGACCAAGCTCACGGAGGAGGCGCAGTGACACACCGGGTACTGGGGGTCGCCCAATGGCTCATGGGGCGCCGTACATGACCCCGCTGCATTTCGAGGAGGTCTATCAAGCGGAATGGCGTGAGCTGGAAACGCTGCTGAATCGGATTCTCAAGCGCGGAAAGAGTGCTGTGAAAGCCGGTACGCCGGTTGAAGGGCAGCGAGTGGCCGTTCTATATCGGCGTGCCTGCGAACATCTGGCACTTGCGCGAGCCCGCTCATACCCGGCCTTTCTCCTCGATCAACTCGAGCGGCTGACCTCAGACGCCCACCAGGTGATCTATCAGCGCCGCGAATTCGGGTTGCTGAAAGTGAAACGATTCCTCACCGAGGAATTCCCACGTAGCGTGCGCGCTCATGCAACGTACGTCTGGGTCGCAGCTGCGCTGCTTTATGTTCCAACCTTTGTCATCGGTTGGCTGGTCTACCAACGGCCGGAGCTGATTCTGTCGGTAGTCAGCGCGGATACGGCAGCCTCCTACGAGCAGATGTATTCGGACTCGGCCGCCGCCATCGGCCGTGCAGCGGAAGGTGACTGGATGATGTTCGGGTATTACATCAGCCACAACATCGGGATTGCGTTTCAGTGTTTCGCCGGTGGCTTGTTTGCCGGCGTTGGCACCATCTTCTATCTGCTCTATAACGGCGCCATCGCCGGGGCAATCGGCGGGTACCTGACCGAGCGGGGTCATTCAGCCACGTTTTATTCGTTCGTCGCCACTCACGGCGCCTTCGAGCTGACCGCGATAGTCCTGAGTGGGGCAGCGGGACTGAAGATCGGACACGCGTTGCTCGCCCCTGGGCGCTTGCGGCGGGGGCAGAGCCTGGTCGCCGCTACCAGAGATTCCGCCGTCATCGTAGCCGGCGTCGCCATCATGCTGCTGATTGCGGCGGCTATCGAAGCTTTCTGGTCCTCCGCCAGTTGGCTGCCGCATCCCGCCAAATACGGCGTGGCAGCTGCCTGCTGGGTCGGCGTGCTGAGCTACCTGACATTTCAGGGCCGAAGTGCGGATTGACGGCCTCGCCCTGCGCATGCGACCCCGCACCCCTATGGAGGCGGCGGATCTTGGCGTGCGCCTCTGTCAGAGCGCCGCCCGCCAGGTCTATCTGTG
The DNA here is from genome assembly GCA_045810105.1 of Steroidobacteraceae bacterium. GTDB lineage: Bacteria > Pseudomonadota > Gammaproteobacteria > Steroidobacterales > Steroidobacteraceae > 13-2-20CM-66-19. Next base: position 321,882 of record JBJMWM010000055.1, on the reverse strand, counting down.
TTACTGGGCCGTCGGATTACCCGTCGTGGCGCTATCGCTGGCCACGTTTGAAATCGCAGATTGGCTCCCCGCGCTGCTGATCTGGTGGGCGAAGCCATGGCTCGACCGAACAATCCTCTTTGTACTGTCGCGCGCTGCCTTCGGGCAACCCACCGCGCTGCATGATCTGTGGAATGCGCAACGCCGTGTCTGGTGGAGTCAGCTGCTGCTCAGCCTGACGATCCGGCGCCTGTCACCCTGGCGTTCATTCAGCCAACCGGTGTATCAACTCGAGGGTCTGCGCTTTCTGAAAGCCCGCGCCCGCGTACTGCAGATCCGGCGGGGGAAGACGAATCCGGCGCTTCTCATGACCTCCGCGTTCGCCACCGCCGAACTGGTGTTGGCACTAGCGGCCGTATCGCTCATTTTGTGGTTGAGGCCGGGCGAGCTGAACCCGATCAGCTTGTTTTCCGAATACACACCCGAGTTCTTCGGGTTGCTCGGGACGAGCATCTATGCGCTGGCCGTTCTCTTCCTCGAGCCATTCTACGTCGCGGCTGGATTTGCGATGTACTTGAACAGGCGCGCGCAGCTGGAAGCATGGGATATCGAGCAGGAATTGCGGCGTGCCTTCCCGGAATAAATCTCCCGGGTTACTTGCGGTCGTGATGCTGCTGTCGATCACGGCGCCGCCGTTGTTTGCAGCCGGATCCTCCGCACGCGCACCTGACGAGGCACAGATCGAAGCCGCACTCGCGAAAGTCAAAGCGGATCCCAACCTCGCCACCGAACGCACGCTGCGAACCCTGAAGTGGGCTGGTAAATCGCAACCGCAATTCAATAGTCCACCCGCCTACCTGGCCTGGCTGATTCAATTCTTCCGGTGGTTTGCACAAACCGCCCGGGTTCTCGTCTGGGCAGCGGGCGCCCTCCTGGCAGGGCTGCTGGCGGTCTATCTGGTGCGGCTGATACGCGCCCGCGAGCCGACCGCGCGGATCAGTCGCGCCACGGCACCTACTCACGTGCAGGATCTCGATATCCGTCCCGAAAGCCTTCCGGACAATATCGGGGCAGTGGCCCGGAAGCTTTGGGACAGTGGCGAGCACCGGGCAGCGCTTTCGCTGCTGTATCGCGGCGTTCTCTCGCGACTCGTCCACGTTCACAACGTGCCGATCCGGGCTTCGAGCACGGAGGGGGACTGCCTGCGGCTGAGCGCTCCTCGGCTGAAGGAGGAGCAAAAGAACTACGTAACGCTCCTGATTCAGGTATGGCAACACGCGGTATACGGGGGACAAGAACCAGAGGCTGCATCGCTGTATACCCTGTGCGACGGATTTGCCCCAGCGTTGGATGTCGCATGACACGCGTACGTCAGATATGGCTCGTGGTGATTGGCGCGGCGGCTGCGCTCGGCCTGCTGATCTGGGTTGCCAACAACACCTATTGGACTGATATCACAGTACCGCTGCCGCTCAAAGGAGAGGCAGCGGTCAATCCGTTCTACGCGCTGGAGAGGTTCGCCAAGGCTCTCGGCGCCCATACCGAGTGGAACCGTGGAGTGCGCCTCCCTCCGGCCGACGGTGTGGTGTTTATTTCAGGCTGGGACTGGGATCTCACCTCGGATCGCAGGCAGCGGCTCGAGCACTGGGTGGAATCGGGCGGACGCCTCGTCGTTGACAACTCGCTGATCCACGGTACCGACGCATTCGAGCAATGGAGCGGCATCAAGCAGGAGCTCACCGAGCGGCCCAAACGCAGCGGTGCACAGGTACAAACGAGAGTTGCCGCGGCACCGACCACTCGCTGCTACACGTTGAATGAAACGGGGGACTCGCACGACTCCTATTCAATCTGCGGCATGGATGTCGCGTCCTCACTCAAAACCACCCGCAGGGTGAGTTGGGCTTTGGGCCGGGACGACCGCGGCCTGCAGGCAGTGCGTATAAAATTGGGACGTGGCAGCGTCACGATGCTGAATGGAACACCGTTCGTCGCGCGCGGCCTGTTTGATGATGACAATGGCAGACTGTTCGTCGCGGCGACCCAGTTGCGCCGCGGCGATCAGATTCATTTCTTTTCCGAGAGCAGCCATGCATCCTTGCTCGGGCTGGCCTGGCAGCTAGGCTGGCCCGTGGTCTGTCTGCTGCTGGTGTTGACCGCACTGGCTCTGTGGCGCGGTGGCGCTCGATTCGGTCCGCTGGTCGCTCCGGCCGACATCGCCCGGCGGTCGCTTGCCGAGCAGATCCGCGGTACCGGTCAATTCACGCTACGCGTCGGCGGCGGAGAATCGCTGCACGCGGCAGCTGCCCGCGCGTTGAACGAGGTCGCGGCACTGCACATCTCGGCGTACGAGAGACTCCCAGGAACCGAGCGCATGAGCGCATTGGCGCGAGCCACCGGGTTCGAAGCTGACTCGCTTGCTGCTGCCCTGCACTACTCCGGCGCGCGCCGCTCGGATCATCTGGGAGCTGCCATCGAGCTGCTCGAGTCGGCGCGCCGTCGAATTCTGATCAAGAACACAAGGTCGAGACATGGAAATCGAATCTAGTACGATCCAGCGGGCTGCCGAGCTGCTCGAGCGCCTGCGGACGGCGATCAGCCAGGCTGTCGTCGGACAGACCGCGGTCATCGAGCAAGTGGTGATATCCCTTGCCGCCTCCGGGCATGTACTGATCGAGGGTGTACCCGGGCTCGGGAAGACCTTGCTGGTGCGAGCGCTCGCGCAGGCCCTGTCACTCACACACGGCCGCGTGCAATTCACGCCTGACATGATGCCTTCCGACATCGTTGGACATGCCGTGCTGGACCCGACTTCCCATGAGCTGAGAATTGTGCGCGGTCCGGTGTTCACCCACGTTCTGCTCGCCGACGAGATCAATCGCGCACCGGCGAAAACCCAGAGCGCATTGCTCGAGGTGATGCAGGAATACCAGGTCACGCTCGAAGGACAAAGCATTCCCATGCCGCAGCCCTTCATGGTGCTCGCTACACAGAATCCCGTCGAGACCGAGGGCACCTACCCACTGCCTGAAGCGCAGCTCGACCGCTTTCTGTTCAAGGTTGAAATAGACTATCCATCACTCAAGGAGGAAGTCGGTGTCGTAATCCGTGCAACCGCCGACCAGGCGGGGAACGAGTTGCCACTGGCGCAGGTCAAACCCGTTCTCAATGAGCGGGCCGTGTTGAGCCTGCAACAAATCGTGGCGCGACAGAAGATCGACGAGCAGGTCATCGACTATGCCGTACGGCTCGTGCGCGCCACCCGGGAATGGGCAGGCTTCGCGATGGGTAGCGGCTCGCGCGGAGCGCTTGCGCTAGTCCGTGGCGCGCGTGCCATTGCAATCATGCAGGGGCGCGATTTCGTCACCCCTGATGACATCAAGAAGATTGCCCTGCCGGCACTGCGACACCGGGTTGCACTCTCTCCAGAAGCCATGCTCGAGGGCCGCAAGCCCAATGAGCTGCTGGAGGGTATGATCGAGAGCGTTCCGGCACCACGCGTCTGACTGGCACCGGTATCGAAGTCGCATGCGATTGGTCCCTGGAAAGAGACTGCTTGTGGCGCTTGCCGCAGGGGCAACGGTAGCGTTGCTCGCGCTGGTGGCCGGCGCGAGCCTGTGGAATGTTGCCTCCCTCAGTGCTGCCTGGCTGTTGTTGCTCGCAGGCCTCGCAACTACGGACTATGTCATCTCGCGACGCGCATGGCAGCAATCCACAGTACGCATGAGGCGAGTACTGCCGGCCGCGTTTGCTCTCGGGGCCAGGCGCTCGGTGCGCTTGATCTTCGAGGTCGCGGGTCCCTATAACTGGCAGGGCCAGGTCTACGACCATATCGATCCGACTTTCAGCTCCGCGGGGTTGCCGGCCGACTTGCGCCTGCTCGCGGGCAAGCGTGTGGATCTGACCTACGAGGTCACGCCCACCCGTAGAGGCGAGGCTCAGTTCTCGGCTGCCCAGTTGCGGCTGCGCTCGCGATGGGGCTGGTGCGAGCTGTTCGAGCGTCTGGGCCGTGATGAGATGCGCCGGGTCTATCCGGATTTCGCGCAGATCGCCCGCTATGCCTGGCTCGCGGGCGACCGGCGGTTGCAGGAAATCGGGATCAAGACTTACCAACAGCGCGGTGAAGGCACCGACTTCAAGCAGCTCGCCGAGTACCGCTATGGCGACCCGGTGCGCCACATCGACTGGAAAGCAACTCTACGGCTGGGCAAGCCCATCATCCGCGAGTTCCAGGACGAACGCGATCAATGCATCCTGCTGCTCATCGACTGCGGGCGCCGCATGCGCGCCGATGACAGGCACGGCAGCGTGGGCAGTTCCCACTTCGACCAGGTTCTGAATGCCGTGATGTTGCTTTCGTACGTGGCGCTGCGCGAAGGTGACTCGGTTGGCGCGCTGACTTTCGGAACGCCCCCGGGGGCCGGGAAGTCGTTCGCCCCTAAAAAGGGAATCCATGCGCTCGATGCGTTGCTGGGGGAGCTGTATGGGGTGCAACCCACGCCGACCCACTCTGACTATGTTTCCGCCGCCCTCAATCTATTGAAGCGGAACCACAAGCGTGCGCTGGTGATCGTAATTACCAACTTCCGGGACGAAGACAGCAGCGAGCTCGGCTATGCACTGCGCCTGTTACGCTCGCGGCACCTGGTAATGCTCGCCAGCCTGCGGGAGCGAATCGTCGGGGAGCTGATATCCCAGCCGCTGGTCTCGGGGGAGGCGGTCATGGATATAGCCAGCGCGCATCTGTACGAGCAGGCGAGGCGCGATGCGTTCCACCGGCTGGCCGACCGGGGCTCCTTGATGATCGACGCGGAGCCGGACCAACTGGGCGTGCAGCTGGTGAACCGTTATCACGCGGTCAAGCGCGCCGGGATGATCTGAAGCGGAACGAGGGACCCCCGCCGCGGGCCGTGACGAACACGGCGCACGCGGCGGAAGGTCGCTTCGCTCAGTACATGACCTCCCCTTGGATCACACGAGGCGCGGTGTTGGTCGGCGTCGGCTCGACGCCGTTGTAGACGCCTGACGAGGAATCGCTGGGATTCTGCAGTCCGCTCGAGTCCGGCAGCGCCGCGTGAGAGGTGGAAAGGCCCGCATTACTGCAGGTTGACGCAGGCTCCTGGGCAAACCGGATCTCACGATCCAGCCACTTGACCAGGTATGTCTTGGTGCTGGTGGTCACGACGCCCTGGTGCGCAGTCGCGGTAGGATCATATGGAATGGCAAACGCCGCCACGTAGCGGGCGTCGCCGCTTGGATCATTGCAATCAACTGTCAGGTTCGTGAGCGATGAGACGCAGTTACCGGGTATGCCCCACAGATCGCCGAAACCACCGTATTGCAGGATCAGGTTCGTGTTGGCATAGGCGCCATAGGGCGCGCCCGCGGCAGAGTTGGCCGGCACCTTGAACGCTACATTCAGCGGCGCTTCAAAGTGCACGAAGTCGCCATTACTGCCCTTGATGGCCGTGAACTGATCCCAGCTGTTCGGACCGGTCTGCCATTGATAGTAGACATTCGCGGCAGCCATCTTCCAGTCGCAGTATTGCGGATTGCCGTTCTGGTCGGTCCCGCACTGCGCATCCGTGAGGTTCTCCACCAGTCGTCCGCTCATCACACCGTTCTGATACATCTGACTGCCCTGATAATCGGCGGCCGCCGTATCCACCACCGGAGCCGACAAGTAGATCAGCACGTTCCCACTCAGGGCATAAGTGACGGGCGCGGTCGTCGGCTGCCACGAGTTATAAGTCCCACTGATGTAGGGCGAAGTGCCCGAGCCCTGCGCCAGGTAAGTATGCAGGCTGTCCGCCGTGGGGCAGTTGCTCACGCAATGCAGAGCGCTCGGCAGCGAGCTGTCATCTGGATAAACCAGGTCCTGCACGTGATAGGCCACCGCGGTGGCATCCACGGGTGTCGCGGTATTGGCGAGATCGATGAACAGATCACCCCCGAGCGATTGCGACCAGCCCTGAATGCCCATGCTGGCGCTCGACCAGAACGTCGGGTCCACGGCGATGGGAGTATCCAGTGGCAGCGTCTGGCAGCCACTCGGGCCGCACTGCATCTCGTTGACGGCGATGAACTGACCGGAGCCATCATTCCAGTACAATTCGTACTGGGTGTTCGAATGAAGCGGGCTGGAGCCAGCAACAGTGCCGATGAAGGCGTTGAAGTGGATCTGATCAATCAGCTTGAGGGTGGTGTTCTGGCGCGTGAACCGGGTCAGGCGACCACCCTTGTTGACGACAGCGTAGCTCGCGGTGCTCGCGGATCCGTTCTGATAGTCAATCTTGGCGACCGTTGAGCCGTCCGCCGGTGCGGCGGCGCCTGCCTGCGAAGACAGTCCGTAATAACCCACGTAGCCCTGGTAGTTGGTGCCGCCGCTCGTATATTGAATCGGAAAGCCGGAATTACGTGTGATCCGGTCACCGCTCACCGAGTCATACAGGCCATACCGCCACACCGAAATCCCGGTATTCGGATCGCTCGCGTCACGGCTGAAGCACATGTTGTTGCTGCCGTCGGAGCGCAGGAAATAGCTGGAATTGTAGGCAAAGTCGAAGCCGCTCGTGCTGGCATTATTGAACGATTGGCTGACATTCAAGCTGCCGCTGCCGCTCGCCGTGCCCACACTCGATAGCGCCAGCGCCGTTACCTGGCTGCCGCCACCGCCGCCACTATCAGTCTCGTAGTAGCCGAGCGTCCCGTTGCCAGCCTGCATATAGCCATTCATCAGGCAGCTGCCCGCGCCGGCGGCGGCCTTACCGCAATAGTCGAGACGGAAGGTGCCGTAAGGATCGGTCGTGGACGGCGCGGCTGTGGCGCTCAGATGCGCAAACACGGTGACGGGCGTGCCGTCCTCGTCTATTGAGATCCACGCAGAAACCAGCATGGGCGCGGTGTTGGAAGCGCGGGTCGAATTAACCACCGCCGTCATGTATTGCGGTGCCTGCGAGGCGCCCGAGCTATCCCCGGAATTGGCGGCGCTCGATTCCTTGGCCGCATCGCACTTGTTCTTGTCGATGAGGGCTACATAGGCTCCTTGATTCACGAGCGCATCGGGGCGCATGGAATGGAATACGCAGGTGATCATGTTCACCTGCCCAATGCTCTGCGATGTCGCATCCTGAACGTGACTCGTCTGCGCATCAGTGAAATAGGCGGAAGCCGCCGGAGGAGCTGCGATCGCCAGCGGCGATCCTGCAGCCAACAGGACGAGCGGCACGCTCGTGCCATGACTGAAGAGAGATTTCATGTGGTAGCCTCAGTTACTGTTGGTCGCGGTGACTACGGAGACGGATGCCGGGGTGGCAATGCCCTGTATCGTTGCTGTCGTTCCGCCGCTACCTGTCTGGCTGCCGCCGGTACCGGATGTCTGCCCACCGCTGGTAGTACTGGAATTGCCGCCGCAACCCGCGAGCAACCCGAACACTGCGACAACAAATGCGCCGCTCAGGACCTTTCTCCACATAATTCTCACCCTCGTTGACTGACATACAGCGTCATCTGTATGCGACGGGTACTCAAGAGTGGTGTGTCACGAACCGGCGAAGCGCAAACGCACATAGTCGCGAAACGTGAAGAGCTCGAATGTTCGCGTGCGTGTTGGGTAAGGGTTTTCTTTAGTGTGCGGTTCGCAGCCGTCTGTGCCCGTTGCGGTGGACACCGGTGTCACCACCGCGGCGCATTGAAGCCGGGCGGCCTACAGCCGCAGATATCCGTTTGTAATGGCGTATGCGGCTACTGCTGCCGCCGTTCGGAGCCCCAACTTTCGCATCAAGTTCGTCCGATGCTTCTCGACGGTTTTGTGGCTCACGGAAAGCTGTACGGCGATCTCACGGGTGCGAAAACCCTGTGCAATGAGCTTCATCACCTCGCGCTCGCGATCGCTGAGGCCGTCTGGATCCGAGCGCCTTGACTGACCGCGTTGACTCACGAAGCCGTTCACGACCCGGTCGAAGATGGTTGGACTGATATAGCGCTTTCGATCGATTACCGAGCGCATGGCGGTGAGCAACTCCGCGCGCCGATCGGTCTTCAGCAGATAGCCATCCACGCCGGCCCGCAGAGCAGACTCGATGGCGGCGTCATCCCGCTGAAACGTAAGGACGAGGATGGGTATGCTCGGCCACAGGGTACGGGCAGCAGTCACGGTCTCCTGGCCGCGTACGGCAGGCGCGCCGAAGTCAGCAACGATCAGGTCCGGGTCCGTTGGCAGGCAGACGGTGGTCAGGGCCGTGGTGCCCGAGATCACCCCACAGATGGCGAAACCCTCTTCCAGGTTGATCATCGCGCACAGGCCGTCGCGAAGCAGCCCTTCTTCATCGATCAGCAGAACCTGAAGTTTGCGACGCATCGACTGCACACGACCCCCGAGCGCCCGCTTTATTCTACAAAGTAGTTAGGATAAGCCTACCTTAGCTATTTAGCGCTACAGCATATTCCCCATAGGCCATCAGCACCACCCCGGGGGGGAACGAGTCAGGCTTGAAGGTCGCGTGCCGCGAGTGGCCAGTCCATCAGCACGCGCGTACCGCTCCGTGGAGCGGTGCCGAGACTCATCGTGCCGCCGGTCATTTGCGCACGTTCGCGCAAGTTGCGAATGCCATGCCCGCGGCCAAACGAACCCGACGAGTCAGCTTCGGGCATGCCGATACCGTCATCGCAGACTGCCAGTGTGATGTTGGCGGAATTCCGGGCGAGGCCGATGCAGATGCGGGCCGCCTTCGAGTGCCTGGCGGCATTGTTCATCAGCTCCTGGGCGCAACGGAAAATCGTGGTCACCAGGTGGTCAGGAATGTCACTGTCAGCAGCGGTAATGTCGGCACGAACATCGAACTGCGGGTAGGTCTCCGCGAACTCCCGGCACAACCAGGCGAGCGCCGAGGCCACCCCGAGGTCATCCAGAACCGAGGGCCGCAGATCCATGGCAATGGACCTGATGTCCTTGATTGTCTCGCGCACCCGCCCGATCGTTCGTAACACCAAGGGCCTGGCATCGTCCTGCCCGAGACGTTGCAGTTCGGCCGCGCGTTCGAGTGAATATTTGATGGCGCTCAGGGACTGGCCCACCGAGTCATGCAGCTCCTGGGCAATACGCCGGCGGTCCTTCTCCTGTGCCTGGATCAGCTGTTGTGACAACAGCGCCAGCTCATTGCGCGACAGCCGCAGGGCATCTTCGGCCGCCTCGCGCCGGGCGACTTCGTTCTGCAACTCGCGGTTGGCGCTTTCCAGCTCACGAGTGCGCTCACAGACGCGCGCCTCCAGGTTCTCGTTCACCCGCTGCTGTGCACTGCGGGCGAGGTGCACTGGCGTCATATCCATGACCACCATGACTGCCCGCGCGTGCGCCGATAAGTGCCGATCCACGCCATCAGCAATGATAGGCCGCAGTGCGATCGACAAGGCACCGTGCAGGTTCAGATCGAAATACTCGAACTCGTCGGGCGCGGACTCCTCGATCCGTACCCAGGCCTCATCCAGCCGGGTGCGCAGAGTACAGCCGCCTTTGCAGCCGCCCGGATGCAGCAGATCGTGGATATCACGCCCGGCGACAGCATTGACCCGCCCGAGCTCCCAGGTCTCGATAGCCCGGTTGACGCGCACGACCCGCCGGTGCTCGTCGACGAGACAAACCACATGTGACAGCGAGTCAGCCGTGCGCTCCCAGTCCTGCTCCGCGCGCACGATGGTTTGATGAACGCCCTGCGCGACCAACTGATGGATAGAACCTCCAGCTGACTCCATGCCGTTCTCGCAGCCGTCATTCGGTGGCACGGTGCTCATGGGTCAAGGCTCTTGGGTCAGATCTAACAGCTTGTGATATATCTGTAGTACCCGTGGAACGTAGTCAAGCGTCTCTCTGAAAGGCGGAATCCGTCCACCTTGGCGATCGACCGCGTCGGGCCCGGCGTTGTAGGCCGCCAGCATCAGCTCGAGATCGTTCTTGTAACGCTCCGCGAGGTCGTGCAGGTACCGGGTACCCGCTCGGATGTTCTGCTCCGGGTCGAACACGTTTTGGACTCCGTACTGACGCGCCGTAGCGGGCATCAACTGCATGAGGCCGCCGGCTCCACGTTTCGAGACTGCCCGCGGGTCGCCGCCCGACTCCGCCAAAATAACCGCGGTGACCAGCGCCGGCTCCAACCGGTTGGCCAGGGCAGCTCCATCAATGATGTGCGAGTACGCGGCCGAGCGCTGCAGGGAGGGAACCGGGCCCTGCCCTTCGCGCGGCGCGGCCAGAACGAGCTCGAAGCGCGTGTCCGCGGGGACGTTGGAATAGTGAACGATGCCCTGCGAATCAGTGAACGCGAAGACATTGCCGCCCGCGAACTGACCCGCCGCAAGCGACGCAACTGGAATCAGGAGCGGCAGCGCATGCAGGACACGCATGGCAACCGAGTATGCACACAGATGGGAGTTTGGCAGGTAGGTAAACTCGGTAGACCGCGCCTTGGCGTGAACCGAATCCCAGCTCGCATTTTTATCGAAAAATAAGTAAAACCGGGCAGACGCTCGGTGGCAATCCCAGTAGTCTGAATGCGCAGAACGTCCGAAAAAAATAGTTATGACTGGACGGAGCCGCAACCGCGGCCCGGTAGTACCGCCAGGAAGGGGGGCACCGGAATGGGAAGGGGGTGGTAGTCAGTGGCGACTGAGTTGCTCACGGTAACTTCTGGCCCCGCACTGGGCGGCAAAAGCCGTATCGTGCTGGTAGAGGATCACGCGATCCTGCGTGAAGGTTTGCGAGCGTTGTTGGAGCTCGAGCAGGATCTGCGGATAGTCGGCGAGGCACCTAACGGGATCGATGCGGTGCCGGCCGTCGAATCGTTGACCCCGGATCTGGTCATTACCGACATCGCCCTGCCGGGCCGATCCGGCATCGAATTGATCGCCTGTCTGCGCCAGGCGCGCGCCGCGACCAGGATCCTGGTCCTCACCGCGCACAACTCCGAGGAATACATACGGGCGGCCCTGAATGCGGGGGCGCACGGCTATGTATTGAAGGATGCGAGCCGGGCGGAGCTGTTGCAGGCGATCCGCGCGGTGCTCGGCGGACAAACCTATCTCTGCGCCTCGGTGACCGCCAAAGTTGTTACCGGTTATCTGCGTCCCAAGTCCGAAGGCCTGGCGCTGTCCGCGGTGGAGCTCGTCACCGGCCGCGAGCGCGAGGTTCTGACACGGGTGGCACTTGGCCGATCAAACAAGTTGATTGCGCGCGAGCTGCAGGTGAGTGTCAAGACAGTCGAAAAACATCGCGCCAATCTGATGCGCAAACTGACGCTACATAACACGGCCGCGGTCACGCGCTTTGCCATTCGGCACGGCATGGTCAACGCTGGGGACCTGGAAGTCCAGGCCGAATGACCGCGATTCCCGGCGCCGCGCAAGGGCGCCGGGGGTTTTCCCTACCCTACCGCTACGGTGTTTTGCCTAGCGGGTAGCCGCTCAGGGTAGCAACCCTCCGACTGGCGGTTGCAGTGCCCTGAACCGGAACATGGGTACAGGTCAGAAGAACTAAAAGACGGGACGGAGGCACATGCGCGGCCTGACGAACGGAACCGACAAACACCGCCACAGCGGATTCACGTTGTTGGAGCTGCTCGTGGTGATGGTCATCATCGGCCTGTTGGCTGGATTCGTGGCGCCGCGCTACTTCTCGCAAGTCGGCAAATCACGAGTGAAAGCCGCGCGCGCGCAAATCGACGCACTCGACAAGGCGCTCGAGCAATTTCGTATCGATGTGGGTCGGCTACCAAGCACCGAGGAAGGGCTGGTGGCGCTCGACGTGGCCCCGCCCGGGATGCAGAACTGGGAGGGACCATACCTGAAGAAGGCCGTACCCATGGATCCGTGGGGTCATCCCTACGTGTATGCGCAACCCGGCGCGCATCAGAACGACTTTGACCTCCTGTCCTACGGCCGTGACGGTCAGGCGGGCGGCAGTGGCGAGGATTCGGACCTCGCGAATTGGTAAGACAATGGAATATCGCATCAAGGCACTCGATGGCGCCCTGGGCGTGACCTCCCAGGTGCTCGACGCCGTGGACGAGTCGGACGCCCGCCGCCAGCTCGAGCTCAGAGATCTGCAAGTGATCTCCTTGATGCCCGTTCGCCGTGTACGCCTGTTCGCGCGTCCTGCCCAACTGCAACTCGCCGTCTTCAGCCAACAGCTGGTTTCGCTGCTCGATGCGGGATTATCGCTCGTCGAATCGCTCGAGGCTTTGGCCGAGCGCGAGTCCAATGCCGGCGCAAACCAGATACTGCATAGAGTTCTCGGCCGGCTCTATGAAGGACAGACACTTGCCGCGGCACTCGGCGAGCAGCCTGCGACCTTCCCGCCTCTGTACGTCGCGGCAGTTCGCGCCAGCGAGCGAACCGGCGCCCTGCGGGAAGCCTTGGCGCGGTATATCACCTACGCGGAACAGGCGGATGCTCTGCGCAAGACGTTAGTCAACGCGTGCATCTATCCCGCCGTGCTCCTTGGCGTTGGTCTGCTAGTGACCCTGTTCCTGATGGGCTACGTGGTGCCACGGTTCAGTGCAATCTACGAAGACGTCGGTAGCGATCTTCCGGCCGCCTCACGCGTGCTGCTCGAATGGGGACAACTGATGGATGCGCATGGTGCATTGATGGCCGCGATCCTGATTGGATTGCTTGCGGCCGCAGTCTATGCAGCGACGCGGCCCGCCGCCCGCCAGCAGGTTGGCGAGTGGATTGCCCGGATACCGGCTGTCGGTCGCCAGCTTCATCTCTACCAGTTGGCGCGTCTGTACCGCACCACCGGGATGCTCCTGCGTGGAGGCATGCCGGCGGTGACCGCACTGCAGATGTCATCCGGCCTGCTGCGGACTGATTCGCAGCGAGCGTTCGCAGCCGCGACCCAAGCCGTGCGCGAAGGTCAGTCACTTGCGCAGGCTATGGAGAGTAACGGCCTGACCACCGTCGTAGCTGCCAGGATGCTGCGTGTGGGAGAGCGCAGCGGCAACATGGGCGAAATGATGGAGCGCATAGCGTCATTCTGCGATGAAGAGCTGGCGCGCTGGGTGGCCCTCATAACACGTTTGATCGAGCCGATCCTGATGATAATCATCGGTCTGGTCATTGGCGTGATTGTGGTGCTGATGTATTTCCCCATATTCCAGTTGGCGGGCAGCATCCGATGAACGCCGCAGTTGCCGAAATTCCTGCCGCTGCGGCCAGCACGGACGCCGAGCGGAAATCCATTTCGAGGGACTCTCTTGATGAAGAGATGATAACGCGGGCACTGGCCGAGGCCGAAGAGTCAGGGCAGTCAGCACGCGAGATCCTGTCGAGGCAATCCGGACTCAGCGGCGCCGCCTATGCCCGGGCGCTGGCACGCACATTCGACTATCGATTCGTAACCGAGAGCGAGCTCTCGCGGATGGAACCTGACTTCGGTGTCCTCGCGCCCGCCGAAGCCACCCGCAGGAGCTGTCTCGTCGTCCACGACGGCGAGCACCGGCTCGCCGTCTTCTCGGATCCGTTCGACACTGAGCTGCGGCCCTGGCTGGAGATCCGGCTCGACGCGCCGATCGAGTGGGTGCTCGCCGCGCGCGAGGATCTTTCGAATCTGACTTTCCGCCATGCCGAGACCTTGCGAGCCATCGATGCAGTCCTCCCGGACGCGCAGCGTGGAGCGAAAGCCGAGAAGGGAATCGACACCCTTTCCTACGTCTCGATCAGCGAAGACGCGAGTCCTGTCATCCGGCTCGTGCATTCAACTGTCTACGACGCGCTTCGCGCAGGTGCAAGCGATATTCACCTGGAGTCGACGGCCGCCGGGCTCGTGGTGCGCTACCGCGTCGATGGTGTCCTCGCCAACATCGCCAGCATCGCCGGTGTGGAATTGTCAGAACAGGTCATCTCGCGCATCAAAGTAATGTCGGAGCTCGATATCGCGGAACGCCGAATACCCCAGGACGGCCGGTTCAAGATTGCCTTCGAGTCGCGGCCCATTGATTTTCGCGTCTCGATCATTCCCAGCATCTTCGGCGAGGATGCCGTGTTGCGCGTCCTCGACAAGAAGGCCCTGACCGAGCAGATGAGCGGGCTGCGCCTCGATGGACTCGGATTCGAGCCCGACATCGTTACGAAACTGCGTACGCTGAGCTCGCTACCTTACGGGATGCTGCTCGTCACCGGGCCGACCGGCAGCGGTAAGACGACGACTTTGTATGGAGCGATTTCCGAGACGCAGACCGGGCGCGACAAGATAGTAACAATCGAAGACCCGGTCGAATACCAACTCGCCGGTGTACTGCAGATTCCCGTCAATGAGAAGAAAGGACTGACCTTCGCGCGCGGCCTGCGCTCCATTCTGAGGCACGATCCGGACAAGATCATGGTGGGTGAGATTCGCGATCCGGAGACGGCGCAGATCGCCATTCAATCCGCCCTTACCGGCCATCTCGTGTTCACAACCGTGCATGCCAACAACGTCTTTGACGTCGTGAGCCGCTTCCTGCACATGGGAGTAGATACCTACAGTTTCGTCTCCGCACTATCCGGTGTACTCGCCCAGCGGCTGATACGGGTCATCTGCGTGCAGTGCTGCCAGACGTACGTGCCGCCCAGAGAATTGATCGATCAGTCGGGCCTCACAATCGGGGAGTCAGCAGGTTTCAGATTCCGCAAAGGCCAGGGTTGCACGCACTGCCGGGGCACCGGTTACCGCGGCCGCAAGGCAGTCGGCGAGCTGCTGGTACTCAACGATGACATCCGGGAGGCCATCGTCGGGCGGGCGCCCGTCAGACAGTTGAAGGAGCTTGCTCATCAATCGGGTGTGCGCCTGTTGCGCGCATCCGCACTGGACCTTGTCCGCCGCGGGCAGACCACTCTCGAGGAGGTGAATCGTGTCACCGTTATGGCGTGATGAGGTCGGCGTTTACGTATCACCGCGCCGCGTGTTGATGCTCCGCGTGCGGCGTGGATTCAAGCGCGCCGTTACCGCTACGCACGAACACTCGATCATTTGCGGCGATGCCAATGATTGGCGGGCGCCCCTCAGCGTACTAGACCAAGTTCTCGAGCGATCACAGTGGCAGGCCGCCTCGTTGCGCATAGTGCTCGCCGACTGCTGGGTTCGATATGCGCTGGTGCCATGGTCAAGGGAGTTGCGATCGGCCGACGAGCAAACGAGTCACACGCGGCAGGTAATGGTGCGTCTCTACGGGAATGCCGTAAGCGAATGGGAGATCTGTGTGTCGCAGTCTCCACCTGGACATGCGCGTGTTGCCTGCGCAATACCCGCGGAATTGCTGCTCACGGTGCGCGAGCTACGCGCCCGCCATCGTATGAAACTAACATCTCTGCAGCCCCAGCTCATGGCCGCATACGACAATTGGCGGGACCGGTTGCCCGCCTCCGGCGCCTGGTTCGTGACCGTTGGTGAGGGAACTCTGGCAGCTGCCCGGCTGGGCCCCAAAGCGTGGGATCGGATCCATAGCGTTCGCATCGGCTCCGATTGGACACGCGACCTCAAACGGTTGCGAACCTTTGGGCGACTCGCGTGTGCACGCCCTGAGGAAGGACACGTCTATGTGGACGCACCCATCGAATGGCGAAAAGAGGCAGGATCTGTTGCGAAAGATCTGCACTGGCTCGAGGATGATTCCCCTCCAACCAGTACGCTGCACCAACTGGGACGCATGCGGAGGTTGGCTGCATGAGCGGGCCACTGATGCGCCTGGATTTCGTCGCGCCTCGCAGCCGCACGACATTGACAGGAGTGGCACTCCTGATGTTTGGCCTAACGGCATTGTCCGTCGCCTGCTTCGAATACTACTCGTTGAGCACGCAGAGAGCGGGCTTGCAGTTCCGGCTGGACGCCTCGCTGAGGCAATCACGCCCCGACCCCCGCGGCGATGCGCGTACCGCCCAGGCAAACGCTGCAGCCGCCGGAGTGGCCACCGCCCTGGGTACCCCCTGGACAGCTATGCTTGCTGACCTCGAGCTGGCGAGCCGCGATTCTGAAGGCCAGGTTGCCGTTCTCGCCGTTGAACCGGACCACGAAAAACACCGTGTGCGTATCAGCGGTGAATCCCGTGATCTCACTGGAGCATTGGCGTATCTCAAGCGGCTGCAAGCAGGCAGCACACTGCAATATCCCATGCTCGACAGCCACGAGGTCGTGGCGGACGACAAAGAACATCCAGTGCGTTTCACACTGACTGCCGACTGGCGGGCATTACCATGACGCAAGAGACTCGCCTGCAATCCGGCGCGGATGAACCGAAACCATCGTCATCGGTGGTCGTGTCCATACCCCAGACCAGCGCCACGTCCCAGGCCGCCGCCGCGAACTCACGGGCCGCAGCAGCTCCAGCCGTGCCACCCGCGCGCGCGCTGCGGACGCGCTCCCCGAAGACCTCGGCGTTGAGCCTGCAACTGCAGAAGGCAGTCACCCAGTGGGTCCCCCTGGCTCAGTATCAACTCGCGCGTCTCGGACCCGCCGGCGTAGCGGGAGTTAGCGCATCAGCAGCTGCGGTGGTCATCGGCCTTTTCGCGTTGTTGTCCTTGCGCACGGCCAATGACAGTTTGAATGTGCAGATCCTTCGGGCCCGGCATCATCCCGAAGTGACGGTCACGCCGGAACAGGGGCTTCTTCGCGCCGTCGCCCAACTACCCACCCGTGCGCAGATAGCGGCCGTGTTGGGCCAGGTTCTGCAGCAGGCGCAGGCAGCCGGCGTCGAGCTCGAGAAGGGTCAATATACTTACGTCGCCTCGCCCGCCGGCGGATTTGGGCGCTACGAGCTGGATTTTCCGGTCAAGGCACAGTATCCGGGCGTCCGCGACTTCATCAATCGCACGCTGACCCACATCCCCGCGGCTGGCCTCGACAAACTGAGCTTCGAGCGCAAGCTGGTCGGGGACACGCAAGTGAGCGCGGAGGTTCGCTTCGTGGTCTTCACCCGGGACAGATGAACGCATGAGCCTCGCACTGCGCACGAAGCTCATGTTAGGCGCCGCAGCCGCGGTTGCAGTCTATGCATTCGTAGGTCAGAGCGACGAGCAAACGGTGGAGGTTGCGAGGAATACCGCTAAACCGCGCACCACCCGCGTCCAGGCCAAGACCCAGCGGCAAGATCCTGCGCAAGCATTGTATTTGTTGGCGCATCGGGTAGCAGATGACGGCGCAGCCCACTCCCTGTTTTCCGCCCACTCCTGGTACACGCCGCCACCACCGCCACCCCCGGCAGCACCTGCACCGAGGTTGACGGCGGCCCAGGAGGCTGCCCTCAGGGTACCGGTGGCGCCACCACTTCCGTTCGCGTACATGGGCAGCTACACCCCCGATGGGTCCAACCCGGTTTTCTTCCTCACACAGGGCGATCGTGTCTATAGCGTGAGGGTCGGGGATACACTGAACGACACGTACAGCGTCGACTCAGTCGCCAACGGCCAGTTGGTGATGACTTACAAGCCTCTAAAAATACAACAACAACTAACGGTCGGGGGCGCTCAGTGATCACTCTTTCGCGCCGTATCATGGGTGCCGCAGCCGCAGCTGTCGCAGTCGGAATCTTCGTGACCGGCTGCGCAGCCGACAGGCTGCACAGCCAGGGTCTGGCCGATCTCGAGCGCGGCGACTACGAGTCCGGCGTGAGCAAGCTCAGCGCCGCGGTACAGAGCGACCCGAATAACATGGGTTTCCGCCTGGATCTGGCCGCCAAGCGTGAGCGGGCCGTACAGCAACTGATCGGCCAGGGCGACAGCGCCCGGGCCGCCGGCAAGCTCGACGCCGCTGCCCAGGCTTATCGGCGTGTGTTGGCTATCGATCCGGCCAACGACCGTGCGCGCCATGGCCTGGATGCCCTGGAGGCCGACGCGCGCCACGCGTTGGCGGTGACGGCGGCTCGCAAGGACTTCGAGCGCAAGGACTATGACAGTGCCGAATCCAGGCTGCGCGCCGTGTTGGGCGAAGACCCCGGCTACACCGCAGCCGCAGAGCTGACCGCGGCGATCACGGCTGCTCGTGGACCGGCCACGGTCGCCCCCCGGCTGCAGACCCGGGACAACCGCAAGGTCACCCTGCAATTCCGGGATGCGCCGACGAAGATGGTGTTCGAGGTACTGTCGCGCGAAACCGGCATCAATTTCATCCTGGACAAGGACATCAAGAGCGACGGCAAGACCACGATCTTCGTGCAGGACGTGCCGGTCGAAGAGGCGATCGACCTGGTTCTCGACCAGAACTCCCTCGCGCGCCAGATCCTCGCGGCCAACATGGTGATGATCTATCCGAACAACGCGACGAAACAGAAGGAATACGAGCAGCAGATGGTGCGCACGTTTTACCTGACCAATGCCGAGCCGAAGGACGTCGAATCGATGTTGAAGACGGTGCTCGGCGCGCGCAACATGTTCATAGACGAGCGCTCCGGATCGGTCATTTTGCGTGACACGCCCGATGCCATTCGCATGGCCGAGAGGCTCGTGGCCTCGCTCGACGTTCCCGAGGCGGAGGTGATGCTCGAAGTGGAAGTGCTCGAGATCTCCTCGAGCCGGCTGCACGACCTGGGCATTCAGTACCCGAGCTCGGCGACCCTCACTCCGTCAGCGCTCGGCACGGGGGGAACCTCAGGTCTCGTGCTATCCGATCTGTCGCACCAGAACTCCGACACCATCAGAATCACGCCGCTGAGTGTCACGTTGAACGCCATGAAGCAGGCAGGGTTGACGAACACGCTGGCAAGCCCGCGGATCCGGGCGCGCAACAAAGAGAAAGCGAAGATCCTGATCGGCAGCCGCCTGCCGGTGATCACCAACAGTGTCACGCCCACGGCCGGCGGCACTGCGGTGGTAACGGGCAATGTGCAATACCTGGATGTCGGCCTCACACTGGAAGTTCAACCGACGGTGCATCTCGACAGCGACGTTGCGATAAAGGTCAATCTCGAGGTGAGCTCGCTGCTGAAGCAGATCCAGACGGCCTCCGGAACAGTCGCCTATGAGATCGGGACCCGCAATGCGAACACGCTGCTGCGGCTGAAAGATGGCGAGACGCAGATACTCGCCGGACTCATTCAGGACTCCGATACGCGCACCGCCAACACGATCCCGGGTCTGGGAGACATTCCGGTGCTCGGACACCTGTTCGGAACGCATCACGCGGATCGGGAGAAGGACGAGGTCGTCCTTTCGATCACGCCACGCATCATCCGTATGCAGCCGCGTCCCGCCAGCGACATGACCGAGTTCTGGTACGGTAGCGAGTCACGCACCCGCACCCGGCCGTATAGCTCGGATGTTGGCGCAGCGAGTTCGCGGACTTCTCCCGCTGAATCTGTACACAGCTCGCCGGCGCCAGCGCCGTCCCCACAATATTCGCCCCCACCCTCACAATACGTGCCGCCGCCCGCAGCGGTCGCGCCGGCATCGCCGGCCACGCAATTACCCGCCAACGGCATGCCCCAACCCGTCAGTCCTTCCGTCCCAGCCGGCACCGTATCGGCACCGCTCAGCGGGCCGTCCGAAGAACGGACTCCCAACGAAGCCGCAAGGGTCGCGACGCCGCCCAGTCAAACGGGACTTCCGGTCACATCAGTACCGGCTCAGATCGTCCCGGAAGCCGCCTCCGCACAATCAACGACTTCAGATACACCGCAGCCCGAGCTGCCTGCACGCTCCGCGATGAGCCTCGACGGTCCCACGAGTGCAAAGGTCGGCGACGAATTCGAGGTAGTCGTGCAGCTGTCAACTCAAGCAGCCATCACACGTATGCGCTCCCAGCTCAGATTCGAGCCCGGGGCCCTGCAGCTCATCAGCGCTACTGCGGGAGACGTGGTACCGACGGCTGCCGGCAGCCCGTCGGTGGATGTTCGAAACGGCGGCGCCCAACTGGAGGTCATCGCTCCTCCCGATGATCCGGTACAGGGAACGGGGTCTTTGATGGTGCTGCGCTTCAAGGCCCTGGCCCCCCGGCAGGCAACCAACATCGCTGCCCTGTTGAGCGTTCTCGGGGGCTCGGGTTCGGCCGTTGGAACCAGCACCGCACAGCCTCTGAAGATTGCAATCCAACGGTGATGTCATGCGCATCCGCGGCTTCACCCTCATCGAGCTGGTCGTCACTCTGGCGATCATCGGCCTGCTGGCAGTTTCCGCCATGCCCCTGGCGCAACTCATCGCGCAACGTGAAAAAGAGGCTGATTTGCGAGCCGCCCTGCGAGACATCCGCACGGCACTGGATGCATACCACACCGCGGCGCTTACCGGCCACATCAAGATGGAGTTGGGCACTTCGGGTTATCCACCGGACCTCAAGTCGCTCTACATCGGAGTGGAGGACACTGCGAGCGAGAAGAAGATCAACCTCTATTTTCTGCGGCGCATACCGCGTGACCCCTTCTTTCCAGACACCAGCGTGCCCTCCGAGGAAACCTGGGGGCTGCGCAGCTATGCCAGCGCTCCCGAAGATCCTCAGCCGGGCGAAGACGTGTTCGACGTCATCTCACTTGCTCCCGGGAAGGGCCTGAACGGTATTCCCTACCATGATTGGTAAACGCCATGCTCCTCACGGCGACGGCTTCACGCTGATTGAGCTATTGGTGGTAATGCTCATCATCGGAGCTCTGCTATCCATCGCCGTGCCACGTTATTTCAAGACGCTGGAGCACGCGCGCGAGACAGTCCTCAAGCAGGATTTATCGATCCTGCGGGAGGCCATCGACAAACATTATGCAGATCTGGGCAAGTATCCAGACACCCTGACAGCGTTAGTGGACACGCGATACCTTCGCGCCGTTCCAATCGATCCGTTTACCAAGCTGACCGACACATGGACCGTGGTTGCTTCAGATGATCCTGATCACGAGGGAGTCCGAGACGTACACAGCGGAGCACCCGATAGCGCAACCGACGGTACTCCCGTCGCGAACTGGTGATCCCGGTGGGCACTCCGGCTGCTCCACAGCGCGGATTCACGTACCTGGGCCTCCTGATGGCGGTCGCGGTGATGGGGCTCATGTTGACTATCGTTGCACGCGTGTGGGCTACGACGGAGCAGCGGGAACGCGAAATCCAGCTATTGTTCGCTGGGCACCAGTTCCGTGACGCCATAGCCGGTTATTTCGCGCGCCGCCATCAATACCCACCGACGTTGCAGGACTTGTTGGGGGATTCGGACTCACCCCTGCCGCAGCGATACCTGCGCAGACTGTATCTCGATCCAATGACTGCCACGCCGGAATGGCACCAGATCGCCGCCCCTGGGGGCGGCATCATGGGCGTCGCCAGTACCTCCAAGCTGACGCCGCTCAAACGCGGGAACTTCGAGCTGCGGGACGTGACTTTCAAAGATGCGGATTGCTACTGCGCCTGGCAATTCCTCTACGTGCCCCGGTTCACCCGGCGCCCTGCGGCAGCGAGTCCGCAACCGTAAACCACCTTTGGTGGGGTTTCTGCGTAGACGCTCCTACGGTGTTTGCAACCTGCCCATCTCAGGCGAGATGCGAAGTGCGCTCCCGCACCGTATTGACTACCTTCGTCTCAAATAACACAACAATCAGACACCCCATATTTTGACAACACGCAGCGCCCGATCAGCGCCTGCAGGCCAGAGCGGAGGTCATATGCTCAGCAGACAGCTACTGGGCCGCGTCGGCGCGGCACTCGTGGATCAGCGTGGCTTGACGGCATTGTGCCTATGTCTGGCGAGTTTGCCCGCTACCGCGCAATCGTTCAGGGTGCAATGTCCCTCCTCGACGACCCTGCACAACTCCGACACGTCGTCCCCATACTTAGGGCCGGTAAACAGGACGGCGACGATTACTCGCGCCGACGGCACGCACACACCCCTCGCCATCGTTGACAATGGCGGCGGCATAAAGTGCCAGCAGATCTCGGGCGGTGATGGGTTTGCCACCATGGGCGACGGCACTCCGACCTATCTGTTCGGATTCGGCCCGTTGTCCGGCCTGGCAGATCAGGTCAGCGGCCGGCCGGGCACCGAGCCTGCACACGTGTTCAATCAATCCAATCTGGCCGGCGGTTCGGTCATCGATGCCATCGCGGTCGGCGCACCTACGCCAACCGGGTATACGTTCAACGGCGCCGTCGGCCTCGTGCCCGATCCGGAGGTTGGCGGTCTCGACGGCCATGTCGATCCGCGCCTGGTGATGGATGTCGGGGTCATGAACGCCAACATGCCTGCCCCACTGATGGCCATCGATGAAGACGACGAATTGTTCCTCACCCTGACGAACGTGGGCCAGGTCATGCGACCCGACCTCTTCGAGCAGCATACCGTACATTTTCACGGCTACCCGAACGCCTCGTCCTTCTACGACGGCGTGCCGGATGCCTCGATTGCAATCAACATCGGCGGCAGTTTCACCTACTACTATCTGGCGCCCGATGCGGGCACTTACTTCTGGCATTGTCACATCTCTCCGCCCGAACATCTGCAGATGGGCATGGTCGGCCAGATTTACGTGCGCCCGCGGCAGAACCGCGTGCCCATCGGGACGAATCTCTATACCTCGCTGCAGTTACAACAGAACGATCTGCGCACCAAGTGCGGCACGGATGTGCTGTGCTCATCGCCGCTTCCCGCCGTGAATTCAGGCGCGGAGCAGGCAAACAACCCCCGCATCAGCAGACCCCAGCCCCAGGCGCAGATGTACGCCTACAACGACGGTGACGGCTCGACCGCCTATGACGTCGAATACCCGATTCAGATCCACGGCTTCGACCCAAACTTCCACTTCGTCGGAATGACCTTCAACCCCGAGTCGTTCACCGACCTGAAGGACAAGTACTTCCTGCTCAACGGCCGTAGCTATCCGGACACCGTGCAGCCGGGGTCGATGACGACTCAATCGACGGACGGCACGATGCATTCGTCGCAACCGCTGCCGACCATCATCAACATCCCGGTAGGGGGCAAGGCGCTGCTGCGCATCTCCGACCTGGACGTCACCGAATACCAGACGCTGGGATCACTTGGTATCCCGATGCATGTCGTCGGTCTCAATGCCCGGCTGCTGCGTGACCTCGCCGGCAACGACATGACGTACAAAACAAATTCCATCACCCTGGCCGGCGGCGAATCGCTGGACGTGATCCTCGATGCAACCGGTTACGCAGCGGGGCAGAAGTTCTACCTCTACACGCCCAACCTCGATCATCTGTCCAACGATGCCGAGAACTTCGGCGGCCTGATGACGGAGATCAACATCTGTCCGGCCGATCATCCCCGGATCGATACGACCACCAAAGCCTGCGCGATCTAGGAGAGCTGCCATGCGTGCCACAATAGCCAACGATCGGGCCAACTGGGTCCAGCCGCTGCTGCTCGCGATGGCGGTCGCCGCAGCCTCGCTGGTCGCCCCGGCCGGGCATGCCGCGGCTCCGGGTATAACCGGGACGACATTCAGTCTGGACGCCAAGGCTGCGTATATCACGCAGCCTGACGGCGCCAGCATCTATTCGTGGGGTTATGGGTGTAGTGCGGATACTTCCCCCAGCGGCTTCGCACCCGCCCCCATGGCGGGCACGTGTCCGGACATGCAGCTCCCCGGCCCCACTCTCATCGTCAACGAGGGGGCCACCGTAACGGTCACGCTGACCAACAGTCTGCCGGCCGCCGCCGGCAACACCTCGATGCTGTTTCCCGGCTTCGACGTGACCGCCTCCGGCGCCGATGCGGTTGACGGGCTGCTGACCAAGGAGGCTCCAAACGGCAAAACGGTCACCTACACGTTCAAAGCCAGCAGCGTGGGCACGCACTCCTACTACAGCGGCACACAAGCGGATCTGCAGATCGAGATGGGGCTCTACGGCGCGCTCATCGTGCTGCCAAACCTCTCCAGTACCGTGACTACCGCCTGCAGCAACAGCAGCAATGACCAGGCACGCGCTCATGATTTCGGCACGGGAGTAGAGCAGGACTTTCGCCTCGCCAAAGCGGCTTACAACCACAGCGCGACCTGTTACGACCGCGAGTACCTGTTCCAGCTCTCCGAGATCGATCCGAAGATCCACCGCGCAGCCGAAGAGATCGCGGACTGCACGCCGCAGAACAACGGTGGCAAGAGCTGTCCCACCAACATGAGCTCGGTGATGACCGAGCAATATCACCCGGCCTACTACCTGGTCAACGGGCGCTCCATGCCGGACGACATGGATCCGAGCTACGTTACCCAGTACCCGCACCAGCCATACAACGGCAACCCGCACATGCACCCGGGGGAGATGGTTCTCCTGCGGATCATCGGGCAGGGCCGCTGGCAACATCCTCTTCATGAGCACGGCAACCATGTCCGCTTGCTCGCACGCGACGGCAACCTTCTGCTGGCGCTCGCCACCATCAACGGCGAAGCGGAGCCGCGCCTCGCCGGTCCGCTGCTGTTCACGACCACCAGCACTCCCGGCCAGGCAATGGATGGCCTCTTTTACTGGACTGGCAAAGGTTTGAACTGGGATGTGTTTGGGCACGGCTATGCCAATGACTCGAGCGTCTGCGTACCGGACGCCAATGGCTATTACACCAGTAATCCTGCCGCGCAGAACTACTACGAGTGGTGCGCAGATCATAAAAAGCCACTGGAGAGCAAGCCCTTCGGCAGTGTAGGCAGCGGCGGCCCGGTGACGCTTCCCGATCCCAACATTGTGGCGAATGGCGCCTGGTACGGAGGCAGTCCCTACCTGGGCGGCGAGGCCACGATACGCGCCGTCGGCTCGACGCCGATTCCGCCCTCGGGGACCGTCGCCAACAGCCCAACCGACGAGGCCGGCTTCGCCTTCATGTGGCACTCACACAATGAGCGTGAGATCACGACCAACAACATTTTCCCCGGCGGCATGATGATGATGATGCTCGTCGACCCGCGCGCATTCCTGATCGACGAAGCGAAATAGGCCAGGAATAGACAGGAGAACTATAATGAGAGCCAGTCATTTCGCAGGCCTGCTTCGCAAGTCCGGCCTCGCCACGGCACTCCTGATGGGAAGTGCGGCGGCCATCGCGAGCACCTCAACGGTCTCACTGACGGCAGCCCCTGCCAACGCAGTACTGCCCGACGGACAGCAGGTCCCGATGTGGGGCTACACCTGCGGCAGCGGTGCCGGTGCGCCAACCGGCGGCGCCAGCTGCTCCGCGTTGAATTCCGGCGCTGGCTCCAACTGGTCGCCGGTTCTCGTCACGGTGCCCTACGACCCTGCGGGAACCACACTACAAATCACCTTGATCAACAATCTGACGTTTCCGACAGGCGGCAGCCCGGCCAGCAACCCGGTGCCGACATCACTCGTGATCGTCGGTCAGCTTGGCGGCGGCCTCGGCAACACGCCCGTGACCACCGTCAGCCCACCTCATGAGGCGAAGGGTGTCACGTGGCCGGCCTCAGGCCCGGCCATCGTGTCCAGCTGCGCGCCTGGCGGAGATCCTGCCGGTAACGGCACCTTCTGTCCCCCGGGGCAACCCAATCGTGTGCAGTCATTCGCGACCGAAGTCACTCCCGGCACACCGGCCCTGCTCACCTGGAGCAGCCTGAAGCCGGGCACTTACCTGATCGAATCGGGCACCCATCCGTCCATCCAGGGCCCGATGGGTCTGTATGGCGTGCTGGTCGTGACGACGCCGGCCAGCGGCAGCACGCCCGCACAGGCCTATCCCGGCGTCCCTCCTGGCGCTCCCGTCACCTATGACGCCGATGCCACTTTGCTGTTCAGCGAAATCGATCCACTACAGAACCAGGCCGTGGCTATCGCCGTTGGCACAGCCGGCTTTCTGGAAACCAATGTGTGGAGCGGCCAAACCGGTAAGTGTGGCGATCCGGCCGCAGCGGTCGGTGTGCTCAACACCTGCTATCCGCCTGCGGTCAACTACGATCCGCGCTATTACCTGATCAACGGAATTTCGTTCGATCGCAGCAATCCGGCCGCTTCGTCACTGCCGGTACTGACGCCCACCACGCCTGGTGGAACTGTTGCGGTTGGCACGGGCCAGGTGCTACTGCGCCTCGTCAACGCCGGCCTGCGCATGCACGTGCCCGCTGTCGTCGGCCGCAATCTCACTCTGTATGCGGAAGACGGTAACGTTCTGCCCGGCGTTCCCAAGATCCAAAGCGATGTCTTCCTCGCGGCCGGTAAAACCTACGACGTTGGTATCAAACCTGCCACGACGGGCACCAACTATAATCCTGCGACCTACGCCGCCTACGACCGCCAGTTGAGCCTGTCGACGAACAATCAACGCGACGGCGGCATGTTGGCGTACCTGAACGTTGCGGGAGCCACTACTGGCGCCGGGACTCCGAGTGCGGCCGTAACGGTTGCGGCCAATCCTGACAACTATTTTCTCGTCACCGGCAACGCGCTCACAGTTTCCGATCCTGCCAAGGGACTGATCGCGAACGACATCGGGGTCTACGGCGTGGCGCTGCTCGCCCCGCCGTCAGGGGGCGCGGTGACCATCAATGCGGATGGCACTTTCAGCTACACGCCAAACTCCGGGACCACTTCGGACTCGTTCACGTATTGCGCCAATGTCCCTGTCGTTCCGGGCGCTCCGCCGACTTGTGCCGGCAAGAGCGCTACCGTAAATCTCGCGCAGTGCACCGGCTCCTGCCTGGGCGCGGCGCCCCACGCCAACGGCGACGCGTACACCAGCAACATCGCTACGCGGCTGCAGGTCGGCTCTCCAGGCGTGTTGCAGAACGATGTGGATCCCAGCGGCCTACCGCTATCTGCTGATCCGGCGAGCGTCGCCAATGTGAGTGCAGGACTCACCGTAACCCTCGGCAAGGATGGCTCCTTTGTCGCCACCGCGAGCGGCGGAGGCAGCTACTCGTTTACGTACAAGGCCAGGAATTCGCAGAATACGGTGAGTACCGCTGCGACCGTCAATCTGACATTCATGCCGGCGAGCGGCCTGGGCATCAAGGTCGTCGATGCGAAGACACTTGGGGAGATCACGGACTATCGGTGGATCATCGAGGAGGACAGCACTTTCGCCATCGATCCGAAGTGCCAGATCAACTCGACGGATCCGACCTTGCGCCCGGCCTCCTGCCCCCCATTGCCGGTGCAGAGCCTCGGCTACAACTTCCATACGTCCAATATGCCGGTGGTGGCAACGGGCTGCGTCGGCGCTGTCTCGTGCGAGCAGGGCCAGACCATCCTCGGTACGACAGCTGTCGCCTGCGACGTGGGCGACGGGCAGTGCCGAACCGGCACGGACCAGAAGGTCACCGTGACACCCGACCAGGTACATCTCGACCCAAACAAGCGGTACTACATCTCGGTCCTGCCGGGTGACGCGGTCAATCCAGTGATGAGTGGCGCCGGTGGCTCGCCCGACGGCGTGCGGCCATTTAACATCGCGACCGATTGCGGCGCTTACGATCCGAGCAGCCCGAGCTGGACCCCCGGTGGCCCGACCGACGGCTACCCCGATGGTACTTTTGGATGCGGCCACATGATGGGCGGTGCCCAGATCTCCGCGCAGCAGATCACGGCGGGCGCCACTGCAATCCTCAGAATCGTACTGCAGGAGACGCCGGCACCGGCCGCCAAGATCACCGCATTCGTGTTCCAGGACGATAACCCGCTGAATGGCGAGAATGATGCAGGCGGTGGTGTTGACGTCATCGCGCCAAACGAGCCGGGACTCGGCGGTTTTGAAATCAAGCTGTTCGACCAGGCCGGCGGCCTGGGAGATGCCACCGGCCAGATCACCTATGACATGTTCGGCCAGCCGGTTTCCAACGCCCTGGCCGGCAGCAAGGACCCGATCTCGGGCGCGGATGCCTGCCCGATAACGCAGCGTACAGACGGCCTCGTGGGCATGGTGCCGACCTGCCCGACACTCGAGTCAGACGGCAGCGCGTCGCCCTTGGCCGGGCAAGTTGTAATCGCAAACCTGTATCCGGGTCTCTACGAGATCCAGGCATATCCGGCGGCCGATCGCATTGCACGCGGCGAGGAGTGGCTGCAGACCAATACGCTCGACGGCGGCAAGCCTCACGAAGCGTTCCTGAAGAACGAGGAGCCCGCGTACTTCCAGGAGTTCGGCCCTGGCGGCTTCCACGTCGTGATCGGCTTCGCCAACCCGAAAGTCATCAACGACCGCCGGCACAATTCCAGGGGCACCGGCATGTGCGATCCGACACCCAACGGCGGTGGCATGACATGCGCGGCGTCCCTCACCGGCCATGTGACCAATGCGCACATGAGCCGTACGCCGGATCAGCGCATCTTCAGCAGCGGCACGTTCGATGCGGACAGCTACACTCAATGCTACGTGGGGCTGGGTGCACCGGATCAGGCCGACTTCGCGTTCGCAAAGTGCGATGCCGACGGCTCATTCACCCTCAACAACATACCGACAGGCGACTTCAAGCTCACGGTGTTTGATCAGTGGAACGACTTGATGCTCGACGGTCTCGTCTCGCCGGTGAAGGTGGCGGCGGGGACCAACACGGTGGACTTTCCAGTCACGCAGTGGCGCAGCAACCTGTACACGCGCACCTACCTGGATGCGAACGGCGACGGCGTGTCCCAGGACGACACCGAATCAGGCCTGCCCCTGGTGTCGACCAACATCCGCTATCGCGATGGCAGCTACGGCTTCTTCAACAACACCGACCTGAACGGCTTTGCAGGCTTCAACGAGGTCTTTCCGTTCATGAACTGGCTGGTGCTGGAAGCCGACACTACGCGCTACAAAGTGACCGGCGTACACACGGTGAACGATACGGGCGGCCAGGTAGACGGCGCTGGCATTGCCGCCAACGTCGCGAGCACGGTGGAGCTCAACTCGCTGCCGATCAACCTGCGCGTGCCAGGCGCGGTCTACTGCGCGAGCGCCGACTGCGGCGGTGCCTCCATCGGCTCGGGGCCGTACTACACGCATAGCCGCAGTGATTCCGGACCGACGACGGGTCTTTCCAGCGGCCGCATCGATCCGCCCGGCACAACGACCGAAGCCTGGCAAGGACTGCTCGGACAGAGCGACTACGTGGAATTCGGAGTGAAGCCGTTCGTGGCCGGTGAGAACGGTGGCATCAAGGGTCACGTGATTTACGCCTCGACGCGCCCGTTCGACGACCCGACCCTGCTGCTGCAGTTGAGCTGGGAGCCTGGTGTACCCCACGTCAAGATCAATCTCTACCAGGAAGGGACGGCTGCTGACGGCACCACGACTCTCAAGCTGGTCGACACCACGACGAGCAGCAGTTGGGATGACTTCGTGCAGGGTTTCCGTTCCGACGGCATTCCCAACATGAATTGCCCCGGGCAGGACCCGACCAGCCCGTTCTTCGCGACTCTGCAGGGCAGCACGCAATGGCTCGATCCCAGCAATCCCAAGAAGCCATTGCCGAACGGCTCCCAATTCAAGTGCTACGACGGCTGGTCGATGCTGAACCAGGTGCAGCCGGCACCGTACGACGGCATGTACAAGTTCCCCAGTGTGACCACGGTTGACCCGGTATCGGGGCGGCCGACGGGCACCAATTGCACGATCTGCAACACGAAGCTGAACCCGGATGACGGCAACCCGATGCTGCCGGCCGGCAAATACGTGGTCGAGGTCATCGTTCCGCCCGGCTACGAGCTGGTCAAGGAAGAAGACAAGAACATCTTCCTCGGGGATACCTACATAGCGCCCGTCACGCAGCAGTTCGCGGGCTTCGGCAACGTATTCATCATGCCCGACCAGGCTGCGGTGAATGCCGCCTACAACAGGAACAATTCGCTCAATCCGACGTCGGATCTGGGTGCATCCCCGCGTCACGAGGGGGACACAGGGTCCGTCGAATCCTTCTGGCCCTGCGTCGGCGCAGAGCGCATCGTCCCCGACTTCAACAGCCTGTTCCCGACATCCGGGCAGAATTCGCCCTTCGCGGGTGCCACGCGGCATCTTTGCGATCGCAAGGAAGTGATCCTCGAGGATCAGTCCGCGGCGCTCGCGAAGTTCTATATCTTCACATCGGCACATGTTGCCGGCCACTTCACGGGCACGATCACGAATGATTTCGCATCCGAGTTCGACCCGTTCTCACCGCAATTCGGCGAGAAGTTCGGCCCGCCGAACGTGCCGGTCGCCGTGCGCGACTACACCGGCAACGAGATGGGCCGCGTGTATTCCGACCAGTGGGGTATCTACAACGGTCTGAATTACTCCAGCTTTGCGGTGAATCCGCCGAACCCCACGGGCTACATTCCGCAGATGATGATCGCCTGCATGAACGATCCGGGACCGATACCGGATCCGGCCGGCCCCGATCCGGTAACCCATGAGGTGCGGATGATCACCGATCCAAACTACAACCCGGCGTACAGCAACTTCTGCTACGAGCAGCCGTTCATGCCGGGCTTTACGAGCTACATGGATACTCCTGTGATCCCGACGCAGGCCTTTGCGGATGGTTATAACCTACCTGACGTCGAGTACCCGGATGGAACTCCGGCCATTGGGTCGGTCGTGAATAACGACTTCAGAGGTCCCTGGGTACCGGCGTCGGGACCGGTAACCACTGTGACCTTGACCAACAGTGGTACGGGCTTCAACGGTGCGCCTTCAGTTGCCTTCAACGATGTGCCCGGCGCGAATGGAAGTGGTGCTACGGCCACGGCTATCATGGGCGTGGCAAACGTGGTCGTGACCAACGGAGGCTCTTATCCCCTTCTGACGCCCACGGCGACCTTCCCGGTCCCGCCGTGCGGCGTCCTCAACGGTACGACTTGCGTACGGGCGACAGGTACAGTGTCTATGACCGGCAGCGGCACCAGCCGCCGCGTTCGCGCCGTCAACATCACAAATGCCGGCGCCGGCTACAACAGCGCGCCAGTCGTGGTGACTTTCAGCTCCGGCAGTGCTGCCGCTTCGGCGACACGGCTGGGCCTGCTGACCGTGGCCTTGACCAGCGGCGGCTCCAACTACGACGCGCCACCCTTGGTTGCATTCACCGGCGGCGGTGGTACCGGCGCAGCCGCAACCGCTGCGATCTCCCTGACGCCCAATGGCTCGCTGACGATCACCGCGCTGGGCGACAAGATCGTACAGAATCCGGCCTACTCGGGCCCCAGTGCCACGGGCGCTCCCTATAACCAGAAGACCATCACGCGCCACTATGGCTTTGGCGCCCAGGGCCCCAATTCATCGATCACTATCGGCGGCGTCACTGCCCCTGTTACTTCCTGGAGTGACATGAGCATCGTGGTGCCAGTGCCGGCAGGGTTGCCAACCTGCCCGGTAGCCCAGCGCAGCGCAGGGGCCAGCGTCTCGCTTTGCGGCGAGCTCGTCATCACCGCCGCAAGCGGCAAGAAGTCGATCGACGCGATCACGGTGACTGCGGGCGGTAAGGCGCCGACATACATCGCAGGGCCCGACAACACCGGCCATACGATCCAGAACGTCATCGACGCAGCGGCGCCCGGTGATCTGATCCTGATCGGGCCCGGCACGTACAAGGAAAATCTGTTGATGTGGAAGCCCGTCCGCCTGCAAGGCGTCGGCTCCGGTGCGGTCACCATCAACGCGGATGCGCACCCGGCGGGCAAGATGGATTCCTGGCGCCGGCAGGTGAACTGCCTGTTCGGTCTCACGATCGATGGCGTGCCGAATCCGAACAACGCGCACTTCGACCCGGCCGGTACCTTCACGTGCCCGGACACCATGTTCCTGCGCGATGACCGGATCCCCTTCGAAGGGTTCGTCGGTTGGGACGCCTCGAGCAACGGCAACCTGGCGCAACTTCTGCAGGAACCCACTCTGATGGGAGCCTATGAAGGTGCCGGTGTTACGGTTCTGGGACGCGGTGTGCGCGTACCGAACGGCAGCCCCGACCTCTGGGGTCAACCGCAACAGGGCGGCGTAGGCGCAGGCGAGTTCCCGGTTGGCAGCCGTTACCTGAGCGGATCCAACACGGACTGCACGGTCACAGCCGGCCGCACGATGTACGACTACGGTACCAGCAACTTCTACTGTAATCCGTCGCGCATAGATGGATTGAGCATCATCAACAGCTCGCAGGGCGGCGGCGCGATCTTCATTCACGGCTGGAACCACAACCTGCAGGTCGGCAACAACCGCATCTCGGCCAACCACGGCACGCTATCAGGCGGCATCAACCTCGGTAACGGCGAGACACCGCCGGCCTATATCAACGACGGCACGATCTGTGGACCGGGAGTTCCGGCCCCGGCGCCACTGTGCCCGCCGCTGCAGGGCACACCACCGAACGCAGCAATTCCGTTTGCGCTCAACGTGGCGGTGCACGTGCACCACAACGATATCTACAACAATGCTTCGCTCGGTGACGCACTGTTCTCCGGCACGCCCTCGGGTGCAGGCGGACTTACCGTGAGCCCGGGTGCTGACAACTACGTGATCGATCACAACTGGATTGCCGGCAACCTGACCTCGGGCGACGGTGGCGGCATGGTGCACAGTGGCTTCACGGTCAACGGCCGCATCGCGAACAACTACATACTCTTCAACCAGAGCGTCAACCCGACCCTGCCGACCAACGGCGGCGGACTTGCGATCGTGGGTGCCAGTGCCGACCGAACGCTTGCCAACGGCAACGAATGCGGGACGACCACGGACGTTGACTGCCCGCCTGGCATCGGCGATGGCACCGGCCCCGGACTGGTCATCGACTCGAACCTGATCATGGGCAACAGCGCCGAGGGTGGCAGCGGCGGCGGGTTGCGCCTGCAGCAGATCAACGGCACAGAAGTGGGAATGAGCCCCTTCAATCCGGCGCGGTGGTATGACGTGACGGTGACCAACAACATCATCGCCAACAATGTTGCGGGGTGGGACGGTGCCGGCGTGTCCATCGAGGACTCCCTGAAAGCACGGCTCATCAATAACACCATCGTCTCGAATGACACGACCGCTTCAGCCGGGGTGCTGTTCAAAGCACTGGGCGCACCAAACGCCTCATCACCGCCCCCGGGCTGCACACCTACTCCTGACCCGACGCAACCGCAGAATCCGAATTGCCTGGTAGCCGACGCACCGCATATCCCTCAGCCGGCCGGCCTGGTGTCGATGGTCAATACGCCGAACCTGATACAGTCGCTGCCAGGTCTCGTGATCTGCCCGGCTGGCTTCAACTACGGCGGTGCAACCGACAGCCTGCTGTCGCGCACCAACGGTCTGTGCCGCAGGATATCGCTGCCTCAGGTAGCGAACGACATGTTCTGGCAGAACCGCGCTTTCCACGTTGGGTACGCGGACGCCAGCGGTGCCGAGGTGACCAATCCCGTCAAGGGCTCGGGCAACGTCTCCCAGCAGAATCTGGTGGCGCTGTTCCCGGCGTTGAATCAAGGTACGACGGGCGCCTGCCCGGATGGCGCCAACTATTGGGATGTCGGCGTGCGCGGCGACACCTCTCCCACGAACCATACAGTCACGGGCTTTACACCGGTGCTGGGCGCGCCTTCGATCAATCCGACGCTGTACGTCAATAACTCCATCCTGACCGCCAATCCTGCCGGTTACGTGAACGGCTCTGGCAACCAGGTACCCGCCGGCTCGCCAGTGGTCGCGCAGTACTGCAACGGCTCGCGTGTCCCGCCGGAGAACGGGGGTCACGGATACAACACGCCAGCCGGCCGCTCCGAGACGACGGGTCTCAGCCCGGTATTCACGTTCAACAACATCGCGCCGGCTGCGACCGTTGATGAGGGGAACAACTGGATCAACCTGATCTATGGTCCGCTCACTCTGTTCTCGGCCGCGGGCCAGGACATGGTCGGTGGCGCCCTTGACGGCTTCACGCTGGGCGCGTACTCGACCCCGCCGACCGCAACTGCCGCGGTGGACAAAGGCCTCAACTCGGCATCGCCAAACGCTGATTTCTTCGGCAACCAGCGTCCGCACAGTGCGAACAACCCTGTGGATATCGGCGCGGTCGAGACGGTGTTCGTGCAGAGACTGGCTGTAACTGTGAACCCGAGCCCGCTTGCCTTCGGCGTCGTTGCGCGAAACACGACGGTCATTCAGAACCTGACCATTGCCAACACCGGCAACACGGATCTGGCCGGGCTCAGCGTAACTGGCTTCGCGGCGCCCTTCACCCGCCTCACCACCGGGACCTTCCCTGCCGGCGCGCCCAATTGCGGGACCGCGCTGACGGCAGGCGCGTCGTGCACGGTCAAGGTCCAATTCGCTCCGACGGCGAATCAGGCCTACAGCGGCTCTGTGATAGTGGGGGCGACCGGCGCGACCATTATCGGCTCTCCTGTCGCTGTGAGCGGAACCGGCGCTAATCCGGCGACGGTAGGGATCACGCCCTCCCCGTTGACCATCACGCTGCCGCGCGGGTCATTTACGAGTACCGGCATCGCGACCCTTACAAACACAGCTGCTGCGGGGAGCGCTGGGGTTACCGTCAGCAGCGTATCAGTCAGCGGCGGCTCCCCGCTCACATACTCCTTCCTTGTCGGTGCGCTGGCCGGCCCGGATAACTGCACCGGCACGACACTGGCGCCGGGAGCGTCGTGCACGGTAACTGTGAGATTCGCAAACGTTACGTCCGCACGCGGCCAGAACCGCGCCGGCACCATCACATTCACGGACACGGGGGCGGGAAGCCCGCAAAGCTCTGGGCTGATCGGATTTGCGACGCCATAGTGTGAAGACTCGAGCACTCATCGTGATGCTTCTGCAGGCCACTGCGGTGATGTCCCTGGCGCATGCTGCCAATGATGTGCAAAGGTCACCCCGCTCTTACCAGCACCAGCAGCAGCACGAGCACACGACGCTCGAGGGTCGCGTCGCGATTTACGCCCGGACACTGAGCCTGGATGCGAATCAGCAAATGCGGCTGCGAGCTTTGCTGATGTGGCAGAGGGAGCAGGTACAGCGAATCTGGAACGACACAACTCTGACCGCGGCTATGCGCATCCATGCGACCGGCGCCATCGGCGACGCCACGGCGGACCGCATTCGGGCGATGCTGACTGAGGAGCAGCGCAAGAGGTACAACCCGCCCCGGCCGCCACGCGACAGCGGTGCGCATGCTAAGGGGCCAGACGTTGAAAGTTGGATGAAGGCGGCCAAATGAGAATCCAATCCCGAGCGTTGCTGCTGGCCGCAGGAGTCGGAGCCCTGGCTGCTGGTCAGGCCGCCGCGCCGGCGGGCACGCCGCAGAAAACAAACTTGCACCACCCCTCGCGCTACTCCGCCGGTGCCATGCCAGCCAGCGCGAGAAATTACTATGCGTCCACCTGGGGCGTGGATCAGCTGGCGGCACAATTGGCGGAATCCGGCCAACTGGTGCGTTTCAGTTACCGAATCCTCGACAGCCGTCTGGCGAAGCCGCTGCTCGACAAGGTCTCGAGCCCGAGCCTGCTCGATGAGCACGCCCATGCCGTGCTGTCGGTACCAACGATGGAAAAGGTAGGCCCGTTGCGTCAATCCGGAGCCGCCGAGGCCGCGAAGACCTATTGGGTGCTGTTCTCGAACCGGGGCCGTGTCGTACATGACGGCGACCGTGTAAGCGTCGTGATCGGTTCTTTCCGGGTCGACGGCCTCGTCGTGCAGAAATAGCCGCAGAAGCTATAGGAGTCATCCATGTCCCGAAACGCACTCATCCCGTTGGTAGCCGTGCCGCTTGCCTTCGTATTGGTCCCGGCACTGGCCCACGGCGCCGACAAGTCCGCAAGCGCAGCGAAGCTGAGCGCCGCGGCGATAGTGGAACGCAACATCGAGGCCCGCGGCGGCCAGAGTGCCTGGCACTCGGTTCAGACTCTGTCCTGGACAGGAAAGATGGAAGCCGGCGGCAACAACCAGCGCTACCTCAAGGCACCCGGCATGCCGCTGCCTCCGGTAAACAAAGAGCCTGCCGCGCAGGTGCAACTGCCGTTTACGCTCGAAATGAAGCGCGGTCACAAGATGCGCCTCGACCTGCAGTTCAACGGCCAGACCGCGGTGCAGGTCTACGACGGTACGAAGGGTTGGAAACTACGCCCCTTTCTGAATCGGCATCAGGTCGAGCCGTACACGGCTGACGAGGCCCGCGTCGCGGCCAATGAACCGGACATTGACGGATTGTTGATCGACTACGCGGGCCGGGGCACGAAAATAGATGTCGATGGTATCGAGCAGTTGGACGGCAAGACGGCCTACAAGCTCAAGCTCACTCTGAGTAACGGTCACGTGCTGCACGATTGGGTGGACGCGCAATCCTTCCTCGAGGTCAAGATCGACGGTACGCCACGCCGCCTGGACGGCAGGTTGCACCCGGTTGCGATCCACTTACGCGATTACCGAAACGTCGGCGGAGTGCAGATTCCGCACCTGATCGAAACGACGGTACAGGGCGTGGAGCGCACGGAGAGGATTGTCATTGAAAAGGCGACTGTGAACCCGCGTCTCGATGATTCGCGGTTCGCAAAGCCGGCGTGAAGGAGCGGGCCAAAGAGGACGGCAGATCGACGATGTCTCGCATAATACTACATGGGGTTCGGGCGCTCGCGGCCTGCGGTGCCCTGATGTCAGCTCAGATGGGCGCGCTTGCCGACGATGCCGCCATGGTGACCAACAGTGCAGAAGACAACGTTTCTGTAGCGGAGCACCATGCAAAGACCGCCAGGCGCACGACGATCTCTACCGTTCAGCAGTACGCGATACCTGACGTAAAGCTGGTGCGCGAGGATGGGGTGGGCGTCTCGCTACCTGCCGAAATGAACGACGGCCGGCCGGTGGTCGTCAATTTCATCTTCACGAGCTGCGGCTCGATCTGCCCGCTCATGAGCCAGGTGTTCGGCCAATTCCAACGCAGGCTGGGCGCTGACGGCGAACATCTGCATCTATTGTCCATTTCGACCGATCCGGAGGAAGACACCCCTATCAAGCTGCGCGCGTATGCGCAGAGGTTCGGCGCTCGTGATGGTTGGAATCACTATACGGGCACGCTCGAAGCCAGCCAGACCGCCCAGCGCGCCTTCGATGTCTATCGAGGCGACAAGATGAGTCATACGCCGGTGACCTTGATGCGTGCGGCTCCGGGCAGGCCCTGGCTGCGCATCGAGGGGTTCCTGACTCCGGACGAGCTGCTGCAGCACTACCACCAGCTGCTC
Organism: Steroidobacteraceae bacterium; assembly: GCA_045810105.1. Classification (GTDB taxonomy): domain Bacteria; phylum Pseudomonadota; class Gammaproteobacteria; order Steroidobacterales; family Steroidobacteraceae; genus 13-2-20CM-66-19. Next base: position 284,835 of record JBJMWM010000055.1, on the reverse strand, counting down.
GCTGCGAGATGATGCGGCGGCCAAGGGCCTGGTACCTGTGCTCGGGCGTGTTGAGCGCCGCATGTGCACTATTCCTGTCCGCGGCGGTACACGCCGGTAGCATCGGCGAAACAATCTATCGTCAGGGTATGTTGCCCTCGGGCCAACCCCTCCAGGCCAGGCGCGAGCCCGGGATGCACATCGAGGGGGCAACGGCCGCGTGTATCAATTGTCACCGCCGCAGTGGCCTCGGCATGACCGAGGGAAGACGCGCAATCCCTCCAATAGCAGGCAGTTATCTGTTTCACCCACGCGCGGCCAACGCGGACGAGCTGGATCTGCCGTTCGTCGAGGGAATGAAGGCAGACCGCGATCCGTATGACGAGAAAACGCTGGCCCGTGCGATCCGCACGGGTATCGGAGCTGACGGCCAGCCGCTCAGCTACCTGATGCCGCATTTTCAGCTGAACGATGCCGAGATGACGGCGCTCATCGCCTACCTGAAGCAGCTCTCGCCCGCAGCCGTACCGGGGGTGAGTGGATCCGTGCTGCATTTTGCAACCATTATCACGCCCGATGCGGATCCCGTGCAGCGCTCAGGCGTACTGCAGGTTCTCACGACGTTCTTTGATGACAAGAACCACTACACCCGCGCTGAGAGCCCACGCCTGCACTCCTCCCGGCGCATGATGTTCAAGGTCAACCGGCGCTGGGAGCTGCATGTCTGGCAGCTCACCGGTGCTCCCGCGACCTGGCAGACCCAGCTGCGGGCAAAATTGGCGGCCGAACCGGTGTTTGCGGTGATCTCCGGTGTCGGTGGGCGCACGTGGGAACCGGTACAACGTTTCTGCGAGGCCGAGGAGCTTCCCTGCCTGTTTCCGAATGTGGACCTGCCCGTGGACCGGGAGAGCGACTTCGACAGCCTGTATCTGTCGAAGGGCGTGTTGCTGGAGGCGCAATTGATCGCACATGAGCTGCGGGCACGTCAGAACAAAACCCCCATCACACGAATCGTGCAAATCTTCAGATCTCAAGATGTAGGCAAGGATGCAGCTGCTGCGTTACGCGCGGCTTTGCCCGACCATGGGGTAACGTCCGTCGACAGGAGACTCTCCGCTGGCACATCAGGCCATGAGCTCAACGCCCTGTTGGCGGAGTCTGCACCGGGCGATGTCGTCGTACTGTGGCTGCGTCCAAACGACTTGGCCGCGCTCGGAAGCCCACCCACGCACGTGCCGCTCGTATATGTGTCAGGCCGTATGGGTGGATTGGAACATGCGCCCCTGCCCGCTGATTGGCGTGATATTGCACACGTTGCCTATCCATTCAATCTGCCGGATCGTCGGCGCGTGCAGGTGGACTACCCCCTGGGTTGGTTCCGTATGCGGCAGATCCCGGTGGTGGCGGAGCAGGTCCAGGCAGATACCTATCTCGTCTGCGCCATCGTTTCGGATGCGATCAATCACATGGTAGACACGTTCGTGCGCGACTACCTCGTGGAGCGCATCGAGGGCATGCTCGAACATCGAATCATTACAGGCTATTACCCCCGACTTGCGCTCGCACCCAGCCAGCGATTCGCTTCTAAGGGGGGCTACATAGTGCGGCTTCGGGGCAGCAGTGTGGTACCCGAAAGCGAATGGCTCGTTCCCTAGCGTCTCGGCGGCATGGGCGCCGCAGTGGGGCAATCGCCCTGGCGAGTTGCAACGATGGTTGAATGGGTGGCCTCGTGTGAAACAAACGCCTCACTTTCGTTGAGATAGCTCTCCTCGCTGTTCACCGTAATGACATCGCGCATCGCCAGAATCGCACCGTCCGGCGCCGAGCAGCGCCACGTTGCCTCGTAACGCTGCCCTTGCTGCTTCATCGGCCCGAAAACACACCCTCTTTGCTTCAGCTGCGCGAGTTTCTGCTTGAATTCCGCCGTCGGATCGCTGCACTTGCGGATGGTGGCGGTCTGCGGTTTGCCCCCTCCGCTGCTGATCTGCGTTCTACGGTACTCCCACAGACCAGGCCGGAAGGCCGGCAACCCGAGGCTTGAGTTACCCCCCGCTACGGAGGATTGCGCACCTGCAGCAGGTGCGGTTGGGTCGACGCCGTACCCGGGAACCACGCACAGCAGCGCTGCGAGTCCCAACACGCCCGCGAAGCAATGGCGAGGCAACATTTCACTGTCTCGGTACTGAACCTGCGAGTAGTATCGCGCGAATAACACGAGCAAACGAGCGAATTCCTTGCCTCTCAGAGTGTGACGCGCGTCTCACGCCGCGATCGCCATCGTGTGGCGCTTGGATGCAGTCGCTAGTGCCCCAGAGCACGGATCGTCAAGAATCAGCCCAAAGATCGACCTATTCCACCTTACAGCCGGGTCAGGGGGCAGGTGCATGCGCGCGTCTGGTTTGCTGTTGCTCGTATTTCTCTTGAGCTCGCCGCTCGGGCGCGCCGATCCACTGCGCTACGAGTTCCTGCTCCTGCCCAGCGCGGACGCCGTCGCCACTTTCGATCGCCATTCCGACCATACCCAGATCCACGACGAGGTCGTAGAGGCCGACCTGCTGCTGACGCTGCAGAAGGGTCCCATCAAACTGTTCGGCGAGTACCTGGCTTCGGATCACGAGGGGGACCTCGAACGCTTTCAGCTCGGCTGGCAGCTCTCTGATGACACGGTGTTGTGGATCGGCCGCTTCCATCAGCCTACCAGCGTGTGGAACCACGATCATCACCACGGCCAATACTTGCAAACCTCCGTCACGCGGCCTGCCATCGATGAGTGGGAAGATCTCGGAGGCGTTCTACCTCAGCATTTCACGGGCGCGCTGCTGGAGTCAGGCGCAACCATATTGCGGTCCTGGTGGTTGCGGACCGCGGTGGCCGGTGGGATTGCCCCGCAGATCACCGAAGAAGGTATGGAAGCTTTCGATCTGTTACGCCCGGATTCGAATCGCCATCAAATGGGATACCAGGCCCGCGTGTCACTACATCCCGGCGAGTTCACCGAGACGGGCGTGGGCATCGTGGCGGCGAACGACGAGCTCACCGGGGTCGAACTGACGTCGCCGGAGCTGCTCGGCTTCGATCACGCACAGGTCAGGTTGATTGGCCTATTCGCCACCTACGCGGGCGCGAAATGGAAGGCAACTTCAGCAATCTACTACGCTGATACCCGCCTGTACTACACGGGCTCACGCAGAAACGACAGCTTCGCCGTGGGCTACATTCAGGCGGAGCGCCACCTCCCCCACAACCTGACCGGCTACGCCCGCTGGGAAGACTCGGCAGGTACCGGAGACTCGCCCTACCTGCATCTGTTCGAGCGATTCGCACGCTCGCGGCGTGTGGCCGGCTTGCGTTGGGACTTCACGCATCGCCAGGCCTTGACCACACAGTTCGCCAATACCCTCAAGTTCGAAGGACACTACTGCGACATCCGCTTGCAATGGAGCGCCGCGTTCTTTTAAACATGCGACGCGCACTGCAACTTTTCATCCTCTGGTGCCTGGCGGCCCAGGCGTGTGCAACCTCACATACGCTCGTGCTGGTGGTGCGCGCGGACAGCAAAGTCGCCGACCTCGACTCGTTGACCGTGCGCAAACTGTTCCTCGGCCTGCCGGTGTTGGTCGATGGAAGCCTGCTGCATCCGGTGCGCAACCGCAGCGACAAGGACCTCGATCCGATCTTCCTGCAGCAGATCGTCGCCATGTCCCAGTCAGCCTATGACCGGCAGATCCTGAACGGAGTGAATCGGCAGGGCTGGCTGCGCCCCGCGGAGGTCAACGCGAAGAGCCGCGTAGTCGAGACACTGTACGCCGATCCCAACACAGTAACGTTCATGTGGCTGCATGAGGTCGCCCGCAACCCCCGAGTACGCGTCATCAGAGTGCTATGGAGCGATTGATCAACACATTGCGCCTGCGGCTCATGAGCGTGGTCCTGGTGATCCACGCGGCCCTGGTACCCTTGCTGTATCTCGGAGTGACCGCGATCGTAACGGACGGTTATGCCGAGCTGTTCGTGAATCCGGCACGCTCCTTCAGCCAGCTGGTTTCGGACGAGCTGGAAGCGAGCGGCGCTGAGCACTACGAGCAGCACGCGGCCGAGTTGCTCGACAGCGTGCTCCTGACTGGCCAGGTGGTTTTCGCCGAGATCATTGACGGCAAGCGCAGAATCCACGGCACCCTGCCGACAATGACCGTGCCGGCCGACCAGCCCGACGATTTCCAGTTCGGTGCCCACGGCGACGAGATCTACTACATCTCGCATACGATCAAGCGCCCGGACAGATCGATCGTCCTGCGGCTCGGCTTCGACGAGAGTCCCACGCTGGCGCAGATCGGCGCGGCCAAGCAGAGAGTGTTGGTCGCCATTCTCGCCTTTACGGCAGCTTCCATCGCCGTCGCCCTCTGGCTATCAGCCGTAATCGCCCGGCCGATGGTGAGGCTGCAGGAAGCGGCGAAGCGTGTTGCGGGTGGTGACTTTCGTGTCCAGCTCACGATGAGCAGCTCCATCAGGGAAGTGCAGGAGCTGAACCATCATCTCGAACATATGCGGCAGAAGCTGGTCGGGACCAACGAGCGGCTGGAGCGCGAGATGCTCGAGCGTGAGGCCTCGGAGGCGAAACGGCTCGACCTGGAGCGGCGGCTGCTTCATCGGGAGCGGATTGCAACCATCGGTACTCTGGCCGGCGGCATCGCCCACGAGTTCAACAACATCATGACACCGATATTGCTGTACTCGCAGGTGGCGTTGCAGGATGCGCCCGCAGGCAGCCCGCTGGCGGCCGATCTGACACGAATCGTCGCGGCGGCCCACCGGGCGCGCAGCCTGGTCAATGGAATTCTGACGTTCAGCCGTGAAATGGACCTGCAGCAGGCCACCGTATTCGCATTGCGCCCGACCATCGAGGAAGCCCTGGGGCTACTGCGCGCCATCGTGCCGGCGAATGTCGAAATCACCTTCGAGGCGCAGCCCGATGATGTCCCCGTGATCGGCGATCCGAGCCTCTTTCACCAGGTGGTGATCAACCTTTGTACCAACGCATATCAGGCTACGAGTCCTTCCGGAGGCCGGATCGCACTCAAGCTCAGTACGGTCCGCAACCCCCCAAAGGGTCAGGTCGATCCCGGGCGCTACGTACTCCTCGAGGTGAGCGACACGGGACATGGGATGGATGAGTCGGTGCTCGCACACATCTTCGATCCGTTCTTCACCACCCGCGACATCGGCGAAGGCACTGGTCTCGGTCTTTCGATTGTGCACGGCATCGTGACCTCCATGGGGGGGCTCATCACGGTCGAGTCCACTGTTGGAACCGGCACCCGGGTGCAAATCTACCTGCCGGCGGCCGTGGGAGGGCCGGATCAGGACTTGCTTTCGGCCGGCGGCGCAGCATAGGCAGGCAAATATGGCATTCATACTGGTGGTCGATGATGAAGTTGAAGTGGGAGAAGCCATCCGCCGGGTCCTGGACAGAGCCGGCTTCTCGGTTATCGTGGCGCATGGGGTCTGCGACGGCCTGGCGGCAGTCGAGACCCGACAGCCGGACATCGTGGTCACCGACATGATCATGCCGAAAACAAATGGCATCGAGCTGATCAAGAGTCTGCGCAGCCGTCACCCGCGTGTGCGGGTGATTGCCATCTCGGGAGGAGGTAGCTTCGGATTGCACGCCTACAAACCCGAGGCCATCAAAACGCACGCCTATCTCGCCGCCGCTCGTGAGGCCGGTGCGCAGGAGATCCTGACCAAGCCCTTCGATATGAATGACCTGTTGGCGGCGATTCGCCGGCAGTTGCCAAACTAGTTAATTGGAAAAACTGGCCTACGGCCGTTTTTCGGACATCGCCTCCGTTGCCGCCGGCAAAAGGCGTGACTTTTGCCAGCTGCGCCGTGCCGGCTCCGTCGGCCGCCAGCAAAAAGCGTGGTTTTTGCTGGCTGCGCCGTACCGTAGTCTATGCAGTGCAAGTCCGACGGGCTCGTAGGTGCTCTCAACCCTTCAGAAGAGCAGCAACGTCGCGGAATGAGCGAGCTTCCGCGACATCGGCGGCCGTGGCCCGGTCTTGATTGCGGATTCGCGTGGTAGCACCTGCGGCCAGCAAGCGCTTGACCAGTGAAAGGTTGCCATTGCGGCCGGCAATGATGAGGGCCGTATCGCCAAACTCGTTCTGCGCGTCCTTGTCGGCCCGTTTGGCGAGCAGGCTATCCACGACAGCTAAATCGCCCGCCGCCGTCGCAAGCAGCAGTGCGGTATCACCCAGTTTGGTACGCGCTTCGATCGGGGCGCCCCTTGCCAGAAGAAGCGCGGCAACCGCAGGTGCGCCAGCCATACAGGCCGCCGCCAATGGAGAGACCCCAGATGAATCGGCGTGATCAGTGCTGGCTCCGCGCTGAAGGAGCAGACTCACCCCATTCAAGTCACCCGCGTGCGCGGCGTACCACAGTGCCGTGCGGCCCCCCTTGTCCTCTGCCTCCAGGGGCGTGCCAGCCTCGAGCAGTGTTCGAAGCAAGTCGCCATTGGCATTCTGCGCCGCCAACATCATGGCGCTGGTGCCCCGCCTGTCCTGCGTTGCCGGATTTGCATGTGCGGCCGTGAGCGCAGCTACGATGTTCGTGTGGCCCAGCCGCGCGGCGGCCACGATAGCCGGCTCGCCCTCGGGCGAGCTGGCATCGGCGGATACGCCGTGCGCCAGCAAAGCACTGACCACCTCGTACTCTCCAGCTCTAATGGCGAGCAGTAGTGCGTTATCGAGACGATTCGCGCTCGCGAGGCTCTGATTCCGGGCGAAGAGCGTGTCCACTGAGCGAGGCGCGTCGGAGCGAACCGAAACGAGCAGTGCCGGCACCATACCCGCGTCGCGGCTCGAATCCACGCGCAGCAACGCCTCGATCGCAACGGGAGAATTGCGGGAAGCAGCGACGGCCACATCGGTCCAACCTGCGTACAGATCGGGTGCTGGTGCTTTCGCTCGAAAAACCACGTTCAGTGCGGGCGCCGTCCCACCCTTGCGAATCGCCGTTGCGCCACTGGCGCTCAAGCGCTGTGCGGCCACTGGAGCCCCGGCGAATTCAGCAAAATCGAGAGCCGACCAACCCTGCACATTGCGCGGTTTGACACTGGCGTTGGCCGCCAGGAGACGATCGACGATCCCTGCATCACCAGCGGCAGCCGCATGCATCAATGATGTATTACCGCCATGGTCCGCCAGATTGACATTCGCACCAGCCTGCAACAGCGAATTGACAGTTGAGCCGTGCTTGTCCCGCGCAGCAAGCATGAGCGGTGTGATCCCATACTGATCGGCGCTGTCAACAATCGCGCCCGCGCGAACGAGGGTTTCGACGACATCCGTGCGCCCGGCGAGCGCTGCACGAGCCAGGGCGCCGCGGCCGAAGTCATCGTGCGAGTTGAGGGAATCGCGATCAGTGAGTGCCTGCACGACCTGCAGGTCACCTCGCTCCGCAGCCAGCCAGAGTGCCTCATGCCTCGTACCAGGATCGGTCAGCTCCTGCGCGCGCGATACGGCGGCCGGAGCATCCTGCGTACGGAGCAGTGTGTTCAGGCTGAGAATCGCCCGGGAGTTGCCCTGTTGCGCGGCCTTTTCCAACCAGGGGCGCGCTTGCGCCGCATCTCGCGGACCGTTGAGTCCGTTCAGATAAAAAACCCCCAGGAGGTACTGCGCATCCGCATTGCCCGCTGCAGCAAGACGCTGCAGCTCAGTTGCCGCACCCGCGAACTGCTTCAGACGAATTGATTCCTTCACACCGTCCAGCGGGTCCTGGGCTGCGGGGGCCGCATAGGCAATGTGCAGCGGCAACGTGCCGAGCGCTAAGAGCGCCACATGCACGGCGACCCGTTGGAGCTCACGCAGTGCCAAACTTAGCCTCTACATCGATCCCTACACGCCGCAGGAAGTCCGTCGGCAGAACGCCTCCAGCGCTCACGATCACGGCATCGTTTTTAACCGCGAAAACGCGTCCTTCCCGCTCGATCGCCACCGCCTCGGCGAGTATCTGCTGCACGTTCGAGCTCAACAGGATCTTGAGCCTGCCCTCTCGCTCGGCAACCGAGACCCTTTCCCTGTTAGCTTGTTTTGCCCTGCCGAACGCCTCGCCGCGGTACGACAGAACGACACCTCCACCACACTCCGCAACACTGGCGGCGGCTTCGAGCGCGCTATCGCCGCCGCCTACGACCAGCACGTTCTGCCCGGCATATTGCTCAGGGTCGATCAATCTGTAGACGACCTTCGGCATCTCTTCACCGGTTACCCCGAGCTTACGCGGAGTGCCGCGACGTCCAATCGCGAGCAGCACACTGTGTGTTCGGTATTCGCTGCGGGTCGTTTTGACGACGAAGGCCTGCCCGTCGCGAACAATGTCTTCGACCCGCTCCCGATAACTCACCTGAACGCCGGTCTTGCGCTCGATCTCCTGCCAAAACTTCAGCAACGCCTCCTTGCTCGTCTGGCGAAAATCGATTTTTCCGACAAGCGGAACCGTGGCCGGTGCTGTCATGACGAGCTTGCCGCGTGGGTATTGGAATACCGCGCCGCCGAGAGACTCCTGCTCCAGGGTGACGGTGCGCATCCGTTTCGACAGAGCGGTCAAAGAAGCGGCGAATCCGGCAGGCCCTGCCCCGACGATCACGAGATCGAGCCGATCGCCTCCCCTCTTGCGCCCGGTGTGGATGGCTTCGACCGCCTGCCGCCCCTGCTCCAGGGCATTTCGGATCAGACCCATGCCGCCGAGCTCGCCGGCGACGTAGATTCCAGGCACGCTCGTCTCGAAGCTCGGTGTCAGGACCGGGATCTCGACGCCGCGCCGCTCGGTACCGAACACCAGGGAGATGGCTTCCACGGGGCAGGCCGTTTTACAGGCCCCATGTCCGATGCAATCCGCAGGACTGACCAGCTCCGCACGCCCGCCCACGATGCCCAATACGTGGTGCAGCGGCTGTTCGGGGCAGACTTTCACGCACGACCCGCACCCGATGCAGCGCGAAGGATCCACGACCGGATGCAGGGAGGGCGGCTCTGCGAGACCGGACTCATGTGCGCTGTCGCGCGCCGCGGCGCTTCGTCTTTCCAGGAGCGAGCGGCGCCTGAGGTACCAGCCCAGCAGCAGCAGCGACGGCAGGCCATAGATGAGGTAGACGAGGATATTCACGGATCTCAATGCGGCCGCGGCGAAGTTGCAATCTCCCGGAATCAACATTCTAACTCAAGTCTAACTATGTGATGTGTTTCCGGGTTATGGGGTATTTCCCTACTTGTAAACACAGTGGGAGCTACGCACGCTGATACCTGCCGTGACAGGATGTTGAAGCAACATTCGCGGAAGGATCCATGTAGTCGTATGACGACGCGCTGTCGCCGGTTACCGACAACGCTGCAATGTACCGGGAGGCGCGCATGGCGAAACACGAGCTATCACTGCCAGTGATGGCACTGGGAGCATTCGCCGTGTTCACTGTAGCGGCCACCCTCCTCTATGTGGGCGTGAGTTCGCGCCGCGGCGCGCAGCCAGCACAGGCCCCGCCTTCCATAGCCGATGAAACCGTAGCCGATGAAACTGCTGCTGCCGCTTCGCACCCCGACGTGCAAGCCGATCCCGGCAACGCGCAGGAATGGCTTGCACTAGCAGCCACACGCAGACGCAATCGTGATTACGCGGGTGCGCGCGCGGCTTATCTGCAAGTTATCCAACGCAATGCTATGACCGCGGACTCCTGGGCCGATTACGCCGATGCTTTGGCATCGATGCCAGGCGGATCGCTGGGCGGCGATGCACAGCTCGCCATCCAACGTGCCCTCAGTCTGGATCCCAACCATCCGAAGGCCCTCTGGCTCGAAGCCAGTCACGCATACGAGGAACACCGCTACGCCGATGCTCTCATCTATTGGAAACGGCTGCGCGCGGCACTGCGGGATGATTCACCCGATGCTGCCATCGTCGATGCCAACATTGCAGAGTCTGCTCAGCTGGCCGGGACACCCAGGGGCTGACATAAGCCTATGTCAGCCCCCGCTGTCGAAGTGCGAGCGACCGCTGCCGTGATGGCAGTGCGGACAAATAAGCGTGCGCGGCTTCTCACCCCGGCGGGAGTCGTATTCCTGGTCATGGGCGCACTCCTGCTGTTCGGCTGGCAAGCACCGACCGAACGCTACATCACCCCGCAACGCGGCCTCGGCTATGCGCTGGGTATAGCAGGCGGCAGCCTGATGCTGCTGCTGTTCATTTACTCGGCGCGCAAGCACTTTCGCTGGTTGGCGTTCCTCGGGCCGACTGTCAGCTGGTTCCGTTTTCACATGTTACTGGGCGTGGCCGGGCCGCTCTGCATCCTGTATCACTCCAATTTCCGCCTGGGTGCCACCAACAGCAACGTCGCGCTGATTTCAATGTTGACCGTTGCCGGCAGCGGTATCGTCGGGCGCTATATCTATTCGCGCATCCACCACGGCCTTTACGGCAGCAAGGCAACCTTGGGCGAGCTGCGCGCCGGTTCCGATAACCTGCACTCCATATCGGGCTCCGTCGCCTTCGTTCCCGAGTTGGTAGAGAGGCTCGAGTCGGCGGAGCGGCGCATGCTCGCGGTTGGACCGCATCTGCCGGTGCTGGGGCTCGCCAAGCCCGTGGCCGTAGCCGTGCTCGCAATTCATGCACGCTGGAGTCTGCGGCGCTACGTCAGCCGCGCCTTGCGCGCGGCCGCACGTAAATCAGCCGCCGTTGCCGCGCAACGGCGGCGACTGCGGCAGACCGCTCTTGCTTATATAAACAGGAGGCTCACAGCCACCCGCCGGTTGGCTGACTTTCAGGTATTCGAGCGGCTGTTCTCGCTGTGGCACGCACTGCACATCCCGTTGATCGTGATGCTGCTGCTCGCGGGAATCGTGCATGTCGTCGTGGTCCACCTTTATTGACGAGGACGGCTTGTTTGATGCGAGCCGGAACATGGCGCCAGCTGGTGATTGTCGGGATCCTCTTATGCGTTTTCCCCGCAAAGCGCGGTGAGGCCGTGAACCCGGAAAAGCTCTTCATGCCGGGTGAGTTGTCCGCCCCTCATCAGAAACTGGAGGAGCAGTGCACGAATTGTCACGACCGCAGCGACCGTAGCCGCGAGCGGCACTTGTGCCTGGATTGTCACAAGCCCGTCGCGGCGGACATCGGCGCACACCGTGGGTTTCACGGCCGCCTGCACGGAATCGAGTCCTCCCAATGCCGTGCGTGCCACGTCGAGCATCAGGGTCGCAAGGCCGACATCGTGAAACTCAGCCGCGAGCAGTTCAACCATGCCGACACGGACTTCCCGTTACAGGGCGCGCACCTCAATCTGACGTGCGGCAGTTGCCATCAGGCCGGCAAGCCCTTCAGGGATGCCGCACACGAATGCATCGCCTGTCACAAGGCTCGAGAGCCTCACGAGGGCAAGCTGGGAAAGGATTGCGCTGCCTGCCACGATTCAAAGGTGTGGCAGCACGTGAGCTTCGATCACGACAAGACGAGCTTTCCATTACATGACAAACACCAGTCCGTCCGATGTGTGGAGTGCCATTTCGGCAATCGTTACAAGGGCACGCCATCGCAGTGCGTCTCCTGTCACGCGCCGGACGACGTGCATCGCGGCGAGCGCGGTCCGAAATGTGCCAATTGTCATTCGACCAGCGGTTGGAAAACCTCGCGTTTCGATCACTTCAAGGAAACTGGGTTCGCGCTGGAAGACGCACACGCGCATCTGGATTGCCAGGATTGCCACCGGTCGGGAAATCTGCAGGACAAGCTGCCAAAGGAATGTATCGGCTGCCACCAGGGACAGGATGTTCATGCAGGCCGCATGGGGGCTGACTGTGCCCGCTGCCACCAGACACAGCAGTGGCGCAAGACCAAATTCGATCATACGCGCGACGGAGGTTGGGAGCTCGTTGGGAAGCACGTGAACGTGGATTGCCACGCCTGCCATACGGCAGCGCTGGGTCCGCGCAAGTTAGCGACGGATTGCGTGAGCTGTCATCGAGCGAGCGACGTCCACGGCTCGAGGCTGGGTACTGCATGCGACGAGTGCCATGTTCCGCAAGGCTGGAAAGCCGTGGTCAACTTCGATCATGATCTGACGAAATTCCCTCTTCTTGGCCTGCACGTGGCCGTGCCGTGCGAGCAGTGTCATACGGGAAAGACGTTCCGGATCGCGAACCCCAGCTGCTTCGAATGCCATAAACAGTCGGATGTCCATAAGGGAAGCCTTGGGAAGGAGTGTGAACAATGCCACTCCCCCAATAGCTGGCGCATGTGGGAGTTTGATCACGCCAAGCAGACGGGTTTCGCGCTTGCCGGCGCGCACGCCAAGCTGAGCTGCTCAGCTTGTCACAAGCAACCCGCGACGCAAGTCAAGCTCGACCGGGAATGTGTCTCCTGTCATTCGCAGGATGACGTACACGTGGGGCAATACGGAGGTCAATGTCAGAAGTGTCATAGCACCCTCAGCTTTAAGGGCGCCCGCCGGCGGTAGGTAACCACATGCGGGTACTCATACTCCTCGTTGCACTTCTGCTGGCGCTAGCGCTCGCGCCGCCGGGTTTCGGCGCGCAGCAACGTTCCCAGTTCGATCATCTCACGACCGGCTTTGAGTTGACGGGCCGGCACCGGGACCTGCCGTGTGAAGAGTGCCACGCGAGCGCTCTATTTAAAGGCACGCCGCGCGCCTGCTCGGCCTGTCACGGCATCGGTAGCAGCGTTCGGGCGACAGCGAAATCGGCGAATCACATCCTGTCCACGGAAGCATGCGAGGACTGTCATGCAACTGTCGCCTGGATACCGGCCGTCAACTTCGATCATGCGCAAACGCACGGGAGTTGCTCGACCTGCCATAACAACGTGCAGGCTCAAGGGAAGGACCCCCGACACATCAGCACGAATCTCGAATGCAGCACGTGCCACTCGACGATCTCCTGGTCAGGCGCGATCTTCAATCACGAAGGGGTCACCGGCGGCTGTGCGCAATGCCACAACGCAGTGACCGCCACCGGACTGCCAAGCGCACATATTCCTACAGGCGGTGCTCCATGCGAGAGCTGCCACTCGGCGACGAACTTTTCGACCTTCGCCGGAGCCGTCATGGACCACAACGCAGTGGCCGGCTTGCCTTGCGCGAACTGTCATGAGGCGGGGCGAACCTTCATCGGGGTGACTATCACGACCCGTCCCGCTGCCCCTCACCCGGCAACCGGCGACTGCGGTACGTGCCACTCCTCGACGAGCACCTTCAGCGGTCTGTCGCAGCTGCCAGCCAATCACATTCCGACTTCACAGCCGTGCGGCCAATGCCATTCGAACCTGGCGGATTTCAGCATCTATACGATGAGTCACACGGGGATCGCCTCCGGGTGCGCGAACTGTCACGCTGCCGGGCTCAGCTTTGTCAACATGGCGCCGCCGACGCTCAAGGAATTTCCCCCCAATCACATTCCGACCGGCTCGCTGTCCTGTGAGAGCTGCCACTCGACGACCAACTTCACGACGTTCGCCGGGACGGGGATGAACCATACGCCCGTAGCGGCGATCTCCTGCTCCGCCTGTCACGAGGCGGGCAAGAGCTTTGTGGGCTCTCCGCCCGTCGTGACTCGGCCGCCCGCCCCGCACATAGCAACGGGCGAATGCTCAAACTGCCATTTCTCGACGACTACATTTGCGGGCGCGCAGGGGAGTTTGCCGACCAATCACATTCCGCTGCCGGCCGCGGATGCGGGCAACTGCTCGCTGTGTCATACCAATGCGAGCGATTACAGCATCTACACGATGAATCACAGCGGCATTGCGAACAATTGCGCCCAGTGCCACGGCGCGGGGCTATCGTTCGCAAACATCGGCCCGCCGGCTTTGAAGCAGCCCCCGACAGGGCCGCCCGCACATATTCCCACCGGCAATGTTGCGTGCGAGCTGTGTCACGCACCGACGAATTTCACGAGCTTCGCAGGCACCACGATCAAACACGCCGCCGTCGCAGGGAAGCCGTGCGTAACCTGCCACGAGCTCGGGATGTCGTGGTACGGCATCAACAACCTCTGGGTGCGCCCGGGCGCCAACCACCACAGGGGGCAGGACTGCGGCGGCTCGGGGTGTCATTCGCCGCGTGACAGAGGCGGTCGAGCCGCAGTTGCCGCAGTGGCCAAAACGACCGTGAAGGCGAAAGCCGCCGCCGCCTCCGCGCCCGCTACCACCAGCGCGCGCGCTGCTACGGCGGGTGTAGCGAGCGGACGCGCCGCAGCGACGGTACAACCAGGCGCGGCTCTTGGCGGGCTCGGCGCCGTTGGAGCCCACAGTGCGGTTGCCGGGCTCGGCGCAACAGCCGGCGGGCGCGCTGCGGCGGGTGCATGGGGCGCCGCGGGCAGCCGAGGACTCAACACCGTCGCCCCGCGACTCGGCGGGATCTCCCCCCTGACTCCAGGTGGTGCCATCTCCAATCCAGGTGCCTGGATAGGTCCTTCCAGCCACCCCGACACGGGGAGCGCCAGATGCGCCACCTGCCATCGCCCGGTGATGTCGAGGTTGCATGCGGCAACCACCATTTCGTGCGAAAGCTGCCACACGACACTAGCCTGGCTGCCGGTCAGCCGCGTCGATCATCTGCAAGTCAAAGCTCCCTGTGGAACCTGCCACAACGGCACCATCGCGACCGGCATGTCACACCGGCATGTTGCAGTTTCCCGCGCATGCGATGGTTGCCATACGACGAATGCCTGGACCCCGGCGCGTTTTGACCACGTGATGGCGGCACAGCAGCCCTGCACGAGTTGTCACGATCGGGTGCACGCAAGTGGTCTGCCGCGCAATCACATTCCGACCACGACACAGTGCGACGCATGCCACGGCACCTTGGCTTGGCGGCCGGCGAAGCTCGATCATGCAACCCTAACCACCGGATGCGCGGCCTGTCACAACAACGCCGGAGCCGTTGGCAAGCCGGCCAGTCACATGACCACGGCACGCGAGTGTACGACCTGCCATAGCTATCCGGACTGGGATGCAATCAATTTCCGGCATATCACGACCCAATATCCCGGGGAACATCATGTGGCCTTGACGTGCGCTCAATGCCACACAGCCAACTCCGAACACGTCGTTTACGCCGCTCCCGCGGATGCGGGGACCTGCGGTGGGTGCCACGCCAGGGACTTCAAAGCCGATGCTCACCCAAAGACGGTGAAAGGCCAACTGTACAGCGCGAGCGAACTCACTGACTGCACCGGCGCCTGCCACGTCTATAGCGATTCGACCCGGGCCACCATCAGCAAGAGCGTACGGGGGCCCTATCACCGGGTGACGGATGCCACGTTCCGGCACTAGGCAGGCGATCGCGGCGATCGCACTGCTCGCGGGTCTTCTCTCGGGACGAGCTCTGGCGCAGATATCGACTCAACCCACGCGCCTCGTGGACCAGGTGGAGGTGAACGCTCACGATGAGCAGATCGATCTCGCGATCCAGTTCAACTGTTCCATGCGTTACGTGACCCATATGCCGGCCAGCGAAGGCAGCGAGCTGCGGGTGCAACTGCTGCCACTGGGCGATTGCGGATTGATTCCACTGGCGCAGATCGCGCCGGAAGTGCCGCCAGTCTCGGACGACACCGGCACAGTCGTATCCGTGCGGCTGGAATCGGAAGCGCCCGGCCAGGTCAGCCTGCTGTTGGCATTTCGCTCAATCCAGCAGTTCGTGATTGCACAGGGCACTGATCCGCGCGGCTTGCGCATCCGCCTGCTGAATCGGACCCGCAGCCGCTCCAAGGTTCTCATCAGCCAGTCGCACGAATCCGCGGACAACTTCGCGATCAACCTCGAATCGCAACCCAAACCGTTCGAGCCGGCGGCCCTACAGCTCGCACACGAGCGCCTGCAGTTGCCGGTGTTCGTCTCCGAGGCGATGGTCGGCGAGGAGAGATGGTATCGGCTGCGAGTAGGCCCAATCGAGCGGCGCGCGGATGCGGAGGCCGTGTTGAACCGCGCGCTGCGCGACTATCCGCGAGCGTGGATTGCCCAAGGGGACGATACGGTCACGGCCGATATCAACGCGCAGGCCGCGCCACCTGCACTGCCGCAGGTCGGCCGTATGGGCAGCGATCCGCCGCTCGAACCGGCAGTCATCAAGAGCATGCTGGCCGAAGTCCGCAGCGCGATGGGGTCCCGGGACTATACCAAAGCCATCTCGCTGCTGACCAAACTGCAACGGCAGCCTGAATTTCGTGAACGCGCGCACGCACAGGAGCTGCTCGGTCTTGCGCGCGAGAGGGCGGGACAACTCGCACACGCGAAGGCTGAGTACGAGGAGTACCTGCGCCGCTATCCGAATGGCGAGGCTGCCGAGCGTGTCGCCACGCGTCTGCGCCTGCTCCGGGCGGCATCTGCAAAACTTCAAGGAGGCGGCGGACTGGGCGGGAGCAACCTCGGATGGCAGGTACACGGTGGGGTAGCACAGTTATTCCGTTACGACAGTACGCGATATGACACGGGCACGAGCACTCGGAACGCGCCTGATTTGCCCAACTCGCAGCAGACGACCCGGCAAAATGCACTCTATAACGACGTCGACGCCCTGGCGCGGCACCGTGGCGAGAACCTCGATTTGCTGATGAGGCTCAGTGCTGGCTATACGAAACAATTCTCTTCGGACGCCTTTGGGGACTACAAGCGTGTAAGCCTCGCCTCGATTGAGCTCAGCGACCGTCCGCTTGGATTGCTCGGCCGAGTCGGACGGCAGGTGCGTTACCAGGACGGAATCCTGGGCACCTTCGACGGGCTGTTTGTGTCGTACCAGCTGCACCCCGGGTGGACCCTCAATGCAGCCGCGGGCTATCCGGTCGAGCAGACGAACGAATCGGTAAACACTCACGAGCGATTCGAGAGTCTTGCGGTCGGCTACGCCCCACCGGGCAAACATTGGGATGGCAGCATCTTCGTGGCTGCGCAACAATTTGACGGCGTGCGCGACCGGAGGGCCAGCGGATTCGAGGCACGTTATCTCACCTTACACACCTCGCTGGTGGCGTTTGTGGATTACGACATCTCGTTCAAGTCACTGAACGTCGCAACGCTGCTCGGTACACTACAATTGCCGGGCCGTTGGATTGTCAGCCTGGATGTCGAGAGACGTAATTCCCCCGTGCTCACCACGCGCAACGCGCTCATTGGGCAACCTGTAGAGAGTCTCGCCCAGCTGGAACAGAGTTTCACGTTGCAGGAGATCTACCAGCTCGCGCGCGATCGGACACCCAGGACTGATTACTACACCGCAACAGCGACCGCACCGCTCGGCGAACGCTTCCACTTCGCAGCGACGGTGGCAGCGACCCAGATCGGCGCGACTCCCGCCTCCGGGGGCGTCGATGCGCAACCATCGACGGGACTGGACTTGACCTACCAGACCCAACTCTATGGATCCAGCCTGTGGCGCAACGGTGACTTCCATATATTCACCTTCACCTACGGCGATACGGAGGTGGGCAAGATAGAGGCACTGAGTGTCACCAGCCGCTTCCCGATCGGAGGCGCCTGGCGATTCGGGCCACGGCTGAGCGTCGATCATCGTGACATCGTCAGCGACTCGAGCTCACAGGTCACGGTGCTCCCCTCGTTGCTCATTGACTATCAACGCGGCCGCAAGCTGTTCCAACTGGAGGTTGGTGGTCAGACCGGCAGGCGCAACGCCATTGACCAGACCGAAAATACCCGGCGTTACTATGTCAGCGCGGCGTATCGAATAAGTTTCTGATTCAGCCTATGCGGGTCTCCTATCTACCGGTATTCATCGTGCAAATTGCGGTTGCGCTGGGCGCGTGCGCCGCGGTGCGGGATTCGGTGAGCCCGAGCGAGTATCTGGATCAGACAACTGCGGCAACCATCAGCGTCGTCGCGAAGCCACTGGTATTCGCGCATGAGCGCCCTGATTTGGCCGTCCGTGCCCGCGACTACGTGACACTCGTGGGAGCAGCAGTCAACCGCAGCGGAGCGATGGAGTACTACATCTTCGCCTACCTGTGGTCGACCCTCGACAATCGCAACCGCGGCGGGGCTCCCGTCGCCGCAGATACCCTGACCATCGCAGCCGACGACCGGCGCATCAGTTCGCGGTTGGCGGGGCACTCTTCACAGGAAGCCGGCGTTGGCAGCGCGATCCGAGCGCCACCCGGGCATCACTGGACTTTGAACGTCTACAGAACTGACCTCGCCACACTCGGCTTCATTGCTGAAGCACGGCATCTAGCGGTGATCACGAGCTCCCCCGAGGGGCCGGTCACCTATGAGGCCTGGGACGACCAACGCCGGGCTCTGCGAGGGCTGGTCCGGCGCCTCGAGGGGCAAGATTGAGCTACAGGGCAACCTTACCCCGCAAGCGACGATTGACACTTTCGGCAGAGTAAAAACAGCGCGAGTCCCTCACACAGTCTGCGTGGCTGCCTTGGGACTCAGCCGCTGAGATTGCGCCGCGCGCGCAAGCCGATGAGCTCTGCAAAGCTGCTCGTCTCGTTGCGGATCAACGGCCGGGCCCACCACGAGACGCTCAAAATGAAGCCCAGTGTGACAAACACGGTCAACATTGCGATCCGCAGGCCGAACCGGTCGCCCAGTGTTCCAACCAGCAACGGCACCACCGCGCCGCCCAGTATTCCGGTGCACAGGATCCCGGAGAATGCGCCGTGATGCCGGCTCACCGAATTGAGGGCCAGTGAGAAAATGATGGAATACATCACCGATAGGAAGAAACCCGTGGCCGGAAAGGCAAGCAGCGCGACATTCGCTGGACCGAACAGCGCCAGGCCCACGCACACCACCGCGAGCAGGGTGAAGCCGGCCAACACGGCCTTCGCATCGAACAGTTTCAACAGCACCAGGCCGAGCAGGCAACCGATGGACATCAACCCCCAGAACAGCCCCACCGCGTGGGCGCCTTGCTGGGTGGGCGAGAAATGGTGATAAGTGCTCAGGAACTGCGACATCCAGTTCGCCAGGCTCTGCTCGGTGCCGACATAGGCGATGATCCCGAGAAAAAACAGCTGCACCGGCCGCTCGCGCATGAGGTTGCGATAGGTATCGCGGCCACCCGCGCGCTCGCTCTCGGTCAGCTCGACCCGGGGGATTGAAACCCACAGTGTGATCGCGATGAGCACGATGAAAACGACCAGAAATGCCCAATAGAACTGCACCCACACGAGCGGCTGGATGCCCGCCGGGTCTGCCGAGGCCGCCGCTCCCGGTTGCCTCATCAACAATGAAAAAACCCAGGGGCTCACGTAGGAGGCGAGTCCAAACACGAGTTGCCCCATGACCGAGAAGAAAGCGAAGTGCCCCTCGCCACCGGTGACGCGCATCAGGGGGTTGATCACCACTTGCAGCATCGCCATACCCAGGCCAATCACGAACAGGCCGCCGATGACCACGGCGTAAGTCGGATAGAGCGAGATCGCCAGGCAGCCGAGCAGGTTGAGCGCAAAAGCCCCGAGCAACGTTGTCCGGGGACCGCGCGCTTCGACGAGCGCGCCGGCAGGAATCGAGATCAAACCGTATGCCAGGAAGAACGAGAACGGTAGAAATCCTGCCAGCCCGAGGCTCAGATGGAAGTCGCCGATGAGGATGGGCATCAGCGGGCCGATCAGATTGGTTACGAACGAGATGACGAACCAAACGACCATGATGTAGAGGATGATGGGCAGGCGGCGGTTCATGCTTGCGACTCCTGCGCAGGCGCTCGCCCGCTCATCGCGAGCTGGCCGGCGAGCTCCCCGCGGCCGATCGAGCGGCGCGGAAAACGAGCGATGATCGTGGAGGCCGTGCTGCATCCGGCGGCCAGGGAAGCGGCGAGATCGCAGCCATTGAGGCGTGCGAGCAGATATCCCGCGTTGAAGGAATCGCCTGCACCGATAGTGTCGAAAATCGCGGTGGCAGGGGGTGCGGCACAGTCGAAGCGGTGGCCGCCCTGCACTCCGATGGCACCGCGCGAACCAATCTTCACAACGAGCGTCGCGCCGGGTTTGAGCATGGGCGTGAGGCGATCGATCGCGACTGTCAGATCCTGCGAGTCAACCAGACTTGCAACTTCCAACTCATTGAGCAGAACGTGCTCACACTGTGCAATCCAGGTAAGGACCTCGGCGCGCAGCGCGGACCCCCAGTTCTGCGGCGGCCAGTTGGTATCCAGTGCGACCCGGTAGCCGAGGGCGTTCAGCTCGCGGAGCAGGCGCGGATATTCGTCGCGCAGTGTTGGCGTCAAGAACACGCCGGACAGCAGCGCGATCGAGTTGGGATGGGGCGCCGGAGTCAGTTGGGGCCGCAGCAGCTCATACGAAAGCTTTTCCAAATGGCCACGGGTAGTGAAGAAAGTGCGCTCGCTGCAGGTATGGATGAGCCCCACGCTCAGCGTGGTCGGCGCGTCACACACCTCGAGCGACGCCCCCATTCCACGGAACCGCTCGCTCAACCAGCCGCCGAGGTCGTCGTTCCCCACACCTGACAGGAGTCGCGATGCACCTCCGAGGTAGCTGACAGCAAGCGCAGCGTTCCCGGCGGACCCGCCAGCGCGCAGCTCGCTTTGCTCCAGGATTGTTTCGGTACCGACTCGAGGCCATCCGGACAGCGGCCCCAGCACCAGGTCAACACCGATGTCACCGATGATCGTCAGCCGCTGCGCGTCGCTCCCCATCATCGACTATAGGAGCGGCTCAGCGGCGCTGTCAATAAATAAAGCTACTGGATGTAAATATTCCACCGGGTCGCGGCCGCGATGGTGAGCGGCGCGCTGTGCCTTCGTTGCCGCCCGTGCGCCCTAGAGCCGCCCTGCCCGGGTAATTGCACGTTGCCCCATGAGGTCCGCCACGTCGGCTTCCACCCGCCGATCCTGCTGAAGAACCTCAAACCGCGGCGAGAGGAGGTCGTAAATGGGCAGCACGGCCGCGCCAAGAATCGAGCTGTCCTCCTGGCGCTCCGACAAAAGGATGCGCTCGCTGGGCACGGCCACTCCGCCACGAACTGAGTGATGTAGTGGCTGCGCGAGCGCAACCAGCCGCTCGACGAGCGGCTTCGGAGCCGAGCCACCGATCACGATGGCGCGCGGATCGAGCATGTTTTCGATGATGCACACGGCGTCGCGCAGGCGGTCAGCGGCTTGCAGGCACCAGGCGTGCAGGGCTGGGTTCTCGTTCTGTTCGAGCTGCGCAACGATTTGTGCATCGCGGTCCCGCGCTTCGGCGATTTGCAGGGCTTCGGCCAGAGAATGTAAGGACAGATAGCGCTCGAGGCAGCCCTCGTTCCCGCAGTAACACGTCTTACCACCGGGAACGACGGGTATGTGACCGATCTCCGTGGCGTTGCCGTTGGCTCCTCGGTACGCGGATCGATTCACTACCAGAGTTCCGCCGAGTCCAACGCCAAAATGCATGTAGAAAAAATTGTCGAGAGACTTGGCGACACCAAACAATGTCTCGCCCAACGCTCCGGCAACGCTGTCGACGCTGTAGAAGACCTGCAACCGCGTCTTATCACGCAGTTCATCCAGCACTGAGAGGTCCTTCCAACCCTCCAGTGCGGTCGGACCGACAAAGCTGATATCGGTTTCGATCAGCGGGCCCGGCAGCGCAACACCGACGCCCCAGATCCGCTCGGAGATTGCGGGGCGACGCAGGAGATCGCTAATGAGTCCGACCATTGCTGCAAGAGCCCGCGGCGGATCATGAGTATCGACATCCACCTCGCGCCTGCCGACAATTTGGCCGACGAGATTGACTAGCGCGGCAGATGCCCTGCCCGGCTCCAGGCTGATGCCAATCGAGTTCCCGGCGTTCGGGTTCAGCTCAAAGGCAATTGGCGGCTGACCCCGTGATTTCGCGCCCGTGAGTCTCCTGGCGACGATAAGACCGATGGTCTCCAGATCATTGGTGATATTCGCAACGGTCTGGGGGCTCAGGGAGACCCGCTCAACGATCTCCTTCCGCGAGATACTGCCCTGCCGCCGAATTACATCGAGAACGATGCGCCGGTTGTAGGGGGCGCTCGACTGCTGTGTCGTTCCGCGGCTGACCATTGGCTGTGAATTATACACATCCAGTGTTTTAATTCGGGTCGCCGGCTGCAATTTAGGCCGCGCGGACAATTCGGCGCCCACGCACTGCACGACTGGTGGGAAAATTCGACAGACTCGCTGCTGGCAGTTTTTTGGAGGCGGTAAAGTGACCGGATCAATCGTTACCCTCAACATGGACGAGTTGGAAAGTGCGGCCAAGTTGGTACATCGTGTGATACCAGCGACGCCACAGTACGCCTGGCCGAAGCTGCGCCGCCGTGTTGGCTGCAGTGTTTGGGTCAAACACGAAAATCACACACCGACCGGCGCTTTCAAAGTTCGGGGCGGCATCGTGTATTTGGACCGGCTCATGCGCTCGCAGCCGAAGAGTGCGGGCCTCGTTACGGCAACCCGCGGCAATCATGGTCAATCGATAGCGTTCGCCGCGGCGCGCGCCGGTGTTCCGGCGACCATCTATGTGCCATACGGCAATTCGCCGGACCAGAACTCCTCGATGCAGGCCTTCGGCGCACGGGTGGTGGAATTTGGCCGGGATTTTGACGAAGCCAGGCACGAAGCGCTTCGGTTTGCGGCCGATGAAGGCTGGCACTTTGTCCAGTCATTCCACCGCGATCTCGTCGTTGGTGTCGCCAGCTATGCCCTCGAGCTGTTTCGCGCAGTGGCCAACCTGGATGCTGTCTATGTCGGAGTTGGCATGGGCTCAGGAATCTGCGGGTTGCTGGCCGTACGCAACCTGCTCGGCCTGAAAACTGAGATTATCGGCGTCGGCGCAGTCAACGCCCGAGCCACGGCGCTGTCGTTCGCCGCCGGGAAACCCGTTAAAACTCAGTCCGCGCTGACCTTTGCCGACGGTGTCGCTACGCGGGAACCGCATGAGGACGCCATCGAGTCCATCTACCGCGGAGCCGCGCGCTTCGTCGAGGTCAGCGAAGATGAAATGGCCGAGGCCATGCGCATTTATTTCGACGATACCCATCAGATCGCAGAAGGCGCCGGCGCGGCGCCACTCGCGGCCTTGTTGCAAGAGCGGCAACGAATGGCCAATCGGAATGTGGCCGTAATCCTGAGCGGCGGCAATATCGAGCGCACACGCCTGGTGCAGGTATTGAGCGGCACCACGCCTGCGGCGGGTAGCCCTGCGGCGGGGTAGCCCTGCGGCGGGGTAGCCCCGAGGCGCGTTGGGCTGCATTGGCGGCGCGTAGCCTTATGCGCGTCGACCAGGCGCCGCCCGCTGTTGCCGGTGATACGATGGGAGACCGTATGAACACCCGAACCGTTCTCATCAGAGGCCTGCTGGTCGTCGGCATCCTGGTTGCGGCCGTCGTGTTGTTCTTCGCGGGCGACCATGACGACCCGTTTCCGCCGGATAGCCCAAGACCCACAGTCGCCGGCCACCCCTGACGGGAGCCTGTCTGACCGACGACTGCCCTTGGCGATCGCTGAGGCGCCTACTGGGTGAGGTCGAGGCAGATCTTGCCGACGTGCCGGGCACTTTGCAGCAAGTGGAAAGAATCGCGGATGTCATGCAGCGCGAACGTGCGCTCGATGACAGGCTTGACCCCCGTCGCCTCAATCCCGCGCACCATGTCGATCTGATGTTGCCGATTGCCGACGATCAGCCCCACCAGCCTCTGCTGGCGTAGCATCAGCGCGACTGTAGGTATCACACCACCGACTCCGGTCAGCACGCCGATGAGGGCAATATGCCCACCAACCCGGCACGCCCGGATGGATTGAGGCAACGTATCGGGCCCACCGACCTCAAGGACATGATCCACTCCGCGCCCGTTTGTTAGTTCGAGTACCTGTGTTGCCCAGTCCTTGTGGCGGCGGTAGTTGACGGCGTGATCGGCCCCGAGCGCGCGCGCTCGCTCAATCTTCTCGTCTGACGAGGATGTCGCGATGACAGTAGCGCCCATACTCTTCGCAAACTGCAACGCGAAGGTCGAGACGCCACCGGTGCCCAACACCAGCACACTGTCACCAGCCTTGAGGCCACCATTGACTACCAGAGCGCGCCACGCTGTGAGGCCGGCTGTGGTGAGAGTTGCCGCTTCAGCATGGCTATAACCCTTCGGCGCATGGGTGAACCAGTTTGCGGGATGCACGACTTGCTCCCGTGCGTACCCATCGACACCATCGCCGGGTGTCGTTGAAAAGTCGGCCACCGTGGGCTCGCCGTTCAACCAGCCTGGAAAGAAGCAGGACACCACGGAATCACCGACGGCGAATTCGGTGACACCCTCACCGATTGCCTCCACCACGCCTGCGCCGTCGGACAGGGGAATACGGCCATCCTCGGTCGGCAGCGCACCCAGCACGACGCCCAGATCGTGGTAGTTGAGCGAGCTTGCATGGATACGCACTCGAATTTCGCCGGGTCCGGGGGCTTGGACATCATCGCGGTCAACCAGGTTGAGACTGTCGATTCCCGCGGGCTTTCGCAACGCAACGGCTTTCATCTGGAGGTACTCACTGCCCGCCCACTTGGGCGTCGACAGAATATAGGCCCGACGGCCCTGCAGGGATCTTCCTGCAGCGAAATCCAGATAGGTAAATCGCGCTCGTGACCCGGCGCGCCGAGCCGGGCCTGGCACAGCCCCGCTGCAGCGGCACCTCGACAGAAACACCCGCGATACCCGATCCCGGCGCCTAAGTCGCCCAGCCGGGTTTCAGCCCGTCAGATCGAAAAGCCTTCGTTCCTGATCGGCAGCGTCCGAATGCGATGCCCCGTGACGGTAAAGATCGCGTTGCAGACAGCCGGCGCAAGCGGCGGCAGCGCGGGCTCGCCCAATCCCGTGGGCGGAAAGTCCGATTCGACGAAATGCACATCGACCTCGGGCGCATCAGCGTTCCGCAACAGCGGGTAGGCATCGAAGTTGGACTGCGCGATCTTGCCCTGCTCCATCGTCACTTCGAGCGCCATCATCGCGCTGAGACCGTCCGTTACAGAGCCGATGCACTGATGCTCGGCATTGCGAGGATTCAGGATTGGACCAACGTCTCCCACGACAGTAACACGGTGCACTTTGATCTTCTTCCGCGAGTCAACACTGACCTCCGCGACTTCGGCGAAGTGACCGGCGTGAGAGAAGTGAAACGCGAGACCGAGCGCACGTCCCGCGGGCATTTTTTTGCCCCATCCGCCGCGTTCGGCGGCGAGGTTGATGACACGCGCGGCCCTCCCGGTGTTGAGCGATCGAGCATCTCCTGGCGGCAGCCAGCGCGGCTCACCCATTATTTCGAGAAGAAACTCGAGGTGATCACGTTTTGCGGCAACCGACAGCTCGTGCAGGAAGCTTTGGACCACAAACGCGTGCGAGCAGGAATTGGGCGCGCGCCAGAAGCCACACCGCGTTCCCAGCGGCAGCAGTGACTGGCTCACGTGTACGTTTTTTACCAGCAGCGCGGGGAATTCCTGGGGATTCGCCCCGGCGCCGTTTACTGGCTTCTGGCCGTCGCCAGTGAATGTGATGTTGTGATCCTGCCAGGCGGAGAGCTTGCCCTGCTTATCGAGCGATGCCTTAAGCAGATGAAAACCGCCCGGGCGGTAGTAGTCATGCATCATGTCATCTTCGCGCGTCCACATGAGTTTGACGGGACCGTTAAAGCGCCGCGCGATGACAGCTGCCTCACCCATGTAGTCAGTCATCAACCGCCTGCCGAAACCACCACCTACGCGCGTTTGGTGGACGACAACCTTTTCGTGGGGGATACCGAACGCGCGCGCAATCTTGTTGCGGCCATTGTCAGGATTCTGGGTGGGGCACCACATCTCGAGGATCCCATCGTGCATCCAGGCCGTGGTGTTCTGCGGCTCGAGGGGAGCATGAGCCACAAACGAAAATTGATAGAACGCCTCGAGATTGTGGGCGGCTGCGGCGGCCGCAGCATCCACATCGCCCACCTTGGCAACCGAATTTTCACCATGCGGGCGTTTCGCGAGTTGTTTGGCCCGTGCAACGAAACCTGTCCAACTGTCGTTGCTGGCCGGACTCTCGTTCCACTTCACCTGCAGCTGCTTCTTCGCGCTGAATGCCGCCCAGGTGGAATTCGCAATGATCGCGATGCCGGGCGGTGCGTCCACGCGCGGATCACCCGCTGAGACGAATGCATCCTTGACCCCTGGCAGCGTCTTGATGTGCTCGAGATTGCATTCGGCACAGGTGGCGTTGAAAGCCGGGGCCTTCTGGTACACCGCGAAGGAGAGACCCTCGAGTTGGGTATCAATTCCGAACAGCGGCGCCCCGGTCACAATCTTAGCGTTGTCGACGCCATTCACGGACCTGCCGAGGATGCGGTAATCACGCTTGTCCTTGAGAGCGACTTTCGCCATCTCGGGCACTGGCAACCGGGCTGCATCGGCCGCCAGCTCGCCATACCGTAGTTTGCGGCCAGTCGGTCCATGCACGACGACACTGGGCTCGGTGTGGCACTCGGATACCGGAACCTGCCAGCGTTGCGCTGCCGCCGAGACGAGCATGGCGCGTGCAACAGCTCCAGTTTGCCGCAGGGGTGTCCAATTCGCGGCCACAGAGCGCGAGCCACCCGCGCCCTGGAAGCCATACAGATCCGGCCGAACAGGTGCTTGTTCGATGCGCACCCGCGCCCAATCGGCATCGAGCTCCTCGGCGATGATCATGGGAAACACGGTCTTGATCCCCTGACCGATCTCCGGACTCTTGGCAAAGATGAGAATTGAATCGTCCGGGTCGATGCGGATGAAGGCATTCGCGACGAAGGCGGGCGTCGGGTCGGCCGGCGTGGCTGGCGATTGCGCAGCCACTGGCCGCAGATACAGGGCCAACAGCAACCCGCCGCCGATCCCGCCCGAAAGTTTCAGGAACTCCCGCCGCGACACTTCCGCAACCGGCGCTGCAGGCTCACCCACCGAAGCCAATGTCAGTGTGCCGTCGTCATTGACCATCGTGATTTCACTATCGACCATCATGACTGCACGTCCGTGTGTTGTTGTTGGGCCCCGGCGCTCGCGTCGCCAGCCTTGGCGGCACTGTGGATGGCTTCCCGGATGCGGCGATAACAACCGCAACGACACAGGTTGCCGTTCATGAACTGATCGATGTCCGCATCCGACGGCTGTGGCTTCTGCGTAAGCAGGGCAGCAGCGGACATGATTTGTCCTGCCTGGCAGTAGCCGCACTGGGGTACGTCGTTCTCGATCCAGGCCGCCTGCAAGGGATGCAGCGTGCCGTCCGGCTTTGCCAGCCCTTCGATTGTCGTTATCTCAACACCCGTCAGATCGGCGGCGCGAATGGAACAGGAGCGCACCGCTGCACCATTCACATGCACGGTGCAGGCACCGCAGAAACCACCGCCGCATCCGAACTTGGTGCCGACGAGGCCGAGATGGTCACGCAGCACCCACAGCAGCGGCGTTGCCGGATCCAGATCGCCTTCAACAACCCGTTCCGTGTGATTGATCTTCAGACGAAGCATCTCTTTCTCCGGGCGGCCCCGTTACCTGGGGGGCACGCTAATAGCACGCGTGGCCGGAAGTTTAGTGCCTGAAACGCATGTTCCGCAAAATTCCCAGATTTCTTCACATATGGACCTGCTGGCCCGAAGCGCGCCGAGCCGCCCGATCATCGATGGCGTCTGGGCCGTCCAGACGCATTTGACCGAGTAGTCGGGACGTCCAATACTGCGTGGCGGGCAGTGCAGGCGCGAAATCTCCCAATGACCACTTCGCTCGAGAAGACATTACGGCGGCAGATCCTTGTCAACGGGCAGGACTACATTGTCGCCCTCTCACCGCAGGGGCTCAAAATAACCCTCAAGGGAAAGCGTAAGGGCCTCGAATTGAGTTGGAGCTCGCTCGTTAGCGGCGATGCCGCTCTGGCGGTCGCACTCAATGCCTCGGTGGGGCAATTTGCCACGCAGTCTGCCCCCAAGGAGTCACCCGCGCGCAAGGGTGAGACGGCGGGACACTCCCGGCGACACAGTCGGTCTTGATCAGCGCTCTATGACAGCAGTTGGCCTGACCGGTGTCGGACTGGCGCACGTGGCCGCCCTTCCGCAATCGAGCGCTTCAGCCGCCTGAGGAGCCGCTTCCGTCTTGCTTCGATTTGCCGTTCCTGCCGTTTTCGTCCTGATCTGGTCGACGGGATTCATCGTGGCCAAGGCTGTGGCACCTCACGCCGACCTGCAGGTTTATCTCGTCGCCCGCTTCGCACTAACGGCTCTCGTGATGGGCCTGGCGGCCCTTGCGATTGGAGCAGACTGGCCCCGCGCAAGAGGATGGGTGCTGCATCTTCTGGCCGGAGTGTTGATGCAGGGTATCTATCTATGTGCGAGCTATTGGTCGATAGCGCACGGCATGGCGGCGGGAGTAATGGCGCTGTTAGGCGCGCTTCAGCCGCTGTTCACCGCGTTGTACCTGGTAGCGGCAACTCGTGCCCGATTTGGCATGAGAACCTGGGGCGGCCTGTTGATAGGATTTGCCGGCATTGCCTGCGTCCTCGCCCCGAAGCTCGCCACCCACGGAGCTGGATCGCTCACTGTTGCTAGCACGGTATCAGCACTCGCGAGTGTGGCAGCGATCACGGCAGGAGCGTTGCTTCAGAAGTCGCTCCCGCGCGTAGATCTGCGCAGCGCGGCGTCCGTTCAGAATATCGGCGGCGCTTTGACAGCCGCTGTCGTGACTGCGCTGGCAGGTTCCACACATTGGGACAACACAGCGGTTCTGTGGGGAGCCTTGGCATGGGCTGTCATGGTTCCGTCAGTTATCGGCACGACGTTACTGATGTGGATGATGCGCCATGGGGAGGCCACGAAGGTCACAGCTCTGTTGTTACTTGCGCCACCACTCGCGGCCTTGCAGGCTTACATGCTGTTCCATGAGACGCTGTCGCCGGTCCAGTTCGTTGGCTTCGCGCTCGCATTGGTTGGCGTATTGCTCGCGCGATCCGCACGTGCGGCGACTGAGCCGCGAACGGCCGCTCGGTGATGTGATCGTCTCGATACCGTCACGAACGGGCAACAAAACTTATCAGCCCTCCGGAATACACACATTCCGTCCCGCTATGGCGATGTAACCCCACTGTTACCGCCGATTGACTAGCCTTGCAAAGGCGGGCATGCGGCCGTTGAGTCCCCGACTTGCCGCGCGAGGACAGTATCGATGATTGACGCGGACACCTTTCGAAAAACAATGCGCCATCTGGCCTCGGGAGTGTTCGTCATCACGACCCGCCTGGACGATAGGCTGCACGCAACCACAGCGACCGCCTTCCTGCCGCTGTCCGCCGACCCTCCACTGGTCCTGGTGTGCATCCATCGGGATAGCGCTACTCATCGGGCACTGTCACAGGCACCCTATTTTGGCGTCAACCTGTTATCCGCGTCACAGGTTGCCTTATCCGCACGCTTTGCGTCCAAGACACTCGAGCGATACCGGTTTGACGACGTGCCCAGATTCCTGGGACCCGGCGGCGTCACGTTCCTGAAGGGCAGCGCTGCCCATGTGGAAGTGCATACCCAGTCGACCACGGCGGGCGGTGACCATACGATCTTCATTGGCCGTGTTACGTGGGCCCAATCGGACCCGAAGTTCGCTCCCCTCGTGTATCACCAGGGGAGCCATCACGGCCTGGCGGAGTTGGAGCGATCCAGTCCGCCGTCACGACGTACCGCAACGGACCTCCGGGCCTGATGGCATCGAACGGATAACACGTCACCAGAGTCAAGCGCGGCGCCTCATTGTCAAGGACGATACGGGAGCGCCGGCTATCGACGATCTGCAAATGCGCCACCGCGAACGAAACGCGGCGGCCGTCCGGGAGCTCGACGCCTATCCGATCACCCAGCCTGAGATCTCTCAGCGCACTGAAATGCGTGTCGCGATGACCCTCTATGACGCTGTTTCCCCACTGTCCGGGCAATACACTTGCCGGATCATGGACCGGTCCAAAGGCCAGATTGCGCCCGCTCGCTCCCTCCAACACCAGTAACACCTGCATTCCATGGGCGAGGGTCAGCTTCGCGACGGGGCGAGTATCCGCCCACGACCAGGGCTTTGCGTCGAGCTGCCCTGCTTGAACACGTTGCCACGCAGCATCAATCAACCGTTGTGCAACGAAAGCCTTGGTGTAGATCCAGCCGCTGTGACCCAGGCACACCAATCCGACCGCCAGCGCCACGAACATCGTAACGGCGTGCGCCCGCTGCAGGTGATCAGGCTGATGCCACATCACCTGCTACCGAAAGGACGTACACGAGCCGGGCGAAGGTGCACGGAGAAGTACAGCAGCGCAGCAATAGCGAGTGACGCAAGTCCCATCAACAGTGTTAGCGGAGCCGCCGTTGCGGTCTTAGCAAATCCCGTTGTCTTGGCCCAGTAGCTGCCCGCTGGCGCGGAGGTAGGTGCCTGCTCCGAGCGATCGGCAACTTCGGGCGGACGGGCCGGCGAGTCATCAACTGCAACCAGGCTGGTGAACTCGCTGACCAGATGGTGCTGCAAGGAGATCTCGACGATCGCCGCCTGCGCCTCAGCCGCATCGCCGCCGAAATTCCTCTGCCGGACCAGGGCGCCGATGCGCTCACGCGCCCACAGTTTTGCGATCCCGGCCTGCTTCGTCACCGAGGCAAGCGGTATTTGCTGCACCCAGGCAATTCCGTGTGTGCGCCCCGATACCGTGACCACCTGATTTGCCGTTGGCAGACCGGTTACGCGCGCGAGCACAACGAGGGGATCCCCGGCATACAGATCGCTCGGCATGGGCGCTGCCAGCTCCGACTTTGCTGAGCCTGGCCATTGCACGTTCAGGTCCACCAAGGCGGGGCTCTCAATCTTGCGGAACAGATCCTCCATACGAGCGCGTACTTGCTCGCGCTCCGCGATGTATGTGTAACTGCCGCGGCCCGCAACTGCAGCTTCCTGCAGAAAGAAAGCGTTGGGTGAGCCACCTATGCCGACAGTGAACAGGCGCGCATCACCAATGTTCTTGCGGATCAGGCTGATGATCTCGGCCTCGTTGCCAACACTGCCGTCAGTGATGAATACGATCTGACGCAGCAGCCCCTCGGAAGGAGCAGCAGAGAACGCAAGCTCGAGTGGCGGCCGCATCTCGGTACCGCCATCTGCCCTCAGAGAAGCGATAAAAGTACTCGCGAGGGCCCGACTTGCCTCGCTGACCGGCTGCGGTTCCTGGTACAGGCTCGAAGCGGTGTTGCTGAATCGAATGATGTTGAAGCGATCTCCCGAGGAGAGACGGCCGACTCCCATCTGCAATGCCGCGCGTGCCTGTTCGATCGAGGGTCCCTGCATCGAGCCAGACGTGTCGATTATGAATTCCACCTCGCGGCGCTGCGCAGACCTGGTCTCCTGCTGCGGTGGTGCCAGCATCAGCATCGCGTAGGTTTCCTCACCGGCGCGCTCAGCGAACACGGCCGCCTGCACGTCGGGCGTCACTGCCGGCGTCCAGACCAGCTCGAAATCCCGGTCAGCCGGAAGCTCAGTTTCGGTGAGGTTGATATGCCTCCCGAGTGAGTCGTACGTGGTTGCGATCTGATGGTGCAAGCTCTCCACGGTTTGCAGCGAAAATCCCGGCGCAAGCTGAATATCGATGCTGACCTGTTGTTGCGGGCTCGTGACTCGCTCTGGAGTCGCGTTGACACCTAAAGCGCTGTTTGCGGCTCGTGCGAGCCTGGCAGCCATGGGACTGCCTGGATCTGCACCGAACCCGGGGTTGTAGCGTGGAGTGATCGCAAGCGGCAGGCGCAGCGTGTAGCGGCCGTCGCGACGGGCGATCGTTTCCAGGTAAGCGATTTCGACGGTAATCGACGAATGCGGCGCGATGTTCGCCACGGAGGTCGTGAACATGTTGGGGCGCTCCTGATCGACCAGGCTAGCGCGACGACCTTCACTGCGCGCCTTCTCGTAGGTGGCCCGCGCCTTTTCCCGCAGCTGTATGTCCCCGCGAATCACCCGCTCGCCGACATGCATGAGGAGCTCATCCACAGCGGAGTCGGCCGACAGAGGAAACACGTAGAGGCCTTCCACCCAGTCGTCCGACGGGTTCGTGAACTGCTGCGAGACCTGCACACGTGCGATATTTCCGGTCACCTCGACCCGAAAACCGGTGTGGACACGCATTGCCTCCAGAGGCGGCGCGTCTGCCGATGACTTGAGCAGCAGGCTGCCGGACTGAACCTCGCCAGCCTCCACGGCAAATGCGCCTGGCCAGACAAAGGCCAGAGACAGCAGAATGAGAAGACCCGACCAGTTGGCAATCCGTTCCCAGCTGACGTGTTGGCGGATATGCAGCGCGGACATCGTTAATGCTCCAGGGTGGGACCGGGAGCATCTCAACACGCGGGTAGAATGCAGCTCAGGCCGGATCTATGGCTTTCCGGTGAAGAATTGTGGCAAAAAATGGCAGCCGCGAAATCGACTGAAGCTGAGCGGCCCGGTACCGCAGCTACGCACCATCAGGTCCACCTGTGCCGACCCGAACTCCAGCACCGCGGCGTCAACAGCCGACTCGTCACGGCGTAAGCTTGTAGACATCAACCCCGCCGTTGTAGTTGGGCACATAAATCTGGCCCCCATCTATCACCGGCGGATTGAATTTGTTGAACAGGAACGGAATTCCCCAACGTTGCGAGTCCCAAAGAACCTTCAGTGACTTGTCGGGAGCGAGGTGCACGGGGTCGTAAACGAGTAACCGGCCGTTGACTACCTGAGCGTTCGCATCGCCGTAGGGGATAGTGCAGACGAGGATTGCGGAGTCCGGGTCCGCACCATTGCTCGACCCGGAACAGAACCCGCCGGGCATTCCTCCTGGCGGGTTGCCCCGTACATCCGCGCTCGCATATTCATGGCTCTGCGCGACATAGGTCAGAGCACCCACGTCACTGACGCGCCACTTGTGGAGCTGAGCGTTTTCACCCCAGGCAAAGAGGGTCCAGGATCTCAACACGGGATCGAAGAATTGCACCGGCGTCATGTGCAGGTGCGCGGAGTTGCCCCAGGGGAAAAAATTCAACGTTCTGGGATCGTTCGGACACGGGTCCACCGGCCCAGGGCTCATCGTCAGCCATACCGGCGGCGCCGCCAGCTTGTTGCAATTGGCTTTTGGGTCACCCAGATCCGCGGCCGTCGTTGCGCCCAGGTTTGCCGTCCGTATCGGGTACGCGATCCCGTCCTTTCCGGTCGCAACACATACACCGATCGCGAAGATACAGGCGGGGCCCGCGGAGCCCCAATCCTCATCCGACCAGGCGCCGCCGGCCATCTGCGGAAATACCAGAAGAACCGGCGCGCCACGCTCGTTTATGTTGGTTACGAATGTGGCGTCATTGAGTGGCATGTTCATTCCGCTGCCAACAGGCTTGACCGCCTCCGTTGGAGCGCTGACGCCCGCCAGCTTCAGCGACGCCATCCGCTGTTGCCCGGTCCTCACGAGGTCCGTCCAGGGCGTCCAGTGATCGACCACTTTCAGTTTTGCCTTGGTCAATCCCGAAGCGGGCGTGTACTGCACCTTGAGGAAGGATTCGCCCCACTGGGTCCTGCCGTCAAAGTCCCCGTTACCGGTGATGGCATAGAGAAACCCCTGCGCGTCGGCCGCCAGCCCCTGCCCGGCCATCCAAATCCCGGCGCCCTCTCCCGCTGACATGGCGAGCGCCGCAGTTATCTTGTTTTTTGCGCAGTCGAAGGCAAAGATCCAGCCCGCCGCCGCATTGCCGGTTTCCTGCACCGTGCCCGAAGCCCAGAAAATCGTTTTGCGGTTCTTGATGCGGGTCAGCACGAGCGCGCTGCGCTGCTTGCGCATACTGCTGGCGTAGGATTGCCCACCACTCGTTGCTTCAACGGGTACAGGAGGCACGACCCGCCCGCCATCGGCGACATTCAACACAAACACATGATGCCGGGCATTTTGCGGTGTGCCATCGGGCGAGATCCAGGCGACGAGATACAGCCGCTGGGTCTGCGGATCGATGACCCCGGTGCTCAAAACACCCCATTTGTCATTGATTGCGTGGCAATCAATCGTCGGAA
This sequence comes from Steroidobacteraceae bacterium, assembly GCA_045810105.1. Lineage (GTDB taxonomy): Bacteria > Pseudomonadota > Gammaproteobacteria > Steroidobacterales > Steroidobacteraceae > 13-2-20CM-66-19. The sequence goes on along the minus strand of JBJMWM010000055.1, from coordinate 250,783 downwards.
AGTCGCCGACGCAACCATCCGGCCCGGCTTTCCTCGGGCCGATGGGTGTTCGCCCGTCGATGGGCCTGCCCAGGGTGATGGTCCATAATTCTGCGCCAGAGTGGGCATCCACACCTCGTACAACATTCGCCATGGAGGGCAGCACCATGACATCGTGCGTGCTGCCATCCTTGAGCTTGACGTCCGGAAGAATCAGGGGCTGTCCCTCGATGCCCCGGGCGTCACCAAACACGGGAATGATGGTCGTGCGCACGATCCCTTTGGATTCGACTGATGCCTGGCTAAGTAATTTCTCGTTTGGGTTCCAACCACTTCTCGAGTTGTCGGCTGATCGGGTCAGCCATGGGACCATGGGAGTCTCAGCGCTGCACGTCTGTGAGCAGGTGAACAATGCGGACGCGAGGATGAACAGGCCCGGGAAACAGCGCTTCATGCGTCCTCCTGACGGACTGCAACGACGGCGGACGCTGCGGCCGGCTATCAGCAGCAGTGATGCGATCACCCACCAATCGAGGCCACCACCCCCACCGCCGCCGGAACTCGGAGTTGGTTCCGGGGTTGCTGGCGGCGGCGGCGGCGTTGCCGAGCCGGTGACTGTTACGGTCATGGTGGCGGAAGCCGATCGGCTCGCGCCATCAAGCGCCGCCACGGTCACAGTGACCGTACCGCCTGGACCATTGGCGGGCATGACCGAAAGCGTGCAGGACAGAGTGCCGATGCCGCAATCCGCGGGGGCGATCGTCACACCCGGTGATCCGGCAGCAACTACGGAAGCAGGAATCGAAGTCGTGTTGCTGCTCGTCACAGCGAAATGCAGCGCACCCGTCCCACTGACCGTGAATGGGTAAGAGGCGGAGCTCGAGCCGGCCGTGAGCGCGGAATCCGGTAACGGCGTGATGGTAGGCACAGGAAACGTCCCGAGCGCACCGGTGGCGTCAATGCGGCCGTACCCGTATGTTCCATCGGGCGGGGCGCTCCCCAGTTGAACAGCCCCTGCCTTGAGCGCCGCTACGAGTTGCAAGGCGGTGAGATTGGGAAATGCGCCGCGAATCAGCGCCGCAACCCCGGCAGCGTTGGGAGCAGATGCCGAGGTGCCATAAAAATTCCCGTCTGGAAACAGACTACCGGCGAAGTATGTACCGGCCGCATCCACGTTGATGCCGTCGGGCGCCACGAGCACGGGAGCCTGAATCCGTGTTACATCAGGAAATGCGATCGCGATCGGCCCGAGACTGCTGAATCGCTCGATTTTATTACCAACACCATCCGAGCCGTTGACCGCACCTACCGTGACCGCACCGCTGGCGAAGGCCTGCGCCGTCACGATACTACCCGTCGTGGGTTTGGACAGCGACGTCAGGCCATCGCCGCCGACCCATAACTTCAGGAACTTCCCGCTGGCCGCCGCATCGGGTGTTGCGATATAGAGAGTGTAAGAACCCGCTGAGAAAGCGGTGCCCACCGCAACCTGCGTGTCGGTGGCAGAGGCCGTGGACAGGCAGCCGGACTTCGTGTTGTCAGTGGAATCAACCCAGTAGACATCGAACTTGCTGGCGTTATGATCAGGTGGATCTGCCCACGCAAACGCCACCGGAATCCGTGAAGATTGCGTGACGGTCAGAAGTTGGCTCGGAGCGCCATCGAACTGCGCTGCGTAATAGTCCGTCTGGGTAATCCCACCCGACGGACAGGTCAACGGTGGCAAGCCGACGGACGACAAGGCGACCGGCGAGTAGTTTCCCTCCCAATAACTCCCGTTGTAGTTTCCCTGGGCGGTGAACAGCGTTACGGAGGGATTTTGCGCCAGGAGCTGCCCGACAGCCTGCGCGGCCGAGCTGTCGGACGACAGCAGGTCCTGCTGGGGGAAGATCAGGTCATCGACCAGAATGGTCGCGCCCGCGGCAATCAATTGATTGAGGCAGGAGGTGTACTCGATGAAAGTGCCGGGCCCGCAGTATGCAAGGCCGGCGCCCGGCGCCACTGCGTGTACCTCCTCCAGCAAGGCTGTGCCCTCGTCTCCCGCTGGCGAGCTCGCTCCATCACTCGGCTTTACAACCTGCACCCCGGGAAGCTCGCCTCGCGACTGTATCGTCTGCAGACTCGAGATCCCTGCCGACTGAACCCCAACTTTGGCACCGCCGCCATCAGCCCCTGTCTGGGCGACAAACTGATCTGCGTGCATGATAGTCACGCCGTTCTGATCGATACCTGCGACAGAGGCGGCCGCCGGCCGTTCTGACTGGCCGGAGGATTCCGGGACAGCGGCCATGGAGCTTGATCGAACCTCAGGGACAACACGCCGCGGGTGCAGCGCGTAAGCAGGGACCGTCACGCGTGTAACCCCCGCCGAGGCCGCAATTGCGGGGAGCGACTGAGGAGCGATCCAACCTTCGACGACGCACAAAGTGGCGAGCCTGGCTGATGAGCTGACTGCAAGACCCGCGGATGCGAGCGCTTTTACGGGCGCATTCTGCGAGCAATCGTAGTGAACGTCTGCCTGAACCCAGCCTTGCTCGTTGAAACGTGGCTCCAGTGGCCGGGCGTTGGCGGCCCGCTCACTTTCGTACCGATCGACAGTTGCCGGCCTGGGAGCCGAGGGAGCGTCGTAGATGGACAACAGCTGCGTGGAAACTCTCGAGCGCCACTCATCGGCCGCCCCGGCCTGAAGATCGGCAACACCCCAGAAGCCAACGACCACGACGAGGCCGATGGGCAACCTTGCGATGTTGTGTGCCCCTCCCATGAGCACCATTCTGCCTCAATCGGCACACCTCCCGCAGCAATGCGGAAACGAAGAGACACGGGACGACTGCCGGGCACTGCCCGCTTTTTTCCCTTCTGGCAGGACTTCAGGTTCCACTGGGTGCCTGCGAACGCCGGGCCGCGTCGATGGCGGCTGCGAGCCGCCACATGCCCGCCCTGATCGCCGCTGGACGGCATGCGCCGAATCCCAGCAACAGCGCATTCGACCTTTCGCCGTCACCGTAGTAATAAGCCGAGAGTGGCATGACCTCGACATTGCGCGCCTTGGCTTCCGTGAACACCCGCTCCGCATCGACATCCTCGAGGTCGGCCACTGCGTGAATGCCGGAGTGCACGGGACGAAGGCGTAGCGGTACTCCGGTCCGATCCAGTGCCGTTCGCAGTGCGTGCAGCCGCTCCGCGTACTCCGCCTGCATGCGACGGACGTGCCGCTGATAGTGACCACGCGTCATGAATTCCGACAGAATCATTTGTTCCAGCACGGGCGGATGAACATCGCTGGCCATTCGCGCTCGTATGAACCCGTCCACCAGGTCACTTGGAACGATCAGGAAACCCAGGCGCACCGCGGGAAACAGCGTCTTGCTGAACGTCCCCGCATAGATGACACGGCCATCCGGATCGAGCGCATGCAGGCAGGGTAGCGCCTGAACGTCGTAGCGGAAGTTGCAGTCGTAGTCATCTTCAACGATCCACGCCAGCGAGCTCCTCGCCCAGCCGAGCAGGCTGTGCCGCCGTGCCAGGCTCATCGGCACGCCGAGTGGAAACTGATGCGATGGCGTCACATACGCAAGGCGAGCTTCGATCGGGCCCGGCCGCTGTCCATCGATGATCATTCCCTCCTGATCCACCGGCATGCATACGGCTCGCGCGCCGGCGGAGAGAAGAGCGCTATGTGCGCCCGGGTAACCCGGATCTTCGATCCAAACCGGATCCCCCACATCGAGAAGAAGATGAAACACGAAGTCGAGGCCGCGTTGAGCGCCAGCAACGATGAGCACCTGCTGCGGATCGCAGCTGGTGCCGCGCGAGCGGATCTGCTCGGCGATGGCCTCGCGCAGCCTGAGAAGACCGGCCAGGCTCGAGTAGTCCAGGCGTTTGGGCGACAAGGAGCGCACGCACTGGCGTGCAATCTGCGACCACAGCCGAAACGGAAACAGGTCAACTGCCGGAGTGCCCAATCGGAACGGGCGTGGTGGTGATAGCGGGGCGCGCCGGTCGGCAAACCGGGCCTGCGCCAGCGACCGGCCACGCGCCGAGAGCAGAGGATGTTTCACAGCTGCACCCGTGCGCACCACCGGCCGATCAGGCGGTGGGTCCGGCAGATCTTTCGAAATGTAGATACCGGAACCCTGCCGCGGCACGATATAGCCTTCCGCCTTCAACTGCTCGAAGGCCAGCAGCACTGTCATGCGGGAAACGCCAAGATCGGCCGCAAGTGTCCGAGTGGACGGCAACCTGCTGTCAGTGCCAATGACGCCGTTCATAATAGAACTGCGGACGCAGAGGTAGATCTGATCCTGCAGAGTCTGGCCGCAAGACGGTTCGATGCGGATCGGCAGTGTGACTGTTCTGACCATGGCGCGGCTTCCCTGTCGCAGATCCAACGCAAAGCCGCACCGGCTTCCCGGAGGAAGCCAGTGCGGCAGTCTGAGGCTGATTTTGGAGCGGCTACCAGCGCAGTGAAAGAGCTATCGCACGGGCGAGTGCCTCATGCCCGGCGTCGTTCGGATGTAGGTTGTCGGGAGCCGCATAAGCGGGTAGCAGGCGAGCCGGGTGGCTCGGGTCACGCAGGGCCACATCGTAATCGGCTACGCCATCGAACTCCCTGCTCGTCCGGATCCAATGATTGAGGGCCAGGCGCTTGGCTTCGTTTTCAGGCGTGTGGGTGTTGGTAAACGTCGTGCCCTCGTTCGGGGAGATCGTGGCGCCATATACCTTGAGACCTCTCATCCGGGCCTGGCGAATCAGTTGACGTATCCCGGCGATGATCTCATCGACGCTGGCGAGTTGAGTAGGATCCCCCACGGCCGTGGGGAAGATGATGTCGCCGAGCCCGAGCGCGAGCACGACATGTGTGATCCCCGCGGCGTTCAGGACATCGCGCTCGAAACGAGACACGCCGCTCGGCCCACAGAATTCCCGCAGAAGGCGGCCGCACCCGGTCGACTGATTCAACACCGCCAGGCGCGCGGGGTCCCGAGGCGGATTGAACCAACGCGACAGAACATCTGACACACGCCGATTGGCATCCCGCGTGGTGGTCGCGCCCTCACTGACGGAGTCGCCGAAGATCGCCAGAACGCCGACTTTTTTCTGCGGCAGCACCTCGATGAAGGTCAACCAGTAGCGTGAGATCGCGGTCTCCTGTACCGGAAAGGCGATCGCATTGCTGAAGTCTCCCGGACCCGAAATATACGCGGTCTGAGTGGCATTCTCGTGATAGGTCGCAAACCCGGTGTTTTGCGGGACATACACACTGATCGCGAGACTGGTGTTCGAAGGCACGCTCAGACTGACGGGATCGCTCAACGCAACTGTGCCCTCCGCAATGACGACCGAGGTCTGGCCCCCAAAGGTGAGTGACCGATCCGACTCGGGAAGGATCGAAGCGCCCGTGGACTGCACTGCGATGTGCGCAGATCCGATGATCAGGTCACCGACGCCATACTCGTTCGACAGCTTCACGCGCACGCGCGTGCCGCCTGCGCTTATGTAGACGATCTGCTGTACTGTCTGGTTCTCGAACGATCGAGATGCACCGAAAGATGTACCGTGCTTCATCGGCGGGACGCTCCACGTGGCAACCCAGCGAGGAGCGCCAAACTCTGCCTCCTGGGCAGCTTCCTGGGCCCTCGCCGGCGAGAGGCTCGCGGCGCCGATAACAACAAGAGCGCCGGCAGCCACTGCGAACATGCAGCGGCGCGAAATCCCCTTCAGCTTTACCATGACTTCCTGTCTCCTGGGTTGCTCAATCGCTTCGTTGCCGAACACTCGGCGAGTGAGTCTGCCTACCTGGAACCGCCGTGTGGTAGCTCCACTTTCACGCAGGCGGATATATCCAGTTGGTAACGCTGGCGGAGTGTCAGCTCTGTGGCCCAGCCTTCGAAGGCGCGGCTTGTGACATCGCAGGTTCGCCGAGATATTTGGGTGCATCCAGGTTTAGAGCCTCTAGCACGATAAAGGGCGTGTTGACCTTACCGCCCGGACGCACCGAGGCCGGAGCCGGTAGTCCCGTCGGACCCAGCGAGTGGATGAATCGATAAATGTCAGTCAGGTCACGATCAGTCATTTCCCTCAGACTGAACCACGGCATGGGTGGGCGCCTTTCGGCGCGCGCAAAGACCAGCCACTGAGCCTCGGTCATTGACTGAACCGTCAGCCGCAGGTTTGCCGGATATGAGGTACCCCAAGGCCCCTGGTAACCGACGCCAGATCCGGTGAGCCAACTGCCAGCGGGCGCGTGTCCGCCGTTCCGCGCAAACCCGGGCGTATGGCAATCATGGCACCCGGAGATAGTTGCGAGATAACGCCCATGGGCGATGGAATCGCCATTGGCTTGCAACGGGGCGCCCGGGCCTCCGGGTCGCGCTGCGGATGCAGTAACGGCCGCAACGGCCAGCCCTGCCAGGGTAATGACTGCCGCAACGGCGGCAGATGGAATTCTCATGCATGCTCCTTCAATTCGGGTCACTAACGGCTTCATCGGATAGACGCGCAAATGAGCTAAGATTTAGCTCATAAAAAGAGGGACGCTCGCGGTGCGCGGGCGCGGGTTGGCGTACCAGTACGGGGGAAGTCGATGGCAGATGAGCCGGATCGTCCGGTGACCCGACTGCTCCTTCAGTGGAGCGGCGGGAACGAAGCTGCACTCGGGGAGCTCACGGCGCTCCTGTACCGGGAGCTTCGGTCGATGGCGCAAAGGCATCTGCGTCGGGAACGGCCAAATCACACGATTCAGCGAACCGCACTGGTGCATGAGGCCTTCGTGCGATTGGTGAGTCAGCAGTCCGTGGACTGGCGCAGCCGGGCGCACTTTTTTGCGCTTGCGTCAACTCTGATGCGCCGGATCCTCGTAGACCACGCACGCGCGCGACTCTCGTCAAAACGTGGTGGCGGGATGCCGGTATTGAGCCTCGACGAGCTCACCGCTCCGCCTGATGAAGCAGACCCCGCGGGACCTGCGGAAATCGAATGCATTTCCGAACAAGGGGATGAGAAGGATTCGGACGAGGACATTACCGCGATCGACGAGGCTCTGACACGGTTGACGGTGATCGACCAACGGCAGGTACAGATCGTGCAGATGCGCTACTTCGGCGGCCTCACCATCGAAGAGACCGCGCAGGCGCTGGAGATCTCCGATGCGACCGTAAAACGGGAGTGGGCCCTCGCGCGGGCCTGGCTCAAACGCGAACTTTCGCGGGGAGCCTGACATGCAGGCCGATCGCTGGGAACGTATCAAGGAGGTGTTTTCAGCCGCCGCGGAACGCGATTCCACGGCGCGGCGCACGTACCTGGAGGAAGCATGCGAGGGCGACTCCGCGCTGCAAGCAGAGGTCGAATCACTCCTGCAAGCCCACGACGAAACAGGTGATTTCATTGAGCGTCCCGCCGCCCAACGGGCGTTCGGACTGGACCTCGACCCGCCGCGTCCGTCTTGGATCGGCCGTCGCGTGGGAGCCTATCGGATCGTCGCGGAAATCGGCCACGGTGGCATGAGCGAAGTATTCAGGGGCGTGCGCGCCGATGATGAGTACCACAAGGAAGTGGCGGTCAAAGTACTGCTACCAGGCTATGCGACCCGCTCGCTCGTGGAGCGCTTCAAGGCGGAAAAACAGTTTCTCGCGACGCTCGATCATCCCAACATCGCCAGGATTCTCGATGGCGGCAGCACGTCTGAGGGGCTGCCCTACCTCGTGATGGATTTCATCAAGGGCCAGCCCATAGACGAGTACGCCCGCAATCGGAAGCTCACCGTGAAGCAGCGTCTGGAGCTGTTCCGGACGCTCTGCTCGGCAGTCCAGTATGTTCACCAACACCTGATGGTCCACGGCGACTTGAAGTGCAACAACGTGCTGGTCACGGACGAGGGTTCCGTCAGACTGCTCGATTTTGGCGTGGCCAGACTCATTCGCACGGCCGCTGCCGCCAACGCGGCGGAGTCTGACATGTCGGGACCAGTCGCACTCACTCCGGAGTATGCCAGCCCGGAGCAGATTCGCGGAGGCGTCGTCTCGACGGCGAGTGACGTGTATTCCCTGGGCGTAATGTTGTATCGCCTGTTGACGGGCACACTTCCGCAGCAAGCTGGCGGCCTGCCCCACGAGCTCGCCCGGCGCGGCTGCGAGCCCCCGCAGGGGGTTCCCTCACTAACCGCTCGGTCGCGCACTCCCGAGCTGCCATCCGTCGTCGTCAGAAAGAGCGGTGGATCCTCGTCGCGTGAGCTGGCGGGCGATCTGGACAGCATCGTCATGATGGCGCTGCACGAAGACCCTGCCAGCCGCTTCCCCTCCGTTGAGCGGCTCAATGGGGACATTAGCTTGTATCTGCAGGGGTTTCCGGTGACGGCGCGCCCGCCCAGCATGCCTCACAAGCTCGCGAAATTCTGCGGCAGACACCGCGCGGGCATCGCTGCAATAGGCCTGTTCGTGCTGACCCTCATGGGAGGAATCGTCGCCGCGAGCTGGCAGGCGCACATCGCGCGTCAACAGCGCGAGCGGGCCGAACGGCATTTCGACGAAGTGCGCAAGTTGGCCAATACGTTCATGTTCGATGTGCATGGGGCTATTCAGAACCTTTCCGGCGCCACCCCGGCTCGGCAGATACTCGTCCTCAACTCGCTGAAGTATCTGGAAGCACTCGCCGCAGAATCAGCGGGCGATCCCACGCTGCAACGCGAGCTGGCTACTGCTTACGAGAAGATTGCGGATCTGCAAGGCGCCTACCGCGAGTCGAATCTCGGCGACGCCAGCCGCGCAATCGCAAGTTACCGCAAGGCGTTGGATATCCGCTCGTCCCTGCTGGCAACGCCGTCCGCCGATCTGGATCTGCGCCGCGACCTGCTCAGGAACTACGGCAAGCTCGGCGAACTGCTGGCAGCGTCCCGGGACTCGCCTGGCGGAATCGCGAGCTCGCGGCGCGCCCTGCAGATCGCAGAAGAGCTCGCGGCCGCTCCAGGCTCGACTGCCGCGGACCGGCGCAACCTGGGGAGTGTTTATGTGGCCCTCGGTTGGCAGATCGCAAGAGCCACCGAAATCGAGCGCGGCCTGCTGTTGATGAACCAGGGCACGGCCATCTTTGAAACGTTGGTGGATGCGGATCCGCGTGACAAACGCAGCCGCCACCATGCCGCCGTTGCGTACGGACGGATGGGAGAGATTCTCATTGGCGCGCGGCGTTATGCCGACGCGTTGCAGATGCATACCAGGCAGCAGGCGATTGCCCATGCCCTCTGGCTTGCAGACCCAACCAACTCCGAGCTTCAGACGCTCGAAGCGTATGCGTTACTCGGAATCGCGACAGTACTGTCCAAGCAGGGCTTTCCCCAGGACGCCCTGACAAAACAGACCTCGGCAATGGATACCTTGCGCGCGTTGTTCGATGCCGATGCAAAAGACACGGAAGCGCGTTACAACGCCGCATTTGCTCTCAGCGAAGTCAGTGAAACGCTGCTGACCCTGGGGCAACTTCAGGCAGCCGAGCGCCATATACGGGACGCGCTGGCCATTCTGGAGCCAGCCCCTACGGCAGGCGAACCGGAACTCGGTCGTGATCGACTGCTGCAAGGTATCGATTACTTCCGCCTGGGCCAGATCAACGCTCGCCGGGCGAATGACCCCAAGACACCGCGCTCCGAGCGCGCAAACAGCTGCGCAGAAGCGCGCCGCTGGTTTGAAAGAAGCACACCGATCCTCGATGCCGCAGAGCGTGATGGCCTGTGGCAAACGGACGAGGGCAATCGCGCGGCGCAGATTACGAAGCATCTGAGCGCCTGCGGATAACGTCGCATAACCGGGGGCGCCGCGCCTCAAATCACGTTCCGCTCCAGCAGCGGCCGACTCTTTTCGATGCGGTCAAAGCCAAGATCCGACAGGTCCAGCGTCACAAATCGTCCATGGCAGATCAATTCCGCGACCCCGCGGGCGACCACCGGGGCCTGTTGCAGGCCGTGACCCGAAAAGCCATTCATGAGCAGCAGATTTTCGCGATGCGGATGAAATCCAACAATGCCGTTGTGATCGAACACGTTCATTTCATAGTAGCCCGCCCACGCGCGCTCGAGCCTGGCCGCCTCGAACGCCGGGATGCGGGCAGCTAATGCAGGCCACAGCACCGAATCAAAGCCATCGTAGTCAGGTTCGAGTGGCGCATCATCCAGGTCCACGCCCGGGGGAATTCCGGCGATGTATCCGGACCCCTCGGGTCGGATCCAGAAGCCGGAAGGATCGATCAGTAGCGGAAAGCTCTCCAGCCTCGTTGGACACGAAATCACATAGACCGTACGCCGGCGCGCCGCCACGGGCAGATCACAGCCGGCGAGCCTGGCGATCGAGCGTGCCCAGGGACCGGCCGCATTGACGACCCAGCGGCTTGCGACCTCGCCGCCCGCGCCCAGGTGAATCGATTCGATTCGTCCGCCCTGCACCCCCAGCCCGCACACTTCGCCGCGAACGTAGTTGACACCCTGGCTGCGTGCCTTGGCCGCGAATGCAGCAAGCAGCGAATACCCGTCGAACCAACCTTCACCCTTGAGCCCCAGGGAGCCTGCGGCCAGATCCGCGGTCTTGAGCCAGGGGAAACGCGCGGACAGCGCAGTGGCATCGAGCAATGCGACATCGGCACCCAACTGGGTCTGGATAGTATGAGCACGCCGCAAGGACTCCAATCCGGAGGCAGGCGCGAGATACAGATAGCCCCGCTCCTTCAAACCGATATCGACACTGGAACCTTCAACTTCCAGCAACTCGTCCGCCTGGCGCAGGAATCCAATGCTGGCCTGGCAAATGCGAATGTTCACCGGGGTCGTAAACTGCTGGCGGATCGAAGCCGCCGAAAGCGCGGAGGATGCGATCGAATAGGTCGGGTCGCGCTCGATCACGACGACCCCGATATTGGGATCGAGCCGCGTCAGCCAGTAGGCCAACGCCGAGCCCATGATGCCACCACCTATGATTGCAACGTCCGCTTTCACCACGCGTTTTCCGCCGCCCTGGCGTCCTTCTGAGCGCGCACTTTACCGCCGGAGGAAGTGCTGCGCAGAGGTCCAATTGTAGCGAGTTGCGAAGACCACATTGGCCGCGTGCCGGCAGGCGCCGCCAAGCGCCCCGCAGGCAAGCCAAGCGTTGCGTTTTACAAAGCCCCGGGGCGCTGTGCCTTGATGTTCCAACCCAACATCTCGTATACGCGATAGCGCGCCAGGCCTGAGTATTCGTGCAGAGCCAGATCCATGAGCAGGAAATTGTAGGCTTGCGGCAGCAGCTCGACCACGGCACCAACATAGTCCGCGCGCGCCGGCAACGCATGGATGCCGAAGTGCGCGAAGTAGAGGCTGCTGCGGCGCAGATGCACTCCGGAGGTGACCAGGACCACCTGGTCCTGAGGATGATCACGCAACCATGCGGCACAGAACTGGGCGTTCTGCCAGGTATTCAGGCTGCGTCCTTCGATCACGAGGTCAGCGGGATCGACGCCGATCTTGACCAACACGCCACCGTAGACCTTCGCTTCCGAGGTGCCTGACCTGCGCGGATCCCCACCTGACACGATTACGCTGCAGGCTTGTCCAGTGAGCTTGCATTGTCGGTACAGATCCAGGGTCTTCACGATCCTGCCGTACACGATAGCCGGCACTTCCAGGGCCTTGGTGTCAACGACCGGTTGCACACCTCCGCCCAGAACGACTATGGCGGCTCTTGGCTGCCACGAGCGTACGGGCTCGTCCGAGTAGCCGGTCTGCAGGCTTTTCAGAGTGATGGCCGGCAAGGGGCCACAGCCGATCGCAAGGGCCAGAACCCCCGTAATTACGAAAAGAACCGCGGCGGTTTGCCGCCGCCGGACCCCGGTGAGCACGGTCGCCGCGATCACCAACAACAAGAGGATGCCGACCGTCATGATCCGTGAAGCGTAGCAAATAAACGACGGTCACTGTTGCGGGCGGCACCCCAGGACCTTGGTCGCCCTCAATCGTGACGCAAATCACTGTCTGCGAGCAGTATGTCAATTACGGTTGGGCGCCTTTAAAATAAGTCAACGGAGGAGCGAGCCGTGTTTGCCGCGTTCAAGGTCATTGTCGCTTTTCTACTGGGTTGCGCTTCAATAGCTGCCGCTATTTTCGAGTCCGGGCACCCGCTGCTCTTTGGCTGCGCGTGCGTGGCGTTCGTGATCGGTATCGTCGGGGCCGAGGTCTTGCGGGTTCACCGCAGCCGTACAGTCCGCTCCACATCGTGATAGTCACACGGGCGGCGGGTTGATCCGCGCGAAGCCCTCTTGCGTGCGATATGGGTAATACGGATAGCAGGGGATCACCTCACTCGCCTGATCGAGCTTCGCAAGCTGCTCCCAGCTCAACGACCACCCAACAGCGCCGAGGTTGTCACGCAGTTGGGCCTCGTTGCGCGCGCCGATGATGACAGAAGCAATCGTCGGTCTGGTTAGTACCCAGGCGAGGGCAATCTGGGGGACCGTCTTCCCCGTGTCCCGTGCGACTTCGTCCAACGCATCGACGACACGATACAACCGATCGTCATCCACGGGCGGGCCCCACTGGGCGCTCTCATGCAGGCGGCTCGACTTGGGAAGCGGCTGGCCACGGCGGATCTTGCCCGTGAGCCGGCCCCAACCAAGCGGGCTCCAGACCAGCGCACCCACGCCCTGGTCGATTCCAAGCGGCATCAGCTCCCACTCATAATCGCGCCCCACGAGGGAATAGTAGACCTGGTGCGCACAGTACCGCGGCCAGCCGTACCGTGCGGCGACCCCGAGCGACTTCATGAGTTGCCATCCGGAGAAATTCGACACCCCGACATAACGCAACTTGCCGCTGCGAACCAACGTGTCCAATGTGAACAACACCTCGTCGATCGGCGTCCCGGCATCGAAAGCATGCAGCTGCAGCAGGTCGATGTAGTCAGTTCCGAGGCGGCGCAATGAGGCCTCGACGGCACCGATCAGGCGCTGCCGCGACGAACCCGCATCCCCTGGCCCGTCGCCCAGCGGCAGACTCGTCTTGGTTGACAGCAGCACTTGCGCACGGCGCCCTTTGATCGCCGCACCCAGCAGTTCCTCGGAGGCACCGTTCGAATAGACGTCGGCCGTGTCAAAGAGATTGGCGCCCGCCTCGAGGCATAGGTCGATCAGGCGGCGTGCTTCGCCGCTGCTGCTGTTCCCCCAAGCCGCGAACAGCGGACCCTGCCCTCCGAAGGTGCCCGTGCCGAAGCTCAAAACAGGCACTTTGAGGCCCGAATGGCCGAGATTGCGGTATTCCATGCTTTGTCTGCCCTGCTCAGCCGCGGGTTCGCGGCGACGTGAGAGGCAAGATACCCCGCAGCCCGACTTTGAATCAGGGGGTGCTTTGTCCACTGATTTGTGAGATGAATTCATCATGCCACGCCTGGACACCAATCGAGCCGCGGAAATGGACGTCTTCGTCCGGGTGGTCGATCTGGGCGGGTTTAGCGCCGCGGCACGCGATTTCCGGCTCACTCCCTCAGGGGTGAGCAAGCTCGTTTCGCGCCTGGAAGCCAGACTCGGCTCGCGTCTCGTCAATCGATCGACCCGGCGGCTTCAGCTCACCCCCGAGGGCCAGGCGTTCTATCTGCGCGCGGCACACATCCTGGCCGATATGGAGGAGGCGGAGCGCGAGGCGGCAGCCGGTTCCGCACCTCGCGGCCATCTGCGAGTGAACACCAACATTCCGGTCGGTATGCGGCTCGTCGTCCCCCTCATTCCGCGCTTTGTCGCGGAAAATCCCGAAATAACGCTCGATCTGGTACTGACAGATACGGTAGTCGATCTGATGCAGGAGCGGGCCGACGTCGCGATCCGCTTCGGCCCCTTGCGGGACTCACGCCTGGTTGCACGGAAGCTCGGTACAACCCGCATGGCAGTTGTTGCCTCGCCTGAATACCTGGCAAGACATGGCACCCCGTCAACTCCAACCGAGCTTGCGGAGCACCGGGGTATCGGTTGGACATTCCTGCGCGTGCTGGATGGTTGGCCTTTCCGCGGCATCACGGGCGTCGAGACTCTCTGCGCGCCGCCAGTCGTCCGCGCGAGCGATGGCGAAGCGGCGCGTCAACTCGCCCTAAATGGCGTCGGTCTTGCGCGCCTATCCCAATTTCACATCGGCCCGGATGTCGAGGCCCGCCGACTCGTCCCGGTGCTCGAGGAATTCAACCCCGGTGACCGGGAAGATATCCACGCCGTTTTCCTCGGCCGTGGCGGACCCCTGCCGGCACGTGTGCGCGTCTTCGTTGATTTCCTCGCCCAACATGTCCGGATCGAAGGTTGAGCCGCCGAGGCTCGGCAATGATTGCGCCCGCAGGGCGTTCGGTCCATATTCAGGCGCAAATGATCGCGACGTCCGGCCGATCCTCAAAAGACTCACTGCCGAGATTGGGAACGGAGGGTGCGGAAGCGCCCGAGTTTCAGGTGCTGTTCTCACGGCCGGAGAGCTTCGGTCCCCGCCCGGACTCACAGCCCAATAGCTTCCGCTGGTCAGGCAGCGGGACCATTCACATAATGGAGCGTGGGGTGCTGATCATTGCGAGGCGCCGCTCGCTGATGGCATTCCACACGACGCAAGAGCGCTTCGTGCCTGCCGCGGAGATCTGTGACGTGTACCGGGAAGGAAATTCGGTGCGCGTCGATCTGCGCGGTGAGCTACAACAACGCGATTATTTCCGGTTCTGGACCGCTGACACCGCGGTCGCCGGAACGATCGTGCGGCTCCTTCCCACAACGCGTACCATCGAGTACGACAGCCCGGCGCCAATATCCGCCCGGGCTCCACAAAGACCACCCCGTGCCCGCCGGCGCACGGCGCCACACACGTACATACCGATTGCCCTCGTGGCTGGATTCATCGCCGCCGCTTCGTTCATCGCGGCCGATAAACTCCGTCACCAGGCGCCCTCTGACACCGCTACGCACAAACTCATCGCGCCGGCCATGGAACCCGGCAGGACAGCGGCTCTGAGCACTGTTGCGCCGCCCCGCGCGACTGCAGCGCAAATCGAGGCCACCACAGCGTACTTGAGGCATTTCGACGATCGCATGGACGGATTGCGGGCGCAGTTCAGAATGGCATTCTATGCACTTCAGACCGGCAGCTTGCCGCAGCAGGACTTCGCGGCAGGCATCGATCGATGGCTGCTGCCACAATGGCGCACCCTTTACAACGAGTTAGCCTCGAGCAGGCCCGAAGACGGCTCACTGAATTGGGTCGTTCGCGAGAATCTGCTGCACGTAGCACGCGGCTGGGAGCGAGCGTTGGACGACTACGTGATAGGTCTCAATGAACAGAACTACACCACGGTTCTGGGAGCATTCGATCGGATGTCGGCCGCCAACGATGCCCAACGCAAAGCCTGGAGCATTATCGAGGACGCGCAACGATAACCGCCTCTTCCGCGACGCGCGTGAGCCTGGGGCTGAGGAAGTGCAGGACTGCGATTCCCGCGATGTAGGCGCCACCAGCGAGCGCGAAGATCGGCTGATAGCTGCCAAATACATCCAGGATGTAGCCATTGTATTTCGACATCAGCATGCCCCCGACGGCGCCGGCGGTGCCACCGATCCCGACGACCGAGCCAACCGCCACTCGCGGAAACATGTCTGAGGGTAATGTCATCAGGTTGGCGGACCACGCCTGGTGAGCCGCGGTTGCCAGGCCAATGATGGCCACCGCCATCCACAGCTGGTTGACGAACTGCGCGAACACGATTGGCGTAACGGCCAGGGCACAAATCAACATAGTAGTCTTGCGGGCGACATTCGCTGAGCGTCCGGCTTTCATCAGCCGCGATGAGCCCCAGCCACCCACGACAGAGCCGACATCCGACAGCAGGTAGATGGCGACCAGTGGCGGGCCGAATGACTTCAGATCGAGGTTGTAGCGCTTGCTCAAAAAGTCGGGTAGCCAGAACAGGTACAGCCACCAGATCGGGTCGGTAAGAAACTTAGCCAGCGCATAAGCCCAGGTTTCCCGCATGGTCAGCAGCTTGGGCCATGACGGTTGGGCGGACAGCGTCGGGCTGCTGACCTCGTCGCCGGAACGGATGTAGGCCAGCTCGGCGGGCGACAGTTTCGGATGGGAGCCGGGATTGCGATAAGTGACCAGCCATGCAATCAGCCATACGAATGTAGCGGCCCCCGTGACGACGAAGGCGGCGCGCCATCCCCATGCCAACGTGATTGCGGGCACAACGAGAGGCGTGACTATGGCACCGACGTTGGAGCCCGCGTTGAAAATGCCAACCGCCAGTGCCCGTTCCTTCTGCGGAAACCACTCCGACACGGCTTTGAGGCTCGAAGGGAAACTGCCGGATTCACCCAACCCCAAAGTGAATCGCATCAGCGCAAACTGGGTTATGGAGTGAACGAAACCGTGGCCGATATGCGCCAACGTCCAGACCGTGAAAGCCACCGCATAGCCGGCGCGCGCGCCGATCCTGTCGATGATGGGCCCGAATGCCAGGTACCCGATGGCATAGGCTGCCTGGAACCAGAAGACGATGTCCGCGTAGGAGCTTTCAGTCCACTTCAACTCGGCCTGCAGCGTTGGCTTCAGTACACCAATCGTCTGCCGATCGACGTAGTTGATCGCCGTTGCCGCGAACAGCAGCGCGCAGATCACCCACCGGTAGCGGCCGACCCGCACGGCCGGCGGCTCACCGGTCATTGCTTGCCCGGGTCGAAGTCCGGTTTCTGATCACGGACATAGGCTTCCCAGCTGGCGCGGTCGTGAAAATCAAGACCCTTGTCCCATGCGGCTCCGGTGTAATAGACAAACGGCTTGGCCGGTTCGACCTTGACCAACACGAGATAGTTCTCCGCGTCCTGGCGTATTTCGACCACGCTCTTGGGGTCGACCATGACTGCGATTCCCATGGTGCCCTTCACCGGGTCCGCGGGCTCCCAGTAGGACACGCGGCCGGGAGCCAGGTCCTTGGTGAACACACCCGAGTGGGTGGGATCTTTGCGCTTGGTGATGCCAATGCCCACGATCAACGGACCCGGCTTATCGGAGCTGAGCGTCGACACCATGCGCGTGAAGTTAGTACCCAGCGGTAACGTAAAAGTGCGGGTCTCCCACACTTTGCGCTCGACGTCCACCGGCCAGGGCGCGTAGTCAACCTTGAATGCCGCGACCTCGGGCCCGTTCTTCAGGATTTTGCAGGTCTTCCAGTTCCGCGAAACCCACAATTTGTTGTCCTGCCAGATGCCCAGGCCACCGGCGCCGCGGCTTTCATCGACATCGTAAAAGTCCAACCCTTCACCATGAAACGCGTGTTGGTTTCCGCTCTTGAGCTGACGTTCCATGTAGGGCCAGCGGACGCTTTTGCCCCACGCATCGATCCCCGAGCTCGACGGCGGCTCGTACGCCTCGAGGGCATGGGCGTAGATGCGATGTGCGGTGCGGTCGTTTTCCCACAGGATGTCGTCATACCTATACGGGGCTATTACCGCCACGGCACGAGGTTTCTGGCCCTCTGCATCCGGCTTGGCCAGGGTCGTTCCGGAGATCGGCGGCATGGTAGGCGGCGTTTGGGCGAAGCCCAATGAGCTCGCCAGGAGCATGGCGCCGACGACGGTGATTGGCGCTGCTCTACGCGGGCTTGCGGGCTGATCTGCGCAACGCGGTGCGGCTGGATGTTTTGACACGATGTCTTCTCGCTGGTCAGATTTCGGTTCGCAGACCCAACAGGCGGCGCTGCTCGGCCATCTTCTCGCGCGTCTGCTCGAGCGCTTCGGCTTCGGCAAGGCCCAGCAGATCATCGATCACCTGTGCCAGGTGGCCATGCATCGCGAGGCGGGCTGCCTTTGGATCGCGGGTGCGCAACGACGCGGCGATCTTCCTATGCTCGGCAACAGAGTCGCTCCTGCCGCTGGCACGGGCGCGACGCAGAGCGGCAGCGCAACTGGATGATTGTTGACGCAGCAGCCACAGGTCTTCCACGGTGGCGGCGATTGCGGCATTTCCGGTGGCACGAGCGATTGCCAGGTGAAACTCCAACTCGTGCTTCTCGAAGTCCTCCGGGACAACATCCCTGCCCATATCGGCGGCTAGGCAGTCAAGCAGCGTGAGTTGCTCATCGGTGATGGTGGCAGCCGCCAAAGCGCACGCCTCGCCTTCGAACAAGCGCCGTGCTTCGGCCAACTCCAGCGCACTGACATCGCGTTCGGAGGCATCCTCCGAGATCTGCCGCGCGGCTTTGACGTACACGCCCGAACCCTGGCGCGCTTCGACCAGGCCCTGGAACTCCAGCGCGATCATTGCGTCGCGGATCGTCGGACGGCTGACCCCAAAATCATCGGCAAACTCACGCTCCGACGGCAACCGGTCACCCGGTGCATAGCGGCCGTCTTCGATCGCGGCCGCAATTGACCGCGCGATCTGCTTGTACAGCTTCTGCGTGTCTGGGGCGCCGGCGCTCATGGCGAAATTCTGGATACTTCGCTGGCGGCCAGCAGGAAGGCGCCCACTCCGTAGAGTTGAGTGTCGTCGGCACTGACCTGGTCAGGCTGGGCGCCGATACGCTGAACCCAACCGAGCTTGCCGTCCGGCTGCACGGCCGCCACTAAGGCGTCCCAGCCGCTCTTGACCGATTGTCGGTAGCGGGGCTCCGGCAACAGTCCGTGGTTGACGCCCCAGGCCAGGCCATACACGAAGAAACCGGTGCCGCTGGTCTCGGGCGACTCCTGCGGCTCGAGCAGTGAGACCGGCCAGTACCCGCGACTGCCCTGCAAACTGACGAGCCGCGCCGCCATCTGTTTGAACAAGGCCTCGTAGCGAGGCCGGCTGGGATGACCGGCGGGCAGGTCCGTCAGAATCCGCGCGAGCCCGGCAAACACCCAACCATTGCCGCGGCCCCAGAAAATCTTGTGCCCCGCCGGATCGCGCTGCGAAAAAAAGCGGCTGTCGCGGTAGTACAGATGCTCGTCCCGATCGTACAGGTAGTCGGTGGCTGCCCAGAACTCGGCATCTGCGTGTGCGAGGTAGCGATCGTCACGGGTGGCCTTCGTCAGGGCGATCCAGGCGGGCGGCGCCATGAACAGCGCATCACACCAACACCAGCGATCCTGGCAGTACGGCCGGCCACCCTCGGGCGGCACAACCTCGAAGTCCAGCGAGACCGTCGAGGGGTTGGCCAACACCGCGTCGAAGCGGGACCTGACCGGAATCAACTTGGCTGGATCATGGGTATGCTCAGCGGCCCAGATCCAGACCGCAGCGGTCGCGTCGGCATCGGCGTGGCGCGGCCGGGCATCGAAATCCCAATTTTCGGCGGTCCCGTGCTTCAACACGGCATCGGCATAGCGCGCATCGCCTGTCACATCGGCAAACTGCGTGAGGCCGACATAGAACGCCGCCTGGATCCAATCCCGGCTGCGCTCCGTGTCAATCCGGTGCGGACCCGCTGGTATGTAGTCGAAAGTACCCATATGGCTCAGTTGCCAGTCGGCCACCTTGGTGCCAGCAGCCAGAACCGACCTGTCCAGTGACTTTACCGTCTGGGTGCGGGCCGGCAGGGTGCTGCACGCTGCACAGAACAGCGCAACCATGGCGAAACCCACAAGTACCCGGACGTCTCGCAGCAACATGCTTTGGCCCCCTCCCTCGGCATGACCACTTGGGCCTGCCGCCGCAATCCTAGTTGACCAGTTATCGTAGACTTTTGCCACCTGTAAGGCCATACATTATTGGCATGCTCGCCCCCTGTTCGGTAATGTGGCCTTACCACACTACAGTTTACAGGAGAGTTTGGCCATACCAATGGATCTCAGGGGCAAGCCGTTGAACAAAGTGCCCAAGTACAAGTTCAACATCGGGGGTGAGCATGATCAGCCGCTGGGATCTGCGCCCTTCGCGGCCTGTCGTCTCCGTGCCCTATCGATGTCAGGATGAGTGTCAACTTCAACCTGGGCCAGGACCCACTTACGGTCCAGAAGGCTTACGGAATTGCTCGTTAGCTATTCGAGCTACCCGCGCGCCGTCCGATCTCTTCGCGCTTGGCAGCGAGGCGGGCGCGGGTCTGCTCCATTTCCTGCAACTCGGCTGTGAGCAGCAGGTTCTCGATCAAGCCCCCCAGGTGCGCCTGCATTGCCAGGCGCGCCGCCTTGGGATCCCGGGTTCGCAGGCTTTCGATGATGTCCTGGTGCTCGTCATTAAGCGGCCGCGTGCGGACGTCCCGGGCCCGTTCCAACATCTGCATGCACAGAGGGGACTTGTAACGCAGGTCCCACGTGTTCTCGACGACCCGCACGACAGCGCTGTTACGAGTGGCCCGGGCAATGGTGGAATGGAACTGACGGTCGGCCAGCTCGCTCTGCTCCTTGGTCGCGTTCTCGTTGTTCATCTCCACGACCAGTGATTCCAGATAGGCCAGCTCCTCGTCCGTGATCAGGGTGGCTGCCAACGCCGCCACTTCGCCTTCGAACAGCCGGCGAGCCTCCGCCTGATCGAAGGCTCCAATGTCGAGATCCCGCGTGGGTGCAGATACAGCAACGGTCATCCGGCGGACGTAGACACCTGACCCTTGGCGGGATTCCAGCAAGCCGCGCATCTCGAGCGCAATGACCGCACGCCGCAGTGTCGGGCGACTGACACCCATTTCCTCGGCCAGGTCCCGCTCGGAAGCCAGACGCTGGCCCGGTTGATACCGCCCTTCCGCAATCGCCCGTTCTATGGTCGCGGCTACCTGCTGGTAAAGGCGCGGGCTATTGGCGGCAGGCGTGGACATGGCGCCCTAGTGTACACGGCGTGTCACCCGTGTGCAGGTTGTCACCAAGCCCCCGTGGCGAAGTTGCACGCCGGTGCGACGCGGAGCAACTGTTTGGTGGCGTTGTGGACTACGGTGCAATCCGTGCCGGAACCCGTACGCACGCGAGCTCGCGCGTGCAGGCAGCTGGGCACGCCGCGATCACGGCGCCGACCCGGTGAGTTGCGCCTGCAGATTCTTGGCCATCTCCAGGTGCCGCATCACCGTCGGGAGCGTCTCGATCGCATAGCTCGCAAGTCTCGGGTCCTGTCCGTTGTCGATGATCCATTCATACAGCTGCACGGTTTTCTGGTGATCGACAACCTGCGCACGGATATACGCCGCATCGAAGCCTTTGTTGTCGATTTTCCCCAGCTGATCGAGCACCACCTTGTGGTCCTTGTCGAGGTCGGCAGGCGGCACCTTGTTGTTTTTATTGAACCCGGCCAACCGGTCGCCCGCGGCAGTGTGATCGCTCACCATGCGGTTCGCGAATTCCTTGACCGCGGCGCTCTGGGCTTTGCGCGCTGCAAGCTTACCCGCATTCACTTCCGCCATCCCGCCGACTGCCGCTTCATGCGCGAAAATCAAATCGGCCGTGTTTGGATGCTCCGCACCGGGACGTGCTTCATACACTCCGGGTGTGTCCGGCGCCATGCCGGCGGGATTGCCGATGGGCGGCGGGTCTGCCGCCCCCGCGGGAGGCGAGAGCACCCATAGGAGCGGCAGCAGCGCCACTGGTAACCGCAGGAGGGTGGGAGTGAGACGGCTCAACGGGTCGAAGTGTGTCATCGCGATCTCTCCATTACAGCGCCAGCAGATAGCTCACGAGTGAGGACTTCTCCTGTTGCGTCAGCTTTGTGCCGAGCACGAGATTGAAAAACTCAACCGTGTCAGCGAGCGTCGGCAAGCGGCCATCGTGCAGATAAGGTGGCGAGTCCTTGATGCCGCGAAGAGTGAACGTCTTGATGGGACCGTCCGGCAGCATCACCAGGCCGTTGACCGTCTGGCCGGGTTCATAGAACCGCTCGAGCTTCAGGTCATGCATCTGCATATCCATGAAGGCGGTCTGCGGTATGTGGCATTGCGCGCACTTGCCCTTGCCGAAGAAGATCTGCTCGCCCGCCAGCTCCTCAGAATTCGCCTTGGTTGGATCGAGCCGGCCCGTGACGTCGAGCTTCGGGGCGGGCGGAAAGTCGATGATGTTCTGCATCTGCGCCATCATTGCGGTCTGGTCGTGGCGCTCCGGCAGGTTCACCCCCTTGCGTTGCGCGCTCACCTGGTCGCCGTTGAAGTAGGCGGTGCGCTGCTCGAATTCGCTGAAATCCTCCACCGAGCGCAAGGAGCGCTTGGACCCGTGAATCTGCTGGTTGAACAGGCCGCGCAGACTCACGGTGTCCAGGCGAAATCGGGCCGCTTGCGGCCGTACGTCAGGAGTCAGATGGAATGCCGCGTTGGTGTGGAAGTTTGTGTGGCAGTCGAGGCAGGTGACGCCGAGGCTCTGCTCGCCGGTTTTGCGATCCTCGGTCTGATTGAACTCCTCCTGCGGGAACGGTGTCAGGAGCAGGCGCAGACCTTCCATCTGCACCGGCGTGATGATGCCCACCATCAAGTAGTAGTAATTGCGGATCGTCAACACCTGACCTTGCGAAACATCGCCCAGCTCCGGATGGGTGCTCAGGAAGATCGGCGGTGGGAACTCCGGAGTGAACCGGTCGGGCAGATCGAAATCCACGTCGAAGCGCCGCAGGTCGCGCCGCTCCTGCGTCTGGATCTCTTTGATTTCTTCCTCGGGGAACACTTGCCCACCGGCAGCCTGCTTTACGTGCGGCAGTGGCAGAAATCCCGCCGGAAGCAGTTTCTTGCTTCGAATCTCCTCTGCAGACATCGAGGCGAGACTGTCCCATGTCACGCCGCTCGGAAGCTTGACGCGTACGCCGCCCTGTACTGCCTTACGGCCACCCGACATCATTACACCGGGCTGCGGGTGATCGGACAGATCGTAGCGTTGACTCAGCAGATCGCGCTGACGTTGCACGACCTTTGGCTTCGCTGCCTCGTCGTTCGCCTTGACCGTGTCAATCGGCAGCGTGGGAAGATCCCTGTAAGTTGCACTGGGCGGTAATGGATCGGCGGCCGCCGATCCAACGAAACACAACAGGAAGCCCAGCGCGAACGGTGCGCTGAAATGTTTGAGCAGCATGGAAACCTCCGGCGCTCGGACCCGTCAATGAGCCCGTCCCGGAATCAAACGCGGGCGAATAGTCAGAAGTTCCCGTGGGGCGGCGCACAGAACGCGATCCGCGCGCGCCCGACATCCACATCGCCCCACCGCACTAACACATGATAACTTCTTACGTCCGCAGCACGGTGACCGGACAGTCAGCGTAACAGTCAGCGGCTGCTGATTCTTTTGAGACCGAAGCCGGCGCGCACGTCCAATGGCAGGAAACTCACCAGAACGTGCAGCAGCAACGGAAGAACGATGAAGTCATCCACTACGCCGATGACCGGGACGACAAAATTTAGTGGTTCCAACGCATACAAACCCAGAGTCAGGACTGCAGGCAACAGCCACACGGGACGGTGCGGGTGCCGGAGCGCGAACCACAGGAGCCGCAAGTCGCGGGCGCAAAGGCGCCAAAGTCGAAGCAACCGAATCATGTCCGAGCTACCTGTGTAAATTTCCGTGCGGAAACTGTGGGGTTTTCTACGGATGCAATCCAGCGCTAGCGCAGGCGAAGCTGCGCTTCCCCGAGAAACTCGGCAATTCCCGCGCCCAGTTCAGGCTTCGTCACGGCACTCATGTGGTTGCCGGGAATGACCGCATAATGTCCATTAGGCAGGGCAGCCGCGAGATCCTCGGCCGAACCGGTGTCCCGATCATCGCTGCCTATCAAGACCAGGGTAGGTGTCTTGATCCGCTCGAGATCTTCGCGAGGTGTGTCCACAAACGTGTCGAGCACATGGAGAAGCGCGACCGGATCACCGCCAACAGTTTTCAGGAAAGCCTCCGCCATCCACTCGGCGGACCCGCGCTCAAGCGTTCCGAGATTGGTAAGGATATGACGGAAATGCGCGCCGCGGTTGGCCGTATGAACGATTCCTTCCCATCCCGTGCCCGCGACGATCGCACGCTCTGGCGTAGCGCCGCGCGCCAGCAATCTGACCGTCGTCCTGGCGCCCAATGAATAGCCGCCAAGATCGTAATCAGTCAGCCCGAGGTGCTGGATCAGCGCAAATCCATCGTCCGCAAGCACGTCCGGAGGATAGGCAGCAGCGTCGTGCGGCTTGGCGCTGTCGCCGTGCCCGCGCAAGTCTGGCATCACGACGCGGTAGCCAGCTGCCGCAATCTTGGCGGCGTGACCATAACGCACCCAGTTTACGGACGCCGTCGAGAAGAAGCCGTGGATGAGCACCAGCGGCCGCCCCTCCCCCATCTGGCGATAGGCGAGTTTCGCGCCATCACCGCCGTAGAAATACTGAACAGGAAGATCGGCCGAATTCGTTGCCATCACGCATACTGGCGATCAAGGCTGAGGCGCGTCAACTGTACGTCGAGTGCCCACCCCACCGTCAGAATCGCCCAGCCGAAGCCCGTCACCATGCGCGCGTCAGCAAAGAGTCGGATATCCCTGCTCCACCGCCCCGCGCTCCAACCCCAGCACCTCGCCAAACCCCTCCACCGGCTGCAAATCAACGCCAGCGAGGAACAGCTGCTCACGCACCGCCGTCAACGTATCGTCGGCAAACAACCCGGCAAGCGCGGAACGTAGTAGCTGAACAGTTGCATCATCGGTGGAACGTGCGGTGATGAATGGCAGACAAGGACTCGACGGAGTCCAACTTAACACGCGCAACTTCGCGACCACTTCAGGATACAGCCGCCGAAAATGCGCGAAGCTGACACAGTCCAGAGCCGCAAGGTCAGCCTCACCAGCAGCCACGATCTCCGCGCTACGACGATGTGACCCACTCACGGTCACCGACGCGAAATAACACGCCCGGCCCGCGAGCGGCGCGACAGCGGCGCGCAGCAAATTCATCCCACTGTTGGAATCCATCTCGTTGACCACGCAACGGCGGCCACGGAGATCCGCGAGCGAGCCCATCTCCTCGCGACGGACAACGATCGCGCTATGGTAATTGGCACCCTCGCATCCCGGAGCTGAATACCGCGGCGCCGCGACCAGTCTCACCTGGTCGGCAAACGACTTTGCCAACGGATACTCGCAACCCTGCGCGAACAACAGCGACGGGTGACGCCATACGTCGCGGTGACCTAAGTCGCGAGTGAGCTCTCGCGGTACGTCATCCAGACCCGCCGCAGTCAGCCGGCCAGCCAATGCGGCCCAGAACGCATCATGCGCGCCCCGCACCTGCGGGAAATCGTACATGGGCAAAGCCGCGATTCGCTCAGCTCCCATCGCCGTTCAGTTCAATGAACCGCCGGAAGAGGTACTTCTGCGTCACTTCCCAGTACCCTCGTTCGAATACCAGCCCCTCAGTCTGCGCCGGACGCCGCATGTCGCGCCACACGCGCGGTAGCTGGTACCAGGGTAGCTTCGGGTAGGCGTGATGCGCAATGTGCAGGTTATTGTTTAAGAAAATCACGGCCCACAGCGCATGCGCCTCCACCACGCGCGTCCGCAACCGCGGATCAAAACTGCCATGATGTTCGGCGAATGAGCGCAGGTGACTGATCGCCACGCTTGGATAAATCATGAGCGCGACATAGACAATCAGCGGTATGTGGCACACACCCACCACCCAGACCAGAACCACGCCAACCGCCAGGGCATGCCACGACCATATGCGCAGCCGGCGCCGGTCGCCATTCAGTATTTTCCCGAGCTCAGCGGCCCAGAATCTCACGATCGCCAGCGCCGGCCCAAGAGTCAGGCGTCCAGCGAGAGTGCAATTGGCAAGGTAGATCCAGCGTCGCACGCCTCTCGCTTTCGACATCGCCCCGGCAGACAGATAGAAGGATTCGGGATCGTGGTCTACTTCGGTTAGATAGCGCCCGCTGTGGCGATGGTGTCGCAAGTGGGTTTCACGGTACAGGGCGTAAGGCATCCACAGCGACAAGGGCAACGCGCCCAGGATCGCGTTGAATCGGCGGGAAGATGTCGGATGCCCGTGAATGGTTTCGTGCTGAAGCGACCCGTACCAGGCGAGCAGCAGACTACCCAGCGGCGCCGATAGCAGAATGGGCAACTCCCTGAAGAACAGAGTCAACCACACGAAACCACTGTGAACGGCCAGCGCGATCCCCAGCGTAGGCAACTCCAGGCGGCGTTCGATGTTGTAGGGCGGGCAGGGCGCGATAACGGTTGCTTCGAGATGCATGGCGGCCGGGATTCTCGTCGGTGCCGAAGGTACGCGGCCAATACCCGGATCGCATAACGAGATGCCAGGCAAATCAAAGAGTTAATGTAACCACCGTGTCACCGGAATATCACGTTGGCAGCGGGCTTCAGCAGACGGCTCGTGTAAGCTCAGTGGACAGCGGCGGACGAGACAGCCCATGGCATACACCTCAAATTGGATGGACGAAGACCTGGCAGCATTTCGCGATACAGTTGCCCGATTCGTCGAAGCCGAAATGGTGCCCCACGATGCCCGTTGGCGTGCGCAGCATCACGTCGATCGCGAGACCTGGAAGCGCCTCGGGGAGACCGGCCTGCTCTGCCTGGACGTCCCCCAGGAATACGGCGGCGCGGGCGGTGACTTCAGGCACGAAGCCGTGGTGTACGAAGAGTTGAGTCGGCGAGGGCTCAGCGGCTTCGGGCAAGGCGTACACAGTATCTGTGCCCACTACGTGCTGAACCACGCTACCGAGGCACAGAAACAACGCTGGCTACCCCGCCTGGCAGCCGGCGATCTCATTGGCGCAATCGCCATGACCGAGCCGGCGGCCGGATCCGACCTGAAGGGCGTCCGTACCCGCGCAGTCCGCGAAGGCGCTGTCTACCGCATCAACGGCTCCAAGATCTTCATCACCAACGGCAGCCTTGCAACACTGCTGATGCTCCTGGTGAAGACCAATCCCGAGGCCCGCAAAGGCGGCATGTCGCTCATCATGGTCGAGACCGAAGGATTGGCGGGTTATCGCGTCGGTCGCGTGTTGGACAAGATGGGCATGCATGCGCAGGATACGGCCGAGCTCTTCTTCGACGATGTACGCGTGCCCGTCGATTGCCTGTTGGGCGACCAGGAAGGCAGCGGCATGCATCAGCTCATGGCTGATCTGCCCTATGAGCGGCTGATAGTCGCACTCGCCGGAGTTGCGTGCATGGAGGGCGGCCTGGAGGCCACCATCGCTTACACCAAGGGGCGCAAGGCTTTCGGCCAATCGATCGCCGAATTCCAGAACACCCGGTTCCGGCTCGCCGAGCTCGCCTCGCTCGTACGGATCGCGCGCGTCTTCATCGATGACTGCATCAACAAGCGCGTGAATGGCACGCTCGACACCGAAACGGCCGCCATGGCGAAATGGTGGATCACCGACACCCAACAGAAAGTGCTGGACGAATGCGTTCAGTTGCATGGCGGTTACGGCTACATGAACGAATACCTCGTGTGCCGCATGTTCGCCGACTCGCGGGTGCAGAGAATCTATGGGGGAACCAACGAGATCATGAAGGAACTGATCTCGCGCAGCCTATAGAGCCATCCGGCGCCGGTGCGAAAGCGGCGCAAACCCAAACCGGACGGCGTGGCGCCGGAGGCTTTCCTCGGCCTCGAGTCATTTGTGGCGCAGGCCCTCGTCGGCATCGTGCAACCAGTCATCGCGCTCTGGTCCGGCGGCAGCTGACTGCGCCAACTCACGGGCATGCGCGTAGTTCTCGTGCGCCCCCTGGGCATCACCGGTCTTGGACATGGCCTCCGCCAGCGCCAGCACATTCGGAGGGTAGTCAGGCTGCAATGCAACGGCGCGGCGCGCTGCGGCCAATCCGGCATCCGTATCACCGGGCCCGAGCGGCCAGCCCGGCGCCCGAATCAACACCAATGCCCGTACCCGCGCCGGGCCCGCCTTATCGTAGTTGGGATCAGTGGCTTCCGCATTTGCCAGGCTCTGCAGCATGCTACCCAGCAGACCAACAGCGGAAGCCGGATGGGCCCGCGCTTCCAGCCCGGTCGCAACTGCCTTGCCGTACTGGCACGCGGCAGCTCCCGGGTCGAGAGCGAGGCAGGCCTCAGCATTGTCGTTGGCTTCACTCGCCAGAGCAGCGCGAGCCTTCGAGTCGGCCTCATCGTCGGAGCGCTGCGCGGCCGCCTTGATGGCAGCCGCCCGTTCCTGAATGATCTGGAGGTTAGCGGAATGAGCTAGGGGCGCGGAGCGCTGTACCACCGGCGCTGGTGCAGTCCGCCGCGGCGCGAACGTACACGCGACGTCCATCGTCGCCACAAGCATCGCGATTCCCGCGATATTCAGCCACCGTCTCAACTGCCGCTCCGCCCTGTGCCGCGCCATACGATGCTGAGCCGCTCGCTCTCGCGCGCTACAGCGTGCCGCGCACCTACATCATTCATGGCGTCGCCGCCCATCCCGTCCGTCACGGCTTCGCTATCGCCGTCGGCCGCTTGCCCGTCAACGGTTTCGCCGCATCTGCAGGCAACTGCGGCATCACAAAGCCCTGCAACTTCAAGGAGCCCAGCGAATCCGCGCCCTGCGTGCCCTGCCCCATTTTCAGCAGCCCGGCCTGGAAGGCTTTGGCACGTGCGGCGGGAACTCGATTGCCAACAACGGCAATCAGGGCAACCGGAAAGTCGGGCGATTGCATGACAGCCTTGAGATCACCTGCAAAGGGCAGCGTTGGAAGCGCTGCCGCCTGAGTCTGATCGAGCAGGACAACCACCTGCTCGCCTGAGGCCACTCGCCTCAGAGCACTCAGTATCTGCCCAACCGGCTCGATTTTAACGTTTGCAGGCACTTGCCACGCTGACAAGGCCGAGTGGCGAACGAACTCAGGTGAATATCCCGCCACGCTCGCAATGGTATAGCCCGTCAACGAACCTGCGCCGGTCACCCGTCCATTTTTCGCCACCAAGGTCCACTTCTCCTTGGTGCCCGTACCAGTCACATCCGCCTGCGCCAGCGGCGTAAGATGGAGCTGAGCAGCGTGCTCGACGTAGAAAGGATATGGCACAAATGCGAGCACCGCGTCGGCACTATTGAGTCTTGCCAAACCACCCTGCTCGGTAGGGTCGTACACCGCGGAAAGACTCCCGGGCGGCCAGCCTGCGGCCGCGGCCGCGGCTGTTGCGAACTGATCCACGTAGGGTTGCGCATCCCCCGCTCCACCCGGATACCCGGGAGCACAGAACACCAGAGTCGAAGCTGCAGCCGCTAATAGAATGCTCATATGTTTAGGCTATCATTCCCACGCGCAGAGGGCCCGTGCGGTCGGTAAGAGCGCGCATAAGAGATGAGAGTGACCGCATCGTCCAAGGATTCCAAGGTGTTCCAATTCTTCCTGCGCGTCCTGCACATGCGCGGATGGATTGTCGGAGCATTTCTTATCCTGACGGTGGCAGGAATCTACGGCGCCACCCTCATACCCAATGACCCCGCAATCGATCGCCTGGTCGTCGCTGGTGACCCGATCGCGCGCGCGACGATGGATTTCGATCGCTTATTCCCTGAGGGCGAACAAGCCCTGATCATGCTCGAAGGAGCGGACCCGCTGAGCCCAATGGCGCTGCGCACCGCAGACCAACTCGAGCGTCAACTCGCGAAGATTCCGGGTGTCAAACCGCACAGCCCGATCGACTTCTTCCGCCGTGCAGACCCGGCGGCTGATATCAGCGCCAATGAGGCGGAACGTCTGCGGCCTTTCGCAACTGGCACGCCGCTCTTCCGACGCGCGGGGCTTTTGGGTGATCACTATCTCGGTATAGGACTCGAGTTGCGGGTGAATTCGCCGCAAGAGCGCAACCGCGCATTGGCGGCCATCGATTCATTCGCACTGCCGCTGGAAAACTCAGGCGGCCCGTTCACAGCCGTCCGCCGTGTCGGCTCCCCCTGGCTGAACGCCTGGTTGGAGCGCCAGACCGGCGTCGCCACTAAAAAGTTCATGCCCCTGTTCGGTATCTTTCTGGTCGCCCTGGTCCTGATTGTCTACCGCTCACTGCGAGCCCTGGGCGCAATCATCGTCACGCTAGGCTCCGTAGTGGCCATTGCAGTAGGGCTGGCCGCGATTTTTGGCTGGTCGAACACAGTGGTGTCCACGCTGGTTCCGCTGACCGTGATGGTCACGACGACAGCCACGCTCGTGTACATTCATTCGAGGTATATGGAGCCGGATGACGCACCGACTCCGCTCGAACATCACGCAGGAGCGCTCGCCAACAAATTCCTGCCGAGCACGGCATCGATGTTCGCAACCGCCGTGGGTTTCGCTGCGCTCGCGGTCTCCGAAATACGGCCCGTTCGCGAGATGGGTTTATGGACCGCTACCGGACTGGTCGTGGCGTGGGTAGGGTGTTTCACGTTGTTCCCCGCCCTGCAATCATTATTCCGCACGCCGCTCCGATCCGAAGGAGTCCGCGTCGGAAGGCGATTTGCACGATTTGTGGATGTGTTGGTTCCTGCAACTAACCGCTACCGCTGGACACTGGTGATTGGGGCCATCCTGTTGATGTTCTGCGGCGCGGCGGCGCTATTCGGCATCCCTGGACGACTCGCTCCCCTGGCACTCGAAACAGACGCACTGACGTACGTCAACCCGAGCGAGCGGGTAGCGCAAGACACCCGCCGATTCCAGGAATCCAATGGACTCGACGTCGTTGACCTGTGGGTAAAGACTCCGCCGGGCCATGCGTTGGATCCGGAATTCTTGCGCGGCCTCGAGAAACTGAGCGAGCGCCTGGAGGCCGATTCACGTATTACAGCGGTGGATGGGCCGACATCAGTGCTTCGATGGGTGCGTTACGTAGAGTCGGGAACGGATAAATTACCCACCGACCCCGCTGCCTGGACGAAGCTCGCCGCAGACCTCGAGCAGATCATGCTTACCGAGCCCGCCGCCCGCGACTATGTTGATATCAAGGACCTCGCGAGTGTGCGGCTCAGCATCCGCGGTAGAGCCGAGCTATTCGGCCGTACGGGGGCCATGCGCAAATTCGTGGAACGGACCTGGAAGGAAGCAAAGGAAAAACAGCCTGCCCTGCAGGAAGCACAGGGACTGCTGGTGGGCAAGGGCGTGCTCTCCACCGAGATCACCGAGCGGCTGCTGCCGACTCTCACGGAAAGCTTCGCGCTCACCGCAAGCATCATCTTCTGCGCCTTCCTGCTGGTGTTCCGCAGCCCGAGCGCGCGGCTGATGACGATGATTCCATCCCTATTCGCGATCCTCTGCGTGTTCCTCGTAATGCGGCTGACGGGCATTCCACTCAACATCGCCACCATTCTGATCGGCTCGACCGTACTGGGAGCGACGGAGAATGACCAAGTCCATTTCTTCTATCATTTCCTGGAAAGCCGGCCGACCAACACCACCGGGGGCGCGTTGCAACACGCTATGTTGATTGCCGGGCGGCCCATATTGTTTGCCACGCTGATCAATGCGAGCGGCTTTCTCGCCTTATCCTTCTCCGATCTGCCGCCCATGCGGCAGTTCGGCATAGTCACCTCGTCGGCTTTCATCCTGGCTCTGCTGGCAGATTTCACCGCTCTGCCCGGCGCCCTGTGGATTCTCAGCCGCTACGAGCGTCATCCCGCGGCGCGTACCGCCTGATGACACAACACCCAGGCGGCCCTTTGAGCAACGACCCCCAAACCACCGCCATCGTCCGCAAGATCACCCGCCACCTGATGCCGGTCCTCGGCGTCATGTATCTGATTGCCTACATAGACCGACAGAACATCGGCTACGCAAAGTTGCAGATGGTCGGGGACCTCGGCCTCACCGAGTCGAGCTACGGCCTCGGCGCCTCCCTGTTCTTCATCGGCTATCTGATCTTCGAGCTGCCCAGCAACCTGCTGCTGGCCAGAGTGGGCGCCCGTGTGTGGTTCGCCAGAATCATGGTGTCCTGGGGGCTCGTGACACTGGCACTCGCGTTCACACAGAACGCATCGATGTTCTACACGCTGCGTTTCCTGCTCGGCGCGCTCGAGGCCGGCTTTTTCCCCGGCGTGCTGTATGTCCTTACTCTGTGGGTCCCGTGGGAGTACCGCGGCCGCCTCGTGGGCATGTTCATGGGTTGGAGTGCACTGGCCAACGCTGTAGGAGCCGTGATCGGCGGTCTGCTGCTGGATGCGGACGGCACACTGAACCTGCGCGGCTGGCAGTGGGTATTCCTGATGACCGCGCTGCCGGCCATCGCCATGGGACTGCTCACGCTCGTGATGCTGCCTAACGGTCCCGAGCAGGCGAGGTTCCTCACAGCCGACGACAAGCGCCATTTGCGTACGGTACTGGCAGGTGAAGAGCAGCGGCTGCCGGCCGGATCGCACAGCGCAACGCTTAGCGCCCTACTCGATCGGCGCGTCATCGTCATAGCTCTTTTCTACATCAGCCTGCCACTCGGCGCGTATGGCCTGAGTTACTGGCTACCCACGGTAGTCAAAGGCTTCGGTGTTACCAACACGACAAACGGATTTCTCAACATCATCCCGTGGGCCTGCGTGGCGTGGGCTCTGTGGTGGGTTCCGCGCCACGCCGCGCGCACCGGCGAGCAGACCTGGCACATCGCGCTGCCGGCGTTCGTCGGGGCGGCAAGCCTTGCCGCCAGCGTGTATGTTCCCGGTAATGCCGCGAAATTCGCACTACTGTGCGTGGCCGCCGCTGGCATCTTCTCCGCCCAACCGGTGTTCTGGTCGTTGCCGTCGACCTTTCTCAAAGGCGCCGCGGCCGCCGCCGGGTTCGCCGCAATCAACTCCGTCGGCAACCTGGGTGGATTCTTCGCCCAGAACGCCGTCCCCTGGATCAGGGACCGCACCCGGAACGACCTGGCCCCAATGCTGTTCCTGGCAGCGTGCCTGACAGCCGGCGGGCTGATGACGTTCGTGGTGCAGCGCGTGTTGAAGCGCCCCGCCTGGTCCGTGGGAAAAGAGGCAGAGGGCCAGCCGCCTCTTCCTAATCGCGAATAGCTTTCAACATCGCTTCTGACACCCGCTCGTCGATCTCAGCCGCGTGCTGGAGTGGCACGGGATAGCGCACCACCGCCTCCACGCTCGTTGGCGCAAAGTGCAGCTGTACCTGCGGAGTGGCACTCGCCACCGCAGCCACGTTCGAGGAAGTCGTCTTCTGGATCTCCTGCGTCTGGCGGACAATCTCGTCGTGATACTGTTTGACCACGGCGTTCACCGCGGCGAGCAGCTTCTCCTTGAGAAGCGCGTAATCCGCATTCGCCGGCAGCGCCAGGGTGCTCTCATGCCAGGCAAAGTTCACACCCGCGATCTGTTTGAACAGCCCGCCCGAGGCCTGAAAGACGATCGAATTGGCGAACGCCACCACGCGGCCCGTGGCGCCCAAGGGCCCTTGGGAGCTGAGCTCCATCAGGTGCATCCGCACCAGTCCCAGATCGATGACCTCGCCGCTGACAGTGCCGATCTGGACGCGATCGCCAACACGAATACCGTATTTGCCGATCAGGAAGAAATAACCGACGATCGAGACGAGCACGCTCTGCATCGCCACTGCTATGCCCGCCGTCAGCAGCCCCGCAAACGTCGCGAAGGAGCTCAACTCCGTCACGAATGTCAGGCCGACGATGATCGCCACCAGCACCCAGGTGGTCACCTTCCGAATCATCAGCAACTGGTTGCGGCGCCGCTGTTCATGCGCGTAGCGTAACACCGCGCGCCGCCACACCTCGGCACCGGCGAACACCACGGCGAGCATCGCAGCCAGCACGCCGACCCGCACGCCGAGCGTCGCGAGCGCCTCGTGATACTGGTGTTTGATGTTGTCGCGCCAGTTACTCAGGTTGTGACGATACTGATTCAGCAGCACGCCTTCCTTGCTCAACGGGATCAGAATGGCCGAGGTCTGCTTGAACAGCCACGCCAGCGTATCCATCTGATCCCGAACCGCCTTGAGCGTGAGGCCGCTGGCGTTGTCAGCCTGGACGGCCAGCGCATCGCTTTGCGCAGCGTAGCCTTTGAGCTGCTCGAGCGGGCGGGCGCGGATCTGCGCAAAGGTCTGCTCGAGTGCAGCAGTTCGCACGTCGATGTTGTCTATCGTGCTGATCTTTTTCGACAACCTCAGAACGTTGGAGCCTAACTCCCAGATGCCCGTGCGGTCCGATGAGCTGTTGTTAGTGCTCGTCAACGGGGCTGGCGCGGCCGCCGCAGATGTCTGCGCTGAGCCAGCAGTCCCCTGGGGCGCCGCGGCTGCCGCCCCGCCGAGGTTTGCCGAAGGTATGGAGACCGCGATCGCGTCGATATGCGCCTTCAAGGCGCTCGCGCCCGCGCGCTTCGCATCCGTTTCGTTTACGAACTGCGACATGGTGTCGAGAAGGTTCTTTCTGGCATTGATCATGTCGAGCTCACCCTGAAGCTCCGACAGCTTGGCCGCGAGATCTGTCTTGCCGCCCGCCACGAGCTTGCGGTCAGCCTCGATCTCGTCCTGAATCGCCTTGCGCTGCGCCTCGAGCCGCTTCTGCTGCTCGCTCAGGGCTTGCGCTGATGAGACCGCCTCTGTGGCCGTTGCGGCGCTGCTCGCCTCGCTGCTCAGCAGCTCCGCGTTCGCACGCGCGATCTCGAAAGCGAGTCCGATGACTTTGTCGGCGGTCTGTTGGTTGGCGTACAAAATCAGCAGATCACTTGGCTGGGTCGCTGTCTGCTGTTGTGCGCCAAGGGTGCGGTGCCACTCCACGGTCTCATCCAGGATCTGGACGACCTGGTCTCCCGTTAGCACGGAAACATGCGAGAGCGGCGCCGTAGCGCTGGCAAGCTGGCAGTAGTAGGGGGCGCCCAGTGCGCCGGCCAGAAGGGCGATTCGGATATAAGTACGCATCCGGCGAATTCTATATAAGGGCAACGCCCGGAGCCGGTAGAATTCTGTCTCCGCGCAGGCGGCACCGCCGGCGGGCCGGCCGCCTGGCGGACACATTGCATTGAACTGGCAACACAGGGAGTGGACCGTCAATGCCTATTCGAGCAGTGCTTTTCGACCTCGGCAATACGCTGATCTCGTACTACCAGCCGGCGGACTTCATGCCCATCCTGCGCCGCTCCCTGGACGCCTGTCTGGCGACACTGGGCCACAGCTCTCTCAGTCACGAGGCACACACTACCCTCGTGCATCAGGCGCTCGAAATGAACCAGGAACGCGCGGACCTCGCGGTTTGGCCGCTCGAGGAGAGGTTGCGCGTGTTGTTCAGTGACTACGCGCCGGATGTAACGCTCACCGAGCGCCTGTGCGTCGCGTTCCTCACGCCGATTTTCTCCACGGCACGGGTCAGCCGGGATGCCCTGCCGGTGCTTGCGAACTTGAAGCGCACGGGCGTGAAGACCGCGATTGTGTCGAATACCCCCTGGGGCAGCTCGGGACACACGTGGCGCTCAGAGCTGGCGCGGCATAGCCTCAACGCGGACGCGATCGTCTTCTGTACCGATGTCGGTTGGCGCAAGCCCCATCCAGCGCCGTTCCGCCGCGCTCTCGACCTGCTGCAGGTTCAGGCGAAAGAAGCGGTATTCGTCGGCGATGATCCCGTGTGGGATGTGGAAGGCGCGAACGGCGCGGGCGTGCGGCCGATCCTGCTCGCAACCCGCGCTCATCCGACCAACCCTTCCCAGGTTACAGTCGCGGCCTCGCTGCCGGAAGTCCTCACAAAGATCGAACATTGGAACGCGAGCGCGAACGCGGGTCCTCAACCCGCGCTCGCTTGAGACGGCCATCCCGTTACTGGGCTATGGTTACCGCGGCAATCGCGTTACCAATAGTGCGGAGCGTTGTAGTAATCGTAGGCGCGGTCGCGATACGCCATACCATTGCCCGACACCAGCGCGTCAATCGAATCCGCCGGTGCAGCTTCCAGCAGCTCCCGCGAGAACGGCACGGTGTAGGCGCCTTCGCGCTCGTCGTACTTCAGTGATGACCACGGGATCGGATGGTATTTCTCCCCCATCCCCAGGAAGCCACCGAAGCCCACGATTGCAAACACGATGTTGTTGGACAACTTGTCGAGAACAATGTCCTCGACGGTGCCAATCTTATCGCCGGACAGATCTTTGACGCTCGTACCGAGGACTTTCTTCGCGCGAATCGCGTCGGAGCTTGCAGCCATCGTTCCCATGACGTGACCCTCATGCGTTGTGGAACCCACCAGTGCAATGAATCCACTGGCGCGAGGTTCCGCCGCGCGGGGACATCAGCAGAACGACACTCGAACGCGCCGCTGCCTGACAGCAGTCAGCGCTCGACTACGAGCTCCGTCTGGCCAAAACTGAGCCTTCGCGAAAAACGTCGCCGGATACGCACGGCCGGCACTTCAGGGATCTCCGTCGTGCGGCCCTCCTGGTAGGCCCGCTCGCGCTCGGTGGGCTCCCATGCGACCCCAAGCTTCGTCAGAGCAGTGCGTGCTGCCCCGAGAAAGCCATGCGGGTGAAACAGCATGGGCCGGTCCGACAGGCCGGAGGTGAACGCGAGTCCGTATACACCGCAGCCGAGCCGAACGAGGCGGCCCTCGGCGACGATCTTGCGCAGCGCGCGCAAGACCTGCCGGCGGCCACTCAGGTCTGTGAACTCGCGGGTCAGGAACACGTACTCGCGGCTTTCCGCGATGCGCTTTTCGATCTGGGTTTGCAAGGAGTTGGGTCGTGCCATGATGTCCTTCCGGTGCTCTCATTGGAAAGATCGGATTACCAGCACGAATCCCGACAGCTAGCCGCGGCAACTCACACTCGGCTGCTGACTCTCATGTTCCCGCGAGATGCTGAGCCAGCTGCAACATGGGATGGTCCGCGTCCACCGTATTTGACAGATGCTCGATGGCTGCCCGAAACGCCTTGGCTGACTCCACGCTGTTACCCTCGCTCGCCAGGGCCCGCCCGACCGCCAGCCACGCCAGCCCAGTCCGGTTCGAGTAGCGGATGCCGCCCTGTGCCTGTTGTGTGAGCGCCAATAACTGGCGCGCATCAGCTTCGGCGTCCGCATATCTGCCTTCCGCCAGATTGAGCTCCGCACGCGGCAGCAATGCCGGCATCAAAATAAACATGTCGTTACCAGCCGCCGTGATGGCGGCATCCAGGTCCGTTCGGGCCGCCGCGAAGCGTTCCTGGCTGAGGGCGATCCGGCCGCGGATGGCCCGAAGCTTTGCAAGCGTCACTTCATCCCTCGGCGTTATGGATGCCTCTGCCTCAAACGCAGACTGGATGTAGTCGGCCGCCCGGCCCAGGTCCCCAAGATCATTGGAGGCCAACGCAAGCCCCGACAGGCAGTAGACACGCACCCGCGGCGCCTTGTCCGCAACACACTCCGAATACACGGGAAGCGATTCCTGTACGCGCCCCAGTACGTACAACGCACGAGCCCTGGTGCCGATCACATAAGGAGCCGGTGTAGCGTTGGGGTCATTCAGAGCAGTGATCCGCAGTGAGCGCTCGGCGAGCTCCAATGCCCGGCGCGGATTGCCCGCAGCTTCGCTCATGACGGCCCAGGAGTTGAGAACGGTCATCGCCACAGGCGAGCGCTCCCTGCCGGCCACCGAAAGCTGGTCCAGCGCGCGCTGGAAATACTTCTCAGCCTCATCATTGCGGCCGTTGGCACACTCGGCATCGGCAATGACGCTCAGGTAGGAAGCTTCGGTTGTCGGTGTCGGGCTCGAATGCTGATATAGACGCTCGAGGCCCAACTTGGCGAACCTCAGCGCGCCGGCGGAATCACCCCTGGCCTGCGCTACGTGTGCCAGATATTCCAGGCACTCCGCGGCCGTCTGCGGTGCAATACCCGGCTCGGCTAACACCGCATTGAGGATACCGGCGACGTCCGTTCCGACGCCCGCGTACTCCATCAACACAGCGTGATCGCAGGTCAGCTTGCGCCGCAGCTCCGCGTCTCGTGAAGCCGAAAGTGTATCCAGCCCCTGGCGGATCAGTGATAAGCCACGGGTATCATCGCCGCTCGAATGATAGTAGCCGGCGAGCATGTCCAGTACCGCGGCGCGGTGCTCCGGATTGCCACGGTACTCGGCATTGGCGAGCGCTTCGCTGCGGGCGAGCATTTCATTCAGCTGCACTGGCTTGTCGGAAGCGGCGGCTTCGGTGATCAGCATGTTGAGAAAGTCGGCAACCGCCTCGTTCCGGGAAGACAGCGCGAGCGCCCGGTCGCGCTCCGCTTTGGCTGTATGGGCCTCCACGAGCGCAATGGCGGCTGTGGCAAACACAGCCAGGAGTGCCACGGCGGCGACCGCCACCGGAACTCGATTGCGAGCGACGAACTTGCGTATCCGGTACCAGGAGTTGTCGGCGCGCGCGAGGACGGGCTCGTTCTGCAGGTAGCGCCGCAGATCGTCCGCAAACTCGCGCACCGAGGAATAGCGCTCCTGCGGATGCTTCTTCAGCGCCTTGCCCACGATATTGTCGAGGTCGCCCCGCAATGTGCGCCGCAGTTTCTGCAGGGTCGTCGCGCGCTTGGCTGCGTTTTCCTCCACCGTGTGCGGACTGCGGAAGCGGGCTCCAGCGGCGGCGTCGGACAGACGGTCAGGCGCGGTCTCGATCAGCCGGCGGATATGTTGCAGTACCGAGGTATCCTTCGCCCCGGTCGGATGCTGACCCGTCAACAGCACATATAGCAACACTCCGAGTGAGTACACATCCGTGGCAATCGTAATCGCATCGCCTAACGCCTGTTCCGGCGAGGCATACCCCGGGGTGAGAGCCCGGGCGCCATTCTCGGTTGCATGGGTTATCCCCGCAGCCTGATCCTCTGCTTCGATCAGCTTGGCGATCCCGAAATCCAGCAGCTTCACGATTCCGTCATGGGTCACATGAATGTTGGACGGCTTGATGTCGCGATGGATGATCAGGTTTGTGTGCGCATGACCGACAGCAGTCAGCACGTCCATGAAGAGCTTTATGCGCGCGTCGATGCTCAGACGGCGCTCGTCGCAATATACGTCGATTGCGCGTCCTTCGACGTGCTCCAACACCAGGTACGGCTGGCCGCTCGGGGCGACCCCGGCATCGAGAATTCGCGCGATGTTGGGATGCATCAATCTGCCGAGCAGACGGCCTTCGCGCTTGAAGCGCTCCTCCGGGCTCTGGCCGAGCAGCGCGATATTCAGCAGCTTGACGGCCACCTTGCCCTCAAAGCGGCCGTCGCTGCGACGTGCGAGCCACACGCTACCCATCCCGCCGTGACCGATCGGCGCCTCGATCGTGTAGGCCCCGAAGGTCTGCCCCACCAGCGATGGTTGACCCAACATCCTGGAAGGATCGCCTTCCAGAAATCCTTCATCATCGAGAGCCTGCAGCTCGGTCAGCAGTGTTTGAAGCTCCGCTGCCACGTCCGGACGTGTCGCCCGCAAGGCCTCCAACCACGCTGCACGCTCCTGGTCCGCCAGCTCCAAGACCTCATCCAGAAGCGGGCTCAGCTCGCCCCAGCGCGTTGGGTCAATCTTCATCATCTATGACGGCAGCTCGGCGGACGAGAGACATTTGTGCAGAAAAATCCGCGCTTTTTCCCAATCCCGCTGCACGGTGCGTTCGGACATATCCCACATCGCGGCAATCTCGGCAAACGAGAAGCCGCCAAAGTACTTGAGGTCCACAACCTCCGCCAGCCGCGCATCGGCGGCCGCGAGTCGCTCGACCGCATCATTCAGGCGCTGCAGCTCGGCGGATTCGGCGGCCGCTTCCGGAATCTCCGTCGGCAGCGAGGTGATCTCAAAGCCCGCACCCCGCTTCAAGGCCTGGCGGCTGCGCGCGTAGTCGATGATCAGTCCACGCATGGCGCGGGATGCGTAGGCAAGAAAGCGCGCGTGATCGGGAAACACGATACCGTCGCGCGCATGCACCGTCAGGTAGACCTCGTGTAGCAGCGTCGTCGCGCCAATGGAGTGCGCCGCTCCACCCTGCCGGAGTTTGCGTTGCGCCAGGCGCCGCAGCTCGTCGTAGAGGGAAACGAACAACTGCTGATGGTTCTGAGCTCGTAGTTCGAGATTAGCGGCCTGATTCATACCGTAGGCTCCGAGGCAGGTGTTTCGGGCTGCCGGTAGACGGCAAATCCGCGCTTGCGCAATTCTTCGAGTAAGCGGTCGCCCAAAACGGGCATGACGTCGAGGTCGCGCAGCGCGACCCCCAGCAAGGTCGCTGAAAAGGCACTTCCCAGCGCTGCCAGCAATTCGGCCGTCGTTCGCGTATTCATGCAGTCACCCTCGATTCTATTCCTGGGCGGAGCGGTCATTTCATTCACCCGCGGGCGGCCAGCCCTGCGCGAGCTGCCGCGCAAGCACCAACATGGGATGGTCCGCGTCTACTGTGTTGGACAAGTTTTCGAGTGCCGCGCGCAACGCCTGCTGCGAGCCGGCCGCATTCCCCTTCTTCGCCAGCACCCGCCCGAGAACGAGCCACGCCAAACCGGCACGGTTGGAATAGGGAACGCCGCCTTGGGCATTCTGAGCGAGCGACAATGCCTGGCGTGCGTCCGCCTCCGCCTCTGTCAGCCGGCCCTCGTTGAGATTGAGCTGTGCGCGCGCCACTAGTGCGGTCATTTGATAAAAAACAGTGTTCCCGTGTGCAATGGCGGCGTCCAGGTTGGCCCGCGCATCCGCCAGTTGGTTGTTGGCGAGTGAGATCCGGCCGCGCGCGATCTTCAGGGTAATCAGCTCCGCGCCCACCGCCGGCATTATGACTTTCGCCAGTTCGGTGGCCTCGCGCAGCTGCCGGTCTGCCAGCTTTACTTCACCGAGCTCGCGCAGCACCCACGCCAGGCCCGTGGTGCAGTGCAATCGCATGTTGGCCAGTTCACCCTTGACACTCAGCTCGATGCAGCGCTCATACGCGTGGCGAGACTCCTCATAGCGCCCTATCAGTTCCAATGCCCGGGCACGGTTGCCCACAATCACCACGGGAGGCAATGCTCTGGGATTGGTCTCGGCAATGGTTCGCAGAATGCCGTCGTACAGCTCGAGCGCGCGTTTCGGATTGCCGGTCGCGTCGTAAACGATCGCCAGATTGTTGCGGATCACGGTTGCATCCGGACCGCGGTCGCGTCCGGCCCGAGCGTATTGCTGCAGTGACTGCCGGAAATACTCCTCTGCGATGGCGCTGCGGCCTGCAAGGCGCTGGCCATCGCCGATGGCTGCGAGAATGCCGGCTTCCAGGGCGGCAGACGGGTTCGCAGCTGTCCGCAGGCGTTCCAAGGCCATCTCGCCGTAGCTCACCGATGTCTGCGCATCGCTTTCGAGCCCTGCAACAGTGGCCCGATATGACAGACACTCCGCCGCCTGCTGCGCCGTGGACTGTGGATCGGCAATCACACTCATCAGCATGCTTTTGGCGTCGGATATTTTGCCGAGGTTCGCCAGGGTCAGCGCGACATCGCAGGTTACCTTGCGCCGCAGATCGGCGTCCGATGATCCACTCACGGTGTCGAACGCGTCCTGCAGCAGTCGCAGCGCGCGCTTCTCATCACCGATGGTCCTGTAGTACGAACCCACGATATCCAGTACCGCCGCGCGATGCTCGCGGTTGCCGCGAAATTCCGCGCTGACCAGCGCTTCGCTGCGAGCCAACATATCCCCAATGGTCGCCGGCTGGCCGGAGGCTGCCGATTCGGTAATCAATACATCCAGAAAATCCGCAACCGCTTCGTTGCGCGAAGAGAGCGCCAGGGCACGATCGCGTTCCGCTGCTGCTGCGCGTGCGTGTCCGGCTGCGGCATGTGCTTCATACAACGCGATTGCTGCCGTGGCAACGATGGCGGCCATCGCGAAGCCCGCCCCCACGACAGATGCTTTGTGACGGGCTATGAACTTGCGTGCGAGGTACCAGCCACCATCCCTGCGCGCCGCAAGCGGCTCTCCCTCGAGGTAGCGCTCGATATCCTCCGAGAGCGCATCGGCGCTCGCGTAGCGCTCGACTGGCGCCTTCTGCAAGGCTTTCAGAGCGATCGTATCCAGGTCACCGCGCAATGCCCCGGAAAGGCTGCGGATCGTGCAACCTCGCGCGCTCGCTGCCGCCTCGTTCGTCACCGACGCGCTGGGTTTTTGCGGCTCGCGTGTCAGAATCGCCTGCTCGAGCTCGGCACGTGAGCCGGTGGCCTTGTGGGGGCGCTCACCGGTGAGCAGCTCGAACAGCAGCACACCGAGCGAGTATATGTCCGAGGCGGTCGTAACCGCATGCCCTGCGATCTGTTCGGGAGAGGCGTAGTCCGGTGTCAGCGCCGCACCCGCGGCTCCCGGGTGGGTACCGCCATTCTCCTCGCGTTGATCGATCGCAATGAGCTTGGCGATACCGAAGTCGAGCAGCATTGCACGGCAACCGCTGCCGACAATGACATTCGACGGTTTGAGGTCGCGGTGAATGACGAGGTTGCCGTGTGCGTACTGAACGGCGTGCAGCACCTGTTGAAGCAACCGCAGCCGCTGGCGCAGATCGAGCCGATGTTGGTCGCAGTACTCGATCAGGGGGGCGCCGGCCACATACTCCAAAGCCAGGAATGGTTGTCCGTCATCACTGAAGCCGGCATCATAGAGTCGCGCGATGTTGGGATGGGCCAGCTCAGCGAGGATGTCGCGTTCGCTCGCGAATCGCTGTGCAAGATGGCTGCCGTGCGGCCCGGTATGCGGCAGCTTGAGAGCGACCGGGCGCTTTATCAGACCATCGCTGCGCCGAGCCAACCACACTGCCCCCATCCCGCCACTACCGATCTCGCGCTCGATGACATAGGGACCGACGGCGGCGCCCGGCTTCAGCGCCGTGCTACTGACTGCCGCGCGCGCGTTCGCGACTGCCTCATTCAGGTCAGGAAGGATAT
The DNA here is from genome assembly GCA_045810105.1 of Steroidobacteraceae bacterium. GTDB lineage: Bacteria > Pseudomonadota > Gammaproteobacteria > Steroidobacterales > Steroidobacteraceae > 13-2-20CM-66-19. Next base: position 208,104 of record JBJMWM010000055.1, on the reverse strand, counting down.
CCAGGAACTCGTGGGTCTCTGCTGCGTCCGCATGACGCAGCAGAGACCGAAGCTCTTCTTTAAAGGCGAGGTCCGGGGGGAGCAGCGACTCGAGCCAACGCTCGCGGCCCTCTGCAGACAGCTCCAGTGCCTCATCGAGAAGCCGCGAGAGTGTCGGCCATCGTTGTGGATCGATCCGCATGCCCCCTTCCTACGCCGCGTCCATGATCAGAAGTCGTAACTCAACCGGCCGTACACGAACCGGCCCGAACGACCGAACGGCGAATAATTGGAAAACGACTGGGTGCCGGTGCCATTGGCCGCCGGGGGGTTTTCGTCCGGGTACTGATCGAAGACGTTCTCCGCCCCCAGAGCCAGATTCACGTGGCGCGCAAAAGCGAACCGGCCTTCCAGATCCACGAGCGTCTTCGCATGGAGCACAACGTCGTTGACAGGCGTATGGGCCGCAACGGTGGCATAGGTTGCGGCGGTATCTGGCGAGAGCACTGTGCCATAGCGTGTTGCACGCAGCGTCGCGCCCCACCCCCTCACACTCCAGTTGGCAGTCGCGATGAACTTGTTCTTGGGGTCACCATCTTCGAGCGTCAACACGTTTACGCGGTCAAAGATCCTGGGCGAGGGGTTCAGCGCGGCGAGCGGCGCAGTCTGCGGCACACGGCGCACGTCGGTCGAGTTCAAATTCCCTGCCAACGTCAGATCCACGCGGCCCGCGGCCCTCAGGTCAAACGGATACGTCACGGCCATGTCAACACCTTGTGTCCGTGTGTCAACCCCGTTGATGAAGAACCGCCCACCGCCAATGCCGGTAAAGTTAAGGGAAGTCAGGTACGCCCGGACGTTGGCCTGGGTCAGGTTCTCCGACAGAATGATGCGGTTCGTGATGTCGATGCGATAGGCATCGATGGTGATGTTCAGCTTCTGCACCCTGATCACGGAGCCCACGGAGAAGTTGACCGACTTCTCGGCAGTCAACGGCCTGGCACCCAGGGCGACCGCGACCGGATCAGTAGCCGGGAACGTCGTGATGTCGAACGGCACTCCGCCGATGAAATTCGTGGAGGTTGTCGCGAAATACTGCTGCTGAAGAGAGGGCGCACGGAAACCGTTCTGCACGGAGCCGCGCACGGCAAACGGCTCCGCGAAGTCGTAGCGTAGCGCGAGCTTGCCGGTCAGATCCGTTCCGAAGTCGGAGTAGCGTTCTTCGCGCAGTGCTGCTGAGGCCAGCAGCTTCTGCGTAATCCGGGTCTCGAGGTCGGCATACACACCCACCGCCGTGCGACTCTTATCCACTGCGTTGGCGGGACGGAAGCCCGGAAACACCTGGGAGCCGGATTGCGTGGGAGTACCGTCCGGCAGACGTACGCCGCCGTTGACGAAGGAATCAGCTTCGCCCGCCGTGATGGAGTAGCTCTCACGCCGCGCCTCCAGACCCAGTGCGGCGTTGAGAGGAGTCGCCAGGCCCACATCGAAGCCGCGGACCCCCGAGAAGTTGAGTACGAGCTGGTCGTAGTCGAATCCTCCCGCATCGAACTCAGTCTTGCTGGCAGCTCCTTGCGAGCGATTGAGGGTGTTCTTGATGGTGAAGCCCATCTTGTTCAGGCCATAGACCAGCGAGGTGTCCATGCTCCAGTCGCCCAGGGCCCAGGTCACGCCGCCCGCGCCCGAGTAGTCCTGCACCTGCGGTGCTATGAGCGGCAGAAAGCCGTTCGGATAGATCGAAATCGTATTCCGGTTATCCACGGCCGGGCGGTAGTAACCGGCCGAGAGCGCGTCACGATCCTGGTAGCTCGCCCAGCCGTACAACTTCGCGCCATCGCCGAGGTCATAGCCCATGTTGGCGAACACGGTCTTCTGGTTGATCTTCGGCTCGCCATACCAGGCGTTGAAGCGATTGAAGGTCAGCTCGCGCGGATCGAAGGCTCCGTTGACCTTTGGGTACTGCTGACGTACGTCGTACCCACCGCGCTCGGTATGTGCCTGGTTCTTGAATTCGGCGGCGATTGTCAGGAAACCGTTGGATCCAAGTGACAGACCCTTCCAGGCTGACATCGTCAGGATCCCGCCATCTGTCAGGCTACGGGAAATTTTCGCGGGAACCGACCAGCCGGCGCCCGCGGGAACCTGACCGGTCAGAATATCGTAGCTCGTCTTGTGGACACCGTAGCTGACTGCCGCATCGCCGCCGTCGCGGTCCTCACGAAGGCGAAGGTCAATTACCCCCGCGATCGCGTCCGATCCGTACTGTGCCGACGCTCCGTCCCGCAACACCTCGACCGATTTGACGATCGCGTCCGGAATCGTATTGAGATCGACAGAGGAAGCGCCGCGCCCGATGGTGGCGTTCAGGTTGACCAACGCGGCGGACTGACGGCGCTTGCCGTTGACAAGCACCAGCGTCTCATCCGGAGACAGCCCGCGCAGAGTTGCCGGGCGGACAGTATCAGTGCCGTCCGACAATCCCGGACGAGGATAGTTATACGAGGGCAGCGTATCTGACAGTGCCTGGGAGATCTCGGGAACGCCGCGATAGCGCAATACATCGTTCGAGATGACATCGATGGGAACGGCCGTCTCCAGGGCCGAGCGGTTCTGCACACGCGTTCCAGTTATGACAACCTGAGCGGGCTCGGCGGCGCTGCTCGCATCGGTCTGCGCCTCCGCAGGCTCGAAAACAAGGGTCGCGGACAGCGTAAACGCAACAAGGACTACAGCGGGGAAACGGTCGCCCGTCATCTGGATCTCCTGAAAGGGTGAGTCGAACGAGCGGTGAAAGGCGTTGCCACGCCTTCGTGCTCGCTTAACCCAGACGCTTAAGCGCGGCCAAACAGGACAGCGGGAGCACTAATAGTCGCTCCCGCGATTCCCCGACGAACGTCTCTATCTGAGGGACTCAGCGAGCAGCAGGCGTGCCTTCTGCCAGTCGCGGCGCACGGTGCGCTCCGTAACGCCCATGGCGGCGGCCACCTCGCTCTCGGTCATGCCGGCGAAATAGCGCATTTCCACCACTCGCGCGAGCCGTTCGTCCACCTTCTGCAGCTCATCCAGCGCATCGTTGATCCTGACGACCTGGTCTTCGCAGACGCTGAGGTTTTCAGCGAATTGCGTGGTCAGTGGCAGGTGAACGGCGTTGCCGCCGCGCCGCTGGGCTTGGCGTTGGCGCGCGAAGTCGACGATCACCGAGCGCATGACATGCGCAGCATAGGAAAAGAAGTATCCGCGCTCCGCGGACGAGAGCTGCCCGGCATTCAGATACCGCATGTAGCTCTCGTGGACGAGCACGGTAGTGTTCAGAAGGGTGTTGCGGCCCCCTGATTGAAGTTGAGCGCGCGCGCGGGTCCGCAGCTCGTCGTAAGCCACGGCAAACAGTTGGGCACGAGCGGTTTCATTCCCTTCGTGCGCTTTTTGGAGCAGATCTTTTAGGGGGTCCATCCGGACACCGCGCAGTGGACCTCGGAGTATCACACAGGTCGCCTGCCGGGCACATGGGTAGTGGCGTGCCGCCCGGCTCCCGCCAGCCAGAAATGCTATCGTTTCCGGATGATTGCACTCCTGTCGCTGCTCATCTGGCTGTACCTCATCCTGGCACACGGAAAATTCTGGTCCTCGGGGCCGGAACTACCGCCCGCCGCGCCGGCTGAATTTCCTGAAGTCGATGTCATCGTCCCCGCGCGCGACGAGGTCGAAACGATTGGACCCGTCATCGCGTCGCTGATTGCGCAGGACTATCCCGGACCCTTCCGCATCACACTGGTCGACGACAATTCAACTGACGGCACGGGAGCGGCGGCCGGCACCGCCCCCAATTTGCGCGTGCTGCGCGGCCAGCCGAAGCCGCCTGGCTGGTCTGGTAAATTGTGGGCTGTGGCCCAGGGCGTCGCTGCCAGCAGTGCACCCGTGTTGTTGTTTACCGATGCTGACATCGAGCACGACCGTCGGCACCTGTCCTCTCTGGTGGCTGGACTGTTGCAAGGGCGCGTGCAGATGGTCAGTGAAATGGTCCGGCTGAATTGCAGCAGCATCGCCGAGCGCGCGTTAGTCCCAGCGTTCGTGTACTTCTTCCAGATGCTCTATCCATTCGCCAGCGTTAACGACCCAGGATCAAACGTCGCGGCCGCGGCGGGTGGCACCGTGTTGCTCCGACGTGAATCTCTGGAGCGCATCGGAGGTATAGAAGCGATTAAGGGTGCATTGATCGATGACGTCACCCTGGCCAAGGCGATCAAGAAAGTTGGGCCTATCTATCTTGGGCATTCCGTCCTCGCCACCTCCGTGCGCCCCTATCCGAACTTCGCGGACATCTGGCAAATGGTGTCCCGGACGGCATTCACACAATTGCGCTATTCGTTCGGGTTTCTGCTGCTCACGCTGCTGGGTCTGACGTTAGTATGGCTCGTACCGGCCGGGGCAATTCTCTTCGGAACGGGTTGGACCTTTGCGTGCGGCCTCGCGGCCTGCCTGCTGGCGGGCCTCAGTTATGTGCCCACACTGCGCCGTTATGGGCGCAACCCGCTGTGGGCGCTCACTCTGCCGCTCATAGCACTGTTCTATATGGCCGCGACGGTTGGCTCCGCACTGAGCCACTGGTTCGGCGGCGGGAGCCGCTGGAAGAGCCGTTCCTACAAGACCGAGCCGTAGTATGAGTCCCGCTGCACCAATCGTCTCTTGGTGCCCCAGCGGCTGGCGCTGAAACGGCCGCGTCCCGCCCGCCGGTGCTGCGGCTGACCACCTACTGACTTATTGGTGCTTCGCCGTCCCGGGCTGGGCCATCCTGCGGTGCTGCTCCGCCAACATGGCGGAAGGTGTCACCGCCGCGAGCGCCGACTGTATCTTGTTCTTCAGCCCGGTAACCACGTCGCCCTCGCCGTCCATCATGGCTTTGAAGCCGATGCGCGCGACCTGCGCCGGATCCATCTTGTGATCATCGGTTCCGACTTTCGTGTCCATCATACCCGCCCGCTCGAAAAAATCCGTGTCAGTGACACCCGGCATCAGGCAGGTAACGCTGACGCCCGTGTCCTTCAACTCGTTGCGCAGCGCCCAGGAGAATGAGTCGAGGAATGCTTTCGACCCGTTGTACACAGCCTGAAACGTACCTGGCATGAAGCCGGCTATCGAGCCGGTGATCAGGATGCGGCCCGTATGACGCGCTCGCATGTCCGTGCCCACCTTGTGGATCAAGGCGAGCGTCCCGGTGATGTTCGTATCGATGAGATGGGTGATGTCGCCGAACGACTGATCGAGAAAAGCTCCGCCCAGACCGTGGCCGGCGTTCGCCAACAGCGCGTCCACCTGTCGCCCGGCAGCGAGCGCCACCAGCTTGTCTACTCCGGCGGGAGTTGCAAGGTCTACCTGCACTGATTCCACCGCAGCTCCAAGGGCGCTCAGTTCCTGCGCTGCAGCATCGAGCGGACGGTCCGCCGCAATGAGCAGATCGAAACCGTGAAGGGCGCATTCTCGCGCCAGCTCCAGGCCAATCCCACTGGATGCACCGGTCACGATGGCGAGTTGGCGGGCGGCAGCGTTCATAGAGATTCTCCACTCAAGATTCGGCGCCGATTGCCTGCAAGATTAGGTCCCGCTTGCCACGGAAGTGACTACGGGTCCGGCGCCCGAGGCGCCGCATCGCCACTTCGATGCGCGCGCGGTGGTCGGCAAATTGAGTGTACGCAAGCCCGCACCCGCCGCAACAGCGCGGGCACGAGGTTTGCGGCTTCGCTTCACGCCTTGCAGCAAGCCGTCGGCAATGAAACTACAACAGGCACTGAAGATCGCTCTGGACAATCTGCGCATGCAGATGCTCGGCGTACAGGTTCTGTTCGGTTTCCAGTTCCAGGGGCTGTTTCAGGATAACTTTGCCGCGCTGCCACGCGCGGGCCGTGTGGTGGATGCAGCCGGCCTGGCGCTGCTGCTCGTGGCGCTCGGGCTGATGATTGCCGTTCCGTGTCAGCATCGCATGGTGGAAAACGGTGAAACGACACCGCGAATATACGCAGCCGCCATGTGGTATGCGCAGGTTGCGTTGCTGACGGTTGCCGGTGGCATCGGTTGTGACGTGTTTGTGGCAACCAGCGCACCATTCGGTCCGGTGGCGGCCACGGTTCTCTCCATTGCAACATTCGCCCTGGCATTGCTTGGCTGGTACGCACTCGGTTTTGGCCTGCGCAGACGCTGGTCGGCCAACACCCAAGGAGTTCCCATGCAGCCGGAAGAGACACCATTACGCACGAAAATCGAGCAGATGTTGACGGAGGCGCGCGTCATCCTACCCGGCGCACAGGCACTGCTCGGGTTCCAACTCATCGTGATGATGACGAGGAAGTTCGGGGAATTGCCCTTCGCGGTGCAAGTCGTGCATCTCGCGGCCCTGGCGAGCCTGACACTCGCCATCATTCTGCTCATCTGCCCGGCGGCGATTCATCGCATTGCATTCGGCGGCGCCGATGACCCGCGCATGCATTCCGCAAGCTCGCTGCTGATCACGATTTCATTGCTGCCGCTCGCCATGGCCATCTCCTGTGACCTGTGGGTGGCCCTGACAATACTGTTTGGTGAAGGCCTGGCCGCCCTTGCGGGAGCGGTTGCGGCGTTCGCACTGCTGATGGTGTTGTGGTTCCTGCTGCCGCTGCTTCTCAGGCGGCATGCGAGTCCCGCGGCGCTGGCCATGCGACATTGAGGCATGCGGCCAGATGGCCCGACGGGGACCGCCGTCGGGCGGCGCCATTCACGCGAGCCGACCCGCGCCCCGGAGCCTTCGGCCTAGCGCGGAAACTTCGTAAAGATCGCCGCCACCGCGTCTTTTATCTTCTTATCGGCTTTGTCGCCCGTAGCACCCACCAGGTTCTGGTTCACCGAGGCATGCCACAGCGCCTGTTTGGACTTGCCGTCGTAGACGTCTACCCCGATGACCCCTTCCTGGTATGTATAGGGATATGGGTAGTCCCAGCCCCAGCCAGCCCCGTACCACCCATGGCGCCAACCGAGACCGCCACCCCATCCCCAACCGCCGTAGCCGTAGGGATATCCATCTACGACATTTCGCGCTCCGATCCCGTACCCAACCAGGCACTCGGGGTTCTCCGTCGTCTGGTGCGCACCGAGCGTGCTCAGATTGGACTGAATCGCTGCCCGCAATCGTGCCTCGTTCACAGGGTTGGCGATCGTGCTACGCAGGCCATCGCTGCTGCCATGGAAGGAACCCGCCCAGTCGAAGGTTTGGCACTTGACCGTGCCCGCCAGCTGCTGATTGACGTCCGACGTCACGTGCAACGAGGCGCAGGCGCCCAGGCCGCCCGCCACGGAAACCGCAACCACGCACGCGAAAACCTGCTTCATCATGACGGAACCTCGAGCGATCACCCGGGACGCAGTGCATCACATCTGGACTTCCACCGCCTGGATGTCAACGCACAGGTATAGGGCGGGTTTACATTAGATGGGAGCTTGGGCTGCGGGGTTCAATGACTTTGTCGTTCCCCGGGCTCTACGGGCGCCCGCTGAGCTGCCAGCCCCTGCGCAATCCGGTAGTGAAAATTGCGGATTTCGGTCGCACCGCGCGTTAGCACCCCTTCCTGCAGCGGCCCTAGCGTCGTTACGTATCCGGAGGTGAGTTCGTCCGATACGTCGTGGGGGTCCCATGCGACCAAGAGCAAGGTGCGGTTGCCCACCGCCAACGACGAGGCCCACCGGCCATACATCAGGCCGTTCTGGCCAAAGAGGTTGCGACTCGAGGTTTCCATAACCGATCGAGCGTGATCCGGCGCGTAGAACGTGAGCTGGCTGGCCAGCTCGTACCGGTCCATTCCAACGATCAGGGGTTCCATGCCGGTCCGGCGGCGAATGTCGTCAGCTATCGCATTGACCTGCCGGCCGAGATCACGCCAGCCCACGGGAACCAGCTCCAGGCGGCTGCTGTATCCCAGCCCCGGCAGCCCAAGGGCGAGGTAATGCAGACCCGCTGCGTACAAAAGAAGCATGCAGACCGCTGTCGGTCCCCACGCCGAATACACCCACGCGCGGACCCCTCGGGCGCCTTTCGTCCCGAACCAGACTATTGTGGTTGCCAACCCCGGCACTGCGCCAATCCAAGGGGCGCCCGTCCAATCAATTTTGACATCATGGCGCAGGCTGAACACGAGGAAGACGGAAAGCGGAACGAGAACCGCCAACCGGATGAACAGCCAGCGACGTCGCGCCTCGGCTGCGTCTGGCCCGGCAGTGGCGCCGGCGCCCCGAGTGAGACGAGACACCAGCAGAGTCACAACGCCGGTCGGCGTCAGCAACACCAGTACCGAGATCACCAGCTTGTGCAGAGCGAATCGTGGTGCCTCTGCAAGCCGCCGTGATGTCTGGAACGCGAACGATGCCCACTCGTGTTGCGCATTCCACAAAATGACGGGCGAGAAGATGATGCAGGCAATGATCACAGCCACATAGGGCTGCCATCTCACCAGCCAGCGCCGCGACTGCGGATCCAGAATCACGAACAGCACTATCGCCGGAACCAGCATTCCGATGGTGTATTTGGAAATCAGACCGAGGCCGATACTCACGCCAGCCAGCAGCCAGGCGCGGGACTGGCCGGCAATCAGCGCACGCTCCAGGAAATACAACGAGGCCGCCCACGCGGCGGTCATGGGAGCATCGGGCGTCATGAGCATTCCCGCCAGAAAAAAGAACGGCAGGACCTGCATCAACACCAACGCAACGAGAGCGCTCGGCTCACCGAACAGATTGCGCGTCAGCCGGTATGCAAAGAACGAGGCAACGGCTGCACAACACAGTGCGCTGATCCGCACACCGAACTCCGAGTCGCCGAACACGGCTGTACCGAGCCAGATCAGCCAGGCAACCATGGGGGGATGGTCGAGGTAGCTGAGGTCGAGATGTTGCGCGTAATTCCAGTAGTAGGAATCCTCGGGAAGCAGCTCGACCTGTGTGATGTAGAGCAGCCGCAAAAGGAATGCGACCGCGACGAAATACGTTGCTACGGAACGCCATTGCGCGCCGTTGCCGAGTGTCCAGGCCGTCGTCCTGACGGCCAAAGCGTACCCGGGCAGTGCAAGGCCTATTCCTGCGATGGCTGCCAACACGATCGCCAGCTGTGAGGGCCACCCCCATACATTGGTCAACAAACCGAGTAGCGCACCTCGCAGGCTTCCCGCAAACAAGCTCACCACGAGCAGGTGAACGTACAAACGCCAATCGCTGCGCCGGCCCGCGGCCGCCGTGGCCCTTCGCACGATCAGGAAGTAGTTAAGGATCGTGGCAACGGCGAAGCTCGCCAGATGAGCATTCGCCAGCGGCATTCCCTCGCCGGCCGCAGCGATGAACACGATCACGTCGGCGATTGGCCCCCACAGGGCACGCAAACCCAGGCCACCCACGCCCGCAGCGAGCACCGCGCGTTGCGTCATACTTCCAGTCCGATGGAGCGCATGAGCTCCATTGCATTGCTCTTGGTCACCACACCATCACGAAGTTTGAAGTCGAATGTCATTCGGCCGTCGTGCAGCTCGTCCTGGAAATGGACATTGCGCAGGGCGCCTGGCGGCAAGCCGGAAATATCCGTGAGCGCGAGATCGTGGGTGCTGATCAACCCGATCGCGCTGCGCGCGACGAATGCGCGCACGATTCCTTCGGCACCACTGCGCCGATCGCGGGAGTTGGTTCCCTGTAGCAACTCGTCCAGGAGGAACAGAAGGGACCGGCCGCCGCCGGCCAGATCGAATAGCTGGCGCAACCGGGTGATCTCCGCGTAGAACCGCGAGCTGCCCTCATGGAGTGAGTCGTTGATCCGTATGCTGGCGCCAATCTGCAATTCTGTAAGCTGCACAGAGCGTGCGCGTACGGGCGCGCCCGCCATCGCGAGCACGATGTTTATTCCGACGGTGCGCAGCAATGTACTCTTGCCCGACATGTTTGAGCCACTGACGAGCAGGATGCGTGTCTTACCGGCGATGCTCACATCATTGCGCACGCAACGTGCCGCCGGAATCAACGGGTGACCGAGCTCGGAACCTATGAAGGAACCAGGTCCCTCGGTAAATTCCGGAAAAGGATCTTCAGGGTGCTCATGTGCGTATGAGGCGACTGCCAGCAGCGCTTCAAAGTCGCCAATCACTTCGATCCAGCTTCGCACGACACTGCCATGCACACGGCGCCACCTTTGAGCGGCGAGCGCGACGTTCAAGGTATACATCAGCGGAATCGCAAAGAGCGTGATCGCCTGATTTCGCCGTGAGCCTGCCAAACTCACGATGGTGCTGAGACCGGCGATGGTTTGCGAGGCCTTACGTGCCTGTGAACACAACTTGGCCATGAGTGCCTGCAGTGGCGGAGCGGTGAACTGTTCACGCTCGACGCGCATGAGCAGGTGGGAAAACAGACGAAGATCTTCGAACGCAATCTCGCTTCCGTTGAGGACTTCATCCACGGGGCCGCGAAGAGCCGAGAGGATGCCGGCCTCGATCAACAGAACCAGGAAGAACGGTGTACCAATCCCGGTGACGCCCCAGTAGATGCCACCGGCGATCGCCAGTACGGGCAGAAGCACGGCGACCCAGAATATCCACGCGGATACGAGTCTGTTGGGTGTTTCGGCCCATTGCAGCAGTGCGGCTGGATGGATGCCGACATTCGCGTGCTCACCGATGACGGCGAGATCTTCACGAAGGTCGAGGCGCTCTCTCAGGTCGGTGATGCTGGTTTGTCGCTGGCGAATCTCTCCCAGTGGGGCTGGGGACTTCAGCCACTGTGCGAGGCGCTCTTCTCCCATGCGGGTGCGGGCGGTGCAGAGGAGCTCGAACAGGCTTCCTTTGCCGAACAGGTCGAGGTCAGATGCGTAGACGTGGTGGGGATCATCGAATTGAGTGCCTTGCTGGCCGGTACCGTCCCAGCGGTCTTCGATGCGGGCGAGGCCCTTCCGGTAGAAGTCTGCTGCGCGATCGGCGCGGGATCTGGCGCGGCGGACGCCCTGATGTGCGATGACCAGGGCGGCGAAGGCGGCGACACCTAGGAGAAGCCAGGTGGGCGAGAAGGCGTGCTGGAAGAAGGAGAAACCGGTTGCCACAAGAATGGCTGCCGCCAGGGTCAGGCGGGCTGTGCCGAAGTTGTTTAGAACTTTGTCTAGGTGGGCTACTTGGGCTTCGCGTAGGGCTAGGCGTTGGCGGTAGACATTGGCTGGCGGCACGGGGGCGGAGGATACCGGAAGAAGCAAGATGACAAGAGGGGTTAGCCGCGGGCCACCGCGATCTTGTAATGCGTCCACCCGGACGGGGCGCACTGGGGGCGCGGCTGCACGGCCCGGGGACGGTCATTGGAGCAATGACCTGAAAGGTCATGGAATTTTCGCACTGGACCTTTATGATGCGGCGCGTGCACGCTACCCAGGCCCTTTCACCCCCACCGCCCTCACCCTCCGGCCACGTCGGCGCTTTGCTGCGCGAGTGGCGGGCGGCGAAGAGGCTGAGTCAGCTTGACCTCGCGCTCGAGGTCGGAATGTCCGCGCGGCACCTCAGCTGCGTCGAGACAGGGAAAGCTCAACCCAGCCGCGAGATGGTGGCGCGACTTGCCGATGCGCTGGAGATGCCGCTAAGGGAACGCAATACGTTGCTGGTTGCGGCGGGGTACGCGGCCAAGTACACCGAGACGGACCTCGCGACGGCACAGATGGCGCCCGTGCGGCGTGCCATTGAATTCATCCTCAGACAACAAGAACCCTATCCCGCCCTCGTCACCAACAGGCACTGGGACGTGCTGTTGACGAATGAGGCACTGATCCGGTTGTTCGGCCGGATGCGCGGCGGGCCACCGCGCCACGCGAATGTCATGCGCCAGGTCTTCGATCCGGAAGATATGCGCCCTTTCGTGGCCAACTGGGAAGAAGTCGCCGGCGATCTGATTCGACATCTGCACAACGAAGTCGCCGCCGCGCCCTCGGACGCAAAGGCGCGCGCTCTGCTCGATGAAGTGCTGGCCTATCCGGGCATTCCCGCGGGCTGGCGAACTCGCGACCCGGGCGCGAGTCCCTTGCCACTGCTGACGACCACGTTTCACATGGATGGCGGGCAGTTGCAGTTTCTCTCCACGTTTTCCACGTTCGGTGCTTCTCGCGACGTGACAATCGACGAGCTGCGCATCGAGTGTCTGTTCCCCGCCAATGACTCAACTGCCGAAGTGTGCCGCTCGCTCGCAGACTGAGTCTTGCAACTCGGCCGGCCGCTGACGGCCTGGCCCGTCAGCGCTTCTTGGCCGGCGCCGGAGCGGGGCGGCTCGCGCTCTCGGGGCGCCTTACCGGAATATCTATGTAGCTGTCGCTGTACCAGCGGATCTTCACGGGCACACGGGCATCGTCGATTGACTCTTCGTTTACAGCATTGCCGGTACCGTAGTTGATCTGCCGGTCCGGCCGCTTGTTGACGCTCAGCACCATGACTACCCGGCTACCCGTTTGCAGCAGCCGGCTGGTCAGCCGGTCACTCTTGAATGTGAATTGCTGCCGCTCTCCCGCCCGCAGCAACTGGCGGTTAATACGGTCGTGCACATAGCTCGCACGAAACTCGTAGGCCGGATCGAAGAGCTGCACGTAATCACCATTGGGCAGCAGCTCATAAAGGACCATACTCAAGTCCACGTCCATCTTGTTGATCGTGAAGTCGAGTTTCCCTGAGAACAGGCCGCTGAATTCCTGGTTGTGTTTGAGCGGATCGCTCACATATACCACGCCGGCGCGGGTCTGCGGGCTCTTGCTGACGATGCCGGTGGGTGGAGGCAACGTCGCGTCGGTACGATCTGACAGATTGACGGTGTGCGGGACGAAAGTTGAGTCCGAAGTCTTGCGCAACACGAGCCTGTGAGCATCACCCTTGAATCCATCTGCCTCGAGCGCCACGGCATCCAGAAAGAACTTCAGCGTCCCCTTGCCCATCGCCTCCAACGACGGCGCGTGTTGCCACTCGTTGCTTCCCATCACCTCGTAGTTGATCCGATCCTGCAACAGCAGCGGCTTATCCCCGCCTTTCAAGATGTAATCGAACCACTGATAGCGCACCTCGCGCAGATCGATCAGCGCGTTCTGATCAACCTGGTAACCCTGCAGGTTCGCGGGCGCACCGTGTTGCATCGAACCGTCATCGTAGGGCCCGATCAACAGCGTGTGGTTGGCGTGCGGATCCGCTCGGAAGTGCTCGGTGAGGTAGAACAGCGTACCAATCTCACCTCCCGCGTAGTAACCCGTCGTCGCCAGCACCGGGATCTTGATGTGGCGGAACTGCTCCTTGTAGGGGATCAGCTTCTGCCAGAAGCGGTCATAGCTCGGATGATCCAGCCAGCTGTGGAAAATCAGGTTGCGCTCCCCGAGGGCATGCTCCAATTCGCGGTAGGGCTTGCCACTGGTGTACCAGGCTTCGTCGATCGCGCGCCATCGGGTCTCGTCGCCGCAGGTCTTTTCGTCGAAATCCTTGAGATTGGCCACACACCCCGACCACCGGTAGCCGGCGTTGCGGACGATGTTGCCGGTCATCGGGAAATCGATCCCGGGCGCAGTGGCGGAATGCGTGGCAATGGCCTTCAACGCTGCAGGCAGATGCCTGGCCGTGGCTGCCCATTGAGTGAATGCACTGTAGGTGCCGCCATACATTCCAACGCGGCCGTCGCTCCAGGGCTGCTTCGCAATCCAACTGATGACAGTACGCGCGTCCTCGCCATCGTACTTGAACGGAATCACCTGGCCGCGGCTTCTGCGCTCGCCGCGGGTGAATGCCACTATGCCTACGTACCCGTGAGCGGCACACTCCTTCGCGAAGGTGCGCGAGTCGACATAAATCGTGAACTCGAGAAGGGTCGGCAGCGTCTTCGACTCATCCTTGGGCCGCACGACGACAGCCGAAATGTTTGCCCCGTCGGGCGTCTTGATGAGGACGTCCCAGTCAGTCACGTAACGGCGGCTATCGTCTTCCTCGTTGAGAGCAGCAACGAGTGAGTGGAAGTTTCGGTACGCGTCAAACGCCACATAGGTCCATATCAAATCAACGGCGTCAGTCTGGGGGATGCTGCCCTTAGAGCGCCACTGATCGAAGGCGCGCTGTACAGCATCCCGAAGCGGCCCGACGGGAGCCGCGAGCCAACCGGTGAGCTTGTATGCATCCTGATCGCTGAGCGGCGCGACACTGGCCCGGTAGGCGGTCGCATATGCCTGCGGAAAACGGCCCTTGTCATCCGCCTCGCGGGCCCTGGCGCGGGCATAGATGTCATAGATCACCGATGGGCTGATTGGCCGCTGCGCATCCACGTTCTTGCGCCGGTCACGCAGTTGCTGTCGCGTCTGCCACGCTGCGGTGTAGTTGCCCGCAGCCAGCTGCAAGCCTGATAGGTTGCGCAGATAACGATCCTGATCATTCTCCTGATACACCGGCAGGATGCGTTCGGCGAGATCACGAATCACCGCCGGTACGGACGGATCGTTCACGGAAGCCGGCAGCTTGAGGTCGAAATCCTGCGCAGTGGCCCAGGATGAGCCAAGCAGGCAGACCAGAAAAAGCAGCAGCGATTTCATCACTGGTCAGCTGCCGATGCGTTGGGCGCATCGGCAGCCCCGCCCTTGCTGGCGATGGCCGTAACGGTGCCCGTCACGGGCGACTTGACGAGATGCAGAACGCGATGAAACAGCGGATCGCGCGCCTGGGCAGCCCTTCCAATGTGGATGACGCTGGTGCGCGCGAGCTCGTTGGAAAAGATGTCGATGAGTCGCTCCAGCGCCTCGTCATCGAGTGAACCCAACATGTCGTCGATGAGCAGCCACGGGGGCGTCTGCAGAACGATTCTCGCGAGGGCGAGACCGAGTTGTTCCTCCTGGCTCAACTCCCGATCCCAACGCCGCGTCACTTCCAGCAGCTGCACCAGCCGCTCGAGCCCGAGGCGGCCGAGCGCATGCGTAAAGGCGGAATCGCTGAACCGCTCTACCTCCAGCGGATAAGCGAGCACTTCCTTGAGTGTCCCGCGTGGCAGATAGGGCGTGCCACTCGGAAGGTAGAGCATCATCTCTTCTTTCGGACGAGTCACGCTGCCGGCGCCCCACGGCCACAGTCCGGCGAGGGCGCGGAACAACAGCGTCTTACCAGTGCCAGGTGCTCCGACGATGAGCACGCGTTCACCGGCTTTCACGATCACTTTTCTTTCCTTGAGCATGTCTGAGCCAGTTGGAGAGACTATCTCGAGATCGTCGATCGTGATCGTGCCCGCCTCCCCTTCCACATAGGTGATGCGGCTCTCGAAGTCGTGCAGGTCTTCCGTAGTCGTCAGAGCGTACCGGAAGCTCGCGACGCGATGCAGGGTGGCGCGCCAGTCCGCGATGGTACTGAAGTTATCCACGAACCAGCGCAGGGAGGACTGCGCCTGCGTGAACGCCGCGGCGGCCATCATGAGGCCGCCGAAGGAAATCTTGCCTGCGAAATACAAGGGCGCGGCGACCAGGATGGGCGCCACTATCGTAATCCAACCGAAGCCTGCAGTGACCCAGGTCAGATTGGTGAGGCCTCTGACCAATCGCTTTGTCGCGGCGAGCACGTTCTGCAGATGCAGCTCGACGCGCCGCCTTTCATCCTCCTCGCCCGCGGCGAGCGAGATTCCATCGAGGTGCTCGTTGATGCGAACGAGCGAGAATCGCAGATCCGCTTCACGCGCGTAGCGTTCGGAGTTCCTGTTGATCAGGCTGCGTCCCACCCAGTAGCTCAACAACGAGCCCCCGCCCGCATACACGACCGCGGCCCACAGCATGAAACCGGGAACGGCGTAGTCGATGTCGTGGAACCGAACCGAAAAACCAGCTGACAATCCCCATAGAACGCCAGCGAAAATACCGAAGAGAATTCCTGCTCGCAGCAGTCCCGTACCGAGATCGGCCGACAGCTCGCACAGCTTGCGGGCATCCTCGTGCATGCGCTGGTCCGGGTTGACACCCATCGGCCCACCCGCATTTGCCAGCCAAAAGGCGCGCCGCGGCAGCATCCAGTCCTTCAGCAGATCGTGCACGATGCCCTGACGCAACTTGAGCTTCAACATCTCGACCAGCCAGCGCTCGCCGACATTCAAGATCAGCAGCAGGCCGGCGATGATGAAGAAGACACCGAGCTGGATGAGAAACTCGTGCAGGTCGCGCCGCGACAAGGCGTCGTAAAAAGGCTTATTCCAGCGGTTGAGCCGGATCTGCCCATACGAGGACACGACGACGACCATGATGATGGCAACCGCGAGGATGACGAGAGTCCGGGCGACCGGCGAGCCGCGCAGGGCTCGCATCATCATGCCCATCTGCCGCCGCAGGCCCGCCGCGCGGGCAGCGGCCGCCTCAGCCGCCTCGGCCGCCTGGGCCGCTTCGGCCGCCGTTGCGTCCTCGGGTGCGCCCGCCTGTGGACTGGTGCTCATCGTGCCTGAGCGGATCTCAACGTTTGCTGCCGGGCGCCGGGCCCTGCAACAGCACGCCTGGCGGCCACGCAGGAAATGAATGCGGCGTAACTCCAGGCGAGATGCCGTGCGGAAGTCTGGGCACCCGTGTGCTGGTCGAACTGTTCCGACAATTCCCCATTCTCGGGCGTGTATGCGCGCACGGTCTGGAGGAAGGCATCCCCTCTTGCGATCCACGCCGCGGCCTCTTTGCTAGGCGAGGCCGCGAGAAAGCAGAATTCGGCAGCGCCCAGCGTGGAGAAATAATAGGCCCCGCCGGAAAAGTAGACATCGCCCGCATAGCGGCCCATGGCGGGTGCCTGATGAGCAGGCCGGTTCTGGTTGATTGCATAAGCCGCATCGAAGAGGGATTCGAGGCGCTGCAGTGTTGCTTGCATGCGTGGGTCGCGAACCGAGTGTGTCGGACCGTCATCCAACGCATGAATTGCAGCCAGGATGACTGCGATATCGAGCTCCTTCAGCGAGCGCGCACCCGATGCCAGGACGCGGGACCGATAGTGCCCGTGCGCGGGCAGCCAATAATCATCGAGCATGCGGTGAATACTATCCGCCTCGGCTCGATAGGAGCGCGCCAGCGCGCTCTCACCAATGCCATCCAACCAGCCGGCCCCTTCGCGCAAGGCCGCAGCCGACACACACAAGGTGTAGTAGTGGAGGCCGTTCTCCTCCTCCCAGATGTCAAAGGAAGGCTCGCGCCAGTGGGCAAATGTGAACGCAAGGTCTGACTGAACCAACCTGGACACCAACGCGCTCAAATCAGAGTCGAAGGAATGTGACCGGGCCCATCGCAGCACCGCCAGCGCTCGCAACGGCGCACCGTCGTGTTGGGGACGGGTCCAGCTCGAGATATCGAGTGTTCCGTCCGGGTTTACCCGGGTCTCCGCGATGATGGCCTCACCGTGCACTGTTTCGAGCTCGTCGTCCCTTCGCAGGAATCTGATGAAGTCGGCCGCAACATTTTCGCGCCAGGCCAGTGTAGCGATCACCTTGCGTCCATCGAGGCCCTGGAGCGACAAGCTGAACCGCACGAAGTCCGCGAAGTGTTGCAGCGCCTGCGGGCCCAGCTCACCGGCTTCGAACAGCAGGCGCACGGCGTCGATGACCACGGCCGAATCTCGAAACCAGTGAAAGAAGTAGTCCGGCTCCGGGTTCCAGTCTGCCAGCACCGGCGATGCGATGATGGAGCCCTCGACGGGTCGGATGGTGTGACCAAACCCCGGCCGCGTCTTCACGATACCCACCGGCGACACGCTGACCAGCATCGCCGCGGCGGCACGCCGATACTCCCGCTCGAGCCACTGCTCCAGGCCGTGCGCCAGCTCGTGGGCTCCTCGCTCCATCAACGGCCGTGCGCCTCGCGAAGATGCGGGCTGGTGAAACCGAGCCTCCGCAATCCCGCCTGTACTTCCGGCACGCTCATAAACAGCTTCCACAGCAGGCCGGTACGATGATTCTCCATCATGACGACGATCGGCCCCTGGTCGATGGCGATGTAGGTGTCAGCGTACCAGCTGCGCTGCTGACAGAATGCATCGGCAAATCCAAAGCGCCCCCAGAGTTGCTCGCCATGCTCATCGAGAAAATGACGCAACGTGCTCATGACTTCCCGCGGTGCGTACGGCAGGCTCGAAAGAGCGGCCGTGGGCGAGATCGTTCCGTTGTCATTATCGGGCGCATGCGCCGAGTAACCATCGGGATCGTCGCTGGCCGTGAGACCCCAGCACAGCGGGCCATAGCCCCTGTAGTTGTTGGGATTCACGAGACAGTGCGCGCGGTTGATTGCCACGTGCCGCTGGTTGAGCTCCCAATAGTCGGCGTACTGGTCTTTGAGGCCGCGCGGATCGAGTCCACAGAACGAGTAATGCGCGAAGAACAGGGGGCCGCCAAACGGCATGCCGAGCGGTAGCTCGATGTCGTAGTAACGCTTGCCATTGAGGAACGTGCGGCCGGCTGCAAAGCCACGATGATAGACGATCGGATCAATGGGATACCGGGGAGCGCCGGCGGCCAGCACGTAGGAGATCAGGCATTCGTTCCAACCCCTGATCTCATGGTCCATCGACCAGCCGTTGTTAGGACTCCAATGCCAGTAGAGCACGCGGCTGTCGTCCTGAGTGTACCAATCCCACTCCACCTCCTCCCACAGCCAGGTGATCCGGCCGCGCAGGGACTGCTCAGCTTGAGTGTTACGGTCGAAATACTGCCGTGCACACAGAAGGCCCATGCACAAAAACGAGGTCTCGACCAGGTCGCCGCCATCGTCCTTGCGGAAGAAAGGAATGGTGGCCGCGGTCCGGCCATTCACGAAATGTGCAAAGGCACCGTGATAGCAGGTCGCGGCAATCAGCAGGTCGAGCATCCGTCTGAGGCGCTCGATTGCAGCCTCGCGCGTCACCCAGCCGCGCTCCACGGCCACGATGATAGCCATGATGCCGAAGCCCGAACCGCCGATCGCGACTTTGTCATCCGCTGCATTCGCCCGGGTCGTGCACCGATCCGGCGCAAGCCCGCTGACCGGATGCGCTCCGTCCCAGAAGTAATTGAATGTCTGGCGTTGCACGATCTCGAGCAATTGCTCGTCGGGCAATGCGGCCAGCTCGGACGTCTCCATAAGTGGGGCTCCAGGGTATTGCACTCGCGATTTTGCCCTGTTTCCGCGACCATATGTTTTTTAGGGACGGGTTTCGATGAATCGGATCGAGAAACTGATGGCGCAGATGACCCTCACTGAGAAGCTGGGACAGCTCACCATGACGGCGGCGGGTCATGCCGTGACCGGCCCCGTCATTGCCGGCGACTCAACCGAAGCCATCAAGACCGGTGCAATCGGGAACCTGCTCAACCTCGTCGGCGCTGGTCCGGTGCGCGAAATGCAGCGACTGGCTGTCGAAGAATCGCGGCTCAAAATCCCTCTGCTGATCGGCCTCGACATCATCCATGGACATCGGACGTTGTTCCCCATTCCCCTCGCGGAGGCGGCCCTGTTTGATCCGCAAACCTGGGAGTTGACGGCACGGGAAGCCGCTAAGGAGGGCGCTGCCGATGGCCTGGCGATGACTTTTTCGCCAATGCTCGACGTATCTCGCGACATTCGGTGGGGACGTACCGCCGAGGGGTCGGGTGAGGACACCTGGGTCAGTGTTCAAATGGCTCGCGCCAAGGTCCGCGGGTACGAGGGTTCGGATCTCGCTTCACCTGACGCGCTCGCGGCATGCGCCAAGCATTTCTGCGCATACGGGCCGGTTATGGCCGGACGGGAATATGCATCTGTCGACATTTCGGAGCGCTCGGTGCTCGAGGTGTACCTTCCCCCGTTCGACGCGGCCGTAGCGGAAGGCGTGGCTACGATCATGCCCGCGTTCACGGACCTGGCTGGCATTCCGATGACGGCCAACAAAAAGTTGCTACGCCATCATCTGCGCGAGCAGCTTGGCTTCGACGGGGTCCTCGTCAGTGACTACAACGCGATCGCAGAACTGATGCATCACGGTATTGCGGCGGACCTGCCAGAAGCTGCCGCCCTGGCACTCGATGCGAGCGTTGACATCGACATGATGGCGGATGCGTATCGTCGAGGTTTGCCGGTCGCCCTCGAGCGTGGGCTCGTCACGATGGAGCAGATCGACGAATCTGTGCGGCGCGTGCTGCGTTTGAAGGAGCGTCTCGGGCTGTTCGATGATCCCTATCGCAGAGGCTCCCGGCCCGAGCCAAAGGCCGCAGTGGCCCGACGTCGGGACCTGGCCCGGTCGGTGGGTGCTCGTGCCATCGTGATGTTGAAAAACGATCGGGAAACGCTGCCGCTGCGCGGCACACTGCATCGTGTCTGCGTCATTGGGCCACTCGCCGACGCCCCCGCGGAAATGGGTGGTTGTTGGGGAGCAGCAGGTCGGGCAGAAGACAGAGTCAGCGTGGTGTCAGGCCTGCGTCAGGCTCTGCCGCGCACCGAAATTGTGCATGCGGCCGGAGTCCAGTTTGCCGGGGACGACGAGTCCGGGATCCGCGCTGCCGTAGATCTCTGCAACGCCGCGGACGCGATTGTGTTGTGCATCGGTGAGATGGCGGGAATGAGCGGTGAGGCTGCGAGCCGCGCTTTCCCCGAGGTCACTGCACCTCAACGTGTACTTGCGGAAGCGGTCTTCGAGCGGGCTCGGGCAAAGGGGCTGCGAGTAGTCGTAGTGCTTTTCTCAGGTCGTCCACTCGTCATTCCCTGGCTCGCCGCTGGCGCCGACGCGCTGCTGGCGGCATGGTTCCTGGGAAACGAAGCGGGCAATGCCATCGCCGATGTCGTGTTGGGACGCGTGTCTCCGAGTGGGCGCACGCCAATGAGCTGGCCTCGCGCCGTTGGACAGGTGCCTGTGTTCTATTGCGAGCGGCCGGGCGGGCGGCCTTTCAACGCGAAAGATCACTTCACTAGCAAGTACATGGACGTGCCCAATGATCCCCTTTACCCTTTCGGTCACGGGCTGACCTACGGGCGTGTGACATTGGCAAACCTGACCGTCACGCCCGATCGTGTCGCGCAGACGGACACGATCGAAGCCCGGATCGACGTGATCAATGAAGGGACGCATGTTGCCGAAGAGACGGTGTTCTTGTTTGTACACGATAAGATAGCAACGGTCACACGGCCGGTGCTGGAGTTGAAGGGAGTTGGCAAGGTCACCTTGCGCCCGGGGGAAAGCAGGACCGTCCACATCGCGGTACCGGCCCGGGAGCTGCGCTTCCTGGGACGTGATCTCACTCCGGTATTCGAGCCTGGCGAGGTGGAGGTCCTGGTAGGTCCGTGTGCCGATCGCGCGCAGCTGCTCGTTCAGACAGTCGTTCTGCGGGCGGGCTAGAACTTACTCACGCGCCGGGGCACCGTGGCCCATGCCCGTGGCCCATGCCCGTGGCCCGTGGCCCGTAGACGTTAAGGTAAATCGCCGCTAGCGGGTGGGGGCAGCGAGCCCGCACCGCTGGCGCATCACCTTGTCAGTAATGTGGCGGCCGCTCCTCTTCAGGCGTCCGCATGGGTTCAGGCGTTTGCGCCGCCTCTACCCGTTGCGCGAGCGCATCGATCCGCGCCCGCAAGGATTGAATTTCCTGGCTCTGCTTATAGACGACCTCGCTCAATTCGAGGTTGGCGCTCTCCAGGAACGCTATTTTCGTCTCCAGCCGCTCGATTGCATCGCTGTTCATATCGACAGTGTAACGTTTATACGCGCCGCATGGGCGGGCGCGCTCCCTGCGGCGACAATCAAAACCAAACTGGAGCTATTCCTGTATTCATGGCCAGCCGGAAACGTCGTTTCAAGCGTCGGCTGCGCCGTACGATGCTCACGAAATGCCTGTTTTTCCCGCTCGGGAGCGCATATCAAACATTGCAACAAAACTTCCAGCGTCGCAGCGGAGCGACGTGTTTACCTGCCGCGATCGGGCGACTAGAGTTCGTCCCAGACCTTTGGTCTGCTACGGGGAAAATCGTGACTACGGGCAACATCAAGACTTGGCCGCATCGACATCGGTTCACTGCTGAAGAATATAACTGGATGGCCGAAATCGGCCTGCTGAACGGGGAGCCCGCCGTCGAGCTGATCGAAGGCGAAATCATCCACATGGCGCCGATGGGAACGCAGCACGGCAATGTGGTGCAAAGGTTGCACTCGGCCCTCAAGACGGCCCTGGACGGCCGCGCGCTAATCAACATCCAGCGCGTGTTCCGCCTGAGCAACATCACCGAAGCGCAGCCCGATCTCATCGTTCTGAAGCCCGGGCGTGATTACCATTCCGCGAAGTTTCCGACCGGCAGCGACACCCTGCTGGTGATTGAAGTAAGCGACACTACATTCTCCTACGACCACGACATCAAGGTGCCCCTCTACGCGGCTCATGACGTGCCGGAAGTTTGGATTGTCGACTTGGAAAGCCGCTGCGTGCGCTTCTTCCGCTCACTCGTAGACGGCAAGTACACCGACGTCCAGGTCGTGCACGAACCGGCAATGACGAAGCTCGCCGACTTCCCCCACACCGACATCGATCTGTCCGGTCTGCTCATCTGATCCTTTGGCGTGTCCGCGCTGCAAGGAACGCAGCGGCCGGCCGCACGCGAACTAGTTCGCGTGCGGCCCGGCCTTTGCCTGTATGAGCTCGAGGCCCGCGGCGTGATTGCGTTGGAATCCCTTCCAGACTGAAATACCGTTCGCACCAGGGCTGTAGGCGTCGTAAGGGTATGGGCTCGTAGACGGCCAGGTTCCGGCGGCCGACTCCGGCGCTGAAACGTTCAAATAAGCGTCGCGACTCGCATCGTCCTTCACGTACCGATCGAGGAAAGCCGAGATGAAATGCGCACTGATCGCATTGACCCGGTCCTTTCGCCAGACAGGATCCTCGAACCAGTCCTGATCCCACAAGCGGGCGCGCATCATCTGCGGCGCCGGATTCAACCCGATGGAATGTCCGCATCCTTTGAACGTTAGAAGGTAGCGGTTCGTGCCGGTCGCGCTGGCAAAGATCGAACGTGCACCGGTCGCATAGTCCAGAGTGCGATCCGCATCTCCGGCAATGATCAGGAGGGGGGTGTCGATACCGCGGAGTCCTTCAGGTCCCCACGCGGCGAGCGACCCACCACCAGCCGGTGCCAGAGTGATTACCGCGCGCAGCCCCTTAACGGTCATGTCGCCAAGCCTGGAGCCGCCACGCGCATACCGCAGCAGCAGGCCTCCCGGCACCATCCTCGTCATTGGGCTTGTTGGATCCAGGGTTGCGCCTGCGGCAGTCAGTGCGCCATAGCCGCCCATGGAGTAACCAATCAAAGCGACTCGCGCGGGATCCACGAGGTGCTCGCGGGCAAGAATGCTCCTGAGATTGCGTGTCACAAAAGCAATGTCGAGAGGTCGACGCACGAGCAATTGAGGAAACCTGGCTGTATCGGTAATAGGGGGATCGTCGTGACGGATTGCGGCTACGACATAACCCTTCGATGCCAGATTCTCTGTCAGCCACGTCATGGCGGCGGGCGAGTTGCTGTAGCCGTGAGAGACCACCACCAATGGGTAACCTTTCCCGGCCGGCGGCGCATCTCTTACCGCCAGGCCAGGCACGTTGAAGGTTACGGGACCAGCCGGAGGTTGTGATGGAAGGCTGGCGGTGTAGATCTCGCGCTGCGCACCGGGAGCAGGCGCCGCGGGGTACCACAGATCAACGGTCAAGGCACGGTTGTTCTTGGGGAAAGACCCGTTGGCGGGGTCGAATGCCAGTACGTCCTCCTGGTTGCGCTGGACCAGCGCGAGGGTTCGTACGCCCACCGCCAACTCTCCGAGGCGGGCAAGCTCAGGTGCATCAACTCCAAACTGGCTGGGGGGTACGGCCCCCCGCAATGGCCCGGCGCCCAACACCACCATGGCGAGAAACAGCGCCGGTAACTTTGCCTGCAACGTCATTGTCGGGCCCGATTGTAGCGGTTTTGTGAACAAATGTGCGCCGGCGTGTCCACTTAGCGGTAACGTGTCGCCCTCATGGCGACTCAGGTGCTGTTGGTCATTGTTGTCATCGCGGCGGCAATTGTGGTTGCCGCGGCAGTTTTCCTGCGGGCGGTCAAAGCACGGCAAGCATCAGATGGCACCCGGGACGATTCGCGACTCGAGCCCAAATCAACGGGCGCCCTGTCAGGCGATGTATCCGAGATCGAGTTCACACTGGGAAGCCCTGGTGCGCCTGCTGCGGACCCTGCAGCACCTGCAGCACCTGCAGCACCTGCAACACTTGCCGTGGTCCCAGCCGCAACGCCTCCGGCGGCAGGCGCCGGACCCGGAGCAAGGGCCACACCGCCCGGGACGGCGGCGACCGGGCGAGCCGCGCAGATACAACCCCTCCAACCAGTCGAGATATTCTCGAAGCTGTTCGATCTCGCGCTCGGCAAAGGACGCCCCTCATCAACGGTTACCGCGGGTCATGCCGATGTGGCGGCAGCGGTCGCGGCGTCTCTGGTGGATGCTGCTACGCAAGAGCGCTATGCGCCACGGCGGCCAAACATGCTGCCCCGAATCCTGAGCGCCGCAAACGATGATAGCTTTTCGCGCCGCGAGCTTGCCGCGCTCATTGCCCGCGACCCGTCGCTCGTCGGCAATCTTCTGAAGATTGCCAACAGCTCCTACTATCGTGTGTCCTCCGAGCCGGTAGAGAGCGTCGATCGCGCGGTAGTAATGTTAGGCACCGACGGTATCCGGTCGCTCGCCACCGCGGCCCTGGTACAACCTATATTCCGCATTGGCGGCGCGGATTTCCCCCGCTTTCCGGAAATTGCCTGGGAGCACACATTTCGCGCGGCGAACGCTGCCGTCCCATACAATTACCTGATCGAAAAATCCGATCCCTACGCGGCGGAATTGCTCAGCCTCGTGATGGGCCTCGCCCAGATCGTCGTGTTTCGCGTCACAATGGAGCAATACGGCAAGTTCCCGCGGCTGCGCCCCGACGCGAGCGTGCTCTCATCGCTGCTGGACACCCATTCAGCAAGGGTTGCGCGCATGATTGGAGCGAGTTGGGAACTCTCCGAGACATCACTTGCCGGGCTGGACGGGCAAGCGATCGCCACTACGATATATCCGACAGCGCTCGGACGTTCACTGTACTTCGGGCGGGTCGTTGGAGCGCTGGCATTGCTGCGCATCAACCGTGTCATCGATCACCAAACCGGCAAGGCTTCAATTCCAGTGACGGACATACCGGAGCCGCAAATCGACCGCATGTGGACGCGGCTGACATCGAAATCAGAGTGAGGGCAGCGCCTCGGAAGAGCTGCGCCTACCGCGAGGCTGCCACATCGAAGATACCGCTCTCGTTGATGTGTGCACCATCGGTCGCACACAGTTCCCACAGTCCACCTGCAGCCAGTTCCCCAAACGGCGCCCCAACGCTCAATTCCCGCGCCATCCGCAACGCATACTCGACATCTTTCAGGCGCAGCGCGGCTGTAAACACAACGTTGCGGTCATGATCGCCAGCCACTATGCGACGCACGTTCCGGATGACCTGGGGGCTTGCCGCCTGACCCGTCGCAATTGCATCGGCGACCGTGGCGAGATCCAATCCAGCACGCTGCGCGAGCGCCATCCCTTCGGCCGCGGATGCAATCTGGATAGCGCCGATCATATTGATGATCAGCTTGTAAGCTGTACCGGCGCCGACGGAGCCGAACCTGATGATGCGATTCGATACCGCAGCCAACACCGGTCGAGCACGTTCCAAGTCCTCTTCCGCTGCGCCGACCAACATAGTCAACGCTCCGCTCGCCGCATCGGCAGGTAGGCCCGTGACCGGCGAATCGATGTAGCGCAGTCCTCGATGCTCAGCCTGAGCGGCCAGATCCATGACCCAACGGTGGGACAACGTCGAGCCCTCAATGGCAAGCGCGCCAGGCGCCAACTGCGACGCCAGAATCCCGTCTGCGCCCAACCATATTGCGCGTGAGGCCGTGTCGTCGGACACCATGCAAAACACAGCATCCGCGCCCGCACATGCCTCTTTAGGGCTTCCTGTCAGTCGCGCGCCCCGGCTCACGATGGCATCCGCCTTCGCGGCCGTCCGGTTGTAAATACTCACTCGATGACCGGCCTCGAGCAGCCGGGAAGCCATCCCGACGCCCATCTTGCCCAGTCCGATGAAAGCGATGCTCGCCATGAACTCGAAGCGCGCGAGCTGCCGGTCAGCTCATCGCTGCGAGCCCGCGGCCACCAGCCTGGGCGGATCGTCGGCCAGGGTCACCAGCGCAATGTATTCCGTGCTATCTAGCCGGAAGCGGATCTGGCGCTTCGGTGGATCGCTGGTCTTGATCAGCGAGCGGATGCAGGCGATGTTCTTGGCATCGAGCTCGGCATACTCAACCTCGCCTGCGGTGGGCCGGCAAAGCTGGTTTGCCGCAGAGAGGATTTTCTGCGCCCGTGCGTAGTGCCCGGGATTGGCAGTTCGCAGCGCGGTCAACGCCGCGTCGTCGAGGTACACCACAGCGCCTCCGCCCGGAGTCACGCCCCACGCGCCGCAGACAAAGGCAGCCGCAGCCAGCACAAACGCGAATCTTCCCATGATAGTGCCCCCAACCAGATCGGCTGAAGAATGGACCAAGCTACGGCAAAGAAGGTTCCACTTTCCGGCGCCGAACGCGCCCCGGGCGTTTCCGATCTCGCCAGGACAATTACACCCCCCAGCAGTGAGCTGATCTTAGTGGGAAGGTCGAACCATCGCCAACACAAACGCCACTGCGGCCATCCCCATCATTGCTGTGGCAACCCAACCGAGCACTGTCCAGCGGCCGGTGACCCGGAATTTACCCATGACGACCGTGCTCGTGCTCAGGAGCATGAGCAGTGCCATGACCGGGACGGCCACCATTCCGTTCAGTAACGCCGCCCATACCAATGCCTTCACTGGATTCAGCTTGAAGACGTTTGCCGCGGCGCCAAGCAGCGTCGCTACCGCGATCGCGGCATAGAAAGCCTTCGCCTTCTGGGGCTTTCGGGCCAGCCCCACTGGCCAGCCCCGCGCTTCACCAACTGCGTAAGCCGCCGAGCCCGCGAGCACAGGTATCGACAAGAGGCCCGTGCCGATGATTCCCACCGAGAACAGGGCGGCGGCAAAGTTACCCGCCAGGGGTCGCAGCGCTTCCGCCGCCTGGGCGGCGGAGCTGACCTCGGTAATTCCTGCCTGATGCAGCGTGGCCGCTGACGTCACCAATATCGCAAGCGCCACCAGATTGGACAGACCCATGCCGATCGAGGTATCCAGCTCGATTCGCGCCAGCGCGCGGGGCGCCGCGGCCGGATTTTGCTTCAGCGGCTGCTCGCGCGGGGGGGACTTGGCATCCTCGACCTCCTGAGCGGCCTGCCAGAAGAACAGGTATGGACTGATGGTCGTGCCCAGGATGGCCACCACCGTGAGCCAGAACTCGCGTGTGAAGGTAATTCGTGGCCAGAACAATCCCTTGAGCACCTCCATCCACTGAACGTGCACGACACATAATGCCGCGAAGTATGCAAACAGTGAGAGGGTCAGCCACTTCAGAATAGTGACGTACCGCGCGTGGTCGCATAACACTTGTCCCAGCGTGCAAATCAGCGCAAACGCGACCACGTAGATCCAACCGGGTATGAGGGGCAGTACGAGTTGGCCAGAGGCAGCCATGGCTCCCAGGTCGGCCCCGATATTCAGCGTATTGGCAACGAATAGAAGCGACACCATGGTCAGCACCAGCCAACCCGGATAGTGCTGGCGCAAATTACCCGCAATGCCTTTGCCGGTGGTGCGCCCGAGCCGCGCGCTGATGGCCTGTATGACCACCATGAGTGGGTAGGTCAGCAACAGCGACCAGGCAAGTTGGAAACCAAACTGCGAACCGGCGTGTGAATAAGTGCCGATACCGCTCGGATCGTCGTCCGCTGCGCCGGTCACGAGGCCGGGGCCCAAAGCCTTCCAGAACCGTGATTTCGCGCGGCTGCGTGCGGTCCCGGCGGTCACAGTCGGGCGGGTGGACATCTACTGCGCCCGCTTGCGGTTGGAGTAGATGGTTTCGTGTATGAATCGCAGCTTGTCGATCACCCGGGGAGACAATACGAACGGATAGCTGTCGGCCAGACCGAGCCCGCGGTTGAGGTTGTTCAACACGTAGGTCAGCGAGGCCCAGTCTTCGACCATCCGGTCGAAATCGCGCGCGCGTGGCGCGAGTGGGTTCGGTGGAGTTGTCATCGAGGGCTCATCGGGGCGTTTAGGCTTCAACGACAAACCCACAGCGGCCGCCGTCTCCAGTGCATCGGTCATGTGCATGAAGTGCGCCCACGATTCGGCCCAGTCCTCCCACGGATGACAGGTCGCGTAGGCACTGATGAATTCAGCCTCCCAGTTGGGCGGCGGGCCGCTCTGATAGTGGCGTTGCAGGGCCTGCTGATAGTCGGCCCGCTCATCTCCAAACAGCTCGCGACAGGGCTCGAGGCGTGGACTGTCCTTGATCAGGCGGTCCCAGTAGTAATGACCGATCTCATGACGGAAGTGACCGAGCAGCGTGCGGTATTGCTCGTTCTGCATTTGCCGCTGCTGCTCTCTGCGGACATCGTCGGCCTCGGCAACATTGATCGTGATGAGCCCATTGTCATGACCCGTCAATACCCGGCTGCCATCGCCGCTGGCCGAATCCTCCAGGAAGTGGAACTCGACACCGGAGTCATTCGGCTCCTTCCTGCCCACTACGGGTAGCCCGAGACCCAGCAGCGTGTAGACGAGGCGCCGCTTGGCGAGCTCCAGGCGATACCAGGCCGTGGCGTTGCCGGGCTGAGACAGATCAGGAATAACATGGGTCAACCGGCAAGCGCGGCACAGGGTTTCAGGATCGTCCTGCTGCACAGCCCAATTGCACACGTTTTCCCGGTCATAGTTGGCGCACAACCGGTATGTCTGCTCCTGAGCGCCGGGCCCCTCATACCGCCACAGCCCATCCGGGCTCTGCTGCAGGGCCGCCATCAGATTCCGGTCAGGCAGGTAGGCGAGCGAGCGCCCGCAATTCAGACAGCGGATGTTTTCAAAGAAAACCAGGTGCTGACAGTGAGTGCAATGGAAAGTTTTCACGTATTCGCTCGCTGGCTGAGACCTACTCGGCCCGCGCCATCCTCAAGGCTCAGTTTGCTCCAGCCCCGCAAGTCTCGCGCCTGACCTGCGGCGCCCCCGCGCCTGACCGTAGCTCGCGAGGAACTGCTTACCAGCCAAACCGTTACGTTTGTTATCGATCAATCTTGATGCCGACCGGCCAGTTGGCAGCCACAGCGAGGGGGATACTCATGGACACGTTGACTCAGCAGCGCCCGGGAGCTCTTTCGAGCACCGACGCTCCACATGAATCCGCGGTATCCGCGGTGTCCTGGCCAGCAATTTTTGCCGGTGCATTCGTCGCCGCCGCCTCATCGTTGGTGCTGGTGGCACTCGGGTCAGGACTTGGCCTGGCTTCCGTGTCGCCCTGGCCGAACAACGGCGTATCGGCAACGACGTTTACTGTGATGACGGCGATTTGGTTGATCGTGGTTCAGTGGGTCGCGTCCGGCGTAGGTGGTTATGTGGCGGGACGCCTGCGGACGAAGTGGGCTAATACCCATACCCACGAAGTGTTCTTCCGTGATACGGCCCATGGCTTCATAACATGGGCCGTCGCATCGGTGCTCGTAGTAGTAGTTCTGACCTCTGCTGCCACCTCCGCAGTCAGTGGTGGCGTTGAGGCCGCGGCAACTGTTGCGTCCGGCGCATCACAGGGAGCCGCTGCCGCGGCCGCGCCGAGTGCCGCCACGAGCACATCGCAAAGGAGCTCTGGCATTGCGCCATACAACGTAGACATGCTGTTTCGCTCCCCGCGGGCGGACTCCAGTACGGCTACTGCTGATGCACGTGCGGAGGCGGCGCGCATCCTTGCGAACGGAGTCGCGTCAGGGGACGTCCCCAGCGCAGATCGAACGTACCTTGCTGAGTTGGTGTCCGCTCGCACCGGTATCTCCACGGAGGAAGCTCAGAAACGTGTGGACAATGGCATTGCGCAAGCGAAGGCAGCGGGGATCAAGGCACGGCAGGCAGCCGATGCTGCCCGAAAGGCAACGGCCCAGGCTTCGATCTACACGGCCCTTTCAATGTTGGTTGGTGCGTTCATTGCGTGTGTTGCGGCTGCCCTGGGTGGGCAGCGGCGCGATCTGCATGCATGACTACCCGATGGTGACGCTCACCGGGCAGTGATCGCTCCCCAGGATCTCAGGATGAATATCTGCAATCCGCACTTTCGGCTTGATGGGTGCTGATACGAGAAAGTAATCGATTCTCCATCCCACATTGCGCGCGCGCGCATTGGCGAAGTTGCTCCACCAGGAGTAATGACCGTTGCCTTGCTTGAACAGCCGGAACGTGTCTACAAAGCCGGCGTCTACGAGGTTCTGAAACCCCTTACGCTCCTCTTCGGTGAAGCCTTTCCTGCCCCGATTCGACTTTGGGTTCGCAAGATCCAGCTCCGTATGGGCGACGTTGAGATCGCCACAGAAGACCACCGGCTTACGCTTCTCGAGCTGCCGGACATACGCCAGGAAAGCGGGGTCCCAGTGTCCGTGACGCAGCGCCAGACGGCTCAGGTCGTCCTTGGCATTGGGCGTGTACACCGTGACCACGAAGAAGTCTTTGAACTCGGCGGTGAGTACACGTCCTTCTTCCGCGCTATCTCGCTTCAGCTCGTCAGCAAACGTGTAGCGCTTGGCGAACTCGTTCGGGAAGCCGTTGATGACGGAAAGGGGCTTCTCCCTGGAGAAGATGGCTGTGCCCGAATACCCCTTTTTGACGGCGGAATTCCAATACTCGTGGTATCCAGGCAGATCAATCTCGATCTGGCCGCGTTCGGCCTTCGTCTCCTGCAGGCATAGAACGTCTGGCTTGTGTGCCTCCAGAAACGGATGAAATAGACCTTTTTTCAGAACGGCCCGAATGCCATTGACGTTCCACGAGTACAGTTTCATTTATCAGCGCCAAACCACCGGCCCGGAAGATCGGGGATTATCGCTGACTGCGCCCCGCACTATCCAGCGCCGCTGTCGAACAGCGGGGCTGGACTCGCTTTGTTCTGTTTAGCGTAGCATGCGTCTTGCCCGTCGGACGCACTTCCTGGAGAGCTGCGAGTGGAACAAACAAGCACAGTCTGGCCCGAGCTTCCGTACGCTGCCTGGCGAGAGACCTGCGCAACGCTGCAACTGTGGACGCAGATCGTTGGCAAGATCCGCCTCAGCCACACACCCTGGCTGAACCACAGCTGGCATGTAACCCTGTATGTCAGTTCGCGAGGGCTGACAACCTCGCCCATTCCACACGGCTCGCGCACCTTCGAGATCGAGTTCGATTTCCTCAAGCATGCCCTCACCATAGATGTGAGTGATGGCGCCAGCCGGACAATTCCATTGGCGCCGCGCACGGTTGCCGACTTCCACGCCACCGTCATGAGCGCGCTCGACGAACTGGGTCTGCCGGTACGCATCAAGGATTACCCCTGCGAAATACCCGGGGCCAAGCCCTTCACCGAGGACCGGGTCCACTACGCTTACGATCGCGACTATGCGCAGCGCTTCTGGAAAGTGCTCGTCCAGGTAGACCGCGTGTTCAAGCAGTTCCGCACGGGCTTCGTCGGCAAAGCCAGTCCGGTGCACTTCTTTTGGGGCAGTTTCGACCTTGCGGTTACGCGTTTCTCGGGACGGCGGGCGCCGACATTCACCGGCAAGGCACCCGGTTTGGATCCTTCGGTCATGCAGGAGGCCTACTCGCACGAAGTCAGCAGCGCCGGCTTTTGGCCCGGAGGCAACGGAATCGACTATGCGGCGTTCTACTCGTACGCCTATCCAACTCCGGCGCAATTCAAGAGCTTTCCCGTGCAACCGGCAGGAGCGGCCTTCAACGAAACACTCGGCGAATATCTGCTCCCCTACGACAAAGTTCAGACAGCCGCGAATCCCGATGCTGCATTGCTCGCTTTTCTGCAAAGTACCTACGAAGCAGCGGCCGAGTCAGCCAAGTGGGATCGCGGCGCGTTGGAGTGCTCTTTGGGCGTGGCCGGAATGCCGCGGAAGGCCTGACGGACCTTACGGAATTCGCCCAACTGCCAAGACTTGCGGTATCGTTCTCACCAGTTGTGAACGCACAGGAGCGAACCATGGGCAAGGGTATGGACAAGAAGAAAGAGACCAAGAAGAAATCGACCAGGACGCCGGACGAAAAGCGCGCCCTGAAGCGAGAAAAGAAGGCGGCCAAGCGCTAGACCGGACCCCAGGCGCCCCGGGCTGCCTGAGCCCGATGCGAGCCGCGACGCCCGGAGTATGAGCTGGTTCACATTCCGCCTCTCAGCTGTTTCGTATTGCGCGAAACGACTGTATTCAGGAAGTGATCACCAAAACCGCACCCGGGACCCGAGGAGACCTGATGTCAGGATTGAGCGACAACGAGCGCGCAGAGCTGCGCAAGACATTCGACGCGTGCGACCTCAACGGCGATGGCTTCATCAATCCGGCAGAGTTTCACGCTCTTCTGATCAGGCTGGACGGCGACGTCTCGCAGGAAGAATGCTTGCTCGACTTCGACGTAGCCGATACAGAGGGAGACGGCTACATCGGGTTCAAGGAATTCATCGTATGGTGGACGAGCTGAGAAGGGCGCGCGCGTCGCCTCGAGGCGTTATCTTCGTGCCCTCGGAAACCCGGGAGACACCGATATGCATCATTCCCGTCTTTGTGCCCTACTGATTGATTGCAACACACCCAACGTGGACGAGGCGGCCCGCTTCTGGGCGCAAGCGCTCGGTCGCGCCGTAGACCTCACGCATCCTGGCAGCCGCGGCAATTACCGTATGCTGCAAACACCACCTGACGAGCCCATCGTGGAGATCCAGAAGGTGGAGCACGAAAGCCGCGTTCACATCGATATCGAGACTGACGACATCCCTGCCGAGGTAGACCGCCTGGAGAGACTCGGCGCCAAGGTGGTGGACCGCCTGGAGCGATGGGTCGTAATGCAGGCGCCCACCGGCCAGCGCTTCTGCATTGTTCGGATACAGCGCCCCGGTTTCCCGAAGAACGCTAACAGGTGGGACTAAATCTGCGACAGTGCTCGCGCCCCGGCGGCGCTGTCGGCCGCGCTTGAGTCTGCGCTGAATCCAGGCACTCACGCGCGAGCGGTCGCAGTAGCCGACATGATTCACGGCGATGGAGCGATGCGGGCCATTCGATCCTTGCGAGTGATCGACGTTCAAACGTTTCCGGCGCCAACGCATCAAACGGTTACTGCCCGATCGTCTGTGCCGACGCCTCGCGCCGGCTTGTGCTCTTTTGCGGGCAAGGAATCGCTTCACGGGTCGTATTGAGAGGGAAATCCAAGAGAATGCGTGCTCTACAGGTTGTCATCGCCACTGTGATGACCAGCATCTGCTTTGGGGCTGAACAAGGGCCCATGACCGCCGATTGGGCGATGGATACATCGGACCGGGTTACCTCTCTCAAGACTCGGCTCGCGCCAATGGAGACTGCAATTCGGTCGGGAACATTCAAGAAAATCGGCAGCGTTCTCATCGCACGGCATGGGGAGCTCATTTACGAGGCCTACTTCGACGGCGATGCTGACACGCAGCGCGACACGCGTTCGGCGACTAAGAGCATAACCGGCGCCCTTGTCGGTCTCGCTATCAAGCAAGGTTCGCTAGCCAGCACACAGGTTCGCATATTGGATGTGCTGCCGGCCCGAGCACACCGCATGCAAAATGTTGACCGCAGAAAATGGGAGATTTCGGTCGAAGATTTTCTCACGATGAGCTCTCCTTTGGAGTGCGACGATTGGAATGATGCCTCCCGTGGTAACGAAGAACGAATGTACCTGGTCGAGGACTGGGCCCAGTTTATTGTCGATTTACCGATTCGCGGCCGTTCGCACTTGGGTAACGAGCTTGCAGCGCCGCCATTTGGGCGTTCTTTCAGCTATTGCACCGGCGGTGTCTTTATGCTGAGCGAGGTCATTGAGAAGAGCACGCGAGCTCGCACAGACCGATTCGCGCAGGCACGACTGTTCGATCCGCTTGGCATTCGGAACGTAACCTGGGTCTACTCGCCGATGAATACGCCACAAACGGGTGGCGGCCTGAGAATGACCAGCCGCGACCTGCTCAAGATCGTGCAACTCTATCTCGATGGCGGCAAGTGGCATGGAACGCAAATCCTCGACGAGGCGTGGGTACACTCATCAACGCAACCGCACGCGCAAATCGACGATCAAACCCAATATGGATACCTATGGTGGCTGAAGTCTTTTGCTTCGGGAGGCAAGATCCACCCTGCCTTTTATATGTCGGGCAACGGCGGGAACAAGGCAGTCGGTTTGCCGGCCCTTGGCGCCGCGGTCGTAATTACCAGCACGAACTACAACACGCGCGGAATGCATGAGCAAACCGAGCAGCTCTTGACGGACTACATTCTCGAGGCGGTGGCGACGAATTCGTCCGACTCCGGGTAAAGGGCGCCGGACGGCTTTCGATTGCGGGACTAACGCACCTGCACCTGAACAATCTCCCCCGGATGTGCAGCAGACCCGGACGCAATAACCAGGTAGCGCCGCATCGTAGACGCCTTTACTTCCACGATCTGCCGGATCGGGCCAATCGCGTTGACAATAGCCGACCCGGCCGGATTCGTCATGAACGAGGCGAGCGGCTGCAACGTCCCACTACCATCAGGCTGATCTGCCAGGGCCAGCAGATATGGCTGCCGCGGCTGCAGGCCGGTCGCGGATACCTGTAGAACCTGCAACAGACCCTGATCAAACAAGGCGACGCTGCTCGGCGCCGATGTGGAGCTTATGCCCGGGGCACCGCCGTTCGGGGCTGGCGGGGCCAACGCCAGGTGCGCCGCTTCACCCGCGACACCGAGCGGCTGCAGCCCTTCGGCGCCACTGCCTTGTGGAACCGCATTCGGGACATAGTTGACAGCCTGCGGCGCCTGTCCGATAGGCACCTCGGCGACCACTTTGTTGGTCAGCGTATCGATTGCCGTGAGACTGTCCGCATTCTCCAGGCCGACATAGACGCGCTTTCCGTCGCCGGAGGGCCAGATACCATGCGGTAGTTTGCCGACCGGGATCGTCGCGACCGGTGTTGCATCCGGCACGCGGAATACCTTCACCACGTTCAAGCCCCCAACCGTGACATACGCGAACAGACCCTTGCCGTTACGGGCAAAATTGACGTGGTTGGTGATTGGCCCGGTGTCGATGGTTTTGAGCACGGTAAAGGGTGGCTGGGCATCGAAGACCATCACCTTGCCGACATCCTTCAAAGTCAGCCACACCTGCCTGCCGTCCGGCGCGGCCGCAATGTTGGGACAGAACGGGCTGGCCTGAGGAACGTGTCCGACGATCTGGTGATCGGCGACCGTCACCACGACGGTCTCAGGATTGAAAGACGAGCAGATATAGCCGTATTTGCCATTGGGGGAAAATATCTGCATGCCTGGGCCACCCGGCACGACGATGCGAGTCTTCTCGGCATAGGTGCGGGGATCCAGGACGGAAATGTAGTTCTCACCACGGACAGTCACCCACACTTCCTCGCCATTGGGTGTGAAGAACGCTTCGTGTGGAGATCGGCCCACGTAAGTAATGTGTTTGACCGCGTTCGTGGCCGTGTCGATGAAGGCCACTGAGTTGGACCCGACGGACACCACGGCGAGCGTGCGATGGTCGGGCGAGAATCCCATTCCGTGGACCAGCAGCTGCCCACGATACAGCGGGCTGAAATTGCCGGGCGACGTATCACCCAGGCGGATGACACCGAGCAGCGTGTTGTCAGCGGGATCGGTCACCGAGATGGTGTTGGAAAACTGCTCGGCCGCATAAACGCGGTCACGATGGCTGATGGGTATATCGGGCGCCGACAAAGCCTCGGGAGCCTGGCCCGCCCACGCAGTGGCGAACCCCGCGGCAACAGCGCTCAGCAGCACCAATGTCAAGACTTTCATTTGCGTGGTTCCTTCTCTATTGCCAGCTGCATCGCGGCGATTTCCTGTGTTTGGGCGACGATGATTTCCTGAGCGATCCGCCGCAATTGCTCGTTACGGCCGTGGCGCAGCTCGGCCTGGGCCATCTCGATCGCGCCCTGGTGATGCGGCACCATGGCCGCAACGAAGTCCCGATCAACATTACCCGAGGGCTTTATGGCCATCGCTGCCATCATCTTCGACATCGCTGCGTCGTTTTCCACCAGGAACGCGGATTCCTCATCATTCGCAGCGGCGTGATTCGCGGCGCACACCCAGGCTGCGGCGAGACTCAACGTAGTAGCCATTGAG
Organism: Steroidobacteraceae bacterium; assembly: GCA_045810105.1. Lineage (GTDB taxonomy): Bacteria > Pseudomonadota > Gammaproteobacteria > Steroidobacterales > Steroidobacteraceae > 13-2-20CM-66-19. The sequence continues at coordinate 171,796 of JBJMWM010000055.1, read as the reverse complement.
ATAGCTATCAGCGCCATGCGCGGGCGCTCAGGGTAACGCGACAAATCCATTCGGCCTCCAGTTACGGCGGTCGCACCGCCGCACTCTATGACCGTGCAATCGTATCGTTTATTGCAGTGCTGGTACGAACCTGTCTGCGAACGGATACCGTCGAGCGTCTGTATGGAGCTACACTTCGATCTTGCGCGCGATTTCGACGACGTTGCGTGACGGCAGATTGAATCGATCGACTACCTTGACAGCGTTGCGATACAGAAAGGCGAACAGCGGCAGGCGCCAGTGTGAGAGCGCCCCATGTCCAGGCTTACGCACTATTAGATCACGCGCGGCGAAATACACACCGTGGTCGGTGTCAATCAGCTGATCAAGATGTCTGAGGTTGGACAGAGCCCGCCGCAAGTCTGGAATCTCGAGGAAACCGTAGCGCACCGTCGCATGCCAGATCCCTTCGGCTATGTGCTCCTCGTGGCAACGCTGAGCGTCACTGACTCGGGGTACTTCGTCGAATTCAACCGTCAGCATGATTACCCGTTCGTGCAGCGAGCCCATATGCTGGACGTGATGAATCACCAGCGGTGCAATCTTCTGCGAGGAGGATTTGGTGAGAAAAATAGCCGTTCCGGGTACACGCGGTATCTTGCCGGCGGCCAGATCGTTCAACAGCCGCGCGGCTGACTCATCCGGTTGATCGAGGGCGTCATGCACGCATTCCACGCCGGAACGCCAGGTAGTCATGATGAAGAAGATGACCGCTCCCACCGTCAGTGGTAACCAGCCTCCTTCAGCGATCTTCAGGAGATTGGCGTAGAAAAACGCGACATCCAACACGAGAAATACACCCGCAACTCCCAGCGCCAACGCGGCGGGCCAATGCCAAACCCTGCGCATCGCCGCAAACAGCAGGCAAGTGGTCAACAACATGGTGGTTGCCACGGCTGTGCCATATGCCCCGGCCAGTCTGTCCGAGCTCCCGAACGCTACCGCAATCGCAACGGTAGCCGTCATCATCATCCAGTTGACGGCTGGAACATAGATCTGGCCGTATCTCTCGTCCGAGGTCTGTAGGATGTTGACGCCCGGCAGCCATCCCCGCTGCATCGCCTGCCGTGTCATGGAGAAAGAGCCGGTAATGATGGCCTGGCTGGCAATCACTGTCGCGATTGTTGCCAGGAAAACCAGCGGATAGACCGCCCACGCAGGTGCCAGCTGAAAAAAAGGGTTGCCGCTGATCGTTTTCCTCTCGACCAGCAAGGCCGTTTGGCCGGCATAACTCAGCAGCAGCGCTGGCAATACGATGCAGTACCACGAACGCCGAATCGGGCCGCGGCCCAGATGTCCCATGTCCGCATACAACGCTTCCGCCCCGGTAACGCACAGGAACACACCACCCAACACGAGGATGCCCGTGCCATGGCTATGCGCGAGAAACCCAATGGCGTGCACTGGGTTGGCGGCCACGAGCACGTGTGGATTATTCACTATGCCCTTGAGCCCGAGCAGACCAATTACACTGAACCACAGGAGCATGATGGGCCCAAAGGCCTGTCCGATTTTCTCGGTGCCGAAGCGTTGCGCCGCAAACAGTGCGATCAGAATGAGCACTGCGACGGGCATGACAAAGGGCTTGAGAGTATCGGTTACCGCATTGACACCTTCCACCGCGCTCAGGACGGAGATCGCCGGTGTGATCACGCCATCTCCATATATGAGCGCCGCGCCCAGTAATCCCATCACAGTGAGGGTCCTCGCGCCCCGCCGAAGACTGTTCGCCCCGACCAGCGACATCAGGGCGATGATGCCACCGGCGCCATGATTGTCCGCCCGCATGACGAGGGCGCAATATTTCACCGCAACGGTAATGATCAGCGTCCAGAAGATGAGCGAGAGCACGCCCAAGGCGCTTTCAGGGGTGAACGTACCGCCAACTGCCTGCGTGACTGTCTGCAGTGTGTAGAGAGGGCTGGTCCCAAGATCGCCGTAGACGATGCCCAGCGCCGTGAGCCACAGCCAGCTGTCGCGATTGCGTTGGTTCTGAACGGGGGCTACGGTGTCAGGGCTATGCATCCCAGGGATGATATACCGCCGCTGTCATGAGCCGGACAGCGGCGGTCGTCCGGGGTCAGGACTTGGGCGGGTGCGACTCACCGCTGCGATGTGTTGTCCGCGGCCGGCGGATTGTCCACCGGCTTGCTTGCAACCTGTGCCGCCGCGCAAAGGAGCAAGGTCGCGGCTATGGCCCCCACGAAAGCTTTGCCATTCATGATTGCCCCCAGTTACTTGCGGTCACACCGCAGACTAGGGAACCGCGCATCACGCCACTATCCAGAAACGCCCGAATTCTCTGTGAGTAGTGTCCTACGGCGTCGCTGGCGCAACACGCCAGACCGTATTCCCGACATCGTCCGCAACCAGCAGCGCCCCTCGCTTGTCGAGCGCGACCCCCACAGGCCGCCCACGCGCATTGCCCTTCTCGTCCAGGAAGCCAGTCAGGACCTCCATCGGAGCACCTGAAGGTTGCCCAGCCTGGAAAGGCACAAACAGGACTTGATAGCCGCTGGGCGGCTTGCGATTCCACGAGCCGTGTTGACCGACAAACATGCCCTGGGAAAACGGACCTGACGCGCGGCCCGTCTGGCCTTCATCGAACACCAGGCCCAGCGAAGCGGTGTGCGGGCCCAGGGCGTAGTCAGGAACCAGCGCTTTCGCGACGAGCTCGGGCCGCTGCTCCTTTACGCGACCATCCACATGCGCACCGTAGTAGCTGTATGGAAATCCGTAAAAACCTCCCTCCACCAGGGCCGTCATGAAATCAGGGACGAGATCGTTGCCAAGCTCGTCACGCTCGTTCACGACGGCCCACAGCTTTCCGGTCTCGGGTACCCACGCGAGCCCATTGGGATTGCGCAGACCATAGGCGTAGATCCGATGCTGCCCGGTCATAGGATCGATCTCCCAGACCGCCGCGCGCCCCTGTTCGGCGGCAAGACCGTTCTCCCCCGCGTTACTGTTGGAACCCACGGTCGCATACAGCCGCGAGCCATCCGGGCTGGCGATGAGATTTTTCGTCCAGTGGTGATTGATCGGACCTGCCGGCAGGTCCACCACCTTCACGCCGGGGCCGGCGACACTGGTTGCGCCTTCGACGTACCTGAAGGCGAGGACCGCATCAGAGTCAGCCACGTAGAGCTGGTTGCCCACCAGCGTCATTCCAAATGGCGAATTCAACTTCTCAGCGAACACGAAGCGCTGCTCGGCGGTACCGGCACCGCGGGAATCCCGCAGCAGAGTGATCCGGTTGGCGCTGGGCGCGATCGAGCCCGCGCGCTTCATGTATTGTTTCTGTACCCAGCCGCGGATGCCCTTACCGTCCTGCGGCTTGGGTGGCGCGTTCGTTTCGGCGACCAGTACATCGCCATTTGGCAGAACGTACAGCCAGCGCGGATGAGCCAGCCCCGTTGCGAAAGCGGTCACGGTCAGGCCGGCGGCCGGCACCGGCTTATCGCTTGGCGGCCAGCCCTTCGCGGGCGCCACATGAATGGTAGGCAACAGCGACTTTTCGGGCGGGGGAATCTGCGGATGCGGCCCCATCCCCGCTTCGAGCGGCAAACGCGCGGTCCCCCCACAGCCGCACAGGGTCAGCGCACTGATCGCCAACCCGACCACACTGATCGCCAAATCACCCCGGCTCGCTGACCGCAACGCAGTAGACATGGAACCTGGCACAGCAAGTAAGATGCCATGCTGCCGGGAACGATGTAGGGTCCCCACAAGACCCTTTTGCTGTCAAGCACTTCCGGCTAAGCGCAGCAACATTTCTTTGCAGTGTCTGGAGCTGGAAAGCCGGAAACTTCCACCGCTATTGCACAGTCAACGCAGAGACATCGAATTCGAGCGCGGGTTACTTCGAGCGCGCCGTCAGATCGGGAGACGCAACCGGGTGAGTACGTGGTAAACGAAAAGGATAACGAGACTTACGCCTCGGCGACCCAGCCGCAGTCGTTCTTCCGCAGATATCGAGTAGTGCTGATTGTAGTGGTGGCCTTCGCGGCGCTCGTCCTGCTCGTGCTCAGACACCACAAAGCCCAACAGGAGGCGGCCCGGATGGAAGACGGTCCCCGCGCGGGAGCGTCCGGGCGCGTCCGCATGGACGGCAGGGGCGGTGGCGGGCGTGGCGGGCCCAACGGCCCGGTTGCCGTGACAGTAGCCCCAGTGAGCTCCGGCGACATCGAAGTGCGGATTCCGGCCTTGGGCACCATCACGCCGCTCGCCACCGTGACGGTAAGACCGCAGGTCAGTGGGATTCTGACGAAGATAGCTTTCGAGGAAGGCCAGCTCGTGAAGGCCGGCCAGTTTCTCGCCGAAATCGATCCGCGCCCGTATCAGGCCGCCCTGGATCAGGCGAAGGGCAACCTGCGGCGCGACCTGGCCCTGCTGGCCGATGCCAAGCTCGATTTGAAGCGTTTCGAGGAGTTGATCAAGGAAGACTCGGTTGCCCAACAGCAGCTCGACAATCAACGTGCCCTGGTTGATCAATACGGCGGCATGATCGAATCCGACCAGGCTGCCGTGCAGAACGCGCAGATCAACCTGCAGTACACCCACATCGTCTCGCCCGTAACGGGCCGAGTCGGTCTGCGCCAGGTCGATCAGGGGAACTACGTCACGACGGGCGCGACCACCGGGATCGTCGTCGTTACCCAGCTGCAGCCCATCTCCGCAATCTTCGCCGTCCCGGAGGACAACGTGACCACTCTGATGCAACGGATGCAGCAGGGCGCCACGCTGACTGCCGAGGCTTACGATCGCGCCAATAGCACCAAGCTTGCCGAAGGACAGGTCAAGAACCTCGACAACCAGATCGACACGACGACGGGCACCATCAAGTTGCGAGCGTTGTTCGACAACAAGGACGGCCGCCTCTTCGCCAATCAGTTCGTCAATATCAAACTCGTCGTGAACGTGCTGCGCGACCAGACCGTAGTCCCGGGAGCCGCGGTGCATCGTGGCGCGCCCGACGGCGTCGCCGGGACATTCGTCTATCTGGTGAATCCTGCCGAGAGCAAGGTCTCGGTCCGTCCGGTTGCACTGGGTGTCATAGATGGCGAGCGGGTTGCAGTGACGAAGGGGCTCGCACCGGGTGACCTCGTCGTCACCGAAGGTGGCGACCGTTTGCGGGACGGCGCGCCCGTGCTTCTGCCAGCCAACACGCCACAACATCCGCAACAGGCAGCCGCGCTGCCTCGCAAGCATGATGGCTCCAGAGGCCAGCGCCGCAAAGCGCAACAGGGCCAGGGCAGTAACTGAAGACGCATGAACCCGTCGCGCCTGTTCATACTGCGGCCGGTCGCCACCACCCTGCTGATGGTGGCCATCCTGGTGGTCGGCCTGATCGCCTACCTGCAGCTGCCCCTCTCGGCACTGCCCGAAGTCGCGTATCCGACCATCCAGGTACAGACGTTCTACCCGGGCGCCAGCCCCGAGGTAATCACTTCAGCGATCACCGCGCCGCTGGAGAAGCAGTTCGGGCAGATGCCCGGCCTGAACCAGATGTCCTCGACGAGCTCGGCGGGCGCCTCGGTCATTGCTCTGCAGTTCAGCCTGTCTTTGCCGATCGATGTGGCCGAGCAGGAGGTACAGGCGGCGATCAGCGCCGCGCAGAACCTGATACCGCAGGATCTGCCCGCGCCGCCGATCTATGCCAAGGTCAACCCGGCCGATGCGCCTGTGCTCACTCTGGGGATCACTTCCAAGGTAATGCCACTGACCGAAGTGCAGGACATGGTGGATACGCGCATCGCGCAGAAGATCTCGCAGCTCAAGGGCGTTGGCGTGGTCAGTATCAGCGGCGGCCAGCGGCCCGCTGTCAGAGTCGTCGTCAATCCGCGCGCGCTGGCCGCTTACGGCCTCAACCTCGATGATCTGCGAACGACGATCAACGTCGCCAACCAGAATGGGCCCAAGGGACAACTCGATGGCCCCTCCCGCGCCTACACGATCAATACCAACGATCAGATCAAGAGCGCGGAAGAATACGGCAACATCATCATCGCTTACCGTAACGGCTCGCCCGTCCGCCTGCAGGATGTAGCCTCACTGGTTTCCGGCGCCGAGAACACGAAACTCGGCGGTTGGATGAACAGCTCCGCGGCACTGATCCTCAACGTGCAGCGCCAGCCGGGTGCCAACGTCGTGGATGTGGTCGATCGAATCCACCAGCTGCTGCCCACCATCCAGGCTTCGCTGCCCCAAGGGGTGGACGTCGCCGTCCTGACGGATCGCACCACCACTATCCGCGCGTCCATTCGCGACGTGCAGCTCGAAATGACTCTGGCGGTGATCCTGGTCGTACTCGTCATCTACCTGTTCCTACGCAATCTGCGGGCCACGCTGATTCCGAGTCTGTCGGTGCCGCTGTCGCTGATCGGCACATTCGCAGTCATGTACCTCGCGAGTTTCAGTCTCAACAATCTGTCGTTGATGGCACTCACCATCGCGACCGGCTTCGTGGTCGACGATGCCATCGTGATGATCGAGAACATCGCGCGCTACATCGAGCAAGGCGAGCGGCCGCTGCAGGCGGCGCTGAAGGGCGCCGGACAGATCGGCTTCACCATCATTTCCCTGACCGTCTCGCTGATCGCGGTCTTGATTCCACTGCTGTTCATGCAGGACGTGGTGGGGAGGTTGTTTCGCGAATTCGCGGTGACCCTCGCGGTCACCATCCTGATCTCCGCGGTCGTCTCCCTCACCCTCGTGCCCATGATGTGCGCAAATCTGCTCAAGCACCGCCCCCAGGAGCAGGAGCACACCCGGGAGTCGGATTGGTTCGCGAAACTCGCCACCTGGTATGGCCACAAGTTGACCTGGGTGCTCGATCATCAGCGCCTGACCCTGGGTGTCGCGTTGGCAACGCTCGTGATTACCGCCGCCCTCTATGTGTTGATTCCGAAGGGCTTCTTTCCCGACCAGGATACCGGGCTCATCCAGGGCGTATCGGATGCGACCGAGGGGGTGTCCTACGCCGAAATGGCGGAGCGTCAGCAAGCGCTCGCCGCGGTGATTCTCAAAGATCCGGACGTCGCCAGCCTGTCATCGTTCATCGGGATCGACGGTAACAACGTCACTCTGAACAGCGGCCGCTTCCTCATCAACCTCAAACCGCGCGACTCGCGCTCACTTACCGCAACCCAGATCATCCGCCGCCTGCGGGAGGAGACGGCCAATATTGCCGGCATCACGTTGTACATGCAGCCGGTGCAGGATCTGACGCTCGACAACACTATCAGCCGGACTCAATACAACTTCACGCTCGAGAGCGCCGACGCGCCCACTCTGTCGGGCTGGACACCGAAGCTCCTGTCCATCCTGCGGCAACGGCCCGAACTTGCGGATGTCGTCAGCAACCAGGAAGACAACGGCCTGGCCGTCCAGGTCACCATCGATCGCGACAGTGCCGCGCGTCTGGGCATCAGCGTCGGTACCGTGGATAACGCACTGTACGATGCATTCGGCCAGCGCATCGTCTCAACCATCTTCACGCAATCCAACCAGTATCGAGTCATTCTCGAAGCAGATCCCGCCTCGTACCGGACGGTGGACTCATTGGCGTCGATCTACCTGCCTTCGGCAGGCGGCGGACAGGTGCCCCTGTCAGCCATTGCCAAGGTCACCATGGAGTCGCGGCCATTGCTGATCAACCATCTGGCCCAGTTCCCGGCTGTCACCGTCTCGTTCAATCTCGCCCAGGGCGTCTCGCTGGGCGCGGCCGTGGATGCGATTGAAACGGCCGAGCAGCAAGCCGGCATTCCAAGCAACGTCCATACGACCTTCCAGGGCGCGGCGCTCGCCTTCAGAAGCAACCTGAGCAACGAATTACTGCTGCTCCTCGCCGCGGTGCTCGTCATGTACATCGTGTTGGGGGTGCTATACGAGAGCTTCATACACCCGATTACGATTCTGTCGACGCTCCCATCGGCCGGCATCGGCGCTCTGCTCGCGCTGATTCTCGCGGGTGACGACCTCACCATCATTGCGCTGATCGGCATCATTCTGCTCATCGGCATCGTGAAGAAGAACGCCATCCTCATGATCGACTTCGCCATCGATGCCGAGCGCGAACAGGGCCTGAGTCCGCGCGAGGCCATCTACCAGGCGTGCCTCTTGAGGTTCCGGCCGATTCTCATGACCACCGTGGCCGCCATGTTCGGCGCCCTGCCGCTGATGTTCGGTACCGGCACGGGTTCTGAGCTGCGGCATCCACTGGGCGTCAGCATCGTCGGGGGGCTTCTGGTGAGTCAGGTCCTGACCTTATTTACGACACCCGTCATTTACCTCGCATTCGATCGCCTCGCGAAGCGCAGGCCCAGAAGCGAGGAAGGCGGTCTGGCGGACCATCCGGCGTGAACATTTCCGCTCCCTTCATCTCGAGGCCGGTTGCGACGACCTTGTTGACGTTGGGCGTCGCGCTCTGCGGCATCGTCGCCTTCACGCTTCTTCCGGTCGCTCCCCTGCCGAAGATCGAGGCGCCGGCTATCTTCGTAAGCGCCTCGCTTCCGGGGGCCAGCCCGGAAGTGATGGCAAGCTCGGTTGCGACACCGCTGGAGCGGCATCTGGGTGCCATCGCGGATGTCGACGATATGACATCCCGAAGCAGCGTCGGCAATACGAACGTTCAACTGACATTCGGCATCGATCGCGATATCGACGGGGCCGCCCGGGACGTGCAAGCGGCCATCGTTGCCTCCCATGCGGACCTGCCCTCGGCGCTCACGCGCAACCCTACGTACCGCAAGCTCAACAGCTCCATGTTTCCGGTGCTCTCTATCGCGATGACCTCGGACGTGCTGACTCAAGGCCAGATCTACGACGCCGCCGACGCCGTGATCTCGCAGCGCCTGTCGCAGATAGAGGGCGTAGGTGGAGTCAATGTCGGCGGATCTGCGCTGCCGGCCGTGCGCGTTGAAATCAATCCGCTCGCAGTAACCAAATATGGCGTCGGCCTGCAGGACATCCGCGCCGCCATCTCCAATGCAAATGCCAACGCACCCAAGGGCGCGATCGAAACCGATGATCGGGTCCACTACCAGATCTACACGAACGATAACGCGAGAGACGCTGAGCCCTATCGCAACCTGATCATAGCCAATCGCAACGGCACGACCGTTCGCCTGGGTGACGTGGCAACCGTCACTGACATGCAGGACGGCGCCACCGAAAACATCCGCACGTATGGGCTGTACAACGGGAAGCCTGCCGTGTCAGTTCAGGTATTCCAGCAACCCGGCGCCAACATCATCGACGTGGTCGATGCGGTGAAGGCCGAGTTGCCACTGCTGCGGGCTTCGATAGATCCGAAGATCGACCTGGTCGTGACCCTGGACCGCTCGCTCACCATCCGCGCTTCACTGCGCCAGGTGGAGGAGACCCTGTTGCTCGCGGTGGCCATGGTAATCCTGGTCGTGTACATGTTCCTGCACAGTTATCGTGCGGCGCTCATTCCGGCAGTCGTGGTCCCCATCTCCCTGATCGGCACTTTCGGGGCGATGTATCTGCTTGGCTACTCACTGGACAACTTCTCACTGATGGCATTGACCATTGCCACCGGCTTCGTGGTGGACGACGCCATCGTCGTAATGGAAAACACCACGCGGCACATCGAAGCGGGCATGACGCGCATGCAGGCAGCTCTCAAGGGCGCGACCGAAGTGGGCTTCACCGTCATCTCCATGAGCCTGTCGCTGATCGCGGTTTTCATCCCCTTCCAGCTGGCAGGTGGGATTGTCGGCAAGTTGTTCCGCGAATTCACAGTGACCCTGTCAGTTGCGATCCTGATCTCACTGGTCATTTCGCTGACCGCGACGCCCATGATGTGTTCGCGGTTGCTGGGCCGCGATGCGGGCCGCAAACCGACCCGCTTCGCTGTGGCCTTCGAGCGGAATTTCCAGCGCTTGCGCGCGGGCTACGAGCGCACTCTCGGCTGGTCACTGGATCACCGCCGTTTGATGATGTTGTTCCTGCTCGCCACGGTGTGTCTGAACGTCTACCTGTACATCGTGATCCCGAAGGGATTCTTCCCGCAGCAGGATACGGGCATGATTTTCGGCGGCATCCGGGGAGATGCGTCCGCTTCGTTCCAACTGATGAAGTCCAAGCTGCAGCAGGTAGCCAGCATCATCCAGCGGGACCCCGCGGTGCAGTACGTGACGGGTTCCGTGGGGGGCGGCGGATTCGGACCGGGCGGGGGTGGCGTGGGTGGCAACGTGCAGTTGACTCTCAAGCCACGCTCCGAGCGGGATGTTTCGGCAGACCAGGTCATCCAGCGCCTGCGGCCCCGGCTGAATGCCGTCACAGGCGTTGCCAGCTTTCTGCAGGCGGCGCAGGACATCGGCGGCGGCGGCGGGCGCTCGGGCAACTCCCAATACCAGTACACGCTGCTCGGCGATGATCTGAACGAATTGCGCGAATGGTCGCGCAAGCTGCAAATAGCCCTGCAGGACGTGCCCGAAGTCGCCGATGTGGATACTGACTTGCAACCGGGGGGACTCGAGGCCGACCTGATCGTCGATCGCGACGCTGCCTCGCGTCTCGGCCTCACGGCAAGTCAGATCGACAACACCCTGAGCAATGCGTTCGCGCAGTCGCAGGTCTCGACCATCTACAATCCCTTCAGCCCACAGCAGTACCACGTGATCATGGAAGTGGCTCCGGAGTTCTGGCAGAACCCGGAGGTCCTGAAGCAACTTTATGTAAGCACGTCCGGCGGCGCCGTCACCGGCACACAAGCAACTCAGGCCGTTGCGGGCACAACCTCGATCAAGCCCACCAGTAGTGCCGCCAGCTCCGCGACAACGAGCACGAGCACGGATCCGGCTGCTGTTGCGGAGGATACCGCGCGCAACCTCGCAGCTAACTCATTGGCGAATGCCGGCCGCGGCAACACGTCTACGGGCTCCGCGGTGAGTGTACGCGCCGAGACCATGGTGCCGTTTTCAGCTTTCAGTCACTTTGCTACCGGATCGACACCCACCACGGTAAATCACACCGGGACGCAGGCCTCGACATCGTTCTCCTACAACGTGTCCCCGGGGGTAACGCTCCCCGCGGCCATGGCGGCCATCGAAAGAACCATGAATCACATTCACGTCCCCGCGAGCATTCACGGCGGCAACTATGGTACGGCCCGTCTGTTTCAACAGAACGCCAGCGCCCAGCCCCTGATGTTGCTGGCGGCGCTACTGGCGATCTACGTAGTGCTCGGAATGCTGTACGAGAGCTACAGCCAGCCGGTCACGATCCTGTCCACGCTGCCCTCAGCCGGAGTGGGCGCGCTGCTGGCCTTGTTGGCCACTGACATGGAATTCAGCCTGATCGCCTTCCTGGGGATCCTGCTGTTGATCGGCATCGTCAAGAAAAATGCGATCATGATGGTGGACTTTGCCCTCGAGGCCGAACGCACCCAGGGACTGGAACCACGCGAGGCGATCGCCAGGGCCTGCTCGTTGCGATTCCGGCCGATCATGATGACGACGTTTGCGGCCATCGCAGGCGCGCTACCGCTGGCGGTTGCCTATGGCGACGGAACCGAGATGCGGCGTCCGCTGGGCATATCCATAGTTGGCGGACTCGTCGTCAGTCAATTGTTGACTCTGTACACGACACCCGTCGTTTACCTGTATATCCATCGCTGGGGGCGCAAGAACAGATACAAGCAAACCCAGCTGCTGCAAGCGAGCACCTGATGCATATCGTTCGAGGAGCGCTCGTTGCGGCGAGCTTTGCGTTGCTGACCGCTTGTGCGGTGGGGCCGAATTACAAACGTCCCGCGCTCGATGCCAGCGCGGCATACAAGGAGCAGGACGGTTGGAAACCCAGCGAGCCGAACGATGCGCTCGATCGGGGCCCGTGGTGGCAGATCTTCAATGATGACGTGCTGAACGGCCTGGAGTCCCAGCTCAACATCTCGAACGAGAACATCAAGGCAGCAGCCGCAGCGGTTGAAGAGGCACGCGCGCTGGTTCGCCAGGCACGGTCGGGTTTCTGGCCACAGCTTGGCCTCAGCGCCAGCCGCCAACGAACCGTCGTGGGGGACAGCGACGCGAGAACCGTCACCAGCGCCGGCATTGCAGGCAATTGGGACATCGATCTGTGGGGACAGATCCGCCGCTCCAGCCAGAGCAGCCGTGCCTCCATGCAGGCAAGCGAGGCAGCCCTGGCGAGCGCGCGCCTCGCCGCGCAGGCGGACCTTGCCACCGCCTACTTCGAGTTGCGCGCCCAGGACCAGTTGCAGATCATTCTGAATGACATCGTGGCGGCCGAGCAGCAGTCGCTGAAGATTACCGAAAACCGCTACCGCGTCGGGGTGGCCGCCAAAGCCGATGTCGTCACTGCGCAAACTCAACTCCTGTCGAGCCAGGCGCAGCAAGTCAACGCGCCGCTGCAGCGCGCCATCCTGGAGCACGCCATTGCCGTGTTGGTGGGGCAACAACCGGCGCAATTCTCGATTGCCCCCGCCGCGATGCGCACGGATGTGCCGACGGTACCGGCCGGACTGCCCTCCGAGCTGCTCGAGCGGCGGCCGGACGTGGCCCAGGCCGAGCGCCAGCTCGCCGCGGCCAATGCCCAGATCGGAGTGGCGATTGCGGCGTTCTTCCCCAGCCTGACCATCACGGGTTCCGATGACTATCAGGGAAACACCATCAGCCGCTTGATTCGCACCGCGAACCGCGTCTGGGCCATCGGCCCAACGGTGGCCCTGTCAGTGTTTGATGCTGGCCTGCGGCGCGCGGAAGTTGCCCAGGCGCGCGCCACTTACGAGCAGCGGGTGGACAACTATCGGCAGACGGTACTGACCAGCCTGCAGCAGGTCGAAGATAACATCGCTACGCTGCGGGTCCTGGAACAGAGCGCAGTCATCGAGGAATCGGCGGTGAAGGCCGCCAGGGAGGCGGAGACGCTGACGCTGAATCAATACAAGGCGGGCACGGTGCCCTACAGCAGTGTCATCACCGCACAAACGACGCGGCTCAACAGCGAGCAGAACTCGCTGAACGTGCTGTCAGGCCGCCTGCAGGCCAGTGTGGCAATGATTCAGGCGCTGGGCGGCGGCTGGAAAGCTGCAGCCCTGAAGTAGCGAGAATGCCCGACCGATCAGCCGATGCGCGCGAGCCGTGCCCGCCGGCCCGCGCCCCGGCCGACATCACGCAGGCACCAATCTCAACCGCGTGATCTCCGAGGGGGCGCCAAATCGGTTGGGAGGCCCCCAGTAACCCGTGCCCCGGCTGACATACACCCACAGCCTGTTCAGGCGGTGCAGCCCGGCAGTGAACGGCTGTTGGAAACGCACGAACAGGTTCCAGGGCCAGAACTGGCCACCGTGGGTATGACCGGATAACTGCAGATCGTAGCCGGCCGTGGCGGCCGCCGCGGCCGACCGCGGTTGATGCGCCAACAGGATTTTCGCGCCGGCGTCGCGGGGCGCGCCCGCGAGTGCGCCTGCCGGATTGCTGCGTTGTGCCGGATTGAAATAATGGGCGCTGTAGTCGGTCACGCCAGCGACGACCAGCGCCGCGCCATCATGGGTCACGACCGTGTGCTCGTTGAGCAGCACCTTCAGCCCCAGCCGCTTGAACTCGGCCGTCCAGTCGCTGGCTCCCGAGTAGTACTCGTGATTGCCGGTCACCAGGAATGCTCCATGGCGGGCACTCAGCTTGCCCAGCGGGGCCGTGTGAGGTGCGAGCTCCCGCACCGGCCCATCCACCACATCACCTGTCACGGCGATGAGATCCGGGTGCAGTCCATTCACCGCTTCCACGATGGCCTCGACATACTCCTTCCGGATCGTAGCGCCGACATGGACATCGCTGATCTGGGCAATGCAGAACCCGTGCAGCGCATGAGGCAGATCCTGTATCGGCACATCGACATTGACGATGCGCGCTCGGCGCCGCGCGCTTGCGAAGCCTACCGCGGTCGCAAATACGGACAGGGCGGCAATGGCGGTGGCCGAGGCCGTTTTCAGGATATATACATGCGCGCTCGACAACGCGAGAATGGCCACGAGCAGCACCAGGTCGCGCAACAGCGTAAGAACCAGAATAGAGGAGAAGAAGCCGGCCATGAACAGCCCTGGAGCTGCGAACCGGTCTGCCTGCGGCCTCGGCCAGATGGCGCGAGCCACTACCGCCAGCAGCATCAGGGCATAGGATGCGGCGAGCACAACCGCGCCTGCGGCCCATGCCCCAGCTCCCAGGTCCGGCAGCACGCGCCATCCTATGTAGGCGTGCAGCAGCCCGAGCAGGCCTATGAAGAGCAGAAAACCGCGGTTTGATCGCATGCGAGCTTAGTAGATGGGAGCGCCAGCGCCAGGTTCAAGTGCGCACGATCCGGTGGGCACACCCAACCCGGACGGGCTTCCCGTTCCCCGCCGTTACTGGGCCATCGCGGCAACGGTCCTCGCGATCAGCATGTCGGTCCTCGACAGCAGCATTGCCAACGTGGCGCTTCCATCCATCGCCCGCGATTTTCACGCCAGCAATGCGGCCTCGATCTGGGTGATCAATGCCTACCAGCTCGCCATCCTGGCGGCTCTGCTGCCGCTCGCCTCGCTCGGAGAAATCGTCGGCTACCGGCGCATCTCGCAGGCCGGGCTGATGGTATTCACCCTGGCATCCCTCGGGTGTGCCTTCGCCACATCGTTGCCGGCCCTGAGTTTCGCGCGAATCGTGCAGGGCCTCGGCGCGGCCGGCATCATGAGTGTCAACGCCGCGTTGGTCCGCTTCACATACCCACAAAGATTGCTCGGCCGGGCAATAGGCATCAACGCGTTTGTAGTTGGCGTATCAGCCGCGATCGGTCCGACGATCGCCGCGGCAATATTGGCCATCGCACACTGGCGCTGGTTGTTTGGAATCAATGTGCCCATCGGCCTGATCGCCTTCAGCATAGCCCTGCGCGCCTTGCCTGAGACGGGCAAGTCGCCACGCCGCCTCAACTATGTTGGTGCGTTGCTGAATGCCGCCACTTTCGCGCTCCTGATCGGCGGCCTGCAGTCGCTTGCACACCATTGCGCGGGACCGCTCGCCGCGCTGCAACTGGGAGCAGCTGGACTGTTGGGTTTCGCGCTGGTGCGTCATGAGAGCGACCGCTCCGCCCCCATCATCCCCTTCGATCTGTTGAGGATCAGGCTGTTCGCGCTGTCGATTGCGACCTCCATCGCCTCATTCATGGCCCAGATGGCAGGGCTCGTGAGTCTGCCGTTCGAGATCCAGCGCCTGGGACGCAGTGCCGTGGAAACGGGACTCTTCATGACGCCCTGGCCGGTCGCAGTGGCAATCGCGGCGCCCATTGCGGGCCGCCTCGCGGACCGCTATCCCGCCGGCATACTCGGCGGGCTCGGGCTCCTGATACTGGCCGCCGGGCTCACGGCTCTGGCTCTGTTTCCCGCCGGAGGCTCGGCGGCCGACCTCATCTGGCGCATGACCCTGTGCGGAGTGGGATTCGGATTTTTCCAGACACCAAACAACCGTACGCTGTTATCGGCAGCGCCAAGAGCACGCAGCGGCGCCGCGGGAGGCATGCTTGCAACCGCGCGATTGTTGGGTCAGGCGTGCGGAGCAGCGGGCGTTGCCATCCTGTTCCGTGCGTATCCGGCTACGGGGTCGAATGTAGTGTTGTGGGCTGCTGCCGCCGTCGCTGTCATAGCTGCACTGATCAGCATGGCGCGCCTGACCGCTGGTGCCCCGTCAGCTTGAGATCAGCGTTCCGCCCGCGCGGACGGATTCAAGCCCCGATACTCCAGCAGTGGCCCGATATCGGGGGGGCCGCCATAGAAATCCCGGAACATTGACTGCGGATCGGCAGTTCGCCCGCGTGACAGCACCGTCTCCCGGAGGCGATTCCCATTCGCGCGTGTCAGCCCGCCGTGAGCGTGCATCCACTGGCCGGTATCGCGCGCCAGCACTTCGCTCCACAGGTACGCGTAGTAGCCGGCCGAATAGCCACCGGCAAAAATGTGGGAGAAATACGTTGAGTGGTACCTGGGCGGTATTACGGGGTGGCGTATTCCGTTCTCGCGCAGCGCCGCGACTTCGAACTCCGGCACGGCAGCGGCAGTCGGAGCCTGCGCGGCGGTGATCCCGTGCCATGACTGATCCAACAATGCGGCGGCCAGGTACTCGGTCGTCGCGTATCCCTGGTCAAACTTCTGGGCTGCCAGGACCTTGGCAAGCAGCTCCTGGGGCAGAGTATCACCCGTCTGGTAATGACGCGCGTAGTTCGCAAGTACGCCCGGCTCGCGCGCCCACATTTCATTGTACTGCGACGGATACTCCACAAAGTCCCGCGGCAGAGCCGTTCCCGACAGCAGCGGGTATTGCACGTTCGAAAGCATTCCATGCAGCGCATGCCCGAACTCGTGAAACAGCGTGATCACCTCCTCGAAGGTGAGCAGCGCCGGCTGCCCCGGCAGCGGCTTCGGAATGTTGGTGTTGTTAGCCACGACCGGCTTCAGCCCGAAGAGCTTCGATTGGCGCACGAAGCTGTTCATCCAGGCACCGCCCTGCTTGTTGTCGCGGGCGAAGTAGTCTCCCAGGAACAGCGCGAGCGGCGTGCCGTCGTTATCGAAGACCTCGAACACGCGGACGTCGGGGTGATACACCGGCAGATCCGTACGCTCCTTGAACTCCAACCCGTACAGCTGCTGTGCCGCGTGGAACACGCCATCGCGCAGCACGTGCTCCAACTCGAAGTAAGGCTTCACCTGCGCCTGGTCGAAATCGAAACGTGCGCGGCGCAGCTTCTCCGCATAGTACGCCCAATCCCACGGCGCCAGGGCGAACGGGGCTGTGTGGTTCGAGGCGGCCGCCGCATCGATCAGCCGCTGCATGTCGGCCGCGTCCTGCTGCGCTTGGGCGAGCGCAGCAGGGGCAAGCTCAGTCAGGATCTGGTGCACGGCTGCAGGATTGGCCGCGGATTCGTCCTCCAGTTGGTAGGCCGCGTGATTGGGGTAACCCAACAACGCGGCGCGCTCGGCACGCAGCCGTACGATCTGTGCAATGACCGCCGCATTGTCAGCGCCATCCGCGTCCGGGCGCAGCCCGCGCGCGGTGGAGGCCTTGTAGATCCGCTCGCGCAAGGCCCGATTTTTCAGCTGCGCCAGCGGCGGCTGATTGGTCGTGTTCTGCAATGTGATCAGCCACTTGCCTGCGAGGCCCCGCGCCTGCGCCGCGCTGGCAGCGGCCCCTATCTGCTCGGCCGACAACCCTTCCAGCTCCCCGGCAGTATCAACGATGACGGCCCCATCTTTGGTCGCCTTCAATACGTTCTGCTTGAACTGCGTGGTCAACGAGGAGAGCTGTCCGTTGATGTCCCGCAGCCGGGTCTTATCGGTCTGCGACAAACGCGCACCCGCACGCACGAACTCGGTGTGATAGCGCTCCAGCAACTGCAACGACTCACCATCCAGCTGCAGGCTGGCGCGGCGCCGGTAAACGGCGTCCACACGCGCAAACAGCTCAGCGTCGAGGAAGATTGCATCCTCATGGGCCTGCAGCTTGGGCGCGATCTCAGAGTCGATCTCCTGCATCTGCGGGTCGGTATTGGACGCATTCAGATTGAAAAACACCGCCGCCACGCGGCTCAGCATCTGCCCGGAGCGCTCCAGGGCGACCAGGGTGTTCTGGAAATCCGGTGCGCCGGGATCCTGAATGATCTGCCGAACTTCCGCGCGCTGCTCGAGCATGCCCTGCTCGAAACCCGGGCGGTAGTGCGTGTTCTGGATGCCATCGAACGGCGGCAGCCGGTACGGCAGCGTGCTGGGGCGCGCGAAGGGGTTTTCGGCCATGTCTTGAGTCCTGCTATCCTTCCGCACTCGATCTTACCCGCCCGCGCCATTACCTGCCGCCACTACCTGGAAGAGCCGCCTTGACCATCAAGAAAGACTCCGTCGTCACGTTCAACTACACCCTCAAGGATGATGCCGGGGAAGTCATCGACAGCTCCGCCGACGGCGAGCCCCTCGCCTATCTGCAGGGGCATGGCAATCTCGTGCCAGGACTCGAGCGCGAGCTGGAAGGCAAGAGCGCCGGCGACAAGCTGACTGTCAAAGTCACGCCCGCCGAGGGTTACGGCGAGCACAGCAAGGATCTCATCAAGAAGGTTCCGCGCCGCTCGTTGAAGGGGATTGCAAAGATTACCGTCGGAATGCGGCTGCACGCCCAGACCGACGAGGGCCCGCGTGCGGTGACCGTCACGGCCGTCACCGGCGACATGGTCACTATCGACGGCAACCATCCATTGGCGGGCAAGAACCTGAACTTTGACATCGAGATTGTCGAGGTCCGGGATGCGACCGAGGAGGAGCTGGCGCACGGCCACGTACATGGCCCGGGCGGACATCATTGAGATGCAACACCTCCGTCAGAAGAAAATACAACATCCGGGCCGCCATCCAGGGACATTGCTGATACTGCTCTTGCTGGGCTTTGGCCTGGCGGGCGCGAGCCGCGCCGAGACGCTGATCGTCACTGCGGACCGTATGATAGACGTCGTCGCGGGTAAGGTCGTCGAGCACCCACGAATAACCATCACGGATGGCCGCATCACGGCGGTCGGCTCCGCTGAATCACAGACGCTACCTGCGGAGGGCGCGCGGCGCATCGATCTGCCGGGAATGACCCTTCTGCCGGGATTGATCGATATGCACACGCATATCACGGGTGATCCGCGTTATAGCGGTTACCGCGGGCTCGAGTTCACCGACAACTTCTGGACGATCGTCGGCGTCGCAAACGCCAGAAAGACAGTCGATGCCGGGTTCACCACCATCCGCAATGTCGGCTCTGCAAACTACGATGACGTCGCGCTGAAGCAGGCCATCGAAGCGGGCTATGTGCCCGGTCCGCGCATAGTCCCGGCAACCTACGCGATCGGGGCGACAGGCGGCCACTGTGACTCAACCGAATTCCCTCCGTCCATCAACGTGCCCTCGCCTGCGGTCGCTGACGGTCCCGAGGCGATCCGGGCCACCGTGCGCAAACTGAGGAAGTATGGGGCGGAGGTCATCAAGTTCTGTGCGACCGGCGGAGTGCTCTCCAAAACGGACAGTGCCAGCGGCCAACAATACAGTCTCGTGGAGATGAAAGCGCTCGTGGACGAGGCCCACATGTTGGGGCTGAAGGTTGCCGTTCACGCCCATGGCGCTGCGGGCATCAAGGATGCGATCCGTGCTGGCGCCGATACCATCGAACACTGCAGCTTCGCCGATGCGGAGGCTTTCGCGCTCGCGAAGGAACACGGCACGTACTTCTCGATGGACATCTACAACGATGACTACATCCTCGCTGAGGGAGAGAAGAACGGCACTTTCAAGGAGTCGTTGGAAAAGGAACGGCTGGTCGGGCTGAAACAGCGCCAGACCTTCCAGGCCGCGGTAAAGGCAGGCGTGAAGATGATCTTTGGCACTGACGCGGGCGTCTATCCCAACGGTGACAATGCTCGCCAGTTCGCCACGATGGTGAAGTGGGGAATGACGCCGATGCAGGCCCTCCAGGCCGCGACCGTCACGGCTGGCGAGGCACTCGGCCGTTCCGCGGACGTGGGCGCCATTGCGGTGGGCCGTTTCGCAGACATTGTTGGTGTGAGCGGGGATCCGCTTGCGGATGTGACACGACTGCAGTCGGTGGCGTTCGTGATGAAAGGCGGCGAGGTTGTAAAGAGTGCCGTCCACTGACCCAAGACTGCTGATTAGCGGAAGGTGAATAACATGGAACCCACCCTCATTACCGCCCCGGCGCTCGAGCCGGTGTTGCGCGAATTGCAGCGCCGCGAGCCGCTCTTTCACCATCCTGAGCTGGGCACGACGCGGAGTGACTTCGAGGGGATGACGGCCGAGGACTTCTGGGAAGTCGGTGCGTCCGGCCGCCGCTACAGCCGCGAGTACGTGTTGAGCGTGCTCGCGGATGGCCAGACCGGGTCCGGCCCCATCGACGTGTGGTCCACGAACGATTTTCACTGCCGACAGCTCGCAGAAGACGTGTACCTACTGACCTACACCCTCTTTCAAGGCGACCGCACGACCCGGCGCTCGACGATCTGGCAGCGGATTCCCAACGGGTGGCGGGCCGTATTCCACCAGGGAACCCTGGTCGAGGACTGACTGCGCTTACCCAGGCGAAGATTCCGGCGCGGCCTCCGTCACCCAGCTGCGCCAGACGGCGACGAGCGCGGCCATCAAAGCGGGGCCGAGGAATATACCGACGAGGCCGAACGACTCGACGCCGCCGAGGATTCCGAGGAGCACCCACAGAAACGGCAGCTTGGCGCCTTCGCCGATGATCACCGGGCGCACGAAGTGATCGGCAACGAACAACACGACGCCGCCTGACACCAGCACGCCCACCGCCGCTCCAAGGGCGTCCTGGCTGGCCAACAGCAGCGCAACCGCACCAAACACGACCGGGGCGGCAAACGGAATCATCGCGAACACGCCGGTGATCGCCCCAAACAGGATCGGGTGCGGTGCCCCCGCGATTGCATACACGCCGGCCATGATTGCGCCCTCCGCGACCGCGACCAGCACGATGCCGTCCACAGTCGCACGGACCGCGTCCGAGGCGCGAGTCATCAAACTTTCGACCGTGGGTCCGAACAGCCGGCGGCCGACATTCGGAATGTCTCTGGCCAGCGTGTCGCGGTTGAGATAGACGAAGTACAGTGTGAGCAGAGTGAAGACCAGCGTGCTCAAGCGCCTCAGCAGCTGTACTCCCAACAGGCGAGTCCATTGCACCATGGCTGGCCTGGTCTGAGCGGTGGCTGTAGCCACGCCCACATGATCGCGGGCGTGATCGGTCCCGTGGGCGGCCACGGCCGACACCTTGTCGAGCCAGATGCCATTCAGCCAGTCCCCCAGCCACGGCAGTTGCTGCAGCCACTGCGGAAGCTCAGGCGGTCCTTTGGAGGAATCGAGGAGTGTTCGGGCCAGCAAAATCGCTTCGCGCACCGCGATGATTCCGCCATAGACCAGGGGCACTATCAGCACCAGTCCAACGATGGTCGTAAACGTCAACGCTGCCCAGACATCGCGGTGCCTGCCCCGGAAGTAGGTGAGCCAGCGGTCGTACAACTTGGAAGTGCCGATAGCAAGCACGCCAGCCCAGCACAATGCCGGCAGGAAGTGCTGCAGCATCCAGGCGCCGAGCAGCATGAGCGCGCAGATCAGTGCATATCGCGCGATCTTCTGGGAGGCAGAGGCGTCGAACGTATACACGCTGAATTATTCCAGGGGGATACAGCCGAGTATACAGACGTTTATACTCACCATGATGGTCTCGGAAACCGCCCCGGCAATTCTTTGAACCACGCTATCACGTCTTCGGAGGCCGAACGGATTGCGTGCCCGGATTGCGGACTGGTGCAGCTTCTGCCGCCGCCGGCACACGGACAAAAGGCGGAATGCGCGCGTTGTGGGAAGGTGCTCGCAGGCTCTGCGACCGGCCGGATCGGCGCACCCCTGGCGTTGGCGAGTGCCGCCCTGATTTGCCTGATACCCGCGACGGTTGCGCCGCTCATGGTGGTCTCGAGCTATGGAGCGTCCCGCGAGGCCTGGCTACCCTCGAGCGCCAGTGCGCTCTGGCAGGACGGTTTTCCTTCGCTCGGCTTGCTGGTTGCCCTGTTCAGCATCGCCCTGCCCTATGTGTTCCTGGGGCTGCTCATCTGGGTGTTGGGAAGCCTTCGATTCGGCGGCCGCTCCGTCGGGCGCGCGTTCCGCTGGGTCAAGCACCTGCGCCCGTGGGTGATGACTGAGGTCTACCTGGTTGGCTGCTTCGTCTCGTACAGCCGTATCAAGGCGGTTTCCACCGTGACCGTCGAAGTGGGGGGCTGGTCACTCGTTGCGGCGGGCCTGCTGTTGTTGATCGCCGTCACTCAGCTCGACGAGCGCACGGTGTGGGAAATGCTGCGCCCCGGGAACGCCGCCCGGAGGGATTCGAAGGGCATCCCGCCCGCGCATCCCAGATCAATCAACTGTACGATCTGCGATCTCATCGTCGGCGAGGCCGCGGCGGGCCAACACTGCCCGCGCTGCGGAGCAACGCTTCGCCCGCGCAAGGCACGCTCGATTCAGCGCACGCTGGCGTTCGTCCTGGCCGGCTTCGTGCTGTACATCCCGGCCAATACGCTGACCGTTCTCACGACGGTGCAATTCGGCCGCGAGGAACATAACACGATCCTGAGCGGTGTTCTGGAACTGATCCGCAACGATCTGTGGCCACTGGCCATCATCGTATTCACGGCGAGCATCATTCTGCCGCTCATCAAGCTCTGCGGGCTCACGTGGATGCTGGCCGCTATCCGCTTCCGGTCCGATCGCTTCCTGGTGGCGCGCACGCGCCTGTACCGATCCATCGATGCCATCGGCCGCTGGTCCAACATCGATATCTTCTCCGTTGCAGTGCTGGTGGCGATCCTGCAGTTCGGCTCACTGACCGCGGTGCATGCAGGCGGTGGCCTGGTCGCATTTGCTGCGGTTGTGATCATCACCATGCTCGCTACCCTGGTGTTCGATCCGCGGTTGATGTGGGATGCCGGCGGCGCGCAAGCGGACGCCCTGCAAGGGGGTGCGCGCCCGCGTCCCCTGGCGGAGCGGGAATGACTGAAACTCCTGAGCATGGCGAGCGGCCGGACGATCGGCCGGAGGAACCGCGGGCGCGCGTGCGCGCACAACCCTTCAGCCTGGTGTGGCTGTTCCCCATTGGCGCCGCAGCGCTGGTCGTCTGGCTGGCCTGGCGGTCGCTGGCCGACCGCGGCCCTGCCATTACCATCTCGTTCAGGAGCGTCGAGGGCCTGCAGGCTGGGCAGACCAGGGTC
Organism: Steroidobacteraceae bacterium; assembly: GCA_045810105.1. Taxonomy (GTDB): domain Bacteria; phylum Pseudomonadota; class Gammaproteobacteria; order Steroidobacterales; family Steroidobacteraceae; genus 13-2-20CM-66-19. The sequence continues at coordinate 148,936 of JBJMWM010000055.1, read as the reverse complement.
CAACATCGGAATGTTGATCTCGGCACGGTCGAATCGCTGGAGCTGACCAAGGACATGTCGCGCGTGATTGTCCACGCGCGCATGAAACGCGCCGTAACAGATCATCTCACCGAGAACACGCGCTTTGCGATCATCGCCCCGCGCGTCGGCGTCGGCGGGATCTCGGGTCTTTCCACGCTCGTCTCCGGCTCCTACATCGAGATGTATCCGGGCAAACCCGGTGAGCCGAAGCGGGATTTCGTGGGACTGGACGAGCCTCCGGCCCTCCCACCTGACACGCATGGCCGCTCGTTCACACTATTGACCAACGACCTCGGCTCGCTGACCCGTGGCTCTCCCATTTCGTACCGGGGAATCAATATCGGTGAAGTCGAAGATTACAAGCTGCGGGACGGCAACAAAGGCGTGACAGTGACTGCCTTCATCCGTTCGCCCCATGAGAACCTCGTGCATCCCGAGACGCGCTTCTGGAATGCGGGCGGAGTGGATCTGACCTTGGGAGCTCAAGGCCTGCGCATCAGGGCCAACTCCTGGGAACAGCTGCTGCAGGGGGGTATCGCATTCGAGACGCCCGAGGAAGTGCTGTCGAAGACGCCAAGCCCCGCAGGCAGCGTATTCGGATTGTATGACAACCGGCGTGCAGCGGAACGGGCACCGCTCGGACCGACTTTGGTCTACGTGGCCGACTTCGAGGGTAACCAGCGGGGACTCGATGCTGGAACGGCCGTTGAGCTTCAAGGGATCGAGGTCGGTGAGGTCACACAGTCCGATTTGAGATATGACGATCGCCATCACAACCTGGTCACCCGTGCGACGTTCTATATTGATCCGGAACGCGTGCAGATCAAGAACATGCCGCGGCCCGCGGATGCCGGCCAGCAGGAAGCTGTGCGGCAGTGGGTCGAGAAACTCGTCGGTGACGGTTTGCGCGCGCAGGTTACATCGGCGAGCCTCCTCACCGGGTTCAAGCTGATCGGGCTCGAGATGGATCCGGGTGCGCCACGCGCGCACCTCGAGCACGAAGGTGATTACGTGAAGATGCCGAGCACCACCTCCGGTGATCTCACGGCTGTGCTGCAGAACCTGCAGAACGTCCTCAAGAACGTCGATCGGGCCACTTCGGGCCCGCAACTTGGGCATGCTTTGCAGTCGCTCGATGACACGCTCACGCGCCTGGACAAGGTCACACACGACATCGAGCCTGATATCAAATCCCTCATCAAGAGTCTGCGCGATACGGCGGACTCGGCCCAGAACACCCTCAACACGGTTCAGGGGCTGATGGGCAACACCGCTCCATCCGGTACGGACCTGCCGCGCCTGATGCGGGAGCTGACGGAAGCGGCACGGACGGTGCGGGGCCTGGCCGACTATCTCGACCGGCATCCCGAAGCCCTGCTCCGCGGCCGTAAGGGAGATGACAAGTGAGGCTATTCACGTGCGCCGTGGCGGTGAGTGCGACTGCTTTTGGGGCGCTTGCCGCGGGATGCTCGTCGAGCCCACCCCTGCGCTACTACACGCTGACTGAAGTGCCCGGCAGCGGCCGCCTCGCCACTGACGCCAACACGATGCCGGTCCGCCTGGATCGGGTCACGATCCCTCCCGAGCTCGACCGCTCGCAAGTCATCCGGCGAATCGATGCGACGCGTTTGGAGATTTTCGATGGCGATCGCTGGGCAGCGCCCTTGGAGGACACGATCCGCCGCGTGTTGTCCGGCGACCTTGCGACCCGGCTGCCCCCCAACATGGTTGCAAATCCCAATGAGCCCCTGGTTGGCGAGAAACGCCAGTCCCTGTCGGTGGACATCACGGAGTTCTCGGGGGACGCAACGTGCGCGGTGACGTTGAGAGCGGCGTGGGTACTCAAACAACCGGATTCCCAGAGCTCGCGGGGTAGCGAGGAAGCCAGTATTCCCGCCAGCGGCGGCTGCTCGGGTGCGGGCGCCTTGCCCACCCCGATGAGCCAGGCACTGGCTCAACTGAGTGATCGGATCGCCACCGCCATCGCCCGTTCGCCGGGCTCGAGCGGGCAGTGAGCCGGCAGTTTACTGCTCATCCTGGCTGGCAAGGGCCAGACGGCTGAAGACACTCTGCATTACGTTGACCCGCGCGACATACACACGCACCTCGTGGTCGCCGCATCGTTGACCCTCATTCAACCTGAAGCGATGTCGCGCAAACAGATCGCCCGCGCCGGCCCCGCATAGATGGATTACGGCGGCGAGCTCTCTTTTCTGCCGGGGTGTTGCGGCTGATAGATTGTATCGCTGCAAGGTATGCACGACAGCCCGGTCGAGGTAGGCGGACGTGAGCTCGATGGCGTGGTTGGGAATAACGCGCACATACAGACCGTTGAACCAGCACGAGTGCAAACCCGGGCCGGCTTCGATGACCACGTGATCGTGGATGCAATAACGCTTTGCCTCTTGGAACGTGCCGTCGGTGATCTGGTACATGCCCACGGCACTCGAGGCCGGCCGATACACCGCGAACGGATGCACAGTCCATGACCAGCGCCAGTAGGTGCGAGCGATCGGATTCCCCGCCCCCTCAACCTGTGCCAGGGCGGCCAGCAGTTCCGGTGTCATGATGCTGGTTGAGTACTTCTCGAATGCCGGCTGGTACTCGCGCCAGGTTTCCGCCGGTGTTTTGTACAACGTGCCGCTGACCGGGAAGAACAACTCAGAGGGCTTGCGGATGACCTGGTAGATCCAATTGATCGTCAGTGACACCGTCGCAGCGATGACCAGGCAGACGATGACCTGCGCGCTTCGTGGGGCGCGGTCGAACGCCCGCCACCAACGCCGCCGCAGCGCTGCGCTCGGCCAAAACCGCCACTTCCGTCCACCGAACGATAGCCGGAAGCGGCGTTTGCGCCCACGGGGGTTTTTGCTCTTCCGGCCGCCTATGGCTGCCTGCGCCCCAAATAATATCCAGCTGCCAATAGCCCGAACCAGAATGGCGCGATATACAGCGCCACGCGTGTATCGGCATCCAAGGAGAACATGGCCCCGACGATAGCCAGGAATATGATGACGGCCCAATTGGCAAACGGCGCCGCCGGCATCCTGAAGCTCACCGCTGGCGCCCGTCCCTGCTGCACGGCCTGGCGATATTTCACGTGAGAATACAGGATGATGATCCAGGTCCAGAGTGTGCCGATGAGGGAGATGCTGGTCACCCAGGTGAACACCTCCTTGGGCACGAGGTAGTTGAGCACGACCCCGATCAACATCACGGCCGCTGAGGCGTGCACGCCCACAGCGGGGACATTGCGCTTATTCAGTTGACCGAACGCCTTGGGCGCCTGCCCGTTCAGCGCCAGCGAATACAGCATGCGCCCGGTGCTGAAGATTCCACCATTGCAAGATGATGCCGCTGCGGTAATAACCACCACATTGATGATGTTGGCGGCGCCCGGCACACCCATTTTGTCGAACATCAGCACGAACGGGCTCATGTTCGGGTCGAGCTGATCCCACGGAATCAGGGACATGATGATGACGAGTGCGCCGATATAGAAAATGAGAATTCGGAAAATGATGCTGTTGGTCGCGCGTGGCAGAACCACGGTGGGATTCTCGGCCTCTCCAGCCGTCACGCCGATGAGCTCCACGCCCTGATACGCAAACATGACGATCTGCAGCGTTAGTAGCACTCCGAGCGGGCCGAAGGGCATGAATCCCTGGTGAGTCCAGAGGTTGGAGAAACTCGCTGTAGGGCCAAGGGCGCCCAGCTTGAAGAAGATCACCGCAAGTCCCGCGACGATCAACCCCACGATGGTGACGACCTTCAACAGCGCGAACCAGAATTCCAACTCGCCGTAGATTCGCACCGCCAGAAGGTTGGCGCCATAGAGAATGGCGAGTGCGCACAGGCCGGGCAGCCACTGCGGCACGTCCGGTAGCCAGAAATGCACGTAGATGCCGACCGCGGTCAACTCGGCCATTGCCGTCACGACCCACATGAACCAATAGGACCAGCCGGTCACGAAGCCGGCAAACGGCCCCACGAACTCCTCGGCGTAGCTGGCGAAGGAGCCTGCCACGGGGCGATAGGTGAGCAACTCGCCGAGCGCCCGCATGATGAAGAAAATGGCGATGCCGCCAATCGCATAGCTCAGCAACAGGCCGGGGCCCGCTTTGTGAATCGCCCCCGCCGAGCCCAGAAACAGACCGACGCCAATGGTGCCCCCGAGGGCGATCAGCTGAATGTGGCGGCTCTTGAGGCTGCGTGTGAGCGCGCCTTCAGCTGCCACTGCTTGGGAATTGGTCATTCACTCACTCTCCGTTGCCAGTCCCTGAGGCGCGAAGTCTAAGTCATAGAGCTGGGTGGGTCTTCGACATTTGGTGGACCAAAGTCTTAAGCCCGATTGGACAGAGGAACAGGTCGCGCGCGCGCGGCGTGCAAACACGGTAGGCTCCCGCCCCTCGAGCAGCGTGAACCGAGAGAGCGAGAGAGACAGACGATGCCCCGCCGAACGAAGAGTAAGGATGCTGATCAGTCGGCCTTGGGCCGGCGTGGATTTCTCAAGGCGGCCACGCTCGCCGGCACTGGCGCGATTGCCAGTGGTGGGGCGATTGCCCAGGCTGTCGCCAGCCCGCAAGCCGCCGCCGCAGGCGCTGGCAACGCCGCCAAATCACCGGCCCGCAGTCCGGTTCAACTCACCTCGCGCGAGTCGGAGCAGGGTGCGCCGCCACATTTGGAAGGCCCTTCACACACGACCTGCGGCAGTGACTTCATGGTCGACGTGATGCGCAATCTCGGCATCGACTATGTTGCGGCCATCCCCGGCAACACCTTCAAAGGCCTGCACGAGTCGATCATCAACTACGGAATGATGACCTCGCCGGCCCTCGAGCACATCTCGTGCATGCACGAGGAAATCTCAGTCGCGATCGCGCACGGATACGCCAAGATCGCCGGCAAGCCGATGGCCTGCATGATGCATTCCACCGTCGGGTTGCAACACGGCTCGATGGCAATCTACAACGCATGGGCGGACCGGGTGCCGGTATTCGCAATCGTGGGCGCGCAACTGGACGCCGCCAAGCGCCGCAGCTACGTGGACTGGGCCCACTCCGTCTTCGACGGCCCGGCGCTGGTCCGTGACTTCACCAAATTCGACGACACTCCGATTTCGCTGTCGCATTTCGCCGAATCCGCGAACCGCGCCTACAAGTTCTCCATGACACCGCCGTACGGGCCAGTGTTGTTGGCTGTCGACCAAAACCTCCAGGAGGACCCCATTGAGGCAGGTGCATCGGCCAGCATCGTCAAGCGGGTGCAATCGTCTCCTTCGCGTGGGGACGATGCAGCTGTTCTGCAAGCCGCGCGCTGGCTGGTCGACGCGCAAAACCCTGTGATCGTCGCGGACCGCGCGGCACGGACCCCGCAAGGCCTCGCACTCATGATCGAGCTCGCGGAAGCGCTGCAGGCAGCCGTGGTGGACATCTATGGGCGCATGAACTTCCCCTGGCGCCATCCCCTGAATCAGACTCGGCAGCAGGCGCAACAAATTTCGGCCGCGGACGTGATTCTGGGCCTGGAGCTGACTGACTTCTGGGGCGTCACGAATGGCCGGCTCGCACCCGGTGCCAAGCGGATCAGCATCACCGCTGGCGACGTGTATCTGAAGGCCAACTATCAGGATTTCGAGCGCTTCACGCCCGTGGATCTCGCAATCGCGGCTGATGCCGAAGCGACGCTGCCGTACCTCATCGAAGCGATCCGCAAGCTCACGACATCCGCCCGCCGCTCGGTATTCAGGAGCCGCGGCACGCAACTAGCGAAGGACCACCAGAACGCGCTCGAGCGATCGCGGGCCGACGCGGCGGTCGGCTGGGATATCCAACCGATCACGACGGCCAGGATGTGCGCGGAGCTCTATGAGCAGATCCGTAACGAGGACTGGGCACTGTGCAACGGCACAGTGTTCCAAAACTACTGGCCCCAGCAGCTCTGGACCGCGACGCATCACCACCAGTATATAGGCGACTCCGGCGCATACGGATTGGGATATCTGCCCGGTGCAACCGTCGGCGCTGCGCTGGCACACAGCAAGCACGGACGTCTGGCAGTAGCAATTGGCGGCGACGGTGACCTGATGTTTGCCCCGGGTGCGCTCTGGACCGCCGCCCATCACAAGATCCCTCTGCTGTACGTCGTTCACAACAACCGCGCCTATCACCAGGAAGTGATGTTCGTGCAGATGATGGCCAACAAGCGCAACCGGGGTATCGACCGGGCCCATATCGGCAATGCCATCACTGACCCGAACGTTGACTTCGCCAAGTTCGCCAACGGACTGGGCGTGTATGCAGAGGGGCCGATCACAGACCCGAAGGATCTTGCTCCGGCTCTGAAGAGAGCCATCGCTGTGGTCAAGCGCGGCGAGCCTGCGCTCGTCGATGTGGTCTCACAGGGGCGTTAGGACTGTAGATGAAAACACTCACTGGCTGCGTGGCTCTTGCACTCTGTTTCGTGGCCGCCGCTGCCGAAAGTCCTCCCGGCGATGTCGCCAACGGGAAGCGCCTGTTCATGACGTACGGTTGTTATGAATGCCACGGGACTGTCGGCGCTGGTGGCGGCGTTGCCGGCCCGCGGCTTGCGCCCAACCCGCTGCCGCTTGTGGCAGTGAAGGCAAAGCTCCGGACACCCTCCGGGCGAATGCCGGTTTACTCGCAAACCGTCCTGAAGGATGCGGAAATCGCTGACATCTACGCCTATTTGCAGAGTATTCCCACCGGCAGGAGCGCGCACGAGATCGAATTGCTGAATCGCTGACGGGACTTAAGTCCCAAGGTCACTGCTAGATAACCTGTACTAAAGTAAGGGCGCCAAGGGAGGAGGGCCCCGAGGTTGGGTATAGAAGGACGCGCCGTGAGGATCGCAACGGTGTCAACATTGGATGTACCGCAAGGCGGTCGAGCCCACTCGGCCGCTCGTCATGCCCATGCTCCACCGAGCGGCGTGCGACACCAGGTTTACGACGATCCTTCGGTCGACGGAACGTTGGAGATTGCCGACATTGCGTGGCTACAGGTAGCTCGCATAACGGCTGCCCGGCACAGAGTAGTTCATGAACCACCAGCGTCCGTGGCTCCTGCGGCAGCCATTGTTCTGCAAATCACCGGCAAGAGCGTGATTGAGCAACAGGGGCGCACTGTACGCCTCGCTCCAGGCCATTGGAGCGTGTGTGACTCGACATTGCCCTACACTCTGACCAGCCCTGGCGCCTCTCAGCGCCATGTGTTGCTGATTCCGCACGACTGTTTGGACGACGATATCGATCTCGACGAATTCACTAGCGGCTCATTTTCCGGAACTGCGGGCGTCGGCAGGCTCGTGTTTGGGATCTCCGGCTGGATCGTCGAGGAGCTCTCTTCGATCCATTCTGAACGGGCGGACGTGCTGGCGAAAACCATCACCCAGATCATCAACCTCGCCATTCACGAGAAGATGGGGCGCCGGAATATCGAGACCCGGCGCGGCACTCTGGGGGACCGCATTCGCGCCTACGTCGCGGATCACCTGCGTGACCCACACCTGTCACTCGACAGCATTGCCAAACAACTGAATTCCTCGAAGCGCAGCCTGCATCGCGCAGTCAGCACCTCCAGCAGCTCCATCCACGATCTGATCTGGCACCAGCGTCTGGATCGCTGCCGGCGTGACCTCCTCGATCCTTCCCAATCACGCCAGACCATTGCCGAGATCGCGCACTCCTGGGGCTTCAAGAACTTCACCCATTTCAGCCAGGCGTTCCGCGAGCGGTTTGGAGTTTCGGCGCGCGAAGCGCGGCGCTCGGTTCTGACCTTGGGCGACTAACGTCTATCCGACCAAGGTCCGCATTCAACGTCGCTCGCCGGTTGTATCCCTGACACAACAAAACACGGCGGAAGTGTCGATGCCGTCTCGTACCGTTCTGATTGGCACTCTCACCAAAGTCTCGTGGCGCTCTCACCAAACACAGACGTTGGATTGGGGCGTAGGCTTCGCCGCGCTACGTCGTTCGTAGTGTGACGAGGCGTTCGTCACTGGCTCGGTAACGGTTGCTTGGTCGCTCCCGTCCGCGCCTCCCCACACGAAGCGTCACCAGGAAAAGACAAGGACTGATTCATGAAGAACCTCATTCGGCCGGATCGCTCATCCGTCGCGGTGGATGCGTTCGTAAAACGATCCCTGCGCTCGGCACGCATGCGTGCCGGCCTGCGCACGAGCGCGGTCACAGTTGGACTCGCACTGAGTGTCAGCTCAGCCCCCGCATGGAGCGAGGAGCCCGCAAGAGCTGACGACGTTCAGCTTCTGGAAGAGATCGTCGTCACCGCACAGTTCCGCGAACAGAACCTGCAGACGACCCCCGTTGCCATTACCGCAGTCACCGGCGCGCAGCTCGAACAGAAGAGCCTGTCGACTGTAACGGATCTCAACGCCCTCGCTCCGAATCTCACTGCCGCCAAAGGAACCAACACCAACGGTCCCTCGGCGCAGCTCTTCATTCGTGGCGTTGGACAAAGCGACGGTCACCCGGGCCTCGAGCCGGGCGTCGGCCTCTACGTGGACGACGTGTATCGCGGACTTCTGCTGGGTACCGACCTGGACCTGACCGACATCGAGCGCGTCGAAGTGCTGCGCGGACCACAGGGAACCCTGTCCGGCAAGAACTCGCTGGGTGGCTCGCTGAAGCTGTTCTCAAAGAAACCCAACGACCAGACCGATGGCTACGTGCAGGCCACGTACGGCGACTTCAATCGCATCGAGCTGCGCGCCGGCGGCAACTTCACGCTGGTTCCCGACACTCTCTACGCCCGTATCTCCGGGGCTTCGAAGCAGGCCGACGGCTACATGGATCGCCTCGACTACTTCTGCATGCATCCGACCACCAGCCCGGTGAACACGCAGATCCCGGTTCTCAAAGGCTGCAAACTCGGCACCGAGGGCGGCATAGACGTGCACACGGTGCGCGTGGCCCTGCGCTGGATTGCCAGCGACAGCATCGAGAACAACCTGATGGCGGATGCGACGCGGGACCGATCGGAGGTTCCGGCCCAGAAGCTGATCTCTTCGACCAACACTCAGGTAACGCAGAACGGTGCGTTGGTTCCGGGAGGCGGCGCGCAGTTCATCACGGGCGCCCGCTCCTACACCACCTATGCCACGTTCGTGCAGCCGGGCTTTACCGATCCTGCCAGGCTGAGCGCTCAGCCGGGAGCCGGCACTCATGGAGCCATCGCACTCAACCCGGTCGATCCGATCAATGCGTGGGGCCTTTCGAACAATCTGAGCTGGAAGATCGCCGAGCAGTACACGCTGACGTCGATTACCGGCTATCGCCATTACATCGGCCAGTACTCGATCCAGGTCGGCGGTTCGCCCTTCCCCGCGCAGCTGCTGAATGACACCTGGTCACACCGGCAGTTCACCGAAGAGCTGCGCCTGAATGGTACGTCATTCGAGAAGTTGGACTGGACCCTGGGCGGTTATTACTACGATCAGCTCGCCTACTTCGGCGGCCTGAAGCTGCTCAACCCCGGGACGCAGTCCCCTCCTCCGGCCACTGCACCAGCGGGCACGCTGCCCGGCTCGACCGAGACGATCTTCACCGGCAGCGATCCCATTCCTTCCAAGAGCAAGTCCGGCTTCGCACACGCTGTCTATAAGCTGACGAACGAGTTGAGTCTGATCGGCGGCGTTCGTTATACGAAGGAGGACAAGACCTATACGTTCCAGCGGCTCAACCCGTATGGGAATGGAACGACCGCCAGCTACAACCCGGTGGGAGCGCTCAATGGCTCGAGCAAGACGTACTCGGGAAGTCACGTAGACTACCGCGCGGGCGTCGAGTACCAGTGGACCGAAAGCCTGATGACCTACGCGCAATGGTCCACCGGATTCCGCGGCGGTGGCGTCAATCCCCGTCCCTTCATCGTGGCGGAAGAAACCACCTTCAAGACTGAGACCGAGCAGGCGACTGAAATCGGCTTGAAGAGCGACTTCTTCGACCACCACATACGTATCAACGCGGCAGGGTTCTACAACCAGTACAACGACATCGTGTTCGTGAATACGGCGCCGTTGGTGATCGGCGGCGTCTCGAATCAGAATTCGACGCCTATCAATGTCGGCAAGGCGCACATCTACGGAGCAGAGCTCGAGATCGAAGCCCGGCCGTTCGGCGGCCTGCAGATCGATGCTTCCGCCGGCTACCAGAAGTTCAAGCTGACGGAGTTGAACCAGGGCGTCGGAGTTCTGATTCCGAACGTGTCACTCAACACGAATGAGCCGTACACGCCGGATCGCCAGTTCAATGTGGGCGCGCAGTACGTGTTCCAGCTCGGCACGGCAGGCAGCATCACGCCGCGCCTGGACGGCAACTATCAGTCGAAGTTCTTCACGGACATCCAGAACAACCAGCTGGGCCTGGTAGCCGGACGCACGCTGATGAACGGGCGCATCACGTGGAGGTCGGCTTCGCAGGATTGGGAAACGGCCGCCGGGGCTACCAACCTGACGAACAAGTTCTACTACATCAACAAGGTGTTCGGCGCGCCGCCCACCAACATCACGGAGGGCCAGCCTGGCGCTCCGCGTGAGTGGTTCGTCACCGTGAGGCGGAATTTCTAAACCACAGCGCTCATCGTTGCTGGAGTGCGAGGCCCTCACTCACGTGAGGGCCTTTTTTTTGGGCGGTTGGACAGGCGGCAACGCTCACGCTTGGGCAGCTGAGTGATGTGATCTCCCCGTCCACCCGTTCGGACCTCCCCAATGCTTTACCCATTCGGGGAGTGCCGCCCCGGCTGGCCTTACGCCACTCTGGTTCCAACGTAGAACCTATCGGGACGGCACACATGTCGGCGAAGTCGTTGTTAAAGCAGTATTCGGAAGAGCGCGCTGCGCTCGTGCATAGTGCGCTACACAAGGCTGCGGCCATCATCCTTGGCCGTCGGCGCGTTCTGTCTGGCATTCGCTGGCGTGGCGATTTGATCGTCACCGCCGCGGAAGCTATCGGCGGCGCAGAGCACGTGGATGTTCGCCTCGACGGCGACGAATTGGGCGCTGAGGTTATCGCGACAGATCTCACGACCGACGTCGCGATACTGCGCGTTGCCGCCAGTACCGAGGAACTCGCCAGTGACGCCGCAGGCCCCCGCGGGGCCGTTGTTGCATCACCGGATTCGCGCGCTCCGGCGGACCCGGAGGTAGCACCCAGTCCAGCCGCCGCCGCATCAGCCCCCACTCTGCGCATCGGCGATCCAATCGTTATTGTCGGGCGCAACCTGCGCGGGCCGGCGGCGATCTGGGGTAGCGTCCAACTTGCCGGTCCGGCGTGGAACTCGCGGCGCGGCGGACGAATCGACCAGCGCCTCGAATTGGATGTCGCCTTTGATTCCTCATTTGAAGGCGGCGCCATCCTGGAGATGGAGGGTAACGTTGCCGCCATGGCCGTGCCTGGCCCGTTTCATCGCGTCCTGGGCATTCCGGCGGCGACGATTGAGGCCGTGGTCGCGAAGGTCGAGAAGTTCGGTCATCTGCCGAGACCGTATATTGGCATTCGGCTGCAGCCGCTCTGGCTGGACGACGAAACGCGCACCAGGCTCGGGCGCAAATCACGTGGCATCGCGGCGGTGGGCGGCGTAGATGCCGGCTCGCCCGCAGCCGAGGCGCACATCGAGCTCGGCGATCTGCTGCTGGCGTTGGATGGCGAACCGGCGGAGAGCGTGAACGGTTTGGCCCGACAGATAGCGAACACCCAGCCCGGACAAAGCATCGCGCTCGAGGTGCTTCGGGGCGGAAAGCCGCTGACCATCAACGTTCAGATCGCGGAACGGCCGCGTCACTGAGCACGGAAAGTGCCAGTTACCCGGACCGGCCCGGCACACGATCCACCGGCATCCAGGCCCGCGCTACTCTGCCACATGGGGAGCGCCCAGAGCTCAAACCGGCCCGCGCGCTTGCGGAACCCCCTGACCGCCCCAACCGTCGTGCCGTGACCGCAATCCTCGCCACGGCCGACGAACCTTTCCGCAATCGCGTCCTCGAGCGACTGTTGGCGGCTGGTTATGATGACCTCGAGGTTGCCGAGCTCCCTGCCAGACTCGCGGATCTGCTACGCGAGGCGGAGCAACCTCTGGTGGTGGTCGGTGGTACATGGCCTGCCCCTCAGCCTTTCCTGCGCGTCGCAGTGAACGCAGGCGCACTGCCTCTCGTGCTGCTCGAATCGAGTACTCTGGAGGCGGAGGGCGAGGCGCTCGCAATGGGCGCGCGCGCCGCTCTTCAATCCGATATCCCGACATCATCGCTTGCTGCCGCCCTGGCAGCTGTCGATGCGGGGCTTATCGTGTTGGAGCCCAGTGCACGCGCGTTGCTGCTGTCGGCGAACCGCGAACGATTCGTCGGCGCGTCTGCTCACAGCACCCGCCTAAGCGAGCTCCCAAGCGCGGCGGGCGTAGATGCTTCAAGCCGTCATCGTGGCGCAAATGTCTCCAGCCAGCAGGTCGATGGCATGGACCCTCGCCGTGCTGGCCGTCCATTGACGAATCGAGAGCGCGAGATCCTGGCCTTGGTCGCCAGCGGGACGTCAAACAAGGGCATTGCCCGCGCCCTGTCCGTCTCGGCCAACACCGTCAAATTTCACCTCGCAGCGGTGTTTGATAAGTTGCACGCAGCCACACGCGCTGAAGCTGTCGCGGCAGCCATCCGGCGGGGCGAGCTGTCGCTGTAGGGCGGCCGGCACGCATTGGCGGAGCCCTACTCCATATCGGGGTACGGCCCCTTCCCTCCCTCCGAAATAAACCGATCGACCCGCGCTGCGAGTACCGGCATAGGCACGGACCCCAGCTCCAGTACCATGTCGTGAAAAGCGCGGACATTGAACTTCGAGCCGAGCGCACTCTGCGCCTTTTCGCGCGCCTGCAGAATCGCCCGTTCGCCGAGGTAGTACGACAGCGCCTGCCCGGGCCACGCGATGTAACGATCCACTTCGGTTTCGATCTCGTGCTCTGGCAACGCCGTGTAGTCATGCAGGTACGCAATCGCCCGCTCGCGTGTCCACCCCTGTGAGTGCACGCCGGTATCAACGACTAACCGCGCCGCCCGCCAGATCTGGTAGCCCAGCATTCCGAACCGCTCGTACGGTGTCTCGTACATATTCATCTCGAGGCCCAAACGCTCGCAGTACAGCGCCCATCCTTCCCCGAAGGCCGAAATATAAGTGTGCTGCCGGAACTCGGGCTGGTCCTTGTGCTCCATGGCGATCGGCATCTGAAAGGCGTGCCCGGGCGCCGACTCGTGCAACGTCAACGCAGTCAGGTTGTAAAGCGGCCGGCTCGGCAAGTTGTATGTGTTGAGCAGATATTGGCCTGGCCCTCCCCGGCCGGCCGTATAGAAAGGCGCGAGGTCAGCGGGTACCGGCACAATTGCAAAACGCGCACGCGGCAGGTAACCGAAGAACTGCGGTGCCTTGGCGTCGAACTTCTTGGCAATCCAGGAGCCGCGCATCAGCAACTCGTCGGCGCTCTTCGCGTAGAAACGCGGATCAGAGCGCAGGAATTGCTGAAAAGCCGGGAAATCACCCTGGAAACCGGTCTCCTTCATCACGGTCAGCATCTCCCCATGCAGCCGTGCAACTTCAGCTTCACCCAGCGAGTGGATATCCGCCGGATCCATGTCCAGAGTGGTGAATTCGCGGATCTTGGCGCGATAGTAATTGGCGCCATCCGGCAAGTCTTTTGCCGCCAGAGTGGTGCGGCAGCCGGGGACATACTCCGTCCGCATGAATTTCAACAACTCGACGTACACAGGCTGCACGACATCGCGGATGGTCGTGAGGGCTTGTGCCCGCAGAGCGGACTGATCGGCGGCCGCTATGCCGGGCATATCCTTGAATGGCGTGTAAAACAGGCTCGCTTCCGGGGTCGCATCGGTTACGGCTGTTATGGAAGAGTCTCGCCCCTCCATGGTGACTCGAGGAGGCGTGAAACCTCGCTTCAAGCCTGCACGCATTTCGTCCATTTGCTCGTGGAAGTAGCGAGGCACGTCGTGCAGCTGTGCTACCCAGTTCTTATAGTCCTGCAGCGTGCGGAAGGTCCGCCGCGCGGTGTAGCCGAGGTCGGTCCAGAACGCGGTATCCGAATTGGCAGGCATCTCGAAGTCGCGAAAGCGCTCGTTCGCGATCAGGATCTGGATCTGCGGCCGATAGATGTCGTAGTTGATCTGCTCCTGGGGCGACAACTGCTCACGTGGGATAGTGTCAAGTTTGCTGAGCAAATCTTCCCAATACTTCAGGCGTATCTGCTGCGCAGCTGCATCGACTTTGGGCAGGTGATCCGCGATCGGCTTCTGCGAGTCCTCATCGTCGGCAAACTGCTCCTGGCGCCATTTCCATTCCGCGCTGTACAGCGCCTGCAAGCGGCTATCGGCGGTTCGCTCCCTGGTCGAGCAGCCACTGACCGCAATGACAGCCCCTAGCAACGATGCTACCGCCAATGCCGCCCGAATCGGACTCATCGGCCCCGTCACGACAGAAGTCTTCCTCATGATGCTTAGCCCGCAGGTCACCCGGAAAGCGCGCAAGCATACTTCATGAGAGGGCGGCCAGCCGACACCGGGCTCACTGCCGGTTGGCGTCGCGCTGCTCTTTGAGAAACGGACGATCTATGTGCTGTGCGTACAGATCGATGTCGCCCGCAGTCACACCACATTCGGCGAAATGTTCCTTCCAGCCATCCACCACTCGCACCACGCCGCGGACCTCGTCCACGGCTTCATCCTTCGTCAAGGAGAACATGCGGGACATCGACAGGGCATTGGCGATTGTTGCGTCAGCCTCCTGCTCACCCACGCGCATCTGTTGGAAGCCAAGGGCCTGACCGGAGGGTAGAACGTCATATGCGGGTGACAGCTCGTATTGTTGTGCGTCGTTCACCAGCAATGCATGGTTCTTTTCATGGTCGTCCGTGTTGTCTATCAGGATGTTGAAAACCATGCGGCGGAATAACTCGCGCATGTGGGCGACATAGACATCACCGTCGGCCACTCCCTTACGGCGCAGCAGCTGCGCCAGCTCCGGATAACCGAAACCTTCCGCCGCGGCCTGCAGTGCCACCCGCGCCGAAACACTGTGCAGGCGGCGGCTCCCGGAGCGATCGAAACGTTTGATTGCAACAGCGTGGCCGTAGGTGAGACGCACGGGCATCGTCGCGGCAACTCGGATCGAAGCTTTGCGCGCCAAGGTCATGGCGGCGTGCTCGATGAGCGGAGTGTCGGCGGGCTCGCCATCGGCGAATTTGATGACCCATTGCTCACCTGCGATGTTGACCAGTGCCTTGGGCCGAGCACCGCCCATCGTCGCGCCCGGAGAAATCAACCTTTCCTGCGCCTGTGGCACGGCCTCGTTGTTCTGTACCTTGCGAATCAGCTCCTGAATCTCATCGGCATCGGCGAGAGCCGGTAATGGCCCCAGGCGCCGCGGCAGGTACTCGGTTGGGGATGTTGATATTCCAAGGGCACCGAACCTGTCGTCGCCGGCAAAGTACAGATACTCGAGCAACGAGAGGCGTTTCGGCTTATCTATAAAGCGAATCACCCGTTCACCCCAGCGATCGGGCCTGGCATCGTCAACAGCGCCAGCCGCGGTGCCTCGTTCGAGTGGCAGGAACTCTTGCTCGATGAGCGGTAGGTCCTCGCTTAGTGGAAAACCCTGGCGCAACCAGGCGTCCATGTAACGGAGCGACACACCTTGCGTCGATCGGACCAGATGCAGCTCGCCGACTGGGACCGGCTGGGACGGCTGCGTCAGTTCCCAGAGATACAGAGTATCGGTGGGCTGATAGTTTGCGTGGCCGCTGCTGCCACGTGCGTTGGCGTTCCCCGTGCGCTCACTCATGGGTAGTCTTCTTCCTGCCCAGCCGGGCTTCTGCGGAGGCCGCTGAGCGGACTGCACGACGCTGCACAGCTTCGCGGACGTCTGTTTCGAGCGCGCCGCGATCGTCACCCGGCGCTGCAAGTCCGGGAAGTGCGCTCACCCGTCCCATGAGCCATAGTGCGGTCGCGTAGATGCCTGCACCAACGCCTGGATCGCCACGTTCCAGTCGGATCAGCGTAGGTACAGATACGCCCAATCGCTTGGCCCATGCGCGCTGGGATTCGCGGCGGCGGACGCGGGCAATGGCGAGGTTCTCGCCCAAGGCCCGAAGCGCCTGGGCGGCCGCCGGAGGCATGACCTCAAGGGCCTGTGGACTCTTTGGCATAACAAAGAGTTTATCAATCAGCCCGGTTTGGTCAAGTCTATATTGTCAAAACCGGGGTAGGCGTGCGGTACCCCACTGCTGATTCAGCGCTACACCACCCAGGATCAATGCCCCGGCGATGGCCATCGTCATCGTGAGCGGCTCGCCGAGGACAAGCCATGCCCAAAGCACCCCGAACAGCGGCACGAGGTAAGTCACCGTGGAGGCACGCGGCGCTCCGATGCGATTGATCAGCCGGTAGTAGATAGCGAATGCAATCCCGGTGCACATCACCCCCAGCAGAACCGCACATAGCCAGGAAACAGCGGGAATAGGCACAGAAGGCCACGTAGCAAATGCCAATGGTGAAATGAACACGGCCGCGCTCAGCAGGGTAGCCGCGGCCACGGCGCCAGGTGGCAGACCTACTAACTGGCGACGAATCAGATTCGCGCCAAAACCGTACAAGAGGGAAGCGCCAGTTCCCGCGAGCGCTGCCGGCCAAAGGCTGATGCCGCCCATCTTTCCGCTCGCAAGAACCGTAACGCCTGCGAAACCTGCAATGAGACCTACCGTCCGCCGCCCGCTAATGGGCTCCCCGTAGAAAACAAGCGCGACAAGCGCCGTGAACATCACGGCTGTCGCATTGGCGATCGCGCCAATGCCTGCCGGAGCACGTTGCGCGGCCCATGCAAACAAGACAAACGGGATCGCAGAGTTGATCGCAGCAATGCCCGCAAGTCGCACCCAAAGACGCAGGTTGAACTGTGCTCGGGCTTGCCACAGCAACGGGAGCAAAACCAATGCCCCCAAGAACAGCCGCACCTCGACGATGCCGAACGCACCGAAGTCGTGGGCAGCCACGCGCATGAAGAGGAAGGAGGCCCCCCATATCGCGCCCAGCAACATCAGTTCAAGCGGTGTGAGCCATGCGCTGGCCGTTGACCGCGTAACCCCAACCGAACCTGCCAATTGGACCATAAGCTCCCGCCGGTGTTCAAAGTCCCGCAATAGCAGCAAGCGCACGGATATCCAGGCAGTTTTCCAACACGCTGGCTATTTCATCTAGCGCGACGTCGACGCGAGCCGTGTGATCATCATTGCTGGGTGCGGCGCCAATTTGTGACACGAGCGCCGCACGAGCGGTCGTCACGCCAAACAGTCCGTGTACGTAGCACCCAGCCACGCGACCATCCGCTGACACTGCGCCGTCAATCGAGCCGTCCCCGAAGCGTAGAAACGGTCGGCCGGTACCCGGACCAGTGGTGGACCCAATGTGCATCTCGTATCCCGCGAATGGTACGGCACCCACGGTACCCACGGCACCCGTGCCCGCGGCATCCGCACCCGTGCCCGGGGCATCCGCACGCGCGCCCAGGGCATCCGCACCTGTGCTCACGGCATCCGCACCCGCAACTCGCGCACCGCTGCGCGTGTACGCACCCAACAACACCCCCGACACCTCACGCAGCGTCTTGTCCCCCGTCATTACCGTATCCACTTCGAGCAGACCTAAACCCCGCACCGTGCGCGGCGAGCCCTCGATACCCTCGGGATCACCTATGGTGCTGCCGAGCATCTGGTAGCCGCCGCAAATACCAAGCACACGTCCGCCGTGTCGCAGGTGTGACAGCACGTCTATATCCCACCCCTGGCTGCGCATGAACTCCATGTCGGCGATCGTCGACTTCGTACCTGGAATCAAAATCAATGCCGCATCGGCAGGAAGCGGTTGGCCAGGCGGAACAAACACCAATTCGACAGCCGGCTCCTCGCGCAAAGGATCGAAGTCGTCGAAGTTCGCGATTCGCGAGAGTTGGGGCACCGCTATCTTCAGACGCGAGTGTAGCGACCGCGACGTATGCCGGCCCTCCAACTGCATCCCGTCCTCCGGTGGCAGCCGGCTCGCCGCCTGCAGCCACGGAACGACACCGATCGAGGCCCAACCCGTATGTTCTCTGATGCGGCGCACGCCGTCTTCGAACAGCTGCGGATTACCGCGAAACTTATTCACGATAAAGCCGCGGATCAGCGCGCGATCGGCCGCGTCCAAAACTACGTGCGCACCGACGAGAGCAGCGATGACATGTCCGCGATTGATGTCCCCGACCAACACTACGGGCAAGCCCAACGCCTGAGCCAATCCCATGTTCGCTATGTCATTTTTTCGCAGGTTCGTTTCAGCAGGGCTTCCGGCACCCTCGACTATCATCAACTGGGCCTCCTGCGCGAGGCGCCGATAACTTTCAATTGCAACATCAAGCAAAGCGCGCTTGTCACGTCCGTGGGCGCTTGCCTCGAATGTGCCGGCCATCTTGCCACGAACGATGAGTTGTGCGCCCAATTCACTTTGAGGCTTCAACAGCACAGGATTCATGTCGACCGTGGGTTTCGTGTCGCACGCCTGCGCCTGGAGCGCCTGCGCGCGCCCGATCTC
This sequence comes from Steroidobacteraceae bacterium, assembly GCA_045810105.1. Taxonomy (GTDB): domain Bacteria; phylum Pseudomonadota; class Gammaproteobacteria; order Steroidobacterales; family Steroidobacteraceae; genus 13-2-20CM-66-19. The sequence goes on along the minus strand of JBJMWM010000055.1, from coordinate 130,270 downwards.
TCCGCCGCCGGATGTCACGGCGGCGTTGTTCGACATGTTCTGAGACTTGAACGGGCGCACGACAATGCCCCGGCGCGTGAATAATCTGCACAAGCCAGCAACCAGGACGGATTTACCCACATCCGAACCGCAACCCTGGATCATCAATGCGGCCATAAAGCACCCGCCGCCGCAACAGTGGCGATCGCCAGCCACATCAATCCGCAGGCAACCACGTAAAGTCTCAACCCAAGATGCAGCTCTGCCACTCCGGGGGCGGGCCCCGTTCCGAACACGGGCCGTTCATGGAGGACACCATCGTATGTAGCCGGGCCTCCGAGCCTGACACGAAGCGCGCCAGCCATCGCCGCTTCCGGCCATCCGGCGTTTGGAGAGGCGTGCTTGGCAGCATCGCTCAACATCACCCCAAAGCCACGGAAACCTGCCAGGACCAACAGCACACCGGCAACCCGTGCGGGCACGAGATTCGCAACGTCGTCAATGCGGGCGGCAGTCCAGCCGAACGCGCGCCAACGCTCCTCCTTATGCCCGATAATGCTGTCAGCGGTATTGATGACCTTGTATGCGAACAACCCGGGCAGCCCCCCGATCAAGAACCAAAATGCGGGCGCCACGATCCCATCATTGAAACTTTCCGCGAGGCTTTCGAGTGCCGCAGCGGAAACGCCCGCCGCATCGAGCTGGCCTGTGTCACGGCCGACAATGAGCGACACCCGCTCGCGCGATGCCGCTAAGGCCCCGGCGCGCAGCGCGGCGAGCACATTGTTGACATGTTCAAACAGGCTACGCTGCGCCAGGCCAACCGTGCCGACTAAGGCGATGACCACCATCGCGGCGAGGTGCACCATCCAAACAAGGCCGGGCGCGCCACCGATGTCGGCCGTGCCCGCCGCACCAGCTCCAACACCTACCGCACCGCCACCGGCGCTCGACAAGATCGCCTCCGCCGAGCGATTGACAACCCACTGCACCCCCAACCCCACAAGGACGGCCGCCCCACCAACGAGCATCACCGCCACAAAACCCAACACCCGGCGCCGGCCGAACGAATACCCTGGCCTGTTCCACCTTCGCTCGAAAGCGCTGATGGCATTCCCAGCCCACACGACTGGATGCGGAATACGCGAATGGAGCGCCGCCGGGTAACCAACAGCCGCCTCGAGCGCAAGGCAGACGAGCACAACCCAGGGTTCAATCACGACGCCTCACCCAGCCCGAAGCACGTCGCTCAACCGACGCCATGCATCGGGCGTACCCGGTAAACCGAACCGCAGCAAAGAACTGTCATGCTGAAAAGGTCGCGTCAAAATCCCAGCTGCTGCAAGCCGTTCAAATCGCTCAGTCGCGTCGCCTGCCCGCACAAGTCGATACAACGACGTCCCTCCCACAACCTCAAACCCATAGCGGCTGAGCACGCCATCCAGGCGGCGGGCGAATCGGTCCAGTTGCACACGTGTCCGTTGCGCCCATTCGCGGTCCGCATAGGCAGCCAATCCCGCCGCCAAGGCGTCAACCGACACCGGCCAATCACCAATCACACTGCGAATGCGCGCCATCAGCCCAGGGGCTCCCACAACAAATCCCAAGCGAAGTCCCGCAAGCCCGTAGAACTTGCCGAACGAACGAAGCACCACGAGGTGTTGCGCCTTCTCGCTACCCGCGATGTCTGCAACGCTTGACTCGGGAGTTACTTCAGCAAAGGCCTCGTCGACAACCAAAACGCCGCCGCGCGCGCCCACTGCGTCGTGCAGATTCCGCAGCCGCTCACGGCCGACAATACGTCCGTCAGGATTGTTCGGATTGACCACCACCAGTGCCGCCCGATCTACAATCGAGTCCTCCAGCTGCGAGTCCAGCACTACCCGCGCACGCACGCCGGCACGCTCCCACCCATCGGCATGCGACCCATAGGTCGGTCCGGCGATGACCGCCTCGGCGATAACCCCGGCCTTTTGGCCGTGATCGGGATCGGTTCCGGCTAAGCGCGCCGCCTCTCGCCCTAGGATGTACGGCAACAGTCGCAACGCCGGCTCCGTCCCCCCGGTTGCAACTACGCGCTGCGGATCACCAACACCAAAGGCCGCTGCTGCCACCGCCTCGAGGCGGCTCAGCTCCCCCGTATCGGGCAGCCGATTGAGCGTCACGCCGCGGGCCCGTGGCGCTGGATACGCTCTGGGATTTATACCCGTCGACAGATCGATCCAGGGTTGTGGAGCATGGGTGTATGCGGCGCGGGCGGCCCCGAGCCGCCCACCGTGATGGGCGAAGCCTGCAGAATTCATCGCGGATTCCGGTTACTGGCTGAGAAATCGATGGATCAACTGCACACAGACCGAGCCCTCGCCAACGGCGGCCGCGACTCGCTTGGCACTGCCGCAGCGTACATCGCCCACGGCAAAGATTCCCGGAATTGTAGTTTCAAGATGCAACGGTGGACGCGACAAAGGCCACCCGTCGCTTACGCCAGCCTCGAGGTGCAGGTCGGGCCCGGTCCTCACGAATCCCTTGTCATCCAGCGCCACGCAGCCCTGCAACCACTCGGTGTTGGGTACGGCGCCCGTCATTAGAAATACGTGGCCAATAGCGTGGGTCTGCAGCTTTCCATTCGGGCCCGTGCGCCAAGTCAGCCGCTCCAGGCGCCCATCGCCCTCCAGCGCCGTGATCTGCGTTCTTACGTGCAACGTGATGTTAGGTGTTTCCTCGATGCGGCGGATGAGATAGCGCGACATGGATTCTGCCAATCCGTCCGAACGCACGAGCAAGTGCACGGGCCGGCCATCGTGTGACAGAAACACCGCCGCTTGCCCGGCCGAGTTACCACCACCGACGACCACGACTTCATCGTCCCCACACAATTTTTTTTCAACTGCCGTCGCAGCGTAGTAGACACCGATGCCGAGATAATCCGTCAGATTCTCTATCGCAAGCTTCCGATACTCGGCCCCGGACGCAATGATGACTGTCCGGCTTCTTATAGTAAGTCCATCTGACAATTCCATACGGAACGGTTGGCTATCGCAGACCAGGCGCACCGCGGTCGTGGCGATGGCCACCTCCGCACCAAACTTTTGTGCCTGCACGAGCGCACGCCCAGCCAAAGCCAAGCCCGAGATACCCGTCGGAAACCCCAGATAGTTTTCGATCTTGGAGCTCGACCCCGCTTGCCCACCTGGCGCAACCGTTTCGATCACCAGAACGTCGAGCCCCTCCGACGCGGCGTAAACAGCAGCGGCAAGGCCCGAGGGGCCCGCTCCGATCACCACGACGTCCCGGATCCTCTCGGAGTCCAGCCGCGCATTCATCCCCAGACAGGCGGCTACCTCTGAGTTGCTGGGATTTTTGAGGACCACTTGCCCCCGGCACAGCACCACTGGGAGATCCGCGGCACTGAGGTTGAAGTCTTCGAGAAACGCCTTCGCGTCCTTGTCGGCTTCGACGTCCCGCATGACGTAGGGGTACGTATTCCGCGTCAGGAACTGAACCAGTCGCAAAGTAGCCGACGAATGCGCGGAGCCGACGAGAATGACGTCGCCCGCCTGATCGGCGGCAATGAGGCCCATGCGGCGCAGAATGAAGGCCCGCATGAAAATTTCCATGATCTCCGGATCGGTCTGCACGATGGTGCGCAACGCGGATTCGGTGATCGCCAGGACCTCGCCGGCCTCGCACACGCGCACGCGAGTGAAGCCTCCAAGTCCACGCAGCGTGCTCATCTCGCCCGTGAAGTCCCCGGCCACCTCGATCGTGATTGGATCCTCGCCCTGCAGCCCGGGGCGGACGATCTGCAGGGATCCGGACAGGACCACATACAGATCCCGATGGCCCTCGCCCGCTTCCGACAACACCTGACCGGCCGTCGTGCGAATTCGGCGGCCGTGGCGCTCGAGCCGGGCGATCTGCTGCGCCGTCAGCTTCGGAAACATCTGCTCCCGGCGGGACTCGTACAAGCTCACCATCGTGCGTACCTATTACTTATGATGGTGCACTGCTGCCTCGACGGCATCGAACAAAGCTCGCATGCCGAAGGAGACATCCTGGATCTTCCCATTGACAAAGAAGCCTGGGGTCCCCCGCACTGAGCTGCGGCGCCCACCCTCCATGTGCTCGCGAATGCGCTGCAGGTACACCTGGTCATCCATCTCGGCCGTGTAGCGCGCCATGTCCAGCTGCAACTGTTGCGCGTAAGAACGCAACTGGTTCACCTTCAAGTGCTCCTGGTTGGCGAACAGCAGATCGTGCATTTCCCAGAATTTCCCCTGGGCGCCGGCGCATTCGGCGGCCTGCGCGGCTGCGAGCGCGTGTGGATGCACCTCTTCGAGCGGATAATGGCGAAAGACGGCGCGTACCCGCCCGGCGAAGCGTTCAAGCAGGAGCTTGAGCGCCGGGGCGGCCTGCTTACAGGTGGGACATTCGAAGTCGCCGTACTCCACAATCGTCACCTGGGCATGTGACGGGCCGATGACATGATCGGCTGCCTCCACGGGAACGACCAGATCAAACGCATGCTGTTGGTTCATAGGTTTCTCTCAATATAGCCAACTCGCCTGCCGGTCAACTGCCCGATCGGAGGGTTGGTGGAACAGACAAAAGAAGGCACGTTGCTGCAAGACGCACCTGCCGGGAATTGTTTCCTTCACCACCTGCGGTGGTACAGTGATCTGGCCCCCCCTGCTAACGGAACTGGGAGCTTAAGAAGATGAACGCCCCGTTGAAGTGCACGACCATACTCCTTTCGATGTTGGGCCTGTTGGCACTCGAGGGTTGCGGCAAGTCAGCTCCCCCGCCACCGGGTCCGCCGGACGTGACGGTGGCAAAGGTTATCAGCAAGCGCATCAAGGATTGGGACGAGTATACGGGCCGCTTTCAAGCCGTGGACACGGTCGAAGTGCGGCCGCGCGTCTCCGGTTACATAGAACAAGTGCTGTTCCGCGAGGGCCAGTTCGTCAAGAAGGACGACGTGCTCGTGATCATCGACCCCCGCCCCTACCAGGCGGACTACGACCGCGCCAAGGCGGGCGTGGAGCTGTCGAAATCACAGCACGAGCTCGCCAAGCTCGAAGCGGCGCGCGTGCAGAAACTCAAAGACTCCGGCGCCGTCTCGCGCGAGGAGCTCGATGAGCGCCTCAGCAACCTCAACCAGCAGCTTGCGAGCGTATCGGCGGCCAAGGCGGCGCTCGACAACGCGGCCCTGCAGCTTTCTTTCACCAAGGTTCGCGCCCCCTTCGATGGCCGCGCGAGCCGGGCGGAAGTAACGCGCGGTAACCTCGTTACCGGAGGCAACAATGGGGGGACGTTGCTGACGACCATCGTCTCGGTCGATCCCATCTATGTGTACTTCGAAGGCGACGAGAACGCCTACCTGCACTACAACCAGTTGGCTCGCGAGGGGCAGCGGCCGAGCTCGCGCGATGCCCGAAATCCCGTGCGCGTGGGTCTTTCCAACGAGCAGGGCTTCCCGCACGACGGTTATATGGACTTCGTGGACAACCAGCTCGATGTCCACACCGGTACCATCCGTGCGCGCGCCGTGCTGGAGAATAAACAGGGCTTGTTCACCCCCGGCATGTTCGCGCGAGTCCAATTACTGGGCAGCAGCGAATACGACGCCATCCTCGTCGAGGATCGCGCGGTTGGCACGGACCAGAGCCAGAGCTTCGTTCTGGTTCTCGGTCCCGAGAACAAGCTCGAGTACCGCGCCATACAACCGGGCCGGATCGTTGATGGACTGCGAATCGTGCGCCAGGGACTGAAGCCCGGCGACGTCATCGTCGTCAGCGGCCTGCAGCGAGTGCGGCCAGGCGCCCAGGTCAAGCCGAACATGGTGACGATGGGCGCACCGGCGACGGATCCCACCACCACGACGGCCGCGGCCGCCACTCAGTCGAAGTGAGCGGCCATGAACATCTCATCCTTCTTCATCGACCGGCCGATCTTCGCCTCGGTCCTCTCCATCCTGATCCTGACGGCGGGCCTGGTCGCGATGCCGCTGTTGCCGATCAGCCAGTACCCGGAAATCGTCCCGCCGACCGTAGTCATCAGTGGCACCTATCCGGGTGCCTCGCCTAAAACGATAGCAGAGACCGTCATCACGCCGCTGGAGCAACAGATCAACGGCGTGGAAAACGCGATCTACACCAACTCCTCGTCCACACCCGACGGCAACTTCGCCATCACCGTCACTTTCAAGCTGGGCACCAATCTGGACACCGCGCAAGTGCAGACGCAGAACCGCGTCAGCCAGGCCGAGCCGCGGCTGCCGGAGGTCGTCCGCCAGATCGGCCTCGTTACACAGAAGCGCTCGCCCGATCTGACCATGGTCGTATTTCTGCGCTCCGAGGACGGGCGTTACGATTCGCTGTACCTGCGCAACTACGCGGTCATTCAGGTGAGGGACGTGCTCGCCCGCCTGCCAGGAATGGGCGACGTGCGCGTATTTGGATCGGGCGACTATGCCATGCGACTGTGGCTCGACCCGGGCAAGATCGCCTCGCGCGAGATGACGGTCGACGACGTGCTCAATGCCGTCCGGGAGCAGAACGTACAGGTCGCCGCAGGCCAGATCGGCGGCCAGCCTGCGCTGCCCGGGACCGAATTCGAATACATCGTCAATGCGCAGGGCCGGCTCGAAACCGAGCAGCAGTTCGGCAACATCATCATCAAGTCGGGCGGCGTGGGCGAAGTTGTCTACCTGCGCGACGTCGCGCGCGTGGAGTTAGGCCCCGAATCCTACGCCCTGCGCAGCATGTTGGATGCCAAGCCGGCTGTCGGGATTCCGGTCTTCCAGCTCCCGGGTGCCAACGCCCTGCAGTTGTCCACCGCGGTGCGTAAGACGATGGCGGAACTGGCCAAGGCCTTCCCCGAGGGTGTCTCCTACGACATTGCTTACGACCCGACCGTCTTCGTACGGAGCTCCATCGAGGCCGTGGTGCACACGCTGTTCGAGGCGGTGATCCTGGTGGTGCTGGTGGTCGTCGTCTTCCTGCAGACGTGGCGAGCCAGCGTCGTTCCGCTGGTCGCAGTTCCCATCGCCATCGTTGGCGCCATGGCCGCCCTGTTGCTTCTCGGCTTCTCGATCAACTCGCTGACTTTGTTTGGTCTGGTGCTGGCGACCGGCATCGTCGTAGACGATGCGATCGTGGTCGTTGAAAACGTCGAGCGCAAAATTGAAGACGGCCTGCCGCCGCGCGAGGCTGCGCATGCCGCGATGGCCGAGGTGACCCGGCCCATCATATCCATCATGCTCGTGCTGTGTTCGGTGTTCGTACCCGTCGCATTCCTGAGTGGCATTTCAGGCCAGTTCTACCGTCAGTTCGCGATCACGATTGCCGCCTCCACCATCATCTCGACATTCAACTCATTGACTCTGTCGCCCGCGCTCGCGGCTCTGCTCCTGCGGCCGCGTCACGCAGCGCCTGACGTATTCCAACGGCTCATCAACCGCGTCCTCGGCATTCCGTTTGCGGCCTTCAACCGGGTGTTCGGCCGCCTGTCGAAGGATTATGGCAGGACGGTCGAAATAGCGGCTCGTCACCGGCGCCCGATCCTGTTGACGTTCGTCGTACTGCTCGGCTGCACCTGGCTGATGTTCAGGATCGTGCCAGGCGGTTTCATTCCCGTGCAGGATAAGCAGTACCTGATTGGCGTGGTTCAGTTACCGAATGCGGCCTCGCTGGACCGCACGGAACGGGTCGTACGCCAGATGTCGCAGATCGCCTTGCAGACTCCGGGCGTCGAGCACGCGATCGGATTTCCGGGGCTGTCGGCGAACGGGTTCGTCAACCTGGACAACGCCGCCGTAATGTTCCTGCCGCTGACCGACTTTGACCAACGCAAGACCAAGGAACTCTCGGCCCCGGCACTCGTGGCGACTCTGAGCAAAAAGTTTGCCACCATCGGGGATGCAACCATTCTCGTGGTGCCGCCGCCCCCCGTGCAAGGCCTCGGGACCACGGGCGGGTTCAAGCTCTACCTGCAGGACCGCGGCGGGCGCGGGTATGACGAGCTGGCGAAGGTCACCGCGGATGTGCTGAACCAGGCGCGGCAACAGAAGGAGCTGTTTGGACTCGCCACCTACACGACGTTCCAGAACGGGGTGCCGCAGCTCTACGCGGATGTGGACCGTGTGAAGGCGAAACGCCAGGGCATCCCGTTGTCTAACATCTTCAGCACTCTGCAGGCGTATCTCGGTTCGACCTACGTGAACGACTTCAACAAATTCGGCCGGACCTTCCGCGTCTACGCCCAGGCGGAGGCACGCTTCAGGGCACACCCAGAGGATGTCGCCAACCTGAAAACCCGCAATGCGAGCGGCGACATGGTCCCCATCGGCTCCATCTCGAACATCAGATTCGTCACCGGCCCGGACCGGGTGGCTCACTACAACGTGTATCTCGCCTCCGACATCAACAGCCAGGCCGCTCCGGGCTACTCCTCCGGCCAGGCGAGCGCGGCCATGGAACGTGTGCTGGCCAGCGCCCTGCCTAACGGGTACGGCTTCGAGTGGACCGAGCTCACCTTCCAACAGAAATCCACGGCCAACACCGCCGTGTTCGTATTTCCGCTGTGCGTGCTGCTGGTGTTCCTGATCCTCGCGGCGCAGTACGAGAGCTGGTCACTGCCTCTGGCGATCATTCTCATCGTGCCCATGTGCCTGCTGTCATCGATGATCGGTGTGAAGCTCGTCGGCTCCGACAACAATATCCTGACCCAGATTGGCTTCATCGTGCTGGTGGGTCTCGCGTGCAAGAACGCGATCCTGATCGTCGAGTTTGCGCGCGAGCGGTATGACCAGGGCATGGGCGTGATCGATGCGGCTGTCGAGGCCTCCCGGCTGCGGCTGCGGCCGATCCTGATGACCTCGTTTGCATTCATCATGGGGGTGCTGCCGCTGGTGCTCGCCAAAGGCGCCGGCGCCGAGATGCGCCATGCAATGGGCATAGCCGTGTTTGCCGGCATGTTGGGTGTAACCTTGTTCGGACTGTTCCTGACGCCTGTGTTCTTCGTAACCATCGAGACCCTTTTTGGAGCGAAGCACGCACCCGGGCCGCAGACCAAACCCAGCGTTGCGCCAGGCCCGGCAGGAGCCCAGGAGAATGCGTAAACTTCCCGGTGGAATGCTCGTTGGAGCGGCGGCGGCCACCCTGTGCGCCTGCGCGGTTGGACCGAACTATCAGCGTCCGGTAACGCCAGTCCCGCCGCAGTTCGCGAACCTCGGGCAGCCCGGCTTCAACGGCGCGGACGTCGAGGCAAAATTCTGGACGTTGTTCAACGATCCGAAGCTCGACCGGCTGGTCAATGATGCCCTGACGGCAAATAAGGACCTACAACGCGCACGTGCCAATCTGCGCGCCTCCCGGGCCGCCCGCCGTCTCGCGGGCTTCGACCTGTTTCCCACGGTTACCGCTGCCGGCAGTTATACGCATGCGCGCGAGAGCCGGAACCAACTGCCTGCCGCCATCAGCGAAGATCGGACTCTGGATTCGGTGGATGTTGGCTTCGACGCATTCTGGGAATTGGATTTCTTCGGGCGCGTGCGGCGGGGAATCCAGGCGGCCCGGGCCGAAGAGCAGGCGAGTGTTGCCAGCCTGCGCGATGCGCAGGTAACGGTGACCGCCGAGGTTGCGCGCAACTACTTCGTATTGCGCGGCCTCCAGGAAGAGCTTGCAGTCGCCACACGCAACGCCGAGAACCAGGCTCAGACACTGCGGGTTACGCAGGCTCGTCTGGAAGCCGGCCGCGGTACCGAGTTGGATACCGCCAGGGCAGAGGTGCAACTCAAAACGACGCTGGCGAGCATCCCGCTGCTGGAGTCCTCTACAACAACGACGATCTACCGACTCTCGGTACTCACGGGCCGCTTACCCGATGCGTTGACTACAGAGCTTCAGACTGCGGAGCCCCTGCGAGACCTGCCTTCTCTCAATGCCGTTGGGGATCCCGCGACACTGCTGCGCCGAAGGCCAGACATCCGTGTGGCCGAACGCAGCCTGGCCGCTTCCACGGCCCGCATCGGCGTTGCCATCGGCGATCTGTTCCCGAAGGTAACCTTCACAGGCTCCATCGGTTACGACGCTGCCAGTTTTCGCGGCATCGGCAAGAGCGGTTCTGACACATACTCGGTTGGACCCGGAATCTCCTGGGCTGCATTCGACTTGGGCCGGGTCGAGGCCCGGATCAAGATTGCGCACGCGCAAGCCGATGCTGACCTCGCCGCCTACGAGGCCAGCGTGTTGGGCGCCCTCGAGGAGACTGAAGGCGCCCTGGCCACCTACGGCCGTGCGCAAACCCGCCGGGAGCTGCTGACACAGGCAGCCAACGCCAGCGAGCGGGCCGCGAATCTCGCCAGCCAGCGATTCCAGGGTGGCCTGACTGACTTCGTCAACGTATTGGAAGCCGAACGCGACATGTTGCTCGCGCAGGACAATCTCGCGCAAAGCCGCACTCAGACGGCTACCTCGCTCGTGGCCGTCTACAAGGCTCTGGGCGGTGGCTGGGTGGACGAGCCTCTCGAGGCAAAGCGCTGACGGCCGGAGCGCACGATTTTGTCGCATCTGCGGCGCGCCCTATTGTCGCGCCACGCGGCGCGCCATTTAGTTCGGCGGCTCGTTGTGACGGAACAGGCTCGGGTACACCGTAAACATCAGGGTGACGAAATCCTGGCCGTGGTTGGGAAGTTTGAGCCCGCCGTTCGACCAATGGCGTCCGATCAACTCAATGGCATAGCTGCGCGTCGGCGTGATTCGCACACCGAGCTGCTCCGAGACGTTCCAGCGCGAGGCTGACAGTGTGTTTTCCTGGGTCTTGTACGAGGCGCCCAGGCCGATGATCAGCCGCCAGCGCGGATGTCTGAACAGCTCCAGGCGGCGGCTGAAGGAGAAGCCCCAGTAGGGTGTTGCAAAGCGCACGTGGCCGTTGAAGGTGGTGTCGAAGAACTCCTGGTTGCCCGTGAAGCGGAAGGCGCCGAACTCCCAGCGGTCCCTGTCGAAATTCACCGTCAGCGGCGCCACCAGGCTGTGCGTGGTTTCCCAGTAGTGGTAGGTCGCGCCAAGTCCGAGCTGAACTTCACAGCTCGAGCAGAAATCCGCCGCGCGCACGCCAGGGGCCAGCGCCGCGAGGGCGGCCGCCAGCAGAACGCACCATGATCGCATCTCGTCCCAACCTCCGGCACCCGGCTGTTATTTGAGCCGCAAACTAACATGAGTCCGACCGGGGAGCGACTCTCCCATTGGAGGCAGGACCCCTGCAAATCACATGTTGGTACGGTGCCTGGACGTCCCCAATCACAGGCCGAGCGCGCTCAAGCCCGGGTGATCGTCGGGCCGGCGCCCGAGCGGCCAGTGATACTTGCGGTCGGCGGCCGCGATCGGCAGATCATTGATACTGGCAATGCGCACACGCATCAGGCCCTGCTCGTCGAACTCCCAGTTCTCGTTCCCATAGGAGCGGTAGTGTTGGCCACTGTCGTCGTGCCACTCGTACGCAAAGCGCACCGCGATGCGATTGGCGGTAAACGCCCAGACTTCCTTGATGAGCCGATAGTCGAGCTCGCGGGCCCACTTGCGTGTCAGGAACGCGACGATCTCGCGGCGGCCCTGGAGAAACTCCGCACGGTTGCGCCAGTGACTGTCTTCCGTGTAGGCCAGCGAGACGGCTTGCGGATCCCGCGAGTTCCAGGCGTCCTCCGCCTTGCGAGCCTTGATGGCGGCGGTTTCGGCCGTAAATGGCGGCAGAGGGGGTCGCGACATGGGCAGCCTCCGGAGGCGATCGGGACCGGCGAACATAATCCGTTTCGAGCGTTCCTGTTATGCATTTTAGAGGGGGCATCTGCATCTGCCGAAGGGGGTGGACACGGCCTAGACTACCTGCCATGAAAATCGCAAAACCCCTGCTCCTGGTCAGCACACCGCTCGGCATGGTGACAGGGCTGATAGAGGCCTACCGGATGGTGGGTGGCTTGGCTGTGGTCATGTTCGCAATGATGGGCGTGCTCGGTGTAGCCGCGCTAAGCGTGGTGCTTACTATTCGCAAGGAAAAAAGATGGACGGAATCAAAATCCTGATCGTGCTGGTGCTCGCAGGCATCGTAACGAGTCTCGGCAAGGCACTCTTCCACATGTCCTCAGGCGGTGCGGACCACGACGGTCACTCTGCCATGATGGCTCGTGCACTCACCGTACGCATCGGACTGTCGATCGCCCTGTTCGTTCTGCTGATGACTGCCTGGTACTTTGGAGCCATCTCGCCCCACGGCTTAGGCTGAACCGGCTCAGGTATCATATGGCGGCAGGTAAACCTTGCCGCCCATGAAGCTCTACCAGCAGCTCGCAGACGACCTCACCGTCCTGATTCGCCAAGGGGCTCTCAAGCCCGGAGACCGCGTCCCCTCCGTGCGGGAGACGTCCCGCGAGCGCGGGCTGAGTCCCGCCACTGTCATCCACGCGTATGAGCTGCTGGAAGGCCAGGGCTTCATAGAAACGCGGCCCCGTTCGGGATATTACGTCGGGGATCAATGGAGCGCGCCGGCGCAGCAGCCGCGCATTTCCCGCCCGTCGCCCCGCTCTACTCTGCTCGATGTCAGCGAGCTGGTCTTCGAGGTGTTGGAGTCCCTGCGCAACCGCGCCGTCGTCCCCATGGGATCGGCATTCCCGAGTCCGACTCTGTTCCCACTGCCGAAGCTGGCATCCCTCCTGGGTACGAGTGCACGCCAGATGGACCCCTGGAGCACAGTGGAGGATCTTCCGGCCGGCAGTGCCGAGCTGCGCCGACAGATCTCACGCCGTTACCTGCGCGCTGGCGCAACCGTTTCGCCAGATGAAATCATAGTCACAGGGGGCGCGCTGGAGGCATTGAACCTGTCGCTGCAGTCGCTGACTCGACCGGGAGACCTCATAGCGATCGAATCGCCAGCATTTTACGGATGCCTTCAGGCCGTTGAGGCACTAGGCCTCAAGGCAATCGAAATACCGACGCACCCAGCACACGGAATCGATATCGCTTGCCTGAGGCGCATTCTGGACAAACACCCGGTGCGAGCGTGTTGGTTCATGTCCAGCTTTCAAAACCCTCTGGGTGCCCTCGTTCCGGACGACGCTCGCAAGGAGCTGGTGCAATTATTGGCGTTGCACGATGTGCCCCTGATCGAGGATGACGTCTATGCCGAGCTGTATTTCGGCAGCCGTCGGCCCAAGTCGACCAAAGCGTTCGACGCAAAGGGCATGGTTCTCAACTGTGGGTCTTTTTCGAAGTGTCTCGCGCCCGGCTATCGTATCGGCTGGGTTGCGGCAGGGCGCTTCACCCGTTCCGTGGGGCGGCGCAAGGTGATGAGCTCGCTGTCCACCAATATTCCCGCACAGGATGCGATTGCGCAGTATCTGCGCCAGGGAGGGTACGATCGTCACCTCGGCGCGTTGCGGCGGACATTCGCAACTCAGCAGAAATCGGCCCTGCAAGCGTTAAGTGCGCATATGCCGCCAGGTTTCACAGTGACCCAGCCGCAGGGTGGTTATTTCCTATGGCTCGAGTTTCCCGATCACGTCGATGCTATTGATGTGCACCGAAAAGCCCTCGAGCAGGGGTTTAGCATTGCACCCGGACCGATCTTTTCGGCACGGCGCGAATTTGCCCATTGTCTGCGCCTCAATTATGGCCACGAATGGACCGCGGCCAGCGAACGGGCCATCAAGACCTTGGGCGCCATCGTGCGATCATAGCGTCGGCGGTGGGGTACCCTTACGCTTGAGCTTCATAGGATGAAAACGTTTCTCACCAGGCGCGTCGTCATCCGGCTCCTCTGGGTCCTGGGCTTTGGAGCGGCTGGGTTTGTTGTGTACGGATGGCGATCCGCGTTACCCCCAGCCGATCCTCCATCCGCCGACAGCTTCAATGCGGACACGATTCGGCGCGGTGCACAGCTGGCAGCTCTCGGGGATTGCGCCACTTGTCATACCGCACCGGGCGGGGAGACGTTTGCTGGCGGACGGCCACTGGCGACGCCGTTCGGCACAATCTATTCGACTAACATCACACCGGATCTGACAACCGGCATAGGGCGCTGGACTCAAGCTGCTTTCGAGCGCGCGATGCGCGAAGGTGTGGATCGCGAAGGCGCGCACCTCTACCCTGCCTTCCCCTATGACCATTTCACGCTGCTTGATGACGCAGATAGCGCGGCACTCTACGCCTTCATAATGACGCGACCGCCCGTTCACGCGCAGACGCCCGACAACCACCTGCCGTTTCCACTGAACATGCGGTTCATCCTCGCCGGGTGGAAGCTTTTGTTCTTTCATGAGGGCTCGTATCAGCCGGACACATCGCACGATGTACAGTGGAATCGTGGTGCCTATCTTGCGAACGGCATCGGTCATTGCGGCGCCTGTCACACGCCGCGCAACAGCTTCGGGGCGGAAATCCGCACCCGACACTTTGCTGGCGGTGAAGCAGAAGGTTGGCATGCCTACGCGATCAACTCCGATTCGCAGTCGCACGAGGCCTGGAACGCGGATGCCTTGCACACGTTTCTGAGCCGGGGCTGGCACGAGCAGCATGGTGACGCGCACGGCCCCATGGCGCCGGTCTCCCAGAGCCTCGCCTCGGCATCGGATTCCGACGTGCGGGCAATTGCAGCTTATGTCGCATCGATGATGGGTAATAGACAACATGACAAGACTGTTGCCGATCCGCCGAGCAACGATACCGGTGCTGCCGTTTACGCGGCCGCGTGCGCGAACTGCCACGACGGCACACGGCCCCTGCCCTTCGGAGGCATCAAACTGACATTGAGTACTGCCGCCACCGGTGAGACGCCTATCAATCTCATCAATGTCATTCTCACTGGCCTGCAGCCGCCCGAGGGAACTGCCGGCGCGATCATGCCCGGTTTCGCGAGCACACTTACCGACGGTCAGCTGGAATCGTTGATCTCTTACATTCGCGCCAACTTCAGTGCCCGGCCGCCCTGGACCGGGGTGGAGAGCAGCGTGCGCGAAGCCAGGAGCCGTGTCAGTGATTGAGTTGAAGGTCAACGGCCGTTCGCACAATGTGAGCGCGGATCCCGACACCCCGCTGCTCTATGTTTTGCGCGACGAGCTGCAGCTCCATGCCGCCAAGTTTGGCTGCGGTCTGGGTCAATGTGGCGCATGCACGGTGCTCGTGGATGGCGCTGCTACGTTATCGTGCGTAACACCGATCATGCTGTTGGAAGGACGGCAGATTACGACTCTCGAGGGCCTGGGGAGCCCGGAGGATCCAGGCCCCCTGCAGCGGGCCTTCATCGAAGAGCAAGCCGCGCAGTGTGGGTACTGCATCCCCGGAATGATGATGCGTGCGCAGGCATTGTTACAAAGGAATCCGCATGCCACCGACGCTGAGATTCGCGCCCAACTGGAGCCGAACCTGTGTCGCTGTGGCACGCACATGCGAATTCTGCGTGCCGTACGCCGGGCGGCCACTTTGATGGCCGGTCCTGTTTCACCAGGTACTCCAGCGACGTACGCGCCATCGGCGGTGGGCCCACAGCTTGACACGCCGGAGACCGAGGCAGGTTCCCAGGGAGAGGCCAGGAGCCGCCCTGCATACTCGGAAAGACGAGAGCGCCCAGAGCGGTGAGCACAATCCCGGCCCACAAGATATCGCGCCGCGCGGTTCTGCGCGGCACCGGGGCTTTGGTTGTCAGTTTTTCCCTGTCACTGCGCGCATGGCCGCAGGAAGGCGGCGCACAGTCCGCCCGCGCGGCCACGGGACCTAAGCTTCCCGGTAGCCTGACAAGGAATCCTCTGCTGGATGCGTGGATCCGCGTCGATGCGGATGGCCGTGTCACCGCATTCACAGGCAAGGCAGAGTTGGGACAAGGCATCAAGACCGCATTGCTGCAGGTCGTGGCCGAAGAGCTCGAAGTCCCGATTGAACAGGTGAGCCTGGTCACGGCCGACACGAGCAGAACCGCAGATGAGGGTTACACAGCCGGCAGCCACTCCGTTCAGGACAGCGGCACCGCGCTGCGCAATGCCGCCGCCCAGGTGCGCGAAATACTGCTTGTAGAGGCTGCCCGGCGTCTGAAGGCCCCTGCCGAGCAACTCCGCGCCGTTGCAGGCGCGGTGCTGGGACCCAAGGAGGCGCGAATCACCTACGCCGAGTTAGTGTCAGCCAACCTGCTGCATGTCGAAGCGCGGCCGACTGCCAAACTAAAGGATCCCACGCTCTTCAAGGTCATGGACAGATCGGTGCAGCGTGTGGACATTCCCGCGAAGATGACCGGCGCAGCGGCCTATGTTCAGGACATGAGCCTGCCGGGGATGCTGCACGCGCGCGTCATCCGCCCGCCCAGTTATCGCGCGAAGCTCGCGCAGCTGGATATCGCCAACATCGAAAAAATGACCGGTGTCGTACAAGTGCTGCGCGATGGCAACTTTCTCGCGGTCGTGGCCTATCGCGAGTTCCAGGCGGTCAAGGCCATGCGCGCGCTGAGCCTCGCGGCTCGCTGGGATGAAGGTCCGTCCCTACCGAAACAGGCGCGCCTGGCTGAGACTCTGCTGGGGATGCCGTCCCAGGACCAGGTGATCTTCGAGAAGCACGAGCCGGGCGGCCAACCTTCCAAAACACTGGAAGCAACCTACACGCGCCCTTACCTTTCACATGGCTCGGTAGGGCCCTCTTGCGCCGTTGCACATCTGACCGACGGTGTCATGACGATCTGGACACACACGCAAGGCGTTTATCCCAACCGCCAGGCGATCGCAGAGATGCTGCGGATGCCACAGGACAGAGTGCGATGTATCCATGTTGAAGGTTCGGGATGTTATGGTCACAACGGCGCCGACGATGCGGCAGCGGACGCCGCCCTGATTGCACACTCACTGCCCAACCGCCCGATCCGATTGCAGTGGATGCGCGAGCAGGAACACAGCTGGGAGCCATTCGGACCAGCAATGGTTGCAAAGGCCCGCGCCTCCCTCGATTCTGCCGGGCGCATCGTGGCTTGGGACTACGGTGTATGGAGCAATACGCATGCCACGAGACCTGGCCCCGCAGGTGCCCTCCTCGCCGCCCAACACCTGGAACGCCCGTTTCCGCTTCCTGAGCCGAAGCCGCTGCCGCAACCCGAAGGCGGTGGTGACCGCAATGCCATTCCGGCCTACACACTGCCCAGCGCGAAAGTCACCCATCACTTCCTGCACGACATGCCGGTGCGCGTCTCCGCTCTGCGATCGCTCGGAGCGCACCTGAATGTCTTCGCGATCGAGAGCTTCATGGACGAACTGGCGCTTGCCGCCGGCTCCGATCCAGTGGCTTTTCGCCTGGCGCACCTCGATGACCCGCGGGCACGAGATGTGGTGACCGCGGCAGCGGATGAATTCCGGTGGGCCGCCCGGCCGACACCCGCGGGCGGGCACGGCTATGGCTTCGCGTTTGCCCGTTACAAGAATCTCGCGGCCTATTGCGCAGTCGCCATGCAGGTGCGCGTCGATCACGAAACCGGCCGAACACGGGTCTTGCGAGTTGCCGCAGCGATCGACACCGGCCAGGTCGTCAACCCGGACGGTGTGCGCAATCAGATCGAGGGTGGGATCATCCAGTCGCTGAGTTGGTCTCTGTTCGAAAGCGTCAACTTCGATGCGACGCGTATCACATCAATCGATTGGGCGACCTACCCGATCCTGCGTTTCAGCTCGGTTCCTGAGAGCCTCACGGTCAGAATCATCGACCGCCCCGGCACACCCTTTCTCGGTTGCGGCGAGGCGGGCCAGGGGCCCGCCGCGGCGGCGCTGGCGAATGCGGTGGCAAACGCCACCGGCAAGCGTGTCCGTAATTTGCCTCTGAATGCCGGCCGCGTCAAGACGACGATTGGCCTTTAGTCGAAGAACACCAGAGTTCGCAATTCGATGCTCTCCCGAGGTGGCGCCCCCGCAGGTGTAGTCGGATCCACGAATGCCGTATGCGGCACAAACCGCGCGCGCCCATCATTAGCCGAGTCGTAACACTTGATCAACATGATCTCATCGTGACGCATCGCCGGAGCGTAGAACCACTTATGCTCCGGGTTGAATTTAACGTAGTACACCTCACCCGTGCGGTCTGGATAGATGAGGTCAGTGGCGACCAGATCCTGCTCGGCGATGCTTTGCGCATCGGTGACAGCCAGCGGCGAATCCTGCACGGGGCCGCGGATCGGCCGCCAGACGTTGATGACGCAGAAGCGCTTCTGCAGCAGTGCATCAGCCTCGTCGCCGAGCAGATCACGTACGCGCTGCGGGCCTGACTTCACGGTGTAGTCGTTGTGCACCCGCGGAACAGGCTGCCGCGGTATGCCAGTGGTACGGTCTGTCGCACCTGAAACGCGCCGGCGAATCGTGTGATCAAACACCACCACTCTCGATGCTCCTGTCAATTTCTGGAGCAACGTTATCGTCTCAGCGTAATACCGGGTGCGAATGGAGCTCTCGTCATCGAAGTCTGCGACGCTGGTGGGCGCAGTCAGGAGCTGAAATCCTTCATGCTCCAGCGACAGGGCTGCTGCGACCGGCCGTACATCCCGGATCGCAACTGTATGCTCGCGATAGACGGCAGTCGTCCGCGGCACGCCGGCCGGAGGATCGTACTCGAGCCACCGCGGCTTCTGCGCAGGAGGCTCCAGATAGTGCAGTCCCGCTTGGATGCGCGGCAAATGTTCGATAGCTGCAGTGTTCATGGTTCCGGTCCACCAATTTGCGAGTAACTAAGGCCGCCGCAACGCGCGCAACCACGGGAATGCGACCAGGAAGGAGCGTTGAGCGCCCGCCGTGGGCGCGGCGACAGGAGGCTGCCCTTTATCCGGGCCTGCGCGTCGCGGGTGTGATGCCGCTCGCACGGACTCCGTTGGGTCGAGCCAGTAGATTCCGTCGATCGGCACGGCTCCGAAGCTCATGCGTTCCAAAACCGCCTGGTAGCGTGTCTGTTTGCGGGTGTTCATGGGCATCTCCCGTGCCGGTGTTTCCGGAGGACACACTGCGCCCGGGCGGCTCGGGTAACAAACGGAAGTTGTTTAGCCCGGTTTAGTTTTTCTATAGGCTCGGCGCGCGCGGCGCGCGCGCCTGCCGCAGCTCAGTCGATGAATATCGTAGCGGGATGCTCGATGCGCTCTTTCAATGCCTGAATCATGGCTGCCGCGTCATGGCCATCTACAAAGCGGTGATCGAACGAGGAGGACAGGTTCATCATGCGGCGGATGGCGATTGCGCCGTCGTACACCATTGGACGCTCGACGGCACGGTTGATGCCGATAATCGAGACTTCGGGCGCGTTGATAATGGGCGTGGAGGCAATTCCACCCAGCTTGCCCAAGCTCGTCACCGTGATTGTCGATCCAGACAACTCCTCACGAGTCGCCTTGTTGGCACGCGCCGCCTCCGTGACCCGGCGCATCTGCGCGGCCAGTTCCCACAACGACAGAGACTGAGCGTCGCGAACGACGGGGACTTTCAGGCCTTCGGAAGTTTGCGTCGCCACGCCAACGTGTACGGAACGATGCCGGATAATGACGCCGCGCTCAGAGTCGTACTGCGCATTGCATTGCGGGAAGTCGCGCAGCACGCGCACCAGCGCGCTGACAATGAACGGAAGATACGTAAGACCGGGTGCGCCCGACTCGAGTTTGCTGTTGAGATGACGGCGTAGGGATTCAAGCTCGGTAACATCAAATTCTTCGACATAGGCGAAATGCGGAATATTGCGCTTGGCCTCGCTCATGCGCTGCGCGATCACGCGACGCACGCCGATGACTTTGATCTCTTCGGTTGCAGGCTCGGTGGTGGGCACCCGATGCTCCACAGGCCGTGAGCGCACCAGCTTCGGTCCCGAGCGGCTCGAGACAAAAGCCTCGAAATCCTGACGCAAGATACGGCCGTTTGGGCCCGAGCCAGAAAGCTGCGACAGATCGACGCCCGCCTCGTGCGCCCGTCGGCGAATGGCCGGCGAAGTCGCGACGCGACCCGGACGATCATAGTGTGCGTGCCCGTTCGTGGCACCGTTGACGCCGCTAGCCGTCCCGGATGCCGCTCCACGTGCCGGCGCAGCGCCCCGGGCTCCCGAGGCGCCGGGCGCGTCAGCCGTGTCACTACGCTCGCTTGCCGTGCCACTACGCCCGCCAGACGCACCGCCGTTACCAGCCCTGCCACCGTCGCCAGCCACACCGCGGCCACCGGGCGTGCCACCCACACCGGCCGTGCCACCAGCACCGCCGCGCTCGCCAGCTGCGCCTCCGTCGCGTTTGCCACCCTGCGCGGACTTGCCAACCTGGCCGGCCGCCCGGGGTGCCTCAGGACCGGCACCCGCCGGGAGCACCGCGCTCGCACCCGTTGCGGCGCCCGCCCCAGCATCCGTTTCAAACACAATCAACTCGGCGCCCACCGGCACCATGTCCCCCGGCGTGCCAGTGGTCGACATCACGCGGCCCCCGACCGGCGCAGGCAGTTCAACCGCTGCCTTCTCGGTCATCACCTCGACGATCACGTCATCTTCGGCGACCACATCACCCGGCTTCACACGCCAGCCGACAATTTCCGCTTCTACCGTGCCCTCACCCAGATCGGGCAGTTTGAATACGTAGCGGCTCACGCTGCCTCCATGACATTCTTCAGCGCTTGCGCAATGCGCGCAGGACCCGGGAAATACTCCCACTCGAACGCATGCGGATACGGCGTATCCCAGCCCGTCACTCGTTGAATGGGTGCCTCCAAATTCCAGAAGCACGCCTCTTGAACCGTCGCTACCAGCTCGGCACCGAAGCCACCGAATCGAGTCGCTTCATGGACGACGACACATCGTCCCGTCTTACACACCGAAGTACAAAGCGTGTCCATGTCCAGGGGCACCATCGTACGGACGTCGACGATCTCCGCATCAACCTCGGCCATCCTGACAGCAGCCTCCACCACGTGGACCATGGTGCCGTAAGTCAACACAGTGAGGTCCTTCCCAGGCCGCACCACCTCGGCACGGCTGATCGGCACGGTGTAGTAACCCTCAGGCACCTCGCCCCGCGGATGCGAGCTCCACGGCACCGCCGGCTTGTTGGGCTCGCCATCGAACGGCCCGTTGTAAATACGCTTGGGCTCGAAGAACACAACCGGGTCGTCATCTTCGATCGAGCTGATCAACAGTCCCTTGGCGTCATAGGGATTGGAAGGCATCACAACCTTGATCCCGCTGACGTGCGTAAAGATCGCCTCCGGGCTCTGCGAGTGAGTTTGCCCGCCCCGGATGCCGCCGCCGCACGGCGTACGAATGGTGACAGGCGCGGAAAACTCACCTGCCGTACGGTACCGCAATCGGGCAAGCTCGCTGACGATCTGGTCGAAGCCCGGGTAGATGTAGTCAGCGAACTGAATCTCCGCGACCGGCTTCAACCCGTTCACGCCCATCCCGATCGCCGCCCCAATGATTCCACCTTCCGCAATCGGCGTGTCCAGCACACGATGTTCGCCGTACTTACGCTGCAGGCCGTCAGTCACCCGGAACACACCACCGAAGTAGCCAACATCTTCGCCAAGGATGACTACTCGCGGATCGCGCTGCAGCATGATATCCATTGCGGAGTTGAGGGCCTGCACCATGTTCATGTACGCCATGAGTCAGCCCTCTTTCGCCACGGACTCAGCCTGCTCGTCCAGGCTCTGCTGTTCTGGAGAGCCTTTCTTCGGCTGGATTGCCCGCAGAGCTCGCAGCTCTTCGCGCTGCCGCGCGAGGTGGGGAGGCATGTGCTTGTAAACATCCTCAAACATTGTGGACGGATCGAGAGTCGGTCCTTCCGACAGGGTGCCGTACTTCACGGCCTCCTTCCAACACGTGGTGACATGAGCCTCGAGCTCTTTCTCCAGCGCGGCATGGCGATCCTCGGACCAGTCGCCCAAGGCAATGAGGTGCATCTTCAAACGCACGATGGGATCGCCAAGCGGCCACGCCTGCCATTCGTCCTTCGGACGGTACCGTGACGGATCATCACTCGTTGAATGTGCAGATGCACGGTAGGTGACGTGCTCGATGAGAGTGGGACCCCCGCTCATCCGCGCGCGCTCGGCTGCCCACTGCGTGGCTGCGTGAACTGCAAGAAAATCGTTCCCATCAACGCGAATCCCGGGCATTCCGTAGCCAGGGCCGCGTGCCGCGAACGTGCCACGCTCACCGCCGGCAAATCCCTGGAAGGTAGAGATCGCCCACTGGTTGTTGACTACGTTCAGGATAACCGGCGCCCGGTACACGGAAGCGAACGTCAGCGCATAGTGAAAGTCAGCTTCGGCCGTGGAGCCCTCGCCGATCCAACTGACCGCAATGTGGTCCTCTCCCTTGATCGCAGCGGCCATCGCCCATCCGGCAGCCTGGGGAAACTGGGTGGCGAGATTTCCGGAGATCGAAAAGATATTGCCCTTTGCCCAATGATACATGACCGGCATCTGACGGCCCTTGCACATGTCGTTGGTGTTTGAAAGACACTGACACATGAGATCCGTGAGACTACGGCCGCGAACGACATACAACCCCTGATTGCGGTACGACGGAAACAGCATGTCCCCGGGCCGCAGAGCCATGCCTTGGGCAACCGCGACTGCCTCCTCCCCAGTGGATTTCATGTAGAAGGAGACGCGTCCCTGGCGCTGCATGCGCTGCATCCGCTCATCGAAGGCCCGGGTCAATACCATATGCCGCAGCCCGACTTGCAGGTCAGCGGGCTCCAGATGCGGGTTCCAGGGACCGACGGCGTCGTGATTGTCATCGAGCACACGGACCAGGGAGGTCGATAGCTCCTCTATGTCGGCCACCGCTGCGGTGACGTCCGGTCTGGGTACCCCACCCGCCGGTGAAAGGCGGACGTAGCTAAAGTCTGGCTTGTCCCCAGGTCGGGCCGGAGCGTTCGGTACGTGGAGACGTGACCGCTGCGTCATGGTTTTACTCGTTTTGAGTGCGGGTGCGATATTACTTGCGTGCGCCGCAAGAAGCGTTCCAATTTGCACCGCATTCCAGCGAAAAGTGCAATAAATCATTCATTGCTGCGGGCCTCATTGATATGAAGACATCGAATACGGCCGAGAATGCGGACCGGTCGCCCAGGACCGGTTGGGCTTAGCCTGCATGATGAACCGCAGCTCCCCGCCTTTCATTATTTCTTCGTGACGTATGAACGCGCGCGACAGCGGCTGGCCGTTGAGCCGGACGGAGGCGACGTACCCGTTCGCGTCCGACAGATTGTCGGCGACGATCGTAAACGTCTTCCCGTTCGGCAGTTGCAGCACCGCACGGTCGACGAACGGCCTGCCAATAACGTACTCGCCCGACCCGGGGGTCACCGGATAGAAACCCAGCGAAGTAAAGATCAGCCACGCTGACATCTGCCCGAGATCATCGTTTCCGGACAGTCCATCGGGCACGGGCTGATATTGCGTCGTAACGATTTGCTGCAACCGTTCCTGGGTTCTCCACGGCTGCCCGGCGTAGACATACAAGTAGCCGATGTGATGGCTCGGCTCGTTGCCGTGGGCGTAGTAGCCGATCAGGCCTGAAATATCGTCGACGGCCGCGAATTCCTTCGGGTCCACCTTCGCATCAAACAGCGCATCGAGCTTGCCGATAAAGCGCTTGTTGCCACCCATGGCGCGAATCAGCCCGGCGGTATCCTGGGGAACGTACCAGGTGTATTGCCATGCGTTGCCTTCGGTGTAGTCACCGTAATAACCGGCTTTAGCCGGGTCGAATGGATCGCGGAACTTGCCATCGCTGTTGCGCGCACGGACGAAACCGGTCTTGCGGTCGAACACGTTGCGCCAATTCTTCGCGCGCGCGTCGAACTGTTGGGCAATATCCGCCCTGCCCATGGCGCTCGCCGCACGGGCCAGCGTCCAGTCATCAAACGCGTACTCCAGGGTCTTGGATGCGCCCTCACGCTCCTTGTCGGCGGCCACCCAACCTGTCTGCATGTACTGGTCGAGACCGGCATAGCGCGGGTTGGTCGCACTGGCCACCATGGCATCGAGCGCAGTCTGCGCGCCGCCGCCCTGGTTGCCCTTCAGCCAGTTATCGGCGATCACAGGCACCGCGTGATAGCCGATCATCGTCCAGGTCTCCTGGCCGTGGAACTGCCACACCGGCAGCACGCCATCAGGACCCGCCTGCCACGAAGCCAGTAACGAGCGCACAAAGTCCACGTTGTCGGACTGCGGGCGAAGCAGAGTCAACAACGGGTGCAGGGCGCGATACGTGTCCCACAACGAGAACGTCGAGCGAAAGGTGAACCCATCGGCATGATGGATCTCGTGATCAGGCCCGCGGTACGAGCCATCAACATCCATGAACACACTCGGAGCCATGAGGGCGTGATATAGCGATGTATACAACATCCGGCGGACCGGCTCGGCAGCCTCGATCTGCAACGATCCCAACGCGTCACGCCAGGCCGCCGCGGCAGCCGCACGGTGCGCATCAAAATCCCAACCGGGCGCTTCCGCTTCGAGATTGGCAATGGCATTTGTCTCACTCACGCCCGAGATCGCCACTTTCACACCGAGCTTTCCTGCGGGCAGAGCCCCGAAATCAAACACGGCGACCAGTCCACGCCCCTCGCGGAAAATGACATCATCGCGCTTCGCCCACGGCGCGAACGCGGGGTCGTATTCAGGTTTGGGCTCACGGTTATAAATCTCGTTGTGAGCCGGCTTTGCCGAGAACCGCATGGCGAAATACAGTTGCCGGCCCGGCGCCCAACCGCGCGTTTCGCGGTAGCCCGTCACCGTGCCATCGGGGCGAACGCGGATCCGCGACCAGAGCACTTTGCCCGGGTAGTCATAGATGACGGACCGCAGATCGATGAGCACGTGCGCCGGCGAGCCCGCCGGAAATGTATATCGATGCACGCCCACACGCGGGGTGGCAGTCAGCTCGGCACGCACTGCGTAGTCCGAGAGTGTGACTGCGTAGTAACCAGGCTGCGCCTGCTCCGTATCATGGCTGAAACGCGACCGGTAACCCGACAGCGGCTTGTCGGCATCACCTGGCTCGAGTCGTACTTCCCCGGCTATCGGCACGAGCAGCACATCCCCCAGGTCCGAGTGGCCGGCTCCAGAGAAATGCGTATGCGAGAAGCCGAGAATGGTGGGGTCGTTGTACTGATACCCCGCGGCCCACGGATAGCTCTCCTTGAAGTGGCGGGTCTGCGTGTCAGGACTGAGCTGCACCATTCCGAACGGGTAAACGGCGCCCGGAAAGACATGCCCTCCACCTTGGGTACCTATGAACGGGTCCACAGGAGCAGTCAGTGCGCCCAGGGCCAGTACGAAAGTCGCGATGCTCATTGAATGCGGTCCTCCAGCCAGCGCGCGACTGTACCCGCAAGCGTGTAGGCCGCGCAGCATTCCGAAGTGCGGCATTGTCCTACACGGCCGCCCGGAACCCGCTTGGCGGACCGAGCGTTGCTGTTTGCGTCAGGACAACCGTCGAGGTACGCACAATGAAAATCAAGTCTGGTCCAATGACAGCAGCGCTGCTGGCCGCGTCGTCCCTGCTTGCAATGGGCGCCGCACAGGCAACCGATACTGCGCGGCACGAAGCCCAATCGATGGACAAGGCCAAAATGTCGCTCACCGAGGCCATTCACATGGCCGAGCGGCAGGGTAATGGCCAGGCGATCAGCGCCGAGTACGAGTTCAAGAACGGCAATCCGGCCTACTACGAAGTCAAGGTGCTGGGCAACGATGGTAAGAAGCTGACCAAGTACGAGCTCGATCCGAACACGGGTCAGGTGAAGGAAGTGAGCGACGAGAAGTTCGAGAAGCTCTTCACCCGGATCAAGCCCACCGCCATCCAGCACGCGCCGACTTCGTTGACGCGGGCCATCACCACGGCCGAAACCCGCTCCGGTGGCAAGGCCAGGGAAGCAGAGGTCAACCGTGACGGCGATCAGCTGCAGTACGAGGTAAAAGTGGTCAAGGCCGATGGCACCAGCGAGACTGTCAAGATCAACGGCGCCGATGGCAAAGTAGCATCCGCCAAGTAGTCCGGCTTGGCTTCGCTTCGTATTGTCAACGGGGGCCGTTGTGGCCTCCAAACGGGGCCGGAACGGCCCCGTTACAACTTCAATTCAACCCCCAGCGCACTGAAGCACCGCAAACCGGGCCCCGGCTAGTTGAATTGCACGCCTCCGGGTAAAGTAGCGTGTCATGAAAGGCAGGCAGACTTATCGCGGCGTGGTGCTGCGCACGGCTCCTACCCGCGCCGCTCCCCGCCCGGCTACGGCGCCCGTTTCCGCGACGGCGGCCCGGGTTCGCGTCGGCCGCGAAGTGGCGGGCCGAGGTGGCAAGGGGGTGTCGGTGATCACCGGTGTGCCGCTCGCAGGGGCGGAACTGGAAGCCCTCGGCACCCGTCTCAAGAAGCTGTGTGGCGCCGGTGGAGCGGTCAAGGATGGAACGATCGAAATCCAGGGCGATCACCGCGACCGGCTCGTTACGGAGCTGCAGAAATTGGGCTTCGAAGCCAAACGTTCCGGCGGCTAGTTGACGTGTCTTTGAGACCTGAGCAGGCTTGGCAGATGGCAACCGGGAAAAAATATTGCTAACGTCGCGTAGGGCGGCTTGCGTCCCGGAACTTACGTAATATCTGGGAGTTTCGAATGGGCAGCAGTCAAGCGCAACACACCGTGTCCAAGAATGAAGCACAAGGCAGCGGTACACCCAAGGGGGACGCTCTTCTATTCTTCCGCAATTTCTTTCGCCATCCGCGGATGCTCGGGTCGATCATTCCGAGCTCACGCTTCCTGATCAAGCAGCTGCTGCAGCCGATCGACTGGGATAAGGCCCGGGTGATCGTGGAGTATGGTCCGGGCGTGGGTGGCATCACGGCCGAGATTCTGCGGCGCATGCGTCCGGATGCCCGGCTGATCGCGATCGAGATGAACCCCGAGTTTGTGAGCTTCCTGCGCAAGACGCTGGTGGATGAGCGCTTCCAGGTCGTCGAGGCCTCGGCTGCGGACGTGCGGGATATCATGCAGAAATTCGGCCATTCCAAGGCTGACTACATCATCTCCGGCATTCCCCTGGGCTCCATGCCGGCGGCCGTCCGCGAGCCGATTTTGCGCAATACCTGCGAGGCGCTGGCCACCGGCGGATCGTTCCTGGTGTTTCAATTCACCACCCGCGTGCTACCCGATTTGAACCGTTTCTTCCGCTATGTGCGCCGCAAGTTCGAGCCACTCAACATCCTGCCCGCGCACCTGTTCTTCTGCCAGCCCGGTACGGCGTAACCGGTCTGCCGCAACGTACTTTGTAGGTAGGCGATGCCGTCCAGGCCCTTGCCAGGCAGCCTGGCCGAGCGCGGTGCGCGGTTGCTGGCAGCTACCATCGATGAGCTGATCCTGTTGGCCATCAGCCTGCCGATGGTATTCGGGGCGGTGCCGGCGCTGGCGGCCCTGGTGGCAGGCACCGCCGACCTCGAAGCACTCGATACCATGAGCATCCTGCACAGCATGGTGGGTGGGCCCGGAACCACCATCACCGTAGTGGCGCTGCTTGCCTGGTGCATCGTCACGGCGTGGTTGGTCGCCACTAACGGCCAATCGATCGGCAAACGGTTCGTCGGCATCAAGGTCGTGCGCACGGACGGCTCGCGCGCCTCGTTTGCCAGGATTTTCCTGCTGCGGAACGTGGTAAACGGCCTGCCGAACCTGCTGCCTTACGTGGGACTGCTATACCAACTCATCGATCCGCTGCTCATCTACCAGGAGTCCCGTCAGTGTCTGCACGACAAGCTCGCAGACACCATCGTCGTGCGCGCATAGTCGCGTTCGGGGCTGAGGTATCGGCAGACTGAGGCTGTCGGGACAGTGTGTTCGTTTACCGACGTGTGTTCCTGATCAGCGATTACTTTCGCAGGTCTCGTGAGTAGAATGAGGCGGAACGCAAGCAACCGCGGACAATCTGTTCATGGCCGAAACGACCGAATGGGCCTTTCCTGAGCGCCTGCAGCCGCGCCAGGAAAATCTGCGCTTCAACCTGGATGCCGCGCTCCAGTCAGTGGTGCAAGTGCACTCCGAGGTTCCTGATGAGGCCTTCACCGCCTCGGTGCTGGGTACCGAGCGGATGGGACACGGCGTGGTCATTGGTTCCGATGGGCTGGTGCTTACAATCGGTTACCTCATCACCGAGGCCGAATCGATCTGGCTTACGACAAATGAGGGTGCCGTCGTTCCCGGGCACGCCCTGGCCTATGATCAGGTGACCGGCTTTGGTCTCGTATTACCGCTCGGGCGTCTTGATGTCCCGACGATGCAGCGCGGGTCGGCGTCGTCCGCCGCGGTCGGCGACAGCGTGACAGTGATCGGCCACGGCGGGCTGGAGCACGCGTTGGACGCCCGGATCATTGCGCGGCGGGAGTTTGCGGGCTACTGGGAATACCTGCTCGAGGAAGCCCTGTTTACCGCGCCCGCCCATCCACAATGGGGCGGTACGGCCCTCGTGGGCGAGGACGGCAAGCTGCTGGGAGTTGGTTCACTGCTGGTCCAGGAAGCCGCCGGTCCTGAAACGGTCGATGCGAACATGTTTGTGCCCATCGACCTGCTCGAGCCCATCCTGGAGGACATGCTGAAATTCGGCCGACCCTCCCGGGCCGCGCGTCCGTGGCTCGGGCTTTACGCAACTCCACTACAGGGCGTGTTGGTGGTTCGCGGTCTCACGCAGGGCGGTCCCGCGCAGCGGGCCGGTGTCAAGCTGGGCGACGTTCTGCTCGAGGTCGGCGGGGAGCCCGTATCAGAGCTGGCAGAGCTGTTCCGTAAGGTCTGGCGCGTCGGGCCGGCCGGTTCGGAAATCGCAATGACACTTGCGCGCGGTCGCAACACATCGCAGGTCCGGGTCACATCCGCTGATCGCGAGGACTTCCTCAAAAAGCCCAGAAGGCACTGACGCGCCGCAGGCTCATTTCTGCAAGCCCTGTAGAAGCTCGTCGGCGAAATACGCGGCCGGAATCGTGCCCTGCTTCATGAATTCCAGGTGGAACTGTTTGGCCGAGAACTGCTCGCCCAGCTTCTGCTGCACCCGCTTGCGCAACGCGAGAATCTGATCCTTGCCGAGCCGGTAAGTAATTGCCTGGGTCGGCCAGCGTGAATAGCGCGTGACCGCCCGGCGCGCGGAATCACAACTCGCTCGCTTATCCGGGTTCTTCAACATCCGCGGGTCACTGCAGGAGCCGGGAAGGAAGTCCACCATCTCCGAGAACAACGTAACAGCCTCCTCGAACTGCATGAGCCCGGTGTGGATGCCCGTATCGATGCGTACCCGCAAGTCCCGGTACAGCTTGCCGCGAAGCTGATACAGATGCTCTTCGGGGCTGTAGAAGCCCTGCGCAGCAGCAGGCTGCGGCTCACTCAAAAGCGCCTCGGAATACAACGCCCAGCCTTCCGCGGCCATGGAGTCCTGCCACATTGATGAGGAGTCCTCCACGGCGCCGGGAGTGATCCAGCGCAGCGGCGAAATGTCATCCTTGTACTGAGTCATGACCTTGTAGTGCCAGTCGTGCCCAGGGAAGCCTTCGTGCGCCGCAAGGTCCGGCATGGCCGCACGATTGTGATCATGCCGCAGCGCGACCGGATCGTTGCCGGTGGGCGTTACATAGAAACGGCCCACGCCAGTTTTCTTGAACGGCGGTGCCGGGTAGTACGCCGCGCCATCGAACCCGGAGCGCAGCGGTGGGGGAGTTACCGTGACATCGAGCCTGTATTCCGTTGGTACATCGAACAGGCCCGTTGTGCGTGCATAGGCCACGAGCCGCTCACCGGCTTTGCGGTACCACTCGACCATCTCGTCATCGTTACGAGGCGCGACATGACTGAGCTGCTCGAAGACAGCCCGCACCACACCGGGGCCGTCGGCCGGCGTGTTCCATTTGTGAGCCTTCGCGAGCTCACGCGCGAGTGCGATCATCTGCCCGCGCGAGTCCAGGATGATTGGCTCTGCTTCCACGAACAGTTCGCCGGCGGTCGTGTCGAGGCGCAGGTTGTTGTGTAACGCCCAGTCATATTCGGCCCGCCCGAATGCGAAGCGGTCGGCGCGATACTGTTCCTTCAGGGCGGACGCATCCTTGCCATCGGGATTCTGAAAGAACGTGTCCGCGATGAAGGTGCGCAGATGCCCATAGGCTGCCGCGGCAGCGTCGCCGGCCTTGCGCAGATCGGCGAGCAAGGCATCCCGGTGCGCCGAGGCGATGTCAGTCTCCGCGAGCGCCGGCAGCGTCTTTGAAAAGTATTCGGCATCCGCAATGGGTGCCTGCAGGCCATGATCCCGCAACATGCGCCAGTCCGGAGTGTTCTGCGCGGCAACACCGGCGGCGAGCTGGGTTTCGGCGGTGGCAAGATAAGCGGGTACGGCACGTGTGCGCGCGATGACCCCCTGCCATTCGGCTTCCGTGCCATAGGTCGCAGCACCAGTGGGCGTCATGCCCTGGATCTGCCAATCAACACCCCTGAACGGCTCATCGACATAACTGTCGAGCGAGCGTTCCTGGTGACGCAGCACCTGGTGCTGATGCAGGAGGAACTCAATCTGTGCCAACGCCACACTGCGGTCGATCCGCCGGCGCGCGGGCAGGCTGTTGGGCTCGAGGCCCGTGAACTGCTCGCGGAACTCACCGAGCCGCGCATCTTCGTCCTTCAGTGCCTTGAGCGAGTAGTCGCGCAGCTTGCCGTCGTTGTCGGCGAGCGCCGCATCGAACTCGGAGCCGCCCAGGTAGGTAGACACCACCGGAAAGCGCCCCAGCATGAAAATGACATAGCGGCGTTCCAGGGTGGCGAAGCGCTGTTCGCCACTGGGCTGCGGGGCTACCACCGGCGCGGTGGGCTTGGGAGTGCAGCCAGCCAGCATGCCTGTCCCCAGCATGGCTGTCACAAGAAGCCTGAAGAAACTGCGGCGGCCGGCGGAGCCGCGGGATCGGCGAGGCGTGCGCACAGGAAATCCTTATCGGAACACCCAAGCCGGTCAGTTTATACGATCGGGCGGATCAGGCTGGGATCGTCGTATTCGAGAAAGTTGACGTGCGGTCCGACCGCGTGAGTGACCATCCGCTCGGGCGGATACGAATGCAGCAGGTCGCGGGCTTGCGCCGGTCTGCCGTTCAGCCAGGTTTGATAGGCGTCCCGGTGCAATATCACGGGCATCTGAGCGCCGGACTTGTCGATTTCCGCAAGCAGGCTGTTGGGAGGAACCGTAACGATCGCACAGCCCTCGATGACATCGTCCTCGTCAGTTACGACGCGGTCCCACAGCGCGGCAACTCCAAACACGGGCCGATTGACGAGCCGCACATAGAACGGCTGCCGGTATCCCGCGTCGGTTCGCTGCCAGATGTAGAAGCCCGCAAGCGGCACGATACATCGCTGACCGTACAGCCACACGGTTCGGTACTCTTCGGAGGATTCGATCGCGGCTGATCTGATGCTCGGCGCGCCCGGGCCAAACTCGGGTCCCTTGGTGGTCGAGGGTACGAGACCCCAGCGCATCATCACCCCCTCGGATTCCTTGTCGTGCATGCGGGCAGCCGGAACGCTTTGCGTCGCTGCAACATTAAATCGTGTGGAAAACGTCCACCACGGGTTGTTGACGCTCAGCTCCTGCTCGACCTCCTCTCTATCGGGTATGACAATTCGCTCGCACATGCACCGAAGGGTACGTCCGTAGCGAGCGATTCGGAACTGTCAGCAGCGTGCGACATGGTCATTAGCGCGGTTCCAGCGGCCCGCGGCCGTAACTCTTGCACCGCTCCCGGTGCCGGTTGGCCAAACATGGTGCACAATGGCGACATGCCATCACTGCGCAAACCTGGCCGCGGCAGTCGTCGGGGTACAACGATCCACGACGTCGCGCGTAGAGCAGGGGTTTCCCCGATGACCGTGTCGCGGGTCGTGAACGGCGAACGTAACGTTCGGGAAACCACCCGTGAGACAGTGCTCGCGGCAGTCAAGGACCTGAGGTACGCGCCAAACCCCGCGGCACGTAGCCTGGCGGGCGCTCAGAACGCCAGAATCGGCCTCCTGTACAGCAACCCCAGCGCGGCCTACCTCAGCGAATTCCTGCTGGGTGCACTGGATGAGAGCACTCGCAAGAGCGCGCAGTTGATGTTGGAGAAGTGTGAGATCAACTCGGCTACAGCCGAACGTGCGGCCGTTCGCCGCTTGCTCGAGGGGGGAGTGGCCGGAGTCATCCTGCCGCCTCCGGTCTGTGAGTCGCAGGTGATCCTCACTGAATTGAAAAAAGGTGGGATACCTACGGTCGCCGTGGCCACGGGCCGGTTTCGAACGGATGCCTCGTGCGTCCGCATTGATGACTTCAAAGCGGCGTATGAGATGACGCGCTATCTGTTGGCTCTGGGTCACCGTCACATCGGTTTCGTCAAGGGCCACCCTAACCAGACGGCCAGTGGCGAGCGGCTGCTCGGGTTCGAGGCAGCGCTGCGGGAAGCCCCCTTCAAGACTGAGCCCAGTCTCGAGCAGGGTTTCTTCAGCTATCGCTCGGGACTCGATGCCGCGGAAAAACTCCTGGCGATCCGGCCGAGACCAACAGCCATCTTTGCCACCAATGATGACATGGCCGCTGCCGTGGTGTCGGTTGCACACCGGGCCGCGCTCGACGTGCCGCGTGACCTGTCCGTGGTTGGGTTCGACGATACGGCAACGGCGACGACGGTATGGCCGGAATTGACTACGATCCGGCAGCCAATCGCCAAGATGGCGGAAGCCGCCCTGGATCTGCTCATTCGCAAGATACGCAAGCGCCGGGATGGGGAGGTGCTTGCCGCGGTCGATCGACTGGTCGCGCACGAACTGGTTGTGCGCCAGTCAGCAGCGGCTCCGCAGACTGCAGGCAGGGAGCCTGCTTAGGCGGGTTCTTACCTCGGTGATTGCAGCAGTTGCGCGAGATCATCGCGCGTCGTCTCTATGTGAGCGTGTGTGAGTCGGATCACTTCGTCGGTGTTGCCGGTACTCCAGGCCTCATACAGCTGAGTATGTTCCTGCGTGGCGCGTTTGACTCGACCCGGCGGCAGAAGATGCATACGCACATAACGCTGTGAGAGCGTGTGGAGCCGGCTGAGTATCTCGGCGGTAACGGGCTGGATACGCGGCACGATCAGTGCGAGATGAAAGGCCCGGTTCAAATCACCGGAGTCGTACAATTCGCCGGCCGCCAATGCGTCGTTCAAATTCCCGAAGGCGAGCCGTGTGGCATCGTGATCTTCCGGCTCAGCGCGGCGCGCGCCCTCGGCAACGGCTGCAGGCTCGATCTGCGACCGCAGGCGGAACACCTCATCAACTTCGCGCGAGGACAGCGGGCGAACCTGGAAGCCGCGGTGTGCGAATACGTCCACCAGGCCTTCAGCGCGCAACTGCACCAGGGCCTCACGCACGGGAATCTTGCTCACACCGAATTCCGCAGCGATCACATCCTGCAGGAGCGCGGATCCGGGCGGATACACGCCCGTCAGGATCTTCTCCCTGATACGGGCGGTAATCTGCCCGCTCATGGTGCGAATCAAGTTTTCCGACATATCCTTTATGTCACATCGTCCACTGATTACATTACCTGATGGCTCGAGCCTAGGCGACCTGGAACCCGCAAGGAAACGGTTCGGCCGGATCGATCCACAATGTGTTGAATCCCGTGGCGTATGCCGAGCCTTCTATCAGTGGAATAATAGCTGGAGTACCGCGCAGGTCTACTGTCTGCTGGACACGACCGATGAAGCGGCTCCCAATGATGCTTTCGTGCACGAACTGGTCGCCAACTTTGAGCCGTCCTCGCGCGGCCAGGTGCGCCAGGCGGGCAGAAGTGCCGGTCCCGCAAGGTGAGCGGTCAATTGCACGATCGCCATAAAACACGGCGTTGCGTCCATCGGCGCCTTCCCCCTTCGGCTCGTCGGTCCACATCACGTGGCTGACCGCGCGTATCGTTGAATCGAGCGGATGCACAGGCTCCACTGCCTGGCGCATCAACGTGCGCACGACGGGGCTCAGGGAGAGGATATTTGCAGCCCCGAGCTGATCTATGCCCTTGTAGCCACCCTGTGGCTCGATGATCGCGTAGAAATTCCCTCCATACGCCACATCCACCACGAGCGGGCCGAGCCCCGGAACATCGATCCGGATGCCCGTAGCTGCCAGATACGACGGCACGTTACGGATAGCAACGCTTGCGACCTTGTCCCCGCGGGTCGTGTACTCGATCCCGATCACCCCCGCGGGTACCTCGATACTGAGTCGACCAACGGTGCGCGGGCGAATGAGACCATGCTCGAGTGCAAACGTAACCATGCCAATCGTCCCATGGCCGCACATGGGCAGGCAGCCACTGGTTTCGATGAACAGAATGGCAGCGTCGTTGGCAGGGTCGATGGGAGGAAATACGAATCCACCCGACATCATGTCGTGGCCCCGCGGCTCGAACATCAGTCCGAGCCGGATCCAGTCGAAGCGGGTCAGAAAGTCCTGGCGGCGCTCGCTCATGGTGGCGCCATTGAGAAACGGCGCGCCACCTGCGACGAGCCTCACGGGATTGCCGGCAGTATGGCCGTCGATGCAGAAAAAAACTGATCTCATGAATTCACTTACGCGCAGTCCACACCCTAAAGAGGACGCACCGCCGCCGCCTTGTTGACCATCGCAGTCACTGCCGCGCGCCGCTCTGCAGTCAAGGCAAGACGCGGCGGGCGAACCCGTTCGGAGCCACGCCCCATGATCTGCTCGGCAAGCTTGATGGTCTGCACCAAATCATGCTCCGCGTCGAGATGCAGCAGTGGCATGAACCATCGATAGATGTTCCGTGCCTTCTGCAAATCTCCCTTTTGCAGAGCCTCATACAGCAGCAGCGACTCCTTGGGAAACGCATTCGTCAGACCGGAAACCCAACCTCTGGCACCAAGACAGAGTCCCTCGAAGGCCACGTCGTCAAGACCCGCGAACAGCACGAACCGGTCGCCCACGGCGTTGAAGATATCAGTGAAGCGGCGCGAGTCCGGTGCGGACTCCTTCAGTGCCACGATCGTGGGCTGCTCCGCTAGCCTCTGAAGCGTATTCAGATCGATGTTGACCCGGTAGGCGGGGGGATTGTTGTACAACATGATCGGCAGCGAGCACGCTTGCGCCACGGTACGAAAGTGATGTTCCAGTTCGGCTGCGCTCGGCACGTAGACCATTGCTGGCAGAAGCATCAGGCCATCAACACCAATGCGCTCAGCGTCGCGCGCGTAAGCGACTGCGTTTGGGGTTGTAAATTCAGATACGCCCGTGATGATTGGCACCCTTCCGCCCGCGGTCTCCACCGCGGCCTTCAGCACTGCACGCTTCTCGTCCGGGCTGAGCGAATTGTTCTCGCCGACCGTCCCGAGCACAACCAGGCCGTGCACGCCGTCGCGGATCAGTGCCGCCTGCAGGGCCTGTGTCGCAGGAAGATCGACGCCGAGTGCTGTATTGAATTGGGTGGTTGCGGCGGGGAATACACCCGACCAGTCACAGGCTAAAGGGCTCGTCATCCGCTGATCGCTCAAGTTGAGTGGATAACGTAGATCGTATACGTTACGTGGCCAAGTTACGAGCCAGGTCGAGATGGGAGACAACGAAGCCGCTCTCGCTGGAGACCGCAGTCAGGGGCTCACAGCCACGCCGGACGTTGCCGTCGTTGGCGCGGGGATCGTGGGCTGTGCCGTCGCCTGGGCGCTGACCAAGGCCGGAAAGCGCGTGCTCCTGATTGATCGCGCCGATCCCGCAACTGCGGGTGCGTCCTATGGCAACGTTGGACATATTGCAACCGAGCAATTGCAGCCGCTTCCGTCGCCTCAACTGCTGCTGAGCTTTTGGCGCCAGTTAGTCGCCTTCGGAGGCGCGCTAGACATCCCACTGCAGCGGGTCACTGTGATGGCACCCTGGATGGCTCGTTTCGCTCGCGCGGCATTTCAACAGCGACGGCACACCGAATATCTCGCGCCCCTGGTCAGATGCGCCGCCGATACGCTGGAGTCACAACTCAGCGAAGTTGGGCGGCGCGATCTATTACGCCGCCATGGCCATTACGCACTGTGGATCGGCCCTAACGCGTCCAAGCGTGCGGCTGCCGAGCGGTTGCGCGCAGCGGCGCTGGGGATACCAACGAAGGACGCACCTTTAGACTTGCTTCGGGCGGCGGCAGCGCAAGTGGGTCGGGTAGCGGCCCGTGCGCCAGCAAGCGCCGCAGGCTCGACAGTTGCGGGCGTCTGGTTCCCCGACAGCGCACATGTGTTGGACCCGGCACTCGTTGCGCGCGCCTTTGCGGCTGCATCAATCCAGGCCGGCGCCGCCATCTTGCGCACATCCGTTCGGCACATGCGCCCCCTAGGCCACGGCATCGAGATCGCAACTGACACCGACACACTCTCCGTCCGCGCAGCCGTAGTTTGCGCCGGCGCATGGTCTGCCCCGCTATTGGCACCATTCGGAATCCGTGCACCGCTCGAAGCCGAGCGTGGCTATCACGTCGAGTTATCCGAACACGTCCCGCTCACCGATGCGCCAATCCTGTACGCCGACCACAGCCTCGTCGTGACACCAATGGCTTCGCGCTTACGCGCGTCGAGCTACCTGGAGTTCGCCGGACTCGAAGCGGCCCCGGACTCACGTAAACCGGCGCAGCTGCGCGCGAAGCTGCAACAGCTAGGCTATCAATGCGACCCTGACGGTCCCAGCTGGATGGGACCTCGCCCCACTCTTCCCGACTATCTGCCGGGAATAGGCAGAGCGCGCGGGCAGCACGAGTTGTTCTACGCCATAGGGCACCAACATCTCGGGCTGACCCTCGCCGCAGTGACCGCGGATCTGGTCGCGGACCTGGTAACCGGCCGCCCACCACGTTTCGACATCAAGGGATTCGACCTGCGCAGATTCAAATAGCTTGGCCGCGGCCCGCACGCCGGCCTAAGATTTCTTTGCTCAGAGATTCCTTTACATAGCGTGGTCAGCGTCGCTTCTTGCTAGCTCATCAGGGTAACCGTCATCTATGCTGGACCTCCCATGAGCGTTTCCAAACGGCTGCCGGCGTGGCTGCTTTCCCTGTTCGCAGCAGGAGCTTTCGCCTTACCCGCAGACAGCCTGCACCATCGCATCAAGCTCGAAGGCAAGGGAACACCTACCGTCATTCTGGAATCGGGTCTCGGGGACACGCTCGAAGTGTGGAGCACCGTGCAGCCCCTCATCGCTGCCGGATGTGCACAAACGTTGGCTTATAACCGCGCTGGATACCTCGGCAGCGACAACTCCAATTCGCCCCGGGATTCGGCAACGATCGTCGCCGAACTACGCGCGGAGCTCAGCCGCCAGAACCTGAAACCGCCATATGTCCTCGTAGGTCACTCCCTTGGCGGTTTGTACATGCAATATTTCGCACGTAACTATCGTGAAGAAGTAGCCGGCCTCGTGCTGGTGGACTCGACGCACTGGGAACAGCACCTCGCGATGGGGAATCAGCCCAACACCCCCTATAACTCGCGCACTGCCGTCACGCTGTTCATGCCTTGGATCATGCGTCGCGAAATCAATGACAGCGTCACTGCAGGCGAGCAGGTGCACGAAAGTCCAATCGTCGCCGGAGTTCCGACTATTGTGCTGTCGAGCACACGTGGGCCAACAGGTGAAACACCGGCCGCCCGCGCGTTGGCCGCGCGCCTGCAGGATGAAATAGCGGCCGATTTTCCATCAGCAGATCACGTCCGCGTCAG
This sequence comes from Steroidobacteraceae bacterium, assembly GCA_045810105.1. Classification (GTDB taxonomy): domain Bacteria; phylum Pseudomonadota; class Gammaproteobacteria; order Steroidobacterales; family Steroidobacteraceae; genus 13-2-20CM-66-19. The sequence goes on along the minus strand of JBJMWM010000055.1, from coordinate 92,537 downwards.
CGACAGTGGACACTACATACAGCGCGAGCACCCCGAAGTAGTAGTTGAAGCCGCGCGCAAGCTCGCGGGCTGTAAACCTTAGGTACCTTTCCGGTCGATATACTCCCGCAGCCCGGTCATCAGCTCGCCCCACCACATCCCGATCATCCGGCTGAAAGCTGCCCCTTCGAGCCCATGTCGGGCCGGATGATCCCCTCGCAACGCGCCCCAGCCTCTATGTTGCACGGTAACCAGGGTGCCGGTCTGTGTCGGTGCAAACAACACCTCCACTTCGGTGCTCTCGTCGTCTGCGAAATTGACGTTGCGCCAGGTAAACACGAGACGCGACGGGGGCTCCCACACGGTCACGCGGCCCACTTCGATCACGTGCGTGCCTGACTCTGATGGAAACGATTCGAATAGCCGGCCACCTAACGCAGGCTCGAAACTCAGAAGTCCCGGCCGACGGCCGAATCGAAAGCGTGGCCCGCGCCGCCACCACAGATCGATCTCGCGCGTGAATACGTCAAACGCCGTCGCCTGAGTGACAGCAACGCTGACAGATACCGTGGCCTGGTCGCCCGGGATCATCGCTTTGCCTTCCCACGCTCCGCGTACGCCTTGAAGGCAGCCAGTTCCATGGTCCAGAACTCCTCGACCTCGTCGAGCCAGCCGCGCATCGCCGAGAAGGGTTCCTGTCTCAACCGATAGAGTCGAACCCTTGCGTCATCCTCGACATCATCATCCTGGATGAGTCCGCTCTTGCGCAGCACGCGCAAATGCTGGCTCATGCGCGCTGGGCTGATCGACAGAGCACTGGCGAGTTCCCCCGCGCGACGCGGTCTTTTGCGGAGCAAATCGACTACGCCGCGCCGTGCGGGGTCGGCAAGCGCAGCAAACACCTCATCGAGAGGATTATCTGGCATCAGTCTTCCGACATGCGCTGCATGAAGAACCAGCGGTGTCCCTCGGGATCTTCCGCCTCGTACGACCGATCGGTCCAATACTCTGCACCGTAATCGGTAGTGACCGGCTCGCGAGTGATCTTTGCTCCGGCGGCACGCGCTCGCGCGCAATGCGCATCGACGTCGTCAACACAGATACACATCTGCTGCGTGTTGGCTCCGCCGAGAGACTTGGGCGACGCGCGCCTGGCACCGTGTTTTAAAGTTGCCTTCTCGGCGTCACCAACCATGATCAAGCCACCGTCAAAGGTGAGCTCTGAATACTCGATCCTGCCGTCCTCACCTTGGATCTTGAGCCGCACTTCAAAGCCGAACGCTCGCACCAGCCAATCCATGGCGCCGATCGCATCATCGTAATAGATACCGATCGAGATGCGTGGCCAACCGCGCGGAGGGTTCTTCATCACATTACTCCTGTAGTCGTGAGCGATATTGCCTATCTGCTTAATAATTTACTAATTTCTTAAATATTTCAACTACCTTTCAGGAACGGTATGCGCCCGTTGGCGAGCCCGGTCGAAAATTGCGCACGTCTCGCCGTATTTACGCTGTCCCAGTTCCTCATGAGGCAATCGCCAGTGCTAGCATCCGCCGCCCTCGCGCGGTGCAACGCTCAAGGCGAACCCAGTGGGAACGCGCGTACCACGATGGAGAGACATGATGATTGCAGACAAAGTGACTGCCGGCGCAATCGCGACTTTTCTCGCTGCCTCGGCACTCGCCAGCTCATCGACAGCGGCGGCGGCGCAGCCCGAGTGGATCGTCGAGAGCAATAAGCAGGCCGCAGCGCTGCTGGACGAGTTCGCCAAATACAATCCAGAACAGGCGGCCGCCATCGGCGTTGACGGACATGATGCGGACGTTTTCGACGCCAAACCACACAACGTCCAACGGCAGGAAGCCGATCTCGATGCCGTGGCTGCCGGCTATGAGCGCGCATTACCTGGCGCAGGCGATTCCCGCCTGAAGCAGGACATCGAGATCCTTCTCAAGAGCGCACACGATCAGCGTGTCACCCTCGAGTTGAACGACCGACTGATGCTGCCGTACTTCGATCTGCCTCAGACGCTGTTCAACAGCTTTCATGGCTTGCTCGATCCTCGTGTCTCGAAGTCACGCCAAGGCGCTGCAGTCACTCGTCTGAAGCGTTACGTCGGGGCGGAGCACGGATACCAGCCAATTGCGACACTCGTCCGGGCTCGCGTGGAGGAGCGCCTGGGGGATACCTCTCTAACCGGACCTTGGGATGTCGAGGTTGCGCAGCACCTGAAAAACCAGGAGCAGTACCTCAAGGGTATAAAAGAGCTCTTTGAAAAAGCTGGACTCAAAGGCTGGCAAAACGACTTCAAGACGCTCTCGAAGCAGCTCGATGAGTACGCCAAGTGGGTCCGCGGCACCGTGGAACCGCGAGCGCGAAAAACCAATCGCCTGCCGCCTGAGATCTACGCCGACAACTTGAAGAACTTCGGCGTGAGCATGGACCCTCATGAGCTCATCGACCGCGCGCTGTTTGTTTTCGCCTCCACGCGCGACGAGATGCAGTCGATCGCCACCCAGATCGCCCAGCAGCGCGGCATGAAGTCGTCCGACTATCATGATGTGCTTCGCGAGCTGAAAAAGACGAAAATTCCAAACGACAAGCTGCTGGCAGTCTACGAAGAGCGTCTTAGCCGAATTGAGACAATCGCGCGCAATGAACATCTCATCACTCTCCCGCAGCGCAAGGCAGTCATTCGTTTGGCGACCGACGCTGAGTCCGCCGCCCAGCCGGCACCGCACCTGGACATACCGCGCTTGATCGGCAACACGGGCGAGCCGGGAGAGTTCGTCCTGCCGACGTCGAATCCGAATGCGGAATCGAAGGCCGAAATGGATGATTTCAAGTACGACGCCATCACCTGGCCCCTCACCTCGCACGAGGCTCGTCCAGGCCACGAACTGCAATTTGCAGCGATGTTGGAGAGCGGAGTTTCCAGCACGCGAGCCGTCTTCGCGTTCAACAGCGCAAACGTCGAGGGCTGGGCGTTGTATTCCGAGGCATTCATGAAACAATACTTGCCGCTGGACGGGCAACTTGCCGCTCTGCAGATGCGGCTGATGCGGGCCGCACGCGCCTTCCTCGATCCGATGCTGAACCTCGGGTTGATCGAGCCTGCTGCCGCCAAACGGCTCCTGATGGAGGAGGTTGTCCTGTCGGAGCCAATGGCCAAGCAGGAGGTCGACCGCTACACATTCAATGCACCCGGACAGGCGACCGCCTACTTCTTCGGGTACACCAGGCTCGAATCCCTGCGCGCCAAGACGGAGCTGGCGTTGGGCAGTCAGTTCAACGCGCAGGCCTATCACGACTTCATCATTCACCAAGGCCTGCTGCCGCCAGAGCTGCTGGAGAAAGCAGTGACCGAAGAGTTCGTGCCGGCCGCCCAGAAGGCGGCGCGGTAGTGCCCGCCGGCGGCGGCCCGCGCAGTGGCTCCGGCCACGGCCTCGCCACCGCCAGCCCCCAATGGAACCCACGGGAGTCATCGCGCCGCCAACTGGTCGCGCGGGGGCCCCCGCAGGTCCGGCTAGCCGCCGCCCGGCCGCGCAATGGCCCCACCGGCCCGCATGGCTGCCGAGGGACGGCGCAACGACCCCCGCCGTCCCCGAGACCACCGGAAGCGCGCCGGGGGCGGCTCCACAAGGCCTCGCTGGCCACAGCCGGCCCACCTAACGCCCCCTCACCGATGGATTACACTCCGCGGCGCTGGTCGCCACGAAGGACGCGCGTTACTTGCGGTCACTGATTCTATTTTTGATCACAGCGCTCGCCACCGGCTCGGGCCCGGCCGCGCCGAAGACGGCCAACCTGCCGCCCAAACTAACCGCCCCTGCAACATTTCTTCCCATTACCTCGGCCACCTCGCTGCTGGTGGTTTCGCCTCACCCCGATGATGAGTCGCTATGCTGCTCGGGTGTAATCCAACGCGTGGTGAAGGCCGGCGGCCGCGTGAGCATCGTGTGGCTCACGAGCGGTGACGGCTCGGAGCTCGACCTGCTCGTGGTGGAAAAGAGCCTGTTCATCCGGCCCGGGAAGCTGCGCGACCTGGCTATGCGCAGAATGCAGGAGTCCCGGGAAGCAGCGACCATTCTCGGTGTGCCGCCGGAGCGGCTGTATTTTCTGGGTTATCCCGATCGCGGAATACTCCCGATCATCACGGACAACTACATAACACCGTATCGCTCGAGGTTCACGGATGCGACAGTGGTTCCCTACGCGAGTGCCCTCTTTCCCGGGCACCCCTACACCGGACAGAACCTCGAACATGATTTCGAATCGGTGCTGGACCGGGTGCGTCCGACGCTGGTTCTGGCCCCGAGTCCGCGGGACTCGCATCCTGACCATCGTGCGACCGGCGTCGTCGCGATTCGCGCCATGGCACGTCGCAATGAGCTTTCCAAGATGCGCTACTGGATAGTACACGGGGGTGAGTTCTGGCCGATTCCGCGCGGGTACGAGCCCGATCTGGAAATGAACCCGCCCCCGCTCGGTCATGGGCTGTCAGAAACGCCGTTTAAGCTCGAGCCAGCCGAAGAGCAGCGCAAGCGCCTGGCCATCAGCGCTTACCGCACACAGATGGAGGTCATGTCATCATTCCTGCTTTCATTCGTGCGCACCAACGAGCTGTATTCGTTAAATCCGATGCCCGGCCACTGAGCGCACTGCGAGGATCTTCATGACCCGGCGAACATCTCCAGAGCCATTGGTATTCGCGCCCGTCGAGAGCCGTGCGTTGGCAGAGGCCGCGAGTCAAACAGCGGGCATCGAGCTCGCTGCGCTGGAGGAACGGGAATATGAAGGCGGCGAATTCAAGTTGCGGCCGCTGCAGCCGGTGCGCGACCGCACGGTCTTCGTCCTTCAATCACTGGCCGGGACACCACAGGCGCCGATCGCGCAGCGACTAATCAGGCTGCTCTTTCTGCTGCAAGGTTTGCGCGATGCAGGTGCTGCCCGCGTGGTCGCCGTAATCCCCTATCTCGCTTATGCACGGAAGGACCGCCGCACCAAACCCCGCGACCCGGTATACACACGTTACGTGGCACAACTCATCGAAGCCACGGGTACGGACAGGGTCGTTGCACTCGATGTTCACAATGCTTCGTCGATCGACAACGCTTTTCGCATACCCGTAGACCACTTGTCTGCGTTGCCAATGATGGCTACGCATTTCATTCAGCATCTACCGACAGGCAAGTTGGCAGTAGCATCCCCAGACATCGGTGGTATCAAACGCGCACAGACTTTCCGCGAGCTGTTGGAGCGCAAGACGGGCAAAGAGGTTGAGCTCGTATTCGTGGAGAAGCACCGCACAGGTGGCGCCGTGACCGGCGGCGCAATCGTAGGTAACGTGAGCGGGCGCGCCGTCATCGTACTGGACGATCTGTGTGCAAGCGGCGCAACGTTGCTGCGAGCAGCAGCAGCTCTGCGGGGAGCGGGCGCGGCATCCGTGCATGCAACCGTAACACACACGCCAATCGAAGCCGGCTTGGCTGCGCTAGCGGCTGCAGAAGACATCGCGCAGGTGGTCGTCACCGACAGTGTTGGTTATGCGCCAAACCTCGCCACATCACCTCATCGAGCCAAACTCGAACTGCTGCCAGCGGGCGAGTTGCTGGGCTGCGCAATGGCGCGCATGGTCAGCGGCGACTCGCTCGCGCCCCTGGCCGAGCACTGGCCGCCGCCAACGGCGTAAGACGACGAAGCACCGCCTCGCGCCAGCGCATGCCACCGCGTCAACGCACGCCTCGCGCCGGCTCGCGCCCGGCGCCAACGCAGCCAATCTCACAAATGCGGCCGCCGCCACCGATCCAACCACCGATCCAGCGTCCCCGCCAACCGCTCCTGCAGCCGGTCCACCCAGGCGCGCCGGGGCCAGTGCCGCCGATCCAACTCCAGCGATTGCGCACAATCTCTCTCGAGCACCGCGGCGGCGAAATCCGCAAACGCCGCATTGTCGATTTCCTGGTTGGCCTCGAGGTTCCACTTGAAGCTCCACCGATCCAGGTTGCTCGAGCCCACCGACACCCAATCATCACAAATCGACATCTTCCCGTGCAGCACGGCCGCCTGATATTCGAATATACGCACGCCGTTGCGCAGGAGCTTGCCATAGAAGCGCCGCGCGGCATGCCGTACCCACGGGTGGTCGGTCAAGGGGCCCGGCACAACCAACCTGACGTCCACCCCGCTACGCGCGGCGCGGCGCAGCGCCTTGCGAAAACGCCGCGACGGAACGAAATAGGCGCTCATTATCCACGCGCGTTTGCTTGCCCCCACAAGCCGCTGGGCGACCGCGTCAGCGAGCTCCGAGCGATACCAGGCTTCACTCAACACAACTCGCCCCCGCGCCCCTGCGGCTTGGACCGGGTCAACTGGCGGCAGTGGCAGCGTCAGCTCTGCGCCACAGCGGCGCCATATTTGAGCAAACGTGTGGCTCCAGTCGGAAACAACGGGGCCCTGTATTTCGACCACAAGGTCACGCCAGGGCCATCCAGGTGGACCCGTCACACCGAATTCATCGGTAAGCCCTATGCCCCCAACGAATGCAACTCGCCCGTCGACGACCATGAGCTTTCTATGATCCCGGAGGCAGTTGTGCAACCGCTTTCGCAACTGCACGGGGTTGTACACGCGAAGCTCGACCCCAGCGTCGAGCAATCGGCGGCGATCTGTTTGTAAGAGTCGGAGCGACCCGAAGCCGTCAAGCGCCAGACGTACCGCTACTCCACGTTGCGCCGCCCGAACGAACGCTTCTATGAACCGGTCCGCTACAATGCCGGACTCGACCAGGTACATTTCGAGCAGAATGTAGGATTGCGCGTCATCGATTGCCTGCACCAAGCGTTGGAAATACTGCTCGCTGGCTTCGAGCAGACGAAACCGGTTCCCATCACGCCACGGCCATTTGCCAGTGGCAGAATCTGTCGTAATGTCAGGCGGTGCCGGCATGTGCCCACGATGACCGAGCGGCGTACCCACTGTCCAGAGGATCGAAGATTGCGACGACTCTTAGTGCTCGTGTTCTCACTCGCCACGCTTCCTTTGACGGCCAAGGCTGACGTTGTGGCAGCGATCAACGAGGCCCGCTTCAATGGCTGCCACGCGAATCCAGGCACTACTCCCAAGCTGCGCGAGAACCCGCGGCTCAATGAGGCTGCGCGCCGCCTTTCCCGCGGCGAAGACCTGCAGGACGCTTCGAGACGAGCGGGCTACCGGTCAGTGAACTCCGCGTCCTTGCACATGCCCAACGTGCCAGATGACGGCGACGTGGCGCGCCTCGTCGCTCGACAGTTCTGCACCCAAATCACCGCCCGCGATCTGCAGGAGATCGGCACATATCGGCGCGGGCCGGAAGTGTGGCTGCTGATCGCCGCGCCATTTACGCCTCCGGCGCCCGCGGAGCGGCAGGCAATCAGCCGTCGCGTACTCGAGCTGACTAACCAGGCACGCTCACATGCGCGCCGTTGCGGCGCGGAAGCGTTCCCTGCAGCACCTCCACTCGCATTGGGGCCGCCCGCTCTCGAGCGCGCCGCTGCCGATCACTCGCAGGAGATGGCCAACCACGATTACATGGACCATACCGGTCGCGATAGCAGCTCGCCCGCGGATCGTGTAACCCGGGCGGGTTACAAGTGGAGCTCTATCGGGGAAAATCTGGCGAGCGGTGTCATGACAGCCGAGGCCGTCGTGAACGGCTGGGTGGGAAGCCCCCATCACTGCGAGAATCTGATGAGCCCACGCTTCACCGAGATGAGCGTCGCGTACGCAGTCAACTTGAAGAGCAGCGGTGGAATCTACTGGACCCAGGTGTTCGGAACCCCGATGCGCTAGGCCTCGCCCCAGGTTTTTCAGGTCGATCCAACAGCGAACAATTTCATCTGTGCCAGCCCCGACACGACCGGCGGCGACACCCGGCTCGAAAGATCGGTGACCTTGTCACCCGCTGCCAGCATACAAGAGCAGCCCGCCTTCGCCTTGGCGGCACGTTTCGTCTCGCGAAGCGCGTCAGCAAGCTCCTCCGCAGTGACCTGGCGGCGCCCATCCACTTCAACCGCTGCAATTGACGCACTCAGTAACGGGAACCGCCGTTCCAGGCCATCACGGTCAACCCCATCGAGCCCGCCGGCCTTGCGATGCTCGGTGGAGTGGAAACTCAGCAGAGACGCTTCGAGCTCCTCCACGATTGCCGTGAGCCGCAGCGACCAATCCTGGCTCCGCATGAGAAACACAAAGTCGTCGCCCCCAACGTGGCCGACGAAATCGACTCGGGGCCGCGCCGCGTGCGTCACGACCTGTGCAACGTGCAGCAATACCTGATCGCCCCTCGCATACCCATATGCATCGTTGAATGCCTTGAAGTGATCGAGATCCAGATGGCACGCGACAAAGGCGCGGCGCCCTGCCAGCCATTGCGCGATGTGTGTTTGAATCTCGCGGTTACCTGGCAGCCCCGTTAGCGGATTGGAATGTTTGGCCGCCTGGATCTGCTGAGCGGTGATGTGCCGAAGCAGATCGATCGTCCGGCCCATCCCGAGATAACGCCCATTGCGAGTGACGATGAAATCGTCGCGTGGCCGGCCCGACGTTCGGGCAGTGACCAAGCGGCTGACCTGATCGAGGCGGGCCCGTGCGTCAATCTGCACCGCCGCTCGATTCATCACGCTCGCTACGGGTTTGCGGTTGTAGACCTCCGGATGCAAGGGCCGACTCAGGAAGATGAGCAGGTCGTCCCGATGAACCATTCCCACCGGACGCTCGCACTCGAGTACAGCCAATGCAGTCCACGAAGGCTGGCTCCTGAACAGCTCCACCACCTCCGCGATGTGCATAGACGAATCAACGCCTGGAATCTGCAGCACAAGGTGGCCTGCGCAGTCGGCACTCGCACCTGATTTGGCCGCGTCGAGCGATCGCAACAGGGCGGTGTCCAATTTGGGCCTGCGCTCCGGATGACCCAACAGGTAGCCCTGCAGGTATTCCACGCCAAGCTCGAGCGCCAGGGCAAACTGCTCACGGTTCTCGACGCCTTCCGCGATTATCCGGCACCCCGTCACCCGCCCCATGTCCACGACCGACCGAAGGATCTCGCTGCGCACCGCGTCTTTCTCAACACCAGCGACGAAGTATCGATCGACCTTGGCGTAGTCCGGGCGAATCGCCGACCAGGTTTTCAACCCCGATGAGCCAGCTCCCAGATCATCAATAGCGATATCGCACCCCAGCGCACGCAAAGGCGCAACCGCCGCCGCCAACAATGTCTCGTCCTCACTGAGCCCATGCTCGGTCAGCTCGATCACCACGTCGTGGGGATCGATCCGCGCCGTGACGAGCTGATCTGCCAGCCAGGCGGAAAAGTCGTGCCAGTCGAGCAGGGTCTGCGGCAGCACGTTCAGGAACAACCGTCCCTGCAACCGCAGCTGCCGAAAGCTTCCGAGGGCCGACGTGATGCAGGCGCGTTCGAGCTCAATGGTCATTCCGCAACGCGCGGCTGCGGCGATCAGGGCAAGCGGGGAGTGCAGCTCGTGAGCCTGTGGTCCCCGAGTCAATGCCTCGTAGCCGATGGCCTCCCGGGTCGCGCCATCGAGAATGGGCTGAAAGAGAGTGTGCAAGCCCCCGCTTGTAAGCAGAGTTCTTATCGCGTCTGCCATTTGACTAAAGGTACCGTCGCCGCCCAAGGTCTTATGTGATCGACTCGCCACACCGGCGCGCGGCATGCATGAAAATTTCATGACAGCGCATGACTGTGCTGTTGGCCTCGGCCCATTACCCTTTTGGTTGGATTCCGTTCGCTGGCCAACGAGCGCACCCGGGCCCGCGTCGCTACAGTCCGGGCCTCTCCAAGACATTTGGGGGCGGCACAATGGAGCACGTCGACGGCAAGGTGGCCTTCATCACTGGCGGCGCAAGCGGCATCGGGCTCGGACTGGCAAAAGTCCTGGTGAACGCGGGCGCGAAGGTGGTCATGGCGGACATACGCCAGGATCACCTGGATGAAGCCGTGGAGTGCTTCGCTCGAAATGGCCAAAGAGCCAGTGTCCTCGGCATCCTGCTGGACGTGACCGACCGCGCTGCCTACGCAAGTGCCGCGGAACAGTCGCTGCGCGCCTTCGGGAAGCTGCACATCCTCGTGAATAACGCGGGGATGGGGATCAGTGGTTCCGTCAAGGAGGCCAGGTTCGACGATTGGGATTGGGGCCTGGGCGTGATGATCGGGGGCGCCATCAACGGCATCACGACCTGCCTCCCGCACCTGCTTGCGCACGGCGAAGGTGGCCACATCGTCAACACGTCGTCCATGGCGGCGGTCATTCCGGTCAAGAACTTCTCGATCTACGGCACGGCAAAAATGGCGATGATCGGTCTGTCCGAGTGCCTGCGCACCGACCTGGCGGAGGACAACATCGGTGCCTCGGCTTTCTGCCCCGGGCCAGTGCAATCGAACATCCGCGAGAGCGGCAAGACCCGGCCGGAGAAATATCGGCGCAACAGCGGATTTGCCGCGCACGAGCAGCAACTGGCCGCCCGGCCGAACAGCCCGCTGTGGATGGATCCGATCGAGTGCGGCGAGCGGATCCTGCAAGGCATCCGCCGCAACGATCTGTACATCTTCACACATCCGGAATTCAAGGAAGGCGCCGCCGAGCGCTTCGCAGCCATGCTGGCCGCATTCCCCGCCGAGCCGATCGACACCGAACGCGCCAACGCCATCCGCTTCCTGCTGTGCAATCCGATCTTCAAAGAGGAGCTCGCCAAGAAGCGCTAGCGCTCCCACCAGTGCGCTGTATCAGCCACTGACGGGTGCAGTGCAGACACAGAGCATCAGCCCCAGCGCGACGGCTCGGCCCCCGGCACGAACGCTTCGTGCGGCCGGCCGCTTCGGCTCAGCGCGAGTGCTTTCTTGACCGCCGGCCGCTCGTGCATCCGGTTCAGAAATTCGACGATGCGGGGCGTCACGCGCTCGTTCACCAGGTCGGGTGTGAGTGTTGGCAGGGGCCGCAGCAGCGCGAACGCATCGATATCCGCGATCGAGTAGCTGGAACCCGCAAGCCACGGCGCGCCGCTGAGTGTCTGCTCCACTCGGCCGAGCGGAAGCTGCAATCGGCTCGTCAGCAAGCTCTCATCATGGGTGCCATCGATCAACGCCGCCCAGGCGTTGCGCCGTTCCTGCGGCTCGACCGCCTCGATTATCGACCGCAGCTTCTGCGGGTCCCGGCTCTTCAGCGCAGGAGCCAGATACCTGATACAGCCGAGCACGCTGACATCCGCCCCCAGGCCACCCAGGAACTGCGCCGCCGCACGCGCCCGGTAGCGCGTGAACGCATCCTGTGATTGCAACTCCACGCCCGGCAGCGCCTCCGCGATGTACTCCAACATGAAGAACGAGCTGCTGATGATCGTGTCGCCGTGCACGAGCACCGGCCCCTCGCGCTCCAATTGCAGATCGCTTTCGGTGTTGCGCGGAAAGTCCGGCGCGAACTGCTCGAACTGCGTTGGATCGAACCAGCGGCTGGTGAAGCCCGCCGCTTTCTCCTCGAGCGCAAGCAGCGGCTTCAGGAAGTAAACGTTCGGTTCCCAGTGATACAAATCCACGCGGCTGCTCATGTGCGCTCCAACACCTTGATGCGGGACGACATCTGGGTGCGCCCTTTTTCCCAGGTTTGCTTCGCGGCGGGCCGCTCATAAACGCGCCGCAGCCATTCCATGATGTGCGGCGTGTGCTCGTCGTTGCAGCGCTCCGGTTGGGACAATGGCAGCGCATAACCGAGATTGAATCCGTTGATGTCTCCCAGCGAATAACTCTCACCGGCGATCCAGGTGTGCGCGCTGAGATGGCGCTCGAGAACGCCGACGGAAAAAGCCACCCGGCGGCGTGATTCCGCCAGCTCCGCAGCGCTGAATTCGTTGAACAGCGCCTTACGCCAGGCAATGCGGCGCGATTCGAGCGGGATCCGCTCGATCGCGTCCCGCAACTCCTGCGGATCGCGCTGCCGCGCGGCGGGGCCCACGAACACGGACCAGCCGATCATGCTGAGGGAAGGGGCGAAGTAGGAATCGAAAAAGCGCATCCACCAGCGCATCCGCCAGCGCTCGACGGGATCCGCTGGTCGCAGCGGCGGACCATCGAACTGCTCATCGATGTACTCCATCATCGGCGTGGACTCGGTGAGCACGCGGCCGTCGTGCACCAGTGCCGGTATGGTGCCGTCCGGATTGACTTTCAGGTACTCGGGCTGGTGCTGGTCGAACTTGAGCAGATCCAGGTAGTGGCTGCGATAGGCGACCCCCTTTTCAGCAAGCGTCAACATGGGCTTGCCGGAATTCGCGTTCGGCTCCCAGTGATACAGAGTCAACATTCCGCTCTCTCTTCGCGCAAGCATTCGCGGTGGTGTGACACAGGAGCTTGCCTCTGCGGCCGTTCCCGTACTCGACGGATCGAGAAATGCAACGCGACGCGCAGGGAAAGTCCGCGACCTTGATCGGTATCCCCTGCGCGCTTGGGCTTCGCTAGACTGTGACACTTTGCTGCAGCACGGCGATCAACCTCGGAGCCTGCCGGTCATTATGTCCACTATGGAAGTTCTTCCCTCACCCGCCATAGCCGCCTTCCTGTCTCGCGAGCGAACCATCGCGAGCCCGGGATTCAGCCGCTGGCTGGTACCGCCTGCCGCGCTGGCAATTCAGGCTCGAGCGTGCCGGGCCACGCAAGGCCGGCGTCGTGGGGCGTGCTGTGCCTCAACGTCAGCGCCGGAATCGGCATACTCGGCATGGCCTCGCCGTTACTGCAGGAAGTCTTTGGCGGCCGGCTGATGGGTGTCTCGGGGACCATCGATGAGTTGACCGCGGCCCAGAAGGCGCAGATCGCGGCAATCGCCGCCGGTTTCACCGGCCTGCTGTCCCTGTTCAACATTGCCGGCAGAATCTTCTGGGCATCGCTGTCCGACCGCCTCGGCCGCAAGGTGACCTACGCAGTCTTCTTCCTCCTGGGAATAGCTCTGTACAGCTCGATCCCGTGGACCGCTGCAACCGTCAACCTCGCGTTGTTCGTCGCGTTCTTCTGCGTGACGTTGTCCATGTACGGTGGCGGCTTTGCCACTGTGCCCGCATACCTTGCGGACCTGTTTGGCACCCGGATGGTTGGTGCCATCCATGGACGGCTGCTGACGGCATGGTCTACCGCGGGTGTGCTGGGCCCGGTCCTCGTGAACTACATCCGGGACTACCAGATCGATCACGGCGTCGCGCGCGCTCAGGCATACAGCCTGACTATGTTCATTCTGGCCGCCCTGCTTGCAGCCGGATTCATCTGTAACCTTCTGATCAAGCCCGTTGACCCGAAGAACTACATGACGCCGCAGCAGATCGCGGCGGCTGATGAGGCCGAGAAGGCCAAGAACATTGCCCAGCCCCCTTTGACTGCCTCCACGGCGGGTGAAGCACGGCCGACGTGGCTCATTCCCGCAGCCTGGCTGGCCGTGTGGATTCCCCTGGGTTGGGGAATCTGGGTGACTCTGCAGAAGGCCATCGTGCTGTTCAAGTAGAATCCGCGACGCAAAAACCACGCGCCGCGGAGTTCAGTGATGGCAGAGGTCGAAATTCATACCGGGCACGATCACTCGGGCGATAAATTTGCCCAGCGAGTCGGCGTCGCGGTGGGCGTGATCGGCATTATTCTCGCCGTTGTCACAATCGGCTCACACCGCGCCCATACCCAGGCGGTCATCAACCGCACCGAGGAGAACGACCAGTGGTCGTTCTACCAGGCGAAGAAGATCCGGCAACAGGTGCTCGATGTCGGCGCTGACCTCGCCCGCTCACTGGCCCCTGATGAGAGCAAGGTCCAGGCCATTGTCGACAAGTACGCCAGGCAGAGCGCCCGCTACGCCGAAGAGACCAAGGACATCGACAAAGAAGCGCACGCCAAGCACGAGGAGACCACTCGCGAGGAAGGCCGCGCGGTGCGACTGGATATCGGCGAAGGATTCCTGGAGCTCGGGCTCGTGCTGTCGTCCCTTTATTTTTTGTCCAAGCGCAAGTTCTTCCCGGTGTTCGGCATCACCGCGGCCGTGATTGGAACGGTGCTGGGCGTCGCCGGCTTCCTCGCCTGATCAGACCGGCTCCTAGCGGGCGGGCTCGGGCTCCAGCCGGCGGCTGAGCAGAGTCACGATGCCCGCGGCGAGATACAACACCACAAACCAGCCGATCGTGCGCGTGAGCAGTAAATAGCCCAGGTGGTAGTAGCTGCTGGCGTGCCAGGCAACGTATGCGCGCGAGACGCCGATCAGCAGCGAGGTGAACGAAACCAGCGCCAGCAGCAGCCAGCTGGCGCGTGGCCGCGACTGATTCGCCTCGATTGCCGCAGGTACCCCGTTCACGAGGCTTCGAAACCAAATGGCCAGCACGGCCAGCCCGAACACGGAACTCACGTACTGCAGTAAGTGACTGGTTGCCGTGTCCCACCCGAACAGGGAAACAGGCGCGCTCAGGGCCGCAACGCGCGTAGCGGTCCAGCCTGTTTGATGCGTAATCGAGTCCCAGGCAATGTGCGTCCACGAGCCGATCAGAATGGAGAAGAGCGCTATGGGCCAGTGCAGCGGCCGCTCAGTGAAGCGCTCGATGGAACGCAAACATATCCACCGTACGCGTGCCGGGAGTAATACGGTCAGCGGCTCTCGCAATAGCAGGGTGAGTACGAGCAGAGCCATCCCGAGTGGCACGCAGACCGCAAAGGACCCATACAGCGTGTGGGTATCCGGGAAGGCCCGACCGATCCGCGTAGGGAAGAAATACGGGACATCAGGCACGAGACTGCCGATGATCAGGGGAACCGTCTGCAGTAATCTGGAGCGGCGCAGCGGCAGAATCGCTGCCGGATGCGCGAACGTGAATGGCATAACCCGGAAAGACTCGCAGATAACGCCTGCCGGCTGCAAGTTTTTGACTCGCAAAGTGGCACTGACTCCGCGGCGCGACCGCGGGGCGTCCGCACAGGAACAGTCAGCAGCGGCTCAAGTGACCCGCGCGCGCGTCCAGGTCCGCCGCGACCGCCTCGGGCACGTGGCGGCGATGGCGTCCTCTACCCCGCCGGGCTGGGGGCGGTGACTGTCCCCGCGTGCCAGGGTCCCTCGCGATGGGGCGGGATACCCCACCCCACCGCGCCAGCGAGCTACTTCACCCGGGCGTTGTGCTTCTTGCGGTACACCCGCGCACTCTGCCGGTTTTCAGACCGCTGGATACTGCGCTGCTCGGCAGCTCCGACCCGCCCGTTGGCCGCCGCGTTCGCCTCTTTGCGATCGACATGCGCCTGGCCACGTTCCAGTGAACCAACTTCGCGGTTGGTCAGGGCGCCACTTTGCATACCGTTCGCGATACGTTGCTGCTGATTGACATTGCGCTGCACATCCGCCTGCATGCGCTGTGACGAGGCGGAGTTGGGATTCCCGGTCAGGCCGTTGTGCTTTTCGGCGGCGATATCCCGGCTCCCCTTGTTCTGCGCGGCGTTGAGGCGCGCCTGCTCCGCCGGACTGATCGACCCGTTGCGCAGATCGCGCGCCTCCATCTTGTCCACATGTTGCTGCTCGCGCTCCAGCTGGCCGGCTTCGCGGGTCGACAGCTCGCCCGACTTCAACCCCTGCTCGATGCGCTGCTGTTGATTCACATCACGCCGTTGGTCCTGCTGCGCCGTCTGCGCGACGGCAGCCGTGCCCAGAAATCCGGCTGCCATGACCCCCAGACACACTGCGGCTGATTTCATACAGTTCTCCACGAGACCCAGGATTACGTAGCACATGCTACTGAGCCGTTACAACGTGCAACATCTGGTTAGGTTTACGCCAGGATCGCCTGGCGCAAGAGGCTGAATCGTGGCTGAACCGCGCCCGTACGGTCGGGAGCGTGTCAGACAGGCTTCTGGGGCCGGGTGGCTCGTCTGCGGCCGCCGCGCGCGCGCCGCGGCTCGTCAACCGACGTTATGTCACTGCGTTGTGGATAGACCCGCAGCGGATGCTCATCGGACTGCCACAACCGCTCACCGCCAACGAATGCGTTGTCGTTGTCACCCAGACACTCATTGTGCGCGAGACGCTTCAGACGCTTGGCATTCCCACCACCGACTACGACGTAGTCAACTTCGAGAGCCTTGCACAACTGGTCCGCGACCTGACGCACTGCCTTGCGCCATTTCCTGGTACCCATACGCAGGCGGCCGCGCTCCCCAACGTAGTCTTCAAACGTACCGTCTTTCTTGTATTGCATGTGGCCAAGCTCCATCGGCTCTACATATCCATCGATGATGAGAGCTGTGCCGAGCCCGGTGCCCAGCCCGAGAAACAACATCCGGCCGCCACGGTAACTGCCGATGGCCTGCATGGCGGCATCATTGATCACCCGGACGGGTTTGCCGAAGGCCTTCTGGAAGTCGAAATGCAGCCAGCCACTGCCAAGATTGTGCGGGTTTGCCGCGATCCGCCCATGAAATACCAATCCCGGGTAACCAATGGACACGGCATCGTACGCCGATGATGGGACCGCTGAGGTCACCCCGGATACCATCTGCCGCGCCGTCAACTTGGGCCCAGAATCGAATCTGCCGGCCTTCCCGTCCGCACCGACCCGGAATTTCACGTGCGAGCCACCGACGTCGACGACGAGTATGCGGCGGGGCTTGGCCTTCGAAGTTTTCGTCTTCATGTGTGGAGTATAGCGACATCCGTTGGGCGCATCGTCGGGTCGCCCTGCCGACAGGGGGCTTTTCGGCGAGCACTCCTGGCATCAATATGGTCATGGGACAGCTCGGGAGGAGCTCAGCGATGAACGGAGCATTACATCTGCGCACGTGTATGAACCGGATATTCGTTACCGCCGTCATTGCCATGATGGCCTGCGCCGCGGGCCGGGTGTCTGCAGATGATGGCGATCATTCAAAGGTGTTGGGTTCAATTCACATCGCGGCAGGTGAACATGCTGACGATGCGTCGACGGTGAATGGGTCGATTGAAATTGGCGCCAATGCAGCCGTCAAGCACGCCGATACTGTGAATGGCAATGTCACACTGCACGAGCACTCCACGGCTGCGTCGGTGCAGACCGTGAATGGGTCGGCGCGGATCGAGCAGGGTGCGCGCGTCTCTGGCAATATCGTGCTGGTCAACGGCCACATCTCGCTGGACAAGGATGCCGATGTAGCCGGTCGCCTGACCAACGTCAATGGCGCAATTCAACTCGATGGCGCTCACGTGGGTGGTGGAATCGAGACGTCGACGGGCGACATCCAGATCGGGCCAAACTCGCGCGTCGAAGGCGGCATCCTGGTAAACGACAGCGAGCAGAGCTGGATCAGCTTCGGCAAGCCGAAGGTTCCACGAGTGGTGATCGGACCCGGCGCAGTGATCAAAGGCCCACTCGCGTTCCGGCGCGAAGTCAAACTGTATGTCAGCGACCGCGCCACCATCGGCGCCGTGGAAGGCGCAACCGCCAACAAATTCAGCGGCGAGCGCCCGTAGGAGCCTGTCTGACTGATGATGCGCCTGCTGTGGCATCGCCCTCGCGACGGCGATCATTAGTCAGGCAGGCTCCTAGAACAAACCTACGATCCTCCCGTTCTCATCCACATCGATCGAATTGGCGGCGGGGACCTCGGGAAGGCCGGGCATCGTCATGATGTCCCCACAGATCACCACGATGAATTCCGCGCCGGCATTCAGGCGCACTTCGCGGATATGAACAATGTGGTGCGACGGTGCCCCCCGTAGCTTCGGGTCCGTCGTGAACGAATACTGAGTCTTCGCGATGCATACCGGGTAGTGGCCATATCCGGAATGCTGCAGCTCATTGATCTGAGCCCGCACCTTGGCGTCCGCATCAATATCCGCCGCGTGGTAGATCCGGGTGGCGACCGCTTTGACCTTGTCCCACAAGGTCGCGTCATCGTCGTAAACGAATTTGAATCCACCCGGCTGCTCGCACAGCCGCACGACCTCCTTCGCAACCTCCACCGCCCCCTTGCCGCCCTCAGCGAAATGGCGAGCCAGGATCACCTTGACTCCCATTGGGGATACGAGGTCCATCAATCTCCGGATCTCGTTCGGCGTGTCTTCCTCACGCTGGTTGATGGCCACCGTGCAAGGCAGACCATACTGCTGCCGCACGTTGTCGATGTGCCGGCCCAGATTTGCGGCACCCTTCTCGAGAGCCGTCAGATTCTCCTGACCGAGATGGGCGACTTCGACTCCGCCGTGATACTTCAGAGCGCGCACCGTCGCCACGATTACAGCGGCTGACGGCTTCAGATGCGCCTTGCGACACTTGATGTCCACGAACTTCTCGGCGCCCAGGTCCGCGCCAAAACCCGCCTCCGTAACCACGTAGTCAGCGAGCTTCAAAGCGGTGCGAGTGGCCATCACCGAATTACAGCCGTGCGCGATGTTGGCGAACGGCCCGCCATGGATGAAAGCCGGATTGTTCTCCAGGGTCTGGACCAGATTGGGAGCGAATGCGTCCCTCAAGAGGACCGTCAGCGCGCCATGCGCTTTCAGGTCCCGCGCCAGGATGGGTTTGTGAGCGGCGGTATAGCCCACGACCATCTTCCCCAGGCGCTCCCGCAGATCCGCCAGGCTGTTGGCCAGGCAGAAGATCGCCATCACCTCGGAGGCGACCACGATGTCAAAGCCATCCTGCCGCGGAAAGCCGTTTGTGGGACCGCCGAGGCCCGCAACCGTCTCGCGCAGGGCGCGATCGTTGACATCGAGCACACGGCGCACCGCGACGCGGCGCACATCGAATCCCAGCTTGTTGCCGTGATGGATGTGATTATCCACCAGCGCGGCGAGCAGATTGTTGGCCAGCGCGATGGCGCTGAAGTCACCCGTGAAGTGCAGGTTGATGTCCTCCATCGGGACCACCTGGGCATAGCCGCCGCCGGCCGCCCCACCCTTCATGCCAAACACCGGGCCCAATGCCGGCTCTCGCAGGCAGATCACCGTTTTCCTGCCGATGAGATTCAGCGCATCCCCTAGACCCACCGTCATCGTGGTCTTGCCCTCGCCAGCGGGAGTTGGGGAAATGGCCGTCACCAGCACGAGCTTGCCATCCGGCCGGTCCGCCAACTGGCGGACATAATCCAGCGAGACTTTCGCCTTGAATCGCCCGTAGGGCTCCAGGCTCTCCTCGGGTATTCCCAGCCGTTCGCGGGCGACCCGCACGATAGGCTGCATCCGGGCCTTCTGCGCAATATCGATGTTACTCAGTGGCATCTGCTCGCTCATCCCGTAACTCGAATGGCCGCTACCTTAGCCGCCCCGCTGCCACAATTCATCCACAATCCGGTCCCGGCCGGCACACAATCCCGCCGCGACAATGATGACGTCACCCATTACCGCCACCGCGATCCATTCCCCGGGGTACGTCGAATGTCTGCCAATCTGCGCCCGCGCGCGCGCCTGCTTCTGCTCAGCCTGTTCGGTGAAATCCATTGGCGATCACCCCCCTGGCTCACCTGGCTCGCAGCACACCTGCAAGGCCGCGCGCGGGCAACACTAGCCTACGTTCGCCAGAACCCGCGCCGCGCCGGCCTCGCAGGGTCACTCGTACTCCTAATCACCTGCGCGGCCTATGCCGGCTGGCGTTGGTACGAGAGCCTCCCCAGGCCCGTTGAAACGCAATTCACAGTGCAGGCTCCTGAGGTCACCTGCTATTCGTGCGACCCGCCGCAGAAACCCAACCCGATACTCGTGCGGTTCTCGCAATCGGCCGCGCCCCTGCAGATGAGCGGCAAAGACATCGATCCGGCCTCCGAAGCGGTTCGCATCGCACCGGCCATGAAGGGGGTCTGGCACTGGGATGACGCTCGGACACTGCGATTCCAACCCGCGCAGGACTGGCCCATCGCAACCTCCATTCACGTGACCTTCGCAAGGCATGGATTCGTGCCCGCGCACGTGCGGCTCGAGGAGTACGGCCTGCAGTTTCAGAGCCCCGCGTTCTCGGCACGCCTTTCCGATACGCAGTTTCACCAGGATCCCGTGGTGGCCAGTGACAAGAAGGTCGTCGTCACGGTTAATTTCTCTCACCCCGTAGATCCCGAGCAGTTCGAGAAACGCATCAACCTGACATTGCTCGAGCGAGTTACGGACACGAGCGAAAAGGACGCGGGCAAGACACCGTTCACGGTCATTTACGACAGGCTGAAACTGACAGCCTACATTCACTCGGCGCTGCTCGCCGTGCAGAACAAGGCGGGCCGCCTGCGAATCCGAATCGAGCCAGGCGTGCGCGCCGCCCGAGGCGGCAACGCGACCGAGTCCCGCATGGAGTCGAGCGTCGTCGTACCGGGGCTGTACAGCCTGCAGGCCGACAGCATGCAACTGGCGGTCGCCAAGAACGAGCGTGACGAGCCGAGCCAGGTTCTCGTCATCCAAATGAACCATTCCGTGATCGAGCGCGATATGTCACAGCGGGTGCACGCCTGGCGCCTGCCGGCGACTCATCCAGACCCAAAGCTCCAGGCGCAGTTCCAACAATACGCGCGCGGCCCGTACCGTTGGACCGAGCAGACGGTCAACAGCGCCATATTAGCCACAGCAACTCCACTGACGCTTACACAGATACCCGGCGAGTTGGAACACTACGAGCTGCACAGCTTCCGCCATGAAGCCGAGCCGGGCGAGTACATTTACGTCAAGCTCGACAAAGGGTTGAAGTCTTTCGGCGGCTATGTGCTCGATCACAGCGTCGAGGAGGTATTGAGCGTTCCGCCGTACCCACGCGAGCTTCGCATTGCCCAGCAGGGCTCGCTTCTCGCTCTGTCAGGTAGTAAGAGTCTGACAGTCATGACACGGGATGTGGCGACCGTCTGCGTGGACCTCGGCAGGCTGCTGCCGCAGCAGATCCAACACCTGGTCTCCCAGACCACGGGTACCTTCAGCATCCCTGACTTCACGAACTGGAGCTTCGATGCAGCCAACATCACGGAGCACTTCTCGGCGGTGTACAAGCTGCCTGCGCTCAAAGCCGGAGCGGCGCACTATCAAACCATCCCACTGGACTCCTATCTCGCCAATGACGCGGGCGACCGGCGTGGAATCTTCTTCGTTACTGTGCGTGTGTGCACGCTCGATGCAAAAGGAAACCCCGAACCCCGCACGCAGGACACATGGAACGGCAGCCGTCGGCTGCAGCTGGCGGACGCACGGCTGATCGTCCTCACCGACCTGGGACTGCTCGCCAAGCACTCCCTCGACGGCTCACAGGACGTCTTCATCCAATCCATCCATACCGGCCGCCCACTCGCGGATGTGCGTGTTGAAATCATCGGACGTAACGGCCAGACCGTTCTCGCCAGCACGAGCGACGTCGACGGTCACGTGCACTTCCCAGACCTGCGCAGCTTCCAACACGAGCAGCAGCCCGTTGTCTATCTCGCCCGCCGCGGCGGGGACTCGTCTTTCCTGCCAATCGACGATCGAGACCGCAAGCTCGACCTGTCGCGCTTCGATGTCGGGGGCGTGGACAACCGCGTGGACCGGGAAGCCCTGTCCGCCTATCTGTTTAGCGATCGCGGGCTGTACCGCCCCGGTGAGGACATTCACCTGGGCGCCATCGTGCGCAGCCAGGATTGGAAGCGCTCCCTGCAGGGCGTGCCCCTGCGCCTCGAAGTCGTGGACCCGCGCGGGATCCTGGTTCGGGACGAGCCCTTTGCTGCGGGACCGGCTGGGTTCTCCGAGATACGCCATACGACACGCCCGAGCTCGCCGGCGGGAAACTACCGAGTGTCGATTTCCATCGAGCGCCCGCGAGGGGGCCGCGACTTGATTGGCTCAACAATCGTGCAAGTGCGCGAGTTCCTTGCGGATCGCCTTCGCATGAGCACGCATTTCTCGACGGAATCCCCCGAGGGCTGGGTATCTCCGGAAGATCTCACTGCTCAAGTCAACCTGCAAAACCTCTTTGGGACGCCCGCTGAGAAGCGACGGGTCACCGCGCATATGACGCTGTCCCCGGCGTTTCCGTCATTCAAGGCCTATCCCGACCATCACTTCTACGATCCGCAATCCACGCGCCAGAGCTTCGAGGAGACGCTGTCACCGGCCGTCACCAGCGATTCAGGTGCCGCGACATTCGAGCTAAACCTGCGGCGATTCGCGCGCGCAACATACCACCTGCGCATCGCAACGGAGGGATTCGAAGCAGATGGCGGCCGCGGAGTGAGCTCGGAAGCGGCGCAGCTCGTCTCCAACATGCCGTACCTCGTCGGGTGGAAGGCGGATGGCGATCTTGGCTACATCTTGCGCAACACACAGCGCACCCTGCAATTGATCGCCATCGATCCGGCCGCACACAGGAGAGACGTATCCAACCTCAGGGTCGCAAGAATCGAGATTCGCTACGTCTCAACGCTGATTCGGCAGAACAACGGAACCTATCAATACGAGTCGCGCCGCAAGGAAATTCCGCTCGAGGAGCATGACCGCGATGTGCCTGCAGCGGGCCTCAGCCTGCAGCTCGAGACCACAACTCCAGGTGCGTTCGCCTACGTAGTCATGGATCGCGCCGGACTGCAGTTGGCGCGTGTCGACTATCACGTGGCCGGAAATGCGAACCTCACGCGCACGCTGGACAAGGACGCGCAACTTCAAATCGCTCTCGCGCGCTCCGACTACACCGCCGGTGATGAGATCGAAATGCAGATCCAGGCGCCCTACGTCGGTTCGGGGTTGATCACGATCGAGCGCGACAAAGTGTACGCCTGGCGCTGGTTTCACACGACCACCAGCAGCTCTACGCAGAGCATTAAGCTGCCGGCGGGAATTGAGGGCAACGCCTACATACACGTTGCATTCGTCCGCGACCCGGCATCGGATGAGATCTACGCAAGCCCGCTGTCCTATGGCATACAGCCCTTCTCGATCAGCCGCGACTCGCGGCGCAACGGCATCCACCTGGAAACCCCTCCTCTCACGAAGCCGGGCAGTGAGCTGGAGTTGAGATACTCGACGCAAAGGCCGGCACGCATCGCCGTTTTTGCGGTCGACGAAGGCGTACTGCAGGTCGCCCGCTATCACACACCCGATCCGTTGGGACATTTCTTCCAGAAGCGCTCCCTGGATGTCGCGACGACCCAGATTCTCGATCTGATCCTTCCGGAGTGGCGCCGCGGCACCTTTGATGCGGCCGCGGGCGGCGATCAGGACAGCGCCCTTGGCCATCACCTCAACCCGTTCGGACGCAAGGCCGACAAGCCGGTTGCCTACTGGTCAGGAATTGTCGACGCCGACTCGGAAACGCGCACCCTGAAGTACCGAGTGCCCGACTATTTCAACGGCACGTTGCGGATCTTCGCGATAGCCGTCTCGGATGATGCCATCGGCGTACAAGACACCCGATCCCTGGTGCGCGCTGATTTTGTGCTGTCACCCAACGCACCCACGACAGTCACGCCAGGCGATGACTTTGAAGTCAGCGTTGGAGTTGCCAACAACCTGGCGGAATCCGGCTCCCAGGCGCAGGTGATTGTCGCGCTGGAACCGGGTAAGTCCCTGGCCGTGGTGGGCGCTGCGAGTCAGACTTTGACCATTGCGCAGAACCACGAGGCAGCGGCGCGCTTTCGTCTGAAGACTCTCGACAAGCTCGGGCCCGTGGACCTGGTGTTCAGCGCAGGCGTGGGTACCGCCAAAGCCCAGCGGCGAATCAGCCTGAGCGTGCGGCCCGCTACGCCGTTCATGACTTCGCTCAAGGCGGGATCCCTGCAAGCGGGCTCCCGGGATATCCCGATCGATCGCGATCTGTATGCCGAGCATCGCAAGCTGCAGGCATCCATCTCCGTGCTGCCGCTCAGCCTGGCGCACGGTCTCGCGACCTACCTGGGCAACTATCCCTACTCCTGCACGGAACAACTCGTCAGCCAGGCAATGCCGGCGTTACTGCTTGCCGAGCGGCCAGAGTTTGGTTACGTGCGAGCGCAGCCCGGCGCGGACATCGAGGGACTGATCAACGAATTGCGCGTGCGTCAGAACGATGAGGGAGCCTATCGGCTGTGGCCGGGTGGAAATTACGTGGTCGAATTCGTGTCGCTGTATACACAACACTTCCTGATCGAAGCGGCAAGCCGCGGCGAGCGTGTGCCGCCAGGTCTGGTGGACAGCGGCAACGCCTACTTGCGGGCCATAGCCGCTCGGGATGGCAACAATCTGGCGCAGGAGCGTAATTCAGGGTATGCGATCTATCTGCTGACCCGGCAGGGGCAGGTGATGTCGGCGCAAGCCGCGGCGGCCCGAAAGCGCCTGAGCGAGCGTTACAAGAAAGAATGGCAGCATGACCTTGCTGCCGCGTGGCTCGCCGCGTCATTCAAGCTGATGCATCAGGATCGCGACGCCGCGGAGGCGATCTCGTCTTTGAGCTTTACCGACACGGCCGCGGTGGATCCTTACGGGTACAGCGATGAGATGACCCGCGACGGCTTCCTCCTGTATGTGTTGGCCCGTCATTTCCCGGAGCGCCTCGCCAGGCTGCCACCCCAGGTGCTCGAAAGGATCGCAGCGCTGATCTCCACGGGCCAATATCACTCCCTCTCCGCCGGGACTACGTTGCTGGGCCTCGAGGCATACGTGCACGCGGCTCAGACTGACACGGCACCGCGGCTGACGATCAGTGAAGTGCTCAAGGACAACGACAGGGCGCGGCCGATCGAGCTCCCGCATACGCTGTTGCCGACGGTGCCATTCACCGCCGAAGCGCGAATGGTGCGCTTCGCCAACAGTTCCAGCCTGAGCGCCTTCTATCTCGTCGATCAGTCCGGATTCGACCGCGCCGCGCCGCGGAAGCCCATCACCCAAGGCTTCGAGGTCATCCGTGAGTACACCGACGAGGCCGGACATCCCTTGCAGAAGGTTGAGCTTGGGGCCGAAATCAACGTGCATCTCAAATTCCGGGCCATCGAAGATCGGGGCATACAGGACGTCGCCCTCGTGGATCTGCTGCCCGGCGGCTTCGACTTGGCCGTCCCGCCGCGCGATTCGAACATCGAAGGAGCCAACGTCGGCGGCTGGGGCTGTCAGTTCTGCTCGGGGCAGTCTGCCGCGAGGCTGACATTTGCGGACCCACGCGAGGACCGCGTCGTCTTCTACGGAACCGTGACTCGGGAGGTGCAGGAGGTTCAATACCGTATCAAAGCGAGCAATGTCGGATTGTACGAAGTACCACCGGCATATGGTGAGGCCATGTACGACCGCAATGTCGTTGCGCGGTCAATTGGAGGTCGAGTGGAGGTCACCCGGCCGTGAGTCCGCGTATACGCCTGAAAGTCTGTACGCCGGCGACTGCGACCACAATCGCGATCGCCCTCGCGCTGCTGACAGCTACGCTCGTTGCAATTCGTTTCTGGCCACGTCCACCGCTCGCGGCGCAGATTCCGTCATCGGTCGCGATACTCGATGACAACGGACGTCTGTTGCGCCTGACAGTCGCGGCGGACCAGCAGTATCGGCTGTGGACTGCCCTTGACGAGGTTTCTCCCGAGTTTGTGGCGGCGCTGCTGCTCCATGAGGATCGCCATTTCCATTGGCATCCGGGTGTCAACCCTGCAGCGCTGGCACGCGCGGCATTTGCAACCTACACCGGGAGCACGCGACAGGGAGGCTCGACAGTGACCATGCAGCTGGCCCGCTTGCTTTACGGCCTCAACACTCGCTCAACGATCGGCAAGCTGCAGCAGATTGCACTCGCGATCGGACTGGAGTTGCGCTACTCGAAGCGCGATCTCCTCGAGGCTCATATCAACCTCATTCCATACGGCTCGAACGTTCAGGGCGTCGGCGCCGCCAGCCTGATCTATTTCGAGAAACGGCCCGCGCGACTCGCCCTGAACGAGGCCCTGACACTAGTGCTCGTTCCCCAGGCACCGACGAGCCGCAATCCACTGGGCGAGTCGGAGCCTCCACAACTGACGCACGCGCGGCTGCGGCTCTTCGCGCAATGGCTGGCGGCTCACCCGGATGCTCGGGATCAAAGTGAATCCATGCAGATCCCCCTGCATTACAAGAGTCCGCGCAACCTGCCGTTCGAGGCGCCTCATTTCACTACCGCCTTGCTTGCACAAGGCACCCGTGCGGGTGAAGCAATCATCCAGACCACACTCGAGCTGCATCAGCAACAAACCGTAGAGCGCGTCCTGCGCGCATACGTTCGTGAGCAGACTCGCGTGGGCATTCGTAACTCGGCCGCGCTTCTCGTGGACACGCGAACGCTCGCTACGCGGGCGGCGGTTGGTTCGGCGGATTTCTTCGACGAGTCCATTGCAGGCCAGGTCAATGGCACGCTCGCCAAGCGGTCACCCGGATCAGCCCTGAAGCCCTTCGTGTATGCGCTCGCCATCGACCAAGGCCTGATACATCCATTGACCGTACTGAAAGATGCGCCGACCGCTTTTGGAACCTTCAGTCCCGAAAACTTCGACGGACGCTTCGTGGGCCCCATTAGCGCCACCGAGGCGTTGATCCGCTCGCGCAACGTGCCTGCGGTGGCCCTCTCATCGCACTTGTCCCAGCCGAGCCTGTACGAGTTCCTGCGTAGCGCCGGGATCTCCCAACTGGCGTCCGAGCGTCACTACGGCCTCGCGCTGGCCCTCGGAGGTGGTGAAGTCACAATGGAGGAAGCTGCAACGTTGTACGCGATGATCGCCAACCACGGACTGCTGCGTCCGCTGCGCCACCGCAGCGGCGAACCACTGGCTCCCGGCACACGGCTGCTGTCGGAAGAAGCCAGCTTCATGGTCATCGACATGCTCGAGCAGAATCCGCGCCCCGAGGATTCAGACATCCCGCTGTCTGGGCGGCTGCCGGTGGCGTGGAAGACAGGCACCTCCTGGGGCTTCCGCGACGCCTGGACGGCAGGCGTGTTCGGTCACTACGTACTGGTAGTCTGGGTCGGCAACTTCGATGGCAGCAGCAATCCAGCCTTGATCGGCGCACAAGCCGCGGCACCCTTGTTCTTTCGCATCGTCGACGCTTTACATGCCGCCGAACCTGACATTGGAGATATCTGGCTGCGGCCACCGCCGGGTGTAATACGAGTCGAAGTCTGCGCAGCATCCGGAGACTTGCCGAATGCAGACTGCCCCCAGACCGCGACTACCTGGTACATTCCCGGCAAATCGCCGATACGCCTCAGCGACATCCATCGCCGCATCTGGTTCGATACACGCACCGGGCAGCAGGCATGCCCGCCGTACGACCCGCGCTTCGTGCGTTCGGAGGTGTTTGAATTCTGGCCGTCGGACATGTTGCGCCTGTTTGCACAAGCCGGTATGCCGCGGCGGCAACCGCCCGCGGTGAATGTGTGCCGGCGTGGAATCGCCGGCGGTCACGCGCCATCGATCAATTCTCCACTGCGAAATGCGACCTACACGTTGCGCGCGGCGCGGGTAGGAAGCGAGACCATTCCCCTCACCGCGACCACCGATGGTGCTGTACGTACACTGCATTGGTTCGTCGATAATGCCTATGTCGGCACGGCGCGACCCGACGCGACGGTGACATGGGCTCCAGGCCGGTCCGGCGCGTTCCTGGTACGCGCAATTGACGACCAAGGCCGCGTCGATAGCCGCGAACTGAGGGTGGCCGTGATACGCTAGTACATTGGAAAAATGCCCTGCGGCCATTTTTCGGACATCGGCTTCGTTACCGCCGGCAAAAGGCGCGACTTTTGCCGGCTGCGACCGATGCATTGGAAAAATGCCCTGCTGCATTGGAATGCATTTGCATTGGAAAAATGCCCTGCGGCCATTTTTCGGACATCGGCTTCGTTACCGCCGGCAAAAGGCGCGACTTTTGCCGGCTGCGACCGATGCATTGGAAAAATGCCCTGCTGCATTGGAATGCATTTGCATTGGAAAAATGCCCTGCGGCCATTTTTCGGACATCGGCTTCGTTTCCGCCGGCAAAAGGCGCGACTTTTGCCGGCTGCGACCCGATGCGTTTGCGCCGTAACACCAACAGACTCGTAACGTGGCATGCTCTGGCTCAAGGCCTTCCACATCATTTTCGTCGTGACCTGGTTCGCGGGACTCTTCTATCTGCCGCGCCTGTTCGTCTACCACGCTGTGACGAGCGATGCGGTGAGCCTCGAGCGCTTCGCCGTGATGGAGCGCCGCCTGTTTTCTATCATGACTCTGGGAGCGACCCTGGCGGTTATATTCGGCGTATGCATGATCGTGGCGGCCCCTGGCTATCTGCATTTCGGCTGGCTGCACGCCAAACTAACGCTCGTGGCTGCGCTCATCGGTTATCACATCTGGTGTCGCGTGCTGCTGACGGCGCTGCAGACAGGGCGTAACACTCACTCGCAGCGCTGGTACCGCTTCTTCAACGAAGTGCCCGCGTTGCTGCTGATTGCTATAGTGATACTGGTGGTCGTCAAACCTTTCTGAGGCCCCGTTTGCTGGCTTTGCTTCCCAGGTCCTGGCGCGATTCACCCACGCTCGCGCCGTTTCATTCGCGTATTTTCGCGATGATCTGGAGCGCCAGCCTGATCTCGAACTTTGGCAGTCTCATCCAGGCGGTGGGTGCCTCCTGGATGATGACCTCGATTGCCCCTGCGGCCGACATGGTCGCCCTCGTCCAGGCATCGACCACCTTGCCTATCATGTTGCTCTCACTACCGTCGGGCGCCACTGCCGATATCTGGGACCGGCGCCTCCTGATGCTCATCGCCCAGGCATTGATGTTAGTCGTGGCAGCTGTGCTGACGGTGACCGCCTACCTCGGACTGATCACACCTTGGATATTGCTGGCGCTGACATTCCTCCTGGGCTGCGGAACGGCGCTTTATTCACCCGCGTGGCAATCGTCGGTCGGCGAGCAGGTGCGGCGTGCCGATCTTGCATCCGCCGTAGCGCTCAACAGCCTCGCATTCAACATTGCACGCACGGCGGGGCCTGCGATTGGCGGTATCATCGTCGCCAAGGCGGGGCCACCCGCCGCATTCCTGCTCAATAGCCTTTCGTACGTCGGCTTGATAATAGTGCTCATCCTGTGGCGCCGGCCGCGACCTGCCCCATTCCTGCCGCCAGAAAACATGTTCATGGCAATGGGCGCTGGCATCCGTTACGCGAGGCTGTCACCTGACATTCGCACCGTCCTCATACGTGGGGCCATCTTTGGTGTTCTGGGGAGCAGTATCTGGGCGTTGATGCCTCTGGTCGCCCGCGATCTCATCGGCGGTAACGCGGTTACTTATGGTGTGCTCCTCGGTGCCTTCGGCAGTGGCGCGGTATTGGGCGCGCTCAGCAGCACATCCCTGCGTAAGCGGTACAGCAATGAAGTGATCGTTCGGGCTTCGACCGTGGGCTTCGGGATGGGAAGCATTGTAACGGCCCTCAGCTCCTGGCATGCGTTGAGCATGGTTGCGCTGATGGTGGGAGGGGCATCCTGGGTACTCGCGCTCTCTACTTTCAACGTCACTGTTCAAACATCCTCGCCGCGCTGGGTGGTCGGGCGCACGGTCGCGATCTACCAGATGGTCACCTTTGGCGGACTCTCGATCGGCAGTTGGCTCTCGGGCGTAGTCGCCAATCAGCTCGGCCTGGTGGTCTGCCTGGTCTCATCAGGTGCGCTGATGGTGATCTCGGTGCTGCTCGGACGCAGGCTGCCGCTGCGCCAGCCCGAAGGACTCAACCTCGATCCTTCGCGCACCTGGTCGAGTGAGCACCGCACCCAACTCGACCGCCTCATCGATACCGGACCTGTGGTCGTGACAGTGGAGTATCGAATCTCGGTCGACGCTGCGGAAGCGTTCCGACTGGCGATGCGTGAATTGCGGCGCATACGGCGGCGTGATGGCGCGAAACGCTGGTCACTCATGCAGGACATGGCAGCCCCCGAGATCTGGATCGAGCGCTACCACAGTCCGAACTGGGTGGAGCACCTGCGCCGTCATCACCGCTTCACGGTTGCCGACCGCGAGATAGAGCGCAAGGTGCTCGACTTCCACCAGGGCCACGACCCGCCGCATGTTCGCCACCTCATCGAGCGGCGAACCGATGAGCCTGTTGGCGAGCGAAGCGCCACCACCGACCCTCACCTACCGACCGGGTCCGTGTCGCTGGCCACCGGCACGGAATCAGAACCCGGATAGGGGGGCGTTGGACGCTCTTCTGCAGCTTCAGCCCTCACTCGCCGACCGCCGCGCGGACATCAACAAAGCTAGTCCGCACCATTCAGGGGCAACAGCCCTTTTCGCCATAATTCTGTGACGAGCCGCTGGCCGCCGCGCCGCTACGAATTGCTACGGTTCGTATTCCTCCCATCGCGGTTGCCATGACTAAAGCTCTCTCAGTGACGCCGCTCCCGGCGGTGTCCGGGACAGACAGTGCCCAGGACAGCGCAAGGATGCTCAAGACCTTGCTTGCCACCGTGGACGGCATGGTCTACAGGCGCCGGCTCGATCCCGAGTGGACGATGGAGTTCGTGAGCAGCGGCTCTCTGCGGGTGACAGGCCGTCACCCCGGCGACCTCCTCTTCAACAACTGTCTCGCTTATGGCGATCTCGTCACTCCTGAGGATCGGTTATGGGTGCGCGAGGCGATCACTTGTGCCGTGCACGAGGGCCGCTCCTTCGATCTCGAGTATCGGATCGTGCATGCCGATGGCAGCACCCGCTGGGTGTGGGAACGGGGTATGGGTGTCAGCGGCGATCAGGGCACACCGATAGCAATCGAAGGCCTGGTGCAGGACATCACCAAACGCAAGAGCGCCGAGCATGCCCTGCGAGAGGCCGAGCGCCGCTATCATGGCCTGTTCGAGAACGCGATCGAGGGCATCTTCCGCACGACGGTGGAAGGACAGTACCTGGATGCCAATCCAGCTCTGGCGCACATCTACGGTTTTGATTCGCCGGAAGAGCTGATGAGGTCGCTGCGCGACATCGGCACCCAGCTCTATGTTGACAAGCAGCGGCGCGAGGAATTCATGCACATCATGAAGGCGCGCGGCTCGGTTACGGGTTTCGAATCACAGGTGTACCGCAGGCTCGGCGACATCATCTGGATCTCGGAAAATGCGCGCGCCATCTTCGCGGAAGACGGCAGCCCGATCGGGTACGAGGGCACCGTCGAGGACATCACCGAACGCCGCCTCTACCAGGTCAGGATCGAGCACCAGGCCAACTATGACGCGTTGACCGGGCTTGCCAACCGCGCGTTGCTGCAGGACAGGCTGCAACAGGCCCTGCTCACCGCCGCGAGCTCCGGCCGGCGGATCGCGGTGGCATTCGTCGATCTCGACCGCTTCAAATTCATCAACGACAGTCTCGGGCACCACGTCGGCGACGAATTGTTGAAAGCCGTGGCGGCGCGGCTGAAGGCCTGTGTGCGTGACTGCGATACCGTCGCGCGTCTCGGCGGCGATGAGTTCGTGTTGCTCATCAACGGTCACACGGGCCCGGAGTACGTGCGGCAGCTGATGGACAAGATGCTCGCCTCGGTGGCGCAGCCGTGGATCATCGAGCAGGGCGAGTTCCTCGTCAGTTGCAGCATCGGTGTCGCGCTTCATCCGGATGATGGCGAAGAGGCGCTGACCCTGCTGAAACACGCCGACTCGGCGATGTACCGGGCAAAGGACAGCGGCCGGAACAATTTCCAGTTCTTCACCCGCGAGCTGAACGCGCTGATGACGGAGCAGCTCGAATTGGAAACGCACCTGCGCCGTGCGCTCGAGCGCAATCAATTCGTGCTTCGCTACCAGCCGCGTGTCAACCTGGTCACGCGCCAGATCGTGGGCGCGGAGGCGCTGCTACGCTGGAGAATTCCGCAGCGCGGGACGGTTCCCCCGCTGCGTTTCATAGCGCTGGCTGAAGAAACCGGGCTCATCGTGCCGATCGGCAAATGGGTGTTGCAGACCGCCTGCGCACAGAACAAGGCGTGGCAGGACGCCGGCCTGCCGAAGATCGTCGTGTCGGTGAATGTCTCGCCCCGCCAGTTCAGGCACGAGAGCCTGGTGCAGACAGTAGCCGCGGCACTGCGCTCAACCGGGCTCGAAGCGCGCTACCTGGAGTTGGAGCTGACCGAAAGCATGGTGATGCACGATGCCCCGCAACTCGTGGCCATGCTCGATGAGTTGAAGGAGCTGGGCGTGAAAATCGCCGTGGACGATTTCGGTACCGGCTACTCGAGCCTGTCGTATCTGAAGCGCTTCCCGGTGGATCGCCTGAAGGTCGACCGCTCCTTCGTCGAACATATGACCACCGAAGCGGACGACGCCACCATTGTCCGGGCGATCATCGCCCTCGGCCACAACCTGGGGCTCAGAGTCGTGGCCGAGGGAGTCGAGACCGCTCAACAGGCGCGCGCCCTGCGCGCCTATCAGTGCGACGAGGCCCAGGGCTTCCTGTTCGCCCGTGCCGTATCGGCCCGTGATCTGCCGCGCCTGATTACCAGATCGAGACTCGATCAGAAGGCTTGATATACAGCTTGTCGCCGGGCTGGACATTGAACGCCGTGTACCAGGCGTCAATGTTCGGCAACGGGCCGTTTACGCGGAAGTACGAGGGGCTGTGAACGTCGGACATGACGAGCTCGCGTAGCGCGCCCTCGCGGTATTTGGCGCGCCACACCTGTGCCCATGACAGGAAAAAGCGTTGATCACCGGTCAGTCCCGCTATCAGCGGGGCGGGCTGGCCCTTCAACGAGAGCTGGTAAGCGTGATAGGCCATGTTGAGGCCACCGAGATCGCCGATGTTCTCACCGATCGTGTTGGCTCCATTGACCTTCAACCCGGGCAATGCCTCGAATGCCGAGAACTGCGCCACGAGCCGCGTAACCCGGCCCTTGAATACGTCGGCATCCTTCTGTGTCCACCAATCCTTGAGGCTGCCGTCAGGCCCAAACTTGCGTCCCTGGTCATCGAAACCGTGGCCGATCTCGTGCCCGATCACGGCACCGATCGCGCCATAGTTCACTGCCGCGTCGGCGTTGGGATCGAAGAACGGCGGCTGCAGGATGGCCGCGGGAAACACGATCTCATTGTTGAGCGGGTTGTAGTAGGCATTGATTTCCTGCGGCGTCATCTGCCACTCGTCACGATCCACCGGCTTGTCGAGCCGCGCCACCTGGTAACGCCAGTGCCACAAGGCAGCGCGCCGGGAGTTGCCGCTGGGATCGTTGCGCCGCACCTCGAGCCCGGAGTAATCCTTCCAGCGATCCGGGTAGCCGATCTTCGGAGTGAACGTTGCGAGCTTCTCGTGGGCGCGCGACTTGGTATCCGGGGTCATCCAATCCAACTCATCGATGCGCTCGCTCAACGAGGCACGCAGGTTGCCCACCAGCTCCTGCATCTTCGCCTTCGAATCGGCCGGGAAGTACTTCGCAACATAGAGCTGACCCACCTGCTCACCGAGCGAGTCGTTCACTTCGTCAACGGCGCGCTTCCAGCGCTCGCGCTGCTGCGGCTGACCGCGAAGGGTGCGGCCATAGAAGGCAAAGCGCGCCTCATCGAAGCGTTTCGGCAGGTACGGCGCGTGGTCGCTCAGATAATGGAAGCTCAGATAAGCCTTGAGTGTGGGTAGCGGCGTGCGGTTGAACAGAGCCGCGAGATCCTTCACGGCGGTGAGCTCGCTCAGGATCAGCTCCTGCCGCGAGCCGATCTCGGACGCATCCAGAAACGACTGCCACGCAAAGCCCGGCGCGTAGGCCAGCAGCTGCGCCTTGGTACGCGGATTGTAGGTCTGATCCACATCGCGGCGCTTTTCGATAGGCCACTGCAACTTCGCGGCCTCCGTCTCGAACGCCATGATGTCGCGAGCCTTCGCGGGTACGTCGGGCAGTCCGCCCAGTGTCAACATCTGCTCGATGTACGCTGTGTACTTGGCCCGGATCTCTTTGAGCTTCGGGTCATCCTTCAAATAGTAGTCACGGTCCGGCAGGCCCAGCCGCGACTGGCTGATCACGACCGAATACTGGTCCGGGTTCTTCAGATCCGGCGGCAGGTCCAGATCGAACAAAGAGGCAAACCCCGCCGAGCCGAACAGCGTTGCAACATCCTGCTTCGAATTCGCGGCCGAGATGCGCTTCAGGTCATCCTGCACCGGCGCAAGCCCGTTCGCTTCGATCCCCGCCTCGTCCATGAAGGCTGCGTAGTAGTCGCCGATTTTCTGCTCAGGGCTTGCGGGCGCGGGTTGCGTGGCAGCAGCGGTCTCGATGATCTCGCGCACGCGGTTCTTCGACAGCTCATCCAACTGGTTGAACACACCGAAGCTCGAGCGGTCAGGCGGAATCTCGAAATTCTCGTACCAGGTGCCGCTGGCATACGCGAAGAAATCATCCCCCGGCTTGACCTGCGGCTTGCCGGCGGCCAGGTCCAAGCCGAAATCACCGATGGAAGCCTTCGGGCCTGGCGGGACGGCGGGTACAGGTGCGGGTTGCGGAGCAACGGCGGCCAATGGTTTCTCCTGGGCTGGCTTGGATGCACAAGCGGCTGCCAGAAGCACCGCGGCAATCCCGACGATAACGGTCCTCGAACTGACCCTCATAGTAAAAAAACCCCTTCCAAATGTCGTGCCATAAAGGAATGGCGAATTAGACGTTTGTCCATCCATGCAATGGATTCGTTCCGTCGCGAGCACGGATCTGTTCATCGAGTCGGCGGCCAGTATTGGACGAACTCCCGCCAATCGGGCCGCGGCAGCGAGCCCGGCCCAGTCTCGTCCGTTCCCATGTACAGGAACCCCACGATGGCATCTTTCGGTTCGAGTCCGAGAGCGGTCTTGACCTGCTCGTCGTAGGCGGCAGCGCCAGTCTTCCAGACCCCGTTGAAACCGAGCGCCAAGGCGGCATGCAACATGTTTTGTGCGGCAGCCCCCGCCGATAGTATTTGCTCGATTGCAGGGATTTTTGCCTCCGGCGAGACGATGGCTGCAACTGCGATCAGCAGCGGAGCGCGGAATGCCTTCTGTCGCTCGCGTTGCAAACCTTCCTCAGTGATCGAAGGTTTCGCGCGGCGCAGATGTTCGGCCAGCAGATCGCCGAACCGCGCGCGGTCGTCACCTCTGATCACTATGAATCGCCAGGGCCGCAATCTGCCGTGGTCCGCAGCCCGGGTGGCACTCTCGAGTATGAGTCCCAGTGCTGCATCGTCCGGCGCAGGCTCTTTCAATGCTCGCGCGGAATAGCGCCGCAGCAGGGCTTCGATCACTTGCATGAAGATCAGTACCTTCTTTTGGGAGAGGAAGTGCGGAGTATTGTCGCGCACAATCATGCCCTACTCCCGAACGAGCGGTGAGCTATGCAGTTTTCCGTATCCGAAGCAGCTGACCGCAATAAGGCACCCATCCTCGAAATCATTGCCAAGGAGTTCGCCCAGACGCACCGGGTACTCGAGATCGGCAGCGGTACCGGACAACACGCGCTCTACTTCGCCGCGCGTCTTGCGCACATTTCATGGCAGCCGAGCGACACCGGTGAATACCTGCCGGAGCTTCGCGAGCGCCTGCGGCAGCAAGGCGGGACAAACCTGCGCGAGGTGATCGAGCTCGACGTGCGGGCCAATCCCTGGCCGGTGGAAGCCGCGGGCGACCCTATCGATGGAGTGTTCAGCGCCAACACGCTGCACATCATGAGTTGGAGCTCGGTGCAGGATTTCTTTCGTGGCGTGGGCCGCGTGCTCGGTGCTCCAGGCGTGCTGTGCGTTTACGGCCCCTTCCGCTATGGCGGCCGTTACACCAGCGAAAGCAACGCCGCCTTCGACGAGTACCTGCGCGCCCGCGACCCCGACAGCGGCATCCGCGATTTCGAGGCCCTGGACAACCTGGCGCGCCTGCAGGGATTGCAGCTCGCGGCCGACCACCCGATGCCGGCCAACAACCAGCTCCTGGTCTGGAAAAGGAAAGACGGGTGAGCCGCCGCGCTTCGCACGCCCCCGAGAGCCGCGGCATGCAACTTGCGGAACGCAATTTCATGATGCAGGACAATCGCTTCCGCCTGGTGCGGGCTGCCACACTCGCGCTGTCGGAACCCTTGTGCACGGAAGACTACGTCGTGCAGTCCATGCCCGATGCCAGTCCCGCGAAATGGCACCTGGCCCATACCACCTGGTTTTTCGAGGAGTTTGTCCTGCAACGGGCGGTGCCGGGCTATAGATTTCATGACGATCAGTTCCGGTATCTGTTCAATTCGTACTACAACACCGTCGGGGCGATGCACAGCCGCCCGCATCGCGGGCTGCTGTCACGGCCGACAGTCGAGCAGGTGCTGGCGTATCGCGCTCGCATCGATGAGCACATGAATGTACTGCTACAGCGCGATGATCTTGCGCCTGAGATCCTGGAAAGCATCACGCTCGGATTGAATCACGAGCAACAGCACCAGGAGCTCTTGCTCACCGACTTGAAGCATCTTTTCTCGTGCAATCCGCTGTTGCCCGCTTATGTACGTGAAACGGCGAAGGCTGTGCGCAGCGCGCCGGCTCTGAGGTTCGAGTCATTCGACGGCGGGCTCAACGAGATCGGACACAAAGGCGACGGATTCAGCTTCGACAACGAGTTGCCACGTCATCGCGTGTACACCCAACCGTTTCGGCTCGCTAACCGCGCCGTCACGAATGGCGAATACCTCGAATTCGTGCGTGCGGGAGGTTATGAAACACCCGTGCATTGGCGGTCCGATGGCTGGACGACCGTGCAGAGGGAGGGCTGGAAACGTCCAATCTATTGGTTGCCTTCCCACGATGGCGAATTCACGCTGACGGGTGTTCGCGCATTGAACCCCGGCGCTCCCGTCTGTCACCTGAGCTATTACGAAGCTGATGCCTTCGCGCATTGGGCCGGTGCGCGGCTCCCCTCGGAGGCCGAATGGGAATTGGCGGCAAAAGGTGCCCCCTTGCGGGGCAATTTCGTCGAAAGCCGCCGCTGGCATCCCGAACCGGCTGGATCGAGCGAGGGGGAGAGCCCGCTGCTGCAAATGTTCGGCGACGTGTGGGAATGGACTCAATCAGCCTATGCACCCTATCCCGGCTTCAGGCCGGCCGAGGGCGCGCTGGGTGAGTACAACGGCAAGTTCATGGTGAACCAGCTCGTACTGCGGGGCGGCTCCTGCGCGACGCCGGCCAGTCACATCCGGGCCAGCTACCGCAACTTCTTCAACCCCGCGGCCCGGTGGCAATTTACCGGCTTGCGGCTGGCGCAAGACTTTTAACGGTCTGCGACCGAACGCCCCACGGGGTCGAAGCGGTTGCGCGAGCTGCGCTCGCTCACAATCCGGTGTGGTCCCTCGCGGGCCCACCCGTGCGACGCATGCGTCGCACCCCCGTCCGAGTAGCGGCGCCAAGCGCCGTCGAGAATCCTTTTAAAGCGACAGCCCAGGTCCAGCCGGGGTAAAGTGCCGTGTGGACGCAGGTACATTGCGGGAAATAAGAGAGTCGATTCGCACGATCGCGGACTACCCGCGGCCCGGCGTGCAGTTTCGGGACATCACGACCTTGCTCGGGAACGCGCGAGCTTTCCGCCGCGTGGTGGACGAGCTGGTAGAGCCCTGGACGGTCGCGAAGGTCAACCGCGTTGCGGGCATCGAGGCGCGCGGCTTCATTCTGGGCGGAGCCGTGGCGCACCAGCTCGCAGCGGGCTTCGTGCCGATCCGCAAAAAAGGCAAGCTACCCCACACCACCGTGCGGGTTGCGTACTCGTTGGAGTACGGGCTGGACGAAATGGAAATGCACGAAGATGCCGTCTCGCGCGGCGAGCGCATCATTCTGGTGGATGACCTCGTGGCTACGGGCGGCACGGCCGAAGCCGCCGTCAAGTTGCTGCGCAAACTGGGTGCGGAAATCCTCGGTGCCTGCTTCGTCATCGACCTGCCCGAGCTGGGTGGATCCCGCAAGCTCGAGGCGCTCGGCGTGCCCGTAAGAACTCTCGTCTCGTTCGATGGTCAGTAGTTTTTCCGTCATAATGCGCAGGCCCACCCACGCCGTTCGGCGTGGGCTTGTGAACTCAACTTCTTTCGGAGACCTTCGATGTTCAAGCAAGTCGTTCCCGTTCTTAGTCTGATCCTGCTGGCCGGCCCAGTGTTCGCCGCTGACACGCCGCCGCCGGCGGACCAGTCGGCCTCCGCACCGGCCGCTAAGAGCACCAAGAAGCACCATGCCAAGAAGCATCACAAGGCTGCCACGAGCACCGATGCGTCCGCGCCCAAGTAAGATTTTGTAAATAGCGAAAACCGGCGCACGCGCTTCCCTGCGTGCGCCTGTTGAGTAGACCCGCCCCGGCGGGTCTCTTTGTCGGCCTGCTCCTACACGGCAGGCCGCTGCCCTGCGATACATGCAGGGGTTTCAACTGACGCCGGCGGACTTTCTGCTAGCGTTACCATGTCGGTTCACATTTTTCCCTTCAATGCCCGAGTATGGAGTTGACCATGAAGATGATTGCGGCTGTCCCTTTTGCTCTGCTCACCTTTGGCGTACTGGGCTGCTCCCAGCATGCGAGCACGGCTCCAGCTGCGGCGCGCCCCGCTGCCGCTGCGAGCGACACAAACACGTTCGGCGAGAGCAGGGACGAAGCCGCTGGCAGCGCGGCGAGCGCACGTGCCGCCAACTACGGTGCGGAATCGCCCGCTCCGAAGTAAGCTGGAACGAACTGACTGAACCTCAGGGTACCTTACGAACCCGTAGGAGTATTCCGACAAGCTTTTCGGACCTTTGCCCGAACCGGGTAGCGCGGCACCGGCTGGCCGGCGCCGCCTACCCGGTTCACGCTCGCTCTTCCGACCGTGACTGTCGATCCGAATATGACGATTCGCGACCTGTCATCGTTGCTTGCCTTGATTCTCGGGATGCTGCTCGTACTCGCAGCCTGAGCATTCTGGGCAAGACGGGATTTTCCGGGACATCCTTCGAGGAGGGACGGATATGCTGGAACGCACAGCTGCGCAGAGCGCAGCCCTCGCCGAGGAACTCCGCAACGTGGTGCGGCAGGCGGAGAAGCTCGTCGTTGCGCTCGCCGAGGACCGGGAAGAGGCCCTGGTCGAGCTGCGTGAGCATGTAAGCGTCGCGGTCGCCGACGCGAAGAAGCGGCTCGCGGACTTCGAGGAGCAGGCCCGCCGTTTCAAGGACACTGCCGGCGCGGCGATGGACGCGTACGTCCAGGAAAACCCCTGGACAGCGGTGGGAGTCGGCGCGGCGCTCGGATTACTGCTTGGCTCCTGGCTCGCATCCGAGGGCAAAGGTGAGTAGGGCCGTGGAAGATCGGACGCGGGAACTGTCCGCCCTGTCGAATCATCTGCAGGCTTTGTCGGAACGAGAGAAGTCGGAGCTCGCGCGCAAACTGCATGATGAGCTCGGTGGCTTGTTAACAGCCGCGAAGATGGATTTGTCCTGGCTGCAAGCGCGCCTCGAAGGTGCGGTCATCCAGGAGCGGCTAGCGCAGCTCGGGAGCGTTCTTGACGAAGCCATGGACCTGAAGCGGCGGGTTGTCGAGGAGCTGCGTCCCTCGCTGCTGGATCACTTCGGCCTGCCCACCGCCCTGCGCACCTATGTCGAGTCCACCTGTGCCAAGGCAGGCCTCGCCGCTCAGATGGTGGTCGAGCATACCTGCGAGTCAATGTCCAAAGACACTGCGATCGCGCTGTTCCGGGTGGTGCAGGAAGGTCTGTCCAACATCTTCCGCCATGCGCAAGCGAAGACGGTAAAGTTGGAATTGAGCGGCGACGAGCGTCAGTGCTGCGTGACGCTCACCGACGATGGGCAAGGTTTCGATGCGGGCAGCCCGCAATTCCGCTGGTCACATGGGCTGATGGGAATGCGGCAGCGCGCCGAAGCACTCGGCGGCCACCTCGATATCGAGTCGCGCGTCGGCGGTGGCACGCGCGTGCGCGTGGCGATTCCAACCGTACATCAGTGACTCGAATGAGGCGGCGCCCACTTGGAGTGTCCGTCCACCACCACGCCCTTCAGTAACGCGATATCACGCATTTTGTCGAGGAAATAATCGGCCCCAGCCGCGAAACAATGCTCGCGGACAAAGTCCGAGGCGTAGTTGGTCAGGACCACGATGAGCGGTTGCGCATCCGGCGGATAAAGTTGCCGCGCATGACGGATCACGGCGACACCGTTACCTTCCGCAAGCTCGATGTCAACCACGAGCACGTCAAACGCGCCTTCCTGCAGGCGCATCACCGCTTCCGACTGGGTTGCCGCCCGCGCCGCCACCTCGACCCGTCCAGGCTCAGACAACAGATCCACGAGCCGGCGGGTGAGAACCGCGGAGTCCTCGATCAGCAGAACTCTGCGCTCGGAAGCGGGGCCGCTGCTCATGTCTGAGGGCTGCACTTGCACAGAGCTCACCAGCTTACTGCAACAAGTTGTTCTTGATGGCGTAGTAAGTGATGTCCGCGTTGGTTTTCATGCTCATCTTCTCCAGTATCCGGGTGCGGTAGGTGCTGACGGTCTTCACGCTCAGAAACAACTTGGCCGCGATTTCCGACACGCTCTTGCCTTCGGCGAGCTTGCAGAAGATCTGAAACT
Organism: Steroidobacteraceae bacterium; assembly: GCA_045810105.1. Classification (GTDB taxonomy): domain Bacteria; phylum Pseudomonadota; class Gammaproteobacteria; order Steroidobacterales; family Steroidobacteraceae; genus 13-2-20CM-66-19. Next base: position 52,068 of record JBJMWM010000055.1, on the reverse strand, counting down.
CGCGTTCCGACAACACGCTGTGCCGCGGTTCCCCGGGTGCACCCTGCATACCGCTGACGAGCATCTCCGCCAGCTCAGGGCTGACGTAACGTCCGCCTCGCACCGCAGCCCGTATCGCCCTGCAGAGCTCAGCATCATCAGCGGTCTTGCTGACGAAGCCACTCGCGCCGGCGCGCAGCACGTTCAGGCCGTACTGGTTCTCGGGGTAGGAGCTGAGTACGAGGGTTGCGACCGACTCGTGATGCGCCTTGATCTGGCGCAGCACGTCCAGGCCTGACATGTCGGGCAAAGACAAGTCCAGCAGCAACACATCACATTGTCCCGCGCGCAACAACTCCAGCGCTTCACGCCCCGACTTGGCCTCTCCGGCCCAGGCGAAATCCGACTGGCCATCGATGATCTGCTTCAGCCCGATTCGCACGAGCTGATGATCGTCTACGACTGCAACTCGTGTGGCGGGCATGGCAACGGTTTCTGCACCTTTGGCAAACTCAGGGTACGCACTCCGGCCGAGCTGTCGATGTGGGAGCTGGAGAGACCCCCAGGCAAACCCGGCCCAATGTGTCGTAGGACTCGTCCGACAGGATACTATCGCGCTTTAGTCCTGCGCTCCCACTGCCTCGTCCTTGGCTTCCGTACCGGAAGCAGGCAGCGACTCCTCCTTGCCAGTGTACGTCTCGAGACGGTTATAGAGCGTCTTCAGGCTGACGCCCAGGATCTCGGCGGCCTTGCGCTTGACGTGACCGCAGTACGCAAGCGTTGCCATGGTTACGCGCCGCTCCACTTCCTCCAGCGGAGTACCGACGCGGATCGTGATCGTCGTGCCATCGTCCGGCTTGGGAGCCGTGTCTGTTACAGCAACGTCGAACTCGATGACGTCGTCGGCCATGATGTATGTGCGCTGCACATAATTCTTCAATTCCCGCACGTTGCCCGGCCAGGGATGTTGGTACAACCGGACCAGCGCGTCGCGAGAGAAAGTCTTGTTGGTACCTTCGGCACGATTCAGATCGTCGAGGAAGAACTGTGCCAGCTGCTCGATGTCCGTACCTCGCTCGCGTAGGGGCGGCAAACGGATCGGAAACACGTTGAGGCGGTGATACAGGTCTTCGCGCAGCTTGCCGTCGGCAACCGCCTTCTCGGGCTCACGGTTAGTGGCGCAGATGACGCGGACATCACTCGCGACCGTCTGAGTGCCGCCGACCCGCATGACTGTACCGGTCTCCAAGACGCGCAGAAGCTTTACCTGCAGCTCCATGGGCATCTCGGTGATCTCATCAAGGAAGATGGTGCCGCCGTTGGAACGCTCAAAAAATCCCTTGTGCTGCCGATCGGCGCCGGTGAAGCTGCCGCGCTCGTGCCCGAACAGCTCGCTCTCGATGAGTTGTGGGGCCACCGCTCCGCAGTTGAGCGGCAGAAAGGCTGAGTCCCGCCGCCGCGACAGCTCGTGCACCGTGGCCGCGGCTAGCTCTTTACCCGTGCCACTCTCGCCGATGAGCATGACCGTCGCGGAGGTCGGCGCCACGCGGCTGAGCTGGTCGTACAACACCTGCATCCGCGGCGAGCTGCCCAGAATCCGGCCGAAACGGCCCAGCTTACGCAGCTCCTCACGCAGCTCACCGATCTCATGTTGCAGAGCGGAAGTCTTCTTCGCGTGCCTCAATACCGCTTGCACGCGGTCGAGATCCGCTGGTTTGACGAGATAGTCACTCGCACCGGCACGTAGCGCCGCGACGGCGCTGTCAACGGTCGCATGGCCCGTGACGATGATGACCTCTGTGGCCTCAGGCTTGTCGAGCTCACGCATGAGCTCGATGCCCTCCCCGTCCGGCAGACGAAGGTCCGTAAGCAGCACGTCCGGCCGCTGCCGCCCGAGCTCTATGCGGGCGTCCCGGATACTGTGAGCCCGGGCAACGGTAAACCCTTCCATGCGAGCGACTTCCTGCAGCCAGTCCACGACGTCGGGGTCATCGTCCACGATCAGAGCATGTGCCATTTACGCCTCGGAAACCTCGTATTCATAGGAACAGCGAATGTGGGGGCATGCAGCCCAACCCCAATGGCACCTGGTCCCCGGGTGCACAGCGGTAGCTCGAGTGGGAACAATAGATGCGGGCCTCCTCGTAACGAAAGACTGGCTGGAAGGTTGCCGGATGGGGTGGTTTATCGGCTTTTTGGCAATTGGCCTGGTCGCCCTGGGTGCCGGGTACGATCGTCGGCGGCAAGGGGAGCGTTCAAGGTTAGCACGACCCGAGATCAACCGCTGGGAAGAGGAAGGCGGCGCCGTTCCGACGGATACGCCGGAAAGCAAGCCGGGCGCACAGACGACGCACTAAAGGTCGACGGTTCCGGCCGAGGGGCGGCTCAATGGCAGGCCCGAGATCGTACTCGCAATGATCGAAGTGACTACGACGACGAGCGTGACTCCCGTCAGTACCCGGGCGTAGGGAGCACTGAGCCCATGATTGATTGAAAAAGCGAGGCAGTAGAGCGAGGCTGTGCCTCGGGCGGTGAACCCGGCGATACTGCGCCATTGCGCCTCGGGCATGGTCACCCCACCCAACGCGAGCCGGACGGCGAGCGTCCTGATGACGAGTATCAGGATCACCGCGAACACCAGCATCCACCACCTGTACTCGATGCTGGCGATCAGAGCCCCCAGCAGCACGACGATCACGAGCCACGAATAGCGCTCTACCCGGGCCGCGATTCTCAGTACCCGTGGCATGAGGGGCCGATTTCGCAGGGGGCGCCGCAAGCGCCCGCCGTGCGACAGCGCTACACCGGCGGTAAACACAGCGAGGAGTCCGTCCGTGTGAATTGCCAGTGCTGCGCCATAGGCTAGCGCCGCAGTCGCAAACACCATAGCCTCTTCCAGGAAGTCAGCCTGGCGCTCGGGATCCAAGAGCTTGATCCAGCGTGCCATTCCTGTGCCCACGAGGGAGCCTAAGAGGACCCCGCCACCGGCAGCCCAGAGAGCCACGAGTGAGATCGAGCCCAACGCGGCCGAATCGGAGTCGCCCAGTCCCATCATCCCGAGCACCAACAGGACGAGCGCCACGGCGAGCCCGTTGTTGATACCGCTTTCCGTGCAGAGAATGAAGGACGGAGCGTCCTGCTCGCTATCGGAGTGCGAGGGCACATCCGAGGCCAGCACTGAATCGGTCGGAGCGATGATGGCCCCAAGAAGCAAAGACTCCGCGAGACTCATGTCGAACATCAGGTGAGCCGCAGCAGCAGCGAGCGCGATGGTCGCAAGCGTCCCCAACGTAGACAGCCGCAAGGGTACCCGCCATGTACGCCACTCAATTGGCATTCGCAGCCGCAACCCGAGACAGAACAGGCACGTCAGCAACGCAATCTCGCTGACAGTTTCTATCAGCGCGCCATCTTCCATCAGCTGGGGCCGGAGGAGTCGCAGCCCCATGGGGCCGAGCAGGACGCCAACTGCGAGTGCAACGACGGCCGCGTAAGCGGGACGCCGCGTCAACGCGACATCAATTCTATGGCCGGGCGTCCCCACCGGTGCTCGCGGCAACTCTGCCGCCCTTGAGTGGATCGGTGCGAAGATATTGCATCTGTTCGTAATCGCTCATCATGCCCTCGAACTGGCGTAGCACCACCTGCCGCACGAGCTCAGGCAGATGATCATCCAGTGCATTCCGGTATACCTCAAGAGCGTGGTCCTCGCCATGCTCACACTCATTGAGGAGCGCTTCGTCGGTGTTTTGCGTCAGGGCGACGTGCAGATTGGCCCAACCCCGGCGGGCCGCTCCGCGGATCCTGCCACAGGCGGCCGGATCCGCGCCCAGCTGCGCGACCAATTCGCATAGCTCCGCGGAAGCGGCGGTGTGCCGGCTGGCGTTCTGCGCAAACAACTTCTTCAGTGCATCGGCCTGAGCGTGCTGCGCGCATGCCATGAAACCGTGCTCACTGCTACGGGCCACCGCCAACAGCTCGCCCAGGGTTGCGATGGTGTAACGGTCATTCATGACTCACCCCTCGGCATCGACACGGCAATCTGGCACGGCAATCTGATGTGGGTTGTCCCAGTCCGGACACGTTCTGAGTTCCGAATTCTGAGTTCGGCGCTGGCGTCACAGCATGCACCGTACCCGGCGAGGCAGCCACCACGTTTTGCGGGTGCGGAATTTTTTTCAGGACGTCGCGCGGCGCGCACGTACGAATTACACCGGACAGCCCAAAGATGGGCGCCCACTGTATGCAGCTGCCAACCACCGGACGAAAATTTGTTGGTCTTGCCGGTCGGCGCCAAAGCATTGTAACCGTGTCAGAACCCGCCTCCCCACTATCGACCGAGGAGCAACGATCATCAAGTGTGCCTGTAACAGGTACTTTGGCATATCGGTTGCATATGGTTATGGGTACGCGGGTTGCGACCCCACCGCGTGAATCAGTTTTGAGCTGCGGCCTCACTCGAGGCAGCAGCACTTGCCGAAGACCCCCCGTTTGGCGGGCTGTGGTGCGACCAGCCCGCTCCTTTTTACGGTCTGCGACCGAACGCCTTACGGGGTCGAAGCGGTTGCGCGAGCTGCGCTCGCTCACAATCCGGTGTGGTCCCTCGCGGGCCCACCCGTGCGACGCATGCGTCGCACCCCCGTCAGAGTAGCGGCGCGAAGCGCCGTCGAGAAGTAGCGGCGCGAAGCGCCGTCGAGAAGCAGCGGCGCGAGGCGCGCCGTCGAGAATCCTGCCTTTGACGTCCGTGGTTGGTGAAGCGCCCATCCCTTAAGGTCTGTGGTTCGCGATGCGTCATTAGCGTCCGTGGTTGGCCAGGCGGCGGACCAGGGGAACGAACGTGTTGAAGTCTACTGGCTTGGGCACGTGTAGATCGAAACCTGCATCCATTGCTGCTTCCACATCGCGGGTGGATGCATAACCTGTCACGGCGATGGCCAACATCTGGCGCCCTGACTGCGAGGCGCGCAGGCGCCGGACCAGCGAGTAGCCGTCTACCTCCGGCATTCCAATGTCTGTCACGATGATGTCGAAATGCGCGCCCGTTGCCTGCAACTTCTCGAATGCCGCGAGCGCGGAGTCTGTGACAGTGACAATGGCTCCCTCGAGCTTGAGCGTTTCCGCTACGATCGTGCGGGCATCGGGCTCGTCGTCCACTATCAGGATCGACAGCCCACCAAGGCTGGCGTGGGCCGCATCGCACTCGGTGTCCTCAGTGCCCTGCCCTTCAGCCGATTTCCAAGGTTGGCGAACTGGAAAGCGTGCAACGAATTTGGCGCCACGGCTAACGCCCGCACTGTCGGCCGACACAGTGCCACCGTGCAGCGTCACGATCTCGCGCACGAGCGTCAATCCCAGACCAAGCCCGCCCGAATGACGAGTAATGGAGCTGTCTCCCTGCCGGAAGCGGTCAAACACGTGCGGGAGCAACTCGGGCGCAATGCCCAACCCTGTATCTTCCACACCGAGTTCCGCGAAGCCGCACGTATTACGCAGAGTGACGCTAATGCGGCCGCCGGAGCCGGTGAACTTCAACGCGTTCGACAACAGGTTGGTCACCACCTGCTGCAATCGGTCCGGATCGCCGCGTACCTGGCCGGCCCCGGGCTCGAAGTCCGCTTGCAACGTCAATCCCTTCGCGGCAGCCGTCGGCCGCGCCAGGTCCAACGCAGCAGAAACAACTTTCGCGAGCTGCATCGGGCGAGCTTCGATGCGCAGCTTGCCCGTCTCGATACGTCCGAGATCCAGCAGATCGTTGACCATCTTCAGTTGCGCGCGGGCGCTGTGCTCGATGCGCGCAGTAATGGAGGCAACCTCGAGATCATCGGCGCGCTTGAGCGCCAGAATGCGGTTCCAGCCGAGGATCGCATTCAATGGCGACCTTAACTCATGCGAGAACACAGAGAGGAAGTGGTCCTTGCCGCGGTTGGCGGCCTCCGCTTCCGATCGCAGCCGCCGCTCGTTTTCCAGCACCGCCGCGCTCTCGGCCGCTTGAGCCGCCTCAGTTTTTTTCTCCTCGCTGACGTTGCGCGAGGTGAGGATGACGGTGCGGTGATTATTGGCATCGCTGGTCACACGGCCATGTAGCGCTATCCACTGCGTGGTCCCATCGGGCCACACTGCCTGAACAACCAGGTCGAAATCCGCGCGGCTCGACAGAGCCGCGCGTGTGGCATCGGCGAGAGTGAGTCGGCTCGCCGCGCCCACGCGTTCCAGCAACCCTTGCCAATCGGGGCGCGCATCCGGAGCCCAGCCAAATTCCGCTTTGAATTGTGAATTCGCGCGCAGCTCGCCGGTCTCACTGTCGAGCACGCAATAACCCAGGCAAGAGGCAGCGATGATGAGTTCCAGCTCATCGTTACGGCGGGCCAAGGCGGCGCATCGTGCGCGTGCGCACTCGCGGTCGCCTGATGGGTCGGGGAGCAGGGAACTCAGCTCAGATTCATGAATTGAAGTCATACCGTTCGCACTAGATCAGCTGTAACAGTCGGGCAGCGGCGGTTCTTACACGCCGTTGCAAGTTCTGGCGCCGGAGCAAGCACCCGAAGGCGCAAGAACCGCCGATCGGACCCCTTAGGCCCGAGCGGCGCGCCCAATAGCTTTGGCATGGCTGTTGCTGCAGTTCCAGTCGTTCGCTTTCGAGGATTCCCGGAATGTCCAATGTCGTAATGGGACTGCGCCTGAAGCAGCAGCTCACCCTCACACCGAGACTGCAGCAGTCCGTCAAGCTCCTGCAATTATCGGCCCTGGAGTGTGTGCAAGAACTGCACCAGGCGATTGCCCAAAACCCTTTTCTCGAGGAAGCCATGGAGAATGGGGATACACGCTCCGAGGCTGAGGAAGGCTCGCCGGACGCATCGTCCGAAGACACGTCACGCAGCGACCTGGACTTTTCCGGCAACGGGTCGAGCAGCAGCGGTGGCGATGACACGCCGGACTGGACGGAGTGGACTGCCTCGCCGGCCACATTGCACGATTCGCTCCACGAGCAGCTCCTGCTTCTCGGCCTGAGCGAGCGCGACTATGCGCTGGCGAATCTGGTCGTGGACGCCCTCGATGAAGATGGCTTCCTGCGCCAGCCACTGGAGGAGATCCAGGCATTTGCTCCCGGTGCCGAGCCGGGAGAAATCGAGACGGCCTTACGGATTGTCCAGACGCTCGAGCCAAGTGGAATTGCCGCCCGCAACCTGGGGGAATGCCTGGCGCTGCAACTGCACGTCCTGGAACAAGGGACACCCGGGCGGGAGCTCGCGCTCGATATCGTTCAAAACGCCCTGAGCCTGATGGCGGCGCGCGACAACACACGGCTGCTGGAAACGCTCGGTTGTTCCGAGGATCAGCTGCGTGTGGCCATGGAATTGATCCGCAGCCTGGACCCGCGACCCGGCTCGAAAGTCGGCACCTTCGAACCGCGCGCTATCGTTCCGGACGTGGTCGTACGGAAGGAGAAGAAGCGTTGGATGGTGAGTATCAATGCTGCAATCTACCCGCGAATTCGCGTAAACCAACAGTATGCGGATTACTTCCGGCAGGCGCGCGACGGTGAGACCGCCTTGCTCGGACAGCATCTGCAGGAAGCACGCTGGCTGGTCCGTAATCTCGAACAACGCTTTCTCACCATCCAGCGTGTAGCCGAGGCAGTTGTTGCGCGCCAGCGTAATTTCTTCGAGTACGGTGATCTTGCGATGCGGCCGTTGACTCTGCGGGAGATTGCGGATGAGCTCGGTTTGCACGAGTCGACCGTCTCGCGCGCCACCAGTCACAAATATATGGCGACACCGCGCGGCGTGGTTGCATTCAAGCGCTTCTTCTCACGACAGCTGGCGACCACCAGTGGTGGCTCATGTTCCGCCACCGCCATACGCGCCCTCCTGCGTGAGTTCATAGCGGCCGAAGATCGCCGCAATCCGCTATCCGATGTCCAGTTGACTGAGCTGCTCGCCGATCGGGGAGTTAAGGTAGCGCGCCGGACCGTCACCAAGTACCGGCGGTCGATGTTGTTGCCCGCAGTGGATTTCCGCCGCGCCTGAGCGTGGCGGAAATCGTCCTGCGCTCAGCATCCGGCTACGAATCTCGTCGGGTTGACTTGGGGGTGTTTCCGGCCGCGCCGGACCCCATGGCCGCATTGCCGAGGGACCCTGCATCTGCGCCGCCGGACCGGCTGCCCAACGGCTGCGCGGTATCCCTGGAGTCACGCGTGGAGTCACGCGCCACTCGGATCCGATTCTCGACATCCTCAACTCCTGGCGCCGCATCCGCCAGATCTTCAATCGCGTGCTTCATGTACCGGTCAGGCACCGTGCCCTCCAGTACCACCCTCGCACCTTGCACCTGCACGGTAACGTCGCTGGAATCGATGTCGTACGCCTGCATGAGGCGCTCGGAAATATCCTCCTGCAAGCGCTCGTCCGAGCGCTTGTAACCTTTTGGTCCTGTTGGATACCGGCGCCGCGTCTGCGGTGCAGCCCATTGCGTACGGCCCTCGCGCGAGGGCCGGAAGGACTGACGCGGGTACGATTCGCGCTGGCTCCAATCCTGTGGGAAAGAGGCACGTCCGAGCGGATCTTCGTAGTAACCGCGGTTGAAACCAACTTCCTGAAAATACGGCGCGTCCGATCGCTCATCCGCGTATCCATAGGTACCGCCAGTGAATGACGGTCCACCGCCGTAGCCCTGAGAGCCTGCTCCGAAGTAGCGTGGCTGGCTTTCCCGATATTGACCTAGGCCGTACTGACGTGGCCTCTGCTGCGCGCCACCGTACGGTCCCTGCTCGTACTCCCGCTGGCCGTACTCCCGCTGCCCGTACTCCCGCTGGCCGTACTCCCGCTGGCCGTACTCCCGTTGGCCGTGCTCCCGCTCACCGTGTTCGCCTTGCGCGTGTTGCCCCTGACGACTCGGGCTGTAGTAGCGGTGCTCGTAGTGCTCCTGACCGTATTGATCCGGATGCGATTCCTGGAAGCCGGGATTACCGGGATGAAACTCACCCGGTGAATTGTCGCGTCGATTCATGATGGTCACCCCTCGATGTCACGGGCAACGGCCGCCGCCCCGCCGCGGAAAAGAGCAACCGCTGTACCCATCAACGCAGCAGGGCCGATAACGCAGAGCGCTACCGACGCTACGCAGCAGCACGCTACGCAGCAGCACGCTACGCAGCAGCACGCTACGCAGCAGCGCCATCAACGCTGCAGTGGCCGCTCGACCGGGCCCTGGGCAAAGCGTCCCGACGGATCGCTAAACACAACTTCCACGCGACGGTTCTGCTGCCGGCCTTCAGGCGTATCGTTACTGGCCACTGGATAGCCCTTGCCGCGCCCCGATGCCTGCACTTGGCTAGCCGGAATACCCTTCGCCTCCAGCGCACTCGCGACTGCGCTCGCACGTCGCTCCGACAGCTCCTGGTTGTACTCCTCCGAGCCGCGACTGTCGGTGTGCCCCTCGATCAGAACCTTCGTTCCTGGATTGGCGCTCAAGTACCCAGCCAGCCGATTTATCGCCAAGTCGGCCCCAGGCTTCAACGTGGCTTTGCCAGTATCAAACAACACATCGCCGAGCGTCACCGTGACGCCGCGATCCGTTTGCTTGGCCTGCAGGTCAGCCAGCTGCTGCTGAGCGGCCGCCAGCTGAGCCTGCGCATTCTGGGCCTCGCGGGTTCGGCTCTCCATGAGGATCTTGTCGCGATTCTCTTGCGCACTGGCTACTTCCTGCCGCGAATGAGCTTCTGCTACTCGCGCCTCGCCCGCCTCCGCATGCCGCCGCGCAACGTACGCGTGGTGATCCACGATCGCGGGTGGCTGTTTCTGCCGCAGAGCTTCCTCCGCAACCTGCAGGGCCTTGCGTGCCGCTTCGAGGTCCCTTCCGGCGGACTGCTGTGCCAACGGGTCCTGAGATAGTGTCTGGACCTCCGCACGTGCCTGTTCAAGCTGCTCACTGCGCTGAGGCGCAGAAGCGCACGCCGCTAACACTCCGGCCACCACTCCAACAATCATCACCTGTCTCATCTCGTTCTCCCAAAAGTAGTGTCAGTGCTGAATGTCACTTCGGATTCGGAGTGGCCGGAACGGTCTCCCGGTTGGATTCCTGACGAAGCGTCCCGTTGCTCTGCGCAACCTCCTGGGCAGCACGCTGCGCCTCGCCGGCACCGGCCCGCGCCACTGCTACATCCGCATCCGCGGCCGCGGATTCGGCGTAGCGGCGAGCGTCGTCGTACTTCTTCTCAGCGTTGGCCTTATCAGCGTTGTTAAGCTCGTCATGGGCACGCTGCAAATCCGCCGCGGCATAGCGCTGCGCACCCGACCTGTCAGCCTGCTCGATGAGCGTGCGCGCCCGGGTCATTTCTTCAATGGGCTGAGGCCCTTGCGTGGCGCAGCCACCGGCCAGACCACACAGAAATACGGCAGCCGTGATAGTTCCTGATCGCGATGGCATGGGGTCCCCCTTAGCGGTTTTGCAACTTCCGGCCGCTATAATTGCGCGGCCGCGGGACTGCCACTGTCGGCCAGGAACGGCTTCCCAGCGCCGATCGGCGCATCACACCGTAGGATTATTCCGACTTGTTGGCTGCCAGCGCCCGCGAGCGCGAGCGCCCAACTTCAGGGAGGCTTTCAGGCTGGCCGCCATGCTCTGGCGCCGCAACAAGCCACGCAGGGCGACGCCCGGCTGGGCGCCGTTCAGGCGACCCAGGCGCCCGTCAGCATAGGCAGCCAGAACCTCCGGATGGATATAACATTTGCGGCAGATGGTTGGAGTGTTGCCGAGGCGGCGGGCAACAGCGGCGATCGTAGCGGTTAACTCCCGCTTGACCTCGCGCGGATCAGTCGCCGGGCGCTTGCGCAAAGCCTGCAGAGCCTCGACCGTCGCAAACCACGTACGGAAGTCCTTGGCGGTGAATGGCCCCCCACTGGCCTCGCGCAGGTAGTCATTGACATCAGCGGAGTCGATCCGGTGCCGCCGGCCGTCGCTGTCGATCCATTGGAACAGCTCCTGTCCGGGGATATCGGCGCAGCGGCGCACGATCCGGGCCAGTGCCGGATCGCTGACGCGCACACAATGGGTAATGCCACTCTTGCCCCGAAACTCGAAGGTCAGCTCGTCGCCGCGAACACGCACGTGCCGGTCACGAAGCGTGGTCAGGCCAAACGACCCGTTGGCGCGCGCATACTCCTCGTTGCCAACTCGAACCAGCGTAGATTCCAGCAGCCTGACTACGGTCGCCAGTACTCGCGCACGCGGCAGACCTGACTTGCGCAGGTCCCGGGCAACCCGCCGGCGGATGCGCGCCAGACGGCGTCCAAACTCCAACATGCGGTCGAACTTCGCGGCATCGCGGTGAGTACGCCAACTGGGATGATAGCGATACTGTTTACGGCCGCGCGCGTCGCGCCCGGTAGCTTGCAGATGGCCCCGAGGATTGCAGCAGATCCAGACATCGCGGTACGCAGGTGGTATCGCAAGACTGCGGATGCGCGCCAGCTGTGCTGGATCCGACACCCGAGCGCCATCGGGATGTAAATAGATGAAATGACGTCCGCGGCGCACTCGGCGGATCCCTGGCGTGCGATCGCTCGTGAAGGCGAGATTGATCGAAGCTCCTCCGGCCACGAAAATTAACCTGTGTTGAACGGCCCGCCAAATTCGTCCACAGCGCGGATTCCTGGGGGATTTTGTGGGCCTGTAGGACTGCTCTGACAGCAGCTAGGGAAGCTTCCGGCCCCCTTCAGTCGTCCCCTTCCGACTTTGGGGAGCAAGCGCAGCAAGTACCTTGCCTACACACAACGGCAATGTCCCGGGCAAGTCCCGGGTAAAAAGGGTAGCAAGCAAATGGTGACTGACGACATGGTGGCCCTCGTGCCCCAACTCCATACCTTCGCACGCTCTCTCACCCGTGACGGTGTACGCGCGGATGACCTTGTACAGGAGGCGCTCATGCGCGCCTTCAACAATATCGACCGCTTCCGGCCGGGCACGAATCTGAAGGCCTGGCTGTTCACGATCGTTCGCAACGAGCACTACTCGCAATTGCGCCGCAGAAAATTCGAGGCGCATGGAGTGGATACCGATCTTTTGCCGGAACCCAGTGTCCCACCCGACCATGACGGTAAGTTGGAATTGCGCGATCTCAACCGCGCCGTGAAATCCCTTTCCCCCGGGCAGCGAACCGCGCTGATACTGGTCAGTGTCAGTGGCTTCTCGTACGAAGAGGCGGCTGCCATTTGCGGCTGCGCGGTTGGGACCATCAAGAGCCGCGTGGCGCGGGCTCGCGAGACTTTGCTCCAAATGCTGGACGGCACGCTGCCGATCCCGGCCGGGGAGGCACAGGACGAACTATCAGCCACAGTATGGGATATGCCTGCACGGGCCGCGCATCAGCCGGCACCGGCACCTCGAATGGGCTTACGGGCCCCCATCGGAATCGCCGCCGCGGCCGTGTCGTAGCGGCCGCAATGCCCGGCGTTGACCTTCAGCTCCCCGCGAGTTGACTCAGCGCCGGGCCCGTGACCCGGTACGTGGTCCAATCATCCAGCGGAACCGCCCCAAGGTCGCGATAGAAGCGGATGGACGGCTCGTTCCAGTTCAACACCGCCCATTCGAGCCGCCCACATCCTCTGCTCACGGCAGTCGCGGCCAGCCAGGTCAGCACCCGTCGTCCCACACCGTGACCCCGCGCTTCCGGGCGGACATACAGATCCTCGAGATAGATCCCAGGCCGTCCCAGGAACGTGGAGAAATTGTGGAAGAACAGCGCAAAACCGACCGGTTCGCCGTTCAGACATGCGAGCACGACTTCGGCATACGGACGGCTCCCGAACAGCGCCTCGCGCAGCAGTCCTTCGGTAGCGACCACCTCGTGCTCGAGATGCTCGTACTTCGCAAGGTCGCGGATGAACTGCAGAATAATGGCGGCGTCGGCTTCTACCGCGGGACGGATGGTAATCGCTTCGCTCATTGCGCTCTCGTTGTTCGTAGTTCAACCGGTGCTCTGCAGACCCTGCGCGATACCACTGATACTGGCGAGCAATGCCTCGAACAGGTCACGGTCGCGCCGGCCATCCGCGCGCCAACGTTGCAACAGGTCAACCTGCATCAGGTTCATGGGGTCCACATAAGGATTACGCAGGCGGATCGAGCGCTGTAACGTCGGCTCGGAATCCAACAACGTACTGGATCCCTTGATCGCCAGCACGTGCTCGCAGGCCGCGGTGTATTCGCTGCGAATCCGCGGGAAGAAGCGGCGCATGGCCGCGGGAGCCAGAATTTCATAGGCCAGCGCAATCTCCAGATCGGTGCGCGCCAGCATGGTCTCGATATCGTCGAGCAGATTGCGCAGGAAGAACCAGTTTGCGTAAGCATCACGAAGCTCGCCCACACCACACTGCGCAATCGCCGCACCGAGACCTGCGCCTGCCCCGTACCAACCTGGAAGCATGTGGCGCGTTTGCGTCCATGCGAACACCCACGGGACCGGCAGCAGGCCCTCGATTCCTTGTGTCTCGGTGCGATGCACTGGACGGGATCCGATCTGCATGCGCTCGATGACATCGATGGGTGTCACCGCACGGAAGTAGTCGTAGAAGTCACTTTCGGCGTACACCAATTCCCGGTATGCATCACGGCTCGCATTCGCCAGGGCACCGGCGCATTTGAGATGCGCCGGTGCATCGGGAGCGAGCAATCCCCGCTGAGCGGCGGAGGTAGCCAAAGCAAGCGCGCTGAACGCACGCTCCAACGTCCTCATCGCGATCGGCCGCAATCCATAGCTCTGTTGAACCGCCTCGCCTTGCTCTGTCAGCTGCAACACGCCGTTCACAGCACCCGCTGGCGCTGCTCTAACGAGAGCATCTATGCGCCCTCCACCACGTGGAATGCTGCCACCCCGCGCATGAAAGACGACGTGACGCTCATCGGCTGCGGCGAGTGTCTGGGCAAGCGCCCGCTGTGCTTGATGCGTGGCGAACCGGGACGCACATAGACCACCCTCCTTGTTGCCATCGGAGTACCCGATCAGCACGCATTGAGTACGCCCATGCGCTTCCAGATGGCGCCTATAGAGAGGATCCGCCAAAAGCTCCTGCATCGTCTCGCCACAGCGTTCGAGGGCACTAAGCGACTCAAACTGCGGAGCGATGTCGAGCGCAACCTCTCCTGTCTGTTTGTCGTATGCCTCCGCCCACCGAGCGAGCAGAAGTGCAGCCAGTACATCGTCCGCCCCCGCTGCGCCACTGACGATGAAATATCCGACAGCGGCCGGCCCATAGCGATGTCGGCCCTGCATGATTGCGTCGAACACTGCCAGATTGCGCTTACCCAGCGCATCGAGCTCGACGGCAGGACCGAGGTCCTTCTCCAAAGCATTGGCCAATAGCTTGCGGCGTTCCGCGCTCGAGCGCCGCACCCAATCCGGGTCATCCAATCCGCGGGCAACCACCTCGTGAAGCACAGAAGCATGCTGACGAACATCCAGCGTCGCAAGATGAAAGCCGAAAGTATCAATTCGGCGCAGCAGACGCCGCACGTAGACCAGACCGGCGTTCGTTCCTTTGTTGGCCTGCAGACTCGTAGCAACCAGTCGCACATCCGCCCGAAACTGCCGCAGATTCTGATACCCGTTGGGCCTGCCATCATAGGTATAACGCAGCCGCTCGCCGACCTGCGCGAAGAACACTCGATAGGGCATGCGGTCATGGCGGGCCGGTGTAGTAGACCGGGCACCAGGAAGCAACACCAGGTATTCCTCGATTCGCTTCGACAGCTCGGGCGAGATGCTCGTGCGGCTCGCGCTCTGCGAAAGGCGTTGCGCCAGTGTCTGACAGTCTTTGAAGTAGGCGTTGACGATGACCCGCTGTTGGCGGGCAAGCGTCTCGCGAATCGTCTTCGCGTGAACGTCGGGGTTGCCATCCATGTCACCGCCGACCCACGACCCGAAATGCACCAGTGCGGGAAATTCCAGCGAATCCGCCGGCGCCCCGTAAACCTTCTCCAGCGCCTGCGCAATCTCTTCGTAGAATGCCGGGACTACGCGGTAGAGAAGCTCAACGAGATAAAAAAGAACGTGCTCCCGTTCATCCGCGACAGTCAGCTTTTCCCGTGGATGGTCCTCGGTCTGCCACCCCGCGGTCAGCTCGATACGGATGCTGTCCCACAGGCGCCGCGCTTCGTTCGGGGTGAGGGTTGGATCGAGCCTGTCCAGCAGGTGCTCGGCAATGCGCTGCTGTTTGGTCAGGATCGTCTGCCGCGTGGACTCGGTGGGATGCGCCATGAACACCGGCTCGATGCGCAGGGTGCCCAGAAGATCCATCACTTGCTTGAGCGTAAGCCCACGCGCCTCGAGCGCGGCGATGGCGTCCTCTACCCCGCCGGGCTGGGGGCGCTGACTGTCCTTCAGGAAATATTGGCGCCGCCGCCGGATGCGATGGACCTTCTCTGCCAGGTTGACCGCCTGGAACCATGTCAGGAAAGCACGGACCAGATCTCGTGCCAACGCAGGCGGACGCCCACGTACGCGGGCCGCCAGCTCGAGCGCTGCCTTTTCGTTTCCGTCTCGCCGCTGAATGGCGGCTACGCGGTCGTGCTCGACCAGCTCGAACAGCTCCTGTCCGCCCTGCTCCAGCAGAATGTCGCCCACGAGTGCCCCGAGCGCATGCACATCGTCGCGCAGCGCCTCGTGCTTCGGCGGAAAATGAATATCACTGCGGCCCAATCGAGCTCTCCGCGCGCTCGGCGAACTCGAAGTCCTCAGTGCGGCAATCGATCATGAATCCTGCGAGTCGGCTCTTGTGCATGGTGCTCCCCGGTACCGGCAGGCATTCTAACCCGCCAGCAGGACCGATTCCGCCCGCGCAAGATCCTCAGGTTGCCCGTAGATCACGACGATGTCGCCATCGCGCAGGATGGTATCGCCGGCCGGCTCACGGCCCAGTATTCCCTGGCGCCTGACGCCGGTAAACGTCACCTCCATTCCGCGGCTGCGCACATCGTGCAGGGTGCGGCCGACGGCCCAAGCCCCAGGCGGAATCACGACCGACCTGAGCTCCTCGCGGTGATCCAGGGACTCATCAAAAGGACGCGGATCACCGCGTGGCACGATGTTCCGCAGGACCGCGTAGCGGTTATTGCGGATTTCTCCGATGGCACGCACAACGCGTGTTACCGGGACATGCAGCAACATCAACACATGCGAAACCAGCATCAGGCTCGCCTCGAAGGTTTCAGGTACGACATCGGTAGCACCTGCGTCCTGAAGTTCCTTCAGGCGGCCGTCATCCTGGGTTCGTACCAGCACTGGTACCTGCGGACGCAGACGACGGATGCTATGCAGAATGCCGATCGATGTGCGTGCATCCGAGAAGCTGATGACCACGGCGCTTGCGTGGTCGAGACCCGCTTTCGCGAGCATCTCCTCATCGGATGAATCGCCGTACAACACCGGGTCGCCGGCTTGCCGGGCCGCGCGGATCCGAGCGGGGTCGAGATCGACCGCGATGTACTCGAACCCCTGTGACTCGAGCACCCGCCCGATATTCTGACCCACTCGGCCGAAACCGCAGAGAATGACGTGCTCGCGCTGCGCGATCTCGCTCGTCGCCGCGTCCTCGCGCTCGATTGCAGTTCCGGGCGGCCCCTTCTCCCGCAGCAGAAAGCGTGCGATCCGCTTGTTGTTATTGAGGACGAACGGACTCAATACCATCGACAGGACCAGGGCGACCAGCAACGGCTCACCCAGCGGGGCGGGTATGACACGCGACTGCAGGCCTATGGTGCATAGAGCAACGCCGAATTCGCCCCCGATCGAGATCACGATACCGGTGCGTAACGCTTTGAATCTCGTGGTCGTAAACGGCCGTGTGACGAGGGCGGCGACCGCGGCCTTCAACACATACATGCCCACCAGAATGGTGGATACCAACCCGATCCCGCCGACGAGCAAATGCACATCCAGCAGCATTCCCACCGAGATGAAGAACATACCGAGCAGGATGTCGCGGAACGGCCGGATGGCCGACTCGATCTGATGGCGGTATTCGGTCTCCGCCAGCATCATTCCTGACAGGAAGGCGCCCAGCGCCAGGGACAGGCCGGACATGTTGGATATCCAGGCCGAGGCCAGCACGACCAGGAGCACGGCGAGCGTGAAGAGCTCGCGCAGCCGGCTATGGGCGATCTCATGAAACAGCGGCCGCATGAGCCACCGGCCGGCCGCGAGCACCACGACCACGGAGAGCGCACCTGCGATCACTGCCAAGGCGCTTTCGCGCGGATCGAAGTGCCCTTTGCCAGCCGCGAGACCCGAGGCAAGTGCCAGCAGTGGCACGAATGCCAGATCCTGGAAGAGCAGCATGCTGAATGCGAGGCGGCCGTGCGTGCGATTGAGCTCGGCTCGCTCAGTGAGCTGTTGCAGGAGGATTGCGGTCGAGCTCATCGCGATCGCGCCCCCCACCACGATTGCCGTCAGCCAATCCAGACCGAGCAGCCAGGCAATGAACGCGAAAACGCCCGTGGTGGCCACCACCTGCGCCGCGCCAAGACCGAAGACCTCCCGCCGCATGGCCACCATGCGAGGCAGCGAGAACTCCAGGCCCAGCGTGAAGAGAAGAAAGGCTACGCCCAACTCCCCCAGCAGCCGCGTGGTGTCGGATTCGGACACAACTGCGAACGCGTGTGGACCCAATGTGAGGCCGACCGCGAGATACGCCAGCGGCGCAGGCAATCCCATCCGCCGCACGACCGACACCGCGAATACCGCAGCGGCCAGCAGAATGAGTACCTGTGAAAGCGGTTGTGAAAGCGGCTCCGTCATCGCGGCAGTCTATATCGGACTGCGGGAGTTGGCGCCGGGCCAGCCGAAGTTGCCGCCAACGCGCCGCAGGCGCCGTCTGCCAGCGCAGCCGGCAAAAACCACGCTTTTTGCCGGCGGAGGACGAAGTGATGTCCGCTGAAATTGCCTCAGGCAATTTCAGCCAGACAGGCGACTAGCCGCCCATAAGTACAGTGGTGTCGTAACTCTCGAAACCGTTGATAGCGCGTCCATACGCATTGTAGACGAGCCGCTCCGCGATCTTGTCGGCGCGGGGTGAGAGAAGCATGCGCAGCACCACATCGTCCGCGGGCCGCGTTGCATCCTCCGCCAGGAGCTGTTCGATCACGCGCGTCAGGCGGTGAGTCAGCTCGTTCACGAAGCGCAGATGAGCCGTGTCGTGCACCTCTTCGACTGTCGGTCCATACGTGGCGCGGGCTTCCTCGGAGAGCTCGTGAAGAAACAGATTCAGCAGCCGCGCCTTGTCGAGCAGCCGCATCTCCGCGAAATACTCGATTTCGGACTTCAGGTTCACGACGGGAAGAATTCCATGGGCTTGGTCGTGGTGATGCTCTCGACGTCCTTGGGGTCGAAGTGGAACAGACGCACACGCGCCACAATCTTCCCTTCCAGCTCCGGATCGTTCAGTTCGCTCGAGACCACACGGCACATCGTGATCTCGCCCGATGGGGCGATAGTGAATTCCAATACCAGCTTGCCTTGCAGCTCTGCTCTGTCGCGCAGGGCACGGTTGTACAAACCATAGATCGCGCCCTTGTTGCGATCGAATACCAGCTCGATCTCTTCACGCGAGCGGGCCGCCTTGCCACTCGAGCCAGTGCGCGTCGGTCCGCGGCTGTCGAGCCCGCTGCGTGCAATCGATGAAGTCACGGCAGTCGTGTCATGGCCGGTAAGCGAGCCTGCTCCCGTGCCGAATCCACGGCTGCTGTTCGAGGAGGTAATACCGCCGCTTCCGGCGCCCACCTTGGAGGTGATCATGGAGCGCTCGGCGTGCGAATCCGCACCCACGGCGCCCGACAAATTCTTCGTCTGTGCCAGCGGAGTCAGATCCATCTGCTCGCGCAGGTCCGCGAGCTCGTCCTTTACACGATTGAGCTGTTTCTCCGCCTTCTCGTGTGCGAGCTGCTTACGATCCACGGGAGGCGCAACCGGAATGGGCTTTTTCTCCACCTCGATGGGCTTCGGCTTTTCCTTGACCACCGGCGGCGTCGGCGGCGGCGGCTTTGGCTTCTCCTGGATCATGACGCGCGCCAGGCGCTGCGGGACTTCTGTTTCGCCGGCCGTCGGCTTCGGAGTGGGCAGCAGCGGAAACAGGATGCCGAATATCACGAACAGGATCAGCAGTACGCGCAGGATCTTGCGGAAACGCGAGCTCGACTCGGGATCGCCTTCCCAAGGTAGCTCGAACTCGCGGTAATAAGGGGTAATGACGCTGGCCATGATGACTCGCTGTTACCGGCTCATCCGGGCTTGAACTGCCCGGGGGCGACGGGCTTTTCCTTTTGGATCACGGCCAGGGACACCTTGCCGTAATCCGCATCGGTGCACGTGCTCATGACCTTCTTCAGCACGTCGTAGGGCAGCGCCTTGTCCGCCATGATGGTGATCTCCCGCTGTGCGAGGTCCTTTTCGGTCATCGATCTGCCCACCAGCAACGGCCGCTTGAGGGCGTCGTGCAGCGGGCCAATGATCGCCTCCTTGCCGTCCCGGACCTGCTGCACGCTTGCGACGCGCTCGCCCTGAACAAACAGGTCGGTCTTGGTAATCATCACGACCACGGACTCTTTCGGAGCGGCCTCGGCAATGGACATCGGGATCTCGATGCCCTTGCTGTTCTGAATGACCTCGACCTCGGTCGAGTACACCAACAGGAAGGCAACGAGCGTTGACAGGATGTCGATCAACGGAATCAGGTTCAGCTCAGCATCGGCCTTGTGACGCAGATGATGCTGCGCCATGCGTTGGGCGCGGCGGGACGAGCTCATGTGTGCGGAACTCCTGCAGCCGGTCCCACAGCAGGGGCGGTGGTCGATCCGGTCGTAGTGCCAGGCGGCGCGTCGGTAGCGGGCGCGTCACCCATGGAGATGTCGGGAAACAGCTCGGCTTGTACGGTGTTCAGGCCCTGCTTCACCTCGAATACACGCACATGGTCCATCACCTGCACGACCGTGTCATATGTCGTGTCCGACTCCAGAAGAATCGAAGCATCGGTCTTTTCTGGAAACTTGGCTTTCACGCGCTTCAGATACTCCGTGAGCCCGTCATAGTTGGGCCCGGCAGCAGTGTTGGGCAGCGTGGCAAGGGGCCCCGTGTTGCGATCGGCGACCTGCAACAGGTCCTTGCGGACCATCACCTCGATCTGCAATCCCGGCGGCGGCTCCTTGAATTCCGTCTGCGAGGCCGGCAGATTCAACTGCAGGATCACGGTGCGGGAAAACACCGCCGTCATGAGCAGGAATGTCACGAGCACCGTAAAGATGTCGATCATCGGCACGAGCAGCAGCTCAGCCGGCCGGCGTGCGTGACGCAACAGCTTTTTGTTGGCGTAGGACCTACGCATGCGGAACGTTCACCCTAAAAGAGCGCGGGCGAGCGGCTTACGCCGCCTGCGCCGGTTGCCGCTCGGTGATGGCGTTCAGGAACTTGACGGAGGCCATCTCGAGGCTGTCGATCAGCTCGGTGGTCTTCGTCTGCAGGAACGCATGTACGAACAACAGCGGCACCGCGGTCATCAGACCGAACGCCGTGCAGTTCATCGCCACCGAGATGCTCGCCGACAACAGGTTCGCCTTCTCGGCCGGGTTGATGGTGGCGACCGCGGCGAAGGCGCGGATCAGACCCATCACGGTGCCCAGCAGGCCGAGCAGGGTTGCCAGATTGGCGAAGGTGGCAAGGTAGTGCGTACGCTTTTCCAGACGCGGCACGACCTCCATCAGGCTTTCCTCCATCGCCTTCTCGATATCGTCGCGGCGGCGGGCGGACTGGATGCGCGCCAGGCCGTAGTTGAGAATGTGCCCGATCGCCGAATCCGACTTCGACGTCACCTGCACGACCTGGCGGAAGTTGCCCTGCGAAAGCATGGGCACGACTTCATTCCAGAGGTTGCGATTACGCACGGCCGTGTGCGTCAGGTAGATGTACCGCTCGATCGCGATCGAGAGGCCCACCACGAACACGATGGCAATGGGGTACATGAAGTCCCCGCCACCTTGAAAGAACCGAACGATCACGCTCCAAAGATCCATCGAAATCACTCCAGGTCAGTTCAGGCCACACGACCAAACTATGTCCCGCCGGCGGCGCCTTAAGGGTCCCGCCAAACTGAACGACATAAGCCAAGAAAGCTGCGATCCAGCTCTCATCCTTACAGCACGGCCCAAGCAATAAGGCCGCACCGCAGCACTTGTCCCACTTGGCTGAAACCGCCTGCGGCGCTTTCAGCGGACATCGGGCTCGACCGCGGGCAAAAAGCGCGGTTTTTGCCCGCTGCGCTCAATGCTTCTCCGTTACCCCTGCTGCCGCGCCCGCTGCGTCCTTGGCGGCGTCCGGCTTCAGGGCATCGTAGTAGCGGTTCTGGCGTTTGAATACGTCACGATCGACCGGCATGAGCACCTCGTCGAGGAGGCTGTTCACCGGTTTACCAACGAGATCGCCCAGGTCAGAGCGCTTCCAGGGCACGATGTATAGCACCTTCGGCAGCTCTCGGTTACCTGTGATCTGCGTTGTGTCAAGTTGGAGACTGTCGTGAGCCTTCCCCGCGGGCCCGGTGGACGCAGTAGCTGCACCTGACTTGGGCGCTGCGCCACGCGTTCCTGCAGCTCCCGCAGCTGGGGGGGCAGCCGCAGGTACGTTACCCGAAGGACCCGCGACCGGCTCCGTGGGCGCATTCGTTCCCCCTGTGTTCTGCGATCCGCTCGTTGCACCCGCACTCTGTGAGGCGGCGGAGCTGCCTGCGGCCCTGCCTGCAGTCGTGGCGGGCTTGGTCGTTATTTGCGGGGCTTTCTGCTGAGTCGCCGGAGCGGCCGCCGGGTCCGCAGATGACGTTTGTGTTGCCGACGTGTTGACACCCGGCTCCAGGTCGGCGGGCGGCGGCGCAACCTGGCCGCCGGTCTGTGCCCCTGCCACCCCAGTGAAAACCGCGATCGCGGCGACGAGAATTCCTCGCGCCAGCCATCGTCGCTCGAGTTGCCGAACTGTTTCCATCATCAACCTCCCGCCTTTGGGGCTGGCTTGGTTGCTGGCGCCGGCGCTGTTGAGGGAGCAGCGGCACCTGTAGGGGCCTCCCCGTTAGCAGCGGCGCCTGCGGGCGGCGAGCCTGCCGCCCCCGGAGGCGCACCGTTCGCGCCCGCAGCCTCAGGAGACGCCGCAGGGGCTGTTCCCGCTGGCTTTACCGGCGGCTTACCCGTGCGCTGGCGCAATTCCGCGATCCAGCTGGTCACCGGCCGGTCCTCACCGGTCAACTCCTTGTACCGCTCCAGCGCCAGCAGGGCGCGCTCAGGATCACCCAGATAGAGATCGGCTACCACACCAAGGTTCCGGTAGGCCGGCGCAAAGTTGGAATCCGCGGCGATCGCCTTTTCGTATGAGGCGGCCGCTTCTGGAAACTCCCCACGCAGGCGCTGCGTAGCGCCGAGCTCGTTCCAGGCGACGGCGCTCGCATTATTGCGCTCCACCGCGCTCTTGAGCGCCTCTTCCGACTGCTCGAGGCGGCCGTTCTTGCGATACAAAATTCCCAGGTTCACAAACGGCGCTGACAGTTGCGGATAGGTCAGTGTCATCTGTTTGAATTCCAGCTCGGCTTCCGTGCCATTTCCGCTGCGCATGAAACCCACGGCGCGATTGAAATCCGCGGTTGCGCGGGCGGAGGGTGGCCCGGCAGGCCCTGCTGCACCGGAAGCAGCAGCCCCCGCAGGGCCCGGCGCTTTCCCACCAGCATTGCCAGATGCCGATTTCGCACCCGCGCCGGATGATGCGCTGCCGGAGCCAGAAGCGCCCGCCTGCGCGGCGGACCCAGCCGCTCCCACAGGAGACTGATCCAGCGTCGCCGCCGTGTCCGGTTTCTCTTTCGGTGCCGACGCACAAGCGCTCAACAGCACCGCGAGAACACACGCATTAATTGAGTGTCGTATCCACATCCTGCGTGATTTCCGTCTTGCCGTAGCGCGCCGGCTTCAATTCCGCCAGCACTTTGAAACTCTTCTGCACCCACTCGTCGTACACACCATCCTTCGCCCGCACGGTGTTGATCTCGTGCGCCTTGATGGCCTGCTCCTCGAACGGGAAAACCTGTTCCTCCAGCAGCGAGTTGTACTCTTCGAGCTCATCGCCCTTGAGGTTCTTCGGCCGCTCCGAGCTCATGACATCGTGAGCGAGCGTCCGGTACAACTCGGCCATTTCATACGTCGCGGCGGTAGTGACTTCGGCTACCTGGTACTCGGCTGCCCGCTTGTAGCCATTCATCGCGTCTTCGAGCGCCTTGCGCTTCGCGACCAAGCTCTTCTTCAGCGGCGCGGTCAGGCGTACGCCGCGGAAAGCATCGCGAGCCGGCTGTGCCAGTGCAAGTTGTGCCTTCGCTGCGAGGTAATGCGTGCGGTCGGTGCGCTGCGCCCCCGCCTGGGAATCAGCCTTGATGATTTCGCGATACCAGTAGTCCTGCTTCGTCACATCACCGCTCTTACCGGCGTAGTCAGCCAGCCGCTGCCGGGCTTCTTCAGCGTCGGAGATCGGTGTCGGATTGGTGCCGATGAACTTCTCCAACATGGAGACCGCTTTGGGCGTGTTGTTTGCTTTCGCGTACAGATCGGCCGATTGCAGCAGCGCTTCGCGCTGCACCTTGCGGTCTTCAGCCGGATTGGCGGCTATCAGCTCGAACTGCGCGGCCGCCTCGCCCGGCCGGTGCGCCTCCGAATACGCCACCGCCAGCTTGCGGGTGACATCAGCCGACAGCTCGCTCTTCGGGTACTGCTGGCGGAATTCTTCGAGCACGCTGATCGCGCGATCCCATTGCTTGAGGTTGATCAATTGCGCGGCGGCATCGTATTGCGCCGTGGAGCGGATCTTCGAATCCGGAGCAACTCGCGCCACGCGCAGGTAGTCATCCACCGCGCCCGCGCCATCACCCGCCTTCTGCTTCGCCTCACCCTGCTTGTACACGGTTGCGGCGAGCCGCTCCGTGAGGTCGTTCTTCAGCTTCTCGTCGCCGACGACGAGATCCCGAGCCTTGATGAACGCCGGCTCCGCCTTGTCGAACTCGCCCTGATCAAAGTGCGACTGCGCAATGATCGTCCACGCGATCCGCTGCTTCGGCGCGTCCACCGGCGGCTGGCGGGCCAGGATGGATTCGGAAATCGTGATCGCCCGCGGCAGGTCCTTGGCCGCGAAGATCTCCTCCGCCGCGCGGGTGAGCACGCCGGCACTGTCCGGGTGCTCCGGAAAGGTCTGGGCGAACTTCACACCTGCATCGGTGGCACGCTTGTGCCAGTCCGCTTTCGCTGTACCGGTGAGCGAATCCTCGCTCTTCTGGTATGAGACGAGCGACGCATACGCAGCCGTGGCCGACTTCTCGTTCTTCGGATAGTTGTAGGCCGTCCGCTCGTACTCCGTCGCCGCATCGACGTACTGATGGCTCTCGAACAGCGTCTCGGCCAGCAGATAGTTGGTTGCAGCAGAATCCGGATCGTCCGGGAAGGACTTCAGGTAGTCGCGATACCACTTGGCCGCTTCCTGGTAGTCCTCGACTTTCTTCGACTTCTGAGCCGTGGCGTGAAAATAGGTCGCCACGTCTTTCAGATTCGTTTTCAGCTCCTGCACCACCGTCCCGTACTGCGCGCGGTCGCGCCCCTGCCAGAAGGGTGAGCTGAAGTTGTAATGCTCGACATACTCGTGCTTGCCATCGAGCACGAGCTGGCTGAAACCGCCCTTGCGATAGGCCTCGATGGCCTGCATGGCCAGATTAGGCGCGTGGTCACTGTACGGATTGCGCTGCACATAGGCGCGGTAGGTGGTCGCGGCGTCCTGGTAGCGCTGCTTGTCGACATACAAGTCCCCCAACCGCGAGTAGAGCAGGTACGAATGCGGCCGCTCGCCGTGCTTGCCCATGTATTGGTCGAGCGATTGCGAGCCCTCCGAGTACGAGAAGGTGATGCTCATCACCCGCAACGTGTCCTCCACCAGCTCGCGATCAGCCCGCTTGAGATCCTCGATCCGTATGGGCTTGTTGCCAGCGCCTGTGAGCTTTGCATCCAGAACGCCGCCAAACGACGGCAAGCTGTCTTCCGTCAGGGACTGCTTGAACAGTGACCAGCCGTGTTTGTAGAGGCTCTGCTCGTAGAAGTGCGACGCCTTGCCCTGCTGAATCACGACGGCGTACGCCTTCTCGGCATCGCGATAGTTTTTCGCCGAGAACAACAATTCGCCGCGGCGGAACTGAACCTCGTCGAGCTGCGGGGTGCGCGGATACTTCTGGACGATGCGATCGAGAGTCGCCAGCGCCTTTTCGGGCTGCCCGGTCGTCTCGTATGCGCGCGCGAGCTGATACAACACCTGGTCGTTGCGCGCGTAGTCCGGGTAGGCTTTCAACAACGTCGAATACAGCTTGATGGCTTCGCCACCCTGCAGATCGATCGCCGTGACCTCCTTCTCCATCCGCTCGATTTCCCCGGCGTCCAGGTTGAGATCACCCAGGCGCCGGAGCGCTTCCGCGCGCAGCTGCGGATCGGTTTTCTGCAGCTCCAGGAAGCGCTTGTAGTTCTCCATCGCCTTCGAAGCGCTGGAGGAGGTGCTGGAATCCACCTTGGTGTCTTTCTTCACCGTGACCGGATGAGAAGCGAGGTCCTTGATCGTCTTCTCATTGTTGGAATCGGCGGCCGCGGCCACACCCAGCACGCAGGCGCCAACGAGCAGAGCGACAGTGATACGCGCGTGCTTCACGGCTTCGGCCCGGGAGGTGTCTCACCGCCCGATGGTTGCTGCGGCGCTGGCGAGTCAGTGCCCGGCTGTTGTGCGGGCACCGGCGAGTCGTTGCCCGGTTGTTGTGCGGGCGCCGGCGAGTCGTTGCCTGACTGCGGCTGGGGCGCGGCCGGTTCCTTCTTCTCCGGCTCCGGGTTCGCGGCGCGGTCATACATCGTCGCGAGCGCGAAGCGTGCCTGAACCTGGTAGGTGGCGAGCCGGTTCTTCTGCTGCTCGAGCTCGGCCACAGCTACCTGCCCCAGATAGTCACTCTGCTTCTGTTCCGCAACGACCAAGTGACCCTCCAGCGCATCGATGCGCGCTTTCAGAGCCGCAACGCGCGCCGCAAACTCACCATTGTTCGTCGGCACACTCTGGCGCGCCCGCTGCACTCTGATCCACCGGTTCTCGGCCTCGTGCAGGGCCAGATCAAGGTCCTTTATGGTACGGCGCTGCTGCCACATGCGAGCCCTGAAGGAGTCATTCAGCCGGAAGTACAACACGCCCTTCACCAGCCGCAACCTGTCTTTGAGCTCCGCGCGATCCGCATCGTCGGGAGCCGCGGCCAGCGCGGCTTCTACCCGCTGCAGCCGAGCCCATTGGTCGCGTTCTTCCGTGGAGCCCAGAGCGGCCACGTCCTTGTCGCCATCAATGCCATTCACGCGGCTCTCGAGATCCGTCTTACGCTGCGCGAGTTTCTCGACGGCACCGGAAGCCAGCAGTGCATCCACCCGCGGGAGCCGCTGCGCATACGCACGCTCGCGCGTATCGATCATGTCACCGAACGCTTCCATGCTGTCGCCCCACTTGTCGAGTGTGTGGGCCATGAAGACGAGGTCGCGATAGTTCTTCAGTCCCTCCTGGAAATCGTGACCCGCCAGCACCGTGTACAGATACCGTGACTCGGGCGCCTCGGGGATAGTCTTCAGCTGCCAAAACCAGCCCGCACCACCCTTCTCGTTGGAGATGATCTGCTCGAGCAGGCTGCCACCGCGGATACGCGTAATCGCATCGTCCAGGCGCACGGTCTCGGCATCGTACGACTGCACCGCTGTTTCGTAATACTCGGCCGACTGCGCGTTGGCGCTGAGTTTGCCGAAGGCATAGGGCACCGCGAGCAGCGACTCCTGTACCGCTGCGTCCAGGAGGTTGCGCCCACGCAGCTCCATCCAGGGATCCAAGGCTGCCTTGTAGTCGCCCAACGCCGCATCGGCCCAGCCTGTACCGAGCAGCGCTTTGTTCGAATACGGCCCGTTGAGCCGGACACGCTCGAGAGCCGCTTTCGCCTTTGCCGGCTGATCGGCCTGCAGATCGGCAAAGCCCAACGCGAGATTCGCGCGGTCTTTGAGAGCGAGCATCTCGGGAGTCTCTGCGAACATTGTCCCGACCGACGTCAGGAACGGATCAGCATCCGCGAGCCGCTTCTGACGAACGAGAGCGACACCGAGGTTGAAGCGCGCATAGGCGGACCAGCCGGGCGCGCCCTTCCACATCACGAGCTGCCGGATCGCCTCATCAAACTTGCCCTGGTACATCAGGACATTGGCATACAGGTGCTCTTTCTGTGCCTCGAGCTCGGGTGACAGCTTTCCCTGAATCCTGCCCAAGGCGTCTTCCGCCTTGTCCAGATAGCCGCGCGCATACCAGACCTGAGCCAGGTAGAACCACGCGCGATTACGCACGCCGGTGGGAACATCCTTGGTGAGCAGCGTCTGAAACCGCTCGCCGGCCTCGTTATGCATCCCGAGAGACAGGTAGAGGCCCCCGAGCAGCAGCTGCCCATCATCCTCGTGATGCGGAATCAAATTCCACTGCTGGTAGGCGGTCAGCCGGGTGATCGCCTCGAAGTCCTCGCCCTGATACAGATAGAAGAGTACATCGCCGTAGTGCAGATCCCGGATACGGGTAACCGGTAGCTTCTCGGGGTCATGCCGCCGGGCAGCAGCGGGCCCGCTCACCACCGTGAGGGCGAGAGCAAGCGATGCAACGATCAGGGCAAGGGGACGCATGGCTGCAGAAGCCTATTCCCAGTCCTTGATTTCGAACTCCGGCTGCTGACGGCGCTGCCGGTCGTTGATCTTGAGCTCGAGGTACTTGGCCCCGATGCCCTTTTCGAACTTGAGCGTCGCACCGCGCTTGTAGTCCCTGTCGTTCGGGCCCTTGCCACTGAAGAAGGCGACCAGCTCGTGCTTACCTACCTTGAGATTGCCGAGATACAGCCGATGCACGCCGCCCTTGAGGAGAGCCTCCACTTCGCGCGGCGTGTACAGGTAATTAATGACTTCCTTCTGGTCGATTTTCAGCGTGACCGTATCGAGAGCGAAAAAATCGCCGACATCCATCGAAACGAATACCGCAACCTGGGTATTGGCGGGGAACAGCAGCTCTTCCTCGAGAACGAACAGCTCGCGGTTCAGATCCACCACGTCCTTCTTGAGCCCTTGCACCTCCTGGTCGAGCCCGCGCGTGTCGGGTGGAGTTCCTGCCTCACTGCCGGGAGTGTCTGCGATCGGAGCGGGTGAGGTGGCCTCAGCCGCGGCGTCCGCGCCGGCTACGGGTGCTGATGCTGGCGCTGCTGCAGCTGGCGGTGGTGCCGGATCTGCTGCTGGCGCCGCCGCGCCCTGAGCCATCACCGCCGGCGCAGCCACCCATGAGCAGGTCAGTAACAGCGCGAGGCTGGCCAAGCGGCGCACACGCGCCCCCGGCGACCACGCCTCGGCAACAGAGGTCAGTCGATGCAAAACGACGTAGAGCATAGTTATTCCGATCATTCGTTCAGCAACGCTCGCAGCTGCTGCAAATAGAGACTCTCGCTTTTTGCGTTGTAGTCCCGGAACACGTTGCGAACGACGCCGTTCCGGTCGATCAACAGGGTCATCGGCAGGTTGTCGACCTGGTAGTTGCGGCTCACTGCCTTCTCGGGATCCAGAAGCAATGGAAACGTAACTGCCTCGCCGTGCGCGAACGCAAGCGCCCGGCTCTGATCGTCATCAACGTTGATCCCATACACCTGCAAACCTGCCGACCGATACGTAGCCAGGCTCCGGTTGAGCGCCGCAAGCTGCGCCCGGCAGGGGGTACACCTGCTACCCCAGAAACTGAGGATGATAACGTCACCCCGGTGCTCTGAAAGCCGCACGTTGCCGCCGGCTATCGCATGTAACGCAAAATCCGGGGCCGCATGCGCCAGAAGCGCATACGGAGTGTCCGCGAACGCAGGCGCACAGAACGCGATTGCAGCCAACCACAGCCACAATCCGAACCTCGATAAAACGGCCACCGGCCGTTTTTCCAATTGACTAGTCGCGGCGTAGTAGCGCCACAAACGACGCTGCATTGCGCCTTGCGGGCGTTGCCAGCTCAAGAACTATCCTTCTGCATACGATGCGGCCGCGCCCAGGAGCCTGTCTGACTAATGATTGCCGTAGCGAGGCCGCGGGGCGCGGTGAACCCTCGCATAGCAAACTTCACACTGTCAACGAACGGCCCGCCGGTTCGCAAAAGAATACGCCGGAGCGTCGGCATTGCGCGACATGCGCGTAATGCCGAACTCCGGCGTGAGGTCGAGAGGCAGGAACTCAGGTTATCTGGGTGAAAGCCGTCAATGCATCGCGGGCCGCCGCCGCTCCCAACCCCTGCGTCGGGAAGACGGTTGCGAAATCCGCCACGGTGCCGTTGGCAGCCATCCAGTTGAGCATGACCGTCTGCACCAGCAGGTTGTTAGCGTTCGCCGCCGGGCTCGACGTGGCGTTCACGGTTCCATCGGCATTCAAAAAGCCGATCTGGTTCCCGGGCACTGCCGGGTTCATCACCGGACGGCCCTTCGGGCTGTAAGTAAGGAGGAGTGAAGCCGCGACCTGTTGCGAATCACCTTGCCATCCGAGCTTGCCTCGCCCATTGGTGCTGCTATCCACGGTGCTGGTGGCTGTCAGCGAGCCGTCGCTGATGACCTGAATCATCACCGGCCGACCGACACGCCGCGCGTAATCCAGGATGGCGCCGATGATGACGCCCGCCTGGGCGTTCTTCACCTCGCCATCGGCGCGGTTACCGCTATGGTAGTCATAGCCGCCCAGCGTGATCGTGCCGGCACCGGCATACCCATTGAGCACGAGCTTCATGACGGCGGCGGCCTTGCGAATATTAGCGTCTGCCTGATACTCGGCAGTCGTGAAGATCCCGCCGCTCGCGGCCACGATGTTGGTATCCAGGTCTGGGTTGAGCGTCGCGGGACTGCCGAACGAGTCTGCCGTGTAGGCGGTCTTCACATACGCGCAACGCACCTGTTCCTTCAGCGCCGCATCCGCAGCGGTATTACCCGCGCCCGGAATCAGCGTGCCGGCCAGGGAGCTGTTGCTAAAGGCTGCCTCCGCCGGCGTAGTAACAGACGCCTGCGCGGTTGCTCCCGAACTGATCTTCGCCTGGCTGGCCAGGGCTGCGAGGGTGTCCGGGTTCGGAGCATTCCCGCTCGTACTGACGAGGCCCGTGTCATCGGCTGCCGATGCGATCTTCGTCGGTGTCAGAGTTGGATCGCTGCCCCCAACTGATGTCGATGCCGGGGAGGCGGAGTTGCCGCCCGACGTGCTCGACTGCGTACCCACCAGCGTCAGCAAAGAACCGTACTGCTTGCCCGCACCGCCCGCCGCGGCCTTGGCGATGCCGTACATTGGGTTGAGCGGATTGTTGCCGGTATCGTTCTGCGACATGGCCGGTATGACCACGCCGTTGACGCCCGCGAGGGTTGCGGCCTGGGCGCGCGTTTTGATGCCCCTCAGGATGGCCGAATCCGAATGGAATGCCATGCCGAGGCTGGTATCGATGAACGTGGTCGAAGTCGGAATCATACTGCCCGGCAGTCCCAACTTGGCGTAGCCGGCGGTCGAGAGGAAGCTCATCTGGCCTCCCTTGACGCCTGCCAGTGCCTCCGAACCCATCAGATTGGCGCCTCCTGCGAGGTCGATCACGATAAAGGGCAGAGGACCGCCGGCGGCACCGCCGGCGGATGCCTGGATTTTGCACTCGGCCTGCATCTGCGTGATGGTGGCATCAAGAGCCGAAGCGCTCTGCGGCTTGAGCAGCGAGCCCAGCCACGCGGGGGCCAGCACCAGGGCCGGTCCGCTTAGAAAGCCAGCGCCCAGCAGCTGCCGGCGGGTGACCGGGCGCGGATGGTTCTCGTGTCGGAAAGGCTCGTTGAGTCCATGCTGACGAGCAGGTTTCTTGCGAATAATCATGACTGTTATCTCCTAATTCCGATCACTGCAGGGACACGACTGCGCTGCCGAGGACGGCGGTGCAGGCTGCCTGCGAGATCGAGGCTGTCCGGCCTGCCGCGGTCGCACCGTTGGACAGGTTCGTGAGCAGCGTGTTGAGCTCCGTTCGCACTGCGGCTTCGACCGTTGGATCGACGTTGCTACCGATCGCGCGGGCGACCAGCGGGTCGATGACGAGATTGCGGTTTGCCGCAACGGCAAAGTACGTCGAGGCCGTTTGCGCGAGGTTGAGGCCTGGGAACATGGCCGTCGTGTTGGTGTTCACCGCAACGTTGCAGTACTGGTCGGCCAGCGCCGAGATGGCCGTCTGGTGCGACGCGAGGAACGCTCCGATGTCGTTCGTCGGCGGCAGTGACTGCTGCAGGGTGCCGTACAACTTGTTGACCGCTGTGTTGCTCACCGGCACTCCGGTGATCGCCGACAAAGCGTTGTTGACCTGCGCGAAGTTCTTCACACCCAGCGTGGACGGCGGAACCGTCGGGTAGCTCGGAGCCGGAGCCGGAATCGTCGGATCCGTGTGCGCATGTGCATGTGAGCCGATCTGTTCGAAGCTGAGGAAGAACATATCGGTGTCCACACCCTTGTCGGCTGCGACTACCGCTCCGACGGTTGACAGCGGCTGCCCGGCTGCCGCGGTGTACGCAGAACCACCAATTGTCGTATTCAACGTGGCATACGACTGACCGGTCGGCAGCTCGACACCGTTGACGCCGATGCGCATTCCCTTGAGCGCGATGTTCGCGGGCGCTGCGTTCGGGTTCAGGCTGATGAACGTCGGGGCGCTGAACTGGTAGGCGTAGCTGTCGAGCTGGCTGCCGGTCACCTTGATGTATGACTGCGGCACGCCTGACAGGTCAGTTACGTCGAACAGCAGGAAGTACTTCTCGCCAACGCCGGCGTTGAAGTTCATCGCGACCTGGTCGGCCGTCAGCGCACGGCTGTGGAGCGCCACGAACTTGATCACGCCCAGCCACTGGTCCTTGCCGTTGGTTTCCGCACCCATGACAAGGGCGAAAGTGTTATCCCAGCTCGCCAGCGAGCCGCCCTTGGCCGGATCGACCGCCTTCGGATCCACGACTCCATTCACGTAGAGCTTCTGGCCGTTCGTCGCATCGTAGGTCAACACGACGTGCTGCAGTGCCGCCTGGGCCGGGAAGGTGGCCGCATCGGTCAGCGTCAGCTTGGTGCCGCCGTTCGCGTCCGTCTTATCGCTGCGCGTGGCGCCCGAGTACTGCATCGCCTGCTGACCCAGAGTCACGTTGCGGGTCTTCTCGCTGCCTGAGTAGCTCACGATCCACGCATTCGTCTGCGCAACGTTCGCTGGCGCTACCCACGCTTCGATCGAGTACTCGCCCGTACCCTTGACCATCGTGGCGAACTTGGCGCTGTTGGCCGTGAGGGCCTTCGCGCTGCCGCCGGTGTTGATGTTGATACCCCAGCCGCCCACCCAGCTCACATCACCGGTGAACTGCAGATCGGCCGCAGGAGTCACACCGCTCGTGTCATACGCGGTCATGCCCGAGCCGGTCTTGAACTCGTACTTCGCGATGAGGTTGGATTCGAAGCGGCTGCCACCGGAGGCAACCGTGCCATCCTTCAGCTTGAGAGCCTTCGACAACACCTGCGAGGTATCGACGGGAGTCGCGGTGATGGCTCCGGCGAACTGCTTGATCGCGGCGAGCATGGCGGCCGAGCTGCCATCGCAATCACCCGGCTTCGGCGCAGTCGGCGTGCCCGTATCCCAACAGTTGTGATGCTCGTCGTGCAGGCGCACGTAGAAGCGTGACTGCTCCGGATTGTTCAGGTTGATTTTCGCCTGGGCGGCCGCATAAGCGACTGCGACGTCCGGGGCCGCGAAATACGGCGTCTGCGGTGAGCCGGAAGCCGGGCTATGGCAGCCCGAGCAGAACTTCGTCAGCATCGGGTAAACAGTGTCGCTGAAACTGTTGCCTGGCGGGTCAGTGGCAGCGGTCGGGAATTGCTTACCACCACCGACATTCTGCGATGGCGGCGTGGTCAGGGGCGGGCCGTTGTTCGTGCTGCCGCTGGAAGTGCCTATCCACGCCTTGATCCAGGAGGTCAGGGTGTCGCCGCAGGCCTTCGGGTCGGCGAGCCAGCAGTTGTGACCGCCCGCGACCTTGAGGACGAACGTTGACATTTCAGGCTGCGAGAAGTTGACCAGCTTGTTGGCAACGTCGTAAGCCTTGTTCACGTCATCGGAGCGCGCGAACATCGGGTCCTGGTTTTTACCAGTAGGACTCGGGCCGTGACATTGACCGCACCGGTCGGTTGCGCGGACGTTCACCCAGAAGGCGGTCTGGAACGAGGTCACGTCCGCATTGTTAGCCGCCGGACCGCTATAGTCGGCGGTGGTATTGCCACCGGGTGTGGTCTGCTGAGTCGGAGTGGTTGATGGGCCGCCGGCGGTACACGCGGCGAGCGTTGTGACGAATGCAAGGACTGCGGCACGTTTGAGCATGCCCATCCCTGCACGGATGCTATTGAGTCGGTTCATGAATTTCTCCTTGGGTGACGCTGCTCTCCTTACGGAGGCGTCCCAGTGACCGTGCAGTAGACGGCGGCATCGGCAAAAACCTGCTTCATCTTGTAGCCATTGGCCTTGAAGCGCGCTTTGATGCTGGTGACCGCGGCGGTGTCGGTGGCATTGGCAGGCGCACGCAGACAGACGGCCTTGAATGCCTTCGTGACCTGGCAGTCGGCGAACGCATCGCTCGCCGCGAGCTCCTGTCCAAGAGATGCAGCACCGGTGCCCGTGTGCGGCAGCGTCGAATCGAAGCCGAGCGGGATGGCGTTCGGACCTGCGATCCAGCGATTCGACCAGGTGTCATCCGGCGTCACGAAGCCGAACCTGTTGTTGGTCGAGTTGATGGTGTACTTCGCATTGACCTTGCCCGCCGTGTAGACGGTCATGTTGCTGGTCGTGTCGAAGTTGTAGTAAGCGAACGCGCGCGCCATCGGGTCCATGCCGCTGTGGCAGCCGATGCAGTTGTTGAGGTACACGCGGCTGTCACCACCAGGCGAGCTGGCCACGTCCTGGCGGATCTGGTCGGTCGGGCGCGAGGTGTCCTGTACCTGCTCCATGTCGCGGCACAGGTGATTGACCAGCGTGAAGCGGAACATCGCCCGGTTGGTGCCGTTGATGAAGAAGGCCGACGAGCTGGCGCGGGTCGTGATCAGGCCCGCGGGAGCGACGTTCTGGTACAGCCCGGACTGCGTGGTCTTCTGCAGGTTTGCGCTGATGTCGACGTTGTTCGTCTCGGCAGTCGCATAGTGATCATTGTTGGTAGCCGACGGAGCCGGCAGTCCGCTCGCCTTGAGCGTATAGAGAATGTCAGCGGAGAGCGCAGTATTGAACGGCACGTCATCCTTGATCATGCCGATCGCCGTCACGACGTAGTCGTTCAACGGCACGAACACCGACTGGTCGCGGTTCGTGGCCGGCAGGAAGATGTTCTTCAACGTCACGTTGTAGAACTGCGGCTTGCCGGTCGCCACCGCGGCGGCGGAGAGCGGATCGGAGGCGATCAGCGGCTCCATGGTGTTCAGGTCCGCAGCCGTCGGGGGTACCCCCGTCAGCCGTTGATGCAGCAGAACCGCCTTGGCCCGCGCGGCCGTATCCGCGTGCGCCGGTGGTGCTGCCAGTGATGAAATAACGGCGAGTGCGCACAACGCGCTCGCTGCCGAAGCGCTTGCTAGTCGCGCTCCCTCGAGTTTGATCCGTGTTTTGGTATCCATAGCGCTCGTCTACTCCCAACATAATTGCGATGCGCGCGGATCGGACTATACGGTCGCGCAAGACACACCTTGAATGTCTCAGGCAAATGACGTCGCCAAGGGCAGACACTTCCGTTATTACCTGGCACGCGCCCTCCCTCGCGCGGCAAACTGCGAGCCTCGTCACGCCATGCACGCCACTGAAGGACTACCTATCGTGTCGCGTATGCGCTGACTCGCTGGCGGTGAGAAAACAGCTAACCGCTTGCGTGTGTCGTGACGGACTCGGCACAAAAACAGAAAAGCCTTAACGAAGCATTCAATCCGGGGACCGAATTACGTTACATTCGCCCGTCGCGGCATGGCGGGGGGCGGATCTGGAGTGACTTGCATGAAAGTGGAGCGCAAATCGTGAACAGCCTCACGCAGATGCTGCCTGCGCACGGTGTGTTGCGCCGCCTCGGTATGCCGGCCCTGGCCGCCTGTGCGGCGCTGCTCGCCGGCTGCAGCGGCAATGCCCATATCGACGTGGCGAACAGCCAGAGCGCCGATCCCGCCACCGTCGACTTCCCGATTTTCTATGTAAAGCGCACGATTCCACCCACGACGGACGATTTGCGCATGCTGCGCGAGGCGGTCAAGCCGATGCAGGACGATACCGTCGTTCCGAAGGCGGACCTGTACAAGCGCGATAGCGCTTCACCGAGCGCGACCGAACACAACATCACCGCGCGTATCACGGGAACCGATACCTACGACGTCAAGGACGTGGACGTCTCGCTCGACGGCAAGAAAGTGGTGTTCGCCATGCGCGGCCCGCTCACCACGAAAATGAAGCAGAAGGACAAGCCGACCTGGCACCTCTGGGAATATGTGATTGCGACGGACATCCTGCAGCAGGTGATCCCGGCCAACCTGAATCCGGACGAAAGCAACAGTGTTGCACCCCACTACATGCCGGACGGGCGCATCGTGTTTTCCTCCACGGCGCAGCGGCAATCCAAGGCGAATCTCCTCGATGAGGGCAAACCGCAATTCGAGGCGCAGGACGAAGCGCGCACCGAGCCCGCTTTCAACCTGCACGTCATCGATTCGCTGCACAGCGAATTTCACCAGATCTCGTTCAACCAGAGTCATGACCGGGACGCCACGGTACTGTCGAACGGGCGCATCCTGTGGTCGCGCTGGGATAACGCGCCGGGCAAGGACGCGATGCATCTGTACACATCCAATCCCGACGGCACGGATGTGCAGCTGTATTACGGCGCCAATAGCCACATGACGGGCACGAACCTCGACGGAACGAACAATGCCGTCATCGAGTTCGTCAAGCCGAAAGAGATGCAGGACGGACGCATAATGACCCTCGTGCGCCCCTATACGGACATCGATTTCGGGGGCGACCTCATCATCATCAACGGCAAGCAATTCGTCGAGAACCAGCAGCCGCTGCTGGCAGATGCCGGCCTGCCGGGGCCTGCCCAGACCCGGGCAACCTCGAACGCGGTGATTGACGTGCCCGGCCCATCTGCGGGCGGCCGCTTCAATTCGGCGTTCCCGCTCTGGGATTCATCGAACCGGATCCTGGTGAGCTGGTCGCAGTGCCGACTGCTCGATGGGACGACCGCTGCCATCGTTCCGTGTACGAGTGCGCGCCTGGCCGACCCGAACGTCAAGACGGCACCGCCGCTGTACAGCGTCTGGATGCTCGATCCCGCGAAGAACACCCTGCTGCCGGTGATGCCACCGGTCGAAAACGTCATGATCACGGACATCGTGGCCGCACAACCGCGCGCGCTTCAGAACATCATTCTGGATAAGCTCGCTGGAGTGGACCTCGATTCGACGCTGGTAACCGAAAACGTCGGTGTCCTGGACATCAAAAGCGTGTATGACTTCGATGGCACGGACACGGCGAAGCCGAGCATTCCCGTTCTTGCTGACCCTGGGGCGACCACTGCAGCGCAGCGTCCGGCCCGCTTCATCAGGCTGGAGAAGCCGGTGTCGATTCCGGACCGGGATGTACTCGATCTGAGCAACGCTGCCTTCGGGGCAAGTGGGTTCATGCGAGAGATCATGGGCTATGCGCCGGTCGAGCCCGACGGCTCGGTGCGTATCAAAGTGCCCGCGAACGTGGCATTCCAGATCAGCATCCTCGATGCGAACGGGCGGCGGATCTCACCCATTCAGGCAGCGTGGTTGCAAGTCCGTCCGGGAGAAGTGCTCACGTGCAACGGCTGTCATACGCCTGCAACGGCTCAGAATCCTCGTTCACACGGACGGCAGGGACTCTTCAAAGCCGCCTATGCGGGCGCCGCCACAGCCGCGCCTTTCCCGCGCACGGTATCCACATTCGTTCCCGTGGCGGGTGAAACCATGGCGCAGACGCGCGCGCGCATGGGTTGCGAAGCCGATTCGCACAAATGCGTACAGATGAATCCCAGCGTCAATATTTACTATAAGGACGTGTGGACCGATCCAGCGGTGCGCACGCCAGATACGAGCTTCCAGTACAGCTATAACAATGCGCTGGAGTTCCACACGACGTCTCCGAACACCGACTGTCTCGACAGTTTCGGGGCCCCATCCATCTGGAAGTCGAACTGCCGCATCGTGATCAACTATCCCAAGCACATCCAGAGCCTCTGGGATTTGAAGCGCCAGACGCTAGACGCCATGGGCGCGGTCGTAACGGATCACACCTGCACGCAGGGTGGCTGTCACTCGCTGATCCCCGCCCCGACGTCCACTGCGACCATCCAGGCGCCCGCCGGCCAGCTCAATCTGACCAGCGATGCGTCCGACGATGAGCCCCTGCAACCGATCTCATATCGTCATCTGCTGTTCCCGCACGCCAAACAGGAAGTTATCATGGGGGCACTGCAGCTCGTCCCGGGGCCGAATGATGCGGACGGTAACCCGACGACAGTGCCTGTAGGACCGTTTATGAATGCGGGCAGCGCGAATGGCGTGCTTTCGAGTGCGTTCCTCCGTCGCTTTGCACCGGGCTCAGGCAGCGACCATGCGGGCTACCTGAGTCCGGCCGAGCTTCGCTTGATCTCAGAGTGGCTGGATATTGGCGCCCAATTCTTCAACGACCCGTTCGACCCGGCCGCTCCTGTCAATTGAACCACCCACGAAAATTGAGCTTTCAACGACGAATCGCGCATGCCTAATATCAAGACGCTCAATTTCCGCGGGGCCCGGTAGTAAAACGTTGTTCCGTCTTTCATTTATCGGGTTGTTGCTCTCACTCGCGCTGCTCGCGGCTCCTGCCGTGAGCAGCGCGCGCGAGCACCTGCAGGTGTACATCACCGCACCGTACCTCGAGCTGCGATCGGGGCCGGGTCGCGGCTACCCCGTGTTTCACGTGGCAGAGCGGGACGAGAGCGTGCAGGTACTCTTCCGTCGGACGGATTGGTTCAAGGTTCGGACGGAGCGCGGGGTGGAAGGCTGGGCCGCGCAACGCGACATGCTGAGGACAGTTCTTGCCGATGGCACACCGTTCAAGTTCGATCTTGGCGACCGCGCCGGCTTCACCTCGCACAATTTCGAGATGGGTATCTTCGCGGGTGAGTACAGCGGCTCGACGCTTGTGTCCACCTACGCCTCGTACTCACTCAACTCGCAACTCGCCGTGGAGCTGTCGGTCGGACAGTTCTTCGGCAAGTACTCGAATGGCGTTACCGGCGATCTCGGGCTCACACACGTGCTGGTACCCGAGTGGCGGTTCTCCCCATTCCTGATGCTGGGTACGGGGCTCGTGCACGTCACGCCAAAAGCGACACTCGTGATACCTTCCGATCGCACCGACCAGACCGCCTATGTCGGCGGCGGGGTACGTTATTACCTCACGCGCCGCTTCTTCGTGCGCGCCGAGTACAAGAGTCACGTCGTATTCACGAAGCGCAACGCAAATGAGGAAGTAGACGAATGGAAACTGGGATTCGCGTTCTTCTTCTGACTGCGGTCCTGATGACGCTTCCGGGCTGCGCCTCCGTGCGCAACTGGTTCCATCACCGCAGCGAAGTACGCCAGGCAAAGGCGGAAGCCAAGGAAGAAGCCGCGCAGCAGGACGCCCAGGCCGCCCAGCAGGATGCGGACGCCACGCCACCGCGCGTGGTGGATCCGGAAGTGGAGCGGCGCAAGATCAAGGTGCCGAAGATCAAGAGCTCGAATATCGAGATCGGCATCCAGGACGGCTTCCTGGCCATCGAGGACTTCGGCACCCAGAATGCTTATGGGTTGTCCGTGGCCTATCACGTCACCGAAGATTTCTTCTTCCTCGGCGAGTACGGCCGCGCCTATGCGGGCCGGACGAGCTTTGAGACTCTCGGCGGCAATATTCAACTGCTTACGAGCGATGAGAGACGCTTCACGTACTACGACATCGCCCTGGGCTACAACTTGCTCCCGGGCGAGGCCTTCATCGGTCGGGGCCGCGCCATGACGAGCTCTTTCTACTTTTTGGGCGGCATCGGCGGCAGCAAGTTCGCGGGCGACAACCGATTCACGGTGAACTTCGGCGGCGGCTACCGGGTACTGCCCTCGGATTGGCTCGCGATTCACATCCAGGTGCAGGACCGCGTGTTCCGCACTGACTTGCTGGGCGTGTCCAAGCTCACCAACAACGTGGAAGCCTCGCTCGGCGCGACTGTATTCTTTTAGACAGGATCGGGACATGAACAACCGCACCCGTATTGCAGCAACAGGCCTCATGCGTGCGACTATCTCTGCCGTGGTGGCCGCACTGCTCATCGCTGTGCCGGCCTCGAACGCAGCCTCTGGCAGCGGCCCCGCGCCGCAATTCACGCTCGACTCGCGCGCGGGCGCGAAAATCAGCCTCGCCCAATACAAAGGCCAGGTGGTGATGCTCAACTTCTGGGCCAGCTGGTGTGGACCGTGCCGCCAGGAAATGCCTCTGCTCGAGAATATTTACAAGAAGTACAACAAGATGGGTTTCACGCTGATCGGCGTGAACGTGGAGCCTGACTCAAAAGCGGCCGAAGGATTCCTGAAGCAGACACCCGTGAGCTTCCCCGTCATCTATGACAAGGACAGCACCGTCAGTAAGGCCTACGACGTCTCCGGCATGCCCAGCACGGTGATCATCGATCGCAAGGGTAACATCCGGGTGCTGCACCGAGGCTACAAGCCCGGCGACGAAAACGAGTACCTGGACAGCATCCGGTCGCTCGTCCGCGAGTAATGTAGCGGCAGGAGCTCTCATGGCGGATCTTCAAGAAATGATCGGACGGGGTTTGCGGTCTTCCGCGAACCCCGTGGGGAGTTGCGCGCAGCGCATGAGAAGCGCCCGTACTATCTCAATAGCTGTAGCTGTAGGACTTCTCCTGGCGGGGTGCTCGCCCATCGAGCCCTGGGTGAAACCCTACGAGCGCGAGCATTTCGCCGATCCCATCATGTCGTTCAACCGTGATCCCGTCTCGGGCGTCTATCTCGAGCACGTGCTCGAGTCGCGTGAAGGTGCGCGGGGTGCTACGGGCGGTGTAGGCGGCGGCTGCGGATGCAATTGACCGTGCTTCGCAAGCGAATCCGTGTATTCATCGCAGGACTGGCGCTGCAGCGACTTGCCAGAACGCTGCTAACTCTTTGCCTTTGTGTCACCCCGGCGCTTGCCGGGGTGCTTCCTGACGATCGCACAGACGCCCTCTATCACCGCTACCAGGGTGGTGGGATCACCATTCAGGGCCCGTCGGTACTCATTCAGAAGAAGGTTACCGACAATTTCGCGGTGAACTACAACTTCTACCAGGACTACATTACGAGCGCGTCCATCGACGTGAAGCTCTCGGCGAGCCAGTACAAAGAGAAGCGCACGCAGCACAGCGGCGGCTTCCAGTACCTGCACGGCAAGTCGACCTACAGCGCCGGGATCATCAACAGCTCCGAGCCCGACTACAAATCGAACACGAGCTACTACTCGATCAGCCAGGACATGTTCGGCGACCTGACCACCCTGACCATGACGTACAAGCGGGGTTGGGACAAGGTGTACCGTGACGTGAAGAACGCGGACGGGGTGCTCGTCAATGACCCGCGGTTTGGCAACGATGATTCGACGGGGAAGGACATCCCGTTCCGGGACGCTGATCACCGGGGCTACGCCGTAGGCGTAAGCCAGATCCTCACGCGCAGCCTGATCGCGAGTTTCAACTACGAAGTACTCACCGACCAGGGCTACCTGGCGAGTCCGTACCGCAAGGTACGCTTCCTGACTCCGGGTGTCGGCAAGGGCTTCTCCCTGGCTGACCAGGTCTACCCCAACACGCGAACCAGCAATGCAGCCGCAGTCGAAGCCAAGTACTACCTGTGGTACCGCGCGGCGATCATGGCGCAATATCGTTACTTCTCGGACACTTGGGGCATCCGGGCCCACACGGCAGAGATCGGCTACACCCATCCGGCCTGGAAAAGCTGGATATTTGACGGGACCTTCCGCTTCTATACCCAGAACGCCGCGAGCTTCTACAGCGACCTGTTTCCACGCGCCAACTTCCAGAATTTCGAGGCCCGGGACCGCGAGCTCGCTGCATTCAACAGCTTCACCATCGGCGTCGGCGCATCGTACGATTTCCCCATTCCGCGCAACCGGTGGATCAACAAGAGCAGCCTGAGCGTCCGCCTGGATCACCTGCTGATCGACTACAAGGACTACCGCAATGCGCTGCTGACCGGCACAACGCCGCAGTTCACTGCCGGTAACGAGCCTCTGTACAAGCTGAACGCAAACATCTTCCAGGTATTCGCTTCCATCTGGTTCTGATCAGTCGGCATTCAGGATACTGAATGTTATAGTATCCCCCCTTGCGCTCGGACCTGAGTTAAGCTAGGGCAACTAGTCAAGGGGATTTCAAATATGCGAAACCGCATAAAACTGTTCACCGCTCTGGCCGGACTCGTGCTCGCGGTGGGCGCGACCGGAGCTTGGGCGCAGGCACGCGAGCAGGGACGCCTGCTCATGGCGAGCCAGGTGCTCGAAGAGCTGCGCTCATCGCGTGACCAGTACATTCCAGACAGGCTGCTCGAGCGTGCATACGCCATCGCAGTCATACCTGACATGACGAAGATTGCGTTCTTCGCCGGCGGACGCCGTGGACACGGTGTTCTCGTGGTGCGCGATAAGGATGGCCGCTTCACCAGCCCAACCTTCATTACCATGACGGGTGGCAGCTTTGGATGGCAGTGGGGCGTCCAGTCAACCGACATCATGCTCGTGTTCACCACCCGCAAGGGGGTCGAAGGCATCACGGGCGGCAAATTCACGTTGGGTGCCGATGCGTCAGTCGCAGCAGGGCCCGTCGGACGTCAGGCGTCAGCTTCGACTGACACGAGCTTCAAGGCAGAGGTGTACTCGTACTCACGCAGCCGAGGTGTGTTCGCCGGACTGGCTGTGGATGGCACGGCGCTGACAATCGACGACGACGCCAACGAGGTCTTTTACGGAAAGCCCGATGTCCTGGCCTCGGACATCATTTCCGGGAAAGTGCGCAGCAATGATGATTCGGCCCGGCGCTTCATGACTGCCGTGAATTCCGGGACGGGAGCAGCGGCGGCGGTCACTGCCTCAGCTCCGGTCTCGCAGCCTGCCAACGGGGTTCAGAGCGACGCGCCCGCACCGATGCGGTCAGCACCGGCCACAGGGGCGCAATCATTTCCAATGGAAGACCCGAACCCGGGGAAAGAACCTCGGTAGTACGCCGCTCGAATCGGTCGAACAGGTTGGCGTCCTAGCCGGTCGCCAATCTCCTAGTCTGTCGCCAGGTGCCTGGCGCGCACGGAGCCGCCCCTCGTGAAGGATCTCACCCAAGGCCCCATCCCTCGCCAGGTAGTCGCCATGGCCGTTCCCATTTTCGCGGGGATGGTGTTCCAGACCTTGTACTTCCTGGTCGACCTCTATTTCGTGGCCGGGCTGGGGGATGCGGCGCTGGCGGGCGTCGGGTCGGCGGGCAACGTTACCATGGTGATCTTCGCGCTTACCCAGATGCTCGGCGTAGGAACAGTGGCGCTCGTATCCCATGCGGCCGGGAGGAAGGACCAGGGGCAAGCCAATCTCATCTTCAATCAGTCAGTGCTGCTCTCGGCAATCCTCGCAGTGGTGACCCTCGTTGCGGGATATGGACTGACGAGCGCGTATGTACATTCGCTGGCGGCCGATGAGGCAGCCGCGGCGGCGGGGATTGAATAC
Organism: Steroidobacteraceae bacterium; assembly: GCA_045810105.1. Taxonomy (GTDB): domain Bacteria; phylum Pseudomonadota; class Gammaproteobacteria; order Steroidobacterales; family Steroidobacteraceae; genus 13-2-20CM-66-19. Next base: position 9,122 of record JBJMWM010000055.1, on the reverse strand, counting down.
CTGCATTGGTATCTGCCCGGCCTCGCCCTGCAGTTTGCCATGGTCGCCATGGGCTCCGCGTTACGCGGCACGGGGATCGTCAAGCCAACCATGATGGTGCAAGTGCTCACGGTCGTGTTGAACACCGTGTTTGCGCCGATCTTCATCGCCGGGTGGGGGACCCATCATGCCTTCGGACCCGCGGGTGCGGGATTCGCAAGCACTTTGGCCATTGCCATTGGCGTGGTGTTCCTGTGGTCCTACTTCGCCAAACTCGAGCACTTCGTGGCGCTCGACCGCAAGCTGTGGGCGCCCCACTTCGCAACCTGGAAGCGCATCCTGAATATCGGGCTGCCGGCCGGCGGCGAGATGCTGGCGATCTTCGTGGTCGTCGCGGTGGTCTATTGGGCGATCCGGGACTTCGGGCCCGCCACGCAGGCCGGATTCGGGATTGCCCAACGAGTCATGCAGGCGCTTTTCGTACCCGTCATGGCCATTACGTTCGCGGCCGCGCCGGTAGCCGGCCAGAACTTCGGCGCGGGCCACGCGGAGCGTGTAAAGGAAACGTTTCGGGCCGCCGCCTGGATGAGCACGGTGCTCATGCTCGCCGACACGCTCCTGTGCCTGTGGCAGGCAGACGCCCTCATCCGGCTGTTCAGCAGCGACCCCGCCGTCATTGCCGTGGGCGACACCTACCTGCGGATCATTTCGTGGAATTTCGTTGCCACCGGGGTCGCGTTCACCTGTTCGAGCATGTTCCAGGCCCTGGGTAACAGCTGGCCGTCGCTCATCAGCTCGGGCGCGAGAGTCATCACCTACGTCATAGCCGCGATCTGGTTAGGCGCGCACGGGCATTTCGAGCTGCGCCACCTATGGTATGTGTCAGTAGGGACCGTGACGTTGCAGGCTGCCCTGAGCCTGTTACTCCTGCAGCAACAGTTCCGGCAGCGGCTGGGGCCTATGGCGCGTCAGCAAACAGCGGCAACGTCTTAACGCCTTCCGACCATTGGACCTGGCGCATCGTGGCCTGGCCACCCCGCGACGGAAAGTAGGTCTGCGCAATCCCGTCGTGCACCCCAATGATGTGCAGCTGCAGCCGGTCGATTAGCTCGTGCAGCCCCGGCTGATCGAGCGCGGCCAGATCAGCCTGGCCCAGAAACCGAATGACACCCGCCAAGGCATCCAGGACCCCGGCGCTGCGCGGCAAGGCCAGCAGGCATTGCTCGATCTGCCTCAGGCTGAACCCGCAAGCGCGCGGGAACTGTTCACCGCGTAACACGAATTCGAGCACGTCCGTGCGACTGACACGGGTGCGCCGGCTCAGGCGATACATCTCGTACCCGGACAGCGACTTGAGCACGCTCACCCATTGAATCGTGTCGAACGGCCGCAGCTCCGGCGCGTCGTCGGGTAGCAACTGGGCCGAACGCACATCGACGATACGGCTGGTCATGTCCGCACGCTCGACATTACGGCCCAGCATCAGGAACGTATATGCATCATTGCGATTCATCGTTCCCTCGAGCGCGCCGATGATCGTTTGTGAGGTCAGCACGATCCGCTTGAGGAAATTGAAACGGGTCCGCTTGTTGAGCCCCGTGGAGAGCTCTTCCATGAATTCCAGGAACGAGTGGTTCAGCAGCTCCCAGGCTTCGGTGGGCAGGATATCGCGCAGCGTGCGCGCATTTTCCCGGGCCCGCTTGAACGAGGACACGATGGAGCCAGGATTTTCCGGGTCCGCGAGCAGGAACTGCACGATCTCACGCTCATCGGCGCGAATGCCGCGGGCATCGAACATTGCGCGGCTGCCAGTGATGTCGACGAGTGGCTGCCATCCTGGAGCGAGTCCCTTCGGCAGGTCCAGCAGCAGGTTGGTGTTGACGCTTACGAGCCGCGCCGTGTTCTCCGCGCGCTCGATGTAGCGCGCTAGCCAATAGACGTTCTCAACTACTCTTGCGAGCACTCGTTTACGCCTCGGTATCCACTATCCAGGTGTCCTTGCTGCCGCCACCTTGCGAGGAATTGACCACCAGCGAGCCTTGACGCAGCGCCACCCGGGTCAGCCCGCCAGTCGTCACATAGGTTTGCGGCCCGCTGAGAATGAACGGGCGCAGATCGACGTGCCGCGGTTCGATCCGATCACCCACAAACGTCGGAACCGTGGACAGCGTGATCACTGGCTGCGCAATGAAGCTTCTGGGGGCTGTTTTCAACTGCGTGGCAAACGAGTTGCGCTCGCGCTGAGTGGACATGGGCCCCATGAGCATTCCGTACCCACCCGAGCCGTCCACGGGCTTCACCACCAGGGAATCCAGGTGACCGAGAACGTGATCGAGCTCCTTCTTTTCCCGACAACGCCAGGATGGCACGTTGGGCAGAATGGGCGCCTCGTCGAGATAATATTTGATCATGTCAGGTACGTACGTGTAGACGAGTTTGTCGTCCGCCACGCCTGCTCCCGGTGCATTCGCGAGCGCAACGTTTCCGCTGGCCCACGCCCGCATGAGCCCCGGCACCCCAAGTGACGAATCGGTCCGGAAGACTTCCGGATCGAGAAAGTCATCGTCGATACGCCGATAGATTACATCCACACGCGTCCAGCCGCGTATGGTTTGCATGTACACGCAATCGTCTTCGTGAACCGCGAGATCGCGCCCCTCGACGAGCTCACAACCCATTTGCCTCGCGAGAAACGCATGTTCGAAATAAGCCGAGTTGTAGACGCCCGGTGTCAGGACTACAACCTCCGGCTGACGCTCGCGCCGGGGCGACAGGGCGACCAGCATGTCATGCAGCTGTGACGGATAGTCGTCCACCGGCAGGATGGCGGCGCTTTCGAACAACTCCGGAAACACGCGCTTCACGACCTGCCGGTTCTCGATCATGTACGAGACGCCGGAAGGAACCCGCAGATTGTCTTCGAGCACGTAGACGGTGCCGTCCTTGTCGCGCACCAGATCGCTGCCGCAGATGTGCGCCCAGCAGCCGCCCGGCGGCTTGACACCAACACACTCGGGCCGGAAGTTCTTGGAAGTGGCGATCACCTCGAGCGGAAACACACCGTCCGCGATTATGCGCTGCTCGTGATAGACATCGTTGATGAACAGATTCAGGGCCGCGACGCGCTGCGTGAGGCCCTTTTCGATCCGTGCCCATTCCTTGCGGGCGATGGTGCGCGGGATGATATCCAGTGGCCAGGCCCGATCGATCGAGCCTTCCTGCTCGTGGTAGACGGTGAAGGTGATGCCCATTGCCTTGATCGCAAGCTCCGCGGCTTGCTGCCGTACGCCGATTTCGCCGCCACCGAGCTCCGAGAGGTAACGCATCAGGGCCCTGCCGGCGGCGCGCGCGCCACCACTCGGGCCGACCAGTTCGTCGTGCTGCCCGGGGGCGGTATAGGTTGTCCAGTCAATACTCATCAGCAGGCATCTGGGTGGCGGTAAGGGGGGCCCAGCCGTACTGAACATACCAGTGCGTGAGCGTGACTTTCAAACATGGGCGCAATTTGCCACCTAATGGTGCTACCGGCGCGCGCCGCGGTCCAATTTGGTGCGCAAGAGCAGCAGGCTCCTGCCCGTATAATGTAGTGCCCAAGAATGCGAAATCCGCCGCCACCTCGCGCGGGAGGTCTCTTTGTCGATTCACGTTGCGCTCAATCACGTCACTCACTATCGGTACGACCGGCTCGTCAGCCTCAGTCCGCAGATAGTGAGGTTGCGGCCCGCGCCGCATTGCCGCACCCGCATCCTCGGCTACTCCCTGAGCGTGCAGCCGACGAAACACTTCATCAACTGGCAACAGGACCCGCAGTCCAACTATCTTGCGCGGCTCACCTTTCCCGACAAGACCCGCGAGCTGCGGATCTGTGTCGATCTCGTAGCCGAGATGTCGGTGTTCAACCCGTTCGATTTTTTTCTCGAGCCTTACGCCCAACAATTTCCGTTCAAGTACGAGCCGGGTGAGCAGCGCGAGCTGGCTCCCTACCTGGCAACACTGCCGCTGACACCGCGGCTCGCGGACTATCTCGAATCGATAGCACGCAAGCCGGCGCGCACGGTAGATTTTCTCGTCGAGCTGAACATGCGGTTGGCTCGGGACATCCGTTACCTGATCCGCATGGAGCCGGGTGTTCAGACCCCCGAAGCAACGCTCGTGAACGCCTCCGGATCCTGCCGCGACTCCAGTTGGTTGCTGGCCCAGCTGCTGCGCAATCTGGGACTCGCGACCCGTTTCGTTTCGGGCTACCTGATCCAGCTGACAGCCGATGTCAAGTCGCTCGATGGGCCGTCCGGTCCGACAGCAGACTTCACCGATCTGCATGCCTGGTGCGAAGTGTACCTGCCGGGCGCCGGCTGGATCGGACTCGATCCCACCTCGGGCCTGCTGGCTGGCGAAGGCCACATTCCACTGGCCTGCACACCAGAGCCCTCGACAGCCGCACCCGTCAGCGGCCTGGTGGGGGAATCCGAGGTCCAGTTCGAACACATCATGAAGGTGGAGCGCGTCTGGGAAGCGCCGCGCGTCACCAAACCCTACACGGAGGAACAGTGGGGACAGATAGAGAAGTTGGGGCATGAAATCGACGCCGATCTCGCTGCACTGGATGTTCGTCTCACCATGGGCGGCGAGCCCACATTCGTCTCGATCGACGATCCGGATGGGGCCGAATGGAACACGGCAGCGTTAGGCCCCGACAAACGCCGCCTCTCGATCGATCTGTACAAGCGGCTGAAGGACGAATATGCCCCCACCGGCCTGGCGCACTTCGGCCAGGGCAAGTGGTACCCCGGCGAGCCACTGCCGCGCTGGTCGCTCAATTGCTTCTGGCGCCGCGACGGCGAGCCCATCTGGCAGACCCCCGAACTGATTGCGGACGAAAAATCCAGCTCGGGAGCGAGTCATGACAGCGCGCAACGCTTTCTCAGAGACGTCGCAACGCGGCTGGGACTGTCACCCACGTTCGTCTTTGCAGCTTACGAGGACGCGTTTTACTACATGTGGCGCGAGCAGCGGCTGCCATCAAACGTGGATCCCTTCGAAGCGCGGCTCGAGAACGCCGGTGAGCGTGCGCGCCTGATGCGAATTTTCGAGCGCGGGCTCGATCGGCCCGCGGGCTATGTCTTTCCGGTCGGACGCGATCCGGCGGGCACGCGGTGGCAGACAGGCCCGTGGTTCCTGCGCCAGGAGCGGTGTTATCTGGTACCCGGAGACTCGCCGCTTGGATTGCGCCTGCCGCTCGATTCCTTGCCGTGGGCAGTGCCCGGCGAGCTGACCCAGATATATCCGCCTGATCCAACACAGAGCTTTCCGGATCTGGCCCCCTACGCGGAAATTCGCCAGCAGCTGCGCGAATTCGCGCCGTCACAGTCAACGCCAGCCACATCGGGAGGCGCTGAATCAACAGATTCAACACGTGCACCCCAGCTACGTGAATCGGCGGGGTGGATCACGCGCACCGCCATGTGCGCCGAAGCACGCAACGGCACACTGTACGTGTTCATGCCCCCCGCCGCGCGCCTCGAGGACTACCTCGAACTGGTCGCCGCCATCGAAGCCACCGCGACGAGTCTGTCGCAACCGATCGTACTCGAAGGGTACGAGCCGCCGCGGGACCCCAGGCTCAACAGCTTCCGCATCACACCCGATCCCGGCGTCGTGGAGGTCAACATCCACCCCGCGGCAAACTGGGACGAGCTCGTCAAGCGAACGAGCCACTTGTACGAACAGGCGCGGCAATCGCGCCTGACCAGCGAAAAATTCATGCTGGATGGCCGCCACACCGGCACCGGCGGTGGCAACCATTTCGTGCTGGGAGGCTCGAGCACCAACGATTCGCCATTCCTGCGCCGCCCCGATCTGCTGCGCAGCCTGCTGGCTTACTGGCACAACCATCCGAGCCTCTCCTATCTGTTCTCCGGGCTGTTCATCGGTCCCACCTCCCAGGCGCCGCGAACGGATGAAGCACGTAATGACTCCCTGTACGAGCTCGAGCTCGCCTTCAAGGAGCTGCCGCCACCGGGCGCGGACTGCCCTGCCTGGCTCGCCGACCGGGTATTCCGCAACCTGCTGACGGACGTCACGGGCAATACGCACCGCGCCGAATTCTGCATCGACAAGTTGTATTCACCGGATGGGCCGACCGGCCGGCTGGGGCTGCTGGAGCTGCGCGCATTCGAAATGCCGCCGCACGAACGGATGAGTCTCACGCAGCAACTGTTGTTGAGAGCACTGGTGGCTCGCTTCTGGCGCACACCCTACACACCTCCCCGGCTCGCACGCTGGGGCACCGAGCTGCACGACCGCTTCATGCTCCCGTATTTCGTCGAGCAGGATTTCGCCGACGTACTCGAAGAGCAGAGCGCGGCGGGCTTCCCGCTGCGCAAGGAATGGTTCGCGCCGCATTTCGAGTTCCGCTTCCCCCGGTACGGCCAGTTCGCCACCCCCGGGGTCGAAATCGAGTTGCGGCAGGCACTCGAGCCGTGGCATGTCATGGGAGAAGAAGGCGCACCCGGCGGCACGGTGCGGTTCGTAGACTCCTCGGTGGAACGGCTGCAGGTCAAGGCAACCGGTCTTGCGCCCGATCGCTATGTCATCGCGTGCAACGGCCGGCGCGTTCCGCTGCGCCCAACGGGCACTGTGGGCGAGTTCGTAGCCGGCGTGCGCTACAAGGCCTGGCAGCCGGCATCTTCCCTGCATCCGACCAAGACGGTTGACTCACCGCTGACCTTCGACCTCGTGGATACCTGGATGAATCGTTCACTCGGTGGCTGTCAGTATCACGTGATGCATCCTGGCGGCCGCAACTACGCGACGTTTCCGGTGAATGCCTTCGAGTCGGAAAGCAGGCGCCTCGCACGCTTCTTCAGAATGGGCCACACTGCGGGCACAATCAGCGCGCCGCCCGAATCTGCCAGTCCCGACTATCCCTTTACGCTGGACCTGCGAGCCACTTGACCGAGTCGAATCCCAAAGTCATCAAAGCCTCCTTGCTGGCGGGCATGGTCACACCAGGCTCGCTGGCCGCGTACGTCCCGGACGCACGCCGCTATGATGAGCTGCTCGATGACAAGGGGTTGGTGAGGCCGCACTGGCAGCCGTTGATCGATCAGTTGACCCGCGATGATGCGCGCGCCGTCGCACGGCGCGGACTGGAGCGGACCCGGCGGCTGATCGTGGAAAATGGCGTGACCTACAATGTCTACGCCGATCCCCAGGGAGCTGACAGACCCTGGGCTCTCGACCCCGTGCCATTGCTGCTGCTGGCGGACGAATGGCGCGAGATCGAAGCGGGCCTGGCACAACGCGCGCGGCTGCTCGATGCACTCCTGGCCGATATTTATGGCCCGCAGCGACTGTTGTCCGAAGGGTTCGTGCCTCCCGAGCTCGTGTTCGGACACCCAAACTACCTCTGGCCGTGCCAGGGGATCGTGCCGCGCGGCGGTAATTGGCTTCACATCTACGCTGCCGATCTTGCAAGAGCGCCCGATGGCCGCTGGTGGCTGCTCGCGGATCGTACCCAGGCGCCTTCCGGGGCCGGCTACGCCCTCGAGAACCGCGAAATCGTGGAACAGGTACTGCCGGAAGCCATCCGCCAGCTCGACGTACGGCGCACGACGGGCGTTTTCAGCGAATTGCGCGAGCAGTTGTTGAGCCACGGCGATGAAGGTGAAAACCCGCTCGCCGTCATCCTGACTCCTGGTCCATTCAACGAGACTTATTTCGAGCACGCCTATCTGTCGAGGCAATTGGGCGTGCCACTGGCCGAGGGCACGGATCTCACCGTTCGTGACGATACGGTGTACCTCAAGACGCTCGCCGGGTTGAAACGAGTACACACCATCCTGCGCCGGCTCGATGATGATTTCTGCGATCCCCTCGAGCTGCGCAGCGATTCGACACTCGGCATACCTGGCCTGCTCGGCGCAGTCCGCGCAAACAGAGTCGTCATGGCGAACGCACTGGGGACGGGAGTGCTCGAATCCGCGGCCTGGTTGGGATTTCTGCCCCGCATCGCCGAACGGCTGTTGGGTGAAAAGCTCTCGCTGCCCTCGGTCGCTACCTGGTGGTGCGGTGAAAAACCTGCGCTGGATTACGTGGTGAGCCATCTGGACAAGCTCGTCATCAAGCCTACCTATCCTAACCAGCGATTCGAGCCCGTTTTTGGCCGCAACCTCGAAGGAGAGGCGCGCCGGAGGGTTGTCCAGCGCCTGCGTGCGCGCCCGTATGCGTATGTCGCTCAGGAGCATCTGTCGCTTTCGCAAACGCCCATATGGCGGCCGCATGGAGCGCTGGGATTCGCCGCGACCCCTGTGTCAATCCGCATGTACGCGCTCGCAGGACTTTCGGGCACGCGTGTCATGCCAGGCGGACTGGCGCGTGTTGCCTCAGACGCCACAGTTGAGGTTGTATCCACTCAGCGCGGCGGTGGAAGCAAGGATATCTGGGTGCTGCCGGACTCCTGCGTAGAGGCCGTTGCTGTGGGTCCTGGGAAGAGCCCGAGCGCCCAGGTCAGACACGATGACATTCCATCGCGGCTGGTGGAGAACCTCTATTGGTTCGGCAGATACACGGTACGGTGTGAAGACAAGGCGCGCTTGTTGCGAGGAACGCTGACAGCCCGTTCCGATGAAGGCGTGTGGAACGCCGCCGTCAGGTTCTGCCGGGATCTCGGGGTCATCTCGACCGATGGTGACCCGGCGCTGAGTTTGCGTGACGAGCGTAACCCGCAGGGCGTCATGGCCGACGTCAGGAGGCTGGCATGGTGCGCCTCACAGGTGCGCACACGCCTGTCGGCCAGTTATTGGCGCGCCGTGAACGAGATGCAACGCCGGTTGCAGGATTCCGTGGCCGCGCGCGAAGAGCCCAGGGCGGCGTTGGATCAGTTGTTATTGTCACTGGCAGCGCTTGCGGGTTTTGCATTCGATGACATGACCCAGGATGAAGGGTGGAGGCTGCTTCGCGTAGGACGGCGGCTCGAGCGCCTGCAGTTCGCAGCCGGCCTCCTCGCGCAACATCTGGCCTCCGAATGGGCCACGCGCCAATCGCATGTTGAATGGCTCCTTGAGGCATACGACAGCACGCGAATCTACAGATCCAGGTACGTCGTGGCTCCACGCCTCGGACCGATGCTGGATCTGCTCGTT
>JBJMWM010000054.1:0-10292 GCA_045810105.1 Steroidobacteraceae bacterium | reverse complement strand
GTGTCTTAGTGATCTGCATGAGCTCTCTTAGACGGGCATGCGCAATTTCCGTGGGTGGTTCACCGGGCCCCACGGAAATTGTGCGTCTTAGTGATCTGCGTGAGCTCTCTTGACGGCCATGCGCAATTTCCGTGGGTGGTTCACCGGAGCATGGCATCGATCGCTTGATTCGCAAGCAGATCCACGCGCTCGTTGCCAGGCACGCCCGAGTGGCCTTTCACCCAGTGCCACTCGATCTCGTGTGCCGCTGCAAGCTCATCGAGCCGCTCCCACAGATCCCGGTTCTTGACTGGCTTGCGATCAGCGGTACGCCAGCCGCGGGCCTTCCACCCGGCAACCCACTCCTGGATGCCGCGGCGGACATATTCGGAGTCCGTGTAAACCTTGACCTGGACAGGACGCTTCAACGCCTCGAGCGCGCGGATCACGGCGGTCAACTCCATCCGATTGTTGGTCGTGCGTGCCTCGGCTCCCGCCAACTCCTTCTCGCTGTCACCGAAGCTGAGCGTTGCGGCCCAGCCACCCGGTCCGGGGTTTCCGCGGCAGGCCCCATCTGTATAAATCTCCACCACGCGCGCGGCCGCTGCGCCCGGTGTCACGATTGTGAGCGCGTTGTTGGTTTGACCAGGCCACCCAGCACCGCGGGCTTCTCGCGGAAGCGCGGCCGTACCGGAGTCAGTGTGTAGACCCGCTTGCGTGCCTTCAGCACATACGCGCTGCCTGGCAGGGGATGCGTAATGCCGCGGTTGAGGATACGTCCAGTGCCTGAGCCGGGAGCGGGTCCTGAGCTCCACGGGCTACAGTAAAGATAACGCCTGGAGGCGACGACTTCGTAGCCGAGCAATACCAACCAGTCGCGCACGCGCCTTTCCGGCAGCACGCGGCGCAATCCCGGCGGAAAACCCGAACGGCTGGCACGAGCGCGAATTCCCCACAAGCTCCAGGGACGAAAACCGAGAACCAGTAGCTGTCCTTCGCCCACCAAAACGCGATCTACTTCACGAACTATCGCGTACGGGTCGGAGGCAAACTCCAAAGTGTGTGGCAGAAGGACCGCATCAACCGAGTCACTACTGACTGGTAATTGCGACGGTCTGCCAATGATGTCAGCACCACTCGGGGACCCGGGAGCCGCCACGATCGTCTGCCGCCGTGTGCGGCTGCCCGCGAGCAGTTCCCTGGCTCCGCCCCATGTGCCAATTTGCAGTAATTCCCAGCCAAAAACGTCTTCGAGCGCTTCAGCGAGCAGCTCCGATTCCGCGGCTACCAGCGCCCGTCCGAGAGCGCCCGACCACCAGCTTGTCAGGGCGGCATCGCGGTCGGTCATGTGGGAAGTGCGAACTGGCACGATTTGAGCTGGAAATAGTGAGAAGTTACCGGTTAAATTAAACGCCCCAGGTACAGTAGCGTCTGGTCCTCGAGCCCCTGTTCCCACAGGCCAGGGGAAATTAGCACGCCGCGACAGCCGGCAAAAGTCGCGCCTTTTGCCGAGCGGGCGGCAAAGCGCCGCAGGCGACTTTCTGCAGAACGTGAGGGTAAGGAACTTGCCGACGGAAGTGATGCGAACAGACGCGAGCCGCAGGACCAAACTGGTACTTCTGGCCGTATGCGTGCTCATGCTGTCCGCGTGCGCACACACGCCGAGCGGCACGCCGCTACAGGGCTCAACCGTGGAACCCGTTGGGGTCATCCCGCCCGCGCAGCCGAGCAGCACTTATCCGGAGGCACCAACACCTCCGTCCGCGCAGGCGGCCGAGCCGACCGATTCCACTCTAAGTGCCGCACCCACCCAGGTAGCAGGCCTGACTCCCGCGCAATACGCCGATCTCTTCGACCGCATGCGTTCGGGATTCAAACTCGATGATGTCGAACGTGTTGCAGTCGAACAGCAGCTGAACTGGTTTGCCTCGCATCCGGATTATCTCGAGCGGGCCTTCGGGCGTGCCGAGTTGTACATGTATCACATCGTCACCGAGCTCGAAGCGCGCGGCATGCCGCTCGAGATCGCGCTGCTACCGGTCGTCGAGAGTGCGTTCGAACCCTACGCCTACTCGCGGGCACGTGCTTCAGGCTTGTGGCAGTTCATTCCGGGCACGGGCTCGCGCTATGGTTTGAAACAGGACTGGTGGTACGACGGCCGCCGCGACGTGGTTGAGTCAACAAGGGCGGCGCTCGATTATCTGCAGTCACTGCATGATGAGTTCAACGGCGACTGGCTGTTGGCGATCGCCGCCTACAACTGCGGCGAGATGAATGTGGAGCGCGCGTTGGATGCGAATCGCGCCCGGGGCAAGCCGCTGGACTTTTGGAGTTTGAAGCTTCCCAAGGAAACGCAGGCGTACGTGCCGAAGCTGCTCGCCATGCGGCGCCTCGTCGCCGACCCGGAAGCATATAACATCTCCATCAGCCCGATTCCCAACCAGCCGTACTTCGCGCGCGTAGAAACTCACGGCCAGATTGAGCTGAAGGTCGCCGCAGAAATTGCGGGCGTTACCGACGAAGAGCTGTATGAGCTCAATCCAGCCTTCCATCGATGGGCCACCGACCCCTCCGGCCCGCACTATCTACTGCTCCCGGTTGACGGTGCGCAGGTGTTCACTCAGAACATCTCGCAGCTGACCGAGGACCAACGCCTGCATTCGCAGACGTACACGGTAGGCCGGGGTGACTCGGTCGCCTCCGTCGCCAAGCAATTCAACACCACCGTCAACGTCGTTCGTGAGATGAATGATCTGCCCACCGGGCCCCTGACCGTTGGGTCGGATCTGCGCGTTCCCTCTTCCTCCAGCACGTTGCCTGCCAAGGTCTTGCTCGCTGCGGCTCGGGTTGACGGACATGACCGCTCGTCCAAGCGCCCGCACGTGCATGTCGTGCGCCGCGGCGACACCATGTGGAGCATTGCCCGTCGCACTGGCATGGATGTGAACAAACTGGCAATGATGAATGGCATGCAGCCCGGGGACCCGCTGCGCGCCGGCCAGCGGCTGCGACTGTCGAACAACGATGCGGGTGGCCGCTCGGCGTCAGCGGCGCGCAAGGTCACCTACACCGTCCGCGCGGGCGACACCCTGACGCAGATTGCGAAGCTCTTCCAGGTCTCCGTCAAGGAAATCATGTCCTGGAATGGAATCGGCTCGCGCGCCGGCATTGCACCGGGCCAGAAGCTCACGATCCGAATGGCCAGCCGCCGGGGCTAGCCCGCCCGGGACGCTCGCAACAGACTCGCCCCGCGGCCGCAGGCACTTGATAAACTGAGGCTTCCGCACCCCGGTTGCCGGGGTGCCCTGGAGGTGTGACTAATGGGATTTCTCGCGGGCAAGCGCGCCCTTATCGTGGGCGTGGCGACTGATCGTTCAATCGCGTGGGGCATCGCCCAGGCAATGCATCGCGAGGGAGCCGAGCTCGCTTTCTCCTATGTGAACGACAAGATGAAGGAGCGCGTCGAGCCGTTGGCGCAGTCCATTGGCTCGAAGCTGACGATGCCGCTCGACGTAACGGTGGATGGCCAGGTCGATTCCGCGTTCGACTTGCTCAAGCGCGAATGGGGCCAGCTCGATATCGTGATCCACGCGGTGGCGTTTGCGCCCCGGGAGGCGATTTCGGGGAGTTTTGTCGGCAACACCACGCGCGAAGCCTTTCGGATCGCGCACGATGTATCGAGTTACAGCTTTACCGCGCTTGCACGCGGCGCAAGGCCGCTCATGGCAGGCCGCAACGGAGCGCTGCTGACGCTTTCCTATCTGGGCGCTGTCAGGTCAATTCCCAGCTACAACGTCATGGGGCTCGCCAAGGCGAGCCTGGAAGCGAATGTGCGCTTCATGGCGGCCGACCTTGGCCCCGAGGGCATCCGGGTCAATGGCATCTCCGCAGGGCCGATCAAGACACTGGCCGCCGCGGGCATCGCCGGATTCCGCAAGATGCTGAGCCGCGTTGCCGAAGTCGCACCGCTACGGCGGAACGTGACGCCCGAGGATGTGGGCAATGCGGCGACCTTCCTCTGCTCGGATCTCGCCGCCGGAATTACGGGCGAGATTCTCTATGTTGACAGTGGATTCAATACGGTGGGGATGAGCTTTCCGGCTGAGTCGGAGGGCTGAGCGGTAGGACTGCGCGAGAGAGCCAGCACTGCGGAGGCGAAGCGAACAGGAGGCTCGAACGTCAGGCCATTATTTCGCAGCCGCTTCAGCGCTGGTGCTGACGAGATCGGCGCCGGAGCCGGACAGGACTCCGGTCTCGCCCTCGAGGCGCGCGACGATTACGGTGCAGACTGCATCGGCAAAGACATTCACGGCCGTTCGCGCCATATCCAACAGGCGATCGAGGACGAGCAGCGCACCGATTCCTTCCGGTGGAAGACCCACCGCCGACAGGATCACAGCGATGGCAACCAGAGAGGCGGCCGGAATTCCGGCGACTCCCATGGACGTGAGCAGTGCCAAAGTTACCACCGTGAACTGCTGACCAAACGTCAGGTCGAGGCCGTAAGCCTGGGCAATAAACATGGCGCCAGCGCATTCGTAGAGCGCGCTGCCCGCATGATTGATCGAAGTACCCAGCGGCATGACGAAACTTGCGATTCGCTCAGATACGCCAGCACGCTTTTCCAGGCACTCGAGACTCAGCGGCAGAGTGGCAGCCGACGAAGCAGTCGAGAACGCCGTCAGTAACGCGGGACTCATGGCCGAAAACAGACGCAAGGGGTTGCGCACACCCGCGGCACGGAGCAGCAGCGGTAGCGCAACCGCCGCGTAAATGACGATGCCGGCGACCACGCAAACACCAAACGTCAGAATTGGGCCGGCGGCGTGAATGCCCGACTTGGCAACCACACGCGCCGTCAGCCCGAATATTCCGACAGGCGCAAGACTCATGACCCAGATAGTCATGCGCATCATGACGCGAAACAGGCCCTGCGCGAAATCGAGCACAGTCTGCCGGTACGGCAGCTCGATGCGCGCCAGGAAAAAACCGAACAGGACGCTGAAAAACATCACGCCCAGCAGATTGTTGGAGCTGGCGGCCTGCAGGACGTTCGTGGGAACGATCCCGAGCAGAGTGTCGAAAACGGTCACCGAGGCACGTGCCTGGACGCTCGAGTTGACCGCGTCCGAGGAGGCCTCGAGCGCGAGCAGCGAGCGGGCCGGAACACCGTTCGCGATGCCAGGCTTGATGAGATCGACGAGGGCCAGCGCGATCAACACTGACAACAACGTGGTGAAGACGTAGAACCCGAGGGTCTTGATACCTAGACGGCCGAGATCACGGCCCGAGCCGATGCTGGCAACCCCGGTCACGATGGACGCCGAGATCAGCGGCACCACCACCATCTTCAGCAGGTTGATGAACAGCGTTCCGAGGAACTCGAAAAAACCGAGAACCTCAACGCCCCCTACCTTCCCGGCGGGACCGATCAGCCAGCCGACGAGCGCACCGATCGCCATCGCCACCAGGATGGGCGTTGCGGCAATGGGTCTGGATTGATGTGCGGCCATCTGAAAACCGGACCGCCCGCGCGCTTACTCGAACGCTTTCGGATTCTTACGGACGTCGGCGGTGCGGCGCATCTCTTCCACGTACGCCTCCGCGTCCGCTTGCCCGTGACGCGCGGCATCCTGCTTGACCTGAGCGCTGAGCTGATCTGCCATTTTGGTCTTGTCAGTCTCAGGCGTTTCGGTGCGCAGCCCGGTCACAGCCACCACCGCGGCGCCCCCGGTCTGCAAGGCAACAGCCCGATACACAGGCTTGTCCGGCTTGGGAGAGTTGAATACGAGCTCGCGCAACTGCGCCGGCAGAGTCGAATCGCTGCGCGCGACGAATCGCGCCGGCTCGGATGAGACGCCCAACTGCTTGGCAACATCGTCGAACGAGGTGCCGGCCTGCAACTTCGCCAGGCCGTCCTGGGCTGCCTTCAGGGCTGCCTCGGAGCCACGCTCCTTCTTGATTGTCGCGACGATGGTGTCGCGGACCTCTGCCACCGGCTGCGGCTGGGGCTTATTGTGTTCTGTCACCTTTACGAGCACGAGCCGATCCTCTCCAACCAGCACAGGTCCGCCCACGCGCCCAGGTTGCAACGGGGAGTCGCCGAACACAATGTCCTGTATTGGTCGCGCCGTTCCCAACGGCGCGCCACCCGCGCCCCGCAGGAATTTCGGCACTTCGCCGCTCGTCAGGTTGAATTCCTTCGCCAGCGCGCCCAGATCGTTGCCGGCCTGCTCGAGGCGCGACTGGATCTGCTCCTGGATCTCGCCGAACCTGTCGGCGGCCGCGTTGCGCTTCACCTCCGCTTCGAGCTCCGAGCGCACGCTGTCGAACGTTTTCGTCTTCCCCGGCTGGATCTCATCCAGGCGGATGATGTGATAGCCGAACTGCGTCTTCACTGGTCCGCGCAACTCGCCGACGCTCATGCCAAACAGCGCATCGGCAAACGGGCCGACAAACTGGTTGCGGTCGGCCCAGCCGAGATCGCCGCCCTTGTCGGCCGAGCCCGGATCCTGCGAGTACTGCTTGGCCAGCGCTGCAATGTCCTTGCCCGCCTTCGCCTGGGCGAGCACATCTTCGGCCTGCTTGCGCGCGGCCGCCTCGTCCTTGCCGATCGGAATCAGGATGTGCCGGCCGTGGCGCTTTTCCGGCTCCACGTAGCGGTCCTTGTTCTTGTCATACGCCGCCTGCAGCTCCGCGTCGGTCGGCGTCACCTGCGCCGCCAGTTGATCGAGACGCAGCTCTGCGTACTGCAGATGCGCCGACTCGGGTGTCATGTATTGCGCCTGGTGCGCCTTGTAGTAGGCCTGCACGGCGGCATCGTCAACCTGGACATCGGCGCTGTACTTGTCGGGCGGCAGTAAGGCATACCGCACTTCGCGCTGCTCGTTCTGCAACGCACGCGCGCGCTGGATCTCCGTAGGTGTCTGAAAGTCCGAGAGGGCGATGCCATTTTCGAGCTGGGCCCGCTGCAGCGCGCCGCGCAACTCGTTCTCGAAGGCGGCCAGCGTGATACCCGCCTGCGACAGGCGCTCCTTGGCCACTTCGCTCGAGTACTTGCCTTCGATCTGGAACGCCGGCTCGTTGCGGATGGCGTCGCGGACGTTCTGCTCGCCCACCCGGTAGCCCAAGGTACGCGACCGCTCAGTGAGCAGCGCCTCGCGGATCAGGGCCTCCAGCAGCCGATCCTGCAGGAAAGCCTTCTGGGCGGCAGGAATCTCGCCACCCAGACGCTGCTGGTACTGGGTCTGCTGATTGATCCAGGCGTTGCGGGCGGACTCGATCGAGACCTTCTGCCCATCGGCTTCCGCGGCATAGCTGCTGCCGCCAGTATTGAAATTGACGATCCCGTAGGCGCCCCACGCGGCAAAAATGAGCGCAAGCGCGCCTAGCACGATGTACATCAGCCACTTATGGCTCTGCAGTCCGTCTCGGATGCTTTGAAGCATGGTCCAGCTTTAGACCTCAGGAAGGGGTCGGGTAGCCGGCAATGATACCAAAGGGGAAGCGCGGCGTGGCCATCCGCGGGCGCCGGCGCCAAGGACACCCGCTAGCCGGCAACTAGTGCTGCCGCCCGGCTAGGGTTGCACGACCCTGAACTGATGCGGGCCGACGGACAGAGCCGCCAGCGCCAGTTCTGCCGGGAGATGCACCTGGCGGGCTGTCGGTCCGAAGTTGATCACGACGAGTACCGGGGGGTCGGGCGGTCGCGGCTCCCTCAGGAAAGCCAGTACGGAATCGTCGTGATCGGTGACCAGCAGACGAAGGCTTCCGGATCGCAGGGCTGGGATCGTGCGTCGCAGCTCCACCAGGTGCGTGTAGAAGCGCTCGAGACCATAGGCGTCGAACCAGGAAATCGGCGGCCCTCCGGTATAGGGATCATACGCAGCGCCCACTTCGTCGCCTGCGTAAATCAACGGCATACCGGTCAGGGTGAGCAGCAATGCAGCGGCATCCCGTGTCTGCTCGATGCCATGGCGTGTCAGAAAGCGCGCGCCTGTGTCGTTGTTGTTCATGAAGTGAAGCACCGGTATCGGCCGGGCAGGATCTGCGTCGTTACTCTTGAGCGCCTCCCGCAAGCGCGCCAGGTCCGGAAGCGTATCGGGCGGCCCGAATACACCCTGCCACGCCCATTCTCCCAACCTGGGCGTCCAGTCGTACGCCGCGTCAAAGCGATGCGCTGCATAGTACGGATCGCTGGGTGCCGCTTCTGCCAGCAGCGCTATATCGGGGTTGATGCGCTTCAGCTCGCGAAACAACTGTGGCCAGAACTCCGGGGCACGCTCCCGGACCGCCCAACTGGCATCCAGGCGAAAGCCATCCACGTGGTAGTCCCGCACCCAGGTGACAAAGGCGGCCGTCATATACCCGCGTACGTCGCCATTGTCGTAGTTGAGATTCTGCAGCTGTGTCCAATCGAAGTAGTGGACGGGCTTGCCGCCGGCATCCCGTTCGAACCAGTCATAGTAGGCAGACCTGACGCCGAGGTGCTCCGTCTCCTCGTAGTACCTGTGGTGTGCGGAGAGGTGATTGGACACCAGATCCAGAAATACTTTCAGACCGCGGGCGTGCGCATCTTCAATCAAAGCATGAAGTTGTGCAGCCGTGCCAAACGCGCTGCGAACACGAAACTGATCTGTCACCGCGTAGCCAAAGTCCCCTGGCGGGGCTTCGGTGACGGGTGACAACCAGACGATGCTCGCGCCCAAGGCTTTGATGGCATCCAACCGTTTGCGGGCACCCTCGAATCCATACGGTGTGACGAGGGGGAGCGGGATGCCATAGACGACGGCGCCCTGTGTCCAGGCGGGATGTTCTGTGTCGACTTCGATCTCCGCCGCTCTGCCGCCCGAGTTCCTGAACATTCCGGTGCTCTCATCGTAACGACCCATCGCATCCGTCACGCGCAGGATCACGTGGTAAATGCCATCACTGGCGGGCGCACGGATCGCAATCTGCTTCCCGGTACCGAGCTGCAGAGGAGCTGGATTGTCATCGCCCGTGCGCCATTCATACCTGACAATCGGGGCCGGTATGCCTGGCGCCAGCTCCGAGCGTCCCGCATCCATTACTACTGTGCCGCCGTCCACGCGGGTACGTATCCAGGCCCGCGGCATATCCGGCAGGCCGACTTTCCAGTGTTGGATTTTGGATTGCGCGACAGTTTTTCCGCCTCGCCGGCATTGCGCGCGCAGCTCGTTGTCGCCACTTCTTAGATGGACGGTTGCAACGAAGCGGCCGCCGTCCAGAAATGCCGGCTCACTGCCGCCCGCCGAGCGTACCAACACTACATCGCACACCCCATGCGCAACCGTGCCCCGGGCTGGATGTTCAAAGCTCCAGGCATCCCCGCCTTGCGTGTCGAAGGTAATGAGGGGAGCGCCCGCCGACAGGAGCGGCGCACAGAGGCTCGCGAGGAGAATCTGCAGACACAGGCGAGCCAACGACGTGCCCCAGCGCATGGCCGGCTCGTGTCAACGCAAGTGCATGATCTCGCCGATGTCCATGCCGCTCTGACGCAGTTGCGAGACGAGCTCTCGCTTGAGCGACTCCAGTCCCTCGGCGTCAGTGGCTTCGCACCGTGCGGTGAGTTTCGATTCGGTGCCCGAGGTACGCAGCAGCCACCAGCCTGTTGGCGTAGTGACGCGCAAGCCGTCCGTGGTATCGAGCCCGGCTCCTGAGCGCCTGAGGCGCTCGGCCACTTCGCGCAGCACGGAAGCCTTGCGCCGCTCAGAGCACGGCAGCCGCAGCTCCGGGGTTGCCACCGTCACGGGCAAATTGTTACGGAACTGCGCCAGGCTGCAATCCTGCCGGCCGATGGTGGCAAGCAGTCGCATTGCGTTGAAGAGTGCATCGTCCGTGCGGTGCCAGCAGTCGGCGAAAAGTATATGTCCACTCATTTCGCCCGCGAGGGGCGCGCGTTCGCGCAACATCGCCTCGCGCACCAATACATAGCCGGAAGGGGCCATTACCGGACGGCCACCCAGGTCACGGACGCCGTCGAACAGAACCCGGCTGGATTTCACGTCGCCGACAATCGCAGCCCGCGGCAAGGCTGCCAGAACATCGGTCGCGAGAAACAGCAGGAGTTGGTCCGGCCAGATGATCTGGCCGCTCGAGTCCACGACTCCAATGCGGTCGCCATCCCCATCGAATGCAACCCCGAGGTCGGCCCGGTGCTCGCGGACCAGCACGGCGACGCCGGGCGTCGGCAGGACGCCGGCCCGCAGCGCGATGCCGCCTGCCGAGGCGACGCCGGCGCACAGCGCGTCCTCCAGCATCGGGCCGGAGCGGCGCGTGTCGCGGCCGATCAC
>JBJMWM010000053.1:0-42962 GCA_045810105.1 Steroidobacteraceae bacterium | reverse complement strand
TGGGTGATGTCCTCCGGCAACATGAAATGATTCATACCGCCAATGCGCAGGCCCGGATCACGTACGCAGGCAGAGATACACGATCCCAACACCGTCGTGATGATCTCATCGCTGCGGGTCACGAAGTATTCGCCCGGCAGAATGCGGGCGGCCCAACGGTCGTTGTGGCGATCCCAGATTCGTTGCACGTGCCCGAAGCCCGGCAGAGTCGCGGGACGAGCTTGCGCCGGCTCGTTGCTCGGTAGAGTGTGCATCATGATTCATTCCGCCTGTAGATCGTGCGGCCGACGAGCGTGTAGGCATCGGATACCTTGAACATGCTCTCCGAATGGCCCAGGAACAGGACGTCGCCGGGCCGTTGCAGCTGCGCGAAGCGCCGGAACAGGTCCCGCTGCGTGTCTTTGTCGAAATAAATCACGACATTGCGGCAGAAGATCACATCGAAAGGACCTCGCATGGGCAGCTCGTGCATCAAATTGAGCTGCTTGAAGGTGATGAGCTCCCGGATCTCGGGTGTCATTGCCAGGCGCGCCGTGCCGCCCTCGCGCTGCTCCAGGAAAAATGTGGCGATCCGCGCCTGCGGCATCCCCTTGACCCGGTCTTCTGCGTACACACCCTTGCGGCCCCGGGCCAGGACCTCGGAGTCCAGGTCCGTCGCCAGGATCCTGATGTCGTGACGGCCTGCTTGCGGCACAGACTCACGAACAGTCATTGCAATCGAGTAAGGCTCTTCACCGGTTGAGCAGCCCGCGGACCATAGCCGCAGCCGCTGCCCCGGCGGCCGCATCCCGAGCGGTACCAGCACCTGGTCGCGCAGGTAGTCGAAGTGGTGTGACTCACGGAAAAACGAAGTCAGGTTGGTCGTGATGGCGTTGCAGAACTCGACCATCTCCTGCCCTTGCGGCTCGGCAGTCAGTACATTGCGGTAGTCGCGGAACGACTGCAGTCCGAGCGCGCGCAGACGCCTCGACAGACGGCCGTAAACCAACTCACGCTTGGAATCGGAAAGACTGATACCCGTGTGCTTGCGAACCAGTGTCCGGAGCGAATTGAAATCCTCGTCGCTGAAGTCAAATTCCCGCTGTCGTGCTTCCATTTCAGAACAGCTCGACCGTTCCCTGGGCGGCGTGCTCCTCGCGTGCCCGGCGAGAATTGAACTGAGCGCCCTGTGGCGGCGGCAGAACGGCATCCAACAGCTCACGCTGGGCCGCGGAGATGAGGCGCACACTCAGCTTTTCGCGCAGCGCGCCCCACGCATCGCCCTCGCTGTCCGCCGTGTTTGCGAGTTGGCCGGCAGCCCCTGCCAGGAAGTCCTGAACGTGTCCCAGATGCTGCACCAGCCGGTCATAGAACTGCAGCTGAGTGATACTTCCCTTGACGTGCTCCTGCAGCCCTCCCAACACTCGCGCAAACTCGTCAGGAAACACCGAGATCGCCTCGGGATCGATGGCGTGGGACCGCAGGGTCCGCAATTCCCCCAAGCCGCCCGCCATATGGTCAATGAGCGCCCCGAGCTGCTCGACGGCAGGCTGAACTTCGCGTACTGCGAGCTCAACCTGGGCGACCGCGGCGGCAACCGCCTGGGCAGCATCGATGTTCTGGTAGGTGCGCACCATCTCGTTCAACCTTTCCCGTGGGGGTGTAGGAATCAAGTCACAATCCGGGCAATGGTGGCGAGCAGCCGGTCGGGACTGAATGGCTTCACCACCCAGCCCGTGGCTCCCGCGGCTTTGCCTTCCAGCTTCTTCTCGGTACTCGCCTCGGTCGTCAATACCAACAACGGCACCCCGCGGTAATGCGGGAGCAGGCGCAGCTCCCGCACCAACGTGAGCCCGTCCATGTTCGGCATATTTACATCGGTGATGACGAGGTCCACCGGCGGCTGCTGCTTGGCGATGTTGAGTGCCTCGCGCCCGTCACACGCCTCCAATACCTCGTAACCAGCGCTCTTCAGGGTCACTCCGACCATCTGTCGCATCGACGGAGAGTCATCTACTGCAAGAATTCTTGTCATGAGCGTCGCTTCCTCTAAAACTCGCGCCAATCAGCATCGCCGCCATTGGCGGCTGCCTTGCGGCGCGTGGCGGGCGCCTCGCTGGGCTCAGCTGTGGTTGATTTGGCAGCCACCCGCGGCTTGCCCGAGAACGGCCTGCCGGCTGCGCGCCGCTCGGGTCTGGCAGCCTGCACCGGCTCCGGACGGCTGGTCCGCGCCGCGGCCGCGGCTTCGCCTACCTGATACCGGTCCATCATCTTGCTCAGATCGCGGGCCTGGTCAGCCATCGACTGGGACGCGGCGGTGGCCTGTTCGACGAGTGCAGCGTTCTGCTGTGTCATCTCGTCCATCTGCATGACGGCCTTGTTGACCTGCTCGATGCCAGAGGACTGCTCGCGCGAAGCCGCCGCGATCTCCGCGACTATGTCCGATACTTTCTTGACCGACAGGACGATCTGCTCCAAAGTTTGCCCTGACTGGGTGACGAGCAGCGAGCCGTCCTCTACCTTCCGCACGGAATCCTGGATCAGCTCCTTGATCTCCTTTGCGGCTGTGGCAGATCGACCGGCGAGGCTGCGCACCTCGGTTGCAACCACGGCGAAGCCCCGTCCCTGCTCGCCGGCACGGGCGGCCTCGACGGCCGCATTGAGCGCCAGCAGGTTGGTTTGGAATGCGATCTCGTCGATCACACTAATGATGTCGGAAATCTTCTTCGACGAGTCGTTGATATCCGCCATGGCTTTGACTGCATTGCCGACGACAGCGCCACCCTTCTCGGCCTGATCGCGCGCGGCAGTGGCGAGCTGATTGGCCTGGCCTGCGTTATCCGCGTTCTGCTTCACGGTGGAGGTCATTTCCTCCATGGACGAGGCCGTCTCCTCCAATGACGAGGATTGCTCCTCGGTGCGCTGCGACAGGTTGGCATTGCCTTGGGAGATCTCCTCGGCGCCCCGGAGCACTTCGCCCGCCGAGTGCTTCACGTTGGAGACGATGTCGGCGACACTCTCGAGCAGGGAATTGATGGCTTCGGCGAGCTTCGCCAGGTCGCCGCTCTTGCCGCGGACATCGAGGCGTTTGGCCAGATCGCCATCGGTGGCGCCCTTGATGATCTGCTGAGTCTGTGCGACCGATTCCTCCATCTGCTGGCTCAGTTTCACCTGGGCAGTGACGTCACTGGCGTACTTGATGACCTTGTACGGCTTGCCATTGGTATCCAGGATCGGGTTGTAGCTGCCCTGGATCCAGACTTCCTTGCCGCCTTTGCCGATGCGTTTGTACTGTGCCGTCTCGTAGTCGCCGCGCCCCAGCTTTTCCCAGAAGCGCCGGTAATCATCGCTCGAGCGATATGCGGCGTCGATAAACATGCTGTGATGCTGACCCTTGATCTCCTCGAGCCGGTAACCCATGACAGTGAGGAAGTTATCGTTGGCGGATTGGATGGTGCCCTTGAGGTCGAACTCAATGACGGCCTGTGCCCGGTTGATGGCGGCGAGCTGACCCTGGCTCTCCGCCAGCAGCTTGCGCATCTGACTCTGCATCTCATCGAGATTCATCAGCAGCACGCCCAGCTCATCCCGGCGGTTCGCTTCGATGGTGTTGTCGAGCTTGCCGGCGGCAATCCGCTTGAAGATCTCGATGATGCCGCTCAACGGCTGTCCTATCGAACGCCCAACGGCCAGCGCCATCAGCACGCCAAAGACGATCGAAATGAGTATCAGACCGATGACGATCGTGCGGGAGGTGGAATAGAGCTCTTCGGCGTTCTTCGCCTCATCGCCCGCGCCCGCGACATTCACGTCAACGTCCTTCCGCAAGGCGGTACCGAGGGCAACATACGTGTCGCGGCTGTCCACCATCATCTGCCAGGACTCCTTCTGCTTGCCTTGTCGTCCGACGGCAGTCAGCTTGTTGGAGAATGCGATGTATGCCTGCCACTGGCGATCGAACTCATCCCAGGTGGCTTTCTCGGCCCCATCCGTGATCAGCGGAATGTACAGCTTCTTCTTCTCTTCAAGGTCCGCGATGGCCCCCTGCATGCTCTTCTCGAACTGCGTGAGCTCTTCGGACGTAGTTGCCATCGCGTAGCGCAACTGCTCGACGCGAAGATCGGATTTTGCCGTGTTCATCTCGCTGAGGTACTCGATACTCGGCAGCCAGTTACGCGCAATTTCATGCGATTTGGCCGCAACGGCATTGAGCCGCATGACCGCGACCCCGCCAAGCACGGCCATGATTGCGAGCAGCACGCCAAACGACAGCGCGAGTTTCGCGGTTATTTTCAAGTTCTTGAACCAGTTCATGAGACGAAGCCCTCTATGTAATCGAGTTGGATCGGCGTCAGGCCGCGGATTGGGCCGGTAGTGCCGGCTCAGCGGACGCGTCGCCCAGCGCGCCCATCTCGTGCCCAATGAGGCGATCGATATCGAGTAAAACGACCATCCGCTCCGCCACCGGCATCAGGCCGCGGATGTGCTCGGTCGCAGCACGGGAAGCCAGGTCGGGAGCCGGTTTCACCTCGGCGGCGTTGACGTTCACGACATCAGACACGCCGTCAACCACCAGGCCGAAATCCCGCCGCCCGGTGCGCGACTGCACTGACAGCACGATGATCACGGTCACCGCGGTGTATTCAGCGCGCTCGAGATTGAATTGCATGCGCATGTCCACGATCGGTACGATCGAGCCGCGCAGATTCAGCACCCCCAGTACATGGGGCGGCGCATGCGGAATCTTGGTCACCGACGACCAGCCGCGGATTTCCTGCACTCTCAGGATATCCACGCCATACGTCTCGCTGCCGAGCACGAACGTCAGTACCTGTTGTGATACCTGCGCATCCGGGCCCGCTGTTGCATTATTTGTCATGTATTTGAATCCTCGTAATACTGTGCAGCCTGCATTTCAGGCTGCCGCGCGCGTTGTAGCCACGCGGATGAGTCCGGTGAGATCCAGGATGAGCGCGACGGCGCCGTCGCCGAGAATCGTCGCGCCGGCCACCCCGTCAATGGGTCCGTAGTTGGTCTCCATCGACTTGATCACGACCTGCTGTTGTCCCAGAAGCTCGTCCACGAACAGGCCAATGCGCCGGCCATCGCCTTCGGCGACGACGATGAGTCCTTCGTGGAGCGCACGCGCACGCGGCTTCACGCCGAATACTTCATGCAGGCGCACGATCGGCAGATAGTCGCCGCGAAATGAGAATACTTCGCCGCGGCCCGACAGGCGGCTGACGCTGTGCGGTTGCAGCTGCAGCGACTCGATGATGGAGGTAAGTGGGACGATGTATGTTTCCGTGCCCACTGACACGGATTGGCCGTCGACGATTGCAAGTGTCAACGGCAGCGTGATGATGAAGCGGGAGCCTTTGCCGAGCTCGCTGGCAATCTCGATCTTCCCGCCAAGCTCTTTGACGTTCCGGCGTACGACGTCCATTCCTACGCCGCGTCCGGATACATCAGTCGTTTTTTCCGCGGTCGAGAATCCCGGCAGAAATATCAGTTCGTGAATCTGGTCATCCGTCAGGACATCGTTCGCCCCGACGAGTCCGCGAGAGCGAGCCTTGGCGAGAATGCGGCTCTTATCCAGACCACCCCCATCGTCCCGAATCTCGACCGCGATGCTGCCGCCACGGTGACACGCGTCCAAATGGACGGTACCCACCGCGGACTTGCCGGCGGCTATGCGGGCTTCTGGCGACTCTATGCCGTGATCCACGCTGTTGCGCACGAGATGCACGAGGGGATCGCCAATTTTCTCGAGCACTGTCTTGTCGAGCTCGGTCTGCTCGCCGGTCATCTTCAGCTCGATCTGCTTGCCGAGCCGTTGCGCCAGATCGCGGACCATGCGCGGGAAGCGGCTGAAGGTGAAGCTGATGGGCAGCATGCGCACCCGCATCACGCTTTCCTGCAGCTCGCGCATGTTGCGCTCGAGTTGACTCAATCCGCTGCGGAATTGCTCGGCAAACGGGCCTTCCAGCTTGCGGCCCACCTCGCTGAGCATGGCCTGCGTGATCACCAGCTCACCCACTGTATTGATGAGCTCATCGATCTTCTCGATGCTGACGCGAATAGAGCTATGTTCCGCACCGCCCGCCTTGGGAGCTTCCTGGCCGTGTGTTGCTGCTGACGGGCGTGCCGATGCTGGCGCAACCTGCTGGGTTGGCGACGAGGCAGACGGTGCCGGCTCGGCAACCACTACCGCGGCTGGCGCGGCCGCCTTGGGCGCAACTTCAGCGGCAGCTTGCACCTGCCCCACATCGGGCCCTTGCGCCTCACGCCGCTCAATCCTCACCTCGCAATCGCCGGCGGCCCAATCAAAGGCGGCGTCAATTTGCTCCCGCGAACAATTTGATGTCAGCTGCAGCGTCCACGTTAGATAGCAGCGCTCCGCATCGATCTCGCGTAATCGCGGCAGGGCATCCAAGTTCACGATTGCCTGCAGCGGTCCCAACTCTGCCAGGCTCGAGAAGATGGCGAGCGGATCGTTGCCGCGCAGGAGCAGCTCCGGGAGCGCACGGAAGCCAATCTCCCATCCAGCGCGGCTGACTGTCGTGGCAGCCGCCACCCCCACAGACTCGGCGCCCGCAGCCACTCCAACAACTGCAGGAATTGCGCTACCTGGTGCTGTTACCAACCCGGGAGCGCCCGCAGGCGCCGAGCCACCCTTGCTCGCAACGATGGCCTCGAGATCGAACTGCAGGTCTGCGACCCGCTGCATGTCGACCGGCTCTTTGCGCTGTACCGAGCGCATCATGGCGCGCAGCACATCCACCGACAAAAGCAACTGGTCCGCGATATAAGTCGTCACCTGCATACGCGCGGAACGCAACTCATCGAGGAGCGTCTCGAGGGTATGAGTAAAGGAGGCGACTTCGGTAAATCCGAACATTCCGGCGCCGCCCTTGATCGAGTGCGCCACGCGGAAGATTGTGTTCACGCCTTCCGGATTGGGCGCCCCCACATCCAGCTTGAGCAGCGCCGCCTCCATGCTGTCGAGCGCCTCGAAGCTCTCTTCGAAGAAGGTATCGTGGAATTGCGCCAGGTCGAGTTCTGCCATGACGCTTCTCAGGTAAGGTCCGCGGCCAGGTCGAGGGCGCTCGTCAGTCCGAGCCTGTGGGCTGCGCGCCGCAACGCCACGCTGCAATCGGTCCACTCGACGGGTCGGGCGTCCGCCCGCAGATCGCGCACGAACGCGGCCAATAGCTGCAGAGTTGCCGTATCGATGCGCTCGACACCGCTTCCGTTGATCGATACGGTGCCGCTGTCATCCAGCCGCCCGGCAAGCTCGGCCTGGAACGCGGTCACATCCCGCAGGCTCGTCGAGCCCAGGTGCAGTGGCGCGTTACTCAAACTGGCTTCGGTCATGGTCTTGCCTCACGAATGAATTCAAAATCCGGATCGTTCACATGCCCATCATTGCCAACAGCGCATCGACATCCTGCTGCTCACCGACCGCATCAGCCGTTGCGCCGGGGATCGCTGGCCCATGGCCATGGCTGTCGGATGCCTGCTCAGTAACCGGGTCCGACTCGCCGGCCGGGCGATCTCCGGCCAACTTTGAAAAGTGCGCCAGCGTACGTTCCAACTCCACCACGAGTTTGATCACCGTGCGGATGATCTGACCGCTCAGATCCTGATAGCTCTGTGCCATCAGCACTTCGTCGAGATTGGCACGGACGGCCGCGCCGTCACGCTCGGCACTCGTCAGAAAGGTCTCCACCCGTGAGAGCAGATCCTCGACTCCACTGCCTCGATAAGCCGCGCGTGCCACTCGGATTGGCTCGACCAGCGCGGCGGCGTCGGTCGCCAGGCGAGCCGCCAGCGGACCTGAGCGCTCGACCAGATCCAATGTGCGGTGTGCCGCGTCCTCCGTCAGCTTGAGAACGTGGTCCAGGCGCAGCCGCGCATCCGGCATGTCCTTTCCCGCGACGCTGGCGCGATGGAAGCTCGAGCGGAATTCAGTCAACGTACGCTGCAGGCTTGCGTTCAGCGCCCGCAAATCCTCCCAGACCGGTCCCAGTGCGTTTGCAGTTGGCATAGGTCAGCTCCGGGGCGCAGCGCGGGCCTGGAGAATCTTTGCCAGCTTCTCGCCCAGGACCTGGGCGGTAAACGGTTTGATCACGTAGCCACTGACGCCCGCCTGGGCCGCCTCGACGATCTGCTCGCGCTTCGCCTCCGCGGTCACCATGAGCACCGGCAGATGCGTGAGATTCGGATCGGCGCGCACCGCCTTCAGCAACTCCAGCCCCGGCAGCTGCGGCATGTTCCAGTCGGTGATGACAAAATCGAAATTGCCGGTTTTCAACATGGGCAGCGCGGTGCTGCCGTCGTCAGCCTCCTGCACGTTGGCATAACCAAGCTCCTGCAGCAGGTTCTTCACGATTCGGCGCATCGTGGAGAAATCATCAACGACCAGAAATCTGAGCTGACTGCTCATCGGGCCCCCAGGGAGCTTGTGGCCAAAGATGTCGCAGCGGCCGCCGATGTTGCGGCCGGTCGTTTCGACACGAGCTCATCGGCGCCACCCGGGCGCGCGCGGCGAATGAAATCGCCCACCTTGACCGCCTGCTGTCCTCGGGACATCCCAAAGGTTCCGCGGAACATGGGTATGTCCTCGGCGAGCAGCGTCAAAGTGCCAGTGAAGTCGGTGCTCAGGACGTCGCCGGCCTTCATTTTGATGAGGTCCGCGAGCCTTAGGGTCGTGTGCCCGAGCAGTGCGCGCACCTCAACCGGCGCGTCACCGACTTCGTGCTTCAGCGTCTGCGACCAGCGGTCATCCTGTTCGACGCGATCGCTCTGCATGCCCGAGTCGAGCACTTCGCGCAGCGGCTCGATCATGGAGTACGGCATCGTCACGTGAAGGTCGCCCCCGCAGCCATCGAGCTCAACACTGAAGCGCGTGACGACCACGATCTCAGTCGGACTGACGATGTTGGCGAAGTGTGGGTTCATCTCGGAGCCCACTTTCTCGATGGCAAGGTCGGCCACGTGCGCCCATGCATCGTGAAGGTTTACAAAGGCGCTATCCAACAGGGCGTTGATGATGCCGTGCTCGATGGCCGTGAAGTCACGGCCTTCGATCTTGGCGTGCCGGCCCCTGCCTCCGAAGTAGAGATCCACCAGCGCGAACACGAGCTTCGGATCGAGAATCACCAGACCCGTGCCGCGCAGTGGCGAGAACTTCACCAGGTTGAGGCTCGTGGGCAGGTGCAAAGTGCGTACGTACTCTGCAAACTTGAGTATCTGTACCGAGCCTACCGAAATGGCCGGCGCGCGCCGCAGAAGGTTGTAGATACTGGTGCGTAGTAATCGCCCGAACCGCTCGTTGATCATTTCGAGGGTAGGCATACGCCCACGCACGATGCGGGTGTTCTGGCTAAAGTTGTAGTGGCGCGCCTCATCGCGCGCCGGCGGCGCCTCGGTTGGCACATCGCCGTTGCCGATGCCGTGAATCAGCGCATCGATCTCGTCCTGTGCAAGAATCTCTTGACCAGATGACATGGGCTTTCCTACGCAGCCAAACAGTGTTGGAACACCGGGCAGGGAAAGGGCCCAAGAAGATCGTTCACCGCGGGGGATCGGCGGTGCTTGCGAGTGACTGCACTCGGCGCTGATCGCCTTCACGCACACTTCGGTGCAAGGCTTATCAACGCGCTACAAGCATATGTCTCCTGCGCGCCGGCTTACGTGAAATGGGTTTGTAAAATCAGCCGCCTTGTGAGAGCCAGTTCAAGCTGTGGCTTTTACGCTGCAGCGCACAACGCCCCGGCCTGGCGTGTGCGCAGCTTTTTTTTGGGCGTGCCCGGCGCTATAGCGCGAACCGGCGGTGTTGTTGACCGCGAACGGGCCGGATGGATGTTGGGAGACACACAAAGTCGACTGTGCTCAGCCGCGGCCAGCACGCTATGCCGAAACCGCCAGCATCAGCCGGCGGCGGGTGAGGACCTGGGAAAATGGTGGAGCGGAAGGGAATCGAACCCTCGACCTTCGCATTGCGAACGCGACGCTCTCCCAACTGAGCTACCGCCCCAGACAAGGCGCGCGATTCTAGCATCGTAGTTCGCTATGATCGAGTTCCCTGCCCGTGAATCGGGGAAATCATGCTGGCAATTGGATCGCGTGCACCGGAATTCACCCTGCCGGACCAGGACGACCGCACCGTCTCGCTCAGTACCCTGCTCAATCGTGGGTCATTGATCCTGTATTTCTACCCGGCGGATTTTACTCCGGGGTGCACTCGCGAGGCCTGCATGCTGAGGGACATGCACGCCGATATCTTGAAAGTGGGGCTCACCGTAGCGGGCGTGAGCCCACAGTCGCCCGAGCGCCACGCGGAATTTCGCGAGAAGTATCAACTCCCCTTCATCCTGCTGTCGGACATCGAGAAGTTCGTCATTAAGATGTACGAGGTGAACGGGCCCCTGGGACTGGGTGTCCGCCGTGCCACTTATCTGGTCGATCAGGCGCGCCAGATCCGTGGCGCCGTACTTGCCGATTTCCGGATAAGCCAACACGCGGATTTCATCCGCAGGGCGACCCTGCTCGGGGGTACTGCAAGAAGCCTGTCCTAGGCCTGGAAGGCTGTCAGGCTCCCAGGAGCCTAGTATTCCATCCGGAGGAGGCTCGACTGCCCGAACGAGGGGATGCTAAGCACGTATAGGGTGTCATACTCGTCATCGGCGATGGGTGGCACGTCAATCTCGCCAAGCTCGTGGATCAATTCAGGCACGGTATTGCTGTGGCCGACGATCAGCACGCTGCCGCCTTCGTGCTCGTGCATGACCCGCGTGGCCAGACCCTTCGTATCCGCAGCCGGAACTACTATGGCCTGTTTACCGAGGCGTTCGGCAAGAGGTGCCGCGGTCTGTTGTGTACGGCGGGCATCGCTCACATAAATCGCGTCGATGCGCCCCACTCCCTTGCCGCGACCAAACATCTGAGCAAGTCGCTCCGCGCGTTGCTCACCTTCCGCGGAGAGTGGCGGGTCCTGAATGGAGCTCAGGTCCTTCTCGGCGTGCCTGGCGAGGACCACCACGGTGGTCGTGCTCGCGGAGCGATAGATGAAGAACGCAATCAGCGCAGCTACGAATAGACCAAAGACGGCGGCAAAGCTCAGCCAGACCGGCAGCAGAAATGGGCGCCGGTGACGGCTGATAATGGCAGGAGCTTCCATATCAGTATCTTACAAGAATCATGGCATGTACTTTCTGAATCCGCGCGGAAACTTATTGACCGCACGATGGGTTATATAGGGTTTGACTGTATGGAGCTCACCGGGTGCATCGTTTCGCGCAACTCATAGGCCTTAGCCTGGCTCTCCAGCCTTTCACCTTGGCAGTCCCCGCCGAGGGTACGCCAGCTGCGCTCGCCATGATATCCAGTCCGAGCGCTGCTGCGAGGATACGCCCCGGGGACCACCGAAAGATTATTGTCGATGCCAGTGCACCAGTAGGCTACCTGCGGTCGCTGCAAGGTGTGAATGGCGCGCCGGCCCCGGGATCCCACAAGCCCGAGAACTTCAAGTTCGGCGGCTGGAATATGCCGGAACACATCGATGTCTCCGCCGGGTACCGCATGGCCCGGATCGATCTCGTCCGCACCCACGACGCCTACGGGCCCGCCGACATCGATGCGAAATTCGAGACCGCGGATGCGCCGGGTGGGGGCCTGATATCCGCGCGCCGCGACGTGTTCAACATCTTTCCGGACCCGCAGGCCGACCCCAACGACCCGCGCAGCTATAACTTCGGTCCCACTGACCACATGATCGCCTCTATCCGCAAGGTCGGCGCGCAGGTGATGTTCCGCCTCGGCCGCAGCGAGGGGGCCGACGCACAACCGCCCAAGGATTTCGATAAGTACGCGGCGATCGCAAAGCACATCGTTCTGCACTACAACCGCGGCTGGGCGAAGGGATTCCACTATCGCATCCGCTTCTGGGAGATCTGGAACGAGCCGGATCTCGGCAAAGTGTTTTGGGCCGGCACCGCGCAACAGTATTTCGAGCTGTACGGCAAGCTCGCCCGGGCAGTGAAGTCGGCTGATCGACACGCGCTTGTCGGAGGACCAGCGATCGCGCGTCCGAATGACGACACGCCGTATCGCGATGCGTTCCTCGAGTACGTGCGCACGGAGCATCTGCCTCTGGACTTCTACTCGTGGCACTGGTACGCCACGGATTCGGACGATCCGCTGGATTTCATCCGCATCAGCCACGACATGCGTGCGCGGCTGGAC
Organism: Steroidobacteraceae bacterium; assembly: GCA_045810105.1. GTDB lineage: Bacteria > Pseudomonadota > Gammaproteobacteria > Steroidobacterales > Steroidobacteraceae > 13-2-20CM-66-19. The sequence goes on along the minus strand of JBJMWM010000053.1, from coordinate 30,734 downwards.
AAGCATGGATTCGCGCGGACCCGCTCGATGGTCACCGAATGGAACTATGGGCTGCTGGATCCGATGCCGACGGCGGTGCAGCGCGCGTCTTTCATAACAGCCGCTCTCATCTACATGCAGGACGCGCCAATCGACGCCGCCACCCTCTATCGGGCTGACAGTGTGTTCGGTTCGGACGGCGCGACACCCGACAAGACGGGACAAGCCCTGATCGCCCTGGGACGTTTGAAGGACACGCCGTTCAGACTGAAGGTCAGAGGTGCGGACCTGGATGGATTTGCAGTCGAGGCAGCTCGCTCGCCGGACGGTCATACCGTGCAGGTTCTCTTGAGTAACTACCAGATTCCGGCCCAGTTCCTCGGTCCGCGGGCCGCCGATGATGTCCTGCACGTTCCGCCGGTGTTTGATGTCAGATTGTTAGCACGCCGTAGTATTTCTTATCGTAATAACTCCGGCTACGACCTGACGATCGATCACCTGGCGGCCAACCGCCACTACAGTGTCGAGCGCTGTAGGATATCGGCCGGGCATGATTTCACGAGCCTGGGGACCACGATTCACAGTGGAGGGCCAATCCATCTGCAGGATGATCTACCGGCTCCGGGAATCGAGCTCGTGACGATACGCGCACTTGATAGGCCCCCCGGGACTGCTGCGCCGCCGCATACCCAGCCTATGACTGCGGACACTCAGGACGACGAAGCAGTCTCTCATCGTTGTGCCGCACAATTCGCAGTTGAGCCAGAGAAATAGTGTTCAGGCTGTGCGTGGTTGCTGAACATTCCGCACGCAGGGCTAGTACCCTGCGCTGCACATTGGCTCGACCGCTCACAGGAGACCGTTGATGCGCTCTGGCGGACAGACCACCGTCATTCAACGCATACTCGAAAAACGCGCGCAGAAGCCGCCGGAGATCCAGGAGGATACTTCGGCGACGATCGCCGTGATGTTGCGCGTCCTGCCGCCTCCACGAGCCATGCTCGCCTTCGAGGACGCGGTGCTGCTTGATCACATCGAAAACATGATTGCAGCTGATGTCCTCCATGGTGAGACCGTCTCAGGTGAGCTCGAGGCGGTACGCCTGTTTGGCACGGAGTTCTACCCGGTCATCATCACGGACAATCTGGAGTTGATCCGCAAGATTCGCGCGCGCCAGGTGAATCGTGCGCCGTACATCCTGTACGTCGCGGAGCTCGATGAGGGTCTCGAGCGCGAGGCGGGGTTGGTTGCGGGAGCGGATGACTGCATTGGGCGGCGGGCCCCGGAACGTGAGTTGCAAGCGCGCATCGGCGCTGCCCGCCGGATCGCCGAGCTGGAAGCGGTGCTGCGCGTCGCGCTGCAGGAGAATCGCAAGCTCTCGACGACCGATGATCTCACTCGCGTGGCCAGCAGGCGATTCTTCACCAAACATTTTCCGCGCGAGGTGGAGCGGGCCGCGCGCTACGGGCGCGCGCTGTCACTCATCCTGTGCGACATCGATCATTTCAAGAATGTCAACGACACGCTGGGACATGCGGGCGGCGACGAGGTACTGCGGCAGTTCGGCTCGCGTCTGCAGGACGTATTGCGGCGCGGAGTAGATTGGGCCGCGCGCATCGGAGGCGAGGAATTCGCGATCGTCCTGCCGGAAACCAATTATGAGCAAGCGCTTGACGTCGCGCGAAAATTGCGCTCCGCCGTGGCCAACAAGAGATTCGAGGCGCAAAGCCGCAGCGTCGAGATAACAGCGAGCTTCGGTCTGTGCGGCCTGGAGTCAGTGCCGGCCGGAGTGAGAAAGATCGCCGAGAGTCTCGTCAAGATCGCAGACGCAGCGCTGTATCGGAGCAAGAACTCAGGACGCAATCGCGTCACCGCGACGACGTTTCCAGGTGAGCACGCCGGCCGCAAAGCGCACACGCCCGGCAAATAATAAGATCGAGATCGTATCTAACTTCTAATTTAACCCGCCCGAACCGTCATCCGTCTTCAGCGGACGTGCAGTTTCTGCGGTCGCGGAGTGTATGCCTCGATCGAGAGGAATGGAAGGGTTGCGCGGGTACTCTCATGGCTGCCGCCGGCCTGCGGCCGCGAGCGAATTTCGAGTTTATAAAGTGCTTGATTTGCAGTCGAAAACGGGAATTTATGGACGTGCGCGGGGCACTCCTCCTTATCCACAACTTTGATCGAATAACCCTGGGGATAACTCCAAATTTTCCCGGCGGATCAAATGCTTTAGCCATTGGTCATTTTCTGCTCATTTTTTTGTCGCGCATTCCAACAGCGGCGCGCTGATTTTCAGCTTGCTCAATCGCGCTCCTTAGATGAGGCGTCACTCCGTGAGCTCTACACTGCGTTGTCGACGCTGCTCGTAGCGTCACGGTGTTCCGAAACCGAGACCCTCGAGCCGCTGCCGTCACCCTTCCGCGATGCGTTCTCAGTCACGGTGGCAAGCATCTGCGGCTTGTGTGAGACTCGCGGCTCGCTTCGCAGGCACGCCATGAAAAAAACAGGCAGCGAAATGCCCTCCGCAGACGGCTCCTCGCCCGGGGATCAAGGCTCGGCGGAGATCATCGAACGAGCCCGACTAAAGGCCGATGTAGCCCAGCAAGGCGTACGTCTTGCGAAAGACGAGCTGCGACGCGCGCGCAAGCGCCTGAAGGAAGCCAAACGAGAGGCCAAGCGCGCACGCAAGCACGCATCCCTGGCGCGCAAGGACTGGAAGCACGCGCGTCGACAGGCGAAAACGGATGGTTCCACCGACCAACAGCGCAAGCAGGCGATGCCGGTTAAGCGGCGAGGCAAGTCCAACGCCGCGCGTCCCGGGATAAAATCGGCGTCCGCGCGGTCGCGACGCGCCAGCAGCCGAAGCACCAAGCGGGGGCGGCGCAGTTCCCGAGCTCGAGCGGGCAAATAGCGGCGGCCAGATCGAGGGCACCTTTACGGAAGTGCCGGATAAGGCACCTCAGCCGATTTGAGGCGTTAACCAAGGCAGCATGGGCTGCAAACTTTCAAGGACCTGATATGCACGACCGGCAGTCTCCCGAGAGCGAAGCCCGTACCGCCACGCCGCCGCGCCCCCCTGGGGAGCTCGATGATTCCTGGGTTCAACCCTCGAGCTCCAGAATGCTGACCAACTACCTGGCGGACGTTGAGCAGAATCTGGACGAGCATCGGTGGGAGTTGGCGCTGCGAGATGTGGCTGATCTGCCCAAGATAGCGGTCGCTCTGACCGATCCGGAGCTACGCAGCTCGCACGAGCGCTGCAAAGCGTGGTGCGAACAATGGATTCGCCCTTCAAATGCCGCGAGCGACTCAGACGTAGACCCGGAGAGCATCTGTCGCGTCCTGGGTGAAAAGGCCGGAAACGCCGGGACAACGCCAACGGTTCCCTCGGCCGAGCTGCGGCGCCTGCGGCTCCGCCGGCACGCGCGCAATACGCCTCGCGGCTTCAACGCTTCGCCCGCAGGTGCCGACGATCAGGACTCCGCCACGGCCTTCGCGATCTGCACAGCAGTGGTTGAAGCAGTGCGCCGTTGGTACGCACATTTCGCCTGCCATGACGCCACTGCCCAGGCGAATCTTGCTCGGCTGGCAGTACTGCGCTAGCCGCTCCTGAATACACGTTCAATCGCTCTGTCGCGATTGTAACTTATACGCGGGAGTACGAAGACTAAGTAAGCTATTGAAATCGCACGATAACGCGAACCGCCTGCTTTGCTCCTTGCATCATAAGAGAGCTTAAGGGAATATAGCCGCGCGAGGGGGCCCCAAACATTGAGTGCCCGTTCAATGGCTCAACCAAGCGGTTCGCAGAAACCTCATTCACCGTTGGCGGGAGCGCGAGTTCCGCTTCGTGTGGGAATCATTCTGGCCGAGCATTTCACGCTCTCCGCCTTCGCCGTATTCATCGACCATCTGCGGCTTGCCGCCGACGAGGGCGACCGTAGCCGGCCGCTGCACGTGCAGTGGTCGATCATGGCGACCCGGCAGACTTCGGTTCCGGCAAGCTGTGGCGTGCTCATCGAGCCGACGAGCGGCTTCATCGCGCCCGAGTTGCTCGACTACGTCGTAGTGGTTGGCGGACTGCTGCACGCCGGCCCGCAGGTTGATGAAGCGACGCTCCGCTACTTGCGCGAAGTTGCTTCCAGCAATGTCCCGCTGATCGGCATCTGCACGGGCAGCTTCATACTGTGCCGCGCCGGCCTGATGAAGGGCCGCCGCTCCTGTGTGAGCTGGTATCACTACCAGGACTTCCTCGAAGCCTTCCCGGGACACGCCGTGGTCGCGGACCGGTTGTTCCTGGCCGATGGACCGCGGATCACCTGCGCGGGGGGAGCCGGCACCGCCGCTCTCGCAACGCACCTGATCGAGCAGCACCTCGGCCGGGCAGTCGCACAGAAGGCAAGTCAGGTCCTCTTGTTCGATCGCGAGCGTTCGGGCAGTGACGCTCAACCGCACCCGCCTCTTTCTGAGACAGTTCGCGAGCCGCGAGTGCGGCGCGCGTTGCTGCTCATGGAGCAGAATCTCACGCGGCCGATTGCCATCGCCGCCATCGCCGATGAGCTCGGCGTATCGGTCCGGCAGTTGGAACGCGTATGTCGTGAACATGTTGGCATGGGGCCCGCTTCACTCTATCGCCAACTGCGCATGCGTTACGCGCACTGGCTGGTCGAGAACACGGATCGCTCCGTCACCGAAATAGCCATCGAAGCGGGCTTTGCCGATTGCGCACACTTCTCGCGCCAGTTCAAGGATGCCTACGGGCTCTCCCCTTCCACGAGGCGGCTGCAACCCAACCGCTCGACCTACAGTGATGCCGCGGGCGGGCGCGTCTTCGAGTAAATGTGACGATGTGTGCCTGTTGCGCACGCACGACTCACGATTCCACCGCCTTTGATGCCATTTGGAAGAATGTGGGCGCAGATGTAACAACCGGATGGCGCCTTCGTTCAATCCGTCTCGAGTGACCCGCAGCGAAGATCAGTCGCCTGGGTTGACACCATGTGCCTGCCGCACAGCCGTGGTGAACAGAAAAACACTAGGGGAATGTAGCAATGAACTCGAAGGTCTCATATGCAGTCGCTGCCATCCTGGGAGGCGCATCCTTCGCAGCGCTCGCTGCAGCCCCGGTAAGCGAGAATACCGAAGCTGGTACCGTCGGCACGCTCGAGGAGATCACGGTCACCGCGCAGCGCCGCGCGGAGAGCATTCAAAACGTGCCTATCTCGATGCAGGCGTTCACGGCGGAAACGCTGAAGCAACTGAACGTCTCAACTCTGGACGATTACATCAAATTTCTGCCCAACGTGACGACCGCAAACAACGGTCCGGGACAGAACGAAGTTTTCATGCGCGGCCTGAGCGGCGGCTCGCAGCCCAGCCAGGGCAGCGGTTCGACGGGCTTGTGGCCCAACGTGGCCATCTACCTGGATAACCAATCGGGTCAACTGCCCAATCGCAATCTCGATATCTATGCGGCGGATCTGAATCGCATCGAGGTTCTGGAAGGTCCGCAGGGCACGCTGTTCGGTGCCGGCGCCGAGGCCGGTGTGATCCGCTACATCACGAACGAGCCGAAGCTCGACAAATTTGAGGCCAACGTCAAGGCGGGCTACGGAATTACCGCTCACGGCGAACCTAACTCAGACGTCACGGCAGTGTTAAACGTCCCGCTGATCGCAGACACGCTGGCAGTTCGCGGGGTGATCTACAACGACAGCCGCGGTGGTTACATCGATAACGTCCCTGCCACGTTTACGCGCAAAAACACCGACATTGGCATTCACTACGCCAACTTTCCCGCGGATGCCGCTGGAGCGTGCCCGGATGGCCAGCCAAACGCCGGGTTCTGCGTACCTCCCGGAGCTCAGCCCATCAGCAACGACAAGATCTCCGGGCGAGCCATCAACCCGGTCACCTACCAGGGAATCCGTGCGGAGGTGCTGTACAAGTTCAATGATGACTGGGACGCACTCATCACTCAGTCATACCAGGATATGGACTCCAAGGGCGTCTTCTATCAGCAGCCCAATGCGTCTGATGGCGCACGACTGAACCCGCTGGAAGTCACTCTGTTCAACGACTCCTTCAACAAGGACAAGTTCGAGAGCACCGCATGGACGGTGAATGGCAAGTTCAGCGTCCTGAAGGCTGTCTACACCGGCGGCTACCTGGTGCGCAACGTCGAACAGGTCGGCGACTACACGAACTACGCCCGCGGCGTTTATGCGGACTACTATCAGTGCTACGGGCCGGGAACCGGCTATGACAATACCCTGCAGCCAACCTGCTTTACCCCGAGTGCCACCTGGTTTTCCCACGAGCGCAACACACACCAGCAACACGAATTCCGACTGAGCACTCCGGACGAGTGGCGGTTGCGCGCCATTGGTGGCGTCTTCTGGGAAGACAACAAACTATGGGACCAGACCGGCTGGAACTATAAGAACATTCCCTCCTGCACGTCGAACGGTGACCCGGGTACGCCGGGTAATACCGGCTGTTTCACGAACATAGGCACGGCGCCCGGAACGACGGTCGAGCACCCCGGTGTGCAAGGCGACCACACCTCTTTCTATCAAGACACGCTGCGCGAAACCAAGCAGACCGCTTTCTTCGCGTCTGTGGACTTCGACATCATTCCCAAGGTGTTGACAGTTACCGCCGGCACGCGCCATTTCCGGTTCGACAACTCCTCGGAGGGCAGCGTAACCGGCAGTTTCGGGTGCTTCACACAGGGTAACCCGCCCGGTGGATGCAACGGCGGAGCTTACAACCTCAACGCACAGAATTTGCGGGACACAGAGTCCGGTTGGAAGAGCCGCGGCAACGTAACCTGGCACGTCACACCCGACGTCATGGTGTATTACACGTTCTCGCAGGGTTTTCGCCCGGGTGGCTTCAACCAGAACGGTGGCACTGCCCATGCGTTCGGGCCGGATGGCGTCGCACAGTACCTCATCCCCAGCTCATACCAGTCTGACAAGCTGACCAACAACGAAATAGGCTGGAAGACGGAACTGCTCGACCATCGCCTGCAATGGAATGGCGCCGTGTACCGGGAGAACTGGGACAACGTCCAGGTCGCCTTCTTCAACCCCGGCCTGGTGGGTAACATTTTCTACAACACCAACGGTCAGAACTTCCTCATCAAGGGTATCGAGACCTCGCTGGTAGCGCGGATCGTGACCGGGCTGACCGTGCAGGCCGCTGCCTCGTGGAATCACAGCAGGCAGACGAATTCCCCGGCGCTGATCGACAACAATCCTGCCAGCGCAGGCTACGGACAGGCGATCACGCAGAACTGCGACAGCACGGGCGCCAATTGCTCGCCGGTGACCAACCCGTACGGCCCGATCGACTCGCCGAGCGCCGATGCGCCCCCGATGCAGTTCAGCCTGCGTGCGCGCTACGACTGGGATATCGCCGGGTACGCGCCTTTCGTACAGGTCAGCGCCAGTCATAATGGCCATTCCTTCACACAGGCAGGCTCGAATCCCACCATCGCCCAGGCAGGGGCAATCAATACCGGCAGGTTGCGGTTCGAAAATCCCGCTTACACGACGTACGATGCATCAGTCGGAGTCGCGAAGGATGCCTGGAACGTGACCTTCTATGGTGAGAACCTCAGCAACTCGAACAAGAGTGTTTTCGTCAGCAGCCAGCAATTTATCATTGCCGAGACGCCGCTGCGGCCGCGGGTCCTCGGCGTATCGTTCGGGTACAAGTTTTGAGGACTGACATCCCGTTGTTGTGAGCGGTACGGTAGAACTCGAAGTCCGGCGAATACGCGAGCTGGTACAGGAACGGCGGTTCGCCGAGGCCTTGGCCGCGACGGCTGCCTTGCTGATCACGGTGCCCGAGAATCGGGACGTCTTGTACCTGCGCGCGCTTGCGCAACGTATGCTCGGCGACATCCCGGCAGCACTTGCGACATTGGCGGCGCTGGAGCGACTGCATCCCCGTTTCAGCCGCCTGTACCAGGAGCGCGGCCAATGCCATGTCGCGCTGAAGCAAGCGCCTCAGGCGATCGACGCTTTTCTGCGAGCCGTGAACATCAATGCGGCTCTCCCAGTCAGCTGGAACATGCTCGAAGGCTTGTTTCGGATGACGCGGCAGGTCGATAACGCAGCCGGCGCGGCCGCCCATGTTGCGACATTAAAGAACCTGCCACCCGAGGTGGTGACGGCCACGGCGCTGTTCTCGGACGGCGAATTGGCTGAAGCGGAAAGCATCGTTCGGGAATTCCTGCTCAGACAGGGTCATCATGTGGAAGCGATGCGGCTGCTGGCGCGCATCGGCATCGAGCAGGATGTACTCGATGATGCACAACTGCTGTTGGAGGCGGTGCTCGACCTGGCCCCCGACTATCACGCCGCGCGGTTCGACTACGCGCAAGTGCTCATCAAGCGCCATTTGTACCCGAGCGCTCACGCGGCAGCTGAAAAGCTGCTCGCCGTGGATCCCTCCAATCGTAACTACCGCACACTCCATGCGCTGACGTGCGTAGGCCTGGGCCTGCACGAACGTGCCATCGAGCTGTACCGGGAACTCTTGACCGGCGCCACGCAGCCGGCGGACTTGCATCTGTCAATTGCTCATTCCCTGAAGACCCTTGGTCGTCGCGAGGAAGCCATCGCCGAGTATCGGGCTGCGGCCGCGGCTCGCGCCGGTTACGGCGATGTTTACTGGAGCCTGGCGAACCTGAAGACCTACCGCTTCGGGGATGAAGAGTTGCAGCAGATGACGGCGGCCGAATCGGCCGCGTCACTGGTGGACAGGTACCATCTGTGCTTTGCATTGGGTAAGGCACTCGAGGACCGTCAGCAGTACGAGAAGTCCTTTGAGTATTACGCCCGCGGCAACGCGCTCAAACGCGCCGAAAGTCACTACCGGCCGGAAGTCCTCGAGCTGAACACTCGCCTGCAGATCCAAGTCTGTACACCCGAGCTGTTCGCGCGCAACAAAAACACCGGCGCACCCGCCGCGGATCCCATATTCATAGTCGGCCTACCCCGCTCAGGCTCCACGCTGATCGAGCAGATCCTCGCGTCACACTCGGCGGTCGAAGGCACCCACGAGCTTGCAGACATCCCGCGCATCGTCGTGGACCTGAAGGGCCGCGACTCTGACCCGGACAATCCGCGCTACCCCGCGGCGCTTGCCGGGATGAGCGCTGAGGAATTTCGCGGCCTGGGCGAGAAGTATTTGAACGATACGCGCATCTATCGAAGCGGCAAACCGCGTTTCATTGACAAGATGCCCAACAACTTTCGCCACATCGGACTGATCCACTTGATGTTACCTAACGCGAAGATCATCGACGCGCGGCGCGAGCCGATGGCTTGCTGCTTCGGTAATCTCAAGCAGCTGTTCGCGCATGGCCAGGAGTTTACCTACAGCATCGAAGATATTGCGCGCTACTATCGCACCTATCTGGATCTCATGCGGCACTGGGACTGGGTTTTGCCGGGACGTGTGTTGCGTATCCACCATGAAGATGTAGTGGACGATCTGGCAGGAGCGGTGCGCCGTTTGCTGGATTATTGCGAGCTCGACTTCGAGCCCGCCTGTGTCGAGTTTCACAAGACAGAGCGCAGCGTACGTACCGCGAGCTCGGAGCAGGTGCGCCGGCCGATCTATCGCGAGGGTTTGGACCAATGGCGTCACTACGAGCCATGGCTGCAGCCGCTGCGCGAGGCCCTTGGGGACGCACTGACGCGCTATCGAACCTGATCACGGGCAGCCTCTTGGCAACGGCTTGCGATTGCGGAGCGCGGTTAGGAACTAACCCGGCCTCTCGGCGGCCTCCGTATACCGCGGATCATGCGCCTTGCGGCTGAAGATCCGGTTCACATACGCCTCAAACGCCTCCAGGGGCAGCGTCGGGTAATCCGGATCGAATGATGACTGGTCCCACTTGTGGCAGAAATTAACGCAAGCGTCGAACCACTTATGACCTTTTAGACGATTGCGCATGAACCGGTCACCACCGGTGTGGTGTACGTAATAGTACGTTTGGAACAGACCATGCTGCTCGACGATCCAGGTGACCTCCGGGCGCACGTAGGGGCGGATGATCCCGGCGGCAACTTCTGCGTGGTTGTAAGGGGCCAGCTCGTCGCCTACATCATGAATCAGTGCCGCGACGATCAACTCATCGTCGGCGCCGTCGTTCAGCGCGCGGGTTGCCGTCTGGAGCGAGTGGCCGAGCCGGCTGAGCGGATACCCCTCCAGCGAATGATCGAGGTTGCGCACCGCTTGCAACACGCGGCCAGGCAAGCCGGTGGCATACTTCTTCTCGGACTCATCCAGCAGCTCGTAGTCTTCCTTCGTACCGTCTTCCATCCTGCGGAAGCTGACGACTCTGTTTGTTGAGCTCATGCCGCACTCCCGGACGAGGCCAGGCGGCGCCGCAATACGCGATAAATGCTGCGCGGCCCATCAAGGTCAATGTAGCACCCCTGCAGGTGCCGCAATCCCTCGCGTGGGTCGAAAGCAGTACGCCCATGCAGCAACCGCCGATTGTCCATCATCATCAGGTCACCCGATCCGAGCAGGAAGCGGATCTCGAAGATCGGCGAACGCAGCAGCTGATCGAAGGCCTTGCGGGCCCGGAAATAAGCCGCGAGCTCCTGCGGGCGCAGCAGCGGCACGTAGTCCAGCCGGGGGCTGAAATTGATGGCTTCGATGCCTGAGGCTCCGTCCAACTCGATGAGCGAAGCGCTGCGCACGAGCTCAGTGTCGATATCGCGAAATCGAAACCGTATCGGGGTTCGCGCCAGAATCCCGAATGCCTCCTGATCCTGTGCACGCAACGCCTCCGCGGCGGCGAATCCGTCTACGAGCGTGGACAAGCCACCGGTGGTCTCATTGGCCAGACAGTGCAGCAACTGCACACCCGGAACCGGCGACCTGTAGGGGTTGTCGGTGTGGGGATCGAGGAAGATCGAGGTGTATGCAAGATCGTTGGCGTCCGGAACCGAACGTACGTCGAAGTACGCTCCGAAGTTGGTATCACGCACGTACCCGAATGCGGAGCCGACTTGCAGCACCATCTGCGACCGCGTGGGCACGCCGCTGAAAATGACAAACCCGAACTCGAGAAAACTCGCGAGCCACCCGGCCTTGACCTCGGGGGTGGGCGTGTCGGTCCAGGTTGCGCGCGGCAGGTTCTTCAGGGTGCCATCCCACAGCCGCGGCGCCGGACAATCGTGGTCCCCGGCCGGCAAGGCCGCCTCGGCCAGAATCTCGCGGCCGAGGAAATCGGCTTCGTGCCCGTCGGTGAACCGGATCCGGTATCTGCCCGGTTCCACTTCGCTGACCGACGTCAGTCCGAGCTGCAAATCCAGGTCCGACGGATCCTGCAGACGCTGACCCGTGCGCAAGTCGAGGGATTTGGAGTCCTGACAGCGCTCGCGCAGCCACAAGGGGTGAATGGCAAAGCGATTGTCCTTGGACAGCTCGATGGTGAGCTCGTTCGCGGCGGTGATTTGCAGGCGTGACATGAGAATACCTCTCAGGGGCTGCGCCCCACGCCTTAGCGGGATCGCCAAAGGCGACCCGCGAGGAGTGGCGGCGCTTCGCGCCGGGCGGAATTACGCCCGGTTTCGGTCATGGCGTTATTATTGACGTGATAATAATAACGGCGCAAGGACTGGACGGCGCAGGAACTGGGCTACCGCTGGCTCGTCTGCCAGTTTGGCGCTACGTAGTAGGGTGCATCCGACGACGGCAGCATGGTCTTGCCTAGAATATGGTCCGCCGCCTTCTCGGCCAGCATGATGGTGGGTGCATTCAGGTTGCCGGTCGTGATCGACGGCATGATCGATGAATCCACCACCCTCAACCCATCGATACCGCGCACCCCCGTGTGCGGGTCCACCACCGCCATGGGGTCGTTCTCATCACCCATCCTGCAGGAGCACGATGGGTGATACGCGCTTTCGACTTTCTCGCGTATGAACGCATCGATCTGCTCATCCGTCTGTACATCCGGCCCGGGCTGAATCTCGCGGCCCCGATAATGGTCGAACGCCGGTTGTGCGAACAGTTCGCGCGTCAGGCGCACGCAGGCCCGCATCTCGATCCAGTCATCCGGCTGTGACAGATAGTTGAACAATATCCGCGGCTTGTCCCGTGGATTCGCGGAGGCAAGGCGTACCCAACCCTTGGATTTGGAGCGCATCGGCCCGACGTGCGCCTGAAATCCATGCTCCTGGGCCAGCGAGGAGCCGTCGTAGCTGACCGCCATGGGCAGGAAGTGATATTGGATGTCCGGATAGCGGATCCCGGCCCGGCTGCGGACGAAGCCACCTGCCTCGAAGTGATTAGTCGCCCCGAGCCCACCCCGGGTGAGCAGCCAGCGGGCTCCTATGAGCGCTTTGCGCAGCGGATTCATGTGCTTGTACAGCGTGATCGGCTGCAGGCTCGCCACCTGGAAATAGAACTCGAGGTGGTCCTGGAGGTTCTCTCCCACGCCCGGCAGATCGTGAACCACCTGGATACCCGCGGCGGCGAGCTCCGCCTTCGGCCCTACCCCGGACAGCTTCAACAACTGGGGCGTGTTGATGGGACCGGCGCTGATGATCACCTCGCGCCGGGCGCGCACTACAACCTCCCGGCCACCGCGCTCATATTGCACACCAACCGCGCGGCGCCCCTCAAACAACACGCGCGTAACCAACGCATGGGTTCGAACGGCCAGATTGCTCCGCCGCATGGCGGGGCGCAGATAGGCATTCGCGGCACTACAGCGGCGGCCAGCCCCGACGGTCATGTCCATCCGCCCAAAGCCTTCCTGCTGGAACCCGTTCATATCCGCGGTCAGGGGATAGCCTGCCTGCTTGCCGGCCTCGATCCAAACGGGATTCAGCGGGTTTTCCAACGTGCCGTTGGTGGTGCAGAGCTTGCCGGTATCGCCCCGGTACGCATCAGCGCCGGCGGCTCGTTTCTCCGCGCGCCGAAAATACGGCAGCACGTTCCGATAACCCCAGCCGTGCGCCCCCTCCTCCTCCCAGCGATCAAAGTCATGCGGATTGCCACGCACGTACACCAGGCCATTGATGGAGGAAGAGCCGCCCAATACCTTGCCGCGGGGAGTGTGCAACCTGCGGCCGCCGAGATGCGGCTCGGGCTCCGTGTGATAGAACCAATTGAACCGGGGCATGTTCATCGGTATGGACAGCGCCGTGGGCATCTGGATGAACACCGACCGGTCGGAGCCGCCATTCTCCAACACGAGCACGCTGTTGCGGCCGTCTTCGCTCAGGCGGTCTGCCAACACACAGCCCGCCGACCCAGCGCCGACGATCACATAGTCAAAGGTATCTTCTGCCAAGGGCCCCTATCCTATCAATTTGGACTAGCGATATATCCCGTCAATACGGCGATTCCACGTCGCGCATCGCGACGTAGACGCTCTTCAATTGCGTGTAATGCTCGATGGCGGCGCGCCCGTTCTCGCGCCCGATACCCGACATCTTCATCCCACCGAACGGCATCTCGATGGGGGTAATGTTGTAGTGATTGATCCAGCAGGTGCCCGCCTGCAGCTGTGCAATCATCCTATGGCCACGGGTGAGGTCGTTCGTGAAAACACCCGCAGACAACCCGTACTGTGTCGCGTTAGCGCGCGCGATGACCTCGTCCTCATCTTCAAATGTCAGCACGGTCATGACCGGTCCGAAAATTTCCTCGCGGGCAATCGCCATGTCGTCGTGACACCCATCAAACACCGTCGGCGCCACGAAGAAGCCGTTGGCCAGATCACCCGTAGTCACGCGGTAGCCGCCGGTGACCACCTGGGCGCCCTCCGCCCGTCCCCTGGCGATATAACCCAGCACCTTTTCCATGTGGCTGGCTGAAATCAGCGAGCCGACCTGGGTCTGCGGGTCGAGTGGATTGCCAATGCGCATGGCACTCACCCGCGCCTTCAGCTTGTCGAGAAACGCCGCCTTCACGCTGTGATGTACAAATACACGTGTGCCGTTCGAGCACACCTCACCGGCCGAGTAGAAGTTGGCCAGCAATGCGCCCGAGACCGCGTTGTCCAGCTTTGCATCGTCACAAATGATCAACGGCGATTTGCCACCCAGCTCCAGCGTGATGTGCTTGAGAGTGCTGGCCGCATCAGCCATGACGGCCTTGCCCGTACCCACCGAGCCCGTGACCGACACCTTCTGAATGCCCGGATGCCGCGAGAGCAGCCGCCCCGTTGCTGCAAAACCTTGCGCCACCTGAAACAAGCCCTCAGGCAGCCCTGCCTCGCGCAGCACCTCCTGAAGCTTGATCGCCGTAAGCGGCGTCAGGTCCGCCGGCTTGAAGATAATGGCGTTGCCACAGGCCAGCGCCGGAGCCGACTTCCAGCAGGCGATCTGCAGTGGATAGTTCCAGGCTCCGATTCCCGCAACGATGCCCACTGGCTCGCGCCGTGTGTAGCCGAATGCCTGCGGCCCGAAATCCAGGTGCTCCCCCGCAATCGTCGCAGCGATTCCCGCGAAATACTCGAAGCACTCCGCCCCCGATGCAACATCCACCACACTCGTTTCCTGGATGGGCTTACCCGTATCGCGCGTCTCGAGCTCCGCCAGCTCCGTATTGCGCGCCCGCAGGATCTCGGCCGCACGCCGCAGAATCCGGCCCCGCTCGGCACCCGTGCGCGCGGCCCAGGCGCGCTGCGCCTCGCGAGCCGCAGCGACTGCGGCGTCAATTTCGGCCGCACCGCTTACCTTGATGGTGGCGAGAACCTCGCCGGTTGCCGGGTTGAGTGTTGTAAACGAATCAGGCGAACGAGCCGGTGTGAGCTTCGGATCGGCACACTCATCTGCTTCGCGCCTGTCACGCGCGCTCTCTTTCAACCGTGCGTCAACAAACGCAGTCAACAAGGCGCGCGCGCTTTCGCTGTCGGCTTCCACCCAATCAGACAGCGCAGCACGCAACCAGACACCATCAATCATGGCTGCGATCGTTGCCGCCAGGCTGCGAGCTTCCGCCACGGGCAACAGCCGCACCAACGCGTAGCGCAAGTTGGACACCATGCGCTTTTGATAGGCGTTCTGAACGCGCTTCAAGCCCTCGACGTGTGGAACCTGCCCCCAGAACGCCAGCCAGGCGCTGCCGGTTCGTTGGGTGAACTCCTGGGGTCCAAGATTGATGTCAATGATCGCCTGGATGCGGCCACGCGGGGTGCGCGCCTGGCGCATGCGCGCATCCATCTGCTCGAACAGGCGCCGGCTCAGTGTCCGGAAGGCCGCCCCGAGCAAGCCATCCTTGTCATCGAAATAGTGAGCAACCAACCCCGGAGAGACATCCGCGCGGCTCGCAATCTGTGCCAGAGTGCTGCCGACATAGCCAACTTCGGCCAGACTATCGATCGTGACCTCGATCAATTGGACGCGGCGAAAATCCTCCAGCTCGGGCGTTGATTGTCTGTTCAATGCAGTGCTCCGAAATGCTCCGGCAAGCGCTCCCGCCACCCGGCGGGTGCGCTGGACAGGGCCTTCGCGTTCGTGCCGTTAGCCCGTTCTATCAAATACTTGCCCCGGTTGTGGAGCTTGACTAGGGTTCGTTAAACGGCTATTCAAGGGTTATTACAAGATCATGTCGTTGCCACCCCGGCGGGTCAAGTCCATGTGTCAGTTGAGCGGCTGCATCCGCGTCGTGGCGCTTGCGGCGACGTACGCGTCGCTCCTGCTGTGGACTGGCTTCGCCCGATCGGCAAACGCGCCCGCGACGGCCGATCCTGTCTCCTGCCGGGTTGTGCGAATATCGGACATCGGCTGGACAGACGTGACGGCCACGACCGCCCTCTTCAGCTCCCTGCTACGCGAGCTTGGCTACGAGCCGCAGGTAACCGTGCTCTCGGTGCCCGTAACTTATGCCTCCATGAAGAACAAAGACATCGATGTCTTCCTCGGCAACTGGATGCCGTCGATGGAGGGGGATCGCAAGGCGTACCTCGAGGACCATTCCATTGATGTCATCGGCGCCAACCTGACGGGCGCCAAATACACGCTGGCCGTTCCGGCCTATACCTACGAGGCCGGTCTGCGCGACTTTGCCGACATCCGGCGTTTTGCCCCACAGCTGCACCACGCCCTCTATGGAATCGAGCCGGGAAACGATGGCAACCGGCTGGTGCTGGGCATGATCCGGCAGAACCTGTTCGGCCTCGGTGACTTCAAGCTGATCGAGTCGAGCGAACAGGGCATGTTGGCGCAGGTCGAGCGCGCCATTCACAACCGTGAGCCGCTCGTGTTCCTGGGCTGGGATCCGCACCCAATGAACCTGCGGTTCGAGCTGCGCTACCTGTCAGGCGGCGATGCGGTGTTCGGCCCCAACTTCGGCGGCGCGACCATTTACACAAACACCCGCGCCGGTTACTCGAGCGCCTGTCCCAACCTCGGAAAGTTGCTCAAAAATCTGAAATTCACCCTGCCGGGCGAAAACCGGATGATGGCTGCCATCCTGAACCTGCACCAGCAGCCGCAGGACGCGGCCAAAGCCTGGCTGAAAGCCAACCCAACGGCCGTGCGCGCCTGGCTGGATGGTGTCACTGCCTACGACGGCCGGCCCGCGCTGGCGGCACTGCGAGACAGCGGCGAAGTCATAGGGGCTACGAGCTTCGAGCAGTGGATGAGCGGTCACAAGATACCCATCGGGGATGCGGTGGCCGTCGCGATCGACTACGTCAAAGCGCACGGCCGATCCTTCTTTGATGGTATCTCCGCGCTGATCCGTGGAAGCGTGGATGGGCTGAGCACTCTGCTGCGCGCCATACCCTCTCCTGTCCTGATCGTGGCGCTCGGCGCGCTGACCTGGTTTTTGCGCCGTTCCATCCCGCTCGTCATCTTCGTCATGGGCGCATTGTTGTTCATCATCAACCAGGGTTACTGGCAGGCGACCCTCGAGACGCTCTCGCTCGTCATGGTCGCCGCGGCCTTGTCGGCGGCCATCGGCATCCCACTGGGTATCGCCGCGGCCCGCAGCCCCAAGCTGTTTGCTGCAATGCGGCCCGTCCTGGATCTCATGCAGACATTGCCCACCTTCGTGTACCTGATTCCCACGCTGGTTCTGTTTGGGCTGGGCGTGGTCCCAGGATTGATTTCCACCGTCATTTTCGCGCTCCCGGCGCCTGTCCGGCTCACGCATCTCGGTATTTCATCCGTGCCCACCGCGCTCATCGAGGCTGGCGAGGCCTTCGGCGCGACCCGCGCGCAGATGCTGTGGAAAGTCGAGCTGCCGAGTGCTGCGCCGACCATCATCGCCGGGATCACCCAGTGCATCATGTTGAGCCTCTCCATGGTAGTCATCGCGGCGCTGGTCGGAGCCGGAGGCCTCGGCGTGCCGGTCGTCCGCGCTCTCAACACCGTGCAGGTGGGCATGGGGTTCGAGGCAGGCTTCGTGATCGTGCTGTTGGCCATTATTCTCGATCGGATCAGCCGCCCGGCTGAAAAGAGTGCCGCGCCATGAACACCGCTGTGGAGTTTCGCAACGTTGACATCCTCTTCAGTCCCAAGGCAAAGCGGCGCGCGGCCGCTGCGACTCAGGAGGCGCTGGCACTGCTGGATGCCGGCAACACCCGCGCCGAGATTTCGCAAAGGACCGGGGTCATCGTCGGCGTCGCCAATGCCAATCTGAGCGTGGCGCGCGGCGAGATTTCGGTGCTGATGGGACTATCGGGATCCGGCAAATCCACTCTGCTGCGCGCCGCAAACGGCCTGAACGAGGTTACCCGGGGCCAGGTGCTCGTGCAGGATGGCGACGTCGTCGTGGACATCGCGAAGTGCGACGCGCCCACGCTGCGTCAGGTCAGGCGCCTGCGCATCGCGATGGTGTTTCAACAATTCGGGCTCCTGCCGTGGCGCAGCGTGCGGGATAATGTTGGTTTCGGCCTGGAGTTGCGGGGTGAGCCGCCGGCCACGCGCAAGCGCATCATCGATGAGCAACTGGAGCTGGTCGGGCTGTCGCAGTGGGCCGAGCGGCACGTCAGCGAGCTTTCCGGCGGCATGCAGCAACGCGTCGGCCTGGCACGCGCGTTTGCCACGAATGCGGATGTTCTGTTGATGGACGAGCCCTTCTCGGCGCTCGATCCGCTGATCCGGGGAAAGCTGCAGGATGAGCTGCTTGCCCTGCAGGCGCGCGTCAAGAAGACCATCCTGTTCGTCAGTCACGACCTCGATGAAGCCCTGAAGCTCGGCGACCGCATTACGATTCTCGAGGGCGGCCGCATCGTTCAGAGCGGAACCGCGGAAGACATCGTGGTGCGCCCGGCGAATGACTACGTTGCCGAATTCGTGACCCACATGAATCCGCTCAGCGTGCTCACCGGCATGATGGTGATGCGCCGGTGCACGGATATGCACCGGCGGGACAAGACGATCTGGTTGGATGAGGACCGTCGCTACGAGGTGCTCGTCGATGAGCAGGGCGGGCCTGCCGAACTCACGATCGATGGCAGGGTTTACTCCCTTGGGCACGTTGGTGAAGACGAAAGCTGGTCCCCTGAACGCTCAGGGCTGGCAGTCGCTCCGGCCTCCGCCTCCCTGAGCACCATCATCAAATTGCGCAGTGCAACAGGGCATCCGGTACTCCTGATGGATGACGGCCGGCTGACCGGAGTGTGCGACGAAAACGAGATCATCCGGGCGCTCGCCGGAGAGCGACGCGGAGCACAGTAAAAGACGCTGCATCGCGCTCACTTGCCCATGTCGCTTCTGTTCAATTGGCGCGGCGTGCCCATGCTCGTTGCCCCGCAGCCGACCCGGCATCATTCCGGCGCCCGCCCAACCACCAGGTAAAGTTTCCGCATGCAACGCTTTTCTGCCCTGTCGCTCCTGAAGCGCGGCCTCTCGGGCCAGCGCGGCTGGACGCCTCAGTGGCGCAGGCCGGAGCCCAAAAAAGGCTACGACGCAATCATCGTCGGCGGGGGCGGACACGGCCTCGGAGCCGCGTACTACCTGGCCAAGGAACATAGCCTCAGCAACATCGCGGTGGTCGAGAAAGGCTGGATAGGTGGCGGCAATACCGGCCGCAACACGACCATCATCCGCTCCAACTACCTGTTCGACGAAAGCGCCGCACTCTACGACCACGCGCTGAAGATGTGGGAGAACCTGTCGCAGGAGCTGAATTACAACGTCATGTTCTCCCCACGCGGGGTCATGATGCTGGCGCATACTGTTCACGACGAACAGGTCTCCAAGCGCCACGTGCATGCCAATCGCGCAAACGGCGTGGACAACGAATGGCTGACGGCGAGTCAGGCCAAGGAGTTCTGTCCTCCGCTCAATATCGGCAACATCCGTTACCCCGTCGTGGGAGCCGCACTGCAGCGGCGCGGCGGTACCGCTCGTCATGATGCGGTTGCGTGGGGTTATGCCCGTGCCGCCGATGCTCTGGGAGTGGATATCCTGGAGAACTGCGAGGTCACGGGCATGCGGCGCGACACCAACGGCGCGGTCACAGCGCTTGAAACGACTCGCGGGATCATCGAGTCCCGCAAGATCGGTGTATCCGCGGCCGGCAACACGAGTGTCGTCATGAAGATGGCCGGCGTGCAATTGCCGCTGGAGAGCTATCCCCTGCAGGCGCTGGTCTCCGAGCCCATCAAACCCATTTTCCCCTGCGTGGTGATGTCCAACACCATCCACGCCTACATCAGCCAGTCGGACAAGGGCGAGCTGGTCATCGGCGCTGGCACGGACGCCTACAACTCCTACACACAACGCGGCGGATTGCATATCAGCAGCCACGCCCTCGAGGCGATCTGCGAGCTGTTCCCCGCCTTTCGCAGGCTGCGCATGTTGCGTAACTGGGGCGGCATCGTCGATGTGACGCCGGATCGCTCCCCGATCGTCGCCAAGACCCCCGTACCGGGGCTGTACGTGAACTGCGGTTGGGGCACGGGCGGATTCAAGGCAACACCCGGCTCGGCGCACGTATTCGCGCACACCATTGCCCGGGATGAGCCACACCCGATCAATGCACCCTTCACGATAGAGCGCTTCGCTGACGGCAACCTGATCGACGAAGCGGCTGCCGCCGCTGTCGCCCACTGAGAGATTCCATGCTGCTCATTGCATGCCCGTATTGCGGCGAACGCCCGGAGCTCGAATTCGCGCACGGCGGCCAGGCCCACATCGCGCGCCCCGCAAAGCCCTCAGCGGCCGACACTCAGGAATGGACCCGCTTCTTGTACATGCGCGACAACGTCAAGGGATTGTACGCCGAGCGTTGGAGACACTCGCACGGCTGCGGAAAGTTCTTCAACGCGGTACGCGACACAACCACCGATCATTTCATCGCCACCTACAAAGTAGGTGAACGCCTGTGACTACAGGTGGCAGGTTGCGCACGGCCGCCGGCGGCCGGATCGATCGCACTCGCGCGTTGAACTTCACATTTGATGGCCGTGCCTACACGGGGTTTCAGGGCGATACGCTCGCATCCGCCCTGCTTGCCAATGGCGTGCACCTCGTTGGCCGATCGTTCAAATATCATCGGCCCCGCGGAATCTTTGCCGCCGGCGCCGAAGAGCCCAACGCTCTGGTGGGCGTGCGTCGCGATGCTGCGCGGTATGTACCCAATCTGCGCGCGACGCAGATTGAGCTGTATGAGGGGCTCGTGGCGGAGAGTCAGAACCGCTGGCCCAGTCTGGAATTCGACGTCGGCGCACTGAACGATGTGGTCTCGCCATTCATCCCGGCGGGCTTTTACTACAAGACGTTCATGTGGCCGCGCGGCGCATGGCATTCGTTTTACGAACCGCGCATTCGTGCAACCGCCGGGCTCGGACATGCACCTGAGCACGCTGATCCCGATCGTTATGCCAACCGGTTTGCCCATTGTGACGTGCTCGTCGCCGGGGCCGGTCCCGCGGGTCTTGCAGCGGCTCTGGACGCGGCCCGATCGGGCAAGCGAATCATTCTTTGCGACGAGCAAGCGGAGTTGGGTGGCAGCCTGCTGTCAGAAGCCACGGTGGATGGCGCGACGATTGATGGCTACCGCTCGCGCGACTGGCTGCGCCAGAGTGTGGCAGAGCTGTCTCGCTGTCCCCACGTCACACTGCTGCCCCGGACAACCGCGTTCGGCTATTTCCCCCACAACCTCGTCGGGCTCAACGAGCGGCTGACCGATCATCTCGGCAGCCTGCCCGCCAACATGCCGCGCGAGCGCACCTGGCAGGTCAGAGCGAAAGAGGTTGTCCTGGCGACGGGCGCGATCGAACGGCCCCTCGTGTTCCCGGGCAATGATCGGCCCGGCGTCATGTTGGCGAGCGCTGCACGAACCTACGTGAATCGATATGGCGTGTTACCCGGCACCACCGCAGTTGTGGTAGCCGCACACGACGAGGCCTATCGCGCCGCAATTGACCTGCGCAAGGCTGGCGTTGATATAGCTCTGATCGTAGACGTCCGCGAGAACGTCAGCGGCGAGTTACCGGACGCGGCCCGTGCTACCGGACTTCAGATACAACCGCGGTCCACGATTGCCGGCACGAGCGGACGGCTCCGTGTGAATGCAGTCCAGGTTGCTGCAATCGATGGCCACGGCGAGGTCTCCGGCGGCTCGGACCGCATCGCCTGCGACCTCGTAATCATGTCTGGTGGGCTCACGCCGTCTGTGCATCTCTTTTCGCAGTCACGCGGCAAACTCGAATGGGAGGAAGAATTGCAGGCCTTCGTGCCCGGCGATCCCGCGGAGAAGACCCGTTCGCTGGGTGCGTGCGCCGGTGTATTCGATCTCGCCTCCGTGTTGAGCGGGCAATATCCCGTCGTCGCGTTGAATGCCGGGCGCAAGGGATTCGCTGGCGCCCTGCCGCAGCGCTCCGATTCAGCCCAGAAGGCATTCGTTGACTGGCAGCACGATGTCACGAGCCGCGATCTGAAGCTGGCTACTCAGGAAGGCTTCCGCTCGATCGAGCACATCAAGCGCTACACGACCACGGGCATGGCAACCGATCAGGGCAAGACATCCAATCTGAATGCCTTGGCGGTGGTCTCGCGTGAGATCGACACGCCGATTCCGAAAGTCGGCCTCACTACGTTTCGCATGCCGTACACGCCGATCACGTTCGGCAGCTTTGCAGGATTGCAACGCGGCGATCTGTTTGATCCGGTCAGGATGACACCCACACACTCCTGGGCCAGCGCGCGAGGCGCGGTATTCGAAGATGTGGGCCTGTGGAAGCGTGCTCGTTTTTTCCCACGCGCCGGCGAGGACATGCACGCTGCCGTGGCTCGTGAATGTCTCGCTGTACGCAACTCATGCGGCATCTTTGATGCGTCCACGCTCGGCAAGATCGAGGTTGTGGGGAAGGACGCAGCCACATTCATGAATCGCATGTATGTGAACGCCTGGACCAATCTCGGTGTAGGCCGTGCAAAATATGGCGTGCTGCTGCGGGACGATGGCTTCGTATACGACGATGGTGTCGTCGCGCGTACGGCCGAGAATCGCTTCCATGTGACTACGACGACCGGCGGGGCCGCCCGCGTTCTCGGGTTGATGGAAGATTACGTTCAAACAGAATGGACCGATCTGGACGTGTGGCTGACTTCGACGACGGAAGCATGGGCGGTCATCGCCGTCCAGGGTCCGAATGCACGTAAAGTGCTGCAGTTGCTGGTCGAAGACGTTGATATTTCCGCACAGGCACTGCCACACATGAGTGTCGCCCGCGGCAAGATCTGTGGCGTGCCGATGTTGCTGTTCCGGGTCAGCTTTACCGGCGAGCTCGGTTTCGAGGTCAACGTCCCGGCGGACTTCGGACTCGCCGTGTGGGAAGCGATCCACGCGGCCGGTCAACAGCATGGGATGACCGAATACGGCACCGAAGCCATGCACGTGCTGCGGGCGGAAAAAGGTTACATCATCGTCGGCCAGGATACGGACGGGACCGTCACGCCCGACGATGCGGGTCTCGGATGGGCCATCGGCAAGAACAAGGAAGACTTCCTCGGCAAGCGCTCGTTGCAGCGTCCGTCCATGAGCTCGCCCCAACGAAAGCAACTCGTCGGACTGACGACCGTCGATCCACAAGTGGTTCTCGAGGAAGGAGCGCAGATAGCACCGCAGGCCTGCCTGGCGCCACCATTCCGGCCCATCGGTCACGTCACCTCATCCTACCGGAGCGCGGCTCTCGGACGCTCCATCGCGCTTGCGATGGTCAGCGGCGGACGGGCGCGAATGGGTCAAACCCTGTACGTGTCGATGCCCGGAGGTGATATTCCCGTCCAGGTTACTTCACCGGTCTTCTACGACTCGCAAGGGAGTCGCCTGAATGGCTGATCTGTCCAGCGCACGCCGCCCGCCCGCGCTCATTCCCAGCAGTGGCGTTCAGCTGCTGCCGCCGGCAGCGCGGTTCGTGCTCAGAGGTGCTCCAGCGGTCATGACCGCCGCGGGCGCTGCCCTCGGTTTGAACATTTCCGACCTCGCCTGCCGCAGCACGCGCGCCGGCGTTCGGGCCGCACTGTGGCTGGCTCCCGACGAGCAGCTGCTGTTGTGTCCGATTGCCGAGAGCGAGGTCATCGCACGCCAGTTGGGCGAATCCTTGAGCGCACTGCCCCACTCGCTCGTCGATGTGAGCCATCGTCAAATCGCCCTCGAGGTGAGCGGCCCGCAGGCGCAGAATGTTCTGAACGCCGGCTGCCCGCTCGATCTGCACGTGGAGTCGTTTCCGGTCGGAGCATGCACGCGGACCGTGCTTGGCAAATGCGACATCGTTCTGTGGCGCACGGGCGCCAGTACGTTTCATGTTGAAGTCTGGCGGTCGTTCGCCGATTACGCTTCGCGCTTTCTTGCCGAAGCTGGAGAAACCCTGTGAAGACGCATGTTCGAGTGTTGGTCATCGGCGGCGGCGTGGTGGGTGTGAGCACGCTCTATCATCTCGCCAGGAAAGGCTGGACCGATGTCGCGCTGCTGGAGCGCTCCGAGCTCACAGCGGGCTCCACCTGGCATGCAGCCGGACTATTGCCCCTGTTCAACATGAGCTACACCGTCGGCCAGCTCCACAAATACTCCGTGGACCTGTACAAGAAGCTTCCCGCGGAGACGGGGCAGGATGTCAGCTTCCACGTGACGGGCAACCTGCGCCTCGCTACCAACCGCGACCGCATGGACGAGTACCAGAAGTACTGCGGGACGGCGAACACCATCGGTGTTCCATTCGAGGTCATCACTGCCGCCCAGGTCAAAGAGCTCTGGCCGCTCGTCGAGCTCGGTGGCAGCGGCGACACGCCCGCCATCGTGGGTGCGCTGTATCACCCCAACGACGGTCACATCGCGCCCGCCGACCTGACAATGGCGCTGCGAATCGGTGCCCGCAAGGCCGGCGCCGAAATCTACGAGCACACCGAAGCGCTCAGTATCGAGCGAACTGCAGCCGGTGAGTGGAAGGTTCACACGGCAAAGGGCGACATCACCGCCGAGCACATCGTCTGCGCAACGGGCAACTATGCCCGCCAGACTGGCCGTCTGTTGGGTTTGAACGTACCGGCCATTCCGGTCGAGCACCAATACATCGTTTACGATCAGTCGCCTGAGCTGAAGGCGTACCGGACCGGGGGCGGCCGCGAGCTGGCGGTGTTGAGAGAATCCGACCAGTCCTACTATCTGCGCGAAGAGCGCATGGGCTGGATCCTGGGACCTTACGAAAAGGGTGCACCAGCCCGCTTTGCCGATGGCGTGCCTGATTGGTTCGGGCGTAGCCTGTTCCCGGGCGATCTCGAGCGCCTGCTGCCCCACGTCGAAGCGGCGCAGCGGCGCGTGCCCTGCCTGGAGAACTGCGGTATCAAGGACATCGTCAACGGGCCGATCTCATACACGCCCGATGGCAGTCCGTTGATCGGACCGGCCTGGAATCTGCCCAATGTCTGGTTAAACGAGGGGCACAGTTTCGGAATCACCGCGGCCGGTGGCTCCGGCTGGCAGCTCGCCGAGTGGATCGTGGAGGGCGAGCCGGGCATCGACATGCTCGCCGTGGACCCGCGCCGTTACGGCGACTACACGAGCAAGCGATACGTCGTCAAAAAGAACGAAGAGACGTATAGGAATGTGTTCGTGGTCCACTTTCCGGACGAAGAACGGCCGGATGCGCGCCCGGCGAAGACGAGTCCCGTGTACGACAAAATCGATCGCATGGGTGCCGTGTGGGGCCAGCGTTACGGATGGGAGCGCGCGAACTGGTTTGCGCCGCCGGGTGTCGAGCGCAAGGACCGCTGGAGCTTCCGCCGCTCCAACTACTTCGAGCATGTCGGCAACGAATGCCGGCTGATGCGCGAGAAGGTCGGCGTGATCGACCTGTCGCCCTTCACGAAGTTTGAAGTCACAGGGGCCGGTGCCGAGGCCTGGCTCGATGGACTCGTCGCCAACAAGGTGCCCACCAGGATCGGCCGCATCGCCTTGTGCCACGCATTGGCCCGGCGCGGTGGCGGTATCCGCTCCGAATTCACCATCACGAAGATCGGGCCACAGAAATTCTACGTGGTGAGTGCCGGGGCGGCGGAGCGCTATGACAGTGATTACCTGCGCAAGGCCCTGCCCACCGATGGGTCGGTCGAGCTGCGCAATATCACAACCTCCCGCGGTTGCTTCGTGATCGCGGGCCCGAAATCGCGCGACCTGCTCGCAAAGCTGACCGACACGCCACTGGACAATGCATCGTTCCCTTGGCTGACGGGCCAGACCATCGAGGTCGGACTGGCGGTCGACGTGCATGCGCTGCGTGTCAATTTCGTGGGCTCGCTGGGTTGGGAGCTGCACTTCCCCATTGAGTTCGCGCACCATTTGTTTGACGCCGTGTTCGCCGCCGGTAAGGAATACGGCATCGGCATGGTTGGGATGCGGGCCATGGAATCGCTGCGCCTGGAGAAGTCCTATCGCATGTGGGGTAGCGATATGACCCCGGACTACACGCCCTTCGAAACCGGCCTCGACCGCTTCGTTCGCATGGGCAAGGGCGACTTCATCGGCAAGGCGCAGCTCGAGAAGCAGCTGGCCGCGGGCGTACCCAACAAATTCGTCACGCTCGAGGTGCATGGCGTGACCGATGCCGATCCGCTCGGCAACGAGCCGCTGTTCGCTGCCGGTGGCCCCATAGTGGGGCGCGCGACCTCCGGTTACTATGGGCACTACGTAGGCAAGAGCCTCGCCATCGGCTACGTGAAGGCCGAGTTCGCGCCCGTTGGCACGCAACTCTCGATCGAGATACTCGGCGAGCGCAAGTCGGCCACCGTGATCCCCGAATCCCCTTACGATCCTGACAATCACGAACTGCGTTCATGAACCTTGCGGAATTGATCGCCAGCCGCCGGCCGGGCTACACCTTGCCGGCGCCTTTTTATCTCGCGCCGGAGGTGTTTGAGCAGGACATCGCCCGCATCTTCGGCCGCCACTGGATCTATGTCGGGGTCGAGCCCGAGATTGCCGAGCCCGGCGATTTCTTCACGGTCGAGATCGGCAACGATTCGATCATCATCGTGCGCGATGATGACATGTCCATACATGCGTTCCACAACGTGTGTCGGCATCGTGGCGCGCGTTTGCGCTCAGCCGGCAGTGGCATCGTCGGCAACCTCGTGTGCCCCTACCATCAGTGGACTTACAACCTGCGGGGCGAGCTCATCCATAACGAGCACATGGGGGAGAACTTCGATCGTTGTCAGTTCAACCTCAAGCCGGTCCATCTGCGCAATCTCGCCGGCCTGCTCTTCATCTGCCTTTCGGACCGGCCGCCGGACGACTTCGAGGCCATGCGCGCGGCGCTCGAGCCGTACATCGCGCCACACGAGATCGCCAATTCGAAGGTGGCTTTTCAGGCAGACATCATCGAGGCGGGCAACTGGAAGCTCACGATGGAGAACAATCGTGAGTGCAACCATTGCAGCGCCAATCATCCGGAGCTGACCGTTCCGCTGCTGGAGTATGGGTTTGGCTATCAGCCCACGCCGGAAAACCTGGGCAAGATGGAAGAGTTCAACCAGCTGCTGGCGCGCGAGCACGGGCGCTGGGAGGCATGCGGGTTGCGCTCAGCTGCCGTGGACTGTCTGGATCAGACCACGGGATTCAGAGCGGTGCGCCTGCCGATAGCACAACACGGCGAGTCGCAGACCATCGATACCCGCGTTGCCTGCGCCAAGCTGCTGGGGAGCCTCGAGCAGGCCGATCTGGGCGGCTTGTCAGTGTGGACGCAACCGAATTCCTGGCATCATTTCATGAGCGATCACATCGTCAGCTTCTCGGTACTGCCAATTGCACCTGGCAAGACGCTGCTGCGAACGCGTTGGCTCGTGCACAAGGATGCGCGGGAAGGGATCGATTACGACGTCAACAAACTCTCGTCGGTGTGGACGGCCACCAACAGTCAGGACAGCGAACTGGTCGAGCGCACTCAACTTGGAGTGAGCAGTCCCGCTTATCAGCCTGGACCGTATTCGCCTTATACGGAGGGTCTGGTGAACGTATTCTGCGAGTGGTACTTGCGGCACCTCGCCTGAGCTCAGCCCGCGGCCGTGTCGAGCACCGGGCCATCCACGAGCTCCAGCGGCGGTTCCTTCGCCTGCGCCTCGCGGATGGCGAGCAGCATCTTCTGGTCCGTGGAAGCGGCCTGCGCGGGCTCGACGGGATACCGCACGGTGCATTCCAGGCCTTTCGTGGTGAGACGCGCGTAGACTTCCGGTTGGGGCAGCGCGGTCTGGAAGTCAATGAAGCGCTGCAATGCCGCGTGTTGCTGTTCTATTGCGGGACGATATTTCTCGTATACCGATTGAGCCGCTGCGGACAGGCGTTTCTCGGCCTCCTCCACGTTCGTCGTCGGCGCGACCGTCAACATGATCGTGTGCCAGTAGAAGTCGCCGCCGGGCAGTTGTTTGAACAATGCAGTGGGCTGAAACAGCACGGCGTTGGATAACACCACCATCCGCCCCGAAGAGTGCAACTGGGGACCCGCCAGCTCCATCATGTAGATCCTTATCAGGCCAATCTCGACTACCCGGCCCGTAACCCCGGCCAGTGTAACGCGATCGCCGACGCGCACGCCGTACCGGCCAATCAGGAAGAAGTACGCAACGACCGCGAGAATCACGTTCTGCAGCGCCACTGCCAGGCCGGCGGTAATCAGACCGGCATAGGTTGCCAGCGAGCCTACTTCGGACACCAGGCCGAAGATGACGACCACCGTGAGTGCCAGGCCCACCGCCACCCGGCGCAGTGCCAGAAACTGTTGCCTGCGGCGCGCGTCATGCAGGTAGCGGA
The DNA here is from genome assembly GCA_045810105.1 of Steroidobacteraceae bacterium. Taxonomy (GTDB): domain Bacteria; phylum Pseudomonadota; class Gammaproteobacteria; order Steroidobacterales; family Steroidobacteraceae; genus 13-2-20CM-66-19. Next base: position 2,501 of record JBJMWM010000053.1, on the reverse strand, counting down.
AGGTCGCCCGGCGCCAGAACTCCGAGATCACTAACACGACCGCTACGGAGCCCAGCAGCAGCCCCAGGCGCAGCGCCAGGTAGCGCGCCACAGCCGCCGTTCGCGCGGCAAGTGAATTGCGCCATTCCTGGAGGATACCACGCGTGTTTTCCATCGCTATGCCCTGCTCTCCCAGCGGGATGAGCAGCGTGGAGAGTTGTTTGAAACGCGCGGCTGCTCGTTGGAATGTCAGCTTCGACTGCGCAAGTTGCGCGGGGTCGTCGGAGGTGACCTGCAGATCCTGGCGCGCGAGTGCTCGAGTCTCCGCGGTGATCTTGTTGCGCATGCCTGCAACATCCTTAGCAAGGTCCGTGGTTTGTTTCATCGCGTCTGCGAGTTGCCGTCTAGCCTCCTCCAATGAGAACCACTTGCCGAACAGGGCGATCACGCCCGCCGATTCAGGACGGAAGGTCTCCGCGTTTGTAGGCACTACGGTGGATGCGGGTGGTACAGTCGCGGCAGGCGCCGCGCTCCCGCCGGACGCACCACTGCCGCCGGACGCACCACTGCCACCGGACGCACCACTGCCACCGGACGCACCACTGCCACCGGACGCGCCGCTGCTGACCGACACGCCGCTGCCGCCGGACGCCGCGGAGCCGGTCGGCGGCCCACCTGACCGTCCAGCGGTCGAGGTGAGGCCCTCCGTCCCATGTACGCCAGCCGCGGCCGCGCGCAGCTCGGGGACTGACTGCCGCAGGTCGTTGATCTGCGCCGAGAGTCCCCCCGACGCATCGCTCGTGTGCGTCTCGTACAGGTCCTCGAAGTGCTGCAGCTGTCCGATGGTATTCTGGATCTCCTTGGCCAACTCCAGCGCCGCGGAAATCTCGCCCCGCCGGGCCGTCAGAGTTGCTTTCTCCTTGGGCGTTGCGTGCGCGAGTTGTTGCTCGATGGCGCTCGAGTGCGATTGCAGGTTGGCAATGCGGTCCGCCATCAGCGCGGCCGCGCGGTCCACTTCGCTGGCCTGGCCCTGCGAATCCGCGGAATCGTTGTCCGAGGTCGTGCCCGAAGCGGTCGCGGGTTTGGCAGCCAACCTACCGGCGGCGCGGCCGAATTCGAACGCAACTTGTAGCGAAGCAAGCGCCGTTTGGTAAACGCGCTCGCGTGGCACGATGTCGTCGGAGTCAACGGGCAATTGCTGAAGCGCGACTATCCGGCGATACCAGGTAATCGTACGGCTTACATGATTAACCACCTGCTCAGAAGGTAGGGGAAGCTCAGTAGGTGGCGCCATGGAAGGCGGCGCGTCGGCAGGTGAAGAAGCGGCCCCGGCATCGAGACAGCCTACCGAGCCCAATGCCCACGCTACGGCCAGTGCCCCTGCTGCGGAACGTACTACGGAACGAAGCCGGCTCACCCATCCTCCACGGTCGGATCCCACCTTAAATGGGAATCCGACCGCTTCGTTCCATCGCTCTCCAGGCAGTCCCTGCCTGGAGTGGGCAGTCTTGCCCGGAAGCGGCAGGACTCCCCGTCTTACCCCGAGTGGGGTTACTGCCCCAGGCTGCTCAGGAACTGGGTCGTGAAGCCCAGTCTGCCCGCCTGGCCGTAGCTGTTACAGGTCGCGGACGCCGATCCCGGGGGACAATCGTTATCACGATCGAACGACCAGAAGTGGATTCCGGCGAGCCCTTTCTGCGCCGCGTAGGCGGAAACCGTCGCCACATTGGGAATGGTGAATACCTCCCCCGGACTGTCGGCGCCGCCGATCATCGTTGTCAGCTCGATGTTGGCGTACGGTGTGCCGTAGAAGCTGTGCAGGTTCTCTGCAGCCGCTATGGCCGACTGAGCCATGTCGCATGCCCCGCCCACGATGGTGCAGTTGCCGGCACTCGTGCTGCCGTAGTCAAAGACCATCAGGTTGATGCTGTACTTCGTCAGCCCGTAGGTCTTGATGGCGCTCATGACCCACGCCCCCAACTGATTCAGGCTGTTCGGCGAGTTGCCGCCCAGGGTGGCGAGCGTGAAGCTGAATCGCAGTTTCGGGAAGGTACGCTCGGCGGCGACGACGCGCTGCACGAGATTGTTGATCACGTCCTGGCTCTGACCGCCCTCGATGTCGAAGTCGATTCCGAGCAGGTTGGACGAGTTATACCTGTTGATGAACGCGGTGAAACCGGCGTCCGATCCGCAGGTGAAGACACCAGAAGCACCTCCTGTGGAGATGATGTAGAACTTGCCATTGCTGACCCAGTTCTGAACGTTCGCCGAAACGAGCGCGCTCGGCTGTACCCCAGCCCAGTTCTCACTGCCGCACTCACCGGTCGCGAACGACCATGTCATCGTCTTGAGGTTCGTTGGCATTACCGTCAATACGGGTTGCAACGTACCGGTCACCGCGGAGCTGATGACATTGGTATTCCAATTCATGCTGATCGTGACGTCCTTGTAGGGACCAAACACGAATGGGCCAGGTGGGGGAGTCGAGCCGAGTTCGGATGAGCGTCGTGTAGGTAATGAGT
>JBJMWM010000052.1:0-21945 GCA_045810105.1 Steroidobacteraceae bacterium | reverse complement strand
GCGGCGAATTTCGGGGCGGCGAGCAAGGAAGTGCACGAGTTGTTTCGGATTCGGGAGTGGGGCCGGGAGGGCTGACCGCTCGAGGGCCTGAGGACCTAATCCGTCCGGCTAAGCCGGATGACGGGGTTCTCACCGTCCCGCGAGACCTGCTCATCGGCACGAATCCCAAACCATTTCTGCAGCGCTGACACGAAACTGTCCGGGTCCGTGGCCTGGAAAGCGCCACCAATCCTGCGCTCTGCAATCAATGGGTCGGTCACGACCAGGTGCTTGCGGTTGTAGCGGTTGAATTCGTCGGTGACCTCCGCCAGCGTTTCGCCCTGGAAGGATAGGAGTCCTGCGGTCCAGCTGAGTTTTCGATTGAGATCTTCCGAGGCAATCTTGGCTAGATGGATGCCTTCAGGGCGCACCGTGGCCAAATAACCTGCGCCGAGCGTTGACTGAGGGGAGGAGCTTCGTCCCAGGGCTATGTCGACGATTCGGTCTGAAGGACCTAGGAGTATGCTCCCTTCGGTCACGGCCACGTCGACATGGTGGGGGCCGCGCATCCGCAGTACGACAGCGGCTCCAACTATGCCTGGCGGGTCGGCGCGAACGGACGTGTCGGCCGCGCTGATCGTGAGCGGGCGGCGCGCATCGTGAGCGACCTTGATGAGGGCCTCGCCCCGGATCAGTTGAATCTCACGCTTGCGATCGGTCAGTCGGGCCCGGATCTCGCTGTCTGTGTTGATTTGGATGGCGCTGCCATCTGCCAGGGTGACGTGCTCGTAGCCGCCAATACTGGTCGTATACGACACCCATTCCGAGCGGCCGAGCACGAACCATCCCGTGAGGCAAAGAAGATAGGTGATCAAACTTAGCGCGGCGCCTGTGGCGACGCGGAAGGGCCATTCCGAGCTCGCTCCGGTGTGGGTTTCGTGGTCCGCCCCGAAAGTCAGGTCACGATTTTTCAACAGATCCGGATCGACGTTCCCGTCCAGCGGCCGGGTGTTGCGTATACGGCTTGCACGCCGCCAAGCTTCCCTGATGCGCAGGTAGGTGACCCGATGATGAGGGTCCTGGAGCCAGCGCTCCATCTCGGCTCGCATGTCCGCCGTGAAATTGCCACCTTCGCTCCGGATGATCCATTCGGAGGCGCGCTGCTCAATGTCAGTTGCACTGGTCATGGTGCTTGCGCCAGCGCGGACAAGAGTCGGATTGTCCGTGAGGACATCCCTGAATTCGCAGCGCACTTACCCGTGGGCGAGGTGCCGAACTCGACGCTCCAATCCGCAATCTCCTTTTGCATGCCATCCCATGCTCTAGGACGTTTGATCGGCAAACATCCGTTATCGCGGGTCCATAAATGCGGCTCGAGGCTGGGCCGCGCCCGGGAAAGCCTCGCAAGGGAGGGCCTCCTCGGCCGCGCCGCGGGGCCACTTTTTGTGTTGCGATGCATTATTGCAGGGACCTAGAGGCGGGATGGTTATGGACGGTTCACGGTCGAGATCTCCATAAGACACACACACTGTCCGGCCAGTCCTGAATATCTCACCTGAAAATGACAGTAACGGATCAGCGTATTCTCCTGAGAGCACCGGTGCCTGGTTGACACCTCGGGCCGCCAGATTGCCCCTGAGGTGCGCTTGTTGTACGATCGTTCAATAGCAGCCCTCCGTGTGGGATCATTATCTATGGACGCCGCCGCGACCAACGAAGACGCCTTCAGCCTGCCCTCCTGGATCTACCACGACCCGGAGTTCTTCGAGCTGGAGAAGCAGACCATTTTCCGCCAAGCGTGGCAGCTCGTCTGCCATAGCAGCGATGTGCCGAATACCGGCGACTACCACTCGTTCGAGTTCATGGGTGAGTCCGTTATTGTCCTGCGCGGCGAGGACGGGCAGATTCGCAGCTTCCATAACGCATGCCGGCACCGAGCGTCCCGGCTGCTGGATGATGCCAAGGGCCATTGCGGGCGTCGGATCACCTGCCCGTATCATGCCTGGACGTATGGTCTGGATGGTCGGCTGATCGCAATTCCTCAGCGCGAGGCGTTCAAGGGGTTGGATTTTGGCCGGCACGGACTGATGCCCATCGAGCAGGAAATCTTCCTCGGCTTCATTTTCATCCGCTTTGAGCCCGGGCTGCCGTCGGTGCAGGAAATGGCGGCCCCTTACGCCCACGAGCTGGCGGCCTATCGGATGGAAGAGCTGGTTCCCCAAGGCAGGGTGACCTTCCGCCCGCGAAATGTGAATTGGAAGAATGTCGCCGACAACTATTCGGATGGACTGCATATCACCGTAGCCCACCCGGGTCTCACCCGTCTGTTCGGCCGCGGCTATGGCATCGAGGCGAAGCCCTGGATCGACAAGATGTGGGGCGCGCTGCGCGATGTGCCGTCGAGCAATTGGTCAGAGCGTCTGTATCAGAATCTGCTGCCGAAGGTTGAGTATCTGTCGGATGATCGGCAGCGGCTGTGGACGTACTTCAAACTATGGCCGAATGTCGCGTTTGACATCTACCCTGACCAGATCGACTTCATGCAATTCCTGCCCGTGTCCCCTACGGAGACCCTGGTTCGGGAGATTGCGTATGTCCATCCCGACAGTCGGCGGGAGATGAAGGCGAGCCGATATCTCAACTGGCGTATCAACCGCCGCGTGAGCGTTGAGGACAAGGCGTTGATCGAGCGCGTGCAGGCTGGCATGGGATCCAGCGGCTACACAGTGGGTCCGCTGAGTGAAGGAGAGGTGTGCTTGCGCAGCTTTGGCAGGCGCATGCGCTCGCTCATTCCAGAGACGCGGCTGCACAAGGCCCCGCCAAAGGGGTGGAGCAATCGGCGCGTACCGGTGCGGCAGCTGCCTGCAGCGGAGGAATTCGAGTTCACCTCGTCTGCCGCTTCGAAGGAAGTCGCGTAATCCATCGCGTGCGGGGAAATTGACATGGCTGGTTCATCCACGCATACCGATGCGTTGATCATCGGTGGTGGGCACAACGGGCTCGTCTGCGCCGCATATCTTGCCGCGGGCGGACTCAAGGTAACCGTGTTGGAGAGACGTGGGGTCGTGGGCGGCGCTGCGGTGACGGAGGAATTTCATCCCGGTTTCCGGAATTCCGTTGCCGCTTACACGGTGTCTCTGCTCAATCCGAAGGTGATCCGTGACCTCGAGCTGCCCAAGCATGGGCTCAGGGTCGTGGAGCGGCTGGTCTCGAATTTCCTGCCGACGGAGGATGGCCGATACATAAAGACGGGCGCTGGCCACACTCATGCGGAGGTTGCGAAATTCTCGAAGAAAGACGCCGCGCGCCTCGACGCCTACGGCGAGAGACTCGATCTCATCGCCGATCTGCTGCGCGATCTCGTCCTCGAAACACCTCCGAATGTCGTCCAGGGCGATTGGCGCTCTACTCTCCAGGAGCTGTTACGCGCGACGCGGTTAGGTGGCCGCTTGCGAAAGCTCGATATGACGATGCGGCGCGAACTGCTCACTCTTTTTGCAACTTCCGCCGGCGACTACCTGAATGGTTGGTTTGAAAGCGATCCTATCAAAGCTGTTTATGGCTTTGACGGCATCGTCGGAAACTATGCCAGCCCTTACACGCCGGGATCAGCATACGTGCTCCTGCATCATGTGTTTGGGGAGGTGAACGGTAAGAAGGGCGCTTGGGGTCATGCCATGGGCGGAATGGGTGCGATCACTCAAGCGATGGCTCGATCCGCTGCTGCACGCGGCGTGGATATCAAACTCGGTAGTCCTGTGCGAGAGGTGATCGTCGAGGGTGGACGTGCCTTGGGCGCGATCACCGAATCCGGCGAGACATTCCGCGCCGCAGCGGTCATTTCGAACCTCAACCCACGCCTTCTGTATCTCAACCTGATTGACCATGCTGCCTTGCCCACAGAGTTTCGAGAGCGGATGAGCAACTTCCGCTGTGGGTCGGGGACCTTCCGGATGAACGTGGCGCTGTCTGAGCTCCCGAACTTCACCTGCCTGCCAGGAAAGGGTGATCATCACACCGCCGGGATCATTCTCGCGCCCACTCTGCGGTACATGGAGCAAGCGTATTTCGATGCCCGCACCTTCGGGTGGTCGAAGAAGCCGATCGTCGAGGTGCTGATTCCGTCCACGGTGGATGACAGCCTGGCGCCTCCCGGGCAACACGTCGCCAGCCTTTTCTGCCAGCACGTTGCACCGCAGCTGCCGAATGGCGAATCCTGGGATCTGCACCGGCAAACAGTTGCCGACCTCATGATCGCTACCGTCAACGAATATGCGCCCAACTTCAAAGCCTCGGTGTTGGGCCGGCAGATCATGAGTCCGTTGGACCTGGAGCGCACGTTCGGGCTGATTGGCGGGGACATCATGCACGGGGCCATGCAGCTCGATCAGATGTTCAGCGCCCGGCCCATGCTGGGCTACGGAAATTATCGAGGCCCCTTGGCGGGCCTGTACATGTGCGGGGCCGGTACCCATCCGGGTGGTGGCGTCACGGGTGCTCCGGGGCATAATGCGGCCCGGGAGATCCTGGCCGACTTCAAACGGGGGCGGCTCAACCGAGCTGCCTGATTGAAGCGCGTCAAGAAAAAGACCGGAGAACCTCGTTTCGAGCGCAAGCTCCCTGACGCCCGCCGCCAGGCGCTCGTGGAAGCGACCATTGAGTGTCTGAAACAGTTCGGCCACGACGGACTCTCGATCCGCCGCATCAGCGCGCAGGCCAAAGTATCGATCGGGCTGATCAATCACCACTTTCCCAACAAGGATGCGCTGGTCGCCGAGGCTTATCGGCACTTCAATAGCGAGCTGGTCGCAGGCTTGAGGCAGGCGGTGGCGGACACCACCGGCGCAGCGCGGGAGCAGCTTCGAGCCTTCTTCCGGGCGTCCTTTTCACCGCCTAACCTGGACAGTGATGTATTGGCGGTGTGGGTGGTGTTCTGGGGTCTGTATCGGCATTCCAAAGATATTCAGCGGGTGCAGAAGGAGACTTATCACGGCTATGTTGATCTGCTGCGCAGCATGCTCGCTGATCTGGAAAGGGAATCGGGCCCGCTGAGGTTCAACCTGCGCCTGGCAGCGATCGGGTTGACATCCTTGATTGACGGTTTGTGGCTGGAGTGGTGCCTGGACCCCGACAGCTTCGAGCCTCGTGAGGCGGTCGAGCTTTGTGAGGCTTGGGTCGAGCGGCTGGAGGGGAAGTAGAGCTCGCCCTCGTTCCTGCGGTTGGGGATGGAACGTCTGGGTTGTTGAGTGCCGCGGGGCACAGCCGTTTTCGGGATGGCCTGGCTGGCGCATGCGTGCCTGCCAACCCCGATTTTCCAACCCCGACACGCGGCGTCTGCTGAGTCTCATGCTGCTTAGCCGTATCTTCAGAACTCCTTAAATTCACGCTCAAAAGTGCTTGCGATGCGGACCGGCAGTGGCCTGTCAATCGATCTGCGCGCAGATGCAATTGCAATGAAGTGATCGAGCCATAGACTGATGCGGCGCAAGGATTGCGCTGCCAGGGATAGAAGCCATGGCTTCTAGGCGCCATCAGGTTCAACCGACGTGTTGGCGCTTCGGTTTTGCTCTCGCGAGGACGCGCAATCACGGAAGACAGCCAGGGAGTGGACGCCATGATGCACTCATCCAAAGAATTCCATGACGAAACGGTCACGCTGACGTGGTGTACCTGCGAGCTCTGTAGCTCCGTCGGGCCCCGGTTTATGACATTGATCAAAAATCAACGCGAATATACGGTCGAGTTGAGCCCCCACTGCTGCAGCTTGCCTGGCGAAGAAGAGCACATGACCGGCGAGGGACGGCCGCCAAGCGCTCCGCACCACCTGAGAAATCAGATCCAGCGCTAAGCGGCTACAGTGCCCTGTTGTTGGGCCTGCCAAAGAGCTGCGTATTTCCCGTTCTGGCGAAGAAGGGCGGAATGAGAGCCGCGCTCGACGATTGTTCCACCTTCGAGGACTACGATCTCGTCGGCGTGCACGACTGTTGACAGTCTGTGTGCGATGACGAGGGTCGTGCTGAAGCGGGAAATCTCACGCAGGTTGCGCAAGATCTCCCGTTCCGTGTGGCTGTCGAGTGACGAGGTCGCCTCGTCAAACACATAGATCCGCGGCCGTTTGATTGCGGCCCGTGCAATAGACACTCGCTGTTTCTCACCTCCCGACAATTTGACACCCCGTTCGCCCACCTTTGTGTCGTAACCGTCAGGCAGGCTCATGATGAAGTCATGCAAGTGGGCTAATCGGGCCGCGTGCTCGATCTCGGCTTGTGTGCTTCCGGCCTTACCGAACGCTATGTTGTAGCCGATAGTGTCGTTGAACAGAACGGTGTCCTGGGGGACAACCGCGATTGCCTGGCGCACGGTGGACAGTGGCAAGTCAACAACGGAGGCGCCATCGAGGAGAATGCGGCCGGAGTCAGGCTCGATCAGCCTCACCAACAGTCTGACGAGAGTCGACTTACCGGCACCACTGCCGCCGACGACCCCTAAGGTCTTGCCGGCGGGAAGCGTGAAATTCACATCCTTTAGAATGACCCTGTCCGACCGGTAGGCGACGCCAACGGATTCGAAGTCGAGCTTGCCCGCGGCGGCGCCGGTTGGCGAGATGTCAGTTACTACAAACGGCTCCGGCTTCTCGCGAAAGATGTCGAACATTTTTTCGAGAAATGCCATGCCCTGCGACAGGCTCTGCATGGCATAGCCGAGCATTTCTACCGGGCGAACAACCTGCAGCATGTAGGTATTGACGAGCACGAATGAGCCTATGGTCATTCTCCCGGCCTGCACTTCGCGCGCTGCGTATATAATTGTCACGGCGAGAAAGCCCGCGAAAATCGTTGCCACGCCCAGGCCGTTGTAGGCATAGCGCCGATAGAAGCCGACCCAACCATCTTCTGTCTGAGTCAATGCTCGACTGACACGCTCCTGGACTACTGACTCGGCAGTGAAATACTTGACAGTCTCGTAGTTCAGGATGCTATCGGTCATCACCGCGGTAGCGTTGACCTGTGAGTCAGACGCCGCCCGCGCCGCTGCCATGATTGAATAGGCCGCATACCAGAAGACCACGGCATAGGCGAGCATTGCGCCCGAAAAGAGGCCTAGGAAGGCCGGATGATCCAGGCGGGAAAGAACAACAATGATGGTTCCGAGCTCCGTAACCACTGGGAGGATCGTGAAAACCAGGGTGTGCAGGACCATCTGATAACCGGCCAGACCGTTATCCAACGCTTGACTGATGGCGCCCGTCTGGCGCTCGAGATGAAACCGCAGAGGTAACCGCATGACATGTGCGAACAACCGCTCGCTCAGCATCCGGGACATCCGGCGTTCAGCTCGGGCGTATACGAGCCCGCGAATCTCGCCGACGGTTCTGGCGAGCCATTGAGACAGCACGTACAAGCCAATCAGTGTGACGGCTGAGATCCCCGCCTCGCTTGCTTGGCCTGCAAGGCCATCGACGACCAGTTTCAGCGCCACGGGACCCAGGGCCGTCATTGCAGAAGCAACAATGATCAGGAGCAGCGCAACAATCAGCCGCAGCCGCACAAAGCCGACGGCATCAGTCCAAATCACGCCAATGACTTGGCGCAGGCTCGCCATCGACCTGCGAACCTTCTGCATCATCGGGTCGCTCCTTCCGTGGTCCGCCAAATTCGGGACCTGGGGACTCTATACCAGAAGGATAGGAGACTGGGATTGCGTCGGGACAGGCATCTGTCCAAGTCGCGTCTGTCCATGTCGGTCACGGATTGCCAGATCGAGTCTGACCAGGCGGCGCGCTCGCCCGGCGGAGGCCGTAGCCTGCGTCTGGCTATCGGCCTTTCGTTCGCTTCTTGTCGCGAGTTTTGCCAGGGGTGGTGGCCGCGCCATTGCCCGGCCGCCGAACCCTTCGCTCCGCCCGTTGCAGAAGCGTCCGAACCGGGATCTCCAGTGCCTGCGTTATCGCGACGAGTCGCAGCAAGTCCAGATCGGGATCGCCCGCTTCGACTTGGATGATTTCAGCCTCAGACAGACCGCTGCGCTCTGCGAGGTCTGCGCACGTCTGCTTAAGACGCATCCGCCGGGCACGCACGGCTGCACCCACGGCCCGTACGAATGCAGATGGCTTACTTTTTGGAACTCGGGGCGGGGACATCGGTACGCAACACAGTTTGAAACAACGCCGCTCTTAAGACCTAGACGCGGCGCCAGCGTAGTTCCGTTATCCAACCCGATGGAAAGTTCTCTTCGTGTTGCAGTCCCAGCCAAATGTCCAGCAGGTCGGTGTTGAGGAAGAGGGCGAATACGCGAATGTCTAGAACAGTGGCAATGTCCTCTAACACTCTCAAGGACGGATTATAGACGCCTCTTTCTATGCGCCCGACCACGTTGGGTGACAAGCCCGCCTCCTCGCTTAGACCCACCTGAGTCAGCCTCTTCTTGCGCCGCTGCCTTCGCAGCGCCTTCCCCACTAGCGTCAGAAGACCACCTGGGGAGGCGCGTTTGGTTACTTTGCGGTTTTTCTTTGCGTCATCTTCTGGTGTGTCCATAGCGACGAGATTGCCGCAGAACATTATAGTGTGCTACACACTATAATGTTCATACGTCGGGATGGGCCGTCGGGACCGTCCCGCGCGCCGGACGTGGTTAGATGACGCTGCGTCTTAACGCATGCGTCGTTCAGCGGAACTGACGAGCTCGGAGAGGGAAATATCGAATTCAGCGGCGATCGAGAGCAGTGTCTGGACGGTGGGGTTGTAGGTGCCCCGCTCGAGCCGGCCAATGACGTTGCGGTGCAGTCCGGCGCCGTGCGCTAACGCTTCCTGACTCATTGCGAGAGGTTTGCGACGGTGACGAATTTCTTCACCCAGGGCTTTGAGAATGTGTTTGGTCGGCATTACGCCATGTTTGGCATTGACCATGATAGTGTCCACACATTATACTGTGCAGCTGATCGGACCCGATCGCATGCCGAATGCGCTGAGCTCATGATCGCGGAACAGACGGAAGCCCTGAAGGACGCAGACCCGGCACTCATCCAGGATGCGCTCTACGACGCCCCTATTCTCGCGATGGGATTACGTAGCTTTGGCAATTGCCGAGTGGTGTGGGCCTGGGCGCCGGCTCCCGCCGGGCGCTGTGTGTGGAATGCGGCCAACGCGTGCCGCGCTTTGATGCTCCAGTAGCCGCGTACCAAGACAAATTGCGGTGCGTGCATGAGCGGCTATCCTGTCGCTCGCACAGCGATGGTGTTCTCGCTGTGCTTACTGGCCGCCGCCTTTGCGCCCTCGCTTGCCGCAGAGCGGCGTGACTTCGATATACCGGCCGCGCCCGCTGCCTATTCGGTGCGACAATTTGCCCGCCAGGCAGGGCTTTCGGTGATGTTCGAGGCCGAGAAGTTGAAGCGCTTCAGGACGAGGGCGCTGAAAGGGAACTTCGACACACTCGAGGCCTTAGCGGCGCTTCTGGAAGGCAGCGGGCTCGAGTTCTCGATCTCTGCCGGCGTGGTGATTTCGGTCGAGCCTATTTCGGTCGAGCCTCAGCCGGTTGGCGTGCAAGGGCCTGTGGCTCCCAAATTGCCTGTCGTGGAAATTCAGGGATGGAAGAGTCGCGGTAACTCGGCATCGCCGGCGGGGGTTTCGGTCCAGCGTGTGACTGCGGACGAGCTGGCTAAGGCTGGGTACGCAACCATTGCCGATTGGGCGCGCAGCCTGCCGCAGAACGAAGGTAGTGGGGCGTCGGAAGATACCCACAACTTCTTGCGGGAGGCGCCGACCAACACGGCCTATGGGTCTGGCATGAACCTCTACGGGATTGGATCCCGCGCCACGCTCATTCTAGTTAATGGCAGACGTCTGGCACCCAGCGGGTCGGCTGGTACTTTCACTGACATTTCCAACATACCCATCAGTGCGATAGATCATATCGATGTGATTTCCGGTAGTGCTGCGGCGCTATATGGTGCGGATGCTGTCGGTGGCGTCGTCGACTTCGTCTTGCAGGGTGGCCGTTCGGCGATGGTTTCTAATGTGATGATCGGGCATTTGACCCGCGGGTCGTTAGGGGAGAGGGGGATTAGTCAGTCGGTACCCGGGGAGTGGGGCGGGGGAGGCGGGGTGTTATCTCTTGAGTACTATTCTCGTGGTGAGTTGCCTGCTTCGGATCGTAGTCAGGCGATGGGCGCATTGACGCCCTTGGGAGCGGCCGCTTGGCTGTTGCCGCATCAGGAACGCCTGAGCGTGCTTGGGAGCTCGACGTTCCAGGTCTCTGATGAGTCGAGTGTGTTCTTCGATGCGCTCTGGAACCGGCGCTGGGTCCAGATGCAGCAGGAGTCCCTGGGTGACCCTGGTGAGAGTATTTTTGATGGCCGGGTGGATAGCGGACAGTTCGCGTGGGGGCTCAACCGCGAGTTGAGCCTAGGCTGGAATGTGCGTGCGTATGTCGGCTACACCTTTGAGAGCCAGCGGAATGTGGAGCATGGGCTGACTGACGGCTGGGTGGATTTAGATTCGGCGTTTCGCTACGGCGGTGTGAGTGCCATGGGCTCGGTGCCGTTTTTTCCGGCAGGCCCGCTGCGGCTGACCTTCGGGTCCGACTGCCGGGCCCAGAGCTTTCGCACTGCGTTCAGTCCGTCCGTGGGTTCCGCTTATCTCATTCCGACACCTGCGACTGATCGCGATCGGACTGTCAGTGCGGTGTTTGTGCAGGGGACGACGCCGATGTTGGGTCCCGGGACTCACTGGCCCTTGAGGCTGGATTTCTCCGCCGGTGTTCGGTACGAGCATTTCAGTGATGTCGGTCAGGGGGTCATGCCGACGTTCGGCTTTGAGTTTTCACCCCATCCCGCGGTGACTCTGAAAGGAACGTGGGCTCGACTGTTTCGGGCCCCTGATCTTCCTGATCTGAATGAGTCTGCGAACAGCAGTGAGATCTTTACGTTGCCCGATGCGAACTCGCCACTGCGTTCTGTGCGAGCGTTGGTGGTCAGCGGCAACAACTCAGGTCTTCGGCCCGAGACCTCTCATAGCTGGAGGCTGGGTGTGACCTTTGCACCCGCGACTAATCCGAACCTCACCTTCTCGGGCAGCTACTTCAATATTGTGTCGTCCAATCGCATTGTGGCTCTGACGCCCATGCCGCTGAGCGTACTGGCGGATCCGCGGTATAGCTATGTGGTCGGGCGGTCTGTCAGCCTGGCCGAACGGGAGGAGGTGTGCAATCACAGTCGGTTTGTCGGCGAACAATCCCGGTGCCTGGACTCGGATGTCGCAGCGATTGTGGACCTGCGGTTACGCAATACGGAGCGGCTGGAGGTGGATGGATTGGATCTGTCAGGGCGTTATGGACGGGATACGTTCTTTGGTGTTGTGGACGGCAATATCGCGGCAACATACTTTCTGCATTACCGGGAAGCGCAGATGCCTGCGGGGCCGTTAGTCGAATATCGCAATACGGATCATAATCCGCCTGCGTTGCGATTGCGGGGGTTGTTTAGCTGGGAGCGGCATGGGCTTTGGGTTTCTCCGGCTATCAACTTTCAAAGCGGGTATGTGGATATCGACAACCTGCCGCAGCGGCCGGTGAGCTCGTGGATGACTTGGGATGTGGTGACGGGGTACAGGGCGAGTTCTTTTGACTCGGCATTGGGCGGGGAGACGATGGTGTCGTTACGTGGGCAGAATGTGTTCAACAAGCAGCCGCCGTTCCTGCGGAACGGGCTTTCTGGCGTGGGGTACGATCCGGAGAATGGGGATTTGTTGGGGCGGCGGGTCAGTGTTGCTCTCCAGCATCGGTGGTGAGGTCAAACATCGGCTGATGGTGGTTTGCACGTCAATACAGAGGGGCGGGCTACAGTGGGGCGAGCTACAGCGGGAAGAGCTACAGCGGGAAGAGCTACAGCGGGGAGAGCTACGGCGGGGAGAGCTACGGCGGGGAGAGCTACAGCGGGGACAGCGCCTGTTCGAGTGTCTGCGCGGTCAACATTCGATGAGCTATTCTATCGAGTTGCGCGTCATGCGCGCTGCGGACACGAGTCTGGGTTACCTCGGTCAGCGGCCCAAAGCGCAACGCCAGCAGTTTCAGGGTGAGCTCCACGCGGCCCTCCATCCGGCCTTCCGCCTTGCCTTCCGCAACGTAGCGGCGGGCGAAGTCGCTTTGGTATTCGTATCCGAGTGAGTTCATGGTGGCCTCAAACGCCTTTGACCTCATTAGTACAGCGGGCCCAGCGCCTCTTCGAGTGTCTGCGCTGTCAACATTCGTTCGGCTATTGTATTCAGTTGCGCGTCTTGCGCGCTGCGGACACGAGTCTGAGTTGCCTCGGTCAGCGGTCCGAAGCGCAACGCCAGCAGTTTTAGGGTGAGATCCACGCGGCCCTCCATCCGGCCTTCGGCCTTGCCCTCCGCAACGTAGCGGCGGGCGAAGTCGCTTTGGTATTCGTATCCGAGTGAGTTCATGATGGCATCAAACGACTTTGGAGCGCATTAATACAGCAGCCCCAGCGCCTCTTCGAGTGTCTGCGCTGTCAACATTCGTTCGGCTATTGTATCCAGTTGCGCGTCTTGCGCGCCGCGGACACGAGTCTGAGTTGCGTCGGTCAGCGGCCCGAAACGCAACGCCAGCAGCTGGAGGATGAGCTCCACGCGGCCCTCCATCCGGCCTTCGGCCTTGCCTTCGGCCTTGCCTTCGGCAACGTAGCGGCGGGCGAAGTCGCTTTGGTATTCGTATCCGAGTGAGTTCATGATGGCCTCAACCTTCTTTCGAGCGTTTTGCGCAAGGGAAATCATTATAAGATCAACATACAGACCCCGACGTTCTTCGTCGATACGGGCGCTGGCCAGGATCGCGTTGTAGGCGATGCGCGCGGCCAGCGTAACATCCGTGCTTTGCCCGTGCTCTATCGCCGACAGCACAGCAAGCTCGACGTTCTCTGCGGCATCCTGTAGTTCGGTGACCGCCGGGGTATTCGAGGGGCCGATTACCCAAGGTATACATCGAGTACCAGGCCCCAGCTCTATGGACTTTCCTGCCCAACGTGCCACGGCATCCTCGATTGTGATGACAAGCAGACACACTGGGCAGCGATGTCGAGCGCGCAGATTGGCAATATAGGCAGGCCACGCGTATGGCTTGTCCTCGTCGCGTCCCAGCTGCACCTCCAGGATGACGCTAAGCACTTTCCGTGATGCACGCACCAAAAATAACACCAGATCGGCTCGATATTCAGCGGGCCGAAGGTTGCTTAGGTCCGACGACTCAGTACGGACCTCATCGTACTCGGGAATTTGTACATCGAGTTCGCGCAGCAGATCCGCCGCTGAGCGGGAGCGATTTCGGAACAACAGCAGCAGCAGCTCGTGCAGGTAGGAGGGCATGCGAGCAGGGTAAGCATCTCTTCACGGCGCGAACAGCCCCCATAACTGGTAAGAACATGCAGAAACAGCCGTTGTCTGCGGAAGAAATCGCGAGATCGCTCATCGCGCAACTATCTCCATTGCGTACTGATCAGACCGTTACAAGCGCCGTGCGCATAACCGTGATTAACACGTAGTTGTTTGCAGGGCACGGAATCTGCCGACGTGATCAGCGTTATACAGGAGCTACGCGTATGAGTGCCCAGAAGCGCCCCTCCAAACCGCCGCGTAACGCTTCCGTTTCGTAGGCCCACCGCAGGGATACACTGGAAGGCGTCCGTCGAGACGAGTTGCTCGAAACAGCGCAAGGCCGAAAAATCGCCTACTGGTCCGTCACTAAGATGGCCGGAATCCGGCCATCTCACCAGCATCGTCAGTGATGTCGTTTAAGGGTCCTCAGTCTCGTCACGAGCGATTGTCCGATGTCTTTTCGGCGAACCGGAGGTCAAAGTTATAGTGGTGCTTCCGTCAGCTTCAAGGGACCTATCGGACCGAATGTCGAATTCAAGACGTAGCATCAACAGGAACTGATCCACGTTGCTCGTGGAGATGCTGCCCCCGATCTTCAGCTTGCGAAGGGCTTCGTCCGCCAAAATGAATCGCTCGGTGTGGTAGCGACCGAACTCCTCCACGGCCTGCTCGAGTGGTTCTCCTTGGTATTCAATCCGTCCTTCGCGCCATGCCGTAAGTCTTGATAGCTCTGCATCGAGCAGGTTTGATCGAGTGTATGCCGATCCGTCGGAATCGTCAGGAAGCTCTATCTGTTGCCCCTTGTGGAATTCGGCGGACAATGCATTACTTTCGATGTTCCCCTCATGCACGCGACTGTCATTTGGGCCCGACCGCGATCCGGTAGCGATTCTCGAGATTTTAATTCGGCCGTCAACCACCAAGACCCGGGTGGAATGAGGCTTCTTGTAAACGTCGAAGGCGGTTCCGATGTCTTCGATCACCGAACGACCGCTCTTAACTCTGAAGGGGCGGGCACTTTCGTGGTTGACTTCAAACAGTGCCTCGCCGGCTATGAGTTCTATCGAACGGGACGAGGGTGATATGCTAACCGAGATACTGGAAGCGGAATTTAGATGGGCCCGTGAGCCGTCCGGCAATGTGAGTCGCTTGTGCATGCCCAACGCGGTGGAATATACCCGGGCCGCCGATTTCGACGCCGGAGGCAGCGCCACACCTGCACTTCGTTCATCGTCAACATAGTTGATGCTGGCACCGGGAGTGGTGGCTATTTCTCCAGGCCCGCCACGGCCGTGATATTGAGACATTGGGATTGCTAGTATCAGCGCGATGATACTAGCCGTCGCAATCCACTGTGCAAATTTGACGTAGCCGGGCCGCGAGGCACCAAAGCTGTCTTCACTCTCAGACGGTGAGCCGGAAAACCTACTTCGGGGCACCGCAAGATGGAGAACGGGTCCCAAATGATCCGAACCGCGCTTTAGCGTCTTGGATCGCTCCTCAATCTCGCTCCAATCTGCGTTGGTAAGGGACCGTAGCTGGTACCACACACAGCCAACATGCAACGCCTCCTCAATATGCACGGGGCTTGCCGCGAGCCAGCGCACGAAATCAGGGTCTCCAACGCCAGTGGCTTTCAATCGGTCCAGCCACCGGATTGCTTCTGTACGAACTCTGATCCGCTCAAGGTGATGTGGTTTGGTATTCATGAGAGACGCGAATATCTTGCTAAGATTAATCGTACCGCCCGTTGGTAGTATTGTTCAGCCGACTGAGTCGAGAGTCCCGCTCTGACGCCGATCTCTCTGTACGAGAGGTTTTCGCGCACGCGTAGCCGTACAACCTCCAGATATTCTCGCCGCAGACCGCTCAGTGCGGCCAATAGTCGCAGTTCAGCGTCGAGGGTTGCCTCCAATACATTTAGAGGCAGATCCGGAATGGGTCGCTCTGCCGCTTCGGCAGCGAGATCGGAGTCGCTGATGACAAATTTGTTCCCCTCTCGTCTTAGGAAATCATCGATGGCGTGTTTAACGGTTCTGTAGATGTACCGCAGTGGGCTCTCGAATTGCCTGTGGTCTGGAACTCGCATCAGCTTTAGAAGGATCTCTTGCGAGATCTCTGCAACGTCGTCCGGATTGTTTACGCGCTTATGGATGCACCGCATCAAATGAGACCAATACTTCTCGCGCGCAAGTTTTGCAAACTGACCGGTCCGCTGCAGCTTTGGCATGGTCATCGCAGTAGTTGTATTGGCGGGTACCTACATACATTGACTCGATTCAGAGGCTAAACCGAACAAAATATTTCAATTCGGAATTGGCGTGAGATGCAGTCATAAGGGTGACGAATCAAAAAAACCCAGTTCGGCCCCCCTTGTAGGTAACTTCAGGAGACCAGATGAGAAATATGATTGTGCTGCTGGCTCTTGGCGTCGCCGGGCTTGCCTTAATCGCGCTGCTCGTCGCGCTCACGCGCTAATCGATCTGACAAAAGACAGACCGCTCCCATCGGAAAAGGCCGGCTGCGGACTATCTCCGCAGCCGGCCTCAAGCCACAGTCCCCCGCAACGATCCTGACGAATTGGGCGACTGTGGCTATCTCGATGTCTGAGCGTTCCTGGCGGACCGAAAGCGGGTTACGTTCTCACGAACGGCGTGGATGAGCGTGTCGTTCGAGTCATATTGCCCCAACGAGTGACCAAGCATGTAGGTGGCGCGTGTCATATGCTGCTCGACGGTGTGAGCGGCGATTTTGATCGTGAAGGCGATCGCCTTGTGACTCATGCCGTACACTTTGCGCATCACGAACACTTGCTGGCATCGTTTCGGCAGGGAGTTGATGGCGGCGAACAGTGCCTCGAGCTCCTCCTCCGAGCTGGCCAACTCGTCGGGGCGCATGCCCTCTGCGGGGGTGTCGCAATCGTCAATGGCCACTCCCGGAAACAGACCTGCAGCGACCTTTTTATGTCGTAACCAATCGAAGGCTCTATTGCGGACGACCGTCATCACGTATGCGGTGGTCGATTGTATGGTTCGCGAAGGCCTGTCGCCGGCAATCAAGAGTTGCAGGTAAACATCCTGCAGCAGATCGGGAACCTCCTGCTGGGATTTGACCAGGCGCTGCAGGCGGCCGCGGATTCGGCGTTCCATTCGCAGGGCGAATGACAGGGTTTCGATGTGGTATCCGGAGCGCTTCCGGCCTGGTCTGGGGCGCGCACGTCGGGACGAGCTGCGACAGAGGTCAGCGGCGGCCGCTGCCTCGGGTGCTGGTTCGTCACTGAGGTAGCCGAATCCGGCCATACCTTCCGCATCCTGACTCATGTCGTTTGACTGTCCTTAGTGATCGTCCGCCGCCTTCTTTGGCCTGCCGGAGGTCAGGGTGATAATGGTGCTTCCGTCGGCATCAATGGATCTAGCGGCCTGAATGTTGAATTCAAGACCTAGCATCAATAGGAACTGATCCACGCTGTCCGTGGAGATGCTGCCCCCGACACGCAACTTGCGGAGCGCTTTGTCGCCCAAAACAAATCTCTCGGTGTGATAGCGGCCGAAATCCTCCACGGCTTGCGCGAGTGGCTCTCCTTGGTACTCGAGCCGTCCTTCACGCCATGCCGTGAGCCGAGACAACCCGGCGTTGGAGACGTTCGAGAGAACCTGTAGAGATCCGTTCGAATCTTCAGGGAGCTCTATCTGTTGGCCTCGGTGGAATTCGGGGGGTAGTGTGTTGCCGCCGGCGGTTGCGCTATTCGCCCGATCGGCGTTGGGGCCCACGTGCGAGGCTGTGGGGGCCTTCCGGTAGATCTTGATTCGGCCGTCGACCACCAATACCAGGACGGAATGGCGTTTCTTGTAAACATCGAAGGCGGTTCCTACGTCTTCGATCAGTGAACGACCGCTCTTCACCCTGAAGGGGCGGGTGCTTTGGTGCGTCACCCGAAAAAGCGCCTCGCCTTTTGTGAGCTCTATGGAGCGGGCCAGGGCTGAGAAGGTCACCGAGATACTTGAAGCCGAGTTCAGGTCGACATCCGAGCCGTCCGACAACGTGACTCGCTTGTGCTCGCCCAATTGGGTGGAATATATGAGGGTCGTAGGATTCGACTCCGGAGAGGGTAAGAGTCCCGCCGGGCCGGGTAGCAACGCCAGCAAGGCGTAACACGCCATTCGGACGGCGCGGCCGATCCGCAGCGAGAGTGGCACGAAGCAAATGATCCAGGGCCTGTCTGGACGCACGGCCAAAAGGATGTTTCGAAACTCCTCACGTGCCATGGAATCTCCCGCCACGAGTTGCTGAGTTGTAGTTGCGGCAGTACCTTTCGCGAAACAGTCGCTGGCCTCCCTCCCTCGTGCCTCATGCCGTCGTCCGATTTGGTGTTCGACTTATTCCTGGTGCGTAGGTCTCCTACTTGTCATGACTGTTCTGATGGGGTGGTCGGGTACGGCACAGCGCGAAATATTTATCGCGGGTTGGGGGGGCGGTTCGGAAGGAACTAACGCGGTGCAACAATCAACTGAGCTGCTGGCATTGCTGCGGCGAGTACTATGGCAGTGCGACGTCAACTGAGCTGCTGACGTTGCTGCGGGGAGTACATGGGAGTGCGACGTCAACTGAGATGCTGGCGTCGCTGCGGGGAGTACTGTGGCAGTGCGATGTCAACTGAGCTGCTGGCATTGCTGCGGGGCGTACTAACGCAGTGCGACGGTCAACTGAGCTGCTGGGGTTGCTGCGAGGAGTACTATGGCAGTGCGATATCAACTGAGCTGCTGGCGTTGCTGTGGGGAGTACTAACGCAGTGCGACGGTCAACTGAGCTGCTAGCGCTGCTGCGGGAGTGCCAACGAAGTGCGGCAGTCAACCTAGTTTCCAACCCAGGTCTTGGGGAACTAACGCGATGCAACAGTAAACCGAGCTGTCACTATCGCGGTTGTCGGTCAGCGCGGTTACTATTGAACTCCCCTTGGGGAATCGTCAATGTCTGCTGTGCATTGATCTCCTCGACCAACGGAAACTCCGCTGCCGGAAGAGTGGACAACGTAAAGCGGCTTCGCCCCGCCTTGATTAGCGCGAGCATTGCGCTGTGCATCCCCGTCCAAGCAACTGACCTCCGTGCTGCACGTGTCCCGCTGGCCGTCATCAACCAGGCTGCGCTCAGGTAGTCCTCGGCACCTCAAGGGTGTTGCTGAGCAGATTTCCCAGCGGCGCTCGCGAAATTGACGCCGCAGTCGCGGCCGGCCGGGAGGCCCCTAAGTGGCGGGGCCAGGCTTTTATTCTCGAGACCGAATCACCCAATCCTCACCTTCGGGCGCGACAGTAAGGGTGTCATTCTTTTGCGCAAACAAGATGATGGCTTGGGGGTGATCCGCATCGAAGATTCCGGTCATCTGCATGTCTTGCGCGGCTGAGCCTTCGATGCGTATTTGCGAGTGGTTGTAACGATTGAATTCGGCTACGACGTCAGCTAATGGAGTGTCCCGGAAGGTCAGGCGGCGCTGTCTCCACGAGAGGACTCCCTCGATGTCGTGGCTGGTGCTGATTTTCATTCCGCCGGTTGAGACTTGCGCCTTCTCACCCGCAGCTAATCTGATGGCGGCGGGGTTGACGCTTCGTCCCTGCGGTGGCGTATCTGCGGGGTTGGCATGCTCTGGCTGCTCTGTCGAGAGCGGCGTTGCTGCAGCGGTGGAGACTTGCACTACGCCTTCAACGACAGCCACTTCGGTGGATTGCTCTCGGCGGCGCACATTGAACTGGGTGCCGACGGCGCGCACGTTGGCGCTACCCGCGCTTACGATGAAGGGCCGGCTGGCGTCGTGTTCAACCATGAAGAGGGCTTCACCCTTCACCAGCCGGATGCCACGAAGGTGCTTGGAATAATCGACCTGCACCTCGGTATCGGTGTTGAGCACGATGACCGAGCCATCGCGCAACTTGCATGTGCGCTGCTCGCCGATGCCGGTTATGTAGTCATTCGGCGGTCGGCTGCCGAGATAGACGGTGGTCGCCACGGCGCAAATCAGGAAAACGGCTGCGACACGTACGAATACCTTTCGCCGCCGACCCGGAGTGGCCTTGGCGGCAGCCGTTCTCGTGGGCATTGCCTGCGAACTTGCGAGTGAGTCGGCGGGTAACCGTTGGTCCTCGCAGTCCCTGGGCAACCGGTGGTCCCCACCGGGCGGAGGCTCAAACAGTTGAATCACATCGGCGGGACTTGCCTCGAGCAGCTCCTGTATCTTGATGAGGCGTTGCGGATCAGGGTGGCCGGCGCGGCGCTCGACCTCCATGATTTCCAGAAATGCCCGCACATGCGCGGGCGATTGGGTCAGCCACTTAAAAAACGCGTTTTGGCGTTCCAAGGCGTCGGGATAGGGCTCTTCCGCATCGACGTCGGTGTCCTGCAGGCGCAGCAGCCACTCGGCGGCGTCCATGCTGATTTGGGAGTCCTGAGGCGCGGTCCGGCTGTTCTTTGAGCTGCGAAATCTCATGGAGCATTGCCTGGTTGCCGGCGATGCGCATCCAATGCCGTGAAATGCATGCGGAAGTGATTGAGCGCTTTGACGATGTACTTCTTAACGAGGTGGGACGTCACTCCCAGCTCCTCGGCGATCTCGAGGTAACTGTAGTTATCACGGTACTGACGCAGGAAGGCTACCTGGCAGGCTCGCGGCAATTGCCGCAGCACTTGTTCCAGCTGTTCCCGAATCAGATCATCGTCGCTGTCATCAATCCAAAGTGATCCGAGGCGTTCGGCCAGCTGCTTCAACACTTCAGGATCGCAGCTGACGGCGCGCTGCTGCTCGCGCTCTACACGCTGGTTCTCATCCCGTAGTACGTTCCAGGCGACTCGATACATGAAGCGCCGCGGATCGTTCACTAACGCGACCGGTGGACTACGCAGTAGACGCAGGTACACCAGCTGGACCAGATCGTCCGCGCAATCCACCTGCGGCGCACGACGTTCAAAGAACCGCCGCAGCTCCTGCCGGTATTGCTCGCACGCCTGCTCAACACTGTCACGTGAAGGCTTAGGGGTTGGTGCGTTGCGGTGAGATATCACGGTCGGCCCGAGGCGGGGTAACGGTTTCGCCACCTACTACCCTACATGACCTTTCGGAGCAGGGGGACGGGTACGCCGCCGGCATCAAAATTTTATGCTTCTCAGGTGTACCCGCGCCCCCCATGCGAAAAGTCATGTAGGGGGAGGAGGGGCAGAATCCGAAGAAGAAGGAGCAGGGATGGCCAAAAAACCAGCCGTATCAGTGGAGTACGCTTAATGGATGTCCTGCGACCGCTTTGGCTCGCGCCTGTGGTCCTGCTCACGACAATGGCACCTGCGCAGCAGCAGGTCCCCGCTTCCGTGGCCCAGAAGGTCATTCTACATATTGCTCCCCAGCCGGTCGGCGATGCATTGAGCGAGTTTGGGCGCCAAACGGGGCTCACGATCATGATTCAGTCGGCCGTGGCTCGGGGTGTGATATCGCCCAGGCTCGAGGGCGAGTACACGCCCGCCAGCGCGTTGGACCAACTGCTGGCCCATACGGGTTTGCGCTACGAGTACCTGGATGCCAAAACGGTCGCGGTGTTAGGACCTCGCGCAGGGAACAAGGCGACGGCGCGTAGGATCAGTGCGGTGGTTTCGCTGGCAATTCACGGCGCGAGCCAGAGCACGGGGCAGAACACCGGGCAGAGCACGGGCCAGAACACAGGGCAGAACACGGGCTAGAACACAGGGCAGAACGCGGGCCAGAACACCGGGCAGAACGCGGGCCAGAACACCGGGCAGAACGCGGGCCAGAACGCGGGGCAGAACACGGGGCAGAGCACGGGGCAGAGCACGCGCCAGAACACAGGGCAGAAGACGGGCCAGAACGCGAGTGCAGAATTTCCTCTGTTGAGGCCCACTCGATTTCCCGAGTTGGGGACCACCTGATTTCCTGAGTTCAGGACCACCCGATTTCCTGGGTTGGGGACCGCCGGCGGGGCGTTTTTGGTACGCCCGGTCGGGGTGTTGGCGACTTCGTGGCGGCAAGCAGGGTTGCCTCGATGTCTTCGATGGGCTTGTTTGCACCCATTGGAGAGGCCGACATGAAGTCAGCGCCGGGATCTGTCAGGGTTTCACGAACCGATAGGCGAAGCGATCGGTCTTGCCCTTGATCGAGGGATCGAACACCTTGATCGAGTGCGGATCGTCCTTGTTTGCGAGCAGGGTGCTTTCTGCGTCCAGTACGAAGCCGGCCGCCTCCACATCCGCGCGAAGGGCTGCAGGCTCAATCCGATGCAGCGACTGGGCGTTGCTCGCGCCCGCCCCGACGGCGGCGGCGTGATCTACGATGACGTAGGACCCACCGGGCTTCAGCCGCTCGTACACGGCTCGATTGAAGTGAGCCGCCGTCGCGCCTTTAGCTTGGATGAGAGCGGTGTGGAGATCATGGTAGAACAGGTGCAGCCACAGGACATCCGCCGGTTGCGTGGCCTCCGGCATCGCCACGAGGTCCGCCGAGACGGCTTCGACGTTCTCTCGGCCCGGCTCCTTCGCAAGCGTCCGCATGCGGCCGACCGGATCGTTCTTGAAGTGGGCGACTTCGGCCGGCACGAAGCTGTAGACCCGTCCTTCG
>JBJMWM010000051.1:0-124346 GCA_045810105.1 Steroidobacteraceae bacterium | reverse complement strand
GCGACGACGCCGACGTTGTGCAGGTGAAGTGTATTTGCAGTGCGGGAAGCCACTGTTCCGGTCACACGGCCCGCCAGCACGTTCTCGGTTGCGACGCCCGCATAGACTTCGGTGGCGGTGAATACAGGCTTTTGTGGCGTCAGGTCAGTGAAAGAGCCATACGACGTAATGACTGTGTTGATCGACAGGCTGCTGAGCGCCGTGAGTCCGTCCGCTCCCCGGTATACCGAGCCGTTCACGTTATAGGTGGTGTCTGGGGTGGTCTGAATCTGTACCGCCCCGGCAGGCACGTTGGAAACGAGCGGCGAGTCGAAAAATGCCACGGTATTAACGCTGAAGTTGCTGCCCCCCGTGTTGGCCGCGACGAATTCACCCCGCGCGCGCAGTGGCTTTGTAATGACGGGCTGAGTGCTGGCAGTCAGGAAGGGCCGCACGGTAGCTTTGACAGGCGATGCCGATGCATCGACGATCGTTGAGGCGCTCATGTCGAAGTGCAGGTCCAGGGTGGTGGGCGTGCCTTTCTTTACGACCAGCGGGTGTGCCGGATCGAATTTGACCGTATAACTGATCGAGCCCGCGGCGGCGCCAGTGGAATCCACGAGCGTGGCTGCCGTCGTCTGTCCATTGACATAGATTTGGCCGCCATAGTAATTCGCCCACGACCCGAAATGCATCGTGATGGTGGCCGACGTATAGGTGTTTTCGACCAGGGCTGGAGCGCCGAGTACCTCGGGGGTATCGGCCAACCTGGTGAAATCGACGGTCTTGCCGTAGCCGCTGCTAAAGCTGAGTCCGTAGCCGCTGCCATCGCTGCGGACGAACGTAATGGCCGCGATGTCGGCCACATAGGCATTAAAAGGGCCTGGATCGGAGGACACGGTGATCACGACCGTGCCGTAATTGAGAGTGTTGTTGCCACACCCGCCGGCAATGAGCCCGACGATCGCGAGGACACCACAGTACGCGGCGCGCAGCATGGAGCGCGCACCGGAGCTGGCGCGACCGGAAGAAACTGTCATCAATAGGTCTCCCTCGTAGTCAAGGCTGGGGGCGCATATTGCCCGGAATCGATCGATTAGAGGTGTTCTTCGCCGATCGGTTCGGTTTAATTATAGGGTCAGTCGATCGTGAGCGAGTAGGCGGTGCCGACGCCCGTGCTCAGGTCGAGGGCGGTCGGATAGGTCTCGCGGTTCAGTTTTCCCACCGGATCGCTCGAGTTCCAGACCCGTACGGACACATCATATAGCCCGTTATTGAGCGTCCCCGTGGTGGCGCTACCGCCGGGCAATCCCGCTATCGCCAAGCTGCTGGCAGCGCTCTTCGTCAGAACCGAGTCCAGCGCCGCGGTCGCAACAATTGCGCCATCATGGCTGATGATGATGTAGCCCCTGTCGTACTTCTTGGCCGTTGTCTGGCTTACAGTCACCGTCGCTGTATTCAATGCCGTGCCGGAAGCGGCGAACAGGGTCGGCACTGGCAGTGCGGTTGTTGCCGAACTCACGGTCGTCGTGAGTACGCCGTCCGCAAATAACGGCGCGCTGGCGCCCACACGGTATGTCGATGCGCCTTCAGCCGGGTCGGCGAGGCTCAATGAGACAGCCGACCCTGAAAACGTGCCGTAGTCGAGGCTCGCCACCGAGAGGGCCGCGTCGGCGACAAACGTCCTGCTGAACGGGTCGATCGGCTGTTGCTCGATCAGATACGGGACCTCGGAGGTGCCCGGCACTGTCTGGTAAAACCCGACCAACGCTCCAGCGGGCAGCGGCGTGGTCGTCGCAACACCCACTGTGAAGGACGCAGCCGCCCGGGGCGTAATGGTCCCGATGCTCACTGGAGTGGAGGGATCACCGACATTCACGGTAATCCCTTTGACGATGATGGTCGCTATGTGGGGACCATGTATTACGAGGTCATAACTCGTTGGCGAAGACGAGGTCGTGGCGAGCGGGTAGAGCGTGAACGTTCCGTCGGCGCGCACCGGGGTGCTGTTGACAACTACATGACGCGTGGCGTCAGTGCTGAGAGATTCCGCGGTGACTTGTATGTCAACGAACGTGCTCGTACTCGTAGTTGAGATATCAGTCAG
Organism: Steroidobacteraceae bacterium; assembly: GCA_045810105.1. GTDB lineage: Bacteria > Pseudomonadota > Gammaproteobacteria > Steroidobacterales > Steroidobacteraceae > 13-2-20CM-66-19. The sequence goes on along the minus strand of JBJMWM010000051.1, from coordinate 122,260 downwards.
GTTCGCAATATTCAACGTTCCTGCAATGGCGCCAACCGCCGAGGTATCGGCGGCGCTCATATGCGGATTGAGGAGCATCCCTTTGAAGGTGGTGGTTACACCGCCGCTCACGCCGCTGTAAGTGAACGGCACCACGTCCGTGGCACCGTTGAGATTGAGGGCGAGCGAGAGGGGCGCACTGGACGAGCTCGAAGAGCTCGACGAGCTGCTACTGGAACTGCTGCTACTCGAGCTGCTGCTCGCAGACGAGAAGATGGCCGCGCCGGTGCTTTTCACCGCTATCGATGTTGCAATGCCGATTCCCTTGTCAGGATTTTGCAATTCGAGCGCTACCTGCCGAGGCGTGCCGTTAGCGTCGACGTAATCGACCTCCGAGTTGTACGCAGCCCCCAGGCTCGAGGCCGACGAGAGGAGCGTCTCACCGGAATCGACCGGGATGAGCCTGACCTGGGCATAGGTTCCCACCGGGACGCCCAAACCGCTGGTGATGGAAGTGAGAGCGCCGACCGAGGCGGTGAGATCGACCGTCACCGGTGTGCTCAGTGGAAACTTGAGCCACGCGGTGTCGTTGGGGCCCGCGGTGGCGCTCGTGTGGAACCAGATTTCTTTAACCGACACATAGATATGCGAATACTGCGCCGGCACATTTCCCGTCGCCGACACGTCGGTCTTGGGAGCGCACCCGATGAGTGCGGCACTCGCCAGCAGCAGGCAGCCGATCCATGGATTCCCGCGCCTTATCTTCAACATGAGCCTCATTACCGAGCGTCGTTACGTGCCTGGGGCTGTCACCAGACCCTTGATCTTAAGGGTGTGGCGTGAATGAATCGAGTCCGTTCCTGCTAATAATTGAGCGCCAATCGTGACTATTTGCGTGCTTCTTCGAGGCTCTCCCAGCGCTCGAACTTGGCCAGCAGCAAAGCTTCGATTTCATCGCTCCTGCGACGATCGTCGCGGATCTGCTGGGCACCGCGGCGATGGTAGTCTGGACCGCTCATCAGGGCATTTAGTTCAGACTGCTCGCGCTCCAGCGCCTCAATTTCGTCCGGCAGCGAGGCGAGCTCGCGCTGGTCCTTGTAGCTGAGCTTCCCGCGTGGCTTGTCTTTCGCAGGCGCTGGCGCGCTGCGCTCTTCGGATTTGCCCGCGGCCGCGGTATCGGACTTGCTCGAGGGTTGTTGCGCTGTTGGTCGCCGGCGCTGCTGCAGCCAGTCGCTGTAGCCACCGACGTATTCGTGCCAGATGCCGTTGCCTTCGGCGGCGAGCGTTTGAGTGACGACGTTGTCGAGGAAACGCCGATCATGGCTCACGAGGAGCAGGGTGCCGGAGTATTCCTGCAGTTTCTGCTCCAACAGTTCCAACGACTCGATGTCCAGATCGTTGGTTGGCTCGTCCAGCACCACGAGGTTCGCGGGGCGCGCAAACAACCGCGCGAGCAGCAGGCGGTTGCGCTCGCCGCCCGACAGCATCTTCACCGGTGACTTCGCCCGCTGCGCGGGAAAGAGGAAATCGGTGAGATAGCTCATAATGTGCTTGCGCTCGGTACCGATTTCCACCCAGTCAGAGCCGGGACTGATGGTTTCCGCCACCGTACTGTCCGGATCCAACTGGGCGCGCAGTTGATCGAAGTACGCAACGGCCAGGTTGGTGCCCAGCCGAACCTGGCCACTGTCGGGCTCGAGCGTACCCAGAAGGATGCCGAGCAGTGTGGTCTTTCCGGCCCCGTTGGGCCCGATGAGCCCCACGCGATCCCCGCGCATGAGCCGCATCGACAGTCGGTCGATGATCCTCCGTCCTCCGAAGCTTTTGACTACGTCCTGCAGTTCCGCCACGAGCTGTCCGGAGCGTTCGCCCGCATCCAGGCTCAGCTTCACATTGCCGATGCGGTCGAGCCGTTCCGCGCGGTCAACCCGCAGGCGCTCCAGTCTTTTCACGCGGCCCTCGTTACGGGTGCGCCGCGCTTCCACCCCCCTGCGGATCCAGACTTCCTCCTGGGCCCAGAACTTCTCGAAGCGGCGGCGCGCAACATCCTCCGCGGCGATCTCCTGTTCTTTGCGCTCTTCGTACGCTGCAAAATTTCCAGGGTAGGAGCGCAGAATTCCGCGGTCGAGCTCGACGATGCGGGTCGTGATCCGGTCCAGGAAAGCGCGGTCGTGGGTAATCACCATGCACGCGGGGACCCTGAGGAGCAGTTCCTCCAGCCGCTCGATACCCTCGATGTCGAGGTGATTGGTCGGCTCATCGAGCAGTAAGAGATCCGGCTGGAGGGTCAGTGCGAGAGCCAGTGCCGCACGTTTACGCTCGCCGCCCGAGCTCGTCGCGGGGGCGCGCTCGGCATCGAGATTGAAGCGCTGCATGAATTCCGTCAGCCGTGCTTCCATCCGCCATCGTTCACGCTCGTCGGCATGCAGATGCGCCGCGTCAGGCTCGAGAGCCGCGCGTGCGAGCAGGCTCTCGCGAAGTGTCGGGCTCGGCGGGAGCTCCGGCTCCTGCTCCACGAAGGTGATTCGCAGTCCATCGCGCCGTTGAACTTCGCCGTCATCGAGTTGCGTCAGCCCCGCTATGACGCGCAGGAGCGTGGACTTCCCGGTGCCGTTGCGACCGATCAGGCCAACGCGCTCACCGGCGCGGACCGCCAGTTGCGCACCATCGAGGAGCGGCCGGTCGCCATAGGCGAGATGCGAATCGAGCAGGGTGATGAGTGACATAGCAGCCGATTGTCCTGATTGGACGCAGGCTTGCAAAGCCTGTAGAGTGCGCGGCCTTCAGTAGGTGCGCGGTCAGCGCCTCGTTTTGCGGGCCAGGGCGATCCATTTAGGGCCCCCCATCCCCATCCAAACTTACACTCCTCGCAACTGACCGCTGCAGCGCCCGTCGCTGCGTGCGAGTTCATTTGAGAGGTTATTGCATGTCATTTGCCGATCTCGGGCTGAAGCCCGAGCTGCTGCGTGCTGTAGACGAAAAGGGCTACAGCATTCCTACCCCCATCCAGGCCAAGGCCATTCCCGCGGTGATCGCGGGCGGCGATGTGCTTGCCGGCGCCCAGACGGGAACCGGCAAGACCGCCGCATTCGTTCTGCCCATCCTGCAGAAACTCGGTCAAGCCGGCGGGCGCGCGCCGCGTGCCCTCGTTTTGACGCCTACCCGCGAGCTTGCCGCACAGGTCGCCGAAAGCGCGCGCACCTACGGCCGGTATGTCGGAATTCGCACGGTTGTTGTGTTTGGCGGTGTCAGTATCAACCCGCAGATCGACGCGCTGTACGCGGGCTGCGATCTGCTCGTCGCGACCCCCGGGCGGCTGCTCGACCTGGCGCAGCAGGGAGCGCTCGACCTGCGCAATGTCGAGTGCTTCGTGCTCGATGAAGCCGATCGGATGCTGGACATGGGATTCATCCCTGCGATCCGGCGTGTTGTGAAGCTTCTGCCGGCGCAGCGCCAGAACCTGATGTTCTCCGCCACCTATTCCGATGACATTCGGCAGCTGGCGGGGCGCATCCTGCGCAACCCCGTCAGTATCGAAGTGTCTGCCCGGAATGCAACGGCGGAGCGCGTCGATCAACAGGTGTATCGCGTGTCGAAGGATCACAAGCGGCATCTGCTTGCGCACCTGATCGATAATGGGAACTGGCACCAGGTGCTGGTATTCACCCGCACGAAACACGGTGCGAACCGCCTGGCCCAGCAGCTCGAATCGAACGGTATCCGCTCTTCGGCGATTCATGGGAACAAGAGCCAGGGTGCGCGCGTGCGGGCGCTATCCGATTTCAAGTCAAACAAGATCACGGCGCTCGTGGCGACTGAAGTCGCGGCTCGCGGGCTCGACATCAAAGAGCTGCCGCACGTGGTGAATTACGAGCTGCCCAATGTCCCCGAGGACTACGTGCATCGCATCGGGCGCACCGCGCGTGCCGGTGGCTCTGGTTCCGCGGTGTCCCTCGTCTCCCCAGACGAGGGTTCGCTGCTCAAAGACATCGAGCGGATGCTCAAGCGGGTTTTGCCGGTGACCGCGTTACCGGAGTTTAAGATTATCGCGACCCCTGCGGGCGCACCGCATGGCGGTAATGGTTCAAGCGACGTACGCCCGTCCGAGCATCGTGGCGGTGGCGGTAGCAGACACTCAGGCCGACACGGCGGCGGTCGCAATGAGCGATCAGGGCGCCACGGTAATGGTGGCGGTGACCGCAGTCGGCCGGCGCTTGCTGGGCAGGCCCATGCGGGGCAGGGGCATGCGGGGACCGGTGGTGGCGGTGGTCAAGGCCGAACCGCGCAACCCTCGCGCCGATTCTCTTCCGGCGGCGGCGCTGGTGGCGGGCAGCGGCATCGTGCAGGCGGCGGACGCTCGAGCGGACGACGTTAGTCGCGGTTGCCGCGGAGGCGCGGCCGGTGCAACTGCATCGGCAACGCCTGCAAGCTATGCGGCGCAGATCGCGCCGTGTGAGCATTCAGCTATTTTCAGTGTAAGCTTTCAGGTGTGAGACGCCGTCTGGCAAAAATTCTGCACCCGAAAGCTGCACTGTTTGTGCTGCTGGTCTTTCAGCTGGTGGTCGGGTTGCCGTTGCAGACCGCACGGGCGGCGCTGGACGGGCATGACGTGCCGACGCCTGCCACCACAGTCGCGTCAGCCCAAGCCGATTGCCCAATGCACGATAGCCCGCACGGCATGATGCCTAGCCAAGGTGTCAACAAACATGCGACCGCGGGTCACCATGATTGCTGCCACGTAACTGCGTGCCAGTGTCATTGCGTCTATACACCTGCGGCTTTCGATCTGCCGCCACCTGCTGATGTCGCGACAACCGTTGCGATCCAATCGCTCTCGAGTGCGCAATTCGTCGCGCCTCGTATCGACGAGTTCCTTCGACCTCCCATCGCCTGATCCAACGCGATTCCCCCGTCCGCCTTGAGCGGACCCGAGGATCAGCCCCTGCGGGCTGACCGCATTTGCGCATCGCTGGAGGTGCGCATAGTGGAGGCAGTGCGAATGTATCGATCTCGTTTCGGTGCGAGGCAATACGCATCTGGTTTTGATGGAGGCTACTATGAAAATTGCTCGAATTGCGTGTGCATCGATACTCATGGTCTGCAGTGTGCTGGCTTTTGCACACACTCACCTGGTGAAGGCGGTTCCCGCTGATGGCAGCACGGTTACGGTTTCACCGGCGAAATTCCTATTGACGTTCGCTGAGCCGGCCAGGTTGACTGCGCTTTCGCTGCAGAAAGATGCGGAGCCGGCGAAGAAAATAGGACCGCTGCCGACGACAGCGTCTGCGCAGATCTCCATTCCCGCGCCACAATTGCTGGCGGGGAAGTATGTGCTGAGTTTTCGCGCTGTTGGCGACGATGGGCATGTGATGCCCGGGAAGGTGACATTCACGGTGGGTCCGTCCCCGGCGACGACATCAGCGCCCGGCGCCACCGGGCACTAACGGCACCCGATCATTCCTCAGGGGATGTCAATGCTAGTTGGCCCGGATGCGCTGTCAGTCGCGCTCCGGGCTGTTAGCTTTGTGCTGCTCCTGAATGCGGCGGGCATACCTCTTTTCATCGCCGTATTTGGGCGCCTCGTACCTGACAGTCTGCAGGCCATCACAACACTCGGGTGGAGACTGGCCATCGCGGGGCTGCTGTTCGTGGCTGGGCACCACGCGCTCGAAGCCGCGCGCATGGCGGGAGAGATGGGCGGAGTGATGGACCCGGCAATGCAGGCAATGACGCTGCGATCGTCGGAAGGTGCGGCGTTCGCGTTGCGAATGCTTGGGTTAGCGCTCGTAGCGACGGGCTTGCGCCGCGGCGCGCGATCCCTGGATCAGAACGCAGGCGACGCGCGTGCGCCTGGCCGCGCTCCGCTGGCAATCGCGATGGCAGGCGCCGTCCTTGCCATCACATCCTTCACCTTAACCGGCCACACCTCCGTTACCCCATACCGTCCAGCCGCAGCAGCACTCCTGACACTCCACCTGCTAGTTGTCGCATTCTGGCTGGGATCACTGTGGCCACTCCATCTGGCAGCCAGCCGAGAGCCACCGCCTGTCGCCGCACAGGTGGTCGAAGCGTTTTCACGCATAGCAGCCTGGGTAGTACCAGTCATCCTGCTGGCAGGCGTCGGTCTCGCCGTGCTCCTGGTCCCAAACTGGGCTGTCTTCAGGCAACCCTACGGGCAACTGCTGCTGGCGAAAGTAACCCTGTTTGGCGTCCTGATGGCATTGGCGACCTTGAACAAATGGACCTACGGGCCCGCGTGCGCCAGAGGGCAGCCGCGAGCATTCAAGATTGCGGTCGCAGCCGAGTACGTCGTCATCTGCGCCGTACTGGCGGTCACCGCGATAATGACTACGTTTTATTCACCCGAGGTTCCATGATCGCCCGGCGAACATCCGCCAGCGGTGCATCGTCACGCAACCTCACGGTGCCGCCATTCGGCTCAACCCCGAGTTTTGCCCACAGCTCCCGCAGGTCCGGAGTCACCGGACTGTTTTTCATCTGCGCGTAGAGCTCTTCCAACACCTTCGTGCCGGTCGCTGCATCCGCGGTGGCAAAAACCTGGTTGATGGACCAGTCCGCCGACAGCCCCCCGCTGGCCTTTGCGACGGCGCGCATCGCATCCTGCAACCCAGATCGGTTACCCGTCCTGCGATGAATCTCCACATCCGCAAGGAAGCAGAACATAGCTCCACCCCAGTACGTGCGGGCCCACGTATGAGTATGGTCTAATCCCCGGTCTCCGGCTTGAGGCATGCCGCGCGGCATCTGTTTCATCTGCTCCGCGAACACGTCCTGCTGGGTTCTATTGCCGGCCTGCGCGCGTGCGACTCCCTCTACATACACCGCCAGCCCTTCGGAAAACCAACTCTGGTCGTCACCGACGTCAGGCAGCGCCAGGTGGGTCATCTCGTGCACCAACACCCAATCATCGAGCAGCTGTGCCGGCGTAACATCGCGGCCAACCTGCACGCGAATGAAACCACCACGGTTGCCCCAGGTCTTGCCGCCGTGCACGCCACCACCATCCTCGGCAACAATCCGGATTCGCAAGGAGCTGGTCGGGAAGGTGCCGTAGTACGCACGAACGATTCCCAGCGAGCGCTGGATCCACTCCAGAAGCGGCTCGGTACCCCCACGAAACCCCGAATCCGCAAGCTCGATACGCAGGTCCACATCGTCGAGACGCATCTGCCGGGTAGGGGTCTCGTCGGCACACGCCGCCGCGCTTGCCAGGAGCAGCCCGGCCGCAATCAGATGAGCCTTGAAACTGAGCACTATTGCCTCCGTGCAGCCGGAATGTCGCCTATGGCCTTGTGAATGATCTGTGCGCCACGCTCCAACAGGAAGGTGCGGAACGCCGCCGCGATGGGCGAAAGGTGTTTATCGCGCAAATGCATTACATACCAATCCCGCACGATCGGCAGACCGACGATGTCCAGGCAGACGAGCTTGCCCGCCGCGAGCTCGAGCCCAACGGTGTGCGCGGAGATAAAACTGAGCCCCATGCCTGCCATGACCGCTTGCTTGATAGTCTCATTGCTGCTCACCTCCATCGAGACCCGGAAGGGCACGTGTCGTTCCCGGAACACATGTTCCATCGATGCACGCGTGCCGGAGCCTTCCTCCCTTATCAGGAACTGCTCGGTGCTCAGCTGCTTGAGCGGGATGCGTTTGCGCGCTGCCAACGGGTGATCGGGCGAAGCGATGATCACCAGCGGGTGCTTGGCAAACGCAGCCGCGATCGTGTCGAGTTCCCGGGGCGGCCGCCCCATGATGACGAGGTCGATGTCGTTCGCGGCCATCTGGGCAATGATCTCCTCGCGGTTGCCAACTCCGAACTTGATGGTTACTTCGGGGTAGGCCGGCGTGAAGGCGGATAGAAGTGATGGCGCGAAATACTTCGCCGTGCTGACCGCGCCGAGTTTCAGAACACCGCGTTTGAGACCCCGCATGGCCGCCAGCGATTCCGCCGCTTCGCGCATCAGCTCCAGGGTCTGGCTGGCATAGCGCAGCAGTTCCTCGCCTGCCGGCGCCAGTTGCACCTTCCGCCCGAGCTTTTCGAAGAGCGGCAAGCCGACTTCGTCCTCGAGCAGCTTCACTTGTTGGGAGACGGCCGGCTGTGTCAGGTGCAACTCGCGCGCCGCACGGGTAAATGACAAGTGCCGCGCCACCGCCGCAAACACTCTCATCTGCCTCAATGTCACGTTACGCATAGCTTTTGTCCCACGGTGTCATAAGGCAAAAAACCCGTCCGGCAGCGACATAAGCAATGCTTATGCACAGGCGAACAATATCTAACTAGACCTAATGGAAAGCAAGCGCCACGATCGCCCCACAGACCCGGCAATTCAAGCCACCGAACCGGATCGCAAGGGGACTCTCATGCAGCAGAACAGCCTGTCCAACGGCAACGGCGCGGCCGTCGAGGCCAAATCCGGGGCAGCCCGCTACAAGGCCGGAGTGATGAAGTACGCCCAGATGGGCTACTGGGACAGCGGTTATCAGCCACGCGAGACGGACATTCTGGCGCTCTTCAGGATCACTCCGCAGGAGGGTGTTGACCCCATCGAAGCGGCTGCCGCCGTTGCGGGCGAATCCTCCACCGCGACGTGGACGGTGGTCTGGACTGACCGTCTGACTGCCTGCGACCGCTATCGTGCCAAGGCCTACAAGGTTGAGCCGGTGCCCGGCTCACACGATCAATACTTCGCCTACATCGCCTATGACCTCAACCTGTTCGAGCCAGGCTCGATCGCCAACGTCACCGCCTCGATCATCGGCAATGTCTTCGGGTTCAAGCCCCTGAAGGCATTGCGGCTCGAGGACATGCGCTTTCCGACCGCCTACGTGAAGACGTTCGCAGGTCCTGCCACCGGCATCGTCGTGGAACGCGAGCGCCTCGACAAATTCGGCCGCCCCCTGTTGGGTGCGACCGTGAAACCCAAGTTGGGGCTGTCCGGCAAGAACTACGGCCGGGTGGTGTACGAAGCCCTCAAGGGCGGACTGGACTTCACCAAGGACGATGAGAACATCAACTCGCAGGCCTTCATGCACTGGCGCGACCGTTTCCTCAACTGCATGGAAGCCGTGAACCGCGCCCAGGCGGCCACGGGCGAGATCAAGGGCCACTATCTAAACGTCACCGCCGGCACGATGGAGGACATGTACGAGCGCGCGGAGTTTGCGAAGGAGCTCGGCTCGGTCATTGTCATGATCGACCTGGTGATCGGCTATACGGCAATTCAATCCATGGCCAAGTGGGCGCGCAGGAACGACATGCTGCTGCACCTGCACCGCGCGGGGCATTCAACCTACACGCGGCAGAAGAATCACGGAATTTCCTTCCGCGTCATCTGCAAGTGGATGCGGCTCGCGGGAGTTGACCACATCCATGCCGGTACGGTCGTCGGCAAGCTCGAAGGGGACCCGAACTCGGTGCAAGGCTTCTACAACGTGCTGCGCGAGAGCAGCAACCCTCTGGATCTGCAACGCGGCATATTCTTCGAGCAGGACTGGGCCGGACTACCCGGAGTCATGCCGGTTGCATCCGGTGGGATCCATGCCGGACAGATGCACCAACTCCTGCACTACCTCGGCGAAGACGTCGTGTTGCAGTTCGGCGGCGGCACCATTGGACACCCGATGGGTATCCAGGCCGGGGCGCAGGCCAACCGGGTTGCACTGGAGGCCATGGTACTCGCACGCAACGAAGGGCGTGATATCTGGAACGAGGGTCCGTCAATCCTCGTGGAGGCCGCCAAGCACTGCGCGCCACTGAAGGCGGCGTTGGATACGTGGGGCGAGATCACGTTCAACTACACGAGCACCGATACGCTCGACTTCGTGCCCACCGCGACCCCTGCCTGATCCAGGAGCCCACCAACATGAGACTCACCCAAGGCGCTTTTTCTTTCCTTCCCGATCTGACCGACACGCAGATCCGCAATCAGATCGAGTACTGCCTGAGCAATGGCTGGGCCGTGTCGATCGAATACACCGATGACCCGCATCCGCGCAACACCTACTGGGAAATGTTCGGCCAGCCCATGTTCGACATCCGCGATGCCGCGGGCATCATGGCCGAGCTGCAGTCGTGCCGGCGGACGTTTCCGCAGCATTACATCAAGATCAATGCGTTCGATTCGTCGCTCGGCAGGGAATCTCTGCGCCTGTCGTTCATCGTCGGCAGGCCCGATAAGGAGCCCGGTTTCGCGCTCGAGCGCCGCGAGGCAGGTGGCCGGCACGTGCAATACACCACACGTTCCTACGCAGTCGAGCGCCCCGAAGGCGAAAGATACTGATGGACTGGCATGATGGACGCGATCATCAACGTACAGTCGAACGGTCAGGCTCGTCGTGACTATCCGCCGCCTCAGGGCGGACCCGCGCCGCAGCTCGATCTGGATGCCGTCTTCCGCGAGTCCAACATCGGTGAGGTGTTGGATAAGCTGGAACGGGAGCTCATAGGCCTCGAGCCGGTCAAGAGCCGCATACGCGACATCGCGGCGCTGCTGCTGGTAGACAAGCTGCGGCACTCGCTGGGCCTGTCCGCCGGAGCACCCTCGCTGCACATGAGCTTCACCGGCAATCCGGGCACGGGCAAGACCACCGTGGCACTGCGGATGGCCGAAATTCTTCATCGGTTGGGTTATGTCCGCAAAGGTCATCTCGTCGCGGTGACGCGCGATGACCTGGTAGGACAGTACATCGGTCACACAGCCCCGAAGACCCGCGAAGTACTGAAGCGTGCCATGGGCGGGGTGTTGTTCATCGACGAGGCGTACTACCTCTACAGACCGGAGAACGAGCGCGACTACGGTCAGGAAGCGATCGAGATCCTCCTGCAGGTCATGGAGAACCAGCGTGACGACCTCGTCGTGATCTTTGCCGGCTACAAGGATCGCATGGACACGTTCTTCCGCAGCAACCCGGGCATGTCTTCGCGTGTGGCGCACCACATCGATTTCCCGGACTACACGCCTGGGGAGCTGCATGCCATCGCCGGTTTGATGCTCGAGCAGATGCAATACCGGCTGGACAGCGAGGCTGATACCGCACTGTTGGAGTACATCGAGCGGCGCATCGCGCAGCCGCATTTCGCCAACGCGAGGTCGGTACGCAATGCCCTTGACCGCGCCCGGCTGCGCCAGGCCAGCCGCCTGTTCGAGCGCCGCGGGGGTGTCCTGTCCAAAGAGGATCTGCTCACCATCAAAGCGGCTGACATCCGCGCGAGTCGGGTGTTCAGCGTTGACAAGTCTGCCGGGCCATAGAAAACAAACGTCGGGAGTGCGGCATGGGGTACACGAAAATTTCAACGACCAAGACTCTGACGCGATTCCTGATCGAGGAGCAGCGGCGCTGCAATCATGCAACCGGGGGGTTTACCGCCCTCATCAACGACGTCAGGCTCGCCTGCAAGCGTATCGCCAGGGTCATCGGCAAGGGAGCCTTGTCCGATGCGCTCGGCGCCATCGGAACGACCAATGTCCAGGGCGAAGCGCAGATGAAGCTCGACGTGCTGGCGAACGATATTTTCGTCCGCACCAACGAGTGGGGCGGGCAGTTGATGGGCATGCTCTCCGAAGAGATGACGGATCCTTACCCCATCCCGGCCGAGTACCCCCGCGGCAGGTACCTGCTGCTGTTCGATCCTCTCGATGGCTCTTCCAACATCGATGTGAATGTCTCGGTGGGCAGCATTTTCTCGGTGCTGCGCTGCCCCGACGGGGTATCCGAGCCCACGGAGCGCGATTTCCTGCAGCCCGGGACCCAACAGGTGTGCGCCGGCTATGCCATCTATGGTCCTTCGACGATGCTCGTGCTGACGACCGGGCGGGGCGTGAACGGCTTTACGCTGGATCGGGAGATCGGCGAATTCATGCTGACCCACCCGGACATCACCATCGAGGCCGATACGTCCGAGTTTGCAATTAACGCGTCAAACTCGCGCTACTGGGAGCCGGCGATCAAACGGTACGTCAACGAGTGTCTTTCGGGGAAGGCTGGCCCGCGCGGCCGTGATTTCAACATGCGGTGGATCGCTTCGCTGGTCGCGGAGACTCACCGCATCCTGATGCGGGGTGGCGTCTTCATGTATCCGCGCGACCGCAAGGACCTCTCGAAGGCGGGGCGGCTGCGATTGCTGTACGAGGCGAACCCGATCGGCTTTCTCATCGAGCAGGCCGGCGGCCGTGCCAGTACCGGTCATCAACCCATCCTCGAGGTGCAGCCGCAGGCCGCGCACGAGCGGATTGGATTCGTGTTCGGGGCCCGTAACGAAGTCGAGCGCATCGAGCGGTATCACCGCGATCACAACGATTTTGAATACGATGCGCCGCTCTTTGGAACACGTGGCCTGTTCACTACGCACGTTTAACGGGGGTCTTAGCAACATGTCGGCCAAGCATCCGATCATCGCCGTCACCGGATCATCCGGTGCCGGCACCACCTCTGTCATGCGCACTTTCGAGCAGATTTTCCGGCGCGAGAGCATTTCGGCCGGCTTCATCGAGGGTGACAGCTTCCACCGCTACGACCGCGCCGAGATGAAACAGCGTTTGGCGAGCGCCATTGAGCGTAGCGACCATGTGTTCAGTCACTTTGGGCCCGAGGCCAACCTGTTTGCCGAATTGGAAGAGTTGTTCAGCGACTACGGCCAGCGTGGCTCGGGCCGCATCCGCAAGTACCTGCATGACGAGCCTGAAGCGGCACGCTACAAGCAGCAACCGGGCACCTTCACCGAGTGGCAGGACCTCCCGGGTGACACCGACCTATTGTTCTACGAGGGGCTGCACGGCGCGGTTGTAACCGATGAGGTCAATGTCGCGCGGCACGTGGATCTGTTGATAGGGGTGACACCTGTAGTCAACCTGGAGTGGATACAGAAAATTCACCGTGACAAGGCGACGCGGGGATACTCGGCGGAGGCAGTCACCGACGTGATCCTGCGGCGGATGCACGACTACGTGCATTATATCTGTCCGCAGTTCTCGCGTACCCACATCAACTTCCAGCGCGTACCGGTCGTCGATACCTCGAATCCCTTCGTTGCGCGCTTCATTCCCACGCCCGATGAGTCGTTCCTGGTGATTCACTTCTCCAACCCGCGCGGCATCGACTTCCCGTATCTGCTATCAATGCTGCACGACTCCTTCATGTCCCGGGCGAATACGATCGTGTGTCCGGGCGGCAAGATGGATCTCGCCCTGCAGTTGATTTTCACGCCGATGATCTGGCGCCTGATGGAGTGTCGCAAGGAGACGCTGGCCCGGGGATCACAGGTCGTCCGCCGCTGATGAGTTGCGAAGCGCTCATATTCGATGTCGATGGTACGCTTGCCGATACCGAGGAAGTGCATCGCCAGGCATTCAACTTGGCATTCGATGCTTGCCGCCTGCAATGGAACTGGGACGCGCCACTGTACTGCGAGCTCCTGCGTGTGACGGGAGGTAAGGAGCGGATTGCCAGCTATATCCAAAGATTGCGCCTGTCAGCGGCTGAGGAGCGCTGTCTGCATGGGCTCATTGCGCAGATCCACCGGGCCAAGACCCGCCTTTACCGGGAACTGCTCGAAGTCGGGCAGGTGAAGGCGCGCAGCGGAGTGCGGCGCCTGGTGATGGAGGCACGCGATACCGGTGTCCGCGTCGCTATTGCCTCCACGACGTCGCCCGAGAATATCGAGCCGCTCATTGCCGCCGGATTCGGGCGCGAGGCCCTGAATTGGTTCGACACGATTGCCACGGGAGACGTGGTGGCGAACAAAAAGCCCGCCCCGGACATATACAATGTCGCGCTGAAGAGCCTCGGTGTCGATCCGGAATGCGCTATTGCGGTGGAGGATTCCGCAATCGGCGTCGCAGCGGCGAAATCCGCCGGATTGTTCACGGTGGCGACGCCGAACGTCTGGACCCGGACGCAGGACTTCACAGCGGCCGATCTGCTTCTCGGATCGCTCGGCGATCCGCAGGAGCCGCTCGCGCCCGCCGACGAAGCGCGCCTGGGCGCCCCATATCTGAGTCTCGAGCGGCTGGCGGCACTGCACGCTGCCGCCCGAACGGGAGTTGCGCATGCCAAAGCTCACTGAATACGTCCGGGCAGCTGCCTTCGATCTCGATGGCACGCTCATCGATACCATGGGGGACCTTTCCGCCGCTGTAAACCTGATGCTCGGCATGCTGGGCGCGAAAGAGCTGCCAGAGCCTCGCGTCAGGGCACTGGTGGGGAACGGCGTCGACCAACTCGTATTGCGTGCGCTCACCGAGAGTCTCGAAAATCGCCCGACGCATGCGGCGCAACGATCAGCCGCACTCGCGCTGTTCCGGCGGCTCTACGGCCAACGCCTGTTCAAGCACAGTAAGGTTTATCCGGGTGTCGTGCAGGCTCTGCGGTCGCTGGCAGACGCAGGCATTGCGCTGTGTTGTGTCACGAACAAGGACAGCATGTTTTCGGAGCCACTGCTGCGCGAAGCAGGACTGGGTGGTTTCTTCGCCTTTACGCTGTGCGCGGATCGAGCCGAAGACCGCAAGCCGAGCCCCAACATGCTGCTGTCGGCCTGCTCGCGTCTAGGTATCGCACCGGCCGAGATGTTGTACGTCGGTGATACCAGTATGGACATCGCTGCGGCCCGGGCGGCCGGTTGCCCGGTCATAGCAGTTAGCTACGGGTACGGCAAGGACCACGCCACCACAGACGCCAAGGCGGACGGACTCGTCGACAGGCTGACCGACCTGGTGACGATGTACCTGCGGGCCCCGGCCTGCCAACCCCGTTTGCAGCTGTGCACGACAGGAGCTACGTGATGAGCGCCGAACCCAGAGCCGAAACCAGCCTCAATCCTGCCACTGACGATGCCGCGCGCCGCGATGTTATAAACGTCATCCGGGCCCTCGCCATGGATGCCGTGCAGAAGGCGAACTCCGGGCACCCTGGCATGCCGATGGGCATGGCCGAGATCGCCGAGGTGTTGTGGCGGCGGCACCTGCGTCACAATCCCGCGAATCCTCAGTGGGCCGATCGCGACCGGTTCGTGATCTCCAACGGGCACGGCTCCATGCTGTTGTATGCACTCTTGCACTTGAGCGGCTATGACCTGCCGTTGCAGCAGCTGCAGCGCTTCCGGCAGATGGGCTCAAAGACACCAGGCCATCCCGAATACGGTATCACTCCGGGCGCCGAAACCACGACGGGGCCGCTGGGGCAGGGCATCTCGAACGCAGTTGGCATGGCGCTGGCGGAAAAGCTGCTCGCGCAGGAGTTCAATCGGCCAGGGCTCGAGTTGTTCTCCCATCATACATACGTGTTTCTGGGAGATGGCTGCCTGATGGAAGGCGTCTCGCACGAGGCCTGCTCACTCGCGGGCACGCTCGGCCTGGGCAAGCTCATCGCGTTCTATGACGACAACGGAATTTCCATCGATGGGCATGTCAAGGGGTGGTTCACCGACGACACGCCGAAGCGGTTCGAAGCATATGGTTGGCACGTCGTGCCAAATGTCGATGGCCATGATAGCGAGGCCGTGGATCGCGCCATTGTTGCTTCCAAGGCAGTGCACGACCGGCCCTCGCTGATCTGTTGCAAGACTGTCATTGCCAAAGGTGCTCCCACAAAAGCGGGGACTCACGAGTCGCACGGTGCACCGCTTGGAGATAAGGAAATTGCAGCGGCGCGGGCTGAGCTCGGGTGGTCATATCCACCGTTCGTGGTGCCGTCTCACGTGTCCGAGGCATGGGATGCCCGTGAGGCAGGCGCGCTCGCCGAGAGCAACTGGAAAACAAGATTTGGGCAGTATGCGCGTGCCTTTCCGGCCGAAGCGCGCGAGCTCGAGCGGCGGCTCGCGGGTGAGTTACCGGCCGACTTTGCAACCTGGGTGCAGCTGTTGGCGGCCAAGGTGCGCGAGAAGGCACAAACCCTCGCGTCCCGCAAAGCTTCGCAAGATGTCATCGAAGCTTTCGCGCCGGGTTTACCGGAGCTGTTGGGAGGCTCGGCCGACCTGGCCGGCTCCAATCTGACTGCGTGGTCCGGGTCCCGGCCCGTAACGGCGCCGCGTGGCAACTACATACATTACGGCGTGCGCGAGTTTGGAATGGCCGCGGTCATGAACGGCATTGCCTTGCACGGTGGGTTCATTCCGTACGGCGGCACGTTTCTCACGTTTTCCGACTACTGCCGCAACGCCTTGCGCATGGCCGCCCTGATGCGGATCCGCTCGATTTTCGTGTTTACGCATGACTCGATCGGGTTGGGCGAGGATGGGCCAACTCATCAGCCTGTTGAGCACGTGGCCTCGTTACGCCTGATTCCAAACATGGACCTGTGGAGACCTTGCGACACCGAGGAGTCGGTGATCGCGTGGGCCGCTGCGCTCGAGCGGCGCGACGGCCCAACCTGTCTGATTTTCAGCCGCCAGAACCTGCCGTTTCAACGGCGTTCGGCCGCCGCGTCGGCCAACATTGCACGCGGCGGCTACGTTTTAGTCGAGCCGGATGCGGCGGCGCGCGCTGTCCTCATCTCCACGGGCTCCGAGATTGGCCTGGCCGTGGAGGCACAGAAGGCTCTCGCCCAGGAAGGAATCCCGGTGCGCGTAGTGTCGATGGTGGCGACCTCGGTTTTCGACCGACAGTCGCCGGATTATCGGGACTCGGTGCTGCCGCCGGATCTTCCCTGTGTGGCGGTCGAGGCGGGATCACCGGACCTGTGGAGGAAATACGTTGGCCGGACAGGGGCTGTCATCGGCATGACCACGTTCGGCGAGTCAGCCCCCGCTGCAGAGCTGTTCAAGCACTTCGGGTTCACCACCTCGCACGTGGTCGAGGCCGTGAAGGCGGTGATCCCGCGGACGGGATGAGCGTACCCGCGCGCGCCCGCCGCCCGGCCCCACGGAAACTCAGCTGGGTTTGACGCCCGGCTGCTTGTTGCCAGTGCTTTCGCCGCTCTTCTTGGTGATCTCGTTGGCTGTGCCGGGGACCTCGTCCGGAAAGTAGAGGTTGCGCGAGCCTTCGCCGGTCGATGGCTCCACGGCGAACAGCAGGTCGGCCATGTCATCCGCGTGCTCCTCCTCCTTGGCGAGGATGTGTTCCATCAGCCGCTTGGACGTGGGGTCCTTGTCGCCCAGGAATTGAATGATTTCGCGGTATGACTCGATCGCGATCCGCTCGGCGATCAGATCCTCGCGGATCATGTCCGTCAGCGAAGTCCCCTCCTTGTACTCGCTGTGGCTGCGGCTTGTCAGCACCGATGGATTCATCTCCGGCTTGCCCCCGAGCTGCTTGATGCGCTCCGCGAGCCAGTCCGCGTGCTCCTGCTCCTCGGCAGCATGTTCCTTGAACTCCTCCTTCACTGCCTGTGAATGAATGCCTGAGGCCATGAAGTAGTGAAACTTGTACCGCAGCACGCAGACGATCTCGGTGGCGAGCGCTTCATTCAGGATTGCGACGACCTGCTTGCGGTCGAGCGCGTAGTCAGCGGTGACCGCGCCCTCCGTAATCTGCTTGCGGGCACGTTCGCGAATCTCTTGCACTTGCTTGATATGGCTCATTTTTTGCTCTCCAGTCCGCGGGCTGCCGAATCGATGTGGCAGCAATAAACGCACCCACGGGCGGACGGTTCCGTGGCCGGCGTAGCTGTTGGCCGCTGCCGCTCGTGATAAAAGAGCCAAATGAATGTCATCGAGAATTTATCGAAGGCTGGCTACGCCTTCCTCTTCCCCGAGGATCTGGCTCCTACCCTGCAAGTTGACGTCGCACAGCTGAACCCACTTGAGGAATGGTGGAGTTCCCTGCCACGGGATCAGTACCTACGTGACGGTGGGCACTACCGATCGCGTAGACATGCTTGCTTCGTGCAGGACGTGGGAGGTGCGCTGACTCTGGCGCCTCATCGCGCGCATTGGCAGCCGACCTCGTACAACGCTTTACATGGGGGCCTTGAACGCTGGTTTGAGCCCATTGCGCCGGAGGTCGTGAAGGCGCCTGTGTGGGGGCAGCTCGTGGCGTCCATTGGGTCCCTATTCGCGCAGGTTCGTCCCGTGGAGCGATGGTTTATCGAGGCTCATCAGTTCCGCATCGATACAGCCGGGGGAATCGGTAGACCGACTCCCGAGGGTGCTCACCGCGACGGTGTCGATTTCGTCGCTCTGATGCTGATACGGCGTCGAAACGTTCGCGGGGGCGAGACCCGTGTGTTCGATGCCAACGGGCCATCGGGTGTGCGCTTCACCATGGTGCAACCATGGTCGCTTCTACTCATGGACGACGCTCGGGTCATCCATGAGACCACGCCGATTCAGCCGGAGGGCGAAGGCGGTGTGCGAGACACGCTAGTTCTCACGTACAGGGCGAAGGGCTTTCAGGCCCCGGAGTAATGGTCAGGCCGCTGCGGAGTCTTCCAACTCCGACCGCCCATCGATCCAGGTATCCAGCACCTGCATCCGATCGTCGGCAAGTACGAAATTGGCCCGGTGTCCGACCGCGATAGAGCCGACATCGTTTGCCAATCCCAAAAACTCCGCCGGGTACAGGCTGGCCATTCGGACCGCCTCGGCGAGGGGCAGGCCCAACATGCTCACCGCGTTGCGCACGCAGCTAGCCATGTCGATGTTGGACCCGGCGAGGCGGCCGTCCTCATCGAGGCATAGATTGCCCGATACAGTGATCTTGCGGCCCTGCAGATCAAACGACTTGCTGTCCGTGCCGACACTCGGCATGGCATCGGTTACGAGCATGAAGCGGTCGCGGCGCTTGCAGCGCATCGATATCCGCAACACGACCGGATCGACATGCTCGCCATCCACGATGATCCCGCACCAGCTGTCGGGATCATCCAGTGCGGCGCCTACCACACCCGGCTCGCGGGCTGTCAGCTGCGACATCGCGTTGAACAGATGTGTAAATCCCGTGAGTCCGTGGCGCAGGTCGCTACGGATCTGCGCATAGGTGGCATTCGTATGACCCGCCGAGACCACGACTCCGGCAATGGCGAGCTTCTTGATCATGTCGGGAGTGGTCATTTCCGGCGCCAGGGTCACCAGCGTCCGGCCGCCTCGCAGCGATGTCAGCAGGCTCACCGCTGCCGGATCGAGCTCTCGGATCTTGCCGGGGTCATGGATGCCCTTGCGCTCGACATTCAGGAAGGGACCCTCGATGTGAATGCCCAGCACTCCGGGCACACCCAATGTCAGGGCATTCTGAACGGCCTCGATCGCTGTTGCGACGACGTCCAGGTCCGCGCTGATCAACGTTGGCAGAAAACCCGTGGTACCGAATTTTCGGTGCGCACGTCCGATCTCCCGGATTGCCTCGACACTCGGGGCGTCGTTGAACAAGACTCCACCGCCGCCGTTCACCTGGGAGTCAATGAAGCCGGGTAGCAACATGTTGCCACCCAGATCGCGTTGCACCGCCTGGGCACACCGCGGGTCGGCGGAATCAGCAACGGCGACGATCCGGCCGCGCTCGATCAGAACGCACCTTCCCTCGACCAACCCCTCATCTGTGAGCACGCGCCCGTTGACCAGGGCCAGGGTCGTCGCGTTTGGCATCAAACGGTCTCAGTGACCTTACGCAGATGTGGCGGGCGATCCGGATCGAACCCACGCGCTACAGCCAGGGCGTTTACCAGCCGATAGAACGACTGAATGATCAGCATGGGCTGGATTGCCGGATGAGCAGTCTCGGTGGCGAGGACTAGAGCATCGGGCGCCTTCGCGCCCGCAAGCAGGATCTGTGCGCCGCGCGCAGCAAGCTCCGCGGCCAGTGACTCGACGCCGCCGTGCGTCTCGTCATTCTGAGCAAAAATCAGGACGGGAAAGCCTACCTGCACCAGCGCCATGGGACCGTGCCGAAGCTCCGCAGCGCTTAGCGCTTCGGCATGCAACCCGCAGGTCTCCTTCAATTTCAAGGCCGCTTCCTGGGCGACACCGAGGCCGAGCCCGCGGCCGACGACATACAGGTCGCGCGCCGGCCGCAGGTGGGCGAGCGCCGGCTGCCAGTCGTGTTTCCACGCCCGTTCCAGCTGCGCGGGTGCCTGCGCCAGCGCATCCAACAGTTCCTCGTCCTGCCCCCAGTGGGCGACGAGAAGAATGATCGCGGCCAGCGAGGCGATGTATGACTTCGTCGCTGCCACGCTCTGTTCGGTGCCGGCGCACAGCGGAATCGTAAAATCAGCGGCTTGCGCCAGTGGAGAGCTCTCCACGTTGACCAGGGCGACGATCATCGCGCCGGCGGCCTTCGCACTTGCTACGGCCGCAAGCAGGTCGGGGCTCGCGCCGGACTGGGAGATGGCCAGTAGCACGGTGCCGCGCAGGTCCGCCTTGGCCATATAGACGGAGCTGACGGACGGAGCTGCGGAGGAGGTCAGAACTCCGAGACGCGTCTCGATCAGGTACTTGGCAAATGTCGCGGCGTGATCCGAGCTGCCACGGGCGCAGGTGACGACTGCCCGCGGCGCGAGTCGCCGCAGCACCTCTCCGAGCTTCTGCAGCTTTTGGGTGTTGGTGCGGATCTGCAGCCGCACGGTGTCGGCCGCCTGTGCCGCCTCGCGATACAGGTGGGTAGCGGTTTCCTGGATGCTCACTGTTGGGTTGCTCACGAAGAACTGCTGAGTTCGGCGACGAAATCGTAAATGTCGCCTCGATAGTATGAGTGGGAGAATTCCGCGGCGCGGCCGTCCTTGAGAAATCCGAGCCGCTCCACCAGCAGGCCTGCGTCCTTTTCCTTCGCCTGCAGCAGTTTCGCCTGCTCGCTGCTCAACAACACGGCGCGCAGCCGCTGTAATGCGCGTACCGGACGGTTGCCGGCGCGTTCGAGTGCTTCATACAAAGAGGATTCCACGGCGTCCAGAGAGGGTAGGGATGAGGCGAGTACTGTCGCATACTCGAGTGACATCGGCGCATCGTTCGCAAACCGGATACGGTGGAAGCGATATACCGGTGTGCCGGGACTCGAGCGCAGCGCCAGTGATTCCTCGGGGGAAACGGTGCCTTCGGAGCGTTGCAACCAAACACTGCGGGGGGTTCGGCCGCGCGCCCGCATGTCTTCGGAGAATGATGTCAGCTTCGAGAAGTTCTTCTCGACCCTGGCAACCACGAAAGTGCCGGATCCCTGCCGCCGTACGAGTAGTCCCTCGTTCACGAGTCCATCGATCGCCTTGCGCACCGTGATTCGCGAAACCGCGAACTCGGTGGCGAGGTCGCGCTCGGCGGGCAATGCGTCGTCCGGACCCAACAGGCGCCGCTCCATGGCCTCCCGCAAAGCCCGCTGTAGCTGCTGGTAAAGCGGCAAGCTGCTCGATTCGTCGAGCGTTCCCACAGACTGCGACAGCAGGGTCAAACGGATTCTCCCGAAAGGGCCAGCGGTGTCATCATACTACCAATAGAGTACCAATTAGTACCCCCGAGGCTTTTTATTTCGCGCAACCTATTGTTTTCGCAGCACGGCCTCGTCGAATCGCCGATTGGTATGCATTCTAGTTGGTATTTTCAGTGCAGTGGTACTATATTGGACACTAAGTGGTAGTGGGGCACTGGGAGCGGCGCAACTGCGCGCTTGACCAATAACAGGTGGGGTGAGAAATCTATGAGAATCGCAAGGTCTACCTTGGTGGGAACAGCGGTCGCCATGGCGTTGTTTGGCCGCAATTCGATCGCGGCGGACGCACCGGCGAGCAACGATGACGTCGAAGAGATTGTGGTGACCGGCATCCGCGCCTCCGTGCAGCAGTCCCTGGAAGCCAAGCGCGAGAACCTTAGCCACGTGGAGATCGTCAGCGCAGAAGACATCGGTAAGATGCCCGACAAGAATGTCGCCGATTCGCTGACTCGCGTCCCCGGTGTGACCACCAGCTCCGCGAGCGCCAACGAGGGCGGTTTTGACGAGAACGATCGCGTGAGCATGCGCGGTACGAACCCCAGCCTGACGCAAACACTGGTCAACGGGCATGGTATTGCCGCAGGGGACTGGTTCGTGCTCAATCAGGTCCAGCAGGTCGGCCGCAGCGTGAGCTACACCCTCTTACCCTCGGAGCTCGTCGACAAGGTTGTTGTCCACAAGAGCTCCCAGGCTTCCCTGGTGGAGGGCGGTGTCGCCGGATCGATCGACATCATCACGCGCAAGCCGTTGGATTTCCCCAAGCCGCTGACTTTCCAGGCTTCGGCTGGCGCGGTGTATGCGGATCTTCCGTCCAAGACAGATCCGCAGTTCAGTGCGCTCGGAAATTGGAAGAACGATGCCCAGACCTTCGGGGTGATGGTGCAGGGGTTCTACGAAGCCCGCCACCTGCGCCGTGACGGCGTCGAGCTGCTGGGCTACGAGAAGATCAAACCCAACACCCCGCTCGACCCGAGCCCGATAGCGGTTTCAAATCCAGACCTCGTGGGCGTGGCGTACCCCGCGCTGATTGGCGCGGCGCTCTTTGACCAGAAGCGCGAGCGCAAAGGTGGTCTCGTCGATGTCGAATTCAAGCCGACCGACGAGCTGAGATTCGACCTGTCGGGCTTCTATTCGAAGTTGGATGCATCCAACTACAACCGCAACTACCTCGAGTGGCTCACGCACTTCGTGAACCAGGGTAAGGGCCAGGCCCCGGATCCGGGCTACGTCGTGACCAACGGCACACTCACCAAGGCCAATTTCTCAGCCGTTCCCGGGACGCTTTATGGGGTCTATGATCAGATCTCGCGGCCGGATGAGAGCGCGACTGCCGGCTTCATCAACCTGGATGGCGAATGGCGTGCCAACGACTCACTGACGTTCTTTGGGCAGGCAGGGACGTCCCAGGGCGATGGCAAAACGCCCACACAGGACGTATCGGAGACGAATCCAGGCGCGGGAACCGGGGCCGGGTATGCACTGCACGGAGTCGGCTCGGGTCCCAGCTTCAACCTCGGGTCGCAGGACAACACGACCCCATTCCCCAATGGGACACCGGTCACTTTCGGATGGATCTTCGGTGCGCAGAACGTCGACGTGAAGGACAAGGAGACCTGGGGCAAGATCGACGGCGACTATAAAATTCAGGACAGTTCGTGGACGGACCTGAAATTCGGCGTGCGCTACGAAACGCACGAGCGCTCCTCGAACGATGCCATCGCGCAGGGTCCTACATTCAGCGGTCCGAACGGCGGCGGCACCAGCACGGCCAACTACCCGACCACGTTCAGCCACTATCCCAGCGACTTCAACAGTTTCGGCGGCGCGATCCCGGGGAACATCTGGTACTGGACGCCTGCGCAACTAGCAGCCTACAACGGGCCGGGGCTCGCGAATCGGGATCTGCTGACGCGCGAGTACTATCAGTACCTTTTCGACGTCAAGGAAAAGAACTACGCAGGTTACGTCCAGGCTGAATTCAAGGGCTCCAACTGGGCGGCTGACTTCGGCGTGCGTTACGTCAGAACGAAGGAACACGCGGTCACCTTTACACAGGTGGACGCCACAACGCCCGGTGCGATCACGACTTCGGCGTTCGGCCCGTTCATCGGGATTCCCGTTGACCACACGTACAATGACGTCCTGCCGAGCGCGAATCTGAAGATCGACCTGACTCCGGAGCTGGTGGCACGGTTCGCGGCATCCAAGACGATGACCCGGCCCGACTATTCGGCGCTCGCGGGCTTTACGGATCTGACGCCGCCGGCAGTCGCCGCTGGCACCGGCACCGGATCGGGCAGCAACCCGGACCTGAAACCGATTCGATCCAACAACTACGATGCCGGTCTCGAATGGTACTTTGCGAAGCGCTCGCTGCTGTCGGCCGGCTTGTTCTACATGGATCTGCGCAACTATGTCGGCTTCGGCAGTGAGACGAAGAGCTATCTGACTTTCAGCAGCCAGGTTCCGCAGGGAAAGCAGGTGCCGTATCTGCTCACGGTGCCGGTCAATGCCAAGGGTCGGGTGCAAGGCCTCGAGCTTGCATACCAGCAGGCGTTGGGCGAGTACTTTGGTGTTGCGGCGAACTACACCTATGCCGATGGAAAGCAGACCTCTCGCTTGGAAAACGAGAACGGCGACGATCGCCTGGTCGGCACGTCAAAGAATACCTACAATCTCAGCGGGTATTTCGAGAACAAGCAGTTCAGTGCGCGCGTGGCGTATACGTATCGGTCGGCGTTCTTCAGCGGCCTCGACCGCAATACTGCCTTCTCGCAGGACGCGATTGGCAGCCTGACCGCATCATTGCAGTACGCGTTGAACGACATGATCTCGTTCACGCTCGACGGCGAGAACCTGAACAAACCCACTCTCAAGTACTACGCGTCCAACAAGGATCAGCCGCGCGCGTTTTACAAGAACGGGGCCCAGTACTATCTGACTGTGCGGGCCAAATTTTGAAATGGGTTCCGAAGCCGTCAGGCTTCGGGTCGACCGGCGGGAGCGCGGCCAGGGTGTAATCTAGGCCTGCCGCGCTCCGGACCATACGACGGGGTCACCCATGACGACCGCCACTCTCTTCAACGCCTCTTATAGCCCTACGACTGGCAAGAATCCGGGTCGCGGGCCGGCCGCGGTGCGCCGCATCGTCATTGTCGGTGGCGGCTCGGCCGGCTGGATGACCGCACTGATACTGGCGCGCTCCCTGATTGAGAGGGGTGTGGAAATCACCGTGCTGGAATCGCCGGCGGTCCCAATCATTGGAGTGGGGGAGGGCTCGACGCCGTGGCTACGAGGCTTCTTCGACAGCCTCGGCATCGAGGAAGCTGAATGGATGCCGGCGTGTCACGCGACCTACAAGTGCGGCATCACTTTCGACGGGTGGTCGACCAAGCCCGGGTTCGAGCGCTATTTCCACCCGTTCGCGTCGATGTTGGACAATCTCACCATGACGCAGTTCGTCCACAACGTCGAGGCGCGCATCAATGGTGCGGCTCTGCACGCCCATCCGGACCGCTTCTTCATCGCCGCGCGTCTTGCCGCTAACCGGCAAGCTCCGAAAGCGCGCGCGAGCTTCCCGTTCGATGTCTGGCATGGATACCATTTCGATGCGATGTTGCTCGGGCAGTTCCTGCACAGGAAGGCGCTCGAGCGCGGAGTTCGCTACAAGAGCTGCCACGTGACTTACGTCAGGCTCGCCGCCGATGGGGCAATCGCCTCGGTGCAGAGCGAGGCGGGTGAAACGTTCGCAGCCGACCTGTTCATCGACTGTACGGGTTTCGCGGGTCTGCTGATTGACAAGGCATTGAAGACACCGTTCGTCAGCTTCAGCGGTAATCTCTTCAATGACGCGGCGGTGGCGATACCGTCCCCGCTCGACGGGCCGATTCCGTCCGAGACTGTGTCCACCGCGCTCAAACACGGCTGGAGCTGGAAGATTCCTCTCACGAGCCGCTTTGGCAATGGTTACGTCTACAGCACGGAATTCTGCTCACCGGATGCCGCGGAAACCGAGCTGCGCCAACACCTCGGTCTGCTCGAGTCGGATGCGCCGGCGCGTCACCTCAAGATGAAAATCGGCCGCGTCACCCAGCACTGGAACCGCAACTGTCTCGCGGTCGGTTTGTCCCAGGGATTCATTGAGCCCCTGGAGGCGACGGCGCTGTTGTTCATCCAGCAGACGGCCGCTACATTCGTGGAGTACCTGGAACGGGGAGATCTCGGCCCCGAGGCGCACGAGCTGTTCAACCGCCAGGTCAACGATCACTTCGAAGGCACCCGCGATTATATCGTGACGCACTACAAGACCAACAGCCGGCAGGATACGCAGTACTGGCGTGCCAATGCGGCGAACCTGAACCTCTCGGACAATCTGAAAAAGCTCTACTCGACGTGGATGGCGGGAAAGAGCATTGCACCGGGTGTCCGTCAGCAGGTGATCGGCCAGGGCTACCCTGTTTTCTCGTGGTATTCGATCATGGCGGGCATGGGGATCTTTCCCGATGCGCAGCAGTTGCGGCCGCCGACACAGCAGGAAGCACGTTACAGCATGGCAGAGATCGACAATCTGTTGGCTCGCAGTGCTGCCAATTATCCGGATCACCGTGAAGCGCTGGCGAGGATCGCCCCACATCGGACTGATCCGGCTCTGCAGATCTACTTCTGGTAGGTATGGAACCGATCCGCGAATTCTCGAGCCTGGACGACGACACCATCCGCCGTGAGGTCATCGGCTCGGAACGTCCGGCTGTCCTCAGGGGACTCGTCAATCGGTGGCCGGCTGTCGATGTCGGCCGCCATTCGCCCGCGGCTCTGGTCCAGTATCTCAGAGGCTTGGACAACGGCAACCCGGTCGATGCCATCATGACACCACCTGAGGTCGCCGGACGCGTCTTCTACAACGAGACCATGACCGGCTTCAATTTTGTACGTAACCGGCTCCCAATTACCGCGATCGCAGAGCAGGTATTGCGCTACTGCTCATTTGCGCGGGCGCCGGCGGTCGCCGTGCAGAGCGCGCTGATTCGCGACTGCGTGCCAGCATTCACGGCAGATAACCACCTGACACTCATGGACGCAGCCGTCCTGCCACGGATCTGGCTCGGCAACGCGATCACGACACCAACGCATCTGGACGAATGGAACAATATTGGATGTGTGGTCGCCGGCCGCCGGCGATTCACTCTTTTCCCGCCCCAGCAGATCGCGAACCTTTATATCGGCCCGCTCGATTTCGCGCCTACCGGTGCCCCGATGAGTCTGGTGTCGCTGCGCGACCCGGATTTCGGACGCTTTCCTCGGTTCAAAGAGGCGTTGGCGGTTGCCATCACAGCCGAGCTCGGACCCGGCGATGCGATCTTCATTCCGCCACTATGGTGGCATCATGTCGAATCGCTCGAGCCTTTCAACCTGTTGGTCAACTACTGGTGGCGGGCAGCCGCCAATTCCGCGGCTGCAACTGCCACGACTGGAACTGCCACGACTGCAACGGAGTCGGCGTTCGACAGCCTGATTCACGCAATACTGAACTTGCGATCGTTGCCACCCGCCACCCGTCAGGCGTGGGGAGCATTGTTTGAACACTACGTATTCGGAGCGCAGGCTACCGCCGTTCAGCACATACCCGCGAATCGGCACGGTATTCTAGGCAAGATTTTGCCCGCCGACGTTGAGCGCTTACGGGCATACCTGGCCGAACATCTGCAGACAGGGAAGCAACCGCTGTGAACCAAAGACTACGGCTCGTATCCGTATGCCTTCATCAACGGCGCAAGACGTGTCACGTACGGCCTTAGATGCTGTTCGTAATTCCTATATCTGTTGATCGAACGCGCGTGCAGCTTCTGCTGGCGGGCTTTCTCGTAGGGGAGGCCAAGATAGTCCAGAAGCTTGCGCGTCTGACCAGGCTGGTCCGCAATGAGAGTCTCGTAGCGCAAAACGAACTCGTTCAGCTCCAACTCCCGGCGATAGTGCTCCACCAGGTCGGACACGGCGGCCAAGTGGTTGGAAATGTCGTCCATCCGGTAGTCGCAGTGAAAGCCATGCGCCATGTTGTTGGACAGCATCGAGACACACACGTCAAGGGGATGGCGCACCACGCGCACGAGCTTCGCGTTGGGGAAGGCCATTTTGATCAGCGGCAAATAGATCTCGTTGAACGGCATCCTGTCGGTGAAATAGCCCTCTTTGGTCTTCAGCAGACCCTGTGCTTCTGCGCGTGCGAGGTAGTAGTCGCGGAACAACGCCGCGGTGTAGTGGTAGTCCGC
This sequence comes from Steroidobacteraceae bacterium, assembly GCA_045810105.1. GTDB lineage: Bacteria > Pseudomonadota > Gammaproteobacteria > Steroidobacterales > Steroidobacteraceae > 13-2-20CM-66-19. The sequence goes on along the minus strand of JBJMWM010000051.1, from coordinate 94,653 downwards.
CATCCAACTGTGCGCGAGATTTTCCGGGAAGCGCTCGGACCCCGGATATATGTTGCCGGCGAGCTTGCTCATGTCGCCTACGAAAGGCAGCGCGCCGCCCGCCGCAACCGCGGAATGGTTGCGAAGGATCTGCTCCACGAGCGCCGTTCCCGACCTTGGAAATCCGATGACGAAGATCGGCTGTGCCGTGTCCGGGCGTTGCTTCGCGTGTGGGAGCAGGGCGACATTCTGGCGCGTGAAGAATTGCTTGCAGCGCTCAAAGAGCGACTCAACGGCATCCAGGCGGTATTCGGTCCCCGGCGACTCTTTCAGCAGCTTGGTCTTGCCGGCGGTGAAATCGTCCCAAGCCGCGGAGTAATTCGCCAGCGCATCTTGCACTCGTCCGCGCGCCAGGTGTCCCTCTGCGCCAAGCGTCCCGGCGGCGTCGAGAATCGCCAGTGCCTCACGAGGCTTGCCCAGGCGAGACAAGTGGTTGGCGCGCAGCAGGTTGATTTCCTCGGCAGACGAGGCGGCCTCGGCAAGGTCGAGCAGCTCTCCAGCTCGCTTCAGGTCGCCGCTGTCCTCCGACAGCGTGGACCAATAGGCGAGCGTTTTCATGTCCCGCGGCGCGAGGTCATGCGCCTGCGTAAAAAGGGCGTTCGCCTCGGCCACTCGGCCCTGCTTCATCAAGTTGAGGCCGAGGTCTGTGAGAATCGGCGCTTGGGGACTGGAAAGCTCCAAGGCGCTGCGCAAGTGCCACTCGCCCGCAGGCAGGTTATTCGTCTCGGACAGGATGGTACCGAACAGGTTGTGGGCGTGAGCGTTGCGCGGATTGGCGCGAAGCGCAGCACGGGCGACCTTTTCGGCGTCCTCAGGCTTTCCGTGAGTCATGAAAAGCTGGACGAGCTCGTTGTAGGCCCAGTCCGCGTGGTGATCGATTCCAATTACCGCGTCCAGCGTCCGCGCAGCCTGGCCATACTGGCCACGCCGCTGTTGCACGATGAAACGAAGCTCGAGTGCGTTTACGTCTCGGCCGGCGGTTTTCAGACGCTCTTCGGCAGCAGCCTCGACAGCGCGCATATCACCGCGCTGCAAGGCCTCGCGGCCGCGGAGAACGAGAGGATGAGGTGCTGCAGGCATGAACGAACCCTCAAAAATCGGATGCAGCCCAAGCTGCGTAGACCGGCTATGGTGCGCGCTTCTGCGCGCGTTGTTTAGGGCATGTTAATGGGAGGTACGAGACTGAAAGGGATCACGCTGGCCGCAACCGTAGCGGTTGTGGTATGTGGCTTCACGCGCGCCGCGGAATCGGCACCCGTGCCAGCGGCAGCATCGGGCGGTGCGCCTTCCGGCCCTATTGGGGTCATTCCGGCGCCCGTACACGTTGAGTCTCGCACCGGCGCGTTCGTGATTCGCTCCGACACGCGGCTCTCCAGCTCTCGAGATCCGCGCGCCGCAAAGGCCGCACGCTTTTTTGCAGATCTGCTGCAAAAGACTCGTGGAATCCGGCTTGCAACGGACGAATCAGGTGCGGTCCCCACGCCGCGCTCGATCGTATTCAAGCTCGCGGCGCGTACGGCGAGCTCCAATCCCGAAGCCTACTCTGTTGACATCTCCCCCGATCGCATAGTCCTTTCAGCCAGCGATCCGCGGGGACTGCTCTACGCCGGCGTCACTCTCTGGCAGCTCTGCACATCCAGCGAAGCGCAGGCGCAAGGCGAGTCCGCCTCCCTCCCATCGATGAAGATTACCGACTCGCCCCGCTTCGCGTGGCGTGGGCTCCTGCTCGACTCTGCGCGCCACTACCAATCCCCCGAGTTCATAGTGCAACTCATTGATTGGATGTCGCTGCACAAGCTGAATGTGTTGCACTGGCACCTGACGGACGATCAGGCGTGGCGCCTGGAGATCAAGAGATACCCCAGGCTGACCAGTGTAGGTGCCTGGCGCGTGCCCGCCGGTGCTGAAGCTGCTGCGGATATCGATCCGGCTACCGGACGTCCCCGTCTCTACGGCGGGTTCTACTCTCAGGAAACCGTTCGCCGTATCGTCGCGCATGCCTCGGAGCGCAACGTAACGATTGTTCCTGAGATCGACATGCCCGGACACGCGACGGCAGCCATCGTGGCCTACCCCAGCTTGGCGAGCGTCGTGCCCGCACCCGCCAGGGTAACCTCCAATTGGGGCGTCTATTCCAACTTGTATAATGTCGACGAGAGCACGTTTGAGTTCCTGCAGAACGTATTGGCCGAGGTTGTAAAGCTCTTCCCGGGAAAATTTGTGCATGTCGGTGGCGACGAGGCGGTCAAGGACCAATGGAAGGCGTCGCCCCACATCCAGGCACGGATGCGCGAGTTGGGCGTGCCCAACGAGGAAGCCCTGCAGGCTTACTTCGTCGGCCGCATGGGCAAGTTTCTCAGCGCGCACCGGCGCCGCCTGATCGGCTGGGATGAAATCCTGGAGGGGGGTATCGCGCCTGATGCAACGGTAATGTCCTGGCGCGGGATCGATGGCGCGCTGGCTGCCGTGGCCGCTGGACATGATTCCGTGTTGTCGCCATCGCCAACGTTGTACCTGGACCACCGGCAGAGTGCGGCTGACACGCAACCGGGAAGTGCGAACGCGATTACCCTCGAGGACGTGTACAAGTTCAACCCGATGCCTGCATCCTTACCGGTGGGCCAGCAGCACCACGTTCTGGGTGTACAGGCCAATGTCTGGACAGAGCACATTCGTACTGAACAGCGTGTCGAATACATGGCATTTCCACGCGCTGCGGCGGTTGCGGAGGTGGGGTGGTCGGCGCCGCAGAGACTGGACTGGAATGGGTTTCTCGCGCGGCTGCCAGACCAGATGAACAGGTACAAGCTGCTGGGCATCCATGCCTATCAGGCTCAGGTCGCAGCTCCCGCGGCCACCAGCGAAGCCCGTGCGAAGCGCTCCAGTCACGAGCTACGTAGTTGCACGAACGACATTCTGTTGTCCCTGGAGGACGATGCGCCTCTGTCGGGTGAACGGGCGACCTTTCTGCTGGATGTCATGAATCCGTGCTGGATCTACCCGGCGGCCGACTTGAGTCACGTGACAGCCGTTGATGCGGCCGTGGGCCAGTTGCCGTTCGAGTTTCAGTTGGGAGCGGATGTACACGTCCCCAAGCTGAATCCTCCGCAGAGCCCTGCCGGGGAGCTGGAGGTCAGGGTCGACGGGTGTGATGGCGAACGCCTCGCCGTCCTGCCGCTGCAGCCTGCTGTCGTCAACAACGCGGTGACAGAGCTTCCTGCAGCAAAGATCGCTCATCGTGACGGCACGCATGATCTGTGTATGAAATTCACCCAACGATCGTACGATCCGTTGTGGGTGCTCGATTGGGTCCGGCTGTTGGAGTAGATGTGGGTCCATCCAAACTGATTCTAATGTCGCCACTACAGGGATGGAGTGCGCCGCTCGCCGAGGCACCGGATGCCGTGTTTGCAGGGCAGATGATGGGAGACGGTGTAGCGATCGACCCTACAGGGGCGTCGCTGCATGCACCTTGTGATGGGATCCTCATCGTGGTGCCCACATCCAGACACGCGGTCACTATGCGCGCCGACAACGGTGCCGAGATCCTGTTGCACATTGGAATCGATACGGTGGCCCTCGGAGGCGAGGGGTTCCAGCTGCACGTACGTGAAGGGCAGAGGGTGCGCGCCGGTGACCTGCTGGTGAGCTTTGATTTGGACCTGCTGGCGCGGCGGGCAAAGAGCCTCCTGACACCGGTCATTCTTACGGACACCATCGGCTTTTCCATTTCCCACCGCACCGAGAACCGTTCCCTGCAGGTGGGTGATTTTCTAATGGAGATCCTGCAGACGGCGGAATTGGCTGCGCCCGATGCTGTTGTGGCAGCGGCGCCGGGCCATGTCGTCGCAGAGCGAAGCGTGTTGGTTCTACTGGAGCATGGGATCCATGCGCGGCCAGCTGCGTCGGTCGCAGCGGTGGCAAAGAGTCTTGCCGCTGACGTCAGCGTCCTTTTTGGTGCGCGGAAGGCAAACGCAAAGAGCCCCGTTGGGTTGATGTCGCTAGGTGTTCGCAAGGGCGACCGGATCGTGATTCAGGCGACAGGTGCGGACGCCGAGGCCGCGATCGCGGCGTTGGAGCGTGCGATTAGCGGAGGTGCCGCGTCGGGTGGCAGCGCGTCGGCAGGCGCGGGCATCGGTGCTGCGACGTCAGCGGGCGCGGCCCTGGAGCGTGGCAGCGCAGCTCCGGAGGTGGGCAAGACACTGAAGGGTGTCGTCGCGAGTCGAGGACTGGGTGTGGGGCTCGCCTTCCAATTCGCGCGGGCGACAATTGATGTGGTTGAGGCGGGAGCGGGGGTCGCGCAGGAGAGAGCGGAGCTTGACCGCGCTCGCGAGAGCGTGCGCGCAGACCTCGAACGCACCGTCAGTTCGGGCAACGGCGCGGCGCGCGAAATTGCTGAAGCGCATCTCGGCCTCATGGAGGACCCAGACCTCGTCGAGGGTGCCCATCGCTTGATCGAGAGCGGTAAGAGCGCTGGCCATGCGTGGCGAGCAGTCTTACGCGAAGGCATCGAAGCACTGCGGGCATTGAACGATCCGCGGATGGCTGAACGGGCTGATGATCTGCTCGATCTGGAGTCGCGGGTGCTGTCCGCCCTGAGCGGCCACACGTCAGCGGGCCCGGCGCTGCCAGCACAGGCAATATTGATTGCCAACGAGTTGCTGCCCTCGCAATTAGTCGCACTCGACAGCACCAAGCTGGCAGGCATATGTCTGGCCGCGGGCGGTGCGACCTCGCACGTGTCCATCATCGCTGCAGCGATGGACATTCCGACGCTCGTCGCGACAGGACCCGCCGCACTGCAGGTTGCAACGGGTACCCCGGTCGTTCTCGACGCCGAAGGCGGCTGGTTGTATATCGATCCTCCGCGAGTGCAGATCGAGTTGGCGCGGAGTCAGCTCGCCGAGAGGCGCGCCAGGCGTGCCGCCGAGCAACAGGCCGCACAGCGAGAGTGCCGAACGGCTGACGGGGCGCGAATCGAGGTATTCGCGAATGTCGGCTCCGAGGCCGAGGCCCACGCGGCTGTGCGCAACGGCGCCGAAGGCTCGGGGCTGCTTCGAACGGAATTCCTGTTCCTGGATCGCGCCGCTCCGCCAGATGAGGCCGAGCAGCTCGAGAAATATCAGCAGATTGCAACTGCGCTTGGCGGTCGGCCATTGACTATCCGGACGTTGGATATCGGCGGCGACAAACCGATTCCATATCTGCCGCTGCCCCATGAGGACAATCCGGCTCTCGGTCTTCGCGGTGTACGCACCAGTCTTTGGAGGCCCGATCTGCTTCGTATTCAGCTGCGTGCCATTCTTCGCGTGCGGCCTGCTGGGATATGCCGAATCCTGCTTCCGATGATTACAGATCCGGGAGAGATACGTGCCGTGCGCCAGATGCTCGACGAGCTGAGGGCCGAGGAGGGCCAAGGCCCGGCATCTCATCGCGAGCCCATCGCTGTCGGGGCGATGATAGAGACGCCTGCTTCGGCGGTGATGGCGGATCGCATTGCGCGCGAGGCGGATTTCCTGTCTGTTGGCACCAACGACCTGACGCAGTACACGCTCGCGATGGATCGGGGACATCCGGAGCTTGCGGCCAGGCTCGACGCTCTTCACCCAGCGGTGCTGAGGTTGATTGCAAAGACAGTCGAAGCGGCGAAAGTCTATGGACGTACCGTCGCGGTTTGCGGAGGACTCGCATCGGATCCTGTGGCCGTACCGGTTCTGATTGGCTTGGGCGTGCACGAGCTCTCCACGGTCACGGCCGTCATTCCTCAGTTAAAGGCATTGATCGCAACTCTCGGCGTCGATGACTGCAAGGCGCTGGCTACACAAGCGTTGGAACGAGAAACAGCCGAAGCGGTGCGCGCGCTGACATTGAGAACTGTCTCAGGTCTGGATGCGACCGGTCGAGCCCGCGAGTAATACCATGAAACAAATACTCCCCAGTCTGCAACGGATCGGCGGCGCTCTCATGCTGCCCATTGCCGTGTTGCCAATCGCCGGGTTGTTGCTGCGTCTGGGCCAGCCGGATCTACTGGACTTCCCGTCCATGGAGGCCGCGGGCAATGCAATCTTCGCCAACCTCGGACTACTGTTTGCCATCGGCGTAGCGGTGGGTCTGGCCCGGGAGAGTCACGGCGCCGCCGGATTGGCGAGCGTAGTGGGCTTCCTGGTGACGACCAAAGGTGCGGAAGTGCTGATCGCAGTGCCGCCGGACGCCGTTGCCGGCCTGACTGGCCAGGCTCACGACCTTGCTGTTGCCGCCTATAAGGCCCACGAGTTGGGCAAGCTGAGCGTGCCTGCGGGCATCCTGTCGGGGTTGATTGCCAGTGCCCTCTACAACCGGTTCAGCAATATCAGCTTGCCGAGTTACCTGGCGTTCTTTGGCGGCCGGCGCTTCGTCCCCATCGCAAGCGGCTTTGTGGGCCTGGTGCTCGCGGCCGTGTTTGGTTGGGAGTGGCAGCGCCTGGAAACCGGTATGGATGTGCTCAGCCATTCCGTCCTGCACGCCGGGTCCCTGGGGCTGTTTGCCTTCGGTGTCCTGAATCGGATCCTGATCGTGACCGGTCTGCATCACATCATCAACAACATCGCATGGTTCCTGCTGGGCGACTACCACGGTACTACCGGTGACCTGAAGCGGTTCTTCGCGGGTGACCCGAGCGCGGGTGCCTTCATGGCCGGCTTTTTTCCGGTCATGATGTTCGGCTTGCCGGCCGCGTGCCTCGCGATGTATCACGCCGCGCGCCCGGAACGCCGGCGCGCGGTGGGCGGGTTGCTCGTGTCGATCGCATTGACGTCCTTGCTCACCGGGGTCACCGAGCCGATCGAATTCACATTCATCTTTTTGGCGCCGGCACTGTATGCAATCCACGCGATCCTGACTGGTATCGCATTCGTGATCATGAATGCGTTGCAGGTGCGGCTGGGATTCGGGTTCTCGGCGGGCCTGTTCGATTATGTGCTGAATTTCAACAAGGCCACGCACCCATTGTTGCTGTTGCCGGTGGGACTTGCGTACTTCGTGCTCTACTATGGCTTGTTTCGTGTTGTGATCGCGTGGTTGGACCTCAAGACACCGGGCCGCGAGGACGAGGCCGCAGCCGACGCCGTGGCCGAAGCGCAGGTCCCGGCAGACAGGGCATTGGCATATATCCAAGCCCTCGGTGGGGCTAAGAATATTGTCGCCCTGGATGCTTGCACGACGCGGTTGAGGCTCGTCGTGGCTGATCAGTCCGCAGTGGATGCCACGGCGCTGAAGCGCCTGGGTGTGCGAGGGATGGTGAAGCCATCCGCGAACGCGCTGCAGGTCGTTGTTGGCGCGATCGCTGATCAGGTGGCGGGCGAGATGAAGGTGGCATTGCGTGCCGGCGCCGGTGCCGGCGCTGGCGGCGCACCGGTGATTGAGCCGCCCGCCGCCCATCCCGCGGCGTCGCCTGCGGCCGCAGCGCGCGCCGGCGCGCTGCTGGCAGCCCTGGGCGGCCGTTCCAACATCCGCGCGGTTGAAACCGCATCCAGTCGTCTTCGTATCAACATCGCCGATGCATCCAGGATTGATCAGCCGGCCATCGCCTCACTCGGTTTGCGTGGCGTCGCGCTCGCGGCCCCCAACTGGCTGCACATCATTATTGGACCCGAAGCTTCCGCCGCGGGTGCGTCCCTGCGCCAAATGCTCTCCTGAGCTTTTGAGAGGTGTCTCGCATTCCTGACAGAGCAGCGTTCGATTGGTTCAGGATGCATGGAACTAAACACAGTAGTAGTCTCGTCCGCGCAGCGGATTTTTCCAGCGAATTCACATACTCACGGCGGTTGACATAAAGCTGGCGTCAATCCGCGACGGTTTTCAGGCCGTTGACGCGAACGGGCGCCCCGCGCAATAACTGTAGCCTAATTGCAGCGGAGCATTCTTATGTCCATGACGAGTCTGTTGGCGATCACGCCGTGGCCCCCTTTGTCAGCGGTGGTCCTGCTGGCGCTGTTGGTGGTCGCACTCTACTTCGCCCGGCGTACGGCGCATCAAGCAATTCGTGCAGTCACGGACGCACTCGGCCGCGGATTACGTCTCGCATCGCACGCTGTTGCGCGTGGAGAGGAGAAGCTCGCCAGCCGCAATCGTGAAGTGTTGCTGTCGGCCGGCCGCGAAGCAAAGGAGCGGATCGTCGAGCGCGAGTTCGTCCGCGTCGGCGACACGGTTCGCAAGGATCTTGCTAATTACCCGACGCTGCACCGTGCATTGACAGAATCGATTGTGCGCATCGAGGAGGACCAGGAAAAGGCCGTCGAAGTGCCACCGGAAGCTCCGGGCTGGGTGCAGGCGGTAAAGGTCATCGCCAATCTCGATGCCAAGAACGGCGGCACCGAGATCCTGGAGGACATCCACAAGTCCATGGTGCGTGCCCACTCCGAGGCCATGGACGACTATCGCAAGGCCAGCGGCGAGCGGCATGCGCTGTTGCGCAAGATGATGCCGGACTGGCGCCGTATTCAGGAAACGCTGGGGCGCGTCAACAAGAACGTAGAGAGTGTGTTGGAACGGGCGCTCGCCATCGATCGTCACATGCAGGAGTATGACGACATGGTGCGCGGCGAGGACCGGGCAGTCTCCATACTGTCCTCCTCATCGCTCGTCTATTTCTTCGTATCGGCGCTCGTGCTCTCGGTAGCGGCTGCGGGTGCTGCCATCAACTTCACGCTCATCGCGCGCCCAATGGCCGAAATGGTGGGCGGCACGAGCTTCATCGGCAACTTCCGCACCGCTGACATCGCGGCCCTGGTCATCATCATGGTGGAAATTTCCATGGGTCTCTTTCTCATGGAATCCCTGCGCATCACCCGGTTGTTCCCCGTGATCAGCGCGCTGTCGGACAAGATGCGCAGGCGCATGATGGTTGTCACGTTCGTCATCCTGCTGCTCATGGCGAGCATCGAGGCAGGTCTCGCCTACATGCGCGAGGTGCTATTACAGGACGAGTTGGCCACGAGCGCATTGCTCCGTGGCGACGGTGTCACCGGGACCGCTAACGAGCATTTGTGGATTACGACGGCCGCGCAGATGGGCATGGGATTCATTCTGCCGTTTGCGCTCGTCTTCGTTGCGATTCCACTCGAGACGTTCGTGCACTCGCTGCGGACGGTGTTGGGACTCCTCGCGATCGGATTCATGCGGGCGCTGTCGCTGTTATTACGGGTTCTCGGTAACGGGATGCGTCACATTGGCACGCTCGCCGAGCGCATCTATGACCTCCCATTGTTCGTTCCGCTGTGGATCGAATCGCGGGTGGCAGCGAACCAGGCCTCTCACGAACAGGAGCTCGCGAGTATCAAAGAGCTGGCGAGCATGAACCCCGTAGTGATGGAGGAGCCACGTGCGTGGCAGGAGGCGCAGTCGTGACCCGACCCACTCGCTACCGATCCGTTGCCGCAGGGCTCGTTCTGCTGCTGGGTGCTTGCGGCGGCCAGGTGCACGTGCCGCGCAATACCGGTCTGTACTTGTTGATCGATACTTCGGGTACATACAACAGACAGGTGACCAAGGCCGAGCAGATCATCCTCGTGGCGTTGTCGCGTCTGCAGCCAGCGGATTCCTTCGCGGTGGCGCGTATCGACACGGCAAGCTTCAGCGAGAAGAACATCATCGCGAAGGCGACGTTCGATGATCGGCCGAGCACGGCCAATCAGCAGAAGCGGGCGTTTGCCAGCCGCGTTGAGAAGTTCATCGATGACTCGACGCCCGCGCCCTATACGGATATCACGGGCGGCTTGCTGCAGGCGATCGAGTTCCTGAAGGAGAAGAACCCCGGTCACAAGGAGATCCTGATCTTCTCCGACATGAAGGAGGACCTCGCCAAGGGTTACGTGCGCGACATTCCGCTCGATCTCAAGGGCTTCGAGGTCGTCGCCCTGAATGTGACCAAGCTGCGCAGCGACAACTTCGATCCGCGTGAGTACATGTCAAGACTGGATAGCTGGAAATTGAAGGTAGAAAAAGGCGGCGGCCGTTGGCGGGTCATCAACGACATCGACCGGTTGGACGGCCTGCTATAGGCTAATTTTCTGGCGGCCATTATGCTTGCGGGATGCAAGCAGGGTTACGCGCGGAACAGATTCTCAGGGATGTCTTCGGGTACCCTGCTTTTCGGGGGCAGCAGCGAGACGTCGTCTCGCATGTGGCCGAGGGAGGTGACGCGCTGGTCCTGATGCCAACGGGCGGCGGCAAGTCACTCTGCTACCAGATTCCCGCGCTCGTGCGTGATGGCATGGGCGTGGTCGTCTCACCGCTCATTGCGCTCATGCAGGATCAAGTCGCGGCGCTTGACGAAGCCGGCGTGCGCGCGGCTGCCCTGAATTCGAGCATGACGTGGGCAGATGTGCAGGCTGTCGAGCGTCGAGCACGGCAAGGCGAGCTCGATCTGCTCTACGTCGCGCCGGAGCGTCTCCTCACTGACCGGTGCCTGGAGCTGCTCGCGGCTTCAAAGCTGGCCCTATTCGCAATCGACGAAGCACACTGCGTGTCGCAATGGGGTCATGACTTTCGCCCCGAGTACATTCGCCTGGCCGTCCTGGCCGAACGCTTCCCTGGCGTCCCGCGGATCGCACTGACCGCAACCGCGGACGCTTTGACGCGAAAGGAGATTATCGAGCGGCTGCATCTACAGCATGCTCGAGAGTTCGTCTCGAGCTTCGACCGGCCGAACATCCGCTATCGGATCGCTGAGAAAGTCAGCGCACGCAAGCAACTCCTCGAATTCATTCGTAGCGAGCACCCGGACGAGGCAGGCATTGTCTACTGCCTGTCGCGCAACACGGTCGACGAGACGGCCGAGTTCCTGGCCGGGAATGGCATAAATGCGTTGCCGTACCACGCTGGCCTGGACAACAGCACACGCGAGCTCAATCAAAACCGTTTTATCCGCGAAGACGGCGTCGTGATGGTCGCGACGATTGCATTCGGAATGGGGATCGACAAACCGGACGTACGGTTCGTCGCGCACATCGACCTGCCGAAAAGCATTGAGGGGTACTACCAGGAGACGGGGCGTGCAGGCCGCGACGGTCTACCCGCCGATGCCTGGATGGTCTACGGGCTCGCGGACGTTGTACAGCAGCGCTGGATGATCGATCAGTCCGAGGGCGACGCGAACTACAAGCGCACCATTACTTCCAAGCTCGAGGCCATCCTGGGTCTCTGCGAGACGACCGTATGTCGCCGCGTCACTCTGCTGGACTACTTCGATGAGCCCAGCAAGCCGTGCGACAACTGTGACAACTGCATCACGCCGCCACAGGAGTGGGACGGCACGGACGCTGCGCGCAAGTTGATGTCATGCATATTCCGCTGCGAGCAGGCGAGCGGGTTTTCATTCGGCGCGCAGCAGATCATCGATGTGCTGCGCGGCAAGAGTACACAGAAGGTGCTCCAGTTCGGACACGAACGCTTGAGCACGTTTGGGATTGGCGCGGATCTGGATCCTACCCAGTGGAGGTCCGTGCTGCGTCAGCTCGTCATGCTGGGCGTAGTTAAAGTTGACCACGAGCGTTTCAATACGCTGCGGTTGACCGCAGCCAGTCGGGAAGTCCTGCGCGGAGAACGACGACTCAACTTGCGACGGCAGGTCGCGCGCCCGACCTCGAAGCGCGGCGAGCGCAGGGCAGTTGACCGCACACGCGTCGTTGGAGCAGGCGACGTTGGCCGCGCTGGTGCGGACGGGACGGCTGGTGGCGGAGTTGGCACGAACGCGATCGTGTTTGAAGCCTTGCGCGGCTGGCGCCGCGACATGGCTAAGGAACACGGTGTCCCGGCGTATACGATTTTTCACGACAGCACGCTGCACGAGCTGGCCGGCAGGTTGCCACGCTCGCTCGACGAGCTACGGAGCATTTCTGGGATCGGCGCTACGAAGCTCGAGCGCTATGGCACCGCCTTGCTCGATGTGATGCAGCGCGCGGGCGAGTAACAGATCTTCCCCCCTTGAACCGTCGCGCGCCAGCGCATGACCAGTGCGATTATCGATCGATCGCAACGCCTGTGATTGTGCGCGGCTGCGGGCCTCGTTACGATAATCAACGTCGGTGGCTGTGCATGGCCCGCGACACCCATTAAAGGCCTGCCCAGTCAGTGAATGCCGCATGACGAACATACCCACCTGCAAGCCGCCGGATCCGGACACCCACCGTCCGAAGTTCCGCCCGCCGCCTGGCAGCTGCGACGCCCATTGCCACATATTCGGCCCCGGTGACCGATATCCGTACGCGCCCGATCGGACCTATACACCACCTGACGCGCCGCTCTCCCGATTCAAGGAGCTGCAATCGGTTCTGGGCCTCGAGCGTGCGGTGCTCGTCAATGCGAGCTGCCACGGAACGGATAACAGCGTCATTGTCGATGCCATTGCACAAAGCGGGGGGCGTTACCGAGGCGTAGCTAACGCCGACGATTCGTTCACCGAGCGGATGTTCGAGGATCTGCACCAGGCGGGCTTTCGCGGCGTGCGCTTCAATTTCGTGAAGCATCTGGGCGGCGTGCCCGATATGGACGAGTTCCATCGCGTGATCGCGCGTATCAAGCCACTTGGCTGGCATGTTGATCTGCACTTCGACGCGGCCGATCTCGTCGCCTATGACGAGCTGCTGCACAAGCTTCCGGTACCGTTCATCATCGACCACATGGCGCGTGTGCCGACCAACGCAGGACTCGTGCAGGAGCCCTTCCGGCACCTCGTCAAGCTGGTGCGCACGACCCCCACTTGCTGGGTGAAGGTTTCGGGCGCCGAGCGGATCTCGAGCACTGGCCCGCCGTTCAGCGACGCCGTGCCGTTTGCACAGGCGCTGATTGCCGCCGCGCCGGATCAGATTCTGTGGGGCACTGACTGGCCGCATCCTAATATTGCCCGACACATGCCCAACGATGGCGATCTCGTGGATCTGGTGCCGCTGTTTGCGCCCGATCCTGCCATCCGGCGTAAAATTCTCATCGACAATCCGCACCGCCTGTATGGGTTTGGTGCTTGAGCCAACCGTGGACAAACAAGCATGACCAAACCCTTTGCCGCCAATCCATTTGACGATATTCCCGGCACTACGCTCTTCGATGCACAGCGCTCCCGGCAGGGCTATCACCTCAACATGTTCTGCATGTCACTCATGAAGGCGGACAACCGTAGGGCTTTCAAAGCCGACGAGGCCGCCTACCTGCAACAGTTTGCGATGACACCCGAGCAGCGCGAAGCCGTCCTCAAACGTGACTGGAACGGCATGATCCGGCTCGGTGGCAACATCTACTTTCTCGCGAAGCTGTTCTCGACCGATGGTTTGTCATTTCAGCACGTGGCGGCCCTGATGACCGGCTCGACCCAGGAGAAGTACGCCGAGATGATGTTGCAGGGCGGCCGTCCGGTGGATGGCAATCGCAGCAAATCGGAGTGGCCGGACCGTGGCTAATTTAGTCGCAGGAGTTACTACCTCGCACGTGCCTGCCATCGGTGCGGCGCTCGATCTGGGCAAGGCCGACACCCCCTATTGGCAACCCTTGTTCAAGGGCTATGAGTTTTCGAAGAAGTGGATCGCGGAGCAGAAACCGGACGTCATCATCCTCGTTTACAACGACCATGCGTCCGCCTTCTCGCTGGAGATCATTCCAACCTTCGCGCTGGGCTGCGCGGCCGAATTCCCCCCCGCCGACGAGGGCTGGGGCCCGCGTAACGTGCCGGTCGTGAAGGGTCACCCGGAGCTCGCCTGGCACATCGCGCAGTCAGTGATCCTGGACGAGTTCGATCTCACCATAGTCAACAACATGCCAGTGGACCACGGGCTGACGGTGCCATTGTCGCTGCTCTTCGGACAGCCGCAGGAATGGCCCTGCCAGGTCATCCCCCTGGCCGTGAACGTGGTGCAGTATCCGCCGCCGACCGGCAATCGTTGCTACAACTTCGGTAAGGCCATTCGCAAGGCAGTCGAGTCCTTCGGGCAGGACCTGAAAGTGATGATTTTTGGGACGGGTGGGATGTCGCATCAGCTGCAGGGGCCGCGCGCCGGCTTGATCAACCGCGCGTGGGACACCGCTTTTCTCGACAAGCTCGTCACCGAGCCGCAGACATTGGCGCAGATGCCCCACCTGGAGTATGTCCGTGAGGCGGGGTCCGAAGGGATTGAGCTCGTCATGTGGTTGATCATGCGGGGCGCGCTGGATGAGCAAGTGCGCGAGGTCTACAGGTTCTACCACGTGCCTGCGTCGAACACCGCGGTCGGCCACATCATCCTCGAGAATGAAACATGAAGATCGCGTTGGCGGGGCAGGGTGCCTTTGGTGTAAAGCACCTGGAGGCGGTGAGCAAGATCGAGGGAATCCAGGTCGCGACGCTAGCCGGCGGCAACGCGGAGCAGACCGCGGAAGTAGCCGCGAAATTCAACATCCCGCATTGGACCACTGACCTCGCTGAGAGCCTGGCTCAACCTGGGGTCGAAGCGGTCATCCTTGCCACCCCGACGCAGATGCACGCGAAGCAGGCCGAGCAGTGCATGCGTGCGGGCAAGCACGTGATGGTGGAGATCCCCATTGCGGACAATCTGGCTGACTCGGAGCGGTTGTTGCAGGTCCAGAAAGACACTGGCGTGATTGCCATGGGCGGTCACACACGGCGCTTCAATCCGAGTCACCAATGGATCCACCAGCGCATCCAGTCCGGTGAGCTCAGGATCCAGCAGATGGATGTGCAGACGTATTTTTTCCGGCGTACCAACACGAATGCGCTCGGTAAGCCGCGCAGCTGGACCGATCACCTGTTGTGGCACCATGCCTGTCACACAGTGGACCTGTTCCAGTATCAGACCGGCGAGACGGCCTCGCAGGCGTACGCGTTGCAGGGTCCGAAGCACCCGCAGCTCGGGATCGCGATGGATATGAGCATCGGCCTGAGAGTCCCCGGCGGCGCCATCTGCACATTGTCCCTGTCATTCAACAACAATGGCCCGCTGGGGACATTCTTTCGCTACATCTGCGACAACGGCACGTACATCGCCAATTACGACAATCTCGTGGACGGCAACCAGAAGCCTATCGATGTCACGAAGCTCGCTGTGTCGATGAACGGTATCGAGCTGCAGGATCGCGAGTTTTTCGCCGCCATCAGGGACGAGCGCGAGCCGAACGCGAGCCTCGCCCAGGTGTTGCCCGCGATGCGCACTCTCGACCGCCTGGAGAGGATGCTCGCATGATCATCGACTGTCACGGTCACTACACCACGGCTCCGGCGCAGCTGCAGAAATTCCGGGATGCTCAGATAGCGGGGCTGAAGGATCCGGCGCTTGCGCCAACGGCGCCGCCGCTCAGCATCAGCGACGACCAGATCCGCGAGAGCCTCGAGAAGGCCCAGCTCAAACTGCAACGGGAGCGGGGCACGGACCTCACGATCTTCTCGCCCCGTGCTTCGGCCATGGCGCATCACGTCGGCGCCGAATCCACGAGTCTGACCTGGTCCCGCGCCTGCAACGATCTGATTCAGCGGGTCTGCGCCTTGTACCCCGAGAATTTCGTCGGCGTCTGCCAGTTGCCGCAATCGCCCGGTGTGCCGCCCGCCAACAGTGCCGCGGAGCTGGAGCGGTGTGTGCGGGAACTGGGATTCATCGGGTGCAACCTGAATCCAGATCCTTCCGGCGGGCATTGGACATCGCCGCCACTGACCGACCGGCATTGGTATCCGCTGTACGAGAAGATGGTGGAGCTCGATGTGCCGGCCATGGTGCACGTCAGCTCGTCCTGCAACGCCAATTTCCACGCGACGGGGGCTCACTACATCAACGCCGATACGACGGCGTTCATGCAGTTCCTCACCGCGGATCTGTTCAAGGATTTCCCAACGCTGCGCTTCATCATTCCGCACGGCGGCGGCGCCGTGCCGTTTCACTGGGGCCGCTACCGCGGGCTTGCTCAGGATCTGAAGCGGCCACCGCTCGAGGAGTTGATGAAGAACAACGTGTTCTTTGACACGTGTGTGTATCACCAACCGGGGATTGAGCTGCTGCTCAAGGTCGTGCCGATCGATAACATCCTGTTTGGGTCGGAAATGGTCGGCGCGGTGCGGGGTATTGACCCGCGTACCGGGCATTATTACGACGATACGAAGCGCTACATCGATGCTTTACCCCTGAGTCCCGCGGATAGGACGAAGTTGTTCGAGGGTAATGCGCGCAAGGTCTACCCGAGACTTCAGCGCCACTAACTGCGACTAGCGCCCATCCCAGATTGACGCGGGCACAAACGCATCACCCGACATGATTTTCCGGGCCGTGCGCAAAAGCGCCGCACGCTCGACCTTGATTTCTTTGCCGTCGGTTTCGATGTCCATTTCAACCGTGAAGAAGCCGGTCGGGTGTTCGACGTCGAGGCGTCGGGAGCGGCCGGTAGCGGCAATGCGGGCAATTTCGGCAGTTACCGAACCCGGTACTACGCAGGCAGTCGCCACGCTCACCGCGCCAAAAACGCCAATGGCTTTATGAACCGTGTGCGGGATGAAGTTGCGCGTAGCAATGGCGCCACCCCTTTGCGGTGCGGATGCCAAACACATTTTCGGCACCGTCTTGCGTGTGACATCGCCCAGATTCATACGGCGGCCAGCTTCGAGCCGGATGGCTTCGACGCGTGCCTTGAGTGCATCGTCCGCTTCCAGTTCCGCAGGAGATTCCGCCCCGGTCTTGCCGAGGTCGGACGCACGCATCACAACTACAGGCATTCCGTTGTCGATCAGCGTTGCTTCGACGCCTTGGATGAAGTCAACGGCATTCCCCGTCGGCAGTAGCGCTCCACAGCTCGAACCGGCTATGTCAAGAAAGTCGAGGAGGATGGGCGCTGCGGTTCCGGGCACGCCGTCAATGGAAGCGTCACCGTTGTACTGCACCTGGCCGCCTGGTGTTTGAATCTCAGCGACAGCGATGCTTTGCGTATTGACCATGTGAATGCGGACGCGAGTGCGTTCGCCAGTGATGGGCACGAGGCCATTTTCGATGGCAAAGGGCGCGACTCCCGCGAGCATGTTGCCGCAGTTCTGTGAACCATCGACTCGCGGCTCGTTTACAACCACCTGCAGGAACAGATAGTCGACATCGGCATCGGGCCGCGTTGACGGTGAGATCACGGCTACCTTGCTGGTGAGGCTGTCCGCACCGCCGAGTCCATCAATCTGGCGGATGTCGGGCGATCCCATGATCGACAGCAGCACCCGATCGCGCACATCGGGGGACGACGGCAGGTTGCTGGCCAGGAAGAACGGCCCTTTGGAGGTTCCGCCGCGCATCAAAGTGCACGGGACGGCGGTCAGTCGCGGCCCTACCATATGCGCGCCCCTGCTCGGGCGTCAGCGGTATTCAAGACCCAGAGCAGCGAGTTTCTCCCGAAACTTGTAAAGGTCGAGTCCGAGCTCGCCTGCCGCGAGACGCTTGCGCTTCTCTTCTTCGTTAGCAACGCGCGCGGTAGCAGCCGCGGCGACCTTTGCCGCATCGGCGCGAGTGACCGCGACGACCCCGTCGTCATCGGCGACGATGACATCTCCTGGCTCGACGCGCTGTCCTGCACAGATGATCGGTATGTTGACGGAACCCAAGCTCGCTTTCACCGTTCCCTGTGCCCAGATGTTCTTGGCCCACACAGGAAATCGCATTTCGGTCAGCGTGGCCACATCGCGCACCCCGGCGTCGATGATCAGCGCGATGACTCCGCGTGCCTTCAAAGATGTCGCCAAAAGATCGCCGAAGTAGCCGTCGGAACAGGGTGAGCTTGGTGCGACGACCAGCACGTCACCTGGACGGCACATTTCCACTGCGACGTGAATCATCCAGTTGTCACCTGGTGGCACCAGGACTGTTACTGCCGGACCGGCGAGCGAGGTTCCGGAATATATCGGCCGCATGTAAGGCGCCAAAAGCCCAGTCCGACCTTGGGCTTCATGAACGGTTGCGACGCCATGTTTGCCCAGCGTCTCAACGGCGCCAGGGTCCGGGCGAGAGATCTCGCGAACGACGACGTTCTTGCTAATGAGAGGCTCCGATGTGCATCGTACTTTGATTATATCGAGGCTGGTTTCGCATGGCCAAAAGCCGTGCGCCTAACGAACATTTTAGGCGAACATTTTAGGGGCACGGCCCCTTGAGGAGAATTGCGCATGGCACGGCCGTTCTGGAAGGGCGCCATTTCGTTCGGACTCGTCTATATCCCTGTCGAGCTGTACTCGGCGACACACAGCGCGACCATCGACCTGGACTATCTCGACAAGCGCGACTTCTCGCCTGTTGGTTACCAGCGCTACAACAAGCGAACCGGTAAACTGGTCGAGTGGAAGGATATCGTGCGTGGTTACCAATACAAGAAGGGCAAGTACGTCGCGCTGTCCGATGAGGACTTCCGTCAGGCCAACACGAAGGCATCGCAGACAATCGAGATTGCGAGCTTCACCGACGCTACGAGCATCACTCCGGAATACTACGATACGCCCTACTGGGTGGCGCCACAGAAGGGCGGTCAGAAAGTCTACGCGTTGTTGCGTGAGGCGTTGAAGCGCACCGGCAAAGTCGCGGTCGCAAATGTAGTGGTGCGTACGCGCCAGCATCTGGCCGTGCTGTTGCCCGAGAACGATATTCTCGAGCTGAACACGCTGCGCTTCGCGGATGAGATCCGTACGCCCGACGAAATGGGCGTGGATGTGCCGGGCGCGAAGGGGGCAGGGCTGGCGCCCAGGGAGGTTTCAATGGCGGAGAAGCTCATCGAGGAGATGACCGAGCCCTGGAAGCCACAACAGTACCGCGACACTTACCGCGAGGATCTCATGAAGCGCATCAACGAGAAGGTGCGCAACAAGGAAACCCACACGCTCACCGAGCCGGGAGAGGCCGAGAAGCCGCAAAAATCGGCCGAGATCATCGACCTCATGGCGGTGTTGAAGCAGAGCCTGGAGAAGGGGGGCCGCGGCGGCGCTCGCAAGAGCGCCCGGCGCGCGCCCGCACGGAGGAAAGCCGCCCGGGGCTGACCCGGCTCTTCCCGGCGCGTCTTCGCGCCGCTACTCCTCGGGGGTCGCGCAGCGATCCCCCTTGGACCCTGCGCGCAGCGCATGGAAAGCCGCCGGGGCCTGAGCCCCTTTTACGAGAAACTCGGCAACAGGAAATTCGCCAGGTCCTGTACCGTCGGAGTGCGAATAACCTCCGCGGTTGCCTCGATGTCCTCGGCCAACAGGCGGTCCTGCGTCGCGAAAGGGATTCGCGCTCGCAGCGCCGCGTGCGCCTGTTGCAGCGAGCTCGAAGACTGCAACGGTTTGCGGAAGTCGATTCCCTGGCAGGCCGCGAGGAACTCGATGGCGATGATGTTCAGCAGGTTGGTGGTCATAGTGAGCAGCCGCCGCGCACCATGCGTTGCCATGCTGACATGGTCCTCCTGGTTCGCCGAAGTCGGAATGCTGTCGACACTGGCGGGATGACACAGCATGCGGTTCTCCGCGACCAGCGCCGCCGCGGTCACCTGCGCCATCATGAAGCCGGAATTCACACCGCTGTCGGGCGTGAGAAAGGCCGGCAGGCCGCTCATTTTCGGGTCCACCAGCAATGAGATCCGGCGCTCCGCGATGGAGCCGATTTCGGCGCACGCGAGCGCCAGAATGTCCGCTGCGAAGGCCACCGGCTCGGCGTGGAAGTTGCCGCCCGACAGGACCTCGCCGGTGGCGGCAAAGATCAGCGGGTTGTCCGTGACCGAGTTGGCCTCGGTCAACAGCGTTGCGGCGCTCTGTGTGATCAGATCGAGGCAGGCGCCCATCACCTGCGGCTGGCAGCGCAACGAGTACGGATCCTGCACGCGCTCGCAGGTCCGATGTGACTCGCGGATCTCGCTGCCCGCGAGCAGCTCGCGATAGACCTGCGAAACCTGAACCTGGCCGGGATGCCCGCGCAGCGCGTGAATTCGCGGGTCGAAAGGCACATCGCTGCCCTGTAAGGCATCGAGGGACAGCGCGCCGCTCACCATCGCGGCCGCGAACCCATCCTCCAGCTCGAAGAGCGCGGCGAGCGCCAGTGCAGTGGAAACCTGCGTGCCGTTCAGCAGTGCCAGCCCTTCCTTCGGGCCCAACTCGAGCGGCACGATGCCCTCCTGGGCGAGCGCGTGCGCCGCCGGCCTGATCTCGCCATGGCGGCGGATCGTCCCGAGGCCGAGCACCACCAGTGACATATGAGCAAGCGGGGCCAGATCTCCGGAGGCTCCGACCGATCCCTGGGCCGGGACGCATGGGTTGAGCCCCGAGTTGATCAGCTGCTCCAGAAAGCGCACGAGCCCTTCACTGACTCCGGAAAACCCCTGCAGGAGGCTGGCGAGCTTGAGCACCATCACCAGTCGCACGATGGAATCGTCCAGCAACGGTCCTACACCGGCGCTGTGCGACAGAATGATATTTTTCTGCAGAAGGGTGCGCTGGGCCGTGGGAATCCGCGTCTGGGCCAGCAATCCGAATCCCGTGTTGATTCCGTAGGCGGCCGCATCCCCGGCGGCGAGCTTGGCGGTCGCCGCATGGGAGTCGCGAACTGCCCGAAGGGCTCGCTCGTGGATTCGGACCGGCAGCGGCTCCCTGTAGAGGCGCCGCAAGTCATTCAGGGTCAGGGGCGTTGCGCCGAGCTCGATTGGGGTTGTCATAGAGTAACTCTGCCGGCGCGAACGACGCTGCGGCGTGGGTTGAAACCAATCCAGTAACTCAGCTCTTCGATCGAGCGGATGTTCCAGATCACAAAGTCGGCTGCCTTGCCGGGCGCAAGTGTGCCCCGCGTGGCTTGTTCGGCAAGCGCATGCGCCGCGTTGCGTGTCACACCGGCCAACGCTTCGTCCGCGGTCAGCCCGAACAGACGAGTGGCCATGCTCATCGCCAGGAGCAGCGAGGTGCCCGGCGCCGAACCGGGATTGCAGTCAGTGGCAATCGCAATCCGCGTCTTTGCAGCGCGAAAAGCTTGCACCGGCGGCTTGCGGCCCTCTGCGAGGCAATAGAAAGCCACCGGCAGCAGCACGGCCACAGTGCCCGCGGCAGTCAGGGCCGCTGCATCCTCTGCCGTGGCGTATTCCAGGTGATCGCAAGAGAGCGCACGGTACCGCGCCGCCATTTGACTGCCACCCAGATTCGACAGTTGCTCGGCGTGCATCTTGACAGGCAGGCCGATCCCCTGCGCGGCCTCGAACACCTGCTCCGCCTGCGCCAGGTTGAAACCAATGGACTCGCAAAATACATCGACGGCGTCCACCAGCTTTTCATCCTGCAGGCGCGGCAGCCAGTCCTCACAAACAACCTGTATGTAGTCGTCCGCTCGACCTTTGTATTCCGGTGGCAGTGTATGGGCCGCGAGTAGCGTGGTCTTTACGGTCACCGGAAACGCGCGTTGCAACGCGCGGCCCACGCGGAGCATTTTCTCTTCGTCCGCAAGTGTCAGTCCGTACCCGGACTTGATCTCGATCGTAGTGACACCTTCTGCCAACAATGCCTGCAGACGCGGCGCGCTTTCATCAAACAGTTGTTGTTCGGATGCGGCGCGCACGGCGCGCATGGTGGAGAGAATTCCCCCGCCGGAACGAGCGATCTCGGCGTAGCTGCGTCCTTTGAGTCGCTGCGCGTATTCCGTCGCGCGCGTATCTGCAAACACGAGGTGTGTGTGGCAGTCGATCAGACCCGGAGTAATCCAGGCTCCATCCAGGTCCCGCACTTCGGCGGGCGCCCGAAACTCCGGCAATGCGCTTTCGTCACCCACCCATTCGATACGGCCGCCCCGGGTCAGCAACGCTCCCTGCTCGAACACGGTCATCGACTCGTCGCAGGTTGCGACCCGGCCGTTGCGCCACAGTGTCAGTGCCTCGGCCATTCGTTCACTGGCCCAAAAATGGCAGGTTGAGGCCGTTTTCGCGGGCGCACTGCACGGCGCTCGCGTAACCGGCGTCCGCGTGCCGCATGACTCCCGTAGCTGGATCGTTCCACAACACCCGCTTTATCCGCGCAGCAGCAGCCTGAGTTCCGTCGCAAACGATCACCACGCCGGCATGTTGGGAATAACCCATCCCGACGCCGCCGCCATGATGGATGGACACCCAGCTCGCACCGCTGGCCGTGTTGAGAAGGGCATTCAGAAGCGGCCAATCGGCTACCGCGTCCGAGCCATCGAGCATGGCCTCGGTTTCCCGGTTTGGGCTGGCGACCGAGCCGGAGTCCAGGTGGTCGCGCCCGATGACGATGGGCGCGCGCAACTCGCCCTTGGCCACCATCTCGTTGAAGGCCAGTCCCAGCCGGTGCCGGTCGCCCAGTCCCACCCAGCAAATGCGGGCCGGCAAACCCTGGAACTGAATGCGCTCGCGCGCCATGTCCATCCAGTTGTGCAGGTGAGCATCGTTTGGCAGCAGCTCCTTCACCTTTGCATCCGTCCGATAGATGTCCTCTGGGTCGCCCGAGAGCGCGGCCCAGCGGAATGGCCCGATTCCACGGCAGAATAGGGGCCGGATGTACGCCGGCACGAATCCCGGGAAAGCGAACGCCTCTTTGACCCCCGCATCGAAAGCGACCTGGCGCAGGTTGTTTCCATAGTCGAAAACGGGAATCCCCAAGCGCTTGAATTGCAGCATTACCTCGACATGGCGTGCCATCGAAGCGCGCGCTGCGGTAGCCACCTGCTGCGGATCCCGAACACGCAGCTCATCCCATTTCTGCAGGCTCCAACCGCCCGGCAAATACCCGTTGACCGGGTCATGGGCCGAGGTCTGATCGGTCAGCGCGTCAGGCTGGATGCCGCGGCGCAGGAGCTCCGGCAGTACTTCGCAGACATTGCCCAGCAAGCCCACAGATACAGGCTTGCCGGTACGGCGCGAGTCCTCGAGGATTTTCAATGCTTCATCCAGATTCGCCGCTTCCACATCCAGGTAGCGGGTCTGCAGCCGCTTGGCAATCCGGTCGGGCCGGCACTCGATCGCGAGCATCGACGCGCCCGCCATGGTGGCGGCCAGCGGCTGGGCACCCCCCATTCCGCCCAGACCGGCTGTCAGGATCCACTTGCCCGCGAGTTTCCCGCCGAAATGCTGCCGGCCCATCTCGACGAAGGTTTCGTACGTGCCCTGGACGATTCCCTGACTCCCGATATAGATCCAGGAGCCCGCGGTCATCTGCCCGTACATCATCAAGCCCTTCTTATCCAGGGCGTTGAAATGGTCCCAGTCCGCCCAGCGTGCCACGAGGTTGGAATTGGCGATCAGCACCCGCGGGGCGTCGGCGTGCGTGCGAAATACGCCCACCGGCTTGCCGGACTGGATAAGTAGCGTTTCGTCCTCGCCCAGGGAGCGAAGAGCCGTGATGATCTGCTCGAAAGCCTGCCAATTGCGCGCTGCCTTGCCGATGCCGCCGTAGACCACCAGGTCCTCCGGCCGCTCGGCGACATCCGGATCCAGGTTGTTCAGCAACATGCGCAGCGCCGCCTCCGAAATCCAATTGCGGCAGCTCAGTTGGGTACCTCGCGGGGCGCGTAGCGGGGAGCGGACGTGGGTGTCTGGCATTATGTTATACCTGTATAGACAAGCTAGCTCTGGAACGCGCCCGTCAACTCGTAGCGCGAGCCGGGATGATAGAGGTCCGCCACCGTGGCGATTCGCCCGCCCGCCCAGGTGCGCCGCCTGATGAGCAGGCACGCATCGGAGGCGTCGAGTTTCAACATTCGACGTATACGGGCCTCGGGAATGACAGCCCTGACCGTGTGCTCTGCGCGTTGCAACGGAGCGGCCTGCATGAGGAACTCATGCGGTGTAATACGGGTGAAGTCATTGCGCAAGTAGCCCGATACCACCGTCGGATTCACGTAGCGGTCCTCGACTTGCAGCGGCACGCCGCCCTCGAAATGGATCAGCAGCGAATGATCCAGCCGCGCACCGGCCGAAACACCGCAACGCTCCGCTATTTCCCGCGACGCACTGATTGGCCCGAGGAATACGATCTTTGCCTCGTACTCATGCCCACGGGAGCGGATTTCATCGGCGATGTTTCGCACCTCGAGCGGGTGGGAGTGCACGCGCTGTTCGGCGACGAAAGTACCGACTCCGGCTACGCGCACGACCACGCCGTCAGCCGCCAACTCCCGCAGGGCGCGGTTGGCCGTCATGCGCGCCACTTCCAACTCCCTGACCAGATCGTTTTCAGAGGGCACGCGCGCGCCGGCGCGCAGCAGGCCGCCCGAGATCTGCTGCAGGATGTACTGTTTCACCTGCAGGTAGCGGGGCGCGGCTGGGGGTGGTTGAGGCATGCAGTGAAGCTTGGCACGGGAATTTCCGCCTAGGGTACCTGTCTATACAGGCCTGATCCAGAGGTCAGCGCAGCCGTCACAACAAAAAGTATTGGGTTGCAAGCCTGCTTTGGGTAGAATGCGCGCCCCCGCGGGCTCGGCCACGGGGAACGGGCGGCGCAAACGGCCATCCGTGGCAGCTTCGAAGAGCCCCCCGAGGGGCTTTTTTTATTGGGTGGGCCGTCTGGCCCATTTTTGTTTGTAGCGGCGGGTAGTTGCGGATGACGGTGACCTTGCGGGAGCGGCTCATCGCCCTCATTGAACCGGTGCTCGTTCGACTGGGCTACGAGCTCGTCGAGCTCGAGTACGCCGCAGGGCGCTCACAGGCAGTGGTGCGCTTGTTCATCGATCAGCCGGCAGGCATTACGGTGGATGACTGCGAGCGAGTGAGCCGCGAGGTCGCGGCGCTCCTCGATGTCGATGATCCGATTCCGACCGCGTACACGCTGGAGGTGTCGTCGCCGGGCTTTGACCGGGTGTTGCGCACTCCAGCGCATTTCGAGCGGTTCGTGGGCGAGCGGGTGTTTGTCGAGCTCAAGGTGCCGCGCGCGGGCCGCAAGCGCTACACCGGCACGCTGCAGGCGGCGAACTCGATGGGGATAGAGCTAGAGGTAGACAAGCAGAAGGTGCAAATACCTTTTGACGAGATTGGTAAGGCGAGGTTAGCGGGGTGATTGCGTGAACAAGGAAATTTTGATGGTGGTCGATGCCGTCTCGAACGAGAAGGGCGTCGATAAAGAAGTGATCTTCGAGGCCCTCGAAGCCGCGCTCGCGTCCGCCACTCGCAAGAAACACGGTGAGGAGTGGGATGTCCGTGTCTCAATCGACCGCAAGAGCGGCGACTACGAGACTTTCCGCCGCTTCAAGATCTTCGCCGATGATTCCAAGGAGCTCGAAGTCCCCGAGCGCGAGCTGCGCCTGGATGACGGCCGTGACATCGACCCTGCGGTGGACATCGGTGGCTACGTCGAGCAACCCATGGAGTCTGTGGCATTCGGGCGTATTGCCGCACAGCAGGCGAAGCAGGTCATTGTCCAGAAGGTACGCGAGGCGGAGCGGGCCCAGGTCGTAGATGCCTACCACGATCGCGTAGGCCAGCTCGTCAGTGGTGTCGTGAAGCGCGTCGACCGAAACGGCATATACGTCGATCTCGGCAGCAATGCCGAGGGCTTTATCCCCCGGACCGACATGATTCCCCGTGAGCAGGTGAAGCCACAGGACCGCATCAAGGCCTTCCTCAAGGAAGTGCGCTCCGAGCCACGCGGTCCGCAGCTGTTTTTGACCCGCACCGCACCCGAGTTCCTGATCGAGCTGTTCAAGCTCGAAGTGCCGGAAGTGGGCCAGGGATTGATCCAGATTCTCGGCGCGGCCCGTGATGCAGGCGTGCGCGCGAAAATCGCGGTTCGCAGCAACGATCCGCGCATTGACCCGGTTGGCGCGTGCGTGGGCATGCGGGGTTCACGTGTGCAGGCTGTCTCAAATGAGATTGCCGGCGAGCGCGTGGACATCATCCCGCACGACGAGAATGCGGCTCAGTTCGTGATCAACGCGATGTCACCGGCCGAGGTCATGTCAATTGTCGTGGACGAGGACTCGCACAGCATGGACATCGCAGTCTCGGAGGAGAAGCTGTCGCAGGCCATCGGCCGCGGCGGTCAGAACATCCGCTTGGCGAGCCAGCTCACCGGGTGGGATCTGAACGTGATGACCGAGTCCGACGCCGAGGCCAAGAGCGAGACCGAGTCGAAGGAGCTCGTACAGAATTTCATGAAGCAACTGGATGTGGACGAGGACGTCGCAACGATCCTCGCACAGGAGGGATTTTCGACGATCGAAGAGATCGCATACGTTCCGCAGGCCGAGCTCGCCGCGATCGACGAGTTTGATGAGAATATCGTGAAAGAGCTGCGCAATCGCGCGCGCGACGTGCTGCTGACGCAGGCGATTGCGAGCGAGGAAAGCCTCGATCAATCGATGCCGGCCGATGACCTGCTGCTGCTGGAGGGCATGAGCCCTGACCTGGCGCTCGCGCTGGCACGCCGTGGCGTGCGTACGCGCGAGGATCTCGCGGAGCAGTCGGTGGACGATCTGGCGGATATCGACGGGCTGCAGGCTGACGAAGCCGGCAAGCTCATCATGACGGCACGCGCCCATTGGTTCGAAGCGGGCCAATAGAGGATGCCTATGGCAGAAGTAACAGTTTCCCAATTCGCAGAAGTTCTCAAGGTGCCCGTTGACCGGCTGCTCGTGCAGCTGGATCAGGCAGGCATCAAGGTGGACGGACCAGACGACCGCATCAGTGACGATGCGAAGCTCGAGTTGCTCACGCACCTGCGACGCAGCCACGGTAGTGGCGACGACGGCGATGCGGCGCCGCGCAAGATCACACTCAAGCGAAAGACGCAGCAGGAGCTCAAGCTCGCTAGCGCGCAGGGCCGCGCTCGGACTGTCAATGTCGAGGTGCGCCGTCAGCGCACGTACATCAAACGCGATGTTCTCGAAGAGCAGGCTCGTCAACAACAAGACGAGATCGACACCAAGCGCCGCGAGGCCGAAGAGGTAGCGCGCCGCGAGTCGGAGCGTGTTGAGAACGAGCGCCGTGAGCGCGAGCGGGTCGAATCCGAGAATCTCCGTCGTGCTGAAGAAGAGCAAGCGCGGAAGAAGGCGGCGGAAGAAGCTCGTCGCGTTGCAGAGCAGCGTGCGCGCGAGGAAGCCGAGCGCCGTGAGCGCGAGCGCGAGGAGCAAGCACAAGCGCAGTTGAAGCGGGCGGCCGAGCCGGCCGTTGCAGGACGCAAGGGTGCACCAGCTGCCGCGACCGCAGCGCCGGCCGAGCCAGCGGCTCCACCACCGCCGCCTGTATCAACATTCGTCCCGCGAATCGTGTCGAGCGGGCGTGTCCAATCGCAGCCGCGACCCCAGCCGAGGGCGCCGGAATCTCAGCAGAGGGCCCAGCAACCTTCGCAGAGAGCCCCGCAGCCCGCACAGAAGGCTCCACCTGTTGCCGCAGCGCCGGCGGCGGCGGCTCCGCCTCCGGCTGCCGCCGTGGACGGGGGCGCGACTCGTTACGGGCGTCAGGAGCTTCACGTCGCTGGTGACGTCAGCTCGCGCTACAAGAAGAAGCGCCGTACCAAGTCCCGTCCGACATCTCAAGGATCGGAGGGCCGGCACGCATTTGAAATGCCGACCGCCCCGGTTGTTCGCGAAGTGGGTATCGGCGAGACCGTGACGGTCTCCGAGCTCGCGCAGAAAATGGCTGTCAAAGCCAACGAGGTCATCAAGGTTCTGATGAACATCGGTGTCATGGCCACCATCAATCAGCCGCTCGATCGCGATACCGCGGTCCTGGTGGTCGAGGAGATGGGACACACGCCGAAGGTACTCAAGGAAAACCAGATCGAAGAAGATCTGCAGGGTGTGGCCGGTCCGGATGCCGACGTCGGAGCGGAGCCGCGTCCGCCGGTTGTCACCGTGATGGGCCACGTTGACCACGGCAAGACCTCGCTACTCGATTACATCCGCAGCACGAAAGTCGCAGCGGGCGAAGCGGGCGGCATCACGCAGCACATCGGCGCATATCACGTCGAGACGCCGAAGGGTGGGATCACGTTCCTCGATACGCCCGGTCACGCTGCGTTTACAGCGATGCGGGCGCGTGGTGCGAAGGCTACTGACGTGGTGGTATTGGTCGTTGCTGCCGACGACGGTGTCATGCCGCAGACGGTCGAAGCGATTCAACACGCTCGCGCCGCCGGCGTGCCGATCGTCGTTGCCGTCAACAAGATCGACAAGGCCGATGCCGATCCGGACCGGGTTCGCACGGAGCTATCGAAGCACGACGTGATCCCGGAAGAGTGGGGCGGTCAGAACATTTTCGTGAACGT
Source organism: Steroidobacteraceae bacterium (assembly GCA_045810105.1). Lineage (GTDB taxonomy): Bacteria > Pseudomonadota > Gammaproteobacteria > Steroidobacterales > Steroidobacteraceae > 13-2-20CM-66-19. The sequence goes on along the minus strand of JBJMWM010000051.1, from coordinate 66,428 downwards.
CTCCGCCCGCACGGGTGCCGGCATCGATGCGCTGTTGGAAGCCATCGTGCTGCAGGCTGAAATCCTGGAGCTGCGTGCTCCGCGTGACGGCCTCGCATCGGGCATTGTCATCGAGTCGAGTGTCGAGAAGGGCCGCGGCGCCGTTGCAACGGTGCTGGTCAAGAAGGGCACGCTGCGCATAAAAGATCCGATCCTCGCAGGGTCGGAGTTCGGCGTTGTACGCGCCATGTTCGACGAGACCGGTGCGGCGGTGCAGGAAGCTGCGCCCTCCATGCCAGTCGTTGTGCTGGGATTGGCCAGCCCCCCCAATGCGGGTGACGATCTTCTCGTGGTCGAGAGCGAGCGCAAGGCGCGAGAGGTTGCTCTGTATCGTCAGGGCAAGTTCCGCGATGTGAAGCTTGCACGGCAAGCACCTCGGAGCGAGGACGTGTTCTCGCAAATGGGAGAAGAGAAGGCTGGAGTCGTCTCGGTTCTCATCAAGGCTGACGTGCAGGGAAGCGCCGAAGCACTGCGTGAGTCGTTGGATAAGCTGTCCACACCTGAGGTGCAGGTGAGGGTGCTGGGAAGTGCCCTGGGCGGCATCACCATATCCGACGTGCAACTCGCTGCTGCGTCCAAGGCGTTGATCATTGGTTTCAACGTGCGCGCCGATGCCGGCGCGCGTGATGCGATCAAGGACACCGGCGTGGAAGTGCGCTACTACAGCATCATTTACGAAGCCATCGATGATGTCAGACAGATGATGTCCGGAATGCTGAAGCCGGAGATCAAGGAAACCATCGTCGGGGTTGCGCAGGTGCGGGAAGTGTTCCGTTCCAGCAAGTTCGGCGTGGTCGCCGGCTGTCTCGTAACCGAGGGCCTCGTGAAGCGCAACAACCCAATTCGCGTGCTGCGCGACAACGTCGTGATCTTCGAGGGAGCCCTCGAGTCGTTGCGGCGTTTCAAGGATGAAGCGGGCGAAGTCCGTGCGGGCACGGAGTGCGGTATTGGCGTGAAGAACTACCAGGACGTACGCGTAGGCGACCAGATCGAGTGCTACTCGAGGGTCGAAGTAGCCCGGACGCTGCAGTAATGGAACCGGTGGCGCTCTTACCGGCGCGCTTCGCGCCGATGCATTTCGCGGGTCGCGGTCTTCCGCGATCCCGCAGGGAAGTTGCGCGCAGCGCATGACAAGATGGCGGAAGCTCAACGTAAGAGACGCATCGAAGCCGAGATCCAGCGTGTGCTCTCGGAGGTTATTGCGCGCGAGGTGAAGGATCCACGCGTGGGCAATGTCACTATCACGGCGGTGAATGTCGCCGCGGATATGGGCACTGCCCGCGTGTACTTCACGCCGTTTGCTTCGATCAATCCGCACGAGGAAGTTCGGATCGGCCTCACACACGCCGGCGGCTTCCTGCGCGGCGAGGTCGGGCGGCGCCTGCGGCTACGGCATGCTCCGCGTCTGGAATTCATCTTCGATGACACCGCAGACAAGGCCTCGCGGCTCACGGGGTTGATCGAACGCGCCGTCAAGAAAGATCGCGCGGGCCACGTTGACGATACGGACCCGCCGCCGAGCGAAGCCGAGCCCGAGTGAGCAGCCCGAGTTCGGGGGACGCCCCCGCGAGGAATGCCAGTCCGAAGAGCGCCACTCCGAAGAATGGGATTCTGCTCCTCGATAAGCCGGCAGGCCTGTCCTCTAACGCCGCTCTGCAGAAAACCCGGCGAATGCTCCACGCCGAGAAGGCAGGCCACGTCGGCAGCCTCGATCCGCTCGCCACCGGTATGCTGCCGATCTGCCTGGGTGAGGCCACGAAAATCGCGGGGGACATCTTGTCCGGGCGCAAGCTCTACCGCTTTACGGTCGCACTGGGCTCCCGAACTGCAACCGGGGATACCGAAGGAGCCGTCGTCGAGACGGCAACGGTGCCTGACTTCGACGCCGCACACCTGAGCCAGGTACTCACGCGGTTCCATGGTTCTCAAACCCAGATTCCGCCCATGTATTCGGCTCTCAAGCGAGACGGTCAGCCGCTCTACAAGCTGGCACGCGCCGGAATCGAAGTGGAGCGGGCCGCCCGAAATATCGAGATTTTCACGCTCGCCTTGCTCACATCGTCCTCCGCGCGCCTGGAGCTCGAGGTGCTGTGCTCCAAGGGCACGTATGTCCGCACATTGGCTGAGGACATCGCCAAGGCGCTTGGGACCTGCGGGCATGTGCAGGCGCTGCGGCGCGTCTACGTAGAGCCGTTCGACGCCGCGCCTATGGAAACCCTCGAATCGATCGCCCGTGCAGTGGAGGCGGGAACGCTCCCTGCCATCCTGCCGCCTGATGCGCCCTTACAACACATGGTGGCTGTCGAGCTCGACTCCCGGGCGTCGGAAATGATCCGACACGGTCAGTCGGTCATCGTTGGCGAGCCCGGCCCGGCCGGCCGGGTGCGGCTTTATGACGCCGCCAGCGCGTTCATCGGGATTGGAGAGTCCGATGGAACGGGGAACGTCCGCCCGAAGCGGCTCTTCAATGATGCACACTGATTGACGGGTCTAGCATCTGCAACGCATCGCCCACGTTCGTCTGGCCCGTCCGCTCCACATCCGTCTGAGAGTAGGTCCGACCTGGTGAAGGGGAGCATTCGTCCGGCTTCCGCGGGATGCGGGAGGCCGTGGGCAGGGGACAGGTTCCCGGGGTTGTTGCGGCTGCCGCCCGGCTGTCCGGCCGCGCCTGGGGGGTATTGCTGCAGCCCAGGGCCGATGCCGAGACTACGGCACAGATGATCAGGGTTCGGAGCATGGCGGCTTTCCTCGGTGGGTGATGCTTGGACCGCCAGGCCACGCGAGCGGTTCCGGCACGTTTAAACTTGTAGCGGGGGCGCTTCAGCGGGTAGAATTCCGCGCTTCCCAAAAGGGCTCACAAGACAAGTATTTAGGTGTTTGCGCAATGGCTTTAACAGTTGAGAAAAAAGGCGGAATCGTCGCGCAGTTTCGCCGTGACACGTCGGATACCGGCTCCCCCGAAGTTCAGGTCGCGCTCCTCTCGGAGCGGATCAACGGGCTGGGTGAGCACTTTACCGCACATAAGCGCGATCATTCCTCGCGGCGCGGGCTCGTCAAGCTCGTGAACCAACGCCGCAAGCTCCTCGATTATCTGAAATCGACCCAACCACAGAAGTACCAGGAGCTCGTCGAGCGACTGGGGCTTCGTCGCTGAAGCAATCAACAAGGGCCGCCGTACTACCGCGCGGCCCTTGTGCTTTCGCCCACCGTTTTCCAATTCGAGGATTGAAGCTTGAAGGCTGTTAGTAAGTCATTTCCGTACGGTCCCCACACCGTCACCATAGAGACCGGCGAGATGGCCCGGCAGGCCGACGGGGCCGTAAAAGTTTCCATGGGGGATACCACCGTCCTCGTCACTGCTGTTGGCGAGCGTACGGCCAGGCCAGGGCGCGATTTCTTCCCCCTGACTGTCAACTATGTCGAAAAGACATACGCGGCAGGCAGAATTCCCGGCGGCTTCTTCAAGCGTGAAGGCCGGCCCACCGAGAAGGAGACGCTCACTTCGCGTCTCATCGACCGCCCCATCCGCCCGCTGTTTCCGGATGATTTCTTCAACGACATACAGGTTGTTGCCACCGTACTGTCAGTGGACCCGGAAATTGATTCGGACATTCCATCGCTCATCGGTGCGTCCGCGGCCCTCGCCATCTCCGGTATTCCGTTCAACGGCCCGATTGGCGCGGCGCGCGTCGGCTACAAGGACGGCAAGTACCTGTTGAATCCCACCGCCAAGGAGCTGTCCGAATCCGCGCTGCACCTGGTGGTCGCCGGTACGGAAAAAGCCGTGCTGATGGTGGAATCCGAAGCCCGAGGCCTTTCGGAAGAGGTGATGTTGGGTTCTGTCGTGTTTGGACACGAACAGATGCAGGTTGCGATCCGCGCGATCAAGGAGCTGGCGGCCGAAGCCGGCAAACCGCGCTGGCCGTGGCAAGCGCCGGCGGACAATGCGGATCTTGGCAGCGCCGTTGCGCTGCATGCGCACGCCGCAATGGGTGAGGCTTACTCGATCAGCGAGAAGCAGCAGCGTTACGCCCGGATCGCGGAGATCAAGGCGCAGACTGCCGCGACCCTTACGGCCGGCGACAGCCCGAAGTTCACCGCGGATCAGGTCGAGAACGCGCTCTTCAAGCTGGAGAGCAACATCGTCCGGCAGCGCATTCTGAACGGCGAGCCGCGTATCGACGGGCGCGACGTCAAGACGGTTCGCCCCATCACCAACAAGGTGGGTGTATTGCCGCGTACTCACGGTTCCGCACTGTTCACGCGGGGCGAGACCCAGGCGCTCGTCGTCACGACGCTCGGCACCACTCGTGATGCTCAGATCATCGACGGGCTGACGGGCGAGCGCCGCGAGCCATTCATGCTCCACTACAACTTCCCGCCGTTCTCGGTTGGCGAAACGGGAATGATGGGTTCGCCCAAGCGTCGTGAGATTGGTCACGGCAACCTTGCGCGCCGCGGCGTTAGCGCCGTTATGCCCGACATGGAGACGTTCCCCTACGTCATTCGCGTCGTGTCCGAGATTCTCGAATCCAACGGCTCGAGCTCGATGGCCAGTGTCTGCGGCACCTCGTTGTCCCTGATGGACGCGGGCGTTCCCATCAAGGCTCCTGTTGCCGGTGTTGCAATGGGCCTGGTGCTCGAAGGTGGCCGGTTCAAGGTGCTCACCGACATCCTTGGTGATGAAGACCATCTCGGCGACATGGATTTCAAGGTTGCCGGCACCAAAGACGGCGTGACCGCGCTGCAGATGGACATCAAGGTCGAGGGTGTCACGCCCGAGATCATGAAGGTTGCGCTCGAGCAGGCCCGCGAGGGACGCCTGCACATCCTGGGTGAGATGAACAAAGTCATCCAGGAGCCGCGCGGCAAGATGTCCGAGTGGGCGCCTTCGATCATCACGCTGAAGATCGATCCCGAGAAGATCCGTGATGTCATAGGCAAAGGTGGGGCGGTCATCCGCCAGATCACCGAAGAGACCGGCACGACGATCGACATCGAGAACGATGGCACCGTCAAAATTGCTTCCGTCAGTGGCGCGGCCGGCCGCGAAGCGCAGCGGCGCATCGAGCTGATCACGGCAGACGTCGAAGTCGGCCGTGTGTATGAAGGCAAGGTGGCGCGGCTGATGGACTTCGGCGCGTTCGTAACCATCCTGCCGGGCCGCGACGGCCTGGTGCACATCTCGCAAATCTCCAACGAGCGCGTTGAGCGTGTCAGCGACAAGCTCAAAGAGGGAGATGTGATCAAGGTGAAGGTGCTGGAAGTGGACCGCCAGGGCCGCATCCGCCTGTCCATGCGGGACGTGGACGCCGCTTAAGCGGCGTTCGTTCGCCCGTCCGAAGGGCACAGCCGCCACGGATGGCGGTAACGCTACCAGCGTGTGTTGATGGAATGCGATGCCCCCGAGACTCCAGGGGCATCGATTTACCGCTTCCTGCCTCTCAACGTGAGGTTATTGACCCTCCAGGGTCTCAACCTCGGATCGCCCGCGCGCCGCTGCATTCATCAGCGTACGGTAGATTTCGTCTTGCACCGAACGCCAGCGCTGGTAATTGCGCTGCGCCAGGTGATTGACCGCTTCCGCGGATTCCGGATCGCCGACGCTCTTGATACGCTCCCGAGCGTCTCGCTGCTGGCCCGCAAAGAGCTTAAGGCTCTGTTCGAGATAGCTTCCGATCATTCCCTGCATCGCACCGCCGTAGGAGCGGATGATCTGCGAGAGAAAGTCGCGGCTCATCAGAGGCTCGCCGCCATGTTCCTGCTCAGCGATGACCTGCAGCAGGATCGAACGGGTAATGTCCTCCTGAGTTTTCTTGTCCATCACCACGAAATCAATTCGATCGATGACCAACCTCCGAATGTCGGCAAGCGTGATGTACCGACTTTCAACTGTGTCGTACAACCTTCTGTTAGGGTATTTCTTGATCGTTCGCGGTTCGCTCATTCTCACAGCCCTCGTGTGTGTATCAGGACGTTCCCAGTCCCAGGGCGTCAGGATCGGCGTGACTACCTACCTTAGTCCATATTGAGCGTTGGACCCAACTTTTTTGCGCGCGCAATGTCAAACGCCGTGACGCTGCGCACACCCGCGAACGCCGTAACACTCCAGTTGCGTGCAGCCCACGCCAGCAACCGCGCCGCTGTGTCATGTTCCAACTCCGGTGGCAACACCTGTCTGAGCAGGTGCAGCACGGTTGTCAGATAGGTGCTCGCGAGTCGCGGCTCAACAGGCACGGAATGCCTGGATTTCCCGAGTTTTTCGTGGTTTTGCTCCATGACCAGTGGCAGGTGCGCATAGGCCGTGGCGCGCATGCCGAGTGCCCGTTGCAGCGCGATTTGCCAACCGGTGCTGGGTAGCAGATCGGCGCCGCGCACCACGTTGGAGACCTGTTGCGCGTCGTCATCGACCACCACGGCGAGTTGGTAGGCGATGATCTGGTCCTTGCGTTGGATCACGAAGTCGCCCAGCTCACGTGGTTCGTAGCGGCAGGGGCCTTGTACTCGATCGTCAAATAACACCACGGAATCGTCAGCGCAGCGGAAGCGAGTCGCGGTTGGAACGCCGGCGCGTGTTGGTCCCGCCCGGCAGGTACCGGGGTAACCGGTGTCTTCGGGGCCACCCAACTCGCGCCGCGAGCAACTGCATTCGAAGGTATGGCCGCCGGCTTTGAGTTGTTCCAGTGCCGCCCGGTACAGCCCTTGGCGGTGGCTCTGATATATGACTGGGCCGTCCCAGTGCAGACCGAATGCCTCGAGGGTGCGCAGGATGCGGTCCGCGCTACCGGGGACCACGCGGGGGGTGTCGAGATCCTCGATCCGCAACAGCCACTGCCCGCCATGGTGGCGGGCATCGAGATAGCTTCCGACGGCCGCCAAAAGCGAGCCGAGGTGCAGATCGCCGCTAGGGGAGGGAGCGAAGCGGCCTATGTAGGGCCGGTCTGCAGGCCGCCGCTCGCGGGCCACAGGGGCCGCGAGGGCTTGATCGGCGGACCGCCGATCACCGGTAGCGGTCGTCTCGGTCGCCGTACTGACGTTCGCGGCGCTCCCGGCGCTCCTGGGCCTCGATGCTCAGGGTCGCCACTGGTCGCGCTTCCAGGCGCTTCACGCCGATTTCCTCGCCCGTCTCGAGGCAATAGCCGTACGAGCCGTCGTCGATCCGCTTCAGCGCCTCGTCGATCTTGCGGATCAGCTTGCGCTCGCGATCCCGCGTGCGCAGCTCGAGGCTGAATTCTTCTTCCTGCGTGGCTCGATCGTTGGGATCAGGGAAGTTCGCCGCCTCGTCTTTCATGTGGGAGACAGTTCTGTCTACCTCAACCATGAGGTCACGTTTCCAGCTTTCGAGAATCTGCCGGAAGTGTTCCAGCTGCGGCTTGCCCATGTAGAGCTCGCCGCGCTTGACGATGTAGGGCTGTACGTTGCGGGGACCTGCCAGCAGGCTTCCAGGCTCTACGGAGTCGCCGTCATCCGAATCCACGGCAGACGACTGGAGCACTGGGCTCGCACGCGGCGGAACCCCCACTTGAACAGAAGGAGCCTGACTTGAAGCATTCGGCACCGGATTCACAGGCGTCTCGGGGACCGGCTCTGCAGCCTTTCGCATCTCGATTGTTTCTTCCGTCGTGGGGGTGGATCGGTGCGGAATCGCCTTTTTTGGCGTAACCGCGCTCTGGCGCACATGTGCCGCCGCGACGACCTTGACGCGCTCGGCGGGCTTGCGGGCCACCGTGGGCTTGTGGGCCGGTGGTCGGCTTGCCGCCTTCTTACCCTTCGCGGCCTTAGGCGCGGGTTTCTTGGCCGGCATTATCAGCTCCTAAAGAAGCCTCTGGCTCATAAAGGACGCGGGATTATACCGGCCAAGGCTTACGTGTCCATCGTGTAAATCGTCCATGCCCGCCTCAGGGGAGCGTCACGGCGGCCGGGGGCCGCCAGCTGGCTTGTCGGCGCTCGACGACGACCGAGGTATAGATCCCCCCACGGACGTTGAAGCGCGCGGTCAGGCGCAGGAAGCGCGGGTCCAGGGCGCGCGCCAGGTGGTCGGCAATCTCGTTCGTCACCGCCTCGTGGAACGCGCCGCGATCCCTGAAGGACCAGATATACAACTTGAGGGATTTCAGCTCGACACACCGCCGGTCGGGCACATATTCGAGATCCAGCGTCGCGAAGTCGGGCTGACCTGTTTTTGGACACAGGCACGTGAATTCGGGCAGCTGCATCCGGATGGTGTAATCGGCTTCCGCTGGATTGACGAACGTCTCGAGCTCATCTGAAGGTTTTGAAGGCATGCCACTTACTCTACACTACGCGCTCAATTTTCCTGACCTTGCGAGAGTGTTCCTTAATGCGGCTGACCAAGATCAAGCTCGCCGGATTCAAATCCTTCGTAGATCCCACCCAAGTCAGCTTTCCCAGCAACCTCACTGGAGTCGTCGGCCCTAACGGGTGCGGCAAGTCGAATGTCATCGACGCCGTGCGCTGGGTCATGGGCGAGTTGTCGGCGAAGCATTTGCGTGGCGACAACATGGCGGACGTCGTGTTCAACGGTTCCAGCGCGAGGAAGCCGGTAGGCACAGCCTCCGTTGAACTCGTGTTCGACAATTCCGACGGCAAACTGGGTGGCCCATACGCGAGCTACAACGAGGTCTCGCTGAAACGCCAGGTCTCGCGCGATGGTTCCTCCGGGTACTTCATCAACGCGTCGCGATGCCGCCGCAAGGACATCACCAACCTGTTCCTCGGCACGGGTCTCGGATCGCGCAGCTACGCGATCATCGAGCAGGGCATGATCTCGCGCGTCATCGAAGCAAAGTCCGATGATATGCGCGCGTTCATCGAGGAAGCCGCGGGAATCTCCCGTTACAAGGAGCGCCGCAAGGAGACGGAGAGCCGCGTCGCTGACACGCGCGAGAACCTCGAGCGCCTGCAGGATCTGCGCGATGAAATTGAAAAGCAGATCAGGCACCTGCAGCGGCAGGCTGCAACGGCACGCCGCTACCAGGGGTTCAAGGAGCAGGAGCGGCGTCTCACTGCCGAACTGCTTGCACTGAAGCTGCGGGATCTGGACAGCGGTGCGGAAGTACACGACAGCGCAATGCGCGAGCGCGAGCTCTCGATGCAGGCGGCGCTTGCCGATCAACGCGCCGCCGAGGCTGCGATCGAAAAGCAGCGCGCATTCCATACCGAGCAGAGTGATCGTGTGTCGGCCGTCCAGGGCCGCTACTACGAGATCGGCGCGGACATATCCCGACTCGAGCAGACGATCAAGCACACGCGTGAGCTGCGCGAACGGCAGCGAACAGATCTCGCCCAGGCGCATTCGACGCTCACTGATCTCGCATCGCACATCGATCGCGATGAGCGCCAGTTGACCGAGCTGCGCGACGAAATCGCCCGTCTCGCACCGGAGCTCGAGGGCGTGCAGCTCGCCGAGGGCGCGGCCGCCGAATCCCTCGAAGCCGCCGAGCGCCAGTTGCAGGAGTGGCAGCAACGCTGGGAGCAGTTCAACAGCGCACTCGGCTCCGCGGGTCAAACCACCCAGGTCGAGCGGGCCCGCATCGAGCAGTTGGAAAATCAACTCCGGCGCCACACTGCGCAGGCCGACCGGCTTGCGCTCGAGCGCGATGCACTGGCGGCCCAGGATTCCAGCGAGCAACTCGCACTGCTCACCGAGCAGGAATCCAATGCGCGTGCCGCGAGCGACGAATTGGCGAAGGCACTGAAGGCTGCATTGGAGCAGGTGCAGTCGCTGCGCACGGAGCAACTTTCCGCCGAGAAGGGTCTGGAGGCGGCGCGTGCGGAACGCGAGCGCGCTCGCGCGGAACAGACTTCTTTGGAAGCACTCCAGAAGGCCGCTCTCACGCATGCCGCGGGAAGCGCAACGGAATGGCTGGCGGGAGCCGGCCTGAGCAAGCGGCCGCGCGTTGCGGAAACTCTCGAAGTTCACCCGGGCTGGGAGCGGGCCGTTGAGACCGCGCTGGGCGACTATCTCGAGGCCGTGTGCGTTGACGGGCTCGACACCGTGGCGGCCACTCTGGAGAGTTTGTCCAAAGGTCGTGTCGCGCTGGTCGAAGCAGGTGATGCAGCGGCGGCCCATGAGTCGGCCCATGAGTCGGCAACAGGCGCTGGGGAAACCCTGGCTTCGAAAGTCCGTGGCCCGGGTGCGGTCGTCGGCCCGCTAGCCAGTGTGTTTACCGCGGAAAGCCTGTCGGAGGCCTTGCAGGCCAGAGGCTCGCTGGCATCTGGCCAGTCGATCATGACGCGCAGCGGCGAGTGGATTGGCAGGGACTGGCTGCGTGTCAGCCGGGGTCCTGATCATCACGCCGGTGTCATCGAGCGCGAGCACCGCCTGAAAGGCTTGCGTGCAACAGTCGCTCTCACCGAAGAGCGGGCAAACGAAGTCGAGGCGCACCTGGCAGCCGTGCGGGAGTCCTTGGCGCAGGCTGAATCCGAACGCGACCACGCGCAATCCGGAATCCAGGCCACTCATCGCCGCCACGCCGAGCTGCTGAGTCAACTCGAGGCCACCCGGGCCCGCGCCCAAGAGGCCATGCTCCGCCGTGAACGGCTGGAGGACGAGGCTGCGGACGTCGCACAAGAGAAGGGCACTGCGGCGGATGCGCTGGCCCGCGCGACCGCCGAGCTGGATCGGGGACTGTTCATGTTGAGCGAGCTCGACTCGCGCCGGCATGAGCTCGAGGACGAGCGCGACGAGCGCCGCGAAGCGGTCGCAGCGGCTCGCAGCCGTGCGCAGGCTGCCCAGGTCGCGGCGCGTGATCTGCTGATCAGGATTGAATCGCGGCGCTCCACCGAGAGCTCGATGGCCGTCGGTGTCAATCGCATGATCGAGCAGCGTGCACAGGCTGCTCGCCGGCGCGACGAACTGGAGGCAGAGCTCGCGAATGGCGACGAGCCGATCCTGCAGCTCGAGGCCCGCCTGGATGATTCGCTGGCGCGCCGCCTCGAAGTCGAGTCTGACCTGGCGGTCGCACGGCGGTCGCTCGAAGACGCCGACAATGAATTGCGGGGCTTGGACGAAAAGCGCGTGAGCGCTGAGCGGCTGGTGAACGAGGCACGCGAAGCCATGGATACGGCGCGGTTGGCTGCGCAGGAGACCCGGATTCGCCGTGAAGGCATTGCGGAGCAGTTCGCCGAAACGCACTTCGACCTGGCCGAGGTGCAACAAAGCCTCACGGCCGATGCCAGCGTTCCCAATTGGGAGCACTCCCTGACGCAGGTCCGCGCGGACCTCGAGAAGCTCGGCCAGGTCAACCTTGCCGCCATCGATGAGCTCAAAGAGCAGACCGAGCGCAAGGAGTACCTGGACCGCCAGTTTGCGGACCTGACTTCCGCACTCGACACACTCGATCAGGCCATGCGCCGCATCGACAAGGAGACCCGTACCCGTTTCGAGGAGACCTTCGAGAAGGTGAACACAGGTCTGAAGGAGAAGTTTCCGCAGCTGTTCGGCGGCGGACACGCCTATCTGGAGCTCGTGGGAGAGGACATTCTGACGGCGGGGGTAGCCATCATGGCGCGCCCACCCGGAAAGAAGAACAGCACCATTCACCTGTTATCGGGCGGCGAGAAGGCTCTGACCGCCGTTGCGCTCGTATTTTCCATATTCGACCTCAATCCTGCGCCGTTTTGCCTGCTGGACGAGGTGGACGCACCGCTGGACGAACACAACGTGGGCCGATTCTGCGATATCGTGCGAGCCATGTCCGCCCGGGTTCAATTCATCTTCATCACTCACAACAAGACGACGATGGAGCTCGCGTCTCAGCTGGTGGGTGTCACGATGAACGAGCCGGGTGTGTCGCGTCTCGTTGCCGTGGATGTCGACGAGGCGTTGCGCCTCGCCGCTGTCTGATATGCCCGAGCTGCGCTGGACGCTGCTCATTATCGGGGTGCTGTTTATCGCCATCCTGGCCTGGTGGGAGCGGCGCAGGCCGCACCAGGCGTCGCGCCAGGCACCCCACATCGGCGGCGAACCTCGGCCGGTCGTCAGCAACGATCCATCCTGGGGGCCCGACATCGACTCGGGTAACTCGCGTGCCAACCCTAATGCGCTGCGCGAGCCGCTGATACTTCCAGAGATCCGCACGGAGGTCCGGGAGGCGCGCGGGCGCGAGTCAACAGTCCGGCGCGAGCTGCCGGTCGTTGAGATCCCTGCAAGCTCGCCGATCGGTTTGCGTGCCGATAATGAAGAGGATGACGAGGAGGCCATCGCCGCGGAAGAGGCAGAGGAAGCCGAAGAAGCGATCGCCGAGGACGACGAAGGCGAGGAGTCAGCCGTCCCGGTTGTCGAGAGCATGTCCGCGGGGCAGCGCCCACAATTTCGGGAATCCGCGCCGGAGCCAGGGCCCGTGCAGGCGAAAGCGTCGGTGCACGCGCCGGAGCCAGAACCCGCGCCAGAACCCGCGCCGGAACCGACCACCGGGTCCGCGCACGAGCTGCCGCCTCCAATCGTGGCCACCGTCCGACCTATTGTTGAGTGGCCTCCCGAGGACCAGCGCAAGCTGGTGTCGCTACGTCTCGTGGCGCGGCCACCTGAACGCTTCCGGGGTAGCCTGGTTCGCCAGGCGTTGGCTGCCGAGGGGTTCGTCCTCGGGGATCTCGATATATTTCACAAGCCCGATGCACAAAACCGCGCCGTGTTGAGTGCCGCGAGCCTGACGAAGCCGGGTACGTTTGATCTCGACACCATGGACACGCAGCGCTACGTCGGTTTGAATCTGTTTGCCGTGTTGCCCGGTCCTAAAACACCGCAAAAGGCTTTCGAGGATCTGCTGCAGACCGCCCGCATGCTCAACGAGCGTCTCGAGGGCGCCTTGCAGGACGAGCGAGGCGGCCCTCTGACTCCAACTCGTGTCCAGGCTCTCCGTGACGCTTTGGGGGTAGAGGCAAAGTCGTGAGACGTGACGCCGAGAGGCGCGTCGCGCAGCTGCGGACCGAGATTGCACGTAACGACTACCGTTACTACGTGCTCGATGATCCCGAGCTGCCGGACGCCGAATACGACAAGTTGATGATCGAGCTGCGCGCGCTCGAGGCTCAATATCCCGATCTGATCACTCCGGATTCGCCGACGCAGCGAGTCTCCGGCGAGCCTGTTGCAGCGTTCGGCGTGATCACCCACAAAGTGCCGATGTTGTCGCTGGATAACGCATTTACGGACGACGACGTGCTGGCGTTCGACCGGCGAATCCGCGAACGTCTCGGCTCCGGTGCCGAAGCGAACCCCGAGTATGTGGCCGAGCCGAAACTGGACGGCCTGGCTGTAACTGTCATCTATCGGGACGGCAGGCTGGAACGTGCCGCCACACGCGGCGACGGTGTGAAAGGTGAGGACGTTACAGCCAACGTCCGCACCATTCACAAGGTGCCGCACCGCTTGAAAGGTCATCCGCCCCAGGTCGTGGAAGTCCGCGGCGAGGTGTTTATGCCCATCAAGGGATTCGAGCGCATGAACCGGCTACTGCGCGAGCAGGGCGAAAAGGTTTACATAAATCCGCGCAACTCGGCCTCCGGCAGCCTGCGGCAACTGGATCCGCGCATTACGGCGAAGCGGCCCCTCGACATGTTCTTCTACGCGCTGGGTACGGTCGAGGGCGACGATCTACCCGACACCCAGTGGGGCTTGTTGAAGGCTTTCGAGAAGTGGGGTCTCCCGATCTGTCCTGATGCCACCGTCGTCGAAGGGGCCGCCGGGTGCCTCGAGTACTTCCGCGAGATGGCCCGCAAGCGCGGCTCGCTCAGCTACCAGATCGATGGCGTCGTCTACAAACTCAACCGCCGGGCCGATCAGGAGCGGTTGGGCTTCGTGTCACGCGCCCCACGGTGGGCCACCGCGCACAAGTTTCCCGCCGAGGAGGCGACGACGACCGTACAGAAAATCGAGTTTCAGGTCGGGCGCACCGGTGCACTGACCCCTGTTGCAAGGCTAGAGCCGGTGTTCGTCGGCGGTGTCACTGTCAGTAATGTCACCCTGCACAACATCGACGAGGTGCGCCGCAAGGACGTGCGCGAAGGTGACACGGTTGTCGTGCGCCGCGCGGGTGACGTGATCCCCGAGGTCGTGAGAGTTGTCAAACACGTAGCTGACGATGCACCCGTGGTCGAGCTGCCGAAACGTTGCCCCGTGTGCAACTCGGAAGTCATCCAGGCCGAGGGCGAGGCGGTCGCCCGCTGTACTGGCGGATTTACATGCAGGGCGCAGCGCCAGGAGTCGCTCCGACACTTTGCCGGCCGCCGCGCAATGGATATCGAGGGATTGGGTGACAAGATCATCGAACAGCTCGTCGAGCAGGACCTCGTCAAGTCCCCAGCCGACCTGTACACCCTGACACTCGAGCAGCTGTCGCAACTCGAGCGCATGGGGGAGAAGTCCGCTGCGAAACTGGTGAAGGCCATCGACAAGAGCCGCGACACGACCCTGCCGCGGTTCCTGTTCGCTCTGGGGATCCGTGACGTCGGAGAAGCCACCGCGCTCGCGCTTGCACAACATTTCGGCAAGCTCGACGAGCTGCTGGATGCCAGCGCCGAGGAGATTCAGCAGGTTCAGGATGTTGGACCTGTGGTGGCCACCCATGTGGCGACGTTCTTTGCCTCCCCCGATCACCGCAAAGTGATCGCCCGGTTGCAGGCGGAGGGCCTCAGGTGGCCGGACGTCGCGCGGCCAAGTGTCGCAGGGCAACCCTTTGCGGGAATGACCTTCGTAATTACGGGTACGTTGGATTCGATGAGCCGTGAAGAAGCCCAGGAAGCACTGCTTGCGCTGGGCGCCAAGGTGTCAGGAAGCGTTTCCCGGAAAACCCGCTATGTCGTTGCCGGCGCCGACCCGGGCTCGAAGCTGAAGAAGGCGAACGAGCTTGGCCTCGAGGTACTCGACGAAGCGAAGTTCGTCGAGCTCCTCAAACCCTTTCGTTGAGTACTGGGTGTTCAGTACTGGTTCGTTAGCTACTTGGCGCTATATCCGCGCCCATCGAGGCACGCGGCCATTGCGCGCCGATAGTCGGCTGTGTTGCCCGAAGCCTGCGAGCCGCGAGTAGGATCAAACCCGCTCTGCGCGACGGCCCACTTGTGGCACTCGTAGCGGTCAGTTGCCTGTTGCTCATCACTCTGACCGCTCTTCGGATAGGCGTACACCTCCGCACTGCCACCATTGCCACTATCGGCGCTGGAACCAGGTTCGGCGCTCTCATAACTGCCATCGGACGATGCGTTGTCCCCACTGTCAGTCGGTGGAGGATCTGTCACAACATAGCCGCTATATCCGGGGTTCCACGTGTAGTAGACGTTGTTGGTGTAGTAGTAGGGAATTCCACCCCACCAGTAAGTCGCGTATACCCCCGGGAGCGCGCCCAGGAACCACGGGTAGCTCCACCCGTAGTAGCAGCGGGGCCAATAGCCACCGTGCCAATATCCGCCACCCCAATACGGACGGTGCCAGCCAAAGCCGGCTCGACCCCAGCCGTACCCGTACGCCGGGCGCCCGAGATAGGCTGAGCGCGCCGTGTAGCCGGAACGGCCGACGTAACCACCATTTCGATAGATGTTTGCGCCGGCATGCCCGGCGACGGCGCCACCGCGAAATCCCGAATAAGTGCCGCGAGGCGCGTAGCGCGGGCTGGCACTGGCGGCGAGACTGCCGCCTGCGATCGCATGGCCGCTGATTACTGCACGATTGCCAGCGAACCCGGCCGCCCGGCCGGTGCCATAGCTACTGCTGAAGCCGCCATGGTTCCCAGAATATCCGCCGCCTACGCCGGGACGAACTCCGCTGAATCCGGCACCACCGAAGCCGCCCGGACGAGCTCCGCTGAATCCGCCGCCGCGAGCCCCACCGAACCCGCTACTCATACCCCCGCCGCGAGCTCCGCCGAACCCGCTACCCATACCCCCGCCGCGCGCTCCGCCAAACCCACCAGCGAAACTCCCGCCGTGGCCTCCACCACCACCCATCGATGCGTGGCCACCACCGCCGCCGCCACCACCGCCGCCGCCACCACCGCCACCGCCACCACCGTGTCCGCCGCCGCCCCCATGCTGAGCGTATGCCGGCGCGCCGAGGGCCAGCATGGCCGCAAGCGACCCGACGGCCCATAGCGAAGCTCGCCTGGCTGACCAGGAGCCTAAACAGCCGACTTTCGACTTCATGATGGTTACTCCGGCACCGGCCGATCGATTAGACCGCCTAATTGCGCCCACGTTCAAGCAGAACGCGCCGCGCCCCCTCGGGCTGACAGAAAATGGTAAATGGTGCAGCGGGGGGAACATCTATCTTGGGGATGGCGGGTCCCCATACAAGCGAAAGCCCCCGAGCGCGCACCAGCGCACGCTCGGAGGCCACAGGCAGACGGATAAGGCGGACCGCTACAGCGGATCAGCCGGGCTTCTTATCGTCCGGCTTCTTGTCGTCGGCCTTCTTGTCGTCGAGCTTTTTCTCGATCTTCGCGTTGCGCATCAGCTCGTCCGTGTATCCCTTCACCTTCTTGGCCTGCACAACCTGCTCGAGGCGCTGACGGACGTTGTCGTACGCAGGGGCCTGCAGATCGCGCGTCTCCACCAGCTCGATTACATGCCAGCCATACTGGGTCTGGATCGGCTTGTGCGTGTACTCACCCGCCTTGAGTGACAGCACGGCATCGGAGAACGGCTTTACCATCTTGTCGGGAGTAAACCAGCCGAGATCGCCGCCATTGTCTTTGGATGAGTCCATGGACTCATGCTTGGCCACTTCCTCGAACTTCTCCCCCTTCTGCAGCCGCTCGATGACCTTCAGCGCGAATGGCTCGGTCGCAACGAGGATGTGCTTGGCGTGGTACTCCTGCTTGGCCAGCGACCCGACCTGCGTTTCGTACTCGGCGCGCAGCTCCTGCTCGGTAGGCTTGCGATCCTTCAGGTACTTCTCGGCCACTGCCTGTTGCAGCACATTCAGACGGGTGAGCTCCAGCAGCGCGGCGGTTTCCGGCACCTTGTCGATGCCATCCTTGGCGGCCTGCTGGCCAACCACTTGCGCGCGGATCAGGTTCTCCAGCGCCTGCGAGCGTTGTTCGCCGGTCAACTCGGTGGAGGCCTTGCCGGTGATGGCCTTGATGTACTGGTCGAAGAAATTCTGCGAGATGTTGGTGCCGTTCACCGTGGCGATCGCCGGTGAGGTGTCCGCCGGTGTGCTCAGGCTGCTGTCGGTTTTGGGTTGGCAGGCCGCCAGACCGGCAAGTCCGGCCAACAGAAGAATTCGCGAATAATTCATGCTTCTTTCTCAGTAAGTTGGATACGATTATTAAAGTGATTCGTCAGGTGTACGGGCAATGATGCTCAAAGCGTGCACACCCTGCCCCATGAGCGGTGCGACGGCTGCATAGACCAGACGGTGCCGTTCGAGTTGCGAACGTCCCTTAAAAGCGTCGGCAACGAGCACGACGCGGAAGTGACCGCCCTCACGCGCGCCCGCATGGCCGGCGTGCTTGGCGCTGTCATCGATGATTTCGAGCGAGCGAGGCATCAGCTCGCGCTCGAGTGCCAAGCGAAGCTGCTCGACTTTGATGGATGACATCGGGTGCCGCTCAGGATTGTGGCGAGGGCTGCACGGATGCTGCGGAGCGACGCACCAGCCACGCGACCTGCGCGCCGACAAAAACGAGATTTGCCACGGGTAACCCCACGACTTTGAACGTCACCCAGGTGTGCTCGCTGAAATTGAACGCCACCAGCAGGTTCAGTGCGCCCAGCAGCGCGTAAAACGCCACCCACAGAAGATTCAGGCGCTTCCAGCTCGATGCCGCGATGCGGATCTCCTCGCCGCCCAAAGCTGCACTGAGCAGCCGTTGCGTGAGCGTCTGCTTGCCGATCCAGTGACTCCCGAGGAAGGCAATGCTGGCGAGCCAGAAGAATACGGTGGGCTTCCACTGAATGAAGCGCAGATCGTGCAGAATCAGAGTGGCGGTGCCGAACAGAAAGACGAGGACCGCGCTCAATGTATGCATCGCGGGAATGCGGCGCAGCCGCACGTAGTCCACGATGAGTAAAATCGCCATCGCGGCCATCAGGACCGCTGTCGCCGTGTACAGTCCCCAGACGCGATAAGCGACGAAGAACGCCACCAGCGGCGCGAACTCGAGCAGAGCCTGCATATGTGAAAGATTGCCGGTTGAGGCACTAGCTGGCCAAAATGGCCGCGTATCATAGCTGAATTAGCCCAGGGTGCCTCGATTGCTCCCCGGCACCTACTCAAGCGGGCATGACCAGCCAATATTTCGAGCTCCACCCTGTCACTCCCCAGTTGCGTTCGATCCGTCAGGCGGCGGAGATCGTGCGTGGGGGAGGTGTAATCGCGTACCCGACGGATTCATGCTACGCACTCGGGTGTCACATCAATGACAAGAACGCGCTTGAGCGGCTACGTGCGATTCGAGGCGCTGATCGGCATCACCATTTCACGCTCGTATGCGCGAACCTCACGGACGTCGGGCGCTACGCACGCCTCGATACGTGGCAATTTCGATTGCTGAAGGCATGCACACCGGGCCCGTATACATTTCTGTTGCACGCGACGCGCGAGACACCGCGTCGGTTGCAACATGAGCGCCGCCGCACCATCGGAGTGCGGATTCCAGATCATCCAGTCCCGCACATGCTGCTGACGGAACTTGGCGAGCCGTTGATGAGCTCCACGCTCATGCTGCCAGGTGATCCGCAGCCGCTCACTCATGGTCTCGAGATCCAGGGGCGTCTCGAGAATGTGATCGATGCGGTTCTGGATGGAGGTGACTGCGGTCTCGAGCCGACCACAGTCGTGGACCTTTCGTCCTCCCCTCCGGTGATTGTCCGCGAGGGGAAAGGCAGGCTCGCGCCATTGATCGGGCCTACCCGGACCGTCCCCCGTCCGGGGTGAGGGTCGTGTGCGCTATAATTCGGGCCCGCCGCCGCCAGCCAGCATCAGGATAGCCGTGTCTATTTTCGATCCGATCGGTCATGAGGACATTCGAGGAATGAGTTGAGCGCCACCGCGCCCGCTCGGCGCGTGCTTTCGGGCATGCGGCCGACAGGCCGATTACATCTGGGCAACTACCACGGAGCACTGAAGAACTGGGTGACTCTGCAGTACGAGTACGAGTGCTTCTTCTTTGTTGCCGATTGGCACATGCTCACGACAGGCTACGACGACACGTCGAAGCTGCCTACGCATATCCATGACGTGCTCATCGACTGGCTCGCGGCCGGACTGAATCCGGGTGTTGCGACGCTGTTCGTGCAGTCTCATGTGCCCGAGCACGCTGAGTTGCACCTGTTGTTGTCAATGATCACTCCGCTCGGATGGCTGGAGCGCGTGCCCACCTATAAGGATCAGCAAGAGCAGCTGAAGGAGAAGGATCTCGCGACGTACGGATTTCTCGGCTACCCGCTGCTGCAGGGGGCGGACATTCTCGTCTACCGCGCCGCCTTCGTGCCCGTGGGCGAAGATCAGGTTGCGCACGTGGAAATGACTCGCGAAATCGCGCGCCGCTTCAATCATCTGTACGGGCGCGAGCCGGACTTCGAGGAGAAAGCCGAGCGCGCGGTCAAGAGCTTGGGCGGTCGAAACAGCACTACATACAAGCAGTTACGGCGTAAATTTCAGGAATCAGGTGACACTGAGGCGCTGGAGCGCGCGCGGGCGCTCGTCACCAGCAACAACCGCATAACAGTGGCCGACCGCGAGCGACTGCTCGGATTCCTGGAAGGCGGTGCCGTAACGATACTGCCCGAGCCGCACGTGTTGCTGACCGCTGCGCCAAAGGTGCCCGGTCTCGATGGCCGCAAGATGTCGAAGTCGTATGGCAACACCATCGGTATGCGCGAGGAGCCGGAGGTCGTCACCAAGAAGCTGCGCGCGATGGTCACTGATCCTGCGCGCGTGCGACGCACCGATCCGGGCGATCCGCAGAAGTGTCCGGTGTGGGACCTCCACAAGATCTATTCGGACGATGCCACCCGGGCGTGGGTGAACGAGGGTTGTCGGTCGGCGGGAATCGGCTGCCTCGATTGCAAACAGCCCGTTATCGACAAGGTGGTCGAGGACGTGACCAACTTTCGCAAGCGCGCCCAGGAATTCGAAGAGAATCCCGAGCTGGTGCGCGGTATTGTTGCGGAGGGCGCTGACAAGGCGCGCGATGCTGCGCGGCAGACGCTGGACGAAGTGCGCCGGGCGATGCACTTGCGCGCCGAGTGAGCCGAAGGTGAGTAAGCCGCTGAAAAACAAACCTGAGCTCAAGATAGTGGTATCCAACGCTCCCGCGGAAATGCCGGCTGCCGAGCCGCCGCCAGAGCAGGTGGAGATGCCGTTCGCGATCGTAAACGGCGAGCCGATCACGCAGATGCCGCGGGACCTGTACATCCCGCCACAGGCGATGGAAGTGTTTCTCGAGGCGTTCGAGGGACCGCTCGACCTGTTGCTCTACCTGATCCGCCGTCAGAATCTCAACATCCTCGACATCCCGCTGGCCGAGATCACGCGCCAGTACATGAAGTACATCGAGGTGATGACGGAGTTGCAGCTCGAGCTGGCGGGCGAGTACATGGTCATGGCCGCGACCCTGGCCGAGATCAAATCGCGCATGTTGTTGCCTCGGCCCAAGGTTGACCAGGACGGCAACGAAGAAGACCCGCGAGCAGAGCTCGTGCGCCGCCTGCAGGAATACGAGCGCTTTAAGCGTGCCGCTGAAGGAATTGATGCGCTGCCCCGGCTGGAGCGCGACGTTTGGACAACGTCCGCGGAGCTGAAAGATCGCAAGGTCGTGCGGCTTCTGCCGCAGATCACGCTCCAGGAAATGCTGATCGCCTTCAAGGAAGTCGTGGTGCGCTCCGAGATGTTCGCGCATCACCACATCCAGCGTGAGCGTCTGTCCGTCCGCGCCCGAATGGGCGACATCCTTTCCACACTGGAGCACTCGAGTTTCGTAGAATTCGTCCGCCTGTTCCGGCCCGAGGAGGGACGGATGGGCATAACGGTGACTTTCGTCGCCATCCTCGAGCTGGTGCGCGAGGGATTGATCGATATTGTTCAGGCCGAGCCTTTCGCACCGCTGCATGTGCGGGCAGCCGGCGCCAACCGAACGCTGCGCGTCGTTGCCGACAACGATGCGCCTGCCCCGAGTGGTGAGCAGGTGTTCGCTGACGAGCCGGCCATGGTTAATGAGCCCACGTTGGCGGGTGACCTATCCCTTGATGAGTTTGCGGGCACGGACGAGCCGCCTTCGCCCGGTGAGGAAACTGATGAATGAATCGCACATCAGGAATGTGATCGAAGCCGCCTTGCTGGCGGCCGGCAAGCCATTGCAAGCCGCAGAGCTCGTCGAGCTGTTCGACGAGGGCGCGCGGCCGCAGCTCCAGGACATCCAAGCCGCCCTGACGGCGCTGATGGCCGAGTATTCGAATCGCGGCATAGAGATCAAAGAGACCGCGGCGGGATTCCGTATTCAGGTGCGCCGCGAGATGGCGAATGAGATCTCGCGTCTGTGGCCTGAGCGGCCCGCGCGCTATTCCCGCGCGCTTCTCGAGACTCTGGCGCTGATCGCTTATCGACAGCCGATTACACGCGCCGAGATTGAAGCCGTGCGCGGCGTAGCTGTGAATCCCAACATCCTGAAGACGGTGATCGAGCGCAACTGGGTTCGCGTGGTTGGCCACCGGGATGTACCGGGACGGCCCGAGTTGCTCGGAACCACTCGCGACTTCCTGGACTACTTCGGCCTGAAGAACCTCGACGAGCTGCCGCCACTCGCCGAGCTCAAAGTCATTGGCGACATCAAAGTACAATTTGACTTGCCGGATCCGGGCCCGCCTGCGTTGGCAGCTGATCCTAACGGCACTACGGACGCCGAGGCTGCCGCGCCCGCCGAGGGTGCGCCCGCGGATGCTGCGGACGCCACAGCTGCAGTTGATACAGCTGAGACGGTAGATGCCGCCGCTGAGGTTGGTGCAGCTGAAACGGTAGATGCCGCCGCTGAGGTTGGTGCAGCTGAAACGGTAGATGCCGCCGCTGAGGTTGGTGCAGCTGAAACGGGAGATGCCGCCGCTGAGGTTGGTGCAGCTGAAACGGGAGATGCCGCCGCTGAGGTTGCTGCAGCTGAGATTGTGGTTGCCGCGACGGAGATCGTGGACACGGTCGATGGAGAAACGGCCGATGGCGAACAGGTCGCGAGCGAGCGCCGCGATCGCCCGGCTGGCGCAGCTCCGAAACAGCGAGACGCTGGCTCCGGCGCCGAGGGCTCGGCGCCGAATGACGGTGCGGGTGAAGTGACGTCGGCTGGCGCCGCTCAAAACGACATGACCGGGGTGGGTTCGGCTGCCGATGGTTTGCGTGGAGCTGCGAGCCAGGGCGGCCATAGTTCCGCAGAAGCGGGTGCGACCGGAAGTGCTGATCATGCCTCAGCGCCAAAAGCTGCAGAGCATGCCGCTGGCGACCCAAAGAAACCCACCGCTACTCGGCGAGGAGCACCCGACAGCGCTCTGTACGAAGCGGAGGAGTTTGCTGCGAGCATCGATGCTGATCTCGCAGCTGGCGATGACGACGGTTCCGAGGACGACGAGTTATCGGCCGCAGGGCCGAGTTCAAGCGAGCTCGTAGCCGGGCCCCGCGACATCGACGATTAGCTGCGCGGATCAATCCAAGGGCTGCATGCGCCGTAAATCCACCGACGATTCCAACTCGCCCCGCAGCGGGGGGCGAGCACGCGGCAGTGCGGACAAGCGAACGCTCCGCGGCGGCGAGCGACGCGGTCGAAGCGACGCCCCAGCGACACGCAGCGCCCAGCGAGGAGACCGCGGCGATACACGCACCGCTCGTAACGGCTCACAGGGTACCCGCGCCGACCAGCGTGGGGCCCCTGGGGGCGCGCGCGAATACCCCAGCGGCGCGCGAGCCGTCCGCGGTGGCGCGGCAGGAACCGGCGGTGCGCCTGAGTTCCGCGGCGGCAAGCGCGAGGTTCGCGGCGGTGCGCCCGAAGCCCGCGGCGGCCGACGGGATGTTCGCGGCGGTGCGCCTGGAGCGCGCGGCGGCCAACGGGATGTTCGCGGCGGTGTGCCTGGAGTCCGCGGCGGCCAACGGGATGCTCGCGGCGGTGTGCCTGGAGTCCGCGGCGGCCAACGGGATGCTCGCGGCGGTGTGCGTGGGGCGCGCGGCGATGCACGAGATGTCCGCGGTGCGCGTGAGGCCCGCGGCGGCGAGGGCAAATCCCGCGGCGGTGCGCCTGGAGCCCGCGGCGATCAACGGGATGTTCGCGGCGGTGTGCCTGGAGCCCGCGGCGGCCAACGGGAGGTTCGCGGCGGAGTGCCTGGAGCCCGCGGCGGCCAACGGGATATTCGCGGCGGTGTGCGTGGGGCGCGCGGCGGTGCACGAGATGTCGGCGGTGCTCGTGAGGCCCACGGTGCGCGTGAGGCCCGCGGCGGCGAGGGCAAATCCCGCGGCGGTGCGCGTGGGGCCCGCAACGGTGAACGAGATGCTCCCGGCGGCGAGCATGGTTATGTTGGTCGCGGTGGTCGCAAGGGGCGACTAACTACACAATCTGGGCGGCCAAACGCGACTCTTGGAACCGGCAGTGGCGAATCGGCTGCTACTCCGGGCAACACTGTAGAGCATGATGGACCCGATATCGGATCAAGTGGCGGTTCCGACTCCCCGTTGAGGGATGTTCGCGGACGCGGCCAGCGTGGCGAAGAAGGGGAACGCCTGCAGAAGGCGCTTTCACGAGCCGGTTTGGCCTCGCGCCGCGAAGTTGAGGACTGGATCCGCGCAGGGCGCATTACCGTCAACGGTGAGCCAGCCGTACTTGGCATTCGAGTTGGACCACAGGACCACGTACGGCTCGATGGCCGTCTAGTTCGTCAGCGCCAGGCTGGCGGCGCTGCACGGGTGTTTCTGATCCATCGTTCGCCCGGTGAGAATTTGCAACAGCCAGTTGAGACCGCTGAGCAACCCGCCTCTCCTGAACCGGCAGAGTCTTCTGAGGAGAACGAAGCTTCGCTGGGCCCGCGCACGCCCGGCCAGTCTTCGGGTATGCCGATTGTTGAACGCATTCCACGGCGTGCGGGGCGTCGCTTTATTCCTGTAAGCCCAATGCCACGTGTGGATGGCGGGCTCGAATTGGTAACGTCCGACGGTGATCTGGCGGCAAAACTACAGCGTTCCATGCGTGGATTGTCCAGTGAGTTCAGCGTGCGGGTTCATGGTGAGTTAAGCCCCAAAGGTCTCGACACGATTGTGCAGGGCGTGTTGGACAACGGTGAGAAGCTTCACATCGAGCGCTGTGATGCGGCGGGTGGCGAGGGCTCCAATCGTTGGTATTCTCTGGTCGCGCGCGGCGCAAGTGGGAAAGACGTGCGGCAGCTATTCGAGCGACAGGGCGCGCTCGTCAGCCGGGTGCTGCGTACCCAGATGGGCTCCCTTGCGCTGGATCGTCACCTGTCGCGGGGCCGATTTCGCGAGCTATCGTCCGAGGAGTTGGATGCGTTGCTGGCAACTGCCCAGGGCGGCGGAGCCGTACCGGGATAGTGAAAGATACTGGGATAGTAAAGAGCGCCTTTGAACGAAGACGCCTTCGATCGCGGAAGGCTCCATATGTCCACATGCTCGTTCAGTCGCGCATGAACGATGCGCTTTAGCGCATGCATCAGGCTGTGGCGCATGTGTTCCTTGGGAAAAAACTCACATTCAATGCTGATGTCACGCACCGCCAGGTGCGACACGAGATCCCGCCCACGCTTCGTGAGTTTCGCTGGGCGATAACGCCGGTCGAATTCACTGACTTCTTTAGTTGCGAATCCTTTCCTGACCAACCGATCGAGCAGCTTTGAAGCGCCTCCTTTAGTCATTCCGAGCGCCATGGCAAGAGCGACAGGCGAACTGCGACCAGGTCTGTACATCTCGCGCAGTGCCGCCCATTCCGAAGCAATGATGCCGTGGTGCTTCAACTCACCGGCAAAACTGCTCGAAAGACGTCTGCCGGCGTGCTTCAGCCAGTAGCTGCAGAGGTTCTGCGCTTCGCAGACAGGTGGAAAAATGTTTTCGCGGTGGGTGCGCGCGTCCGTATGGGCAAATCCAGGTTCCACGGGAGCTCCAACACACATAGGTCGCCGCCATTGTGGTTTCCTGGGAAACCAATTTGGAACGGACAATATGCAGCAGGAGCCCCCTTGCCGGGGTTAGCCCCGGCCCGCTTGCGCAGCGCCAGCTGCTCGCAGCAGTGCAGCAGTGCCAGCCGGCTCGCATCAGCGCCGGCCCGCTCCCAGCAGCGCCAGTTGCTCGCAGCAGTGCAGCAGTGCCGGCCGGCTCGCATCAGCGCCGGCCAACCTCGATCAGCTCCGGTTCAGCGGCTTCGCTGATGGCCGAACGTAGTCACGGCTGGGCATCAAATGTTTGACCTGTAACGCCACGACTCGCGGGGCCGAGCAGCGCGATGTAGGGGCCCGTCAATGTCTCGGGCATCGGGAGGGTGTTGAGGTCTTCGGCGGGGTAGGCCTGGCGCCGCATCATGGTCCGCGCTCGTCCTGGGTTCAGCGAGTTCACACGGATCGACGTGATGTTCTCCAACTCGGATGCGAGCACCTGCATAAACCCCTCCGTCGCAAACTTGGAAACAGCGTACGCGCCCCAGTAGGCGCGGCCGCGTCGGCCCACAGAGCTTGAAGTGAAGAGGACCGATGCGTCTTGTGATCGTTTAAGCGCCGGCAGCAACACCTGTGTAAGAGCAAATGCTGCCGTAACGTTGATGTGCATCACCCGGCACCAAGTAGGTACGTCGTGATGCTCGATCGGCGACAGAGTTCCGAGGATGCCTGCGTTATGCAGAAGGCCGTCGAGTCGGCCGAAGCGTTCCAACACCGCGGCCGCGAGCTGGTCGTAGTCTGACGCTATTGCCTTCTCTAGATCCAACAACGCGATTGTCGGCGGGGGCCCGCCCGCGGTTTCAATTTCGGTGTGCACGGCTTCCAGTTTGCGCGCGTTTCGTCCGACTAAGATAACCGCGGCGCCGACACGTGCGCAGGCGAGGGCGACCGCGCGGCCAATTCCGCTGCTGGCACCGGTAATTGCGATCACACGTCCCGCAAGTTCATCGGGGCGGGGACTGTGAGTGCGCGGATCGAACGAATCGCTCATCTTGACTCCACTTCAGCTGTAGTCGGGTCAATTCAACCTGAATCGACCAATTGTTGCTCGTCGGGCGATGCGCCACGCGAACCAAGCGTCGGCGACCGCATCGAATGGTCCGAGATCTAAGCGGCCGGGCAACGCACGTTCGGTGCGTTGCGATGATCGCCGAGCTAACGCAGCCCACACGAGTAGACCACGGAGGTCCGGCTGTTGCAGCCGATCCACTTCGCCAAGCACGCGCGTGATCTCACCGCGGAGCCACTGGTGTCGAGCACGAAGTATTTCTACGACCGCGCTCGGCCATGGTGGCTTCGCGAGCGCTCCCGGGTCCACCTTGGCGTTCTCAAGCTCATCCAAAGGAACGCGCAGCCTGCCGTAGTGTGCCTCGCGCGCCAGCTGAGAGAGCATTTCGATCTCGCGCATTGCCGCGCCGAGGGTACTCCAGTCAACGACCCGCGTGTCTGGCGTTGCTGACGCATTTGTACCGGTTGTGTTCGGCGGCGCCGCAATTGACCCAATCATCGCTGCGGACCATCGTTCGCAGTAGGCGGTCAATTCGCGGCGGGTCTCAAAGGTCGCGCCCGCGAGATCCCATACTGCGACATCCACGAGGCCGCAAAGACCAGCCAACAGCGGCAGGGAAGGAACCGCGGGCGGCTTAGCGCCTATCGATGTCTGTGGCGAGATAGAGGATGGTGCCTTTGTCAGCGCGTCCACCAACGCGCGCGTCAGTGGATGCACCGGACGCCCGGCAGCGGTTCGTTCGCACTCCTCGCGCCACCACTGCAAGCGTGAATGCGCGACGTGATGGTCGAGGCCGGGCCGCAGGCTCTCGAAAATTTCGCGCTCGATACCAAACAGCGCGTCGAGTACGAGTCTTTGGGGAGCAGGCGAGTAAAGCAGCGCGAAATATCGGGCCGAATGCGTCTCAGGTGCTGTTGGCATCACTCTGGCCTGAGGCTGTCGGTTCGGCGTCGGTACCATTGGCTGCGGGCACCCGCGCCAGCTCATCAACTGTATCCAAAGCCGCTATCGGCGAGTCTGCTGTAACTCCGAGCTCGGTAAACCGTCGCGCCTGTGGTAACACCTGCCGCTCCAGCGACCCCACCGCGGCGTTATAGGCCTCGACGGCAGCGCCCAGCCGCGCGCCGGTTCGGCCGAGATGGCCCGTGAAAGTCCCGAGCCGGCGATAAAGTTCCTGCCCAAGCTCGCGAATCAGGGCAGCATTGTGCGCGACCGCTGCTTGCCGCCACCCGTAGGCGACCGTTTTCAGCAACGCTATCAATGTTGAAGGTGTTGCGATGATCACGTTCTGCCTGAGAGCCGTTTCGAGGAGGTCGGGTCTCTCGGCCAGCGCCGCAGAGAGGAACTGATCGCCCGGTAGAAAGAGAATGGCGAATTCAGGGCTACGCTCGAATTGCGCCCAGTAATTTTTCGAGGCCAGTTGACGTATACGGGTCTCCACGTGTTGCGCGTGGCGTTTGAGTTGGAACAGCCGGCCCTCTTCGGTTGTGGCCTCGAGTGCCTCGAGGTAGGCGTCCAATGGAGTTTTCACATCCACGACCAAGTCGCGAGCGTCCGGCATGTGGACGACCATATCGGGCCTTATCGCACCCTCGTCGGTGACGACGTGTACCTGTTCAGTGAAGTCACAATGTGCGGACATCCCGGCTAGCTCTACGATCCGACGCAACGTAATCTCACCCCACCGGCCGCGTACCTCCGGACGCCGCAGGGCTGTGACCAGGTTGCGTGTCTCGCGATGCAACAGAGATTGGCCCGCCGTGAGCGCCTCGATCTGAGTGCGCAGACTGGAAAATGCGTCCCGGCGTTCGCGCTCCAAGGCCTGCACTTGCGCTTCCGTCTTTTCGAGCGCTGCCCGCAGCGGCTCCACAAGCTGTGCGATCGCTGTTTCGCGTTCCTTCAATGAAGCCTGCGCAATGACCTGATCGCGCCCGAGAGCCTCCCGGGCCATGCGCAGGAACATCTCACTGTTGTCGCGGAGAGTCTGTCCGGCAAGGGAGTCAAACGCGGAACGCAGCCGCTCCTCCGACTCCTCCAGTTGGGCAAGGCGCTCCGCTTCCAGGCGTGTCTCGCTCTCGAGCCGCACCCGGGTCGCCTCGAGATCCACCCTGAGTTGCTCAATACGATGGCCCGAACGAACCTGCGCCACCAGGAACCCCAGCAGGGCTCCAATCAGTAGCGCCGCCAACACGACCGCGACCCACAATGCAGGTTCGCTCATTTCAGGCGCGCATCAGGCATTACGCGGCAGATGCCCGCTCCAGGTGCGCCACGTAGTTCACCGCAGGATCACGGCTCAGTCGACAGCTCGAGGTGAGCGGGTTGAACTCGAGACCCGCAAGCTCACGCAACGTCAATCCCGCGCCTCGCCCCCATCGATCCAGCTGTGAAGGCCGGATCAGACGCTCGTACTCGTGTGTGCCGCGGGGAATCAGATTGAGAAGGTATTCCGCGGCAACGATCGCCAGTAAGAAGGACTTCAGATTACGGTTGATCGTCGAGACGAACACGGCGCCGCCCGGCCTGACCAGCGTGCCCAGGGTTCCCACCATCCGCTCGGGATCCGGTACGTGCTCGAGCATCTCCATGCAGGTGACTACATCGAAAGCGGCGGGATTTGTGCCCGCTACCTCCTCGGCGGATACGAGCTTGTAGGTTATATCGAGTCCTTCCTCCGCCGCGTGCAGTCGTGCGACTTCGATCATGCCCGGCGCGAGATCGATTCCCGTCACCTTGGCACCCGCGCGCGCCAGCGCCTCGCATAACAGGCCACCGCCACAGCCCACATCGAGGATGCGTGCACCCGCAATTGCTGCCCGCTCCACCACGAACTGCGCCCGCACCGGGTTCAGGATATGGAGCGGACGAAATTCGCCCTGTGCATCCCAGAACCGGCTGGACAGGGAGTCGAACTTCCCGAGCTCACTGCGATCGGCGTTCGTTCCTGGCATGTTCATGCTTGGTCTCCTGAACCCAGGCGTTGCGACCACTTCTGGGCAAATGTGGCGAGCTCCTGCTCGTCAAACGCAAGCAGGTGGCCTCCTGCGACAGCAGCCCGGCCCGAGGTCCATACATCACTTGCCTGCTCGCGAGTCGCGCCGAACAGGATTGACTCGGGCACTCGCACAGCCGGCTGACACGCAAGTCGATTCAGATCGAAGCAGACCAGATCTGCGTATTTACCCGGTTCGATCGAGCCCGTCAGGGAGCCGAGCCCCAGGGCCGTGGCGCCGCCGAGGGTAGCCATGCGCAACGTGTCTGCCGCACTCAGGCCGTTGTCGAGCAGCGCGGCCATGCGCCCCTCCGCGAGCAAGTCCAGCGCGCCGACACTGGGCGGCTCGCCGGTGCCAAATCCGACGGTGACGTGTTGCTTCGCCAGCCCCGAAAGGGCCAGTTGCGCCACTGACGCGCTACCGCCTCCAAGCCTGAGGGTCGATTGCACGCACGCGACCACGCAAATTCCGGTAGTGGCAATGAGGGGCGAATTTACGTCCTTCAGGCCTATGGCAGTGAATCCAGGCCGCAATAGTCCCAGCTCATGCAACCGATGCAGCGGCGGAGACTCCATCGCCACGCGGGCATCCAATTCATCGGCGACGCGCCGCACCCTGATCAGGGTCTCGTCCGAGACCGCGGCGGCTTCCTGCGGCGCAAAATAGAGACATACCCATGGGTCCGCCTTGTATTCGTCCCAGAGTTGCTCCGCCTTCTCGAAGTGAGCAGTGGCGCTCTCCGCCCAGGCCCCAGGAGAATCGGCCACCGGCAGCCCAATAGCCGCTCGCACGCGGGCTGCCGATGCCGCTCGCGCAGCTTCCTCGGGAAATGAATACATGTCCGCGAATGACGTGATTCCGGCCTGCAACATTTCTGCAATCGCGAGCTGCGTTCCCTCGCGTATGAAATCGGGACTCATGCAGCGTTGTTCAGCGATATGCACTGTGTCCCGCAGCCACCGAGCCCGTGGCCCACGGACGGGCAGCCCGCGAAACAACGTCATAGCAGCGCGTGTGTGCGCGTTGACGAAGCCGGGTAGCAACGCATGGTCACGGCGGACCACTCGCTCGCGCGGCTCAAAACGCGCATTCATCTGCGCGATCGGCCCCAAAGCGACGATTCGGCCGGACGTGACAGCGATCGCGTGATCCGCGAGCACGGTGTTGACAGGGGCTATCGGCAGCACCCAGCGGGCTTCTATCAGGAGATCTGCGGATTCAGGCGGCATTTGCGCGAAAGCGCTTGTAAATGGCAGTGCGCAGTATATCTGTTTCGGGACTGCCGATTTCGGGACTGGCTACTTCGGACAGGGCTATTTCGGAAAGGGCGAAAGGGGTCGAGGACGTGTCTATGTGTTAAGATTGGCGTTTTCACCAAGCCTTTGCAGGCGCCCTTTTTAATGGCCGAAATTGCACGCGAAATTCTGACCGTCACTCTCGAAGACGAGATGCGGCAGTCCTATCTCGACTATGCCATGAGCGTGATCGTCGGGCGCGCACTGCCCGACGTACGCGATGGTCTGAAGCCCGTCCATCGTCGCGTCCTGTACGCCATGCGCGAGCTCGGCAATGACTGGAACAAGGCCTACAAGAAGTCCGCGCGTGTCGTCGGTGACGTGATCGGTAAATACCATCCACATGGTGATACGGCCGTTTACGACACTATCGTCCGCATGGCGCAGCCGTTTTCCATGCGCTATCTGCTCGTGGATGGCCAGGGCAATTTCGGCTCGGTGGATGGCGACGCGCCGGCGGCCATGCGTTACACCGAAGTACGCATGTCGCGCATCGCGAGCGAGCTTCTCGCCGACATCGACAAGGAAACGGTCGATTTCACCCCAAACTACGACGAGTCCGAGACTGAGCCCTCCGTACTGCCGGCCCGGATTCCCAACCTGCTGGTCAATGGTCAGACAGGCATCGCCGTGGGCATGGCGACCAACATCCCGCCCCACAACCTGACCGAAATCGTCAATGCATGCCTGGCGCTGCTGGATGATCCCTCCTTGGCGCTCGCCGCACTCATGCAGCATGTGCCGGGGCCGGATTTCCCGACCGGCGGAATCATCAACGGCGCCCAGGAAATCGCGACCGCGTATCGAACCGGACGCGGACGGCTGTCTGTGCGCGCCCGCGTGTCAATTGAGGACGTGGGTAAAGGCGACCGCCAGGCCATCATCGTCACGGAGCTGCCGTTTCAGGTCAACAAGGCACGTCTCATCGAGCGCATTGCGCAACTCGTGCGCGAGAAACTGCTTGACGGTATCGCCTCCGATGGTCTGCGCGACGAGTCCGACAAGGACGGCATGCGGATCGTCATCGAGCTCAAGCGCGGTGAAGTCACTGAAATTGTCCTGAACAATCTCTACGCGCAGACACCGATGGAAACGGTGTTTGGTATCAACATGGTCGCCCTGCAGGACGGCCAGCCAAAGTTGATGTCCCTGAAAGAGATGCTGGATGCGTTCATCCGGCATCGGCGCGAAGTCGTCACCCGCCGCACGATTTTTGATCTCGCCAAGGCCCGCGAACGCGCTCATATCCTCGAAGGACTCGCGGTTGCGCTTGCGAACATCGACGACATCATCGCGTTGATCAAGGCGGCGCCATCGCCTCCCGAGGCGCGTACGTCGCTGCTGGCGCGTCCGTGGCCCCCGGGAATCGTTCCTCAGCTGCTCGAGCGCGCGGGCGCGATCTCCACTCGCCCGAACGGGCTAGCGGCGGATTTTGGACTGAACGGCGGGGGCTACCATCTCTCCGAGGCCCAAGCCCAGGCAATCCTGGACATGCGCCTGCACCGCCTCACCGGGCTCGAGCAGGGCAAAATCATCGCCGAGTACAAAGAGTTGCTGGAGAAGATCCGCGATCTCGGTGACATCCTGGCGAGGCCCGAGCGGCTCACGCAGGTGGTCCGCGATGAGCTGATCGAGATCCGCGAGGCGTATGGCGATGCCCGCCGGACCGAGATCAACCGCGATCATCTGAACCTCACGACCGAGGACCTGATCGAGCCGCAGGACGTGGTCGTCACGCTGTCGCACACCGGTTATGCAAAATCGCAGCCGCTGACCGAATATCAGACTCAACGCCGTGGGGGCCGCGGTAAAGCTGCGACTGCGGTGAAGGATGAAGATTTCGTCGAGAAGCTGTTCGTCGCGAACACACACGACACCGTGTTGTGCTTCTCCAACCGCGGTAAAGTGTACTGGCTGAAGGTATACGAGGTTCCGCAGGCGGGTCGCAATGCCCGCGGCCGCCCGATGGTGAATCTGCTGCCGCTGGGCGAGGGTGAAAAGATCAACGCGCTGCTGCCCGTCAAGCAGTATGACGAGCAGCATTTCGTGTTCATGGCCACCAGTCAGGGTACCGTGAAGAAGACGCCTCTCACGGCGTTCTCGCGGCCGCGCTCCAGCGGAATCATCGGTGTTGATCTGCGCGACAACGACCGGCTCGTTGGGGTTGCGCTCACCGACTCGCAGCGCGAGATCATCCTGGTCTCCAGCGGCGGCAAGGCCATCCGTTTCCACGAAGAGCAAGTGCGCCCGATGGGCCGCGAGGCCGCGGGTGTGCGTGGCATCAAGCTCGGCGAAGGCCAGGAGCTGATAGCGCTGATCGTGGTTGGCGAAGGCAACATCCTGACAGCCTCTGCCACCGGTTACGGAAAGCTGACGCCGCTGGAGGAGTTTCCGTCACACGGCCGCGGTGGTCAGGGCGTCATCGCGCTGCAGACCTCCGATCGCAACGGCACCACGGTGGCTGCGTTGCAGGTGGTTGCTGGTCAGGAAATCATGCTGATCAGCTCGACCGGCACGCTCGTTCGAACCGCGGTGGACGAGATATCGGTGCTCGGGCGCAACACGCAGGGCGTGCGGCTGATCCGGCTGGCTGAAAGTGAGCGGCTGACGGGCATCGAGCGGATCGAGCACCTCGAGGGCGAAGTAGTCGATGAGGCAGGCGCCGGGGACCTTGGCGCGAGCCCTGCGGAGGGCGCGCAGGCGCCGCCGGAAAGTCCGCCCGATAGCGAGAACTAAAGCGCCAAAAGTTATGACGATGGCGACATTCCGTTGGTAGTATTCGTTGTCCGCCGGCAATGGCGGACTCCCTGAAGCCACTCGACCCCAAAAGGGCATTCCGCCGTGCGTGTCTACAATTTCGCCGCGGGGCCGGCCACCCTGCCCCTGGAAGTTCTGCAACAGGTTCGTGACGAGCTGCTCGACTGGCGTGGATCGGGCATGTCCGTCATGGAGGTCAGCCATCGAAGCAAGGCCTTCATTGGGGTTGCGCAGGAGGCGGACACCCTGTTGCGCGAGCTGCTGGGCGTGCCTGCCAACTACAAGGTCCTGTTCCTGCAGGGTGGGGCCACGGGACAGTTTGCGGCCATCCCACTGAACCTTGCGACAGCCGACTCGACCGTTGATTACATCAACACCGGGGCCTGGTCCAAGAAGGCGATTGGCGAAGCCAAACGCCTGACGAAGGTCAACGTTGCGGCTGACGAGGCGGCCTCGAGCTACTGCAGCGTGCCTGAGCAGGGCTCCTTGAAACTGACTCCCGGCGCAGCCTACGTTCACTACACGCCCAACGAGACCATTGGCGGCGTGGAGTTTCCCTACGTCCCGGCGACCAACGGCGTGCCGCTCGTGGCGGATATGTCCTCCACGATCCTGTCGCGCCCCATCGACGTGGCGAAATTTGGCCTCATTTACGCGGGCGCGCAGAAGAACATCGGTCCGTCCGGTCTGTGCGTCGTGATCGTCCGTGAAGACCTGATCGGCAAGGCCCGTCCAGGCACGCCGTCGGTGTGGGACTTCAAGGCCATGGCCGATGAAGGCTCGATGCTCAACACGCCACCGACTTTCGGCTGGTACTTCGCGGGCCTGGTATTCAAGTGGCTCAAGGCTCTCGGCGGGCTCACCGCCATGGCCGAGCGCAATCGCGCCAAGGCCGATACGTTGTATCGAGCAATCGATGAGTCCGGGTTTTACCGCAATCCGGTGTCAAAGAACGCCCGCTCATGGATGAACATACCCTTCACGCTAGCGAAGCCTGAGCTCGATAAAACATTTTTGAGCGAAGCGGGCGCCGCCGGGCTCACCAACCTGGAAGGCCACCGCTCGGTGGGCGGCATGCGCGCCAGCATCTACAATGCCATGCCACTCGAAGGCGTCCAGGCACTCGCCGCGTTCATGAAGGAGTTTCAACGCCGTCACGGCTGAAACGTTGCCCATGCGTTACCGAATCCTGACTCTGAACAACATCAGCGCCCGTGGCCTGGAACGCCTGCCCCGGGATCGATACGAAATCGCCTCCGACCTCGATCAGCCGGATGCCATCCTCGTGCGCTCGGCCGATATGCACAGTACTGCGATCTGCGACTCGGTGCGCGCAGTCGGCCGCGCCGGGGCGGGAGTCAACAACATTCCGGTGGCCGAGCTCAGCAAGCGCGGCGTCCCGGTATTCAACTCGCCGGGTGCCAATGCCAACGCAGTGAAGGAGCTCGTGCTTGCGGGCCTGTTTCTCGCGGCACGCAACATCTGTACCGCGTGGTCGTTCTCGCGCTCGCTGAGCGGCGACGATCACGCGATTGACGAAGCGGTGGAGAAGGGCAAGAAGAAGTTCGTAGGCTTCGAGCTCCCTGGCCGTACGCTGGGTGTCGTAGGTCTTGGAGCTATCGGCGTGGAGGTTGCCAACTCCGCGTTGGCACTCGGCATGAAGGTCCTGGGATACGACCCGCAGATCACCGTGCAGCGCGCCTGGCAGCTGTCTTCGAGCGTCGAGCAGGCACTGTCGCTGGACGATCTGTTCGCGCGGGCCGATGCGATTACGGTGCACGTGCCGCTCAACGATCAGACGCGGAAGCTCGTGAGCGATGCCCGGCTGAAGCTCATGAAGAAGAGCGGCATCATTCTGAACTTCGCGCGCGCCGCCATCGTCGATGACTCGGCGATCGTGGCCGCGCTGGATGCGGGCCGCCTGCATTCCTACGTCTGCGATTTCCCCAATAACGCCCTGAAGGACCACCCGAAAGTCGTGACATTGCCGCATCTGGGCGCCTCTACGGGAGAAGCCGAGGAGAACTGCGCGGTCATGGTTGCCGAGCAACTGCGGGACTTCCTGGAAAATGGCAATATTCGCAACAGCGTCAACTATCCTGAAAGCGTGATGCCGCGCGCACCCAACACGACGCGGATCGTCATCGCCAACAGCAACGTTCCCAACATGGTCGGCCAGATCTCGACCTGTCTGGCAGCGGCGCGAATCAACATCGCGGACCTGCTGAACAAGTCGCGGGGCGAGTACGCGTATACCCTCATCGATACTGATGGGGCAGTAGGCGATGAGATCCTTCGCCAGATCCGGGGTATCGATGGCGTGTTGTCCGCACGGATAATCTGATGGCTCGCGGTAAGAAGGCTGCCGCGCGCTCACTTGCCGGGAAGGGGCCTGCCGCGGCCCCACCGCCCCTCGACCTGGAGAAGGTCCGCAGTCAGATCGATACCATTGACGAGAAGATACATGCGCTGATCAACGATCGGGCGCGTCTGGCCCAACTGGTCGGAATCTCCAAGACCCGCGAAGGCAAGACTGTTGATTTCTATCGTCCGGAGCGCGAGGCCCAGGTGCTTCGAATGGCCCGGGAGCGCAACAACGGGCCGCTGCGGGACGAGGAAGTTCTGCGGCTGTTCCGTGAGATCATGTCAGCCTGCCTCGCCCAACAGGAGCCGTTGAAAGTGGCTTTCCTCGGGCCGGAGGGGACTTTCACCCAGAGTGCGGTTCTGACCCACTTCGGTCATTCCGTGCGTGGCCTGCCGCTGAATTCTATCGATGAGGTCTTCCACGAGGTGGAGGCCGCCAGCGCTGATTTCGGTGTCGTGCCCATCGAGAATTCCACGGAAGGCACGGTCAATCACACCCTGGATCGTTTCCTTGCATCGCCGCTGAAAATCTGTGGCGAAGTGGAGCTGCGCATCCATCATTCCGTCATGGGGTTGATGGGATCGTTGGGACGCATCGTGCGGATCTGCTCGCATCCCCAGTCGCTGGCCCAATGCCGCGTATGGTTGGATGAGCATCTACCCAACGTCGAGCGCGTTCCTGTGTCGAGCAACGCGGAAGGCGCGCGGCGCGCGCGCGACGAGAAGGGTACCGCGGCAATTGCCGGCGAGACCGCGGCCGAGGTCTATGGACTCAAGATACTGGCCGCCGAAATCGAAGACCGTCCCGACAACACGACGCGCTTCTTCGTTCTGGGCCGCAAGTTGTTTACTCCCAGCGGTGAGGACCGCACGACGCTCCTGGTATCGATCAGCCACACCGATTCGCCGGGTGCGCTGCACCGCTTGTTGCAACCTTTCTCAGACCATAGGGTCAGCATGACACGAATCGAGTCGCGTCCGTCGCATCGGAAGAAGTGGGACTACGTGTTTTTCATCGATGTCGAAGGTCACGCGGATGATGCCCACGTGGCAAAGGCGCTGGAAGAGCTGAAGAAGCGCGCATCGCTGTTCCGAATTCTCGGCTCCTACCCGCGCGCGGTGCTTTGAGATGGCGAAGTATCGGGCAGGCCCGGGGGGCGCGGCCGAAGGCGAGCTGACGGTTCCAGGAGACAAGTCGATCTCCCATCGCGCGTTGATGTTAGGAGGAATCGCCCAGGGTGTTACCGACATCACTGGATTCCTGGCCGGCGAAGATTGCCTGGCTACGCTGCGTGCTTTGCAAGCCCTGGGGGTGCGCATCGAGCGTCCCGATGGACAACTTCCAGGCCAACACGTGATCGTGCATGGTGTTGGCCCGAAAGGCCTGCGTGGTGCCTCCGCGCCTCTCGATATGGGGAACGCAGGCACGGCGATGCGCCTTTCCATGGGATTGCTCGCGCCGCAGACCTTTGCATCAACGCTGATTGGGGACGAGTCGCTGATGCGTCGCCCGATGGAGCGCGTGGCGGCGCCTCTGAGATTGATGGGGGCGGACATACGGACGCAAAACGGCCGGCCGCCTGTTGAGATTCGGGGCAGTACCCAGATGAGGGGGATCGACTATGCATTGCCGGTCGCCAGTGCGCAGGTCAAATCGGCTGTACTGCTCGCAGGACTGCAGGCCTCCGGCGTCACGCGCGTGACTGAGCCTGCGCCAACTCGAGATCACACCGAGAGAATGCTGCGCGCGTTCGGCGTCAATGTGGCTCAACAGGGGGCGACGGCGTCCATAGAGGGCGGTCAGACGCTGCGGGGCACCGAAATCGCCGTCCCTGCGGATTTCTCGTCCGCTGCATTCTTTCTGGTCGCAGGCTGCCTGGCGGCCGAGAAGCCACTGCTTCTGCGCAATGTAGGCATCAACCCGACTCGCACCGGCCTGCTGCAGCTTCTGCTGCAAATGGGAGGGGATATCAAGGTCCATGCCCACCCGAACGGAACGAATGCCGAACCCATCGCCGATCTGGAAGTCCGCAAGAGCCGCCTGAAGGGAATCCAGGTATCCGAGAGCCTCGTACCCCTGTCCATCGACGAGTTTCCGGTGTTCTTTATCGCCGCCGCGTGTGCCGATGGCGAAACTCTCGTCCGGGGAGCCGAAGAGCTGCGGGTCAAAGAGACGGATCGCCTTGCTGCCATGGCTGATGGCCTGACCGTCCTCGGTGTGCAGAATCACCTGTATCCCGATGGACTTTGGATTCGTGGGGGCGATGGCTTCAGCGGTGGCACCGTGGACAGCCGCGGCGATCATCGGATTGCGATGGCCTTCGCGGTGGCCAGCCTGCGGGCCAGGGAAGAGATCGAAATTCTCGATATCGCCAACGTAGCCACGTCGTTTCCCGGATTCGTGCAGATCGCACGTGCCGCAGGCTTGCGGATCGAGACCGCCTGACCGACGCTGGCGCGAATCTGATGACTACACCGATTCTCACTATCGACGGCCCCAGCGGGTCCGGCAAGGGAACCATTAGCCGGGCAGTCGCCGTCCGGGCCGGCTGGCATTTTCTCGACAGCGGCGCCCTATACCGCCTGGTGGCGCTGGCTGGACTCAAAAGGGGATTGAAAGCGGACGATGCGGAAAGTCACGCCAGGCTTGCGGCCTCCCTGGACGTCCACTTTGGCCTCGGGCGTGATGGGGATGAGCTGGTAAGGCTTGCAGGGGAGGACGTCACCGGCGAAATTCGGTCCGAGGTGGCCGGGCAGGGGGCCTCTCGTGTTGCCGCCTGGCCGGCCGTCCGCAGCGCACTCCTGGAGCGCCAGCGTGCCTTTGCGAAGCCGCCCGGCCTGGTCGCCGATGGTCGGGACATGGGCACGGTTGTATTCCCAGGGGCCGGCCTCAAAATATTTCTTACCGCCAGCCCCGACGAACGCGCGCTTCGCCGCTATAAGCAGTTGAAAGACAAGGGGTCGGATGTTAGCCTTGCCGCCCTTTCGCGCGAGATCACCGAGCGGGACCTACGGGATTCGACCCGTGCGGTTGCCCCACTGAAGCCCGCGCCCGATGCCGAAGTGATTGACTCGACAGGTCTCAGCATAGAGCAGGTCGTCGATCGCGTCATGGCCTTGGGGCGCCTGCGTGCTCTTTGGGCTTGAAGCGCTTGGACTTGCGGGCGGGGGTGCGATTTCAAACCGGTACGTGCAGGAAGCGCGTGCCTTATTCAATCAGCCTGGGCCGCAGAGGATGAGGGTCCAGTACATGCACGGCTTGTTTACCGTGCGAGTGAAGGTATGACAGAAAGTTTCGCCGAGCTCTTCGAGCAAAGTCTCGCCAACCAGCGTATCCGCCCGGGAATGATCCTGACCGGGTTGATCGTCGATGTCACAGACGACGTCGTCATCGTCAATGTCGGTCTCAAGTCAGAGGCAGTGATCCCTCTCGAGCAGTTCAAGAATGAACGCGGCGAGGTGGAGGTCAAGCCCGGCGACGAGGTGGAAGTTGCATTGGATTCCGTCGAAGACGGAACCGGTGAGACCCGCCTGTCACGTGAGAAGGCCAAGCGTGCGCGCACGTGGACGCGCCTGGAAACGGCTTTCAACGACTCCCAGATCGTCGTTGGCATCATCACAGGCCGCGTCAAAGGCGGCTTCACCGTCGAGATCGACAATGTCCGCGCATTCCTGCCGGGCTCTCTCGTCGATGTCCGTCCGGTGCGTGATACGTCGTATCTCGAGAACAAGCCGCTCGAATTCAAAGTCATCAAGCTCGATCAGAAGCGCAATAACGTCGTTGTTTCACGGCGTGCGGTCGTGGAGCAGGAATTCTCCGCCGAACGCAGCGCCCTGATGGACAACCTGCAGGAAGGCGCCGTGGTGCGCGGCTCGGTCAAGAATCTCACCGACTACGGTGCGTTCGTTGATCTGGGCGGTATCGACGGCTTGCTGCATATCACGGACATGGCGTGGAAGCGCGTTAAGCACCCGTCCGAAGTCGTCAAAGTTGGCGACGAGATCGATGTACGCATTCTCAAGTTCGACCGTGAACGCTCGCGCGTGAGCCTCGGCCTGAAGCAGCTCGGAGCGGATCCGTGGGAGAACATTTCCCGCCGCTACCCGCCGCACACCCGCGTGTTCGGCAAGGTTACGAACATTGCCGACTACGGCGCGTTCGTCGAGATCGAGGATGGCGTCGAAGGTCTGGTCCACGTGTCCGAGATGGACTGGACCAACAAGAACGTCAACCCGGCGAAGGTGGTGCACACCGGCCAGGAAGTCGAGGTCATGGTTCTCGACGTGGACGAGGAGCGCCGCCGTATTTCGCTGGGTCTCAAGCAGTGCAAGGCCAATCCGTGGAAAGAGTTCGCCGAGAACTACAACCGCGGCGACAAGGTATCCGGCCAGATCAAGTCCATCACGGACTTCGGTATCTTCATCGGCCTGCCAGGCAACATCGATGGACTGGTGCACCTCTCGGACATCTCCTGGGATCAGCCGGGCGAAGAGGCTGTGCGCAACTACCAGAAGGGCCAGCAGCTCGAGGCCATGGTGCTGTCCATCGATCCGGAGCGGGAGCGCATTTCTCTCGGGATCAAACAGCTCGCCAAGGACCCGTTCTCCGCCTACATCGCCGAGAACCCCAAGGGCACGATCGTCAAGGGCGTGGTCAAGGAAGTGGATGCGCGCGGAGCCGTCATCGACCTCGGCAACGGGATCGATGGCCAGCTACGGGCCTCCGAGCTTGGTCGCGACCGCGTCGAGGATGCGCGTACGGTTCTGAAGGTCGGCGAAGAGGTTGAGGCGAAGTTCACGGGTGTGGACCGCAAGTCCCGCACGATCTCGCTGTCGATCAAGGCCAAGGAGATGCACGAGGAACAAGAGGCAGTTCAAAGCTACCGCTCCGAAACCTCCACTTCTTCGGGCACGAGCCTGGGCGATCTGCTCAAGGAACAGATCGGCTCGGACCGCGACTGATGCGACGACTGCCTTGACCGCATGAGTACTGGCAAGCTCGTGACGAAATCGGAACTCATCGAGATCATTACTGCGAAGCAGAAGCACCTGCCAGCCAAGGATGTGGAGCTGGCGCTGAAGCAGATACTCGAGATCATGAGCGATGCGCTCTCCCAGGGAGAGCGCATCGAAATCCGCGGTTTCGGCAGTTTTTCACTGCACTTCCGGCCGCCTCGCCAGGGGCGAAACCCGAAAACGGGCGAGGCGGTCGCGTTGTCAGGCAAATACGTCCCGCATTTCAAGCCGGGGAAGGACCTGCGCGAGCGGGTCAACGACGGCGCCGACCGCCCGATAAGGGACTGACGGCGCAGCCGGCAAAAACCGCGCTTTTTTGCCGGCGGGAATGTGGCATTGCCCGTTGGAATCGCCGCAGGCGATTTCAACCAATCAGAACATAGCGCTGTAACACTCTCACTGTTATCTTCGGCAGCGTGATCGAGCTGCCTCTCCTCATGCGCTGCGCGCAGGATTCAACGGCGTTCGCCAAAGCGCGAAGCCGTCCATGGAGCTAAGAGCGCCATGTTCGAGCTGCCACCCTTCTTACTGGGGATAGCTTTTATCCTGGTGGGCATTGCCGCGTGGGTACTCGGCCGCCGTAATGGCGCGGCGCGAACTGTACGTCTGCCGCGAGACTATTACGTCGGCCTGGACCATCTGATCAACGATCGCTTCGACCATGCGGCCGAGATCTTTTCGCGCATGGCGCAGGCCGATGGTGATGCCGCCGAAATCCAGTTCGCCCTCGGAAGCCTGTTTCGCAGGCGCGGCGAAGTTGACCGCGCCATTGCCATTCATTCGCGGCTGCGCGAGCAGGGTGCGATGGCCCTGCGGGACAAGGCTGCATTTGCCCTGGCGCTCGATTACCTGAGCGCGGGGCTGATGGATCGCGCGGAGCGGTTATTGGAGGAGTTGGCCGCATCGCGGGAGTACCGCAATGCCGCATTGGATCATCTGCTGCGCATCTACGAGCAGCAGGGTGATTGGGCCAACGCACTGAAGATATTTCATGATCTGCCGCCGGCACTGCAACTCGAGCGGCGCACGGTCGCAGCCCATTATTTGTGCGAGCTGGCCGAACATGCTCTGCTTCAAGGCGATACTGACCGTGCGCGGACGTTGCTGCGTCAAGCGCGCACGCACGATCCGGATCTCCCACGTGCCCAGATTCTGACTGCCCGTATTACCGAACTGGGGGGCAACTCGGGCGAGTCATTGATGCTCTACCTCACGGCGCTGGAAGCGTTTCCTGGCCTGGCGCTCGAAATCATCCCGCGCGTTCTGGCATTGGCCAAACTGGCGGGGGAGAGTGATGTGCTGTGTCAGGTCGCGCGTCGTCTGCAACGTAATGGCCGCGTCAGCGGTCGCCAACTGGCCTGGTTACTCGCAACGGCCCTTCCGCCGCAGGACGTTCGCCGTCTGCCGTCGGTTACCCGGGAATTTGATGCGGGCATCGATTCAGCAGCGGACGCGGCTTCGCTAGGCGCTCTGTTGACCCGCATCGGGGACGCCGGTGGGCGCTATCAATGTGATGATTGTGGGCTGCACAGTGTCGGCTGGTATTGGCATTGTCCCAAGTGCCGCTCGTGGGACAGCATGCGCCCGGCAGTCTTCAAATGGGCCGAGCGTACCGAGGGCTGACGGCAGTAATTGTGCGCTGGCATATACTTTGCTGCATATCTGGACGCTAGACTTAGATCTTAAACGGTAGTCCGCAGGAGAAGAATTTGATGAGGACGAACTCCACGTCGGCCATTCGCACGGCCGTATTTCCAGTGGCTGGGCGAGGTACGCGGTTCCTACCCGCCACCAAAGCGAGCCCCAAGGAGATGCTGCCCGTCGTCGACAAGCCCCTGATCCAGTACGCAGTGGAAGAGGCTCTTTCGGCGGGGGCGACCCGGCTGGTATTTATCACCGGCGCTTCAAAGCGTGCCATCGAGGATCACTTCGATTCCGACCAGGAGCTCGAGCACATGCTCGAAGCGCAGGGTAAGAGTGACCTCCTCAATCAGTTGCGCAGTGTCCTTCCGTCCTACGCCTCCTGTATTTACATCCGGCAACCAGCGCCTCTGGGGCTGGGGCACGCAGTGCTTTGCGCGCAGCCCGCGGTGGGCGCGGAGCCTTTCTTCGTGCATCTGGCGGACGACCTCATCAAGAGCGAGGTCGCCTGTCTGCGACAAATGGCGGACGTGTACGAAGCGAAGCGGGCCAGCGTGCTCGGGGTTCAGGTCGTTCCAAAGACCGATACTGACAAGTACGGCATCGTTGCCGTGGAGGCCGACAAGTCGGCCACCAGCCGGGTGAACAGCATCATTGAAAAGCCAAAGCCAGCCGATGCGCCCTCCAATCTGGCGGTGGTAGGCCGATATGTGCTGTCACCGGCGATTTTCGAACACCTGGAGAAGATCGGGCACGGCGCGGGGGGTGAGATTCAGCTCACCGACGGCATCGCGGCGTTGATGAAGGAAGAAGCCGTCTACGCCCACCGCTTTACGGGCAAGCGTTATGACTGCGGCAGCAAGCTCGGATACCTGCAGGCGACCGTCGAGTTTGCTCTGGGTCACCCCCAACTGGGCAAGGATTTTGGCCGTTACCTGCAGAGCTTGAGTCGCGAGACCATCAATTCGATCGCGGCCAAGGGTAACGATTATGCCCGGCTGGATCGGCGCAAGATCGCCAATGGCGGCGGAAACGGCGACCGCACCCATAGGGGCCGCTCGAACGGCCGCCAGGTGGCAAAGCCTGCCGCACGTGAGGTCAAGGCTTCTGCGCGACGCAAGGGAGCCACAGCGTAACGACTGCGCCGGGAGAGCCATCGGGGCGGTTGGCCAGGCTCAGGCGGCCGCCATGCGCTTCGACGATTTCCCGGCACAGCGTCAGGCCGAGGCCCGTACCGGTCGCTTTCGTAGAGTAGAACGGCAGTAATGCATCCCTAAGCACGTTCTCCGTGAGTCCGGTGCCTCGGTCGGCGACCTCGATTACAAAGCTTTCCACGCCATCGCGCACGCAGACGGTGATGTCATCGGGCCGCGAGCCCGATTCTGCTGCATTCTTCAACAGATTGATCATCACCTGTTGCATCTGGCTCGCATCGAAGCTTCCCTGACGCAACGGCAGCGCCCCTTCGACGTGAAACGGCATCGCTCCCTGCAGCTGGGCCATGAAGTGTGACCACTCGACAGGA
Source organism: Steroidobacteraceae bacterium (assembly GCA_045810105.1). Classification (GTDB taxonomy): domain Bacteria; phylum Pseudomonadota; class Gammaproteobacteria; order Steroidobacterales; family Steroidobacteraceae; genus 13-2-20CM-66-19. The sequence continues at coordinate 22,643 of JBJMWM010000051.1, read as the reverse complement.
GCCGGGCGCGGCGTGGGCAGTTTGGCGAACCGCGCGTACCCGTCAATGAACGATGCCAGGTGCGCGGCGCGCTCGCCGATCGTGGTAAACACCCTGTCCAGTTGCGCCGGATCGGGTTGACGAGCCAACAGCTGACCCGAATGGGCGAGCGAGGTGATGGGCGCCAAGGAGTTGTTGAGCTCGTGCGCAATCACGCGAATGACCTTCTTCCAGACGGCCACTTCCTGCGCTGCGAGCTCGCGTGTGAGCTGTTTCAACAACAGCAGCTGCTGCGGTTGCGCATTCAAATGAAAACGGCGCTGCGAGAGATGATAGACCTGCGGCTCGCCGTCCACCTCCATGGTGAAGAGGGTGTCGGCATTGCCGGTCAGTGCCTCCCGCAGGGGCGCAGGGGATTGCTCGAGGAGCACCATGAAATCGAGTCCCTCGAGCTTGCGGCCACCGTGAAACAACTGGCGCGCCGCAATGTTGCTGTACACGATGCGCCCCGCCGAGTTGGTCAACACCATCACCAGCGGGGTCGTCTGGATCACAGTGTCCAGGAGCAGTTCGCGTTGATGCAGGTCCAGGCGCTCGCGCCGAAGCAGATCACCAAGCGCGTTGTAGGCAGTCACGAGGTCTCCGAGCTCGTCATTGGAGATGCGCCGGATGCTCACGCTGAAGTCGTGATCGCGCATGCTGACGATGCCGTCACCCACCGCCCGCAGAACGCGTGACCATGGCCGGCACACGAGAGTGGCCATCCAGAGGACCAGTGGCACGGAGGCGAGCAACCCGGCCAGCGCGGCAATGAATGGGGCGCGGAAATAATATCCGGCAGTGGCCGTTACGGTGGCCACCAGCAGCGCAATCAGGCCCAGGCCGGTGGCTGTCCGTCCTGCCAGGGAGGTGCGCATCATGGGCTCGATATCATGGGCTGGGCCTGAGTCCCAGCTTCTCCATGCGCCGGTACAATGCCTGACGGGACAGTCCCAACTCGCGCGCCGCTTGCGCCACGACGCCCTGAGCGCGCTCCAGCGCCTGCTCGATAGTGCCGCGGTCCAGTGCGATCTCTTCAGCGGGTGCGGCTTGTGCGTCAACCGCCGGCAACACGAGCGCCGCCGCCGCTATCGTCTTGTCGGATGACAGCAGGCATGCGCGCCGGATCGTGTTCTGCAATTCCCTTACGTTACCCGGCCATGGATGGCGTGAAAGAGCATCCACCGCATCCTGTGCCAGCGTGAATCCGGGCTCGAGAAAATACCGGGCCAGCGCCCCTATGTCCTCGCGGCGCTCCGCCAGCGCCGGTATTTCCAGCTCGATGACATTCAGCCGGTAGAAGAGGTCCTCCCGGAAGCGGCCTGCGCGAATCGCGAGTCGCAGGTTACTGTTCGTGGCTGCTATGACTCTGACCCGCGTCCGCCGCGTGCTGTTGGAGCCCAGGCGTTCGAACTCCCCGGTCTGCAGCACGCGCAGCAATTTTGCCTGCCCGCCGCCGGACAGATTGCCGAGCTCGTCGAGGAACAGGGTGCCCCCATCGGCGACTTCGAAGCGTCCCGTGCGCGCGCGCGCGCCCGTGAACGCGCCTGACTCGGTGCCGAACAGCTCAGCCTCAATCAGCTCATTCGGCAAAGCTCCCAGGTTTACCTTCAAATACGGTTTAGTCCGGACCGACGAGTTGGCCTGCACGATATCGGCCAGTACTTCCTTACCCGCGCCGTTCGGCCCGGTAATGAGCACGGGCACGTCCGCATGAGCGATGTGCGTGGCAGTGGCCACCAACGTGTGCATCGCTTCGCTCTCGTAGACAATGCCGCGCAGATCAAACTGGCCGGCCAGGGTTGCGCGGGCTTGACGCCGCTGTGCTCGCAACGCCTGTGCCTCGGCCCGGGCTCTTCGTAGATCAAGGAGGTTCCGGATCGTCGTCAGCAGGCGCGCGTCATCCCAAGGCTTCGCTATGTAGTCAGCGGCGCCCGCCTTCACTAGCTCGACTGCAGTCTCGAGATGCGTCCATGCCGTCAAGAGGATGATGGGCACATCCGGATACTTCGTGCGCATCGTGTGGAACAGGGACACGCCTTCTTCGCCGGTCGTCGCCTCCCGGCGGAAGTTCATATCCTGGATGACCAGGTCCACCGCATCACTGCCCAGGCGGGCCAAGCCCTCTGCTGGCGATCCGGCTGTCAACACCCGCGCGCCGTAAATGGACAAGAGCACATCGAGGGCTGTACGGACGGCCTCGTTGTCGTCGATGATGAGAACGGTGGCATTGGGCAACGAAGACATAAGCTTCCATGCTATCAATTACACCGTTCGGGTAGCCACTGACGGGGACACCGCCGAGGCCCTGCGCGCCGGCTGCCACGCGGCGAGTTGGCCGATGATCCACAGCGCGAGCACGCCACCGACGAGGTAATAGAGCTCCAGGCGAGGCAGTTGATATTGCAGGGAGAGCCAGTACCCGATCGCCAGTGCAAGAGCGCACCCCACGACAATTCCGGTCGTCGTGATCAATCCATTTTCGACCATGAAGTAACGCACGATATCGCCTCTGCGCGCCCCTACTGCCCGGCGCGTCCCGATCTGCTTCGTTCGGGCACTCACGTTGAAGGTGGCGAGGCCAAAGATGCCGAGCGATGCGATGGCCAGCAGAAGCACCGTCACGGTGATCAGAAAGATTTCCATGTTGCGATCGTCGCGGTACAGGATCTTCTTGAAGTGCTCCACGGAGCGCACAAATTTGATGACCCGGTTTGGGTTGGACGACAAGTGATCTTCCACTGTACGCATGATCGCGTCGCGCCGTCCCGGTTCAGTACGCACCAGATACGCGAAGCCGTAGAGTCTCGGTAGCTGTGGGAAGATGGCCACCTGGTCGATCCCCTCATAGCCCGACCATCCTGTGCCAATCATGTTGTCCATAATCCCGATAATGGTTGCAGGCTTTCCGCGCCCGTCATAAACAGTCTTACCCAACGCGTTCTCGTGGGGAAACAGCTTTTCGGCGACGACCTTGGTCACGATGACCTGGGGGACGAAGTCGGCGATGTTTTGCGGTGTGATCGGCGGCAGGATCTCAGTGGCGCGGAACTCGCGTCCCGCAAGTAGCCGCACACCGAGGGTCTTCAGTCCCTGCTCGTCCATCGAGAAAAAGTTGATTTGTGCCCTGTTGCCTTTGGCGTCCGGAAGAGTGAACACCGTCGTTGCGCTACCGCTGATGCCCAGTGGTATGGAGTTGCTCACGGAGGCGCTGATCACACCGGGAAGGCTTCGCATGTAAGCAAGGTCCTCTTGCAGCGATGCATCGAAGTTGAACCTGGCCGTGAATTCGCCGATTGCGACCCCAAACAGGTTCTGGTCGTCAACGTGCGTGGGCCGCCCTACCTTTTCGATGCGTTGATGCACGATGAAAACCGCGTTTACCAGCACGGCGAGCGCGATTGCGATCTGAAAAGCCACTAGCACCGCGCCGGTACGATTGCGCAGCAGGGATGAAACGACAGGTCGGATGTCGAGGCTCATGATTGTCTCCTTTTGCGCGGGCATTGCCCGCTCACCGGCGATCCGGTGTGCCTCTCGCGAGGCACCCGTGGGACGCATGCGTCGCACCCTCTTGCGCGGGTCACTGCGCTCATTGGCTCTTCAAATACACAGCGGGGGCTACACGGCCGACACGCCAGGCGGGGTAGAGCCCCGCGGCAAGCGCCGATATCATCGCAAGCAGCACCGCCCAGAAGATGCTACTGGTGTCGAAATGCGTCAATTGCTGGTAGCCCCCCGAGTTCTCCGCGGTACCCACTGCACCGTTGGTGATATACAGGGCGTGAACGCCCCAGAGGCCGAGGGCCCCGAGACACAGACCGAGTACAGCCCCGGTGGCCGCGAGTACTCCTACCTCGACGAGATGCTGCAGGAAGATCTGCCGGCGGCTTGCCCCAAGCGCGCGGCGCACGCCGGCGATTGCCGCGGCGTTGATGAATTTCGCCAGCAGTAATCCCACCGTGTTGAGCAGGCACACTGCGAGAAACGCGAATGCGATTCCGACGAGCATGCGATTGTCATTCTGCACCACGCCTTGGTCTTTCAGCCATTGCCCGACGTTTGTGAGGTGATTGTTACGTGGGCGCTGGAAACGTCCCGTCTTGCGCTGCTCGGCCCAGTACCCGTCCAACAGTGCCTGCATGCGTTCGTGAGTAGCACTATTCGGCAGCTCGACCCACATCTGCGTCCAGACACAATCAGAGGCGAGGTAGTCTTCAAACGTGTTCAGCTTTTCAGGCTTCCAGCAGTCCGAGTTGCCACCATTGGGGTACTGACCCAGTACACGGGTCCAGCCGAACGGAATGTATACGTCATCGGGTGTGCTGAAGGCGCCGTTGTTCAGGTCATAGAAGCGCGGAATGGGCGACCAGTGATCCAGCACGCCTACGATGCGGAACTCCCGGTCGTCCCAACGGATCGTGCGGCCGACACTGTTGATTCCGCCAAACAGCTTTTCGTTCTGCTCTTTGCTGATTACGATTACGGGCGCGGCGCCCTGGTCTGCACCGGAATCCCAGCCGTTACCATAGAGGAACGGCACGTCGAACATCGGGAAGAAATCGGAGGTTGTCACGCGCGTCGCGACGGCTATTGGCTTGCGCTGCTTAGGGGCTCCCGTCAGGACCGATTGCCTTGCATACATGACCACCTTGCGCTCGGGGATGTTCGACCCAAGCAGGTACATCGCGTCCTTGTACGTGAGTTGCGGAGGCGCAAGGTCCGGGTGTTGCACGTCCTCGGGACGGGTCGGGTCCCAATTGTCCATTGTCACGGCGTACAGCCGATCGTTCTTCCACCAGATCGGATTGCCGGACATGGCGTGATAGACAGTCATTGTCATGATGCACACGCCAATCCCCAGCGCAATTGCGCTTAGCATCAGTGCCGTGAGCCCCGGATTGCGGCGGAAACTCTTGAACGCGAGTCGCACGTAGTAGCTGTACATATGATTTCCCCAGGCTGTTCTTCTGCCGCGTACCGTGTCAGGCCGTCGCCCCGCCGTGTGTCGAGGCACGCGCGGGCCGCGTCTCATAGACCTTCAGATCGGAGATCTGCCCGTCCACGACGTGCACATTGCGGTGGGCCCGGCGTGCAAGCTCCGGATCATGAGTGACCAGGACGATAGTGGTGCCCATTTCGTTGATCTGCTCCAGCAGGTCCATCACCTGGCGAGCCATCAGCGAGTCGAGGTTACCTGTTGGCTCGTCCGCCAGCAGGAACGCCGGGTCTCCGGCTATGGCGCGTGCAATGGCTACACGTTGCTGCTGACCGCCAGAAAGTTGCGAAGGCATGTGCTTGACGCGCGATGCCAGCCCGACGAGCTCCAATGCGCTCGTAATCCGCTCATGCCGGTCGGAGGCCTTCAATCGGCGGTAGCGCAGCGGAACGTCTACATTGTCGTAGATGTTGAGATCCGGGATGAGATTGAAGCTTTGGAAGATGAAACCGATCTTCTCGTTGCGCAGGCGCGAGCGGGCATCGTCCGAGAGCCTGCTCACATCGCTGCCATCCAGCAGGTACTGACCCGTGTCGAATGTCTCGAGCAGGCCAGCCACATTGAGGAAGGTGGTCTTTCCCGAGCCCGAGGGGCCCGTGACGGCGACGAATTCTCCCGCGGTGACTTCCAGAGAGAAGTCGCGCAACGCGTGAGTCTCGATCAGATCGGTCCGGTAGACCTTGCCGACGTTCTGCATCTTGAGCATGGGGGCGTGTCCTCTTGGCCTTCAGTTGGCTATCAACAGATCAGGCGCGTCGTTGAAGTCGCGCGTGTCGGAAACGATGACGCGGTCGCCCGCGGCGAGACCCTTGAGCGCTTCGATTTCGGACACCGAAGCCGCACCAAGTTGTACGGGAATGCGCACGGCGTGGTCGCCGTGTAGTACGTAGACGTTGCGTGTGCTTTCGTCGATCAGCGCGCCGCGCTCGAATTTCAATACCTGGTCGCGCTCATCCAGAACGATACGCAGGGAGGCACGCTCGTTCTGGCGCAATCCGGGCGGCTGCCCGCCACTGAAACGAACCCGGCCGATGACCTGGCTCTGGCGAACCTCGGGTGAGATCGCCGTGACGGTGCCGGGTTGGATGCGCCCATCCAGAGTGATCTCGGCGGCCATTCCTGACTTGATGTCACGGGCGTAGGTTTCGGCAACCTGGAATTCCAGCTCGAAAGCGGTGAGGTCCACGACTGTGACAATCGGCGCGCTTTCAGGGATGCGGGCTTTTTCCGCCTGGCCGAGGTTCGCGACCATGCCATTGACGGGTGAGCGGACATTCAGCTCCTCGACACGGCGCTTGAGGTTTTCCACCACCAGCGCCTGGCGGTCACGTTCCAGCCTGCGGGTCCGCAAATCCAGCACGACGCTGTCGCGCTCGAGGCCCGCGGTGTCGCGCGCGTGCTCGAAGTTGAGTTTGGCCGTCGCGACGTCATCGATGGAGCGCTTGTAGTCGCGCTCGCTCATGGCCCGCTGATCCCAAGCCCACTGAGCGCGTTTGAGCTCGCGCTCCGCGGCGGTAATGGCCACTTGCGCAAGGTCCGCCTGCTGCTTGCTGGTCAGCAGTTGTCGGCGGATTTCGATCTCCTGACGAGACAGCGCGGCGTTGAGGCTGTCCAGGGTAGCGTGCTCGCGCTGATACTCGTTGTTGAGTTCAGGGCTGTCGATCGTCGCGAGTATCTGGCCCTTTGTGACAGTATCGCCGGCTCGCACCGAGTAGCTGATGGTGCCAGGGGCGATGGCGAACAGAGTGGGATTCACCGCGGCAATGACGGTTCCCTGCGCCGCGACGTCCCGCACAAAGTGTCCTGTGGCTACTGTAGCAATGCGCAGCCGGTCAGCTGCGATGACGTGGTTGGAGTTGGACCAAGCGCGTATCAGCCAGCCCACGAGCAGCACGAGAAGGATGCCGCCGCCAATGGCCACATGCACCCAGCGCTGCTTGTACCACGGGCGTTTGGTAGACGCGATGGCCGTGTCCTGTTTCTCGGTGCCCCTGACTGTCGCGACGGCGGAGTCCGGGTTAGCGAGTCGTTTGAGTTCGGCGATTTTCATGGCAACGAGTGGGTTGCACGCTCTGTGCCAAATGGTAAAACTCAATAAAATCAGTAGCTTGCTGGCTTGAAAAGGCGGCCGTAGATGTCCGGCGGCCGGACACCGGACAGGTACCGGACAGCCGCCACGGACATATCGCGGACACGTTGGTCGACGATCATTACGCGCGAGATGCTCGATGATGGAGCGCAAGTGCAGGTCCGTGCCTCGCCATGGTTCAACTCATAGCGCAGGCCTCGGCCCGGCTATCGTTTTGGCTTGCACGTCAATGCGCGTGCCCGCAAGCTCACACCAACATCCACCCAGGAGGATCTGATGGCCAGTCGCCGTCCTACCGAACCGCCTCGTAACTCAGAGGTCACCAAGGAAATCCCGAAAGTCATCAAGGCTGACGAAAAGGCTGCCCCGGCGCCAGCACCCCGTGCGCGCGCCAAGTCGCCGACTGGAGCCGCGGCAGCGGTGACGTCCCCAGCGGGGACTCCCCGCGTGCGCAAACCGGCTGCTACGAAGGCGCCGGCCCGTGTCTCGATCAGCGAGGACGTCAGGCGCGGGATGATCGCGGAGGGCGCTTATTTGCGCGCCGAGCGCCGGGGCTTTGCGCCCGGCCATGAGGAAGAGGATTGGCTCGCTGCCGAAGCCGAGGTAGACGCGCTGCTGCAGGCGCGGCACGGCGGCACTTCCCAGTAAAGCAACGTCGGGGTCGCGAGTGTAAAGGAGCGCAAATGTGCTGCTACTTCGGAAGCGCCTTCGGCCCTTTCGGTGGCGGCGGCGGTGGGGCCAGGCCATTGGAGTAAAGAACCTTGCCCTCCGGCGTTACGAATATCGCGTCGTACTGCGGCATCCGGTTGATGATCTCGAGCGCCTTTTCCGGGCCCAGTACGAAGGCCGTCTTTGACATGCCGTCCGTCTCTGTAGCAGTAGGCCCCAGGATTGTTGCGCTGCGGACTTTGCTCGCCGAGTGACCTGTGCGTGGATCGATGATGTGGTGGTACCTGACTCCACCTTCGTCAAAGAACCGCTCGTAGTCGCCTGAGGTTGACATCGCCGAGTTGACTATCGGGATGCGCGTGACCACCTGGTCCTTGTCGTCGGGGTTGCGAATGCCGATGACCCATGGCCGTCCCATGCGGTCCCCGATGATTCGCGAGTCGCCACCCGCCGTCACCAGCGCATGTTGGAATCCGCGCGCTTGCAGGATTGCGATCCCTCGATCGACGGCATATCCCTTGCCGATGCCACCCAGATCGATGCGCATGCCCGGGCGCTCGAAGCGCACCGTGTGGTGCACTGGGTCGAGCAACATGTTGCGCCAATTCACGCCGGGCAGGGCGGCCTTGATCTGCTCCTCCGTGGGTTTCACGTGATGCGGGTAGTCGTACAGGTGTCCAACGCTTGCGTAGGTGATATCGAACGCACCTTCGGTGATCACCGAGTAGTGCGTTGACAGTTTGATCAGATCGAACAATTCGGCATCGACCTGGACCGGCTCCTGCGCCGCGCGGGCATTGATCCGTGAAAGCTCGCTCTGCGGCTTGTAATGGCTCATCAGCTCGTCGATCCGGCGCATGTCCGCCATTACCGCATCGATCGCTGCGTCGCCTTTCGCAGCCTCATCGCTCCAGACCTCAACATAGATCCGCGTTCCCATGATCGCGTCCGTACGATCGCGCCATTCCGCGCCGACGGGTAGCGAGGCAAGCAGGAGTAAGCCAATAGCGGCGAAGCGAATCATCAAGCGGTCTCGTGTCAAAAACCGACGAAGCGTGCGATCGCCATGCAGAGTACCGCAATTGCAAGCAGCCCTGCAGCGATGCGCTGTCCTTTGAGCGGATTCTTCTTGTGCGTGGCGCCCTGAACGCCCGCAGCGGCGATCGCGCATACCGCGCCGAGGGCAAGCGTGTGCTCCATCGGGCCCATCCCGCCCCGATGCAGGATGCCCCAGAGCCCGATGCCTGCGAGGACCGTGATCGTCGCAGCTCCCATCTGCGGCCGAAAGAGTGCCTGCGCACCGGCGCCGCCGGAGCGGGCAACCGCGAACGTGGACCCGGCCCAGAACACGCCGGCGAGTATGTGCAGCCCGATCAGCACGATGAGAAGAGTTTGCATCGCAAGGTCTCCATGACTCAAAATAGGTTTACATCATGTATACCGAATTAGGGGCGGCGGCGCAATGAGACCGAAGCAGGGCAAACGCGCCTATCGCAGCCCCAAACGCGACTCGGCGGCGGGCAAAACCCGCGCGCGGATCATCGCGGCCGCCAATAAACAGCTGCGCTCGGCCAAAGGCCTGCAGAGCCTGTCGCTCGAGTCGGTCGCGGCACAGGCGGGTGTTACACGGCTGACGCTCTACAACCAGTTTGGCTCGCGGCGAGGATTGCTCGAAGCGGTGTTCGACGATGTGGCCTTCCGCGGCGGTCTGCATCGCCTGCCCGAGGCAATGGCGGAACAGGATCCGCGCGCCGCCTTGCAGCGCCTGGTCGGGATCTTTTGCGAGTTCTGGTATTTCAACAGGCACATGCTCGGGCGGATTATCGGCGCCGGCGTGGCGGATCGGCGCCTGCAGAGCGCGATGCGGGCCCGTAACGAGCGGCGCCGCAAGCTGCTCGCCGTCATTATAAAGCGGCTGCAGGCTGCGGGCCGGGCGCGCCCCGAGGTCTGCGAAGAGGTGGTGGACGTGCTGTTTGTTCTCACCAGCCACGCGGTATTTGCCGGGCTGGCGGACAAGGGCCGCAGTGTCGAGGCGGTTTGCCGGTTGGTCCAGAATCTCGCCATAAGTACTCTCGATCGTTTAGACTTGTCGTCATGACTGATCATCTTTCGCGCCGTCAGTTGCTGTTTCTGACGCTGTTCGCCGGCAGCGCACTGGCGGGGGAGCCTCAACCCAAGGTCAACGAGAAGGACTCGATGGCCGCCGCGCTGGGTTATGTGTCAGATGCCAAGCGTGTGGATACCAGGACGAGCCCCACGTATAAGGCCGGATCCACGTGCTCCAACTGCTCCTGGTACCAGGGCAAGGCGGCCGACCCTGCCGGCGGGCCATGCACGTTCTTCCCCGGGAAAAACGTTGATGCCAATGGCTGGTGCCGGATGTGGAATAAGAAGCAGTAGACTTCTGCTATGGTCGCCACGGGGGCGGCGTCAGCCGTCTCTTGCCGTCGGCGGACAGTCTGATCCCCGGCTCATCGAGCGCTTCCCGATCCCACAACTCGCAGGTCACCTGCCGATGACGCTGGTCGAGTGCTTCGCAGTAGTTGGTATACAGGCACAAGCGCACCTGTGAGCCATTGCCCGAGGCAACCTTACGGAACCAATCCGGATCGGCCAGCGCCTGCCGGGCGAAACCCACAATGTCGGCCTTCTCCTGCGCAAGGCAGCCTTCCGCCTGCTCAAAGCTGTGGATACCACCGGCTGCCACTACGGGCGTGGTGAATCCGGCTTCGCGCACCGCAGCACGAATTCGCGCGGTGGACTCGAGGTTGCGGCCGAACGGGCCGGTCGCATCGGAATAGTAGGAGGGCATGCACTCGTAGCCACTGCGGCCCGTGTATGGATAGGCCGCATCGCCGATCTTCGGCTGCTTCGCGTCATCGAATTTTCCACCGCGCGACAACGACAGGAAATCCATTCCCGCGCGCGCAAATTCGCTGCCAAAAAATACGGCATCATCCGCATTGGAGCCGCCTGCAATACACTCGTCCGCGAGGAACCTGCAGCCAACCACAAATTCCGCGCCCACCTTCGCCCGCACCCGCGAATACACTTCCAGCGGCAGCCGCACTCTGTTCGTCAGAGTACCTCCATAGCCGTCGTTTCGTGTGTTCGACCGTGACAGGAAGGAAGCCATCGTGTAGGCGTGGGCGAAATGCAACTCCACGCCATCGAAGCCTGCCTCATGCGCCCGTCGCGCGGCGTTGGCGAACAGAGTTGGCAGTTGCACCGGCAGATCCCTAATGTGATCCAGGTGTGTGTCGGTCACACGCTCACGCGCGCCAAACTCGAGTGAGTTGAGCTCACGCGCGTCGAGCACCTTGGCAGCTTCCTCCGGAGGCAGCGAAATGAGCCAAGCACGCACTTCAGCATCGGCCGCGTCAGGAGTTCCAAATGCGGCCCGGTGCTGCGGGGTGATCGTCAGGAAGTGCGAAAAAAAACGTGAGGGTACGGGCCGGCGGCGGATGGAAAGGAAGTCAATCAGTTGAATGAATAGTTTGGTTTCGCCATTGCTCGCCTCGCGCACGACGCGGGCGAGGTCCCGCAATCCAGGCAGGAATCGATCGTGGCCGGCGCGCAGCAGTGGGCCGCTGGGCACGTCCCTGATGCCCGTAGCTTCAACGACCAGCGCTCCGGGGCGGCCGCGTGCAAAACATTCATACCACTCCAACACTTCGGGAGTGACGAAGCCGGCTTCGTTGGCCCGCCAGGGAACCATGGCGGGTACCCAGGTCCGCTGGGCCAGCGTGACGGGCCCGACCTTGACGGGCGAGAAGAGGCGCGCGGCGGCGGCCTCGGCGGCGTCGGGCCAGTGCCCACCGCAGGCGTTGTGTCGAATGCGCTCGGGTGGCCGCCACATGTTGACACTACTCTGCCGGGACTACGGCGGTCGCCTCGATCTCCACTTTCGCCTGTGATTCCATCAAAGCAACCACCTGCACGACACTCATGGTGGGGAAGCTCTTGCCCATCACCTCCCGGTACGCCGCTCCGATGTTCTCCAGATCCGCAACATATTCGTCGCGGCTGGTGAGATACCACGTCAGCCGTACGATGTGCTCGGGTCCTGCCTGCGCCTCCGCGAGTACTTCACAGATGTTCCGCAGCGCCTGCTTCACCTGGTCGGCCATCCGGGTGCTGTTGAAACGGCCTTCAGCGTCCCATCCCACCTGGCCGGCCACGAAGATCTGACGCCCCGTGGCGGCGATGCCGTTGCTGTACCCTTTCGGGCGCGGCCAGGCGGCGGGTTTCAGAACTTGCATCGGTCAAGTCCTGCGCGCGCTGTCGAGCAACTCGCGCGCAATGATCAGTTTCTGCACTTCTGTGGCCCCTTCATAGATACGTAATGCACGGATGTCGCGATACAGGCGCTCGACGGTCTCGCCGTGAACGACACCTCGGCCTCCAAAGATCTGCACCGCACGGTCGATCGCACGTTGCGCGGATTCGGTGGCCGCCATCTTTGCCATGGCGACGTGCTTCGTTGCGGTGTCACCGCGGTCGCGCAACCATGCGGCCCGGTAGGTCTGCAACCGGGCCGCGTCAATTTCAGTTGCCATGTCAGCCAACGCTGCCTGTGTCAATTGCAGGTCCGCCAACGACTTGCCGAACATCGGACGTGCGAGAGAATGTTTGAGCGCCTCATCCAGCGCACGTTGCGCGAAGCCCAGTGCGGCACCGGCAACGGAGGTCCGGAAAATGTCGAGCGTGCGCATGGCCAGCTTGAAGCCGTCGCCCTCCGAGCCCAGCCGCTGCGCGGCCGGAATTCGACACTCCGTAAATGAAATAGTGGCCAGGGGATGAGGGGCTATGACATCGATACGCTTGGCAATCGAAAACCCGGGAGTCTGGGCGTCGACCACGAACGCGCTGATTCCCCGAGCGGTCACCGAGCCATCAGGGCGGTGCTCCGCGGGACTGGTGCGCGCGAAGACACAATAGAAGTCCGCAATCCCGCCATTGGAGATCCAGGTCTTTTGGCCATCCAACACATAGGTCTCATTATCATTCTGGCCCGCCCGCCGGGCGGTGCATTTGATGGCCGCAACATCCGAGCCAGCGTCGGGCTCCGATAGAGCAAATGCGGCAATTGCCTCACCAGCGGCAACACGCGCAAGGTATCGATGTTTGATCTCGCGTGAGCCGGCCAGCGAGATGGCTCCGCTGCCGAGGCCCTGCATCGCAAAAGCGAAGTCAGCAAGCCCGTCATGCCACGCCAGTGTCTCGCGGATCAGTGCGAGCGCCCGAACGTCGAACTCGGCAACAGGCGCTTCGGCGTCGAAGGGCACCGAATAACGCGTCCAGCCGGCGCGACCTAAATCGCGTACTCGTTCTCGGCAGCCCGCGTCGACGGAGTCCCGGTCCTCCGCATGAGCCGCGCCGGCGAAGCGCTGCATAGCCCATGAATCCACGCGCTCGGCCAACTCGCGGTGCGCCGGCGTAAAGAAGGGCCATTCGAGGAAATCGCGCCTGCGCACGCTATCAATTCCCCTCGAATTGCGGCTTCTGCTTGGCTGCGAACGCCCGGTAAGCGCGGGCAAAATCCTCTGTCTGCATGCAGATGGCCTGCGCCTGGGCTTCCGCATCGATGGCCTCGTCCACGGACATGTCCCATTCGGTGTGCAGCATCCTCTTGGTCATTGCGTGTGCAAATGTCGGGCCGGCCGCAAGCTCGGTAGCGAGTTGCAATGACTCATCCAACACGCTCTCGGGCGCGACAATCCGATTGAAGAAACCCCACGCCGCTCCCTCATCAGCGGACATGGAGCGTCCCGTGAACAGGAGATCGGACGCGCGGCCGTGACCGATGATCCGGGGAAGCAGGGCACACGCGCCCATGTCGCAACCGGCCAGCCCGACACGCGTGAACAGAAAGGCTGTCTTCGTCCGTGCCGTCCCCAGGCGCAGGTCGGAAGCCATTGCGAGAATCGCACCGGCACCTGCGCACACCCCATCCACCGCAGCCACGATCGGCTGTGGGCAGTGGCGCATTGCCTTCACGAGGTCCCCGGTCATGCGGGTGAAATCCAGCAACTGCTGGAAGTTCATCTTCGTGAGCGGCCCGATGATTTCGTGCACGTCCCCACCGGAGCAGAAGTTGCCGCCAGCCCCGGTGAGGACGATGGCCCGGACGTCATCCACCTTGACGAGTGCGCGCTTGTTGTCTTTGTCCGCGAGGGCGCGGAACAAATCACGCAATTCCGCATACGATTCAAACGTCAGCGGATTCTTGCGATCGGGGCGGTTCAGGGTAATGACACCCACCCGACCTTCCTGGCGCCACAGAAAATGCGCTGGATTGAAATCAGCCATGGTTTCGCAGCCTTACGCTTCGGATGATTGACTGATGTGGCGCTTCAGATCGCCCAACAGCTCGGCGAGCTGATTCTTGTGCTTCATGCTCATGCCATCGAACAGTCCGATGATCCATTGCTCGTGCTCGGCCGCCATGCGGCGGAACTGCTTCTGTCCCTCGGGGGTCAGTTTCACCCGGAAGACGCGCCGGTCGGCCGGATCCACCTCGCGGATGACCAGGCCTTCTTTCTCGAGCCCGTCCGTGATACCGGTGACGTTCCCGCCGGTGACCATCATGCGCTGCGATAGCTCGCTCATCTTCAGGCCCTGCGGGGCACGCTCGAGCTGTGCCATGAGGTCGAACCGCGGCAGCGTGGTCTCGAAGTTGGCTTGCAGATTCTGGCGGACAAAACTCTCGATCCGGTTGGTGCAACTCAGCATCCGCAGCCACAGCCGCACCGACAGGTGATGGTCGTCATGCACACGCGTTTCCGCATCGACGTGCGGCTCGACTAACTTGAGCGTGCTCTTCTCTTTCGACATGTCCTTGCCCCTTCTCAAGTCACTTCGCCGCCAGCCAGCACGATACTCTGCCCGGTCACACTTTCCGACCCAGGCCGGCACAGCCACATGACCGTGTCGGCAACCTCGCGCGGTTCGATCAGACGCCGCTGCGGATTGGTCGCCACGAGCGCCGCCAGTGCTTCGCTTTCGCTGCGGCCGGTTTTAGCTTGGATATTCGCGACCGCGCTCTTGACGATGTCGGTATCCACGTACCCTGGACAGACTGCATTCACGGTGATGTTGCGCGTTGCGTACTCGAGCGCCAGCGATTTCGTCAGACCGATTACGGCATGCTTCGAGCTGACATAGGCCGAAATGTACGCAGCTCCCCGCAGCCCAGCGATACTCGCCACGTTCACTATGCGCCCGAATCCAGCTTGCAACATGTCTGGAACCGCCTGCCGGGAACACAAATAAGTGCCGTTCAGGTTCACCGCAATCAACCTGTTCCAGAGCGCCTCGTTGGTTTCGGTGAATTTCGCGCTCGCAGCCTGACCGGCGTTGTTGATCAGGACCTGTACCGGCCCGAAGCGCTCGCGTGCCGCGGCGAATGCACTATGGACCGAGGTGGAGTCGGTCACATCCGTCGTGACCGCGAGTGCGCTCGGCTCGCCCAGCTCCCGCGCAACCCGTTCGAGAGATCGCGTGTCGCGGCCAAATAAAGCTACGCGCACGCCCTCGGCCGCCAGCCGAGCGGCGATGACCGCACCGATTCCGCGGCTCGCGCCAGTCACAACCGCGTGCAGCCCAGCGAGCTGTGGCGCGCTGGAGCTCGATGTCATACCTGTCCCCCTTGCGCGGGCGTACGCTCGAAGTTGCGCTCGAGCTGACTTTTACCCGACAGATACTGTTTCGGCCACCACTGGGGCCGGTAACCCTGGCTGGCAGCCGCTTCCAGCGTCCAGGCGGGATTCGCCAGGTGCGGACGGGCGATGGCACACAGATCCGCCCGTCCAGCCGCGATGATGGAGTTGACGTGATCGCATTCGTAAATGTTGCCGACAGCCATCGTCGCGATGCCGATCTCGTTGCGGATCTTATCCGCAAAGGGTGTCTGCCACATGCGGCCATACATTGGTTTCTGCGATGGAACCGTCTGGCCCGTTGACACGTCGACCATGTCGATGCCAGCGGCACGGAACGCACGCACGATGCTCAGCGCATCCTCGTCGCTCAAACCACCGTCAGCCCAGTCGGTCGCCGAGATGCGCACTGACAGCGGCTTGTCGTCAGGCCACTCGCGCCTGACGGCCTCGAGCACCTCCAGCGGGAATCGGAGCCGGTTTTCAACGCTGCCGCCGTATTCATCGGTGCGTACGTTGGTCAACGGCGAGAGGAACGAGGCGAGCAGGTACCCATGTGCCATGTGCAGCTCGAGCATGTCGAAGCCCGCCTGCAACCCAAGTTGAGTCGCGCGGACGAAATCGTCTCGTACCTTGTCCATGTCAGCACGGGTCAGTTCAAGCGGCCGTTGACTGATGCCCTCGTAATAAGGAATGGGCGAGGGTGCGTAGATCGGCCAGTTGCCTTGCGGCAAGGGGTGATCCATGTTCTCCCACCCAACCTGCGTGGACCCTTTACGCCCGGAATGCCCCAACTGCAGGCAAAACTTTGCGGGTGAATTGTGGTGCACGAATTCCACGATCCGCTTCCATGCGTCCCGTTGTGTCTCATTCCACAGGCCGGTGCAGCCAGGAGTGATCCGGCCCTCCGGCGAAACGCAGGTCATCTCAGTGTAGACGAGGCCAGCTCCGCCGAGCGCCCTATGGCCGTAATGAACGAGATGCCAGTCATCCGGGACACCGTCTTTGGCGCAGTACTGGGCCATCGGCGACACCACGACGCGATTGGCGAGCTCCAAGCCACGGAGCCTGAAGGGTAGGAACATGGGTGGACGAGGCCCCTCTGCACCGTCACGCGCTGCGAGCCACCACTCGTAGCTTTCGACGAAACGGGGATCGCGCAGCTTCAGGTTTTCGTGACCGATACGTTGACTGCCGGTCAGCAGGCTGTAGGCGAATTGCTCAGGCGGCAGGTGCACATACCGCGCTACGTTCTCAAACCACTCCATCCGGTTGCGCGCTGCGCTCTGCAGCTTGAGAACCTCCACGTTACGTTCGTCGTGATACGCGCCGAGCGCGGCGTCGAGATCGTTCGTCGCGGTGATGTGCTTGACCAGGGAAATGGCGTCTTCCATGGCCAGCTTTGTGCCCGAGCCAATTGAGAAATGTGCGGTATGAGCGGCATCCCCGATGAGCACGGTCCGTCCGTGATGCCACTTTTTACAGGTCACCCGGTTGAAATTGAGCCAGGCCGAGCCGCGCAGGTGGTTCGCGTTGCTTTGCAGCCGGTGACCACCGAGGTACTGGCCGAAGAGGTTTTCGCAGAAGGCGATGGATTGCGCCGTGTTCGCGCGATCCAACCCGTGAGCCTTCCAGGTCTCCTCGCGCGTCTCCACGATCACCGTCGAGAGGTCCTTGCTGAACTGGTATGCATGGATCTGGAACCAACCATGCTCGGTCGGTTCAAAAGCGAAGGTGAAGGCGTCGAATTTCCGGGTTGTACCCAGCCAGATGAAGCGGCACTTGCGCACATCGACATTGGGCTCGAATATTCCGGGATGGGCGTTGCGGGTCCGGCTGTTGATCCCGTCCGCGGCGATGATCAGATCGGCGTCTTGGAAAGCTGCCGTGTCTGTCACCTCATGCTGGAAGGATTGATGCACGCCCAGCTCCCGTGCCCGCTGCTGCAGCAGGTTCAGGAGTCGCTTGCGGCTGATGCCAGCGAAGCCGTGACCTCCGCTCATGAAGCGGCGTCCGCCGAAGTAGATGGCGATGTCGTCCCAATGGTGGAAGCTGGCAAGGATGGAGGCGTGCGTTTCGGGGTCCGCCGCATGGAAATTGCCCATGGTCTCGTCGGAAAAGACCACTCCCCAGCCAAAAGTGTCGTCCGGCCGGTTCCGCTCGTATACTTCCACGCGTACCGACGGCAGCGCCTTGCGCAGCAGAATGGCCGCGTACAGTCCGGCAGGGCCGCCGCCCAGGCACACTATTCGCCTCATCCTGGCCGTTCCCCTCTTTGCAGCCATGTCGCCAGCCCTATATTGCGGATACCGCCACCAGCCTGGGTCACGAATATCCGCACCAGCATGGGTCGTATGTTATATTGCCAAGTACTTCAGGTGTCAATTATTCTTTGGCTGTCATTTCCGAGGACTACATGAGCGTCTCTAGCCCAACGTCGTCTGCCCAAACCCTGGCTCAACTCGTCGGCGGCATCGTGGCCGGCGGCATTCGCGTCGTCGATCTGACCGTCCCCCTGGAGCAGGCGACACCGGTGATCCAGCTGCCGCCTCCTTTTGCGAACTCGAAGGCGTTCGCGCTCCATGAAATCTCCCGCTACGACGAGCGCGGACCTGCCTGGTATTGGAACAATATTGAATGCGGCGAGCACACCGGTACGCACTTCGACGCGCCCATTCACTGGGTGACCGGTAAGGACTACGCCAACAACGCAACGCATAACATCCCCGTTGACCGGTTCATCGGTCCGGCGTGCGTCATCGATGTTGCGGCCCGGGCGAAAGCCGACCCGGATTTCCTCCTGACACGCGAGGTGGTCGAGGAGTGGGAAGGCCGGTACGGGCGGATTCCCGCGCATGCCTGGGTGCTCATCAGGACTGACTGGTCGCAACGCAAGGGCGCCGCGGCTTATCTGAACGCAGGGGCTGACGGTTCCCATACTCCAGGGTTCGATCCGAAGTGCGTGCCCTTCCTCGCGAAGGAGCGCGATATTCTGGGAGTGGGAGTCGAGACGGTTGGCACGGATGCCGGTCAGGCGTACCGTTTCGATCCGATGTTCCCGTGCCATACCATCATGCACGGTTCCAACAAGTTCGGTCTGGCCAGCCTGACCAACCTCGATCAGCTGCCACCCACCGGCGCGGTCGTCTTCGCGCCGCCATTGAAGATTGTCAACGGCTCCGGCAGCCCGCTGCGCGTGTTGGCGCTGGTGCCGGCCTGAATCGTCCAACAAAGGGTCACTGTCAATGGCCGAGCGTTCGTTCGCCAAGGAAGTTCAGACACTGCGCCTGGGTGAGGGCGAGGAATTCCATGGTGAGGGAATCCTGGCGGTGACCAAGGCCCTGTTGCAGTCCGGTGTCGCCTATGTCGGTGGCTACCAGGGCGCGCCCGTTTCGCATCTCATGGATGTGCTCGCGGATGCCGAGAGTATCCTGGATGAGCTCGGGGTACATTTTGAAGCCAGCGCTTCCGAGGCGACTGCCGCGGCAATGCTGTCGGCGTCGATCAACTATCCGCTGCGCGGCGCCGTCACCTGGAAGTCAACTGTCGGAACCAACGTAGCCTCCGATGCCCTTGCGAATCTCGCCTCCTCGGGAGTCAAGGGGGGAGCGCTCATCATTCTCGGCGAGGATTATGGCGAAGGCGCGAGCATCATGCAGGAGCGGACCCATGCGTTCGCGATGAAGTCGCAAATGTGGCTGCTCGACCCGCGGCCACAGTTGCCGGCCATTACGCGAATGGTCGAGAGGGGTTTCGAGCTCTCGGAGGCGAGCAACACGCCGGTCATGTTGATGCTGCGCATCCGGGCCTGTCACGTCTATGGCCGGTTCTTCACGAAGAACAATCGCAAGCCTGAATTTTCGGCGGCCGATGCACTGGCGGCTCCTTCGCGTGACTACAGCCGTATCATTCTCCCGCCATCAACGTATGCGCAGGAGAAGGAAAAGATCGAGCAGCGGTTGCCGGCCGCCATCCGCTTCATTGCCCAGACGGGGCTGAATGAGCTGATCGATGGCGAGTTGCAGGACATCGGCATCGTTCTGCAGGGCGGGCTATACAACAATACGCTGCGTGCCCTGGAGTTGCTGGGTTATGCCGATACGTTCGGCAACAGCAGGATTCCGCTGTACGTGTTGAACGCGACTTATCCGCTCATACCGCAGGAGTGGGTGAAGTTCTGCACCGGCAAGCGGGCGGTGCTCGTCGTGGAAGAAGGGCAGCCGGAGTTCATCGAGCAGGCTGCGGCCCAGATTCTTCACCAGCATTCTGCTAACGGGCCAGGCGGGAGCACCCGGATCGTGGGCAAGGAAGTGTTGCCCCGGTTCGGTGAGTACACCGTTGATGCGCTGCGCAAGGGTATAGGCGAGTTCATAGGTCAGCCCGCGCGCAAGCCGGCGGTGTCGGCCGAAGTCGCTGCCAAGCTGGCGGCGCTGGTTCCTCCACGGCCCTCCGGGCTGTGCACGGGCTGTCCGGAGCGGCCGTTCTTCGCCGCGATGAAGATCCTGCAGAAGGAAATCGGCCCGCTGCACATCAGCGCGGACATCGGTTGTCATTCATTCGCGACCTTGCCCCCTTTTAATATGGGCAACAGCATCATGGGCTACGGTCTGGGCGCCGCGGGTGCTTCTGCCTTCGGGACCAATGGCGGCAAGCGCGCGGTCTCGGTCATGGGCGATGGCGGTTTCTGGCATAACGGCTTGACCAGCGGAATCGGCAATGCCGTCTTCAACAAGCATGACGACCTCACCGTCATCATCGACAACGGGTACGCGGCCGCCACTGGCGGGCAGGACATTCCATCTTCACGCGCACCGAACGAGCACCGGCAAGGCAACAACTCGATTGTTGACGCGGTAAAAGGTGTGGGGGTCAAGTGGGTGAGGCGCACCCATACCTACGACATGCAGGGAACGCTTCGCCTGCTCCGCGAAGCGCTGGGTACGCCGGACAGGGGTCCCAAGGTCATAGTCGCCGATGGCGAATGTCAGTTGAACCGCCAGCGGCGCGTAAAACCTTTGATGCGCAAGGCCATCAAAGAGGGCCAGCGCGTCGTGCGCGAGCGTTTCGGAGTGGATCCCGATACGTGTACGGGCGATCACTCCTGTATTCGCCTGTCGGGCTGTCCATCACTGACGGTCAAGGACAATCCGGATCCGTTGCGCACCGATCCCGTTGCTCATGTCGACAATACCTGTGTCGGCTGCGGGGTATGCGGCGAAGTGGCGCACGCCGCCGTGCTATGTCCGTCGTTCTACCGCGCGGAGTTGGTTTACAACCCGTCCTGGTGGGATCGCTTCGCGAACGCCGTGCGCTCGGCCGTGATTGGACTTTTGCAAAAACGCAGCGAGCGAAACCGGCTCCGCTACGCACTCTAGGGCGGGCACGACATCATGGCCGAGCGACCGATCAAACTGACGATCGCGGCTCTTGGAGGGCAGGGTGGTGGCGTTCTTGCTGACTGGCTCATCGAGATTGCCGAGGCTGAAGGTTACATAGCGCAGTCCACGTCGGTTCCTGGTGTTGCCCAGCGCACGGGCGCAACGATCTATTACCTGGAGTTCTTCCCCCGTGCGCTCGCGGAGCAGGCAGGGCGCGCCCCGATCATGGCGTTGATGCCAGTTCCCGGTGACGTTGACTGTGTCATTGCGTCGGAGCTCGCCGAGGCTGGCCGCGCAATCCAGCGAGGCCTGGTAACTCCCGACCGTACTACTCTGATTTCCTCCACGCACCGCACTTACGCGATTGCCGAGAAGAGCGCGATGGGACGTGGAGCCGTGGATACGGAGGGATTAACGAACCTGGTGCGCAGCCAGGCAAAACGTGTGGTCCTGTTCGACATGGAGGAAACAGCGGAGCGTAATCACAGTGTGATCAGCTCGGTTCTGCTGGGGGCTCTGTGCGGCGCAGGTGCTTTGCCGTTCCGCAAGGTGAGCTTTCAGGAGATCATCAAGAAAAGCGGCATCGCGGTCGCGACGAATCTGGCTGCATTCGAGGATGCGTGTCAACGCGCTCAGCGGGGCGACGGCGGCTTCACGGGACAGGCCAAGAGCGCGCTGTCGCAGGAAGTGCCCGCACGGGCGCGCACGCCGGCACTGCAGCCGGTGCTCGAACGGGTAAGACGACTACCGGCCGCAGTACAACCCGTCGTGTTGGAAGGCACCCGCCGGACGCTGGACTATCAGGATCCGGCTTATGCGGAAAACTACCTGGACCACGTGGAGCGCATGGCTGCTCTCGAGGCGCGCCTCTGGGCCGATGCACGCCTCCAGCCGGAGGCGAACTCGTACGCATTGTTGGAGGCAACAGCGCGCAGTCTCGCACTGTGGATGACGTTTGAAGACACCATTCGGGTGGCAGATCTGAAGACGCGGGGCTCGCGATTCGCGCGCGTCAAGGACGAGATTCGCGCGGAGCCCGGCCAGTTGTTCGGGATCACCGAGTTCATGAAGCCCCGCGTGGAGGAAATCGCCGGGACGCTGCCGGCGGGGCTGGGGAGCTGGATTCTGGGCTCGCCGCGAGTCAGGCATTGGCTGGCGAAGTTCACCGCCGGGCGGGAGATCCGAACGCGTACGCTTCGTGGCTTTCTCATGCTGTACATGCTGGCTGGGTTGAAACGGTGGCGGCGCGGGACTCTGCGATTCCACGAGGAGAATGCCCGCATCGAAGCCTGGCTTGCCCGGATCGAGGTCCTGGCCACCGCGAACTACCCCGTTGCAGTCGAGTTGGCTAAAGCACAGCGCCTCGTCAAGGGATATGGCGAAACGCACGAGCGCGGCTGGCGGAGTTTCTCGACGTTGTTGGAGCAGGTTGAGCTGCTCGCATCCAGATCGGATGGCGGCACCGTGTTGGCGCGGCTTATTGAGGCGGCGTTGGCGGATGAGGAGGGCGCGGCCCTGCGTCACGAGATTGACAGCCTGCGCGCGCCCCTGGGTGTGCCTCAGAAAGCGTTGATGCCGGTGAGCTCGCGGCCGATGGTGAGTTGATGGATGGTCTCGGTGCCTTCGTAGGTGATGACGCTTTCCAGGTTGAGCATGTGGCGGATGGGGACGTACTCGGCACTGATGCCGGCGCCGCCGAGCAGGTCCCGGGCATCGCGGGCGATGTCCAGGGCGATGCGGCAGTTGTTCCACTTGGCCAGGGACACGTGCGCGGGGGTCATGGTGCCGGCCTCCTTCAGGCGCCCGAGCTGCAGGGCGAGCAGTTGGGC
>JBJMWM010000050.1:0-9173 GCA_045810105.1 Steroidobacteraceae bacterium | reverse complement strand
TTCGCCCTCGCGATAGAGAATCTCCGGGTTGATGAACACCCGTGGCTGATCGCGGGAATCCGAAATATCGATGACCAGAACCCGCTTGTGAACATCGACCTGGGAGGCGGCCAGCCCGATACCTGGAGCTGCATACATGGTCTCGAACATGTCATCGACCAGCCTGCCGAGCTCAGCATCAAATGCCGTCACCGGCTGGGCGCGCGTGCGCAGGCGCTGATCGGGGAATTCCAGGATGGTTCGAATGGCCATAACTATCGTCCATTAGAAAAATTAGGGGCTGCGGCCACTTTTCGGACCGTAGCTCCGTTTACGCGGCCTACGCGGCCCGGACAAAAGGCGTGACTTTTGCCCGCTGCTCAGCACGTGATCCAGCGCACAAAGTTGACATTAAATCGTGTGCCGGCTCGTCTGCCCAAAGTATAACAACACCGATGCTGGACCTGTGGTGTGTGGGGCCTTGCAGGGCTGCACAGGCCTCCAGCGTATCCGCCCGATCGAGGTATCGCAGTGTCAAAAAAGATTCCTTCGGTTCGCGAAATCAGCGCTGGCCGAAAGCTCCCCGTTGCGCCCGCATTGGCGGGGCTCCTGGCGCTCATGACCGTTACCGGCTGCTCCTGGTTCCACCATAAAAGTGACGAACCGGCCGTGGCCGCCCGGGCGTCGGCGCCTGAGGTTCCGGACTCAACCGAGGCCCTCCCGGCCGACGAGATGACCGCCACCGAGGCCGCCACCAGAGGCGCCGGTACTTCCGCTTCCGCGTCCTCGGGGCCGACCAACGTCGATGCTGGCGTGCTGGCACCGAACGCTCCGAAGAGCTACGTCGTCAAGCGTGGTGACACCCTTTGGGGGATCGCTTCCACCTTCCTGCGTGATCCCTGGTTATGGCCTGAGGTCTGGTATATCAACCCCCAGGTCGCCAATCCCCATTTGATCTATCCCGGCGACACGCTCGCACTGGCATTCGGCAAGGACGGCCGGCCGATCATCCGGCTCGAACAGGGTGGCGCTGCCCGCCTCGACCCTCGTCTGCGCAGCTCACCGCTGGATGGCGCCGTACCGACAATCCCGTATTCAGCGATTTCAGCCTTCCTGTCGCGTCCGTCCGTGCTCACCAAGGAGCAGGTACAGGACTCGCCACACGTTGTTGCATTCCGGGATGAGCACGTCATTGCCGGTACCGGCCATACGGTCTACATCGCCGATCTGAAGGCCCAGCCCAACTCCCGCTTCAGCGTCGTCCATGTTGGCGATGCCCTGCGTGATCCCGATGACAACAAGGTGGTTGGTTATCAGGGAATCTACACCGCCACCGCGTTGGTCTCGCAGCCTGGCGATCCAACCAAGGCGCTGCTGATCGACACCAGCCGTGAGACCATGCAGGGCGACAAGGTGTTGTCGGCCGATTTGGAAGTGCCGCTGAACTTCATGCTCCGTGCTCCGCGTAACGACGTTCACGGCCGCATCATCTCGGTGGTCGATGGCACGCAGGACATCGGTCAGTATCAAATCGTCGTGATCAACCGCGGCAAGCGCCACGGTATCGATGCGGGCCACGTGCTCGCTGTCGACACCGCCGGCAAGACCATTCATGACGTCCATGGCAAACAGCCGGGCTACGCTCGATGGCTCGGCGGCGCGGGCACCTCCTTCTCTCCGAAGGTCAAACTGCCTGACGAGCGTGCCGGCACGGTGCTCATCTTCAAATCCTACGATCGCGTGAGCTACGGCCTGATTGTGGGCGCGGCCGACGTCATTCACGTTAAAGACGTCGTCCATAATCCGTAATTCGCGTTAGTTTCTCCTGGCTGCCAGACCGCCATCGCCTCACTAACATGAGGCGATGGATGGTCTTTTCATTCGCGCCGCATTCGCGCGTGCGCCGGGCCTGCGCGCTTCACATGTAGCCGCTCTTCTTGGCGCCGCGGAAGGCGAGCTGACACGCTGCCTGGAGCCACAAAGGCTGGCCCGGGTCCGGCTTCCGCCGCAGGCACTCGCCTGGCTGCGCTTTCCTGACACCGTCCAGTTGGATTCCGACATCAGGTGGATCAGCCACAGCGGCGCGCATCTGTTGACCGGCACCGACCCGGAATATCCGGCGCAGCTTCGCCAACTCGCCGACGCGCCCGCGGCACTGTTTGTACTGGGTGATCTCCAGAAGCTCGCGGCGCCCCAACTGGCGATGGTCGGATCCCGAAGCCCCACCGCATCCGGGTCCGACACGGCATTTCAATTCGCGGCGCAGCTGGCTCGCGCGGGGCTCACCATTACCAGCGGCCTCGCCACCGGGATCGATGCGGCCAGTCATCGGGGCGCCCTGTCCGTCGAGCAGGGAATCACCATCGCGGTCTGTGGCACGGGCCTGGACGAGGTCTATCCGATCCAACATAAGGAGCTCGCCGCGCGCATCCGCCAGCGCGGCGCGCTGGTGTCGGAGCTCGCACCCCGGACACCCCCGCGACAGGCGAATTTCCCGCAGCGCAATCGCCTGATCAGCGGCCTGTCCCAGGCCACGCTCGTGGTCGAGGCGAGGCTCCACAGCGGCTCGCTGGGAACGGCCCGGCACGCACGGCGGCACGGCCGGAAAGTGCTCGCCATACCTGGATCCATCACCAGTCCCCTGGCCCGCGGCACACACAAATTGATCCGCGACGGTGCAACCCTCGTGCAGGACCCCGGGGAGGTGCTGCAGGAGCTGGAAATTTCCTTGCCAAATGAAGGACTTCGCTCTAGCCGTGGCACCCGCCGCCGCGGCCTGCCAATGGACAAGGGGTATGAAATGCTGTTAGATGCCGTCGGCTTCGGGCCCGTCGGCGTTGATATTCTGGCGATTCGCACCGGTCTGCCGGGTGAGTTGATCAGCTCAATGTTGCTGGTCCTGGAGCTCGAGGGGCGAATCGCCTCCTACCCTGGCGGCCAGTTTGGCCGCATATCCAGATGATGACCGGCACCGTTCTCGACATCCTGATTTACGTGTTTGACCGCTACATGCTCGACGAGGTACCCGAGGTGCCTGAACGCGAGCATCTGGCGCGCGACTTGGAACGCGTGGGCTTCACCCATGCGAATGTGGAGCGCGCGCTCGATTGGCTGGCCGACCTCGCCTCGGAGCGCGATCGGCCCCCGCTGGCGATCGGACCCATGGCCGGCGGCGCACTGCGGATTTATTCCGATGGCGAGCTGGCGCGGTTGTCGACCGAATGCCGTGGCTTCCTCGTGACCCTGGAGCGGCTCGGCATTCTGTCGCCCCAGCAGCGCGAGATTGTGATTGATCGGATGCTGGCGCTCGATGCCGACGAGCTGGACACGGAACAGTTGAAGTGGGTGGTGTTGATGGTGCTGTCGAGCCAACCCGGGCAGGAGCAGGCGTTTGAGCGTTTGGAGGATCTGGTATCCGATGTCCATCCCAACACGCCGCATTGACCCGGTGGCGCGCGCCCTGACCAGCAGGTCCGCGGCTCGTCCGCGGTTTTTTATTTTGAGGAGCCGGCTCCGTAGGTAATGGCAGACAATCTCGTCATAGTCGAATCGCCCGCCAAGGCGAAGACGATCAAGAAGTATCTCGGCAAGGATTTCGAAGTACTCGCATCCTATGGACATGTCCGGGACCTGATCCCGAAGGAAGGCGCCGTCGACCCGGATCACGGGTTCGCCATGCGCTACCAGATGCTCGAGAAGAACGAGCGTCACGTCGAGGCCATCGCCAAGACGCTGCGCAAGTCAAAGACACTGCTTCTCGCAACCGACCCTGATCGCGAAGGCGAGGCCATTGCCTGGCACCTGAAGGAGCTCCTGCAGGAGCGCGGCGAACTGTCCGGCAAAACCGTACAACGTGTCGTCTTCTACGAAATTACGAAGAACGCCATTCGTGAAGCCGTGGCGCAGCCACGCGACCTGGCGTTGGATCTGGTCAATGCCCAACAGGCCCGGCGCGCGCTGGACTACCTGGTGGGATTCAACCTGTCACCGCTGCTGTGGAAGAAGGTTCGGCAGGGGCTATCCGCCGGTCGCGTGCAGAGCCCGGCTCTGCGCATGATCTGCGAGCGCGAGGCCGAGATCGCGGCCTTCATTGCCCAGGAATACTGGACGATTGACGGCGAAGGCTCGCACTCGTCACAGAATTTCCCGCTCAAGCTCACGGAGTACAAGGGAGCGAAGGTCGAGCAGTTCAGCTTCGTCAACGAGCCTCAGGCCCGTGAAGTTGAGAAGACAATTGAAGCCGCCGCGCGCGCTGCTGCACGTCCCGGGTTTCAGGGACTCGGCGAGTTGCTCGTCCACGCCATCGACAAGAAGCAGCGTCGCCGCAACCCGGCCCCGCCGTTCACGACCTCAACGTTGCAGCAGGAAGCTGCCCGCAAGTTGGGATTCAACGCGCGCCGTACGATGCGACTCGCTCAGCAGTTGTATGAAGGCGTCGATATCGGCGAAGGCGCTCAGGGTCTGATCACCTACATGCGTACCGACTCGGTATCGTTGGCTGCTGAAGCGGTCAGCGAGATCCGGGAAGTCGCCGCCCGCCTGTATGGCAAGGACGAAGTGGCTGAAGAGCCGCGTGTCTACAAGACGAAGTCCAAGAACGCTCAGGAAGCGCACGAAGCCGTTCGCCCGACGTCAGCTTCGATTACGCCTGCGCACGTTGAAGGCAAAGTAGACCCCGACCTTCACAGGTTGTATTCGCTGATCTGGAAGCGCGCTGTTGCTTCCCAGATGAGCCACGCCGTGTTCGACACGGTTGCTGTCGATATGCTCGCCGGCCCTGACGGACCCCAGCGTCACATGTTGCGCGCCAACGGATCCACCCTGATCAAACCGGGCTTCATCGCGGTTTATCAGGAGGGTATGGACGACGCAAAGACCGATGACACGGATCACATCCTTCCCGCCATGAAGGAAGGCGATTACGTGTCGTTGCTGACGTTGCGGGGTGAGCAGCATTTCACTGAGCCACCGCCGCGATATTCAGAAGCTTCGCTCGTGAAGGCGCTCGAGGAATACGGTATCGGCCGTCCCTCAACTTACGCGTCGATCATTTCGACGCTGCAGGATCGCGAGTACGTGGAGATGGACGCACGGCGCTTCATCCCCACGGACATCGGCAAGATCGTCAATCGATTCCTCACTGATTACTTCAATCAGTACGTCGACTACGGGTTCACGGCCTCCATGGAAGACGAGCTCGACGCGGTCTCCCGCGGCGAAGAGGGATGGACCACCCCGCTCGAGAAATTCTGGAAGCCGTTTGTCGACCAGGTCGACAACATCGAGAAGAACGTGACCCGCGAGCAGGTGGCGCTGGCGCGTGAGTTGGGCAAGGACCCGGCCACCGGCAAGCCGGTCAGTGTTCGCATGGGCCGCTTCGGTCCCTTTGTGCAGATCGGCACCAAGGACGATGAGGAGAAGCCGCGCTTCGCGGGTCTGCGTGCAGGCCAGAAGATGGACTCCATCAACCTGAGCCAGGCGATGGAGCTGTTCAAGCTGCCTCGAACGCTGGGCCAAACAGCGGAAGGCGACACGATCACCACCAACGTCGGCCGCTTCGGCCCTTACGTGAAGTACGGCAGCAAGTACGTCTCACTGAAGGACTTCGACCCGTACGATGTGACTCTCGAGCAGGCGCTCGAAGTGATCCGGTTGAAGAAGGAAGCGGATGCCAACCGCACGATCAATGACTTCGGTCCGGACGGTGACGGCATCCAGGTGTTGAATGGACGCTACGGTCCATACGTCACCAACGGCAAGAAGAACGCCAAGATCCCGAAAGACCGGGATCCCAAGTCGCTGACACTCGAGGAGTGTCGGGTGTTGATTGAGCAGGCTCCCGAGCGCGGCGCCGGACGCTTCGGCCGCGGTCGGCGCGGCGCGGCGGGCAAAGGCGCGGCTGCCAAACAGGCAGCTCCGGCGAAGGAAGCTGCTGCCGACGGAACCGCAGGCGCCAAGGCCGCGAAAGGCAAGAAGGCAGCAGGCAAGGCGGCTGCCAAAGCCAAAACCACCGCCAACTCAGTCAACGGTGCGGAGGCTGGAGGTACCAACGGCGTGCATGCCAACGGCGGTGAGCCAAAGGCAAAGCGGCCGGCCAGTGCGAAGCCAGCGGCCAAAAAGGCCGCTAAGAAGGCAGCGACGGGTAAGGCAACAGCCGCCGCAAAAGTGCCCCCCGGGGCGCCGGCAGCGTCCAAAGCAAAGTCATCCGCCACCCGCCCACGGGGCGAGGATTAGGTTCAGGGGCGCGGCCACGGCCGCGCAGCGACCGTTCTTCCATGCCTGCGGGCACCGCGCGCGGCTGGCTCCGTGTAGCGACCGATCAACATGAAATACCGCCACACCTTCCACGCGGGCAACTTCGCCGACATACACAAGCACGTCACCTTGCTTGCATTGTTGAATGCGCTGAAGCGCAAGGAGAAGGGGTTCGCCTATCTCGAAACCCACGCCGGTCGCGGCGCCTACGAGCTGGCCCAACAATCCGTGGAGATGATCGAAGGGCGCGGGCGCTTCGACCAAGGCGACTACCAGGCGGACGAGCTCCGCGAGTTTGCAACTCTCATCGACGGCTTTCGCTCGCACCGTACTCAAACACGTGCGTATCCCGGCTCGCCGGTCATCGCGGCATTGCAACTTCGGCAACAGGACCGCGGCGTCGTGACAGAGCTCGTGCCGTCCGAGGAACGGATACTCGAACGGGAGATCGAGTTCAGCACTCGCATGCGGGTGGAACGCGCCGATGGGTTTGAACGGCTTCGCGCGTGGCTTCCGCCGCCAGAACGCCGCGGACTGATATTCATCGACCCGCCGTACGAAGAGAGCCGGCAGGATTTCGACCGTATTACCGCGGCCATCGTTGATGCGTTGCAGCGTTTCAGCACGGGCATCTACGCTGCGTGGTATCCAATCAAGGAAGAACGCGAAGTACGCGCGTGGCTGGAAGGTTTCTCGCGGGCGGTCGGTGCGGAAACCATCGCCAGTGAGCTTTGGCTATATCCCCGGGACTCCAAAGTAGCTCTCAACGGCTCCGGCATGCTGATAGTGAATCCGCCCTACCAACTGGCGGAGCGCATGGAAGCGTGGCTGCCCGAGCTGCGAGACCAGCTCGATGTTGGCCATCCCGGCGGTACCCGCATCACGAAGTTGATCCGTCCGGCGTGACCTCGGCTGCTCAATGAGGGCAGAATGGCCGGATGAGCGACTCATATGGAGTGGTGGGACATCCGGTAGCCCACAGCTGGTCTCCCTTCATTCACGGACTGTTTGCCCGCGAAACCGGCCAGTCCATGACTTATCGCCTCTACGACTTCACGCCCGAAGAGTTTGAGCCTCGGGTCCGTGAGTTCTTCGCCCAGGGCGGCCGTGGGCTGAATGTCACTCTGCCGCATAAGATTTCCGCCGTCGACGTCGCCACCGAGCTCACCACCCGCGCCGCTCACTCGGGTGCAGTCAACACGCTCGCGTTGCAGAAGGACGGAACGCTGCTCGGCGACAACACCGATGGCGCCGGTCTCATCCGCGACCTCTGTGACAACCTCGGGCTCGTCATCATCCGCCGGCGGATTCTGATTGTCGGAGCGGGTGGCGCCGCCCGCGGCGTCATGGCACCGCTGTTGGCCCTCGAGCCGAGCGAGATCGTGATTGCCAACAGGACGGCCGAACGGGCCGAAAGCCTGGCGAAAGCTTTTCAGAAGATCGGGCCGGTGCAGGGAGTCGGAATCCGTTACATCAGCGGCGGCGCATTCGACCTGGTGATCAACGCGACCTCCGCCAGCCTGACCAACGATCTGCCTCCGATGACCCACGCGATCATCGGCCCGGAAACCGTCTGCTATGACATGGCCTACGGCAAAACCGACACGCCCTTCGTGCAGTGGTCACTCAAACAAGGCTGCTCACGCGCCGTGCAAGGCTGGGGCATGCTCGTGGAGCAGGCCGCCGAATCCTTCCGCGTGTGGCGCGGTTTGAAGCCCAGCACCGCTGGCGTGTTGACGGCCCTCAAGGAGCGGGCGCTCAGCGCATAGTCACCAGCTCTTCGGAGCTCGTCGGGTGAATCGCGACGGTGTCATCGAAGTCTTTCTTCGTGGCTCCCATGCGCACGGCCACGGCAAATCCCTGGATCATTTCATCGGCGCCCGGACCGATCACGTGCACGCCGACCACACGCTTTTCCGGACCGGCCGTCACCAGCTTCATGTCGGTCCGCGGCTTTCGCGTCGTCATCGCGTGATACATGGGAACGAACCCAGACCTGTAGACGGTGACTGCCTCATCGCCGTACTTCGCCCGCGCGGCATCCTCAGTGAGACCCACCGTTCCGATGGGTGGATGACCAAACACAACAGTGGGAATGTTGGTGTAGTCGAGATGCCGGTCGGGCTGTCCGCCAAACAAGCGGTCGCTCAATCGTCGACCCGCGGCGATGGCCACCGGCGTCAATTGCGCTCTTCCCGTGACATCACCCACGGCATAAATGCCGGCAGCGCTGGTGTTTTGAAAGGTGTCAGTCTCAATGAAGCTGTACGCATCGAGCTTGACGCCCGCGCTTTCGAGACCCAGCCCTTCTACCGCAGGGACTCTCCCGATCGCGCAGACGACTGTATCGAACGGTCCCAACTTCCGGCCATCACGGACTTCCAGCTCCAGATCTCCGGTCGCGGTGTGAGTAATGGCTTGCGGCCAGGCGCCGGTGGCCACCTCGACGCCTTCGTCCCGCATCGTCTTCACCATGCATTCGCCGAGCATGGAGTCGAAATCCTTCAATGCCTTGTGCCCGCGCAGCACGAGAGTGGCATGTGCACCCAGGGACTGGAAAATACCGGTGAGCTCAACGGCGATATAGCCGCTGCCAACCACAGCAACACGATCGGGTCTTTTCTGCAGCGCGAAGAAGCCGTCGGAGGTAATGCACAGATCACCGCCAGGAATGGGTGGCAGCATCGGACGACCACCCACCGCAATAAGAATGTGCGGTGCGGTCAACTCTCGCTCGCCGACTTTGACCGTCCGACCGTCGACGAAGGTGCCGTACCCGCGCACCACCTCAATGTGGCGCTTCGCCAGATTTGTCTCGTAGATGGTATTGAGCCGGGCTACGTAGGCATCCCGCTTGGTCTTCAGGAGAGCCCAGTCGTGGGGTTCGGCGGGTCCCATTTGGAAACCATAATCCGCCGCATCCTCGAGGCCGTCGGCGA
>JBJMWM010000049.1:0-266668 GCA_045810105.1 Steroidobacteraceae bacterium | reverse complement strand
GCTACGATCTGTACGTCCGCAAGCCCGTCGACTATGACAAGAATAAGCAGCAGAAGTATCCGGTTCTCTATCTGCTCGACGGCCAATGGGATTTCAAGTTGCTCGATTCGGTGATCGGGGGTCTGCTGTACGACAAGGCTATGCCGGACATACTGGTTGTTGGCATTGCCTATTCCGGTGAGCGCCCCGACTACAATGCGCTGCGGGCGATGGACTACACGCCGGTACCGAGCGGCGCAAAGGGGTCGGGAGAGGGTCCGAAATTCCTGAGCTTCCTGAGGTCCGAGTTGATTCCTCTCATTGAAGCGAACTACCGTGCGGACTCCGCGCGGCGCATTCTCGGGGGGCACTCTTTTGGCGGGTTGTTTACGCTCTATGCGATGTTTACCGACTCCTCGCTATTTTGGGGATACCTGGCCGGTAGCCCGGACATCGAGTTTGCGGATCATTTCATCGTCAAACAGGAAGGGGAGTTTGCCAAAACCCACAAAGACCTGCCGGTCAGAATATTTTTCGCAGTCGGAGGCGATGAGTCGCCCTTGGCGCCCGGAATCGCTTTTGTGCGGACCTTTGCAGACCGCAAGTACAACGGCTTGCATTGGGATGGGCGCGTGATCGAGGGGGAAGGTCATGCGAGCGCGAAACCTGAATTCTACAGTCTCGGGTTGCGGTTTCTGTTCGGCAATGGATGAGCATCTCGAGCGCTAAAGTCGAGTGGGTGCACCCTGCGGTGCGCCATTCTGCGTATTCATGATACCTGCTGCGTTGTGCTATCAGTTGAGGCGTGCCTTTGGTGCGGAGGTACAAGCGACGAGTGCGAGTAGAAAGGCACCTAAGCGCAATTTCATGCGATGCCTCCTTATCGATACGCGATCGGCGGGCTGGCTATTCACCAATCTGTTTGCTTGTCACGTTTCCAGTATAGCGCTAGCTGAGTGCCGTTAGTCCAAGTTAGCTCGGCAGCCCGGCGCATTCATCGATTTACATTACGACCTATGGTAGCGGACAGCTCGCCGTGAAGCGCGGCCAGCCCGGATTCGCCGATTATCTCTATTGGTTTCACTTCGCCAACGGAACCTTGCAGCCGCTCGTCTTGCAGGTTTCGTTTCTGGAGCGCCTCGATCCGTCCGAGAATAATCAGGCGCTGCAGGCGGCGAAGGGGGGCGGTTCAACCTCGTCTTCTCCACGGTGGAGAAGCGTTTGGGAGAGGCGCCTTATCTCGCCGGTCCGCAGCTGACGGCGGCGGATATCATGATGGTGTTCACGCTGACTACCATGCGGCTGTTCAAGCCGTACGATCTCTCGCCGTGGCCGAACATCCTGACTTATCTGCGCCGGATCGGCGCGCGCGCCCCGTATCGGCGCGCGATGCAGAAGGCGGATCCGGACATGACGCCGATGTTGGGGACGACCGCAGACTTCAGATGACGGCGGCATCGAGGCGCGCACGAAGTGTGGCCGGGCTCATGTCGCACCCGGTTGCGTGTGCACCCCGTAGTGTCCAAGAATTCATACGGCGTCAATTGACGAGACGGGGCACGCGGCGGAATGGCGCAACGCGCTCGCGAGAACGATATACTTGCCGGGAAATGTCGCCGCTGCTTCTGCCTTTTCAGTTAGTTCTACTGATGTTCTCTGGTTGGGTTAACCGCCAGCAACTGAATGTGATCGAGTATCTGCAGGAGGAGAACCGCGTGCTCAAAGCGCGCCTGGGCCAATCTGGGATATCAGGTTGGACGCGGCACGATCGCCAACATTCTCAAAGAAACGGGATCGACCCCGCTCCGCAGCGCGATGCGCACACCCGATGGTCCACGTTTCTGAAAGCCCACTGGGAGTGTTTTACGGCGACCGACTTCCTGAGCGTGGAGGTCTTCACGTTGGAGGGGCTGATCACGCCCTACATCCTCCTCTTCGTCGATATCGCATCGCGATCCGTTCACGTCGCGGGCATTACCCGACATCCTGACAACGCATGGATGACCCAGATCGCGCGCAATGTCACCGATACCCATGACGGCTTTCTCAGAGACAAGCGCTACCTCATTATGGATCGCGACACAATATACTCGGACGCATTCCGGGGGATCATTACCCGGGCGGGCACGGATGTTGTTCGCTTGCCGCCAAGATCGCCGAATTTGAACGCTTTCGCGGAAAGATTCGTCCGCTCAATCAAAGAGGAATGTTTGAATCGGATGATCTTCGTGGGACAGGCGTCGCTTCGACACGCGATCACAGAATATCTAACACACTACCATGGTGAGAGAAATCATCAAGGCCTGGAAAACCGCCTGCTGAAGCCGTTCGGCGTGCCAGGCGAGCCTCATGCACCGGTCAAACGACGCGAGCGACTCGGCGGAATGCTCAGTTACTAGCATCGCGCTGCCGCCTGAGTTCTTTCGATTCCATTGTTGGACAATTCGCCGTACAAGACCTCGCAAATAAGTTTAGCGTGACAACTGGGCTGCGAAGTGAGGCAGTGTGAGATTGCGGGAAACTTTCGGGACGCGACTACCGGCTCGATGGCAGCGAACGCTTTATTCTGGCGGCAACTCTGCTACGGGGTCATGTACTGCGAGCCCGAGTGGGGTGTAGTGCTTGATGTTGCGCGTAAGGATCGTGAGGCTGTGTTGCCGGGCGATCGCGCCGATCGCCAGATCCGCGAACCCTGCCGTGTGCCCGACGCCTCGTGCCCTATCCGATAGGGCTCCAGCGATCCGCGCCGCAGTGAGGTCAAAGGGGAGGATTCGCGGACTGTAAAGATGCACCAGAGTCTCCAGCCATTCGTGCAAGCGGGCGGCCTTTCGCGTCGCGCCTCCGCGTCTGGACTTGGCGATCCCATCCTCGATTTCCGTGATCGTTACAACCGACACGTAAAGCCGCTCCGAGTTGCGGTCCAGCCACTCAATGAGCTGAGGGATGGACCGCGCCTTCGAGGGTGCACCGACCGACAGGATGTCGGTGTCGACGAGGAAACGGTCGCTCACAACCCCGCATCGCGCAGCGGCGCCGGCGAACGGTGCGGCACGTCATCTTCCTCAAGCGGCGCTGACATGAGCAATCGCCCGAACGAGGGCACTCCCGACAACCGCTCCCATTCCTCGTAGGACAGGAGCACCGCCTCCCGTTTGCCATGGCGGGTGATGATCGAGGGCTTGCCCCGCACGGCGTCGTCCACGACAGTCGAGAGTTTCGCCTTCGCGTCCTTCAGTTGGATTTTCCGCATGCCTCGCCTCAATATGACTACTCTGGTCATATTGTAGTCCAAGCCGGCCGGAGGGTCCACGTCCGCCACGGGGCGTTGCGGTCCCATTCAAAGCTCCGGAGGCGTGTGAAAACGGCGGGCCGGGATCGCAGATCGGCCGCGAGGGTTGGCACTCCTGCCACCCATCAGTGGCATTTGGATGGATGTTCACGGGTACCCGCTCCCAGGTAAGTTCGATTCGCCGACGGAGGCGCTTGCCTTACAAATGACGGTCGCTCACATATTCTCCGTTGGCAAGCAATCCGGCGACTAAACTGGGGATTCCGGGGGGATTGGAGGGGGAAGGAGCATCTTAAGCATCAGTAACTTACGGATTTTAAGGGTTAATCGCGGGTTCGAGTCCCGTCCGCTCCGCCAGTTAAACCAATCACTTGTCCCTTCCTTGGCCCGCCCGCCCGGGGCATCGTCTACCGTCTCGCTGATTTTCGGCGCACCGTCCGCCGTGGATGACGCGCAGCTTGGGGGAGGCTGATGCGGCGTGGAGGCGGATCTGGGCCTGCGGGTGGCGCGGGCAGCACGAATCCGGTGTCGCGGTCGCGAGGATCGCCTGCAGCTCTACTTCCGTACACATTGGCTTTGCGCTCGCCCGCCACGCGCTGCAGCTTTGGATATCGCTGCATGATGTTGGATGTGATGTATTCCGAGTCGAACGCGTACGTGAAGATCGCCTTCGCGGCCTTGTCTTGATCGACTTGTTGACCTGCGAAACGGTATAGCCGTTCTTGCGCAGGGCATTGAAATGCGCCCGCACGTCACCGCGCCGGATGCTGCGGATGTCGCGCGCGCTCGCAAACTTGTGCTCCAGTGGCTTCGTCGACTACATGTGCCGGGAGGGTCTTTCTTCAGTGGGGCGCGCTTGATCATGGAGGATCCATCCCATGACGTAATCCGATGGCCCAAGCCTTGCGGCGTTGCATATCCGGTGGCGAAAACCTTTCGATGTCCGTCCGGCACCGAGATTCTGTCACGGGTTTTCTGGTGGCCACGCAGAAGGTGCACGAAATCGACGCAGGCTGCGAGCAGAGCCAATTTTTGGCCCTTCGGTACTGTAAGGCTTGTCGTCGGTATGTTGTATGCGATCGATACGATGTCATAGCTCGATTAGATCGATCTTGAGGGACTTCATCAGTCGCGCCGCTTTCCTCAAGTCACCGCCGGTCTGATTGTCACGATATTCGATCCAGGCGTTATGGAGGAAAGGCGTGTTCTTGATGCGCTCGCCCTTATCGATGTCGAGGATCTGAACGCCGCGATACATCTTGTCTCTACGATCGGCGTACTGGTTCGTGTCGTACCAATTGGCGGGGACGACGTGGACTTTGCGCGTAAGTGAACCGCCGGTCATGGTCCCTCGATCAATACATTTTTGGGGGATATCCGGGAGCCGCGTCGCTGATAGATAAGAGACGAACAGCGCTGACGCAGATACATCCTGGACTCTCTGATCGAAACGACTATCGCACGTGACGTGCTCCTGCGGACTCGTGTTGACAAGCCCGCAATGCTGCGCTGCCTGTTTCGGCTTGGATGCCGCTATTCCGGACAGGTCCTGTCCTATACAAACATGCTTGGCCAGTTACAGGGCGCCGGCAATCCCACAACTCTGGCGCATTACCTAGAACTGCTCGCCGGCGTGGGTATGGTGCGGCCTGCAGAAATTTGCGGGGCAGTCTGTCCGGCAGCGGGGGGACAGTCCCAAGCTTCAAGTCTTCAACACTGCGCGAATGAGCACGCAGTCAAGCTACGCATTCAAGGAAGCCAAAGGCGATACAGAATACTGGGGCCACTTAGTTGAGTCGGCCGGCGGCGCTATCTCGCGAATGCGGCAACGATCGGTGAGGCCGAAATTTTCTACTGGCGGGATCGTAACTTCGAACTCTAGGAAGTGGCATGTAGTGTGAGCAGTGACAATCAGCCTCGATAGTTTGCGGGTGAACCGGGGCGATCACCAATACACTCCTGGAGTGCTCGTACTACTGTGGCGAGCGGCAGCTGACGCTTGTTGTCTTTGCGCCAGACTGCACAGAACCTACGCCACCACTGCGGAACTAATGGAAGGATGGCAAGACCGGTGGTGTCGAAGCAGGGTGCGCGCTTCCATCGGCATAAGACACCCACACCGCGGCCTGTCCTCGCGAGGGCCGGAATCGCCTCAAAGAGCTGCACCTTGCGTACGATCGTATGTCGCGCGAGGGAACGCGCGGCTTGCGAGCGCATCGCAACGGCGGCTCGTAAACCCATCACATCCGAGTGGGGCAGGTTCTGAATCAAGAGCGTCTCGCCCGCGAGCGCGTTCCAGTGAACCGCCCGGTGTTGGGCGGCGACCTGCGCAAGCCGATGGCTCTCGGCGGCGAGCGCGATGACTTCGAGCGAAAATAGTTCCGCGATCTGGACCTCTGCATTATCGGGTGGATGAGCAGTGATCACGAGGTCCACATCGTTGTTACTCAGCAGGCGAAACTGCTGCTCGGTAGCCGCCAGACTCAGTTGCAAATCCATCTGTGGATCGGCCGCAGAACATTCCGCCAGGATCGTGGCGATCGAGGAGAAGTGACTCGAACAGCTGGTCATCACGCGCAACGGCGCGCGCGGTTCGCCTCGGTCCAACCGCAGCTCGAACTCAACATTCTCCACTCGTGGCAGCATCTCCTCCGCAAGCTCGATCAGTCTTTGGCCGGAGCGGGTCGCGAGCATGCGTTTGCCGATTCGCTCGAACAATACGGCACCGATATTTCGCTCGAGTTTCGCAAGCCGGTGACTGGCGGCAGAGGGCGACAGGTGCAGTGCCGTTGCTGCACGCGTGATGC
Source organism: Steroidobacteraceae bacterium (assembly GCA_045810105.1). GTDB lineage: Bacteria > Pseudomonadota > Gammaproteobacteria > Steroidobacterales > Steroidobacteraceae > 13-2-20CM-66-19. Next base: position 260,593 of record JBJMWM010000049.1, on the reverse strand, counting down.
TCGCATACCGGGAGATTTCCCTGACGAGCCGCAGATCACGCAGCTCGATACGTGTTCCTGAGGCAGACATGCCGGCCTCCTGATGTATGCACGAATTTCATCGAGTGGACGAAAACAATGCACTATTCGGTCGTCCGGGGCAATGCCACCATTGTCTCCCCGTCGAGTCGCAAAAGGCGATCGCATGAGAGCGTACGCGTACTTGAATCGTATCGGCCTCGATGATCTGCGCCTGATCGAGCTGCCAGATCCGCAGCTCGGCCCGTTCGACATCCTGCTGCGCATGCGGGCGGCTGCCCTCAATTTCCGCGATCTGGCAATGGCGCGTGGTAACTACCACGTACGTGTCTCCCCGCCTCTGATCCCGGTTTCCGATGGCGCTGGAGAGGTGATCGCTACCGGCTCCGCGGTCACGCGCTTCAGAATAGGTGACCTGGTGTGCCCGACGTACTTGCCGGCTTGGATCGATGGCATCCTGACGCCCGCTGGAGCAAGTCGGCGTCTCGGCGGCCCGCACGACGGAGTCCTTGCTGAGCTCGTCGTTGTCAACGAGGAGGCAGCGGTGCGTGCTCCGCAACACTTGAGTCCTGAAGAGGCGGCCACGCTTCCAGTGTCGGCGGTTACTGCCTGGCATTCACTGTATCACCTCGGGACGGTCTGCCCCGGGGACACCGTGGTCGTGCAAGGGAGCGGCGGGGTCTCCGCGAGTGCCGTTCAATTTGCGAAAGCAGGCGGCGCGCGCGTCATATCGGTCGTGCGTGCGAGTCAGCACGCCGAGCAACTGTGTGTGCTCGGGGCGAGCGAGGTCATTGTGACGGACGAAGTGTCCAACTGGCCAGCGCGGGTCATGGCTCTCACGAACAATGCAGGCGCCGATAGCGTTGTAAATGTTGCTGGAGGAACGACTCTCGCGCAGTCAATAGCCTGCACTCGAATTGGTGCGACCACGCACCTGATCGGCTACGCAGCGGATACTTCGGCGCAGCTGGACATCTTTGATGCGATCCGGCATGGCGCGCTCATTCGAGTAGCCGCAGCAGGCAGCCGCGCCAGCTTCGAGAAGATGGTCAAAGCCATCGAAGTCAACAAAATCCGGCCGGCGATCTCGAAGCTGTTGCCGCTCGCGCAGGTGCATGAAGCACTCGCCGGCTTGGCGGAAGGCGGGCATCTTGGCAAGGTGGTGCTTTCGTTTTGACTGCGCCGAACTGTCAGGACCGGCTGCGTTGGGTTGGCCCTGAAGTTGACTTCATCGTTCGTTGCGGTCACGCATTGACGGCCCTCGAGGTAAAGAGCGGCCGCGCTTCTGCGGCCCGGTCCGGTCTGCAGGTATTCAGCGAGCTGTTCAAACCTCAGCGTAAGCTCCTCGTGGGTGCAGACGGGATAGCGTTGGAATCGTTTCTCTCGCGTCCCGCGGAATTCTGGACGAAACGAGCTGCAACTTGACTACCCTCGACGCGCCGACTGCGCGGGGGGAAGAGGTATTGGGTCGGTGTACCAGCAGTGCATCAACCCAACGCATGTCGATGGGCGCTCCCGGCCAATTGCGGACGCTCGCAAGCATGTTCTAAAGTGGGGCAAATCTCTCCTTATCTTCCGACCGGAACTACCCATTATGCGCAATCCCTGGCTCGACATTCCTCTCGGAGACTATGAAGCGCATATGGCACTGCCAGCAATCGGTCAGTCGCAGCTGATTGCTGATCAGTTGGATATTCTCGTCAGGATGTATGCTCCGTCCAGCGTCGCGATCCTCGGCTGCGCAGGAGGAAACGGCTTCGAACGCCTTATCGACACCAGCGTGAGTCGGGTGGTTGGGGTCGACATCAATCCGCAATATATCGAAGAGGCACGGCAGCGCCACGATGGGCGCGTCCCGGGGCTCAAACTGCTTGTCGGAGATATTCAAACATCCGCATGGCTTTTTGAGCCGGTCGATTTCATATACGCTGCTCTGGTTTTCGAATATGTCGATGTAGGCCGAACGATGAGCGTTCTACGGCGCCACTGCAAGCCACAGGGAATCCTTGCCGTGCTATCCCAGGTGCCCCACAAGACACTACCTGAAGTTTCTCCATCCCCGTACACCAGTCTGCGACTGCTGGAGCCGCAAATGCATCTTCTGTCGCACGAAAAACTGCAACGGCACGCAACGCAAATAGGATTCACGCCGGAAGACTCCAGAAACATCCTGTCTCACGGCGGTAAACAATTCACCGTCGAGACGTTTCGGCTTTGCCTCAATACGCTGGCGGGTCCCGGAGCAGTCCAAGCGTCCGCTTAGGGGTGTGCGCCGTGAAAAGGCGGCGCTTTCCAGTAGGTGCGAATCCCACCCGGCAAATGCTCCAGCCGGAAGTAGTCGGAGCAGTCATGGAGGTAACGAAATGGCTGAAGCCTTCGATGTAACGGGTCACCTTGGGTGATCCAGCGAGTGTGCAGGGGTGGACTTTCTTCACTGCGGTCATTGAGTATGCAAAATTCCGCGAGCGTCTCGGTAGGGCGGTGCGGTGACGGGCAGCGTTGCGCCTTCCAACATGCGGGCGCGCTACCGAACTTCTGTCGAAGTTGGTTGGCAACGCACGGTCCGCTTCGATCATGATTTTATCGGCCGTCAGGCGCTCGAGAAGGCAGATAGCGGATCATCGCCGCACCGGGTACATTAGCGCAAACGGCGTGCTAACCTCCAACACTTTCGGGTCTGACGCGCAGGTCAGCTGTGACAGCTATGCAAAGATCGATCCGCAAGAAACGCACACCGCCGATTGCTGCACATCTGCGATCGCCCCGCGAGGAGCCTCGATGGGCGCCGGACGGCACGCCCTCCGCGACGGCCATGATCGAAGCCGAGCTGAGTCCGGCGGGTGAGCCTGTTATCGGGTTATTCCTACATGTGGCATACATGTATGTCATGTCGACGTTCGATGAGCAAATAGGGCACGGCGAGATCACTCCCAATCTCATCGGAGTTCTCGCTCTGGTGAATCGCCAGCCTGGTACCAATCAAGCCGAGCTCGCAAGGCTGATCGGACTAGAGCGTGCAACCGTGGGCGAGCAGGTCTTGCGGGCGGTCGAAAGAGGCTTTTTGCGCCGGGACCCCTCACCTCATGACGCACGCTGCTACTCCCTGCATGTCACGTCGCGCGGCGCGGCGATGCTCGCGGCATTACGCCAACGCATTCCCCTCCATGAGCGAGCTGTGGGCGCAAAACTTACGCTCGAGGAGCGTAAACAACTGCGTGCCCTGCTCGATAAGCTTGTGTACGGCTGATCGATCCGCCGGCTGGCTTGCATGGATAGTAATCCCCCGTTACCATCGGCTTCAACAAGAGCCAGGATGTAGCACCGGGTGCTTCGGCCGCGGCCAACTGCGCCCAGGGTGAATTTGGATCTGGAGGGGGATCCGATGAGCTCTCGCGGCGAGGGTATCGAGGCACTGAGCACTCGTGGGCTCGGTGGGGTGAAGCGGCTTGAATTCTGGAACGACGTGGTCTGCAAGACGTTCACGTCCCTCACTGTCGATGTTCCGAACGAGCAGATCGATGCGCGGATGCGGTGCCAGAATGCGGGCGAGCTGCGCTTTGCTATCGCCGATTCAACTTCAGCTACGGTGACGCACTCGCGCGAACAAGTCAGCCAATGCTCTGACGCCTACTTTCTTTTACATCTTCAGCTAATCGGTAACAGCGTTAATCAGCAGAGTGGGCGTGAGGTCGTCCTTTCACCCGGTGATCTGACGTTGTTTGACAGTACTCGACCGTACCGCGTGGCGTTCGAGAGTTCGACATCCATTCTAGTCGTACGTATACCGCGCACCCGACTGCGCGAGCACGTGGCTTGTGTCGAGGATCTCGTCATGCTCCCGATGCTGCGCTCGAGTGCGACAAACCGGCTTGCGGCTCGGTTCATTCGGGACTTATGGAGGAAGCTCCCGGAGCTTGAAAGTGAACGGTCCGAGCACCACCTGACGGACGCGCTGATGAATATGACCGCGGCAGCCTGCGCAACCGTATCCCCAGCTAGAATCGAATGCTCGGCACACGCTGCCGCATTACGCATCCGTCTCATCGAGTTGATCGAGGCGAATCTGTGGGATGCAGATCTCGATCCTGCGGCCATCGCAAGGAAGGGGCGTATCTCGCTACGCTATCTGCATGCTTTGTTTCAGGAGCGAGGCGAGAGCGTATGTCGTTATTTACAGCGCCGACGCCTGGAGGTGTGTGCTCGCCTGTTGACAGATCCGCTCCGGGCCGCAAGCAGCGTGACGCAGATCGCATGTGAGCACGGATTCAAGAGCAGCGCGCATTTTTGCCGTGTCTTCAGGGAGCGCTATGGCCTGACGCCAAGCGATTTCCGTTCTGCCAAGCTCGTTGCCGAGTCCCCAAGCCTCAGACTAAAGTAGTGTTTGCAGCACGGCTGCCGGCCGCTAGTAAAGCCCTGCGCTGAGCGTCAACGCTGAGTGCACTCCGGAATAAATACTCTCCCAACGGCACCACTAGGATTAAGGCGTTCGGAGTGCTCGTGGGAGTGCGCTCATTCAGGGGCTCAAATGAACTGTTGGCGAAACCTGCTTTCGCGGATTTTGCATCCAGGACCATCTTGGGGCATCTCCTTCGTCGGCTGGCTGTGCGCGCTCGTGGTTTCACCGGCTTCAGTAGCGGCTGTACCCAAGATGCCCTGCTCGCAGCTCGCGACTACCGCCATTCCCGATGTGCAGATTCTCAGCACGACCTACCATGCGGCGTCGGGAGATTTGCCGTCTTACTGCAATCTGGTGGGCGTGATCAACAAGCGCATCAGCACGCAGGATCCCGGTCACTTTACCTATGGCATCGTATTCGAGCTCAACCTGCCGGACGCCTGGAGTGGAAAGTTCGAGTTGATGGGGGGAGGTGGCCTCGACGGATCGGTGTCCAATCCCACAGGATTTTTCGGGGTGGAATTGGCGCAAGGCTGGGCTGTCGCAAGCGATGATGGGGGGCACGAGAATGCGGCCGGGGGCTTTCCGCCGTACACGCCTCCAGCGGGAGTGAACTGGAGCGATGAAGATGATAACGCCGGGGGTGCTGCACACTTTGGCATGGATGAGCAGGCGCGCGAGGACTACGGCTTCAACGACATCGAACGTACCGCCCAGACGTCCAAAGCGCTGATTCAGCATTACTATGGCTTGACGCCGCAGCATTCGTATATTTGCGGTTGCTCCAACGGTGGCCGCGACGCAATGCTGGCGGCACAACGCTTCCCAACACTATTTGAGGGTGTTGTGGCGGGAAATCCCGGGTTCAATTTGCCGCGGGCAGCTATCGCGGAGGCCTGGAACGAACAGACACTGGCCCCGCTTGCTACAACGATCGACGCAAACGGACAACCCTATCTACCATCCACTTTCACCAACGCGGATCTCGAAGTGGCCTCTGCTGCGATTCTCAGCGCCTGCGACGCGTTGGATGGTCTGGTAGACGGTATCATCGACGACTTTGCAAACTGCACGAATCAGCGCGTCTATCCGGCGTTGATTCGATTCACATGTAGTCCGACTGGTGCTCACGGCAATGTTCCGCACGGCGGATCCTGTCTCACAACCCCGCAGGTTTCCGCACTGAAGCAAATTTTCGCGGGACCGCGTGATTCCGCCGGTCGAGAGCTGTATTCGCGATGGTATTGGGACGCTGGCATCTGGGATCCGCCGACGGCGGCTGGCGCTCTCGGCTGGCAGGCGTGGAACGTGTCGTTTCTGGGTAACCCTGCGTATAACACCGCGATTAATCTGACGCTCGGCGCCGCGGCCGCGCCGATGGTGTTCACGACTCCGCCGGTGCCGAGTCCCGTCAATGGACCGAATGGCCAGGAGGCCTTCATTTTCTCCTATAACTTCGATACCGACGCGCCGAAGATCTTTGCCAGAACGCGCGCCTATCCGCTGAGTGCGATGCAGTTCATGGCAGCAACCTCGACCGATCTCAATGCCTTCCGGCGCCATGGCGGCAAACTGATCATCTACAGCTCGGTCAACGACGGCATCTTCTCCGGTGCCGACATAGTGAACTGGTATCGACACCTTCTGGAGGAAGGCCGGTCAGCGGCGAATTTCGCCCGCCTCTTCATGGTGCCCAACATGGCCCACTGCGGCGGCGGCCCCGCAACGACCAGTTTCGCCGCAAATATGTTGACCGCGATTACCCGTTGGGTGGAGCAGGGCGCCGCGCCGGAGCGCATCGTAGCGAGCAATACCGACGTTGTTTCACCATTTCCAAGTGGTGGCCTATTCGATCCTCAAGTGGCGGAGAACTTCCCGACTGGCGGTAGCCGCCCGCTGTGCGCCTATCCACGGCATGCCCGATACGTAGGTAACGGAGCAACCAACGACGCCTCGAGCTTCGAGTGCGCCGGTCCGACTACGCGCGAATAACAAATTATGCTGAAAGGGGGAATGATGGTCGACTTAACCAGGTATGCGCGTGGGTGCGCGCTTACAGTGCTTGCAATGATGCCGATTGCCGGGCCTATCAATGCGCAGACTCAGGTCGCGGTCGCCGATACAGGCACTGGTCTGGAAGAGATCGTGGTAACTGCACGTCGCCGAGAAGAGCGGCTCCAGGATACGCCGATTGCCGTCTCCGCATTCAGCGCTGAAACACTCGAGCGTCAACAGATATTCAACACCGAGGACCTTAGTCATGTGACCCCGAGCCTGCAATTTCATAGCTACGCGCCTTTGTCGGGCAACAACTCTGCAGCACAGGTTTTCATCCGCGGGATTGGCCAGACGGATGCGTCCCCTAGTGTTGATCCTGGTGTGGGCCTGTACATCGACGATGTGTATATGGGGCGTGCCGTTGGCGGTGTTATGGAGTTTCGCGACGTTGCGCAAGTGCAAGTGCTGCGTGGTCCTCAGGGTACGCTCTTTGGGCGCAATACCATCGGCGGCGCGGTGCTTCTGAGCACCGCGGCTCCCGGCGATGAGTTTGGAGGTACGGCGCGCGTCTCGCTTGGTGATGATAACCTGCGCGAAGCGTTCGCTGCCGTGGACATTCCGATCGCCAGCCACCTCGCGGCACGTGTTTCGGCAGGCTTCCGCAAGCGCGACGGTTATGTTACGCGAGTATCTGACGGCGTCGACTTGGGCAACGAAAACAGCTACACGGTCCAGTCGTCCTTGCGCTGGCAACCACTGGAGCAGCTGAAAGTGACCTTGCGGGGGGACTACACGCATGCGAACGAGCACGGCTCGCCGTTTGTGTTTGCAGCGATCAACGGGAGGCAGGCATTTCCAGCGGTCGTGAGCGTCGCCGCGGGATGTCCCGGGGCGACGTTTCCACCGCCGTTCGTTCCGACCGCAACGGCCGATTCGCGGTGCGCCAATTCTGTGACTTGGAACCTCGGGCCCTTGCGGAACGGCGGAACCGCTCCCGTGGGGAGTACCTTGGAGAATTGGGGGGTATCCACCGTGGGTGAGTGGGCCATCAACGAGGCCTTCAAACTCAAGTCGGTTAGTGCCTACCGCCAGCTCAACTGGACTGGAGAACGTGACGCGGACAACACTCCGTTGCTGATCCTGCAGACCGACTACCGCAGCAGGGGACACCAGGTGAGCCAGGAGCTGCAGGCGCTGACCGAGGCCGGTCCGCTGCATGGTGTCGTCGGCGCGTTCTACTTCAAAGAAAGCGTTGATGATCTGCTGCAGGTTGCTGTCCCGACTCCACCGCCGCTGGTGGCCTTGCGGGGTTCCCCGGGCTCACGCGACTATGACGCCGCTCAGCTCGATAACGACAACTGGGCGCTGTTCTCGCAATGGACATACGACATTACCAAGGCACTCAGTTTTACGGGGGGTGTGCGTTATACCAACGAGACCAAGAAGATTCGGATCGTAGACTTCAATGTATCTCCCTACACGAAACCAACGCCTGATCCATTGCCCTCGGTCGTGCCGCCGCTGTACGTTCAGCCTGTTCCGTTCAAACAGGAGTTTGCCGCGACGACAGGATCGGCCAGCCTGCAATATCGCTGGACGAAAGATTTGATGAGCTACTTCAGCTGGTCGCAGGGGTTCAAGAGTGGTGGATTCAACCAGCGCTACAATGCGCCGCCGCCCGGAAACCTGCCGATACGGTTCAAGGAAGAAAGGGCCAGGACCTATGAGCTGGGCCTCAAGAGCGATTGGGGTGGTGTATTGCGCGCGAACGCGGCCATCTTTAAAACATACTATGACAATATGCAGCTCACGTATCGGCTGGGCGTTGTTCCGTTGCTCTTCAACGCCGGCAAATCGACCATCGAAGGCGCAGAGCTCGAGCTGACCTACGCACCGACGCGCGATCTGAACGTAAACGCCAGCGGAAGTTATCTTCGCAACACCATCGACGAGATCGCGACGATCGTGGTGCCTGGTTCGGCGGTCACTGCTACAGTCGGGCCGTCTAACTCCCTGCCTTTTACACCGAAGTGGCAGGCCAACGCCGGTGCAGGTTACACGCTGCACCCAGGCGGGCTGCTGCTCACTCCGCGCCTGGATGTTTCCTTTACAGCCGCGCAGTTCTTCGATGCGGCCAACTCGCGGGAGGTGGCACAGAACAGCGGAGTTACCGTGATGAATGCTTCGCTCACTCTCGAGAATTCGGCCCGCGCATGGCGCTTGATGTTCGGTGTGAATAACCTGACAGACAAGGTTTATCCCGTCGCCGGGAACTCATCGCTATCGACATCGTCCGGCTACGCGGAGATCATCTATGCGAGGCCGCGCAACTATTTTGTAAGCGGAAGCTACAGCTTCTGATGGAGGGCTGTGGGCAACCCAGCAGAGCCGGGGCAGCGGGGCCCCGGACTCCGCCCTGCACCTGACGCGCCCTACGGCAGCAGCTTTACGGTGGCGCCGAAGAGCTCTGAAGCGCGCTTGGCAAACTCATCGTGCCACGTGAGGTGATTAACACCGCCGCGGCAGGCGGCACCGTCATCGACGCCCGTTAGGGAGCCTGGGATGGCTGCTGAGGTGGTCTCTGCAGCGATGGTCCGGCTGTAGCAGGCACCGAACGGATCATTGTAGTTGTAGGTCTGCGACGAGATCACCTGTGGGGTGTAGGCGCTGTTGAAACAGGCGCCCGAATAATGCCGTGCCGATGTTGCCTGACGGTGGTTGTCGAGCTCGGCGGTCTTCGACGCCGTACCCTTGAGGCCGGCGCTGACCTGCTGCGTGAATGCCTGGTCGATCTGGTTCTCGAAGTCGCAGGTGCCGTCGGCGAAGACCGGGTTGTTGTAGTTGTAGGTGAGCGGGTACTCGCGCCGCTCGTGGACCACGACTGGCAGGCCAATGGCCGGAGTGCGGGTCGTCACCAGGTCGATACTCGTGTCCTGCACCGTGTCCTGCTTGTAGGTGCCGTTAGGTGCGGACAGCAGATGCTGGGTGCTCGAGAAGGCGATGTTGGTGTCGATGCGGGTGGTCACCGTGCCGTGCGAGGTGTTGGCCGTGCCGGCGATGGTGAAGTGCCGGGCGGACGTGACTTTGACTGGACCGGAGAGGGTACCGTCCGCGCCGGTCGTGATGTTCTCTGTGACGTTCATCGGCGGGGTCGCGGAGAGAGTGTTGATTGTCACAGCGCCTGTCACGTGGCTCCTGCCGTGGTCCTGGTACAGTAGCAGAGATGCCGCTGTCGAGAAATGGTCCGCGGCGTTGAAGACGCTGACCGCCACCGTGTGCGGCGCTCCATCGTTCAGGTATCCCACGAAAGGTGTGAGGTCGACACGATACGGCTCGAAGCTCAGGGTTTGGACGCCGGGGATCGGCCGCCACAGCAGCGGGTCACCGCCGCCGGTGTAGATCCAGGGATAGATCGGAGCGACGCCGGCCGGCTTGCCGTCGATTGTCACTTCACCTTCCTTGAAGGCAGTGTTGCCAGTGTCGAAGAACTCCGCGGCGATGTCGCTGGGGAGATCGAAGAACCAGAACTCGTCGCTCGACTGGCTCTGTGCGTACACCTCGAGGAACGCGCGCTCAATGTTGGTCGGCAGGGTGAGAGTCGCCGCGAGCTGGTCGGTTGAGGAAGCGAGATTGGCGAGGTCATTGGGCTTCAGCGGCAGGACTTGGTCGGGCCGATCGCCCGCGTCGCCCCTGCCGCCCGGGTAGAAATACAGCTTGGCGGAGGTGTGGAAGATCCCGGTGTAGGTAGAGTCGACAACGTTTCCCAGGATGAGGCCGCCGTCCTGGCTCTTGGTGAGGAGCGGGCTGTAATCGGTGACGTCACGCTCGACGTGCCACGAAGGAGCCACCGTCGCGGAGGGTTCCTGGGTCGTGCCGAAATAGATCACCGCGCCGCCCAGCCACACGACCGAGGTCCGGTCGAACTGCCGTCCAGCGTTGACGCTGTAGTCGGCGCTGAATACCACTTTTTCCCACGGGCCAGGGCAGTTGGCTGGCGGCGTGTATGTGTAGTGGTGGAAGTCGAAGTCGAACGCGAAGGTTTCGTCGGTGTAGAGATCCACGACGCAGGGGGTCGTGGGAGGTCGTGGCACCACCGGGTCGGCTACGGCTACGTTGGCCGAGCCGATGGTCAGGGACTGGGCATGCGTCGTCGGGGTAACACCGAGCATCAGCGCCGCGGCACAAAGGCCCGAGACGAAGAGAATAGGACGCGACCGGCTCATTGGGGGGCACTCCTGGATGTTGCAATGTTGTAGGTATTCCCGCTGGAGCGGGTGGCGTGTGCGAGCGCCACCCGCTTTGGTACTGGCGTTGGGTCAAATGAACATGCGTCTCAATCGATCTTGTATTGAAGCTGCAGTGACCACTCCCGTCCGTTGTAATCTGCTCCATTGCGAGTTGAGATGAACTCGAATCCGCCGGAGTAGTACGGAATTTCGCCGACGCGATTGAACAGATTGCTCACGTACGCAGTTACCTTGGCGCGGTCATTGAAGAAGCTGTAGCCGGCCGAGGCGCTGGTGGTGTACCAGGCTGGGTTCAGTCCCGTGTGGATGACACAATTCGCGTCACCGACGGTAGGCTGCGTGCCATCCGGAAGCGTCTCGCAGTTGCCATAACGCGGGTCGCGGATCCGGCTGACGTACGTTTCGTAGAGCGTGGCGTCCCACTGCCCCTTCTTCCAGTTGACAGAAGCGGTACCCCGGCCGCGTGGGTTCTGCCAGTTGTTGTCAACCAGTGGCTCGTTGGCCAGCACCTTCTGAAGGTAGTGGAGATTGCGCGTGTAGATCATATCGAACTTGAAGGCGCCGAGATTACCCCAGGTCCACTGATAACTCGCCGCGGCGTCAATCGAGCTGATCGAGGTGTAGGCCTCGTTGATGGGTCCGATGTGCACGCTGGAAATGTTTCCGCTGGAATCGCGAACCACGTCCTCGCTGACGAGCTGACAGTACTCGGAGCCCGGGACGTGCGCCGTGTAGGCCGCACCGCCCACCTGCTGCCCGGTTCGGCAGCCCGCCTCGTCGGTCAGAGCGTCCGAGAGGGCGATGTTCTTGATGATGTTGTCGAGCTCGATGCGGACGTAGTCGACCGAGAAGATCAATCCCGGGATGGGGTCGACGACGAAGCCATAGCTCCAGTTCTTGCCCGTCTCGGGTACGAGGTTCGGGTTACCGCCCGAGTACTGCGTGATGTAGGTGTTCAACTGCTGCCCGACGCAGGGCCATTTAGAGGTATCCAGATGCTTGCTGATGCACAAATAAGGATCGGCGTAGTTGCCAAGCTGCTGTGAGGCGCCCAGCGAGTAGATGTCGATCATGTCCGGCGCATGGAAGTTGGTCCCGTAGCTTCCACGCAGCAGCACCTGCTGCAATGGCCGCCACTCGAGTGAACTGCTCCACGTTTTTGCGGTGCCGGCCTGACTGGCGTCCTCGTACTTGTCGAGGCGGCCAGCGAGGGATGCGGTCACAGTCGGTACAACGGGCAGACGCAGCTCCGTTGCGCCCGAGTAGCGCGTGCGCTGGCCGCCGCCGATGTTGTAGTTCTGGAATGGATCGCCGAAGCTCGTGGTGTTACCCCGTGGATCGGGGTACAGCTGGAACCCTTGGTGAGCGGCCTCGAAGACCGCTGCTGCGCCGAGCGGACCGCCCCACAGGTTGAGCAGATTGTTGCCTGTCAGGAGCAGCTGGCCTTGATTCATCCAGGAGGTCGCGCGGTTCTCTCCGGTCACGGCAAAGGTGTTGTAGTCCGCCGGCGTGATCGGGTTCCAGAACCGGGTGTTGTTGACCGCGTAGATCGGATTGCCGTCCGCGGCCGTGCCGAGCTGCGGACCAAAGAAGAAATTGAACATTCCCTGCTCGTTGAGACCGGTGAAGCCCTCGTGTACCCAGTACAGCGCGCGCCCGAGCGTCGCATCCCAGTCCAGCTTGCCGTTGAACAATGAGCCCTTGAGGCCGAAGTGGAAATCCCAGTTCTGCTCGCGATCGTACGTATTGCCCTTCGTGCCCATCTCCGCGGCCGTGAGCTGGCGAAAGTAGTTGTCGATGAGCTGGCCGCTGTTCTGGTCGTAGAAGGGGTTGGGGAGCCCTCCCATGGCATAAAGGAACGGCAGCTGGGTGTTGGAGATGCCGGTCGTGCGGAAGAAAGCGAGCGCTGCGTATGCCTTGACGCTGTTGCCGAAATCGTAGTCGCTGTAAACATACCCGTTCAAATCCCTGCGGCCGGGCGTCAGCACCCAGTTCTCCCAGACCGCTCTTTGCGCACAGTACGTCCCATTGGAGTAGCGCGAGCCCGGAGGCCCGGTCAGCTGCAGAAACTCGTTGTGGAAGCCAGGCTGTGTGCAGGCACCCGCAGGCGGGGTCACCGAAGTGCCTTCGCCATCGAGAAATGCGCCCCAGATCCGCTGGTAGCCATTCTGCCGGTCATAGGGCGCCCACGTGCCATAACCAGCGCTCGCGTCGGAGTTCGTGTAGGGGCGGTTATATCCCCACAGAGGGCTACGGTCGAAGTACTGAAAGTTATAGACGACGTGCAAATCACCCAAGCTCTTACCGCCCGACCAGGTGATGTCAGTCAGATCGCGGCCGCCGCGCACCGCCCCGCCGCCGCGCACCGAGATTGTGTCGCCGGTGTAGTCGTGCTTCAGGATGACATTCACGACGCCAGCAACGGCGTCCGAGCCATAGATCGCAGAGGCGCCCGTCCCGAGCATCTCGATTCGATCGACCATCCCGGCCGGTATGTTGTTGAAATTCTGAAAGTTGTACTGACTGGCGCCGCCCTGGGAAGGCTGCGGGTAATCCGCAACCCGCAGCCCGTCGACCAGCAACAGGGAGTGGTTGGGGCCGAGGCCGCGCAAGTTGATCTGGCGCGCGTTGACCGTAGTGCTGCCCCATTGGGGCGGGGTCTCGGACAGGAACGACTGCGGCAGGGAGTTCATGGCCTCGTACACCGTGGTGTATCCGTTTGCCGTGAGCTGCTCCCCGGAAAGGATGGTGACAGGCGACGGTCCCTCGAACTCCGGACGCGCAATGCGCGATCCGGTCACGACAATCTCCTCGAGCTTCGGCGGCTCCTGGGTCGAATCCTTTGCCCTGCGGACCGATTGGCTCATGTCGGTTGATTGTGGCGCGGCCGCGTTCTGCGCAAGCGCGGCATCGGAAAAGCCACCGCCGCTCTGTGCAAATCGCAGGTGTTGCTCTGCCGGCGGGTCTGTCTGCCCGGTGGTCTGTCTCAGCTCCGATTGTCCGGCTGGCGCCCCGGCTCCGGTCGTGGTCAGTACAACGGTCTTTTCATTAAGGAATTGATGCCGGATGTCCGTACCCGTCAGCAGGCGCTTCAGGGCCTCGTCCAGAGTAAGGCTTCCCTTGAGCGCGGGGGCCTTGAGGCCCGCCACCAGGGGTGGATCAAACAGCAGGTTCGTATCGGTCTGGCTGGCCAGAGCGCGTAGCGACTCAGCGAGTGGCTGCGCCGGTAGATTGAACCTGGAGACTGCCTGAGCCTGGGTCAGCGGGGCCGACCCGAGTAGGACCGCCAACGCCAGAGTAGCCAAAGACCGAAATATTGTTCTGTGCACGATGCCCTCGCGTGTACAGTCCTTTGTGCCTCTTTGTGAGTTCGTTCCTGCTAACGGATAGAGACACGCGAGACTGGCGGTACCTCAGCCAGCCTGCATCGAAATTACGGTTTCGGCCTGTCCGGGCCGCTGGCTGCGGCTGTGGGCGTAGTTGCACCACGGGTGCGAAACTCCCGACCATGCTTGCCCTTCGTTTGGCGTCACCTAGCGGTCGAGGGCTCGAGGAATATTTCGCCGCCTTCATTACGCGCCCGGAGGTGATAGGTTCGGGTGACCGCCTTGACAAAGTTCTGCGTGTCACCAGCTCTGAAAACGCCGCTGAGGCGGATTGCGGCGACGCTTGGGTCCCGGACTACAACATGTGTCACGTTGTATCGGTTGATCTCGGAGACCGTATCCGCCAAGGTGGTGTCGTCGAGGGAAATCTGCCCGCGTCGCCAAGCTGTGATCTTTTCGAGCGAGGGTCGATCGAGTGTGGCCGGGTGGCCACTGGCAAAGGTCACTCGTTCGCCAGGGTCCAGCGTGAGTACTTCAGTCGCAGCCCCTGCCTGCGTGGGTTTGCCTGATCCCGCTGCCTGTCGCTCAGGCCGCGTACCCGCCGTCCCGGCGCCTTGGGGCGACACCCTCACGCTGCCTTCCACCAATGTGATGGCCAGTTGCCGGGGATCGTTGCGCACCACAAAAGCCGTGCCGAGTGCCCTGACCTCACGAGTGCCAGCCATCACAATGAACGGCCATGCCGGATTGTGCGCGACCTCGAACAGCGCCTCTCCTTTAGCCAGCTCGACACGCCTTACCTGCCGGTCAAAGTGTACGACTGCGCGCGAATTCGTATTCAGGTAAACGCGCGTTCCGTCCGGGAGGGTGAGGGTCCTCTGTTCGCCCACGCCCGTGGCCAGGCCCGCTGGACGGAGGTAGAGCGCTGTAGCGGCTATTGCAACCACTGCAATCGCAACAGTCGCCAGTGCCGCTCGCGAAAAGCTGATGCGAAATCCAGCCGCTGTCCGGGGCTCGCGCGTGTCCACAGGAACGTTGAGCTGCCCGGCTTTCTCCCAGGTATCCGTGAGGAGCTCGAAAGCGGCCGCCCGCTGCGGGTCCTCAGCCATCCATCGCCGGCAGGCTTTCTCAACCCTGGCGTTGCGGTTCGGCCCGTGAAGTCGCGCAACCCACGCCGCCGCCTCGGCGCGCGTGGCTGCCGACGGCTTACCGGGGCTTGCGCTATCTCTGGTGTTCATTCCTGACTGTTCGCCTTGGCCAGCGCCGCCAGCGCGCTGGCCATATGCTTTTCGATGGCGCTCAGGCTTACTCCCAGGCACCGCGCGATCTGTGAATAGCTCATATCGCTGCGACGGTGCATGAGGAAAATGGTCCGGGTGCGGTGACTGAGGCCATTGAGTGCCTCCCTCATTCTCTGAAGACACTGATCATGGGCCAGCACCTCATCCGGTGTGGGGTGGGTGTCGACCAGATGCGTCAGTTCCTCGACATGGGTGTCAACGTAGAGATTGCGATGGTCATCGCGGCGGGCATTGATCGCCAGTCGCAGGACCGTCCGGACGAGAAAACCCTCCGGCTGGCGAACCTCACCGCCGCTTTCACAGTACTCCTGCAGCTTGAGGAACGCCTGCTGGATCAGGTCTTCGGCCTCTTCGCGCGTCCGTCCCCGGCGAACCAGAATTCTGTGCAACTTGAGGAAGTATTGGGGGAGTCGGCCCATCCCAATAAGATGACATGCCGCCTGCTGCAGTCAACTCATCGCTGTTCCGCCAGGACGTGACAGCTCAATTGCAATGGCGAAAGCCAATCAACGATCCACCACGACCGGTTATCGCACGTGACCTGATCTCGCTAGACCGCCGGCATCGGCTAGTCGCGAAATCGCGGCCATCGCACCCGCAGTCAGGTTGCTCGAGATCGCTTGTCGATCGCGGGGCATAGCATTTTCTGACGCTCGGACCGAGCAGGCCATTCCGGAAAGTAAGGGCCGGCGTCGTTACTGTGCCGTAGCCAAGGAGTGACAGGGATCCAAACCGTCGGCCTCGTTCGAGTGGATCTGGCCGATCAGGATCAAAGTATCGCGCATCAAGATACCCGACAGGTCAATGTGAATGTATCTACATGTGATGTCAAGAGGTCACACAATCGGCCTTACTGGCTGGAAGCACCCAGCTGAGGCCGAATGGGAGGCGGATCAGCTTTTCCGCAACAGCGCACAACCTGCGCCCTGGGCTCCTTCCCGATTGTCCAGGTAGCACAGTTTGATCTCAGTTGCCGACGTGACCTCCAGGCTGGCACGGCCCCCACCGTCCACGCAATTCCAGACAGTCTGATTGATCTGTGCGCAGACGAATTTTTGTTTGAAACCGCCCGCCGTCCAGGTCCCAACTGCAAGGCCCTTCTTCTGCAGCTCGATGTCGACCTGCAGACTTGCCTCTACGAACCTCGGTCCCTGGGATTTCCTGACTTCTCCGCTTTCCCAGCCAAAGGGTCCGGGCCGCAGGGGTATCTCAACCTGAACGCCGTTGAAAGGGCCAACCCATTTGCCAGTCAACTCTGTCTCGGCACGCGCGGGGATGCTTGCGGCGACAGACAACAGGACGCCCAGTGCCACAGAATAATAGCCTTGCACAATGACCTCCTCGATTCACCCGTGGACCGGGGCTTTGGTGTTTTCGGCCGATCGGCGCTGCGGCCAGATCCGGGTTGCTTGCTACACAGTGTGAAAGATGGCAGACAAGCGGACAATGCTCCGGTGTTCTCATTTGTTGTGCGAGTGTTACACCCATGAAAATGCAACCGCAGTTGCTGCGCAGACTTGCTGGCTTTGATGTCATGGCACACCTCCTGGGCTCGCTGGGGCTTCGTTCTCAACTGGTTTGCAGATCGGAGTGTGCCAGCCCCTGGACGATCGCTGTCGCTGCGAGTCAGTTATCGCATTTCCATGTCGTGGAACGGGGGCCTGTGTGGCTGCAGATCGGGCAGCAATCACCCGTACCCCTCGCGCGGGGTGACTTGCTGTTCGTGGCGCGTGGGCAAGCGTATCGACTGGTGGATCAGGCTGATCGCAGGGATGGACCGGTGATTGAGATCACCGACAACGACGTTCCCGGTCAGCGCATTCTCCTTCGGCAGGGCAAGAAGCGTGTGAACGGCGCGCTTGTTTGCGGGTCCTTCTCCTTCGATTATGCCCATGGGCATCCCCTGCTCGCGATGCTGCCGACTTTCATCCATGTCCGGGCGCGCACGATCCGGCGGGATATCTCGTTGCAAGCGACCATTCGCTGCCTGATCACTGAAGTGTCAGGGATGATGCCGGGATCTCAGACGATCGTGTCACGGCTGACCGACATGCTTTTCATACACATCCTGAGGGAATGGTCGCTCGCACAGCTTGCTCCCCCCAATTGGCTGCGGGCGCTGAATGATCCGCGGATCGGGCCGGCATTGGCGCTGATACACGAGCGCCCAGTGAAGGCGTGGACGGTGGCACGTCTGGCCAAGAAGGTCGGATACTCGCGATCGCCCTTCACCGTCCGCTTCACACGCGTCGTTGGCGAATCACCTCAGGGATACATAACTCGTGTGCGCCTACAGCGCGCCGCGCAGATGCTGAAGGAGGGGCACGACTCTTTGCGCGCGATTGCTCTGGCCGCCGGCTATGAGTCCGAATCCTCGTTCAGCAAAGCGTTTAAGCGGCAGTTTCAGAAGACACCCGGACACTTTCGTCGGCTCGCGCCCCGGTGAGAGGGACGCGGAATCTGACCGGACCTGCCGGCTCGCGACCGCCGTCGAGTTCCTGGGAGCGGCTGTCTCTGGGTTACCGTGTGGTCACGCTTGACAGATCATGTATATGCATGTAAGATAGCTGCCACTATGGAACTACAAGCCCTTCCTTGCTATTGCGCCACACTCCGCCAGGCCGCGAGGGCGGCCACCGCACTCTACGAGGCGGCGCTGGGCGATAGCGGGGTTCCACTGACTCAGTTCACGGCGTTGCAGGTGATGAGCAGGTCTGCGAATCTGACGACCACCGAGCTGGCAGAGATCATCGGGATTGACCAGACGACGGCGACGCGGACTCTGGCTCACATAAAGAAGGCGGGTTTGGCGCGGACCACCTCGGGCGAGGATCGTCGCGAGCGGCGATGGGTTCTGAGCGCCGAGGGCGAGCGCACGGTGCGCAAGCTCATGACGAAGTGGGAAAAGGCCCAAGCTGCCTTCGAGGCGCGCCTCGGTTCTGCAGATGCAGCTGCGTTGAAGGAGTCCGCCTACATCGCTGCGCGAAAGTTGGCTTCACGATGATTGTTTGCTTTTTTTGATCACAACCATGTATATACATTAAAATTAACACAGAAAGTCGGGAGACGGTCATGAACACACTGCAATTAAGCAACACTCGCAAGTGGCTTCTGGTACCCGTGTTCGCAGCGTTGGCAGCCTACGCGCAGGTCTCCGAGGCCGCCGACAGCTTCGGCGATACACAGGATCAGGTGCGGGCCGTCCTGGGAGGCCGATTCTATCTAGACTCCGGCCGGCCAACAGCCATGCGTGCTCCGGCCCGAGTTACGGACGTTCAGGAGAGCATGCGCCAGATCCTGATGGGTAGCAGTAAATCAAATGCTGGTGTGCTGCTGACCGACGGCGGGTCCACTGCAACTGTGCGCGCGGGGCACGGGGATGGGGACATGCAGAGACAGACACAGCGGACAGTTCTGGGTCGCGCTGGCTCATGAGGAAAGAAAGCTCGAGTGCAGCGTGCATCATATTTCCACCATTACGACAAGCGCATAACAAGGTACCACTGCAATGACTGAAGCTCACAATTCATGGGTCCTCGTTACAGGCGCGTCCAGCGGTTTTGGGGAGGAGTTCGCCCGGCAATATGCCAAGCAGGGCCATTCTTTGATCCTGGTGGCGCGCCGGCTGGATCGACTCGAGAAGCTTGCTGAGACACTGCGGCAGCAGTACCGCATCGATGTCGTGGTGGAACAGGTCGATCTTTCAAACCTAGCGGAAATCGTCCGACTGCATGAGCGACTCCGAAAACGGGGTATTGCCGTCGACATTCTGATCAACAATGCCGGACACGGACTACAAGGGCCGTTCCTGGATAGCCAGATCGATACGGCGTTGGCGATGGTGCAACTCGATATTGCAAGCCTGACAGCCGTCACTCACGTCTTCGCGCAAGATATGCGCAAGCGCAGGCGCGGGAAGATCCTGCTCATTGCCAGTTTACTGGCCTACTATGGCGTGGATAATTTCGCTGTCTATGCGGCTTCCAAGGCTTATGTGTTGCGCCTTGGCGAAGCCCTGCACCGTGAATTCAAGCGCGATGGCGTCACTGTTACGGTGCTTTGCCCAGGCATGTCGGACACCGGATTCGCCCAGGCGGCGCAACAGAAGCTTACGCCGGCGTTGAAGCGAGTGATGATGCAGCCGGCACCGGTGGTACGCGCCGGTATCCGCGCCTTGCAGTCGGGACGCATCAGCGTCGTGCCAGGGTGGGCCAACAAGGTCGTCGCATTCCTGGCCCGGGCAACGCCGCGCCGGCTCAATCAGGCCATCTTTTCGCGCGTCATGAACGGATGAGGTTAGTGCCGGCAAGGCCCCTGGCGGATGCCGGGCTGAGGCGGCGGTGATGAAGTCTCAAGAGCTTACCTGCATGACTGCACATGCTCCCGGACTCAAAGTGGCGCATCGGCTCGTTGACGCTCACAACATTTACAGACGTCGCCTGAAATGCGCCCCAATGATCCGCCGTGTAATCCCAGATCTCGTCGAGGTCCGTCTGAGCGCGTGGGGTGAGGACAAAGTGACCCGTCATCGCCCCTTCGTTTTCTGCTTCCGCGTACCGGCCCTCCTTAACCTGAGCTTCGACGAAACTGGTGAAGTGATCGCCCAAGCTGAAAGACGTGACTCTGCCCATGGGGTAGCCTCCTAGACTTTTAGATGTACTAAACATTAGTACAGGGGGCAACGAGTCATTACTAGGACGCCTGGCCGCGCTAGTCGGCCAAGGTCGTACCGGTTGGTGGCAGAAGCTTGACCGGATATCCAGAAGGGTACGACGCCTGACGTCGTGCGGATGCCATCTCGCCACGCGCGCTGTTCGCGTCACCTCGATTCCAGGAACTCGCGAATTTCCTTACCGTCACAGGCATTGCACGTGCCGCCGACCTCCAGTCGCTCACCGTCTTCGAATTGAAACTCCCGGCCGCCGGAGTCCGTGGTGGTGCCGATACAGCCACTTTCGCGGAGCAACTCCGTGATTTCGGCGGTGTCCTCTTGCATGTCGCCGCCGCAGATAAGACACGTCAGCATGGGAATATCACCTCAGCTGTGGGGAATGATGCACGCCATGGGATTCGGACACTCAGCGGCTCTCGGTGGAGCGAACTCGCCTTTCTGTGGAGGCGCCGTGAATGGTCGGACGGCCTTAGCACACCACCCTCCATGCTGACACGGGACGAAGAGAGGTTCCTTGGTTTCTGCTCCGTGAGCGAACCATATCAGGCGGTACTCATTCTGTTCTGCGTACCTCAGCCGCTTCAAGAAGTATCCCTCGATCATCTGCTGTGCCATAAACCGGTCCTCCTTCGCAGCCCATGCTCCGGCATGCTCTTCAGAGATCGGAGGTTCAAAGTGTCCGGTGACTGCTTTTCTCAAAGTTGTGTCTTCGCGTAAATGCAGTTGCCCTGCAGGCCTTCAACGAATCCGGACCAACGACCCCCATCCGGTAACATTTTTGCTGACGCAATGCGTTCCCTTCTGGCAGTCATCCTCATAGCGCGCACGCAGAATCGGGTGCCCGTCCCTCCGGTGGTTGTGGTGCAACCGGCTTGGAACTCTGTGAGGCAGAATCGCGATTCCTCATCTGACTCCAGGCGGCCATGTCCCTGGTCCATTTGTGATGGGCGGCCCTGTAGGCCGCCCAGCGCTCGCGCTCGGTAGGATCGCCCGGACAGAAGCGGACTTGTATTTCAATGTTCTGGAAATTGGCCATCTGGACGGCGACGTTGGCCTTTGCGGGTAACTGCACGATGATCTTCTTCGATGATTCCCACTGCACCCTGGGCCAAAGCGCCTTTTCGGACGGCATGTCAATGCTCAGAACGGTCACTGCGTTATCAGGTGCTTCCGGCCGCGCCAGGTCAACGAGAACAGCGGCAGACGACATTATGCCGAGGTCGCACAATTTCCCGTAAACACGGGCGACCCAGTGCGCATCTGGTGATGTGAGCTCCGACGAATCGACGCACTCGCAATCGTCTGCATACCTGCGTGCGCCAAATCACAACTAGCTATCAGGCCTGCGCACAGCAGCGCTCTGGCGAAGAAAAGACCTGGGCTGGAGGCACTGGTTCCACGTGCGAGGTTCACTTGACTACTCCTGGAGGAGTGCACACACCCAAGGCACCTTGTGCTGCGGCGAGGCCGGCACCAAGATTGGTGTTATCCACATTTTCTTCCGGGAGATGCGTGCTCATGTTTTGCCTGATAAGGCTGACTGACCAAAGGCCATCCCAGTCCTGCGAGATACCCCAAAGCTCGACGGGGAAAGAATATTGTTAACAGTGCATGAAGCCGGTCGGATCCGTGAAGGATAAGGGGTTGTTTTCGTCGTACGGGCAGCCGATATCGAATCCCGGGATTCACCAGACGCCGGGGAGCAATCTCCACCGTACCCGACGGGAATAATCGTCATATCCAGGAAGCTCGGCCCGCAACAGCCGGTCTTCCCATGACGTGCGCAAAACGAGCAGCACCGCCGTCAGCGCGGCGGGAACCAGCGCCCAGAACGAGCCCAGCGCAAGTGCCATGCCGAAGAACAGGAACAGCGCGGCGACATACCCGGGGTGACGCACGAACCGGTAGGGGCCAGTATCGATCACGCGTTGGTGTCGCTCGGACTGGATCCGGACACCCGGTTCGAAGAAGGGGTTCACCGCCTGCGCCCATCCGGTCACCGCAATGCCCGCCAGCACGCCGACATAGCCTGATAACACCGCCCAGGCCGGAACAGCCGACCAATGAAACCGTCCGGCATCCAGAGCCGCGACCGGTAGGACCGCCACCATCGCCGGCAGGATGACCGCAAGCAGCGCCTTGTCCCAGCTTTTCGTGCCCGGCTGAAATCGGCTGCGCGCGCGGTAGATTATAGGATTGACTCGGGCGAGCACGAGGGCCGAAGTGCCGAAGCCCAGAATCAGAACTGCAACGAATGTCCATCCGGGCTGCCAACCGATCGTGCCGGCCGGCAGGAAGATCAAACCAAGCAGGGAAAGCGGCAGGCCGATCGCATAGGCAATCGCCGTGCTGCGCGACATCGCGCTCGGCTCCCGGGGAGTTTCGGTCTTTTCCATGTTGTTCACCCGTTCGGCGAGTTGTTTCCATCAATGATGCCGATGCAGGACCCAATCTGCCACATCGAAGGGCAGTATCGCAGACGTCTGCACTTCCTGATTCGAGTGACTGCTTTGGAGTCTTCGCACCGTTGGGTCGGCGGTGTACAAATCGAAATCGCAGCAGTTCTATCACGATCTGGGCTTCACGCTGTGTGGATCCACGCGAGGTTGCGCCCTGGAACATGCGCGATCTTGTGCTCTTCGATCCTTCAGGAGTCATGTGGCGCACCGCGCAGGATGTTTAATCTGCGCCGGACGATCCAATTCCAACTCCCAACCGCACTTGTCCGCGGTATCGGCTGCGTCAACCGCGTGAAACGCGGATCCAGCACTGGGAAGGTTGGTCTCCAGCGCTCGTCTAGGGATGCCGCGGACGATGTGAAGACCAAACTTCAGCCCCTGTGTGTGCACCCGGTCGGCCAGCGGCTTGAATCCTTGATTGCGGGCGGAGGAGGGGAAGCGGGCCGGCACGGGGATCAGCAGCCCATGGAATCCAGCAAGTACTGCCGATTCTGCAGCTTGTCCCCGAACGGGTTGCCCATGTACCAGCCCGCGTCGATCAGCGCGTACGTCCAGCCATGGGAACGTAGTTTGGCCAACTCCCGCGCATTGGGCTTGAAATCGGTCTCGTCTATGGTGAGGCCGTAAGAGTCCCAGCTGTTCCAACCCATGCGCGGTGTTGGAGCAACCTCGCGCGCCAGGGTGGGGCAAGTGGCGCATAAAAAGGCAACGGCCAGCATCGCTCTGCAGATCCAGTGCAGCATTTCAATACCGTTGAGGTGCATGGCACCAGCAACCGTGATCGCACGCTCAGCGCCAGTACCGGAGCCCTGACCCGGTACCGCTCCGCTGGCCCGATACCGTTTTTCTTTTGCAAAAGGCCGTGCGACATTACCATTGCTTTGGCGAATCACTCAATTCACAGACCGAGCCGGTTGCGTGGTTTCCCGGTGAAATGAATATATCCAGGTCCGTCGGCACAGGTGGCATGGAAACGGCCGAGTTCGTCATCCTGCTGTGGGCCGCCGCCCTCGGAACCTCCTTTTTTTCACTCGCGCCCGCACTGGTGGGGGGGCTTGTCGATCACGCCCACCTGTCGGTGCGCGACGTCGGCCTGATCTCATCGGGCGAGCTGGCAAGTGCGGCTTTGGGCAGCGCACTGGTACTGGTGTACGGCCGCAGCTTTTCGGTACGCGCGACCTTGATCCTGTCTCTCGCGCTTGCCGGAGTTGCCAATCTTGCCACGGCAGCGGCCCACGACTTCAACACGATCGCAGCTTGCAGAGGTGCAGCGGGTCTCGGGGGAGGACTTGCGTTCGCAGTCGTCAACGCCGTCGCTGCACGCGCTGCGAAACCAGGTCCGAAGTTTGCGGCGATATCGGTCGCGCAGATGATGTTTGGAGTTGTGGGCTTCGCAAGCGTCCCTACACTGATCGGCGCATTCGGGCTGGCTGGCGTGTTCCTCCTTCTGGGCCTTGGGTGCCTGGGTTGCTCCATCGCATCGGCTATCCGCCTCACGTGTGAGCCCATCCACGACTCTGCGCCACGATCCTCACTGTCGGTCACGCCCCGGGGGGTTTTGTTACTCATCTCCCTGTTTGCGACCTATCTGACGAGTACCGCACTGTGGATGCACTTGGAAAGAATCGGCGTCGCCTCACGGCTGGCCGGCGAAGTCATCAGCATCGGGCTGTCGATCGGGTCGATGTCGGGCGTTCTCGGCACCCTGGCCGCTACGTTGCTGTTGATTCGAGCCCGCGACACGAATCGGTTTGTGATAGGTGGCGCCGCAATCATGGCCCTCAGTACGGGTCTGTTGATCAAGGCTGCAGCTCCCGCTGCATATTTGACGGCGCTTTTCGGATTCAACGGCGCGCTCGCTCTGGTCACGCCGCTTTACCTGACGAGGCTGGCGGGCGAGAGCAGTGGAGACAGACGGGTTCTTTTGGCAATGCTGGCGATGTACCTGGGCCTCATTCTGGGGCCGATGCTCGGCGCTGGGCTGGTCGCGGGACCCGGATTTGAGGACCTCATTCACGTCGCCATGGCACTCTTTCTCACGGCGGCATTGCTTGCCATCGGTTCATCGCACCTGACCCCACAAATGGTGAGATCGTGACACATAGAAAAAACAGTGTGGCCGGCGCGGCCCTGATTGCGCCGGATGCCCAGGTCAGCGCGCTGTCACCGGCGCAATTACGCCAGCCTGGCAGCGGGCCCAACGGTCCCCAGCTCGCGCAGTTTGGAGCGCAGACAGCATCCTTCGTGAGCCAACTCCTCGGCGCCGATTGGAGTTGCTTCTACCAGATCGATGAGCACAGCCAACCCTTCGGATTCCGGACCCACCGCACGCCATGGGCTTTGCGTGAGGCATACCTCAAGCACGATATCGCCCGGACCGATCCTCTGCACCCTGCCTGCCTTGCCGGACAGAAGCTCCGGTTTCTCTCTCTGTCCGATTCGCGCCTGTCCGGCCCGGTGCAACGGCATCGCAACTACTGGGATTTCCTGTCCACATTCGGTACGCGCGACGCGGCCGAAATGATCTTTCGCGTCCACGGTCGCGCAGTGGCCGGCTTGAGCCTCCTTTGGGTAGGCAATTCGGGCACACGCGCAGAGCGGCAACAAGGCGAGACAGTTCAGACCTATGTCGAATGCAATCTCGCCTACCACTTCCGCGAGGTCCCCGCGCACAGCTCGCACCATACCGACATTCCGATCGGACTCACCGCACGCGAGTTGGAAATCGTGAAGTTGATATGCGACGGATCGACCAATGTGCAGATTGCTCGGCGCCTGGGTATCGGCGTCGCTACCGTCAAGACTCATCTGCTGCATGTATTCGAGAAACTGGGTGTTAGAACTCGCGCGGCCCTGGTGAGTCGCTTCCTTTCCGCAACCCGCGGATCGAGCGCCTGACGATTCCGCTGTTGAGCATCTCCCGCGCGCCGCGTTGATTCAGCACGGCCAGCGTCGATCTATCCCGCTAATCCGAGTTACAGGTTAACCTGCATCAATCGAGGTCGGGTTTGAATTGCGCGGCGACAAGGTCGAGGAGGGCACGGATGCGCAGCGGCAGATATCGGCGCTCGAGGTAAGTCGCCGCCGGCACGAGCGGAGGAATGTGCCATGTACCCAAAATCGGCGCAAGCTTGCCATCTGCCACGTCCTGGCGACAAATAGCATGGGGAAGTATGGCGACTCCGACCCCGGCGACCGCCAGCTCGTGCGCGATGACAATATTGCTTACGCGTGCATGAGGCTGGACGACGACTTCCCGTGTGCTCGCCGACTCGCGGAAGCGCCACAGGCCGTCGTCCAGTTGTTGTGTCAGGACCACGCAGCTATGGCTCAGTAAATCATTGGGGGTCCGCGGCGGTGCCCGGCCGGTCAGGTATCGGGGGCTGGCATAAAGGCCGCGGGGCAGCTCCGCAAGGCGCCTCACGGGCAGCCGCTCGTTGCGTATTTTTCCGAGGTGGATGACCATATCGTAGGGCTCTTCGTTGACGTCGATCCACCTGTGCGTTTCATCTACGACCAACTCGACCTTCGGGTATTCGAGAGCAAACTTCGCCAGGGCCGGATTGATCCAACGGCCCAGGCCAAAGGCGGTCGCGATTTTCAGTTGCCCGCATAGCTGGGTCTGCATTTCCGTGACCGCCGTGCGAGCGGTCTGTGCTTCTGCGAGGATTCTCTCGCAATGTTGATATAGAGCTTCGCCGCTGCTGGTCATCGAGAGCCTCTGTGTACCTCTCTTCAGCAGCACGGCGCCGACGTGCTGCTCGAGGCGCCGCAGTCGGCGACTGATCGTCGCCTTGGGAGCCTTGAGCGCTATGGACGCCTGGTTGATGCTGCCAGCATTGACCACTTCATAAAAGAGCAGCATCGAGTTGACGTCGATGTTCGACGACTCGGAAACTTTGCTGGCGGATGGTGCCGCTCGGTGCATGAACCTCCGTCCTCTGCAAGTGGATGTCCGTAGCGTGTTGCTCAGGCCTCGCCGACCGGCGAGGTTCCAACAATGGAACACCGCGTCTTGGGCTGACTGGCTATGAACAGGAGTGCCACGCGCCTACATTGCTGGAATCGGGGCATCGGGATCTGTCCACCCGTGGAGCACCCCGAAAGTCCCTCGTTGTGGATGATATATGACTGCAGATGGGGCGCGTGAGCTGTTTACCTCGGGGGCACCCATCGGCCGGCGTAGGATCGCTGTCGCAGGGGCCTTCGTACCCCTTGGGCGGCCGATCGAATCGACGAGATGCAAGGACGGCGCTGCGCCAACGTCTTGCTTTGAAGGCCGAGACCGAGGAATTCGGTTGCGCTCACTGCTGCGTTGAGTCCGCAGGTCGCGATTCACTGAGGTGTGGAGGGCGCGGAGATCCGGTTCCCTGCGCCCGTGCAACTGCGGGCTTCAACAGGCACATGACGGCCGCGGCGCTGAGCGCGGGGAAGCTCGCCAGCAGCAGGACGTCGTGCGCGGAGAAGTGCTCCGCCAGGAGCAACCCAGTCAGAAACGGGCCCAGGATGGAGCCGATCCGGCCGATCGTCAGGTTAACGCCGATCGCCGTGGCGCGCGCGGCGGTTGGATACAGACTCGAGACAATGCCGTTATTGCAGCTCTGCGCGCCAATTAACATAAGACCCGCGCCGAATGTGGTCAAAGGCAGCAACTCCGGGGATGGATACGCCGCGATGCATGCGATCAGCGCTGCGGCCAACAGGTAAGCAACAGGAACCACGTAAAATATTCCGAGCCGGTCTCCGAGCCATCCCAGGGCGATTGCGCCAATAATACCGCCAAGTTGGAATGCGGCCGTTGCGCCAGAAGCGCGCGCCAGTGTAAGACCCATAGCCTGGATCAGGGTGGGCAGCCAGCTCGTCAGCAGATAAAGATCGATCAGGGTGAGAAATGCCAAAGCACCCAACACAACGGTGATGGGGCCTCTGCGCTCACTGAACAGCATGCGCAGGCTGCGCCGACCGGTGGGGGTCTGTTCATCAGCGAGCAGCTGAAATTCCGCCTGGGCGAGTGCGTCCGGCCGGAGTCGTCGAACGAGTGATTGCGTACGCGGCCCCACAGGGTCGCTCAGGCTCAGGAAGGTCAACGACTCAGGAAGATAACGATGTAGCACCGGCCAGAGTAGGAGTGTCGCTGCTCCGCCGAACTGGAATACGGATGGCCAGCCAAATTGCGGCGCCAGTTGTGTGGCTATCAAGGCGCCGAAGGCTGCGCCGACTGGATAGCCGCAGAATGTCAGGGTCACGAGTCCGATACGCCTGCGCCGCGGTGCGTATTCTGTAACCAGGGCGATTGCATTCGGCACGGCAGCCCCGAGACCGAGCCCGGCGCAGAAACGTAGTCCTGCCAGGAGGGCAAGCGTCTTTGCGAAGCTGCACGCCAGGGTGAACACGCCTATTACGATCGTGGCACAGACGATGATGCGCCTTCGTCCCCAGCGATCGGCGAGCGGCGCCAGAAGCAGACTGCCCACGGCCGATCCCAACAATGTCGCGGCGAATACCCGTCCCAGTGTCCCCGGAGGCAGGTGCCATTCAGTCGCAAGCGTCGGGGCAATATAGGCCACTACCTGGGTGTCATATCCATCCGCAAAGACGGATAGAGCGCATAAGACGAACACCAGATACTGAAGTCGCGACAGTCTCGGGGTGTCGAGGAGCTCGCTGGCGCGGATAGAGGTCTTCAACGGCAGTACTCTGATTGTGAGTGCGCATCCGCATTGTGCAGCATCGATCGGCTTTGCTCCAGCACGCTGTGGCGCCGTTGTTCCGATATCGCTGTTTCATCAGAGGAACACGTTGTCTCATCAGATCGCAGGGCATTGATCGGCCTGATTTATGAGGGTGTCTGATGTACGCGCATCAGTGCACGAGTATTGCGTTCGCCGGCTGCAAAAGGATAATCGGTCGTCCGGTGTTGATTGCGTTGTAATCTTCAGTATGCGAGCATTTCCAGCGGGTAGCAGTGTTGATATGAAAGTTGCACGTGCGTTTCGCTGTGCAGCGTTCGCAGCAGGCTGGTCGTGGTGAAACTCAGCTACTTCCCGCGGCTTGAGCCCGGGCCCGAAGCGGAATCCAGGGCCTTCTGCCTCCCGCTATCGGCCTGGGCGTCGGTCAAACGGTAATCTACGCATGGTTCTCTCCGACACCATCCTGATCGTCGGCGCCGGTCCCGTTGGTCTGTGTCTGGCCCTGGACCTTGCGCAGCGCGGAATCGATGTGACCGTGCTCGAGCAGCGACACGCGGGAGAGCGGCCGAGCGTGAAATGCAATCACGTTTCCTCCCGGACCATGGAGATGTTTCGGCGGCTCGGGTTTGCCGCGGAGGTGCGTCAGGTCGGTTTGCCAGACGATTACCCGAACGACGTGGTCGTCCGCACGCAGGCGACCGGCTACGAACTGACGCGGATTCATATTCCTTGCCGCCGCAGCCGTTACATCGACGTGAGCGGCCCCGATGGCTGGTGGCCTACCCCGGAGCCACCGCACCGGGTAAATCAGATCTATTTTGAGCCGATCCTGTTCGCACACGCCGCAGCCAATCGACGCATCCGGATTTTGAACCGCACGTTGGTTGAACAGATCGCCCAGACCGGCGAAGGGGTGTCCCTGCGCGCGCATAACCTGGATTCAGGCGAAACGATTAACCTGACCGGGCGCTATCTCATCGGCTGCGACGGCGGGCGTTCGTTGGTGCGTAAGGCCATCGGGGCAAAGCTGTTCGGCGATGAAGTCATCCAGCGCGTGCAGTCGACGTATTTGCGAGCTCCGGAGCTGATCAATCAGATCACGCAGCCGAATGCCTGGATGAGCTATCTGTACCATCCGGCGCGCGCCGGAAATCTCGTCGCGATCGATGGCAACGAGCTCTGGCTGCTGCACAACTATCTGCTACCACATGAGCCGGACTTCGACAGCGTGGACCGGGATGCCTGCGTTCGTCTGCTCCTGGGTGTGGGACCGGAATTTGAATACGAGCTGCTGGCCAAGGAAGACTGGATCGGCCGTCGCCTCGTCGCTGACCGGCTGCAGGACCGGCGCATCTTCATCTGCGGAGACGCGGCGCATCTGTGGGTGCCGTACGCCGGTTACGGCATGAACGCAGGAATTGCAGATGCCATGAATCTGTCGTGGAAACTCGCTGCCCACCTGAGAGGTTGGGCCTCGGAGACGATCCTGGATGCTTATGAGGTCGAGCGTTTGCCCATTACCGACCAGGTCTCACGCTTTGCGATGACCCACGCGATGGGCGCCATAAAGGAGCGCACCAGTGTTCCGCCTGACGTGTTGCAGGATACCGCAGCGGGCGAAGCGATCCGCAAGGAAATCGGTGCTGCGGCGTACGAGCTGCACGTGCAACAGTTTGCCTGCGCCGGTCTGAACTTCGGCTACTTCTATCCGGACTCGCCGCTGATCGTCTACGACGGCGAAGCCGCGCCCGTGTACACAATGTTCGACTATACACCCTCGACAGCTCCGGGCTGTCGCACGCCCCACCTGTGGCTCGAGGATGGACGCTCACTCTATGACGCTCTGGGCCCGGACTATACGCTGCTACGCTTCGATGTTGGACTCGATGTGCAGCCGTTAATGTCGGCCGCTGCGCAGGCGCGCATTCCGATTGCGCTGCTCGATGTCAGCTCCGCCGCCGTCCCTGACGTTTACCGCCACAAGCTCGTGCTTAACCGACCGGACGCACACATCGCTTGGCGCGGCGACGCTGTGCCCGCGAATCCCGCGGACCTGATCGCGCTTATTTCGGGCCGTAAGCTCACCTCATCGTCGCGGCTGG
This sequence comes from Steroidobacteraceae bacterium, assembly GCA_045810105.1. GTDB lineage: Bacteria > Pseudomonadota > Gammaproteobacteria > Steroidobacterales > Steroidobacteraceae > 13-2-20CM-66-19. The sequence goes on along the minus strand of JBJMWM010000049.1, from coordinate 230,384 downwards.
GATCGTCAGGGACCTCAGGCTATGAATCGGTTTCGGTGAATCAGGCCTAGACCTGCTGCAAGGGGAATGTGCATGCGCCTCAGCAGACGGAACTTGATGAGCTCAATGATCTCCTCTGTGGTTGCAGTTTTTTATCGCTTCGCGCACCGTACGCGAGCATATGTATGACCCTCAGGCGCAGCAGGGTCCTCGGAGCTTGCCGCAATGAATCCAACTTCAGTCCATCCCTCTGCTCCGCGCTTCGAACACGCCTTTACCATCTCGCTCGAACTCACGGGCCTGCAGTGGGTCAAGCCGACCTCGATGGGCGAGACGCGCGGCGCCGTGTACGCCGCTTCCGGCAAGGTGGAGGGCCCGCGGCTGAACGGGCGAGTGATTCCCATGTCTGGCGGCGACTTCCCGCTGGTGCGGCCCAACGGCGTGATCGACTTCGACGCACGCTATCTGCTCGAAACCGACGATGGCGCGGTCATCTACATGCAGAACCGCGGTTACAGGTGGGGAAGCGCGGAAGTCATGGAGCGGTTGCGACGCAACGAGCCTGTACAGCCGCACGAGTACTACATGCGCGTCGCTCCGAGGTTCGACGCGCCTGAAGGCCCGCACGAATGGTTGAGCCGGCACGTGTTCGTCGGCGTGGCGGAGAAGATTCCGGGGGCCAATCGGATCCATTACTTCGTGTTATTGTGACTAGTGATGTCGTCTAATAGAGCGCGCTCGTTCGCGGGCACGAGCGGCTTACCGCTGCGACCAAAAAAGCGTTCACCGCGCGCTGAGCTACAACCAACCTAACCTTCGGGGCCAGCGAGAACAACATGAGATTTCCCCAGACGCGAAATTTCACCGGTCTGTTCGCGCCATCGGGCGTCGAAGCCGAGGTCCGTAACCTGCCAGTGATCGAGGGCGAGATCCCGGCGGATCTCGACGGGGTGTTTTACCGCGTTGCACCCGATCCGCAATGGCCGCCACTCGCCGGGGATGACATCTGGTTCAACGGCGACGGCATGGTCACGGCCTTCGATTTCCGCAAAGGGGAGGTGGGCTTGAGGCAGCGCTGGGTGCGGACGGACAAATTTGTACTGGAGCGCGCCGCTGGCAAGGCGCTGTTCGGCGCCTATCGCAATCCGCTCACCGACCTCCCGAGCGTCAAGGGCAAGGTGCGCAGTACCGCCAATACCAACATTGTGGTCCATGCCGGAAAGCTCCTGGCGCTCAAGGAGGACAGCCGCCCGTCCGCCTTGGATCCCATCACGCTGGAAACCCTCGGCGAGTGGAATTTTGGCGGCAGGCTCGTCAGCGAAACCTTCACGGCGCACCCGAAAGTCGACCCCGACACAGGCGAGATGCTGGCTTTCGGCTACGCCGCCAACGGCCTGTTGACGCGCGACATGGCCTTCTACGTGATCGATCCGCAGGGCGAGATCACGCGGGAAGTCTGGTTCGAGCTGCCATACTACTGCATGATGCACGATTTCGGCATTACGGCTGACTACGTGTTGTTTCACGTGGTGCCCATCGTCGGTAGCTGGGAGCGCTTGCAACAAGGCAAGCCGCATTTCGGCTTCGATCGCCGGTTGCCGATCTATCTCGGCGTGCTGCCGCGCAAAGGCGCCGCGCGGGATCTGCGGTGGTTCACCGGGCCGAACCTCTTCGCCAGCCATGTGATGAACGCTTATAACGAAGGCACTCGAGTGTACTTCGATTCCCCGACCGCCGCGGGCAACATGTTTCCGTTCTTCCCCGATGTCGAGGGTGCGCCCTTCGATCCCGAACGGGCGCAGGCGCGCGTTACCCGCTGGAGTGTTGACATGGGCGGCGACGGCGAACAGATCCAAATGACGCGGCTCAGCGAGTTGGTCGGCGAGTTTCCCCGCATCGATGACCGCTACGCCGGCAAGAAATATTCGCATGGCTTCCTGCTCGTGCAGGATTCCTCCAAGCCCATTGATTTGCCGGATGTACGCAGCGCCAGTGGTTTCATGATGAACACCCTAGCGCACCTCAACCTCGACACGCGCGAGACGGACAGCTTCTGGATCGGCCCGACGTCTTCGATGCAGGAACCTGCGTTCATTCCGCGCCCGGATTCGAGCGTCGAAGCTGACGGTTACCTGGTGTTGATCGAGAACCGGCTCGCCGAACTTGGCTCGCGGCTGCTGCTGTTTCGAGCCGACCGGGTGGCCGCCGGACCGATCGCCCGCGTGGCGTTGCCCTTCCGTCTGCGCGTGGGGCTGCACGGCAACTGGGTTTCCAGGTGCGCGCACGCTTCATGAGATGAGTGGAGACTTGCCGGGAGTCCGCCGCATATCCAGTGAGGAGCAGGTTCGTAGGTCCGTACCGTTCCACCGCAGGTACTATTTATTTTCGCCCATCCGGATCAGGCGCGCGGCTCTACGATTTCTTGCAGCCACGGTACCAAGTGCTCCATATCGAAGGTTCGCGCCTCGAAGAGCTCCATCATGTGGTCGTAAATCGCCTTCGAGTCCGCGGTGACCGCATAGCCATTGATTCGCAAAAAGACATCTACCACGGCAAACGCGACCCGCTTGTTGCCGTCTACGAAGGGATGGTTTTGAACGAGGCTTTCCAGAAGCGCGGCGGCCTCATCAATGAGAGTGTCGTAGTAACCGGTTTGAGGTCGATGAAGAGCTGATTCGAGCGCGCCGGCGTCGCGTATACCGGGGGCACCGCCGTAGCGCTCGATCAGATGTTTGTGGAAAAAGAGTCCGTCAGCGGTCGTGACGTACTCGGTCATTTAGCCAGCGACCGATACAATTCGTCGCGCTCCTCGAGGCTTTTCTGAAATGCCTCGAGCACGTCCCGTCGTGGCGTCTGACGACGTTTGTGAGCCAGATACTCACGCATGGCATCCCCAAGCACGGCTTGGAACTGACGTCCCTCGCGGGCTGCAATCGCCTGCAGCTCTTCAAGCACTTCAGGGTCTGCTTGAGAGGAGAACTTGCGGAGCGCGCTCATGGAAGCACCTCATCATGATACATCTTGACGTTCCATGATAGTTCAAGGCCGATGGAAATCAAGTGCGCCCAGCCCACTTCACTCGATGGCCTGGTACCATGACAACGGTCTAGAAGACCTTTGCAAACAATGATTTAAAGACGCCGGGCCAAATCCGGTGTGCGTCGAGTTCCTCCCCGCCACCGTCAGGGTCACACTGCAGCTTGTTCAGTTCAGTAGCCGCACGCCCAGGCGCTCTTCCAGACCTTTCAGAGCATGGCTCAGAGCCGAGGCTCTGATTCCGTATTCGCGCGAGGTAGTGATCGTTGGTAAATTGCTTATGAGCTCGCCGGGCTATTCATCTGCACTTCATTCGAGCTCGCTGGCGCCATCTGCTTCGGCCGTTCGCCTGAGGGAGAACGGCCGAAGCAACGGATCACAGCCAATAGCGCGCGACGGCAAAGTCGTTGTTGCTGCCATTGGCTTCGCCGACTTGAATCGCGCGTACCGTAGGCACTCGCTCGTCCGATTGAAGCACGAGGGCGTGCCCCTGATCACTTAGAGTTCCGTTGGCCATCGGCGTCACGACGGTTCCCACTGCGCCAAACTCTGCATCCAACACGCCAGCTGCGGTGTAGCGCTGAATGGCGAAGTCGCCGCTGGAGCCGGAGGCGTAGACCCAGCCACCCACCAGAAGCATTCCATCAATCTGACGTGCAATCGCTGTTGCCTGATTCCAATTGGTGGGGCTCACTGGATTGATGACCTTGCCCCCCGTGCCGAAGGTGGTGTCCAAAGTACCGTCCAAGTTCAACTGCACGAGCGCAAAATTGTTGTTCATGTGGCCGCTCAGAACGGCCTTGCCGTCCGGCAGCACCGTCAGCGCCTTAGCCGCACCAATACTGCTGTTGAAAGTCGAGATGATCTTGCCGGCTGAGCCGAATTCGGCATCCAGAGTACCGGCCGGCGTGTAGCGTGCTGCGGCGAAGTCGCCCTCACCGCCGACCGCTAAAATCCGTTTCTCGCCGTTGACGTCCTGCAACGCGAGTCCATAAATAACGTCCGTGCCGGAGCTGTTCTTCACCGCGGTCGTGAGCTTTCCGCCGTTGCCAAAGCTTGCGTCCAGGGAACCGTCGCCGTTGTATCGCGCGATTGCAAAGTCAACCCCGCTGGTGTTGGCAGCAACCATAGCCTCGCCGCCCACTACAATCTTACCGTCCGGCTGGATCAGCACTGCATGTGCAATGTCCGAGCCGTGGTTGAAATCAGTCAGCACTTCCCCGTTGACTCCGAATCCATTGTCGAGCCTGCCGTCGATGTTATACCGCAGCATCGCGAAGTCGTAGCCAGTGCCCGCGGCGCTGCGGTCACTGCAACCGACAACCACTATCTTTCCATCCGGTTGTAACGCGATTGCGGTAGCTACATCGTTGGAGGAGCCAATCGCAGTTGTGACCTTGCCAGCGGTGCCGAATGTCCCATCGATCTTACCGTCGCGGTCATAGCGCACCAAGCTGATCTGCGTGCCCGATGCGAAGGCGCTGCTTCCCGCAACAAGTATCCTGCCGTCGGGCTGTACGGCCGCCGCGTTGGCATAGTCCTCACCGCTGCCTACTGGTGTGATTACCTTGCTACCGGCGAAGCTGGTATCGAGTACTCCGGGCAGCCCGCGAACAGTTACCGTCAATGACTTGGTGGCCGACAGATCACCCGCCACTGCCTTCGCCGTCACTGCTGTTGGAAGTGAGTGCGGGGCTGTGACAGGCGCATTTAGCGTCAGCATTGCGGTCGTTGCTCCGGCGGCAATGGTTGCAGGGTTTGCGCTGACCCCGGTCGGCAAATCCAGAAGAGAGACCTGCACTGCGCTGTCGAAGCCGTTCTCGCGCGTGAGGGTGACGGTGACGATAGCGATGCTGCCTTGAAGGATCACTGTCTTGTCCGTTGAAAGCTCAAGGCTGAACTTACCTGTATTGACGGGCGGTGGCGGTGTGGTTCCGCCGGGCGTGCCGGACGGTGTGCCGGGCGTGGATGTTTCGCCACCGCCGCAGGCAGCCAGTGTGGCTATCGCTGCGAATGTCAGTGCGAGGCGTTGGAATTCTCGAAGCATTGTCATCTCCCTAAGCAGATATCCAGTCGGTCCGAATACGCCTTGTTGTCAGGCGTCCGCAGAAGCAGATGACTCTAGAAGCGGCTGGCAGTCGATACATCGCCTTTAGGAGCCATGGCTCCGAACGTGTGAATGCACTGATGAAAAGCTCGATCTGGCAGCACCCGCAGGTTGATTGGCGTGCGCCAGTCTTCAGGATTGAGCAGCAATGCGACATTGAAGGCTTTCCGTGCGTCATCGATGCGGCAGGCAAGCGCCAGGCCGTAGCCGAGGTTCGCGAAGGCGCGTGCATTGTCCGGCGATTTCTGCGCCGCATCGCGCCAGAAACTCACTTCATCGGCATAAATCCGGTTGCGGTCGAACGTCGCGAGAGCCAGGCACAGAGTGAACGCGAACACGGCCGCTCGGCGCAGTGGGTCCGGCCGAACCCGCGTGATCAAGCGCGCGAAGCCGAACGCCGGCCCGACGAGGGCGACATAGAGTTCCCGATCGTTGGCGACGTCGAGCCGCGGTAGCACCGAATTTGTCGGGGTCAGCCACAGAAAGAACCACAAGACCGCGAATCCCGCCACATTTCGGCAACCCACTGCGAACATGCCCAAGGCGATCAGAGCCGTGATCACGGCACCGTGAGCCAGGACCTGAGCATCGACGGAAGCAACGACGGGCAGCACCGGATCGGAGTTGAGGCGGCCGAGATGGACCAACTGGCCGGCCAGGTAAAAGATGGCCTGCGTTTGCGTAGCGAGGTTGGAGAGCACATCACGCGTAGCAAGGCTCGTCTCCAACAGTACCCGATATCGATGAACCTCCAAGCTGGCCAGCAGCGCAAACACAACAAGCAGCCAATGCAGCGCTGTCCGCCGCAATGCTGGGCGCAACCATGATGCTTCCGGCGGACTGCGAACCGCCGCACAGAGCAGCAATGCCGCCGGCACCACCGCAGTGAACTCCTTGCACAGTAGCGCGGCCGCAAACGCGACGACTGACGCGTAGCGTAGAACTCGCCCTTCAGTGCGCTCTTCGGCACACAGCCATAGCACGATGCTCGCCAGAGCGAAGAACGTAGCCAGCGACGTAGAGCGGCCCGAAATGTAGGTGACGGCTTCGGTCTGCACCGGATGCAGCGCGAACGTGAGCGCCCCAAGCCACGCCGCCCAATGCTGTTTCCGCCCCGTCTCTTGCCAGGTTGGAGTCAGCAGAAACAACAGCCGCGCTACCAACAGTGCGTTGCCGAGATGGATCAACAGGTTCACCGCGTGAAAGCCGGGCAAACCGAGGGCACTCGCATTGTTGAGCGCATAACTCAACTTGAGCAGGGGGCGGATACCGGGTTGGCTCGCCCACCACGCGTAGGGAGAACGAGCGCCTATTTCGCGCACGATGACGTTGAAGTCATCGAACTGGAAGCCTCCCGTGAACGAGTTGGCGTAGGCGAGAATAACCGTCGCAACAATCAGGAATAGGGCGCGATCACGGTCCAGCGGAGGCACGGAATCCCTCCTCGATCAGGACGGAAGCGGTTGACCAACGATCCGCAGCGTCGAGCAGCACTACGGTCAAGGTGTGCGACCCGCGCCGCGCAGTCGCGATCAGGCAATGGCCCGCCTGCGATGTGGTGCCTGTCTTCAAGCCTACGGCGCCCTCGAGGCGCCCGAGGAGCAGATTGCTGCTGTGGTAAGTCAAACGCCGCCCCTGGAGCGTACGAAGTTCGCCATAGCGCTGGCTTACCACCCGCATGAGCCACGGCTCGGCATACACCGCCTTCGCAAGCTGCAGCAGATCCGCGGCCGTGCTGAACTGACCGACATGGTCGAGGCCGCAAGGATGTTCGAAGTGAGAGTCTCGCATCCCAAGCCGGGCCGCGCGGGCGTTCATACGCGCGACAAAGACGATGGCGTCTCCGGTCGCATGCTCGGCAAGCGCTAGACAGGCGTCGTTGCTCGAGGCCACGAGCATGGCAGTGAGCAGGTCGCCGGCGCGAGCCTGCTCTCCTGCTCTGAGGCCGAGCCGTGTGCCATTCGTTCCGGCTGCGCGTGGACTGACTGGTACCACCGCATCGGCGTCCCAACCGGACTCGAGAAGACACAGTGCGGCGAGTAGTTTTGTAAGTGAGCCGACCGGATGCGGCACTTTGGGCGCGCGCGCCCAAAGTGCCTCACCGTTGACCGCGACGAGATAAGCAGCCGCCGCCCTCGGAAACAGATCGACAGGTCGAACCCACGCTCGGGCGGCACCCGACAACAGTAACCCTCCGATCAGTGCACCGAACGCGCACCGCCAGGTACGCGGAGAGTGTGTTGCATGCATACGCGTGTGCCACTTCAGTGCCCGAACAGACTGTTCAACAGCTTCTTGCCGGTCTCTACGGCGGCCTTCTTGGTCGTCTGTGGGGCCGATGCTGCGGGGTCCGTCTTCTGCGGATGGTCGTCCGCCGGCTGCATGAGGTTGTCACGCGCAACTGCAGAACAGAACAGGCGGTACCGTTCCGCGGGCGGCGAGCTAAAGGTCCGACCGGCACACTCACGTGCAACGATCGCGCTGCCATAGCCATGCCCAACACAGCTGCTGGCGAGCAGATCGAGCGCTTCGTGCTCCTCCGCGGGCTTGCAGAAGTGCGCTCGCACTTTATCCGGGTCCACACTGCAGAAAGCCGCGCCTTCCGACAAATCGCCGCTGCCGATTCCTGCTATCGCCACGGGCCGGCGTCCGGAGGCCAGAACGAATCCCTTCTCTGTCTGCAGGCGCCCGCAGAAGTCGGCCTTATATCTGGCGCCACACTTGTACGGCGAATCGGGCCTCAAGGCCTGCGACATCATGTTGTCCACTCCCGACTTGCAGGTCATTGTGTTCAGGTCGGTGACTTGCTGCTGCGCGTCGGTGGCTTGTCTTCTCGTGGCCGCGAGCTCGCGGCTGGCTTCGGTGGCATCGCACTCGCCGATGCGCTGGCCACTCATCTTCATCGTCATTACACCGCCCCGCGTGTCCATGGTCATGGTGCCGTGGTAACGGTATCGACCCTCATAGATCATCTCGCCCGTCGCTGTGGTCGGTGGATTTCCCGGACAACTCATCTTCCATGACATGTTGTCTGCGCTGTGTTTGACATCAGACATCACGCAGCGCTCCGCGTTGGCGGTTATCGGGGGTGCCTCGCTATTGTGGGGACTGCAGCGCCGGTGAATCTGGCTGCGCATCGGCATACCCTGGGCGATGCCGGGCATGCTCATTTCCGTCGTGTCTTCCCAGAGGTCTCCGGCTTCGGTTGCGGATTGCGCGCGCGTGGACAGGGTCAAGAGGAGAGTCAGGGCAAGGCAGTACTGAGCGAGGGCGATTCGAAGCTTCATAGCGGGCCTCTGCTTGTGGGTCGTTGGCCACGGTGCGATGGATTCGCCGTGCCTTTGAACTCTAAGCAGGTGGCCCGTGCGGAGCGTCGGCCAAAAGAGCCATTCTGCGCGCCGTGCAGAGCCATGGGCGCTGCCCATGCCCACCCACATGGCATGGCCCGGATGGTTGTGTCCTCAGGCTCTCTGCGAGTCTGCCGTGGCGACCCACGGTCGCAGTTCTTCGACCCGCTGGCGCACGTAGGCCAGCACTTGGCGACGCTTCTCGGGGCCCCGCTTGCCGTCTTCGTCGCCGGTCGCCTCGCCGAAAAAGTCCGGCGCAACGCTTTCGACCCGTTCGTAGATGCCGCGCCAGAGTTTCTTCAAGCCATGCGTCGAGACCGCAAGCAGTGGCAGCAGCGTGTCATCGCTTTCATCGAACAGCGCGTGCCATAGCAGCCGGCGCTGCGTGGCATTGAACCGAAAGCGGGGAGGTTGGTACTCGAAGCAGTTGCGTGCCGGCGTGCCAGGCAGCCGTTGCCGCGCCTCCGCGCGTGTCAGACCGTATACCGCTGGTCGGTTGGCAGGGTCGAGACCGTTGAGTTGGTCCGTCTCGACCATACGGCGGGGCTCGAAGCCACTGCTCAGAGCAATCAGCTCGGCCGCCGCGCTGTTCTGATAATAGATTGCGCGAAGCTGATAGCCGTCGTGGAAAGCTCGGAAAGCGTCGTTCGCCAGAGTCAGCACGTTGTGAAAGTACGAGTCGCCAACTTCTGCGCGCCGCGTCGAGAAATGAAGAATCATCACTATAAGCTCGCCGCGTGCGTTATCCACACCGATGTCGCGGTCGGTCATCGGTATCAGCGTACCGGCCAACAAGGCTGCATAGATCCGGCGGCTCACGTACGGCTGCGGCGCGGTATCCAGCGCCAGCTCGCGAACCATCCCTTGCGGCAAGAGTATTGACGCACCCCAGCCCTGGACACGCTGTCCCGCCGGCAGGGCACGGTCTTCCATTACACCCGTGATGACCGACGTCTCATCGACTAAACGCGACCACAGGGTGGGCAGCGCGGACTGCATCTCCTTCGTCAGACCCAGGAATGGCGGCAGCATGCTCATGCATTCGGGCAAGTCGCGCGCATGGAGCGGCCGGGACCGCAACCGCGGCACGTGATTGTGCGGCAACTGACTCACGATGCTCCGTAGATCTCCCCGGTTCGCAATTTCCCAGCTATTGCGACAATTCTAGTGCATCACGGCAATTCTTATAACCATGTTGCCGCCGCGGACACCTGAGGATCGATGGCCCGCTTCGCACACGAGCTCCAAAGCGGCACTCGAGCGAAGCGGCTATTTCAAGGCCACTAGGGCGCTCGAGATCTCGGTGAGTGCGATCACCTCGGTGCCTCGAAACCCGACACCCAGGCACCACTCATGGAGGTCGGATCCGCTGAATCCGAAGCCCCCACCGGTCTGTAGCGCGGCGTCGATCGACGCAAGCAGCGCGAACAGATTGCGGCGCCTTTCATCGTCGATCAGTGCTTCGACGGCGATCAGGCAGCCCCCTGCCGGCAAGGCTGCATACGCACGTCGGAGCAGATCGCGTTTTCCATCGAGGTTGCCATCTCGCAGCACTTCAACCATGACGATTACGTCGACTCCCGGGAGCGCATCGCATGGATCGACGCACCGGCACTGGAGATGGGGATGCCATGCAGCCAGTAGGGTTGCGAGCGAATCGCCGGCTCTTCCGAAGTAAGCGAGAGTCCTCCGGGTCGAGAAATCGAATTGCTCCATCAATGTCTCGATCGCGCTGCCGGATCCGGATCTCGAGGGGGGCACGGTGGCTGATTGTGGAATTGTGCCCACACCGGAAAGCGCCTTGCCGGTCTTCAGTAAGGCGGTGAGCTCTCCCCACAGAGCGTACAGCCTGGTGTTCGCCGCCTCCAGGATGGCGCCGATATAGGCCGGACTACGTTGGTCGAGGAAGTATCCCGCCTCCCGGGTGTTGAGGTAGACCGCCTGCGCATCATCACCTTCACGGTCCAGCACTCCCATCGCCACTAGGGCATCGAGGAGGTCGGCCGCCGCGCGCTCGTTCACCGCAAGCGAGCGCCGCAACTGGGCCACGGTACGTGGGCCGCGGCCGAGTTCGGTGAAGAGCCCCAATTCGACTGCAGACAGCATCGCTTTAGAGGCCCTGAAAGCCAGGCCGGTCTGCAACAAACGGTCGGGTGAAAGGTGATTCATTGCGACACCCTGAGCGAGGCGAAGCCTCTCAAACTTGCGAACGGAAACATGCCGCCGCCTGGCCACGTGAGCTCACACCGAGCTTGGCGAGGATGTTAGCAACGTGACGTTTCACCGTGTGTAAACTCAGATCGAACGCGCGGGCGATCATCTTGTTGCTGTCGCCGGCTGCAATACGAAGCAGCACTTCACGTTCGCGCACACTCAGTGGAGCGTGACGGCCAACATACTCCACGGCACGCGCCCGAATGCCCTTAACGCCAAAGGGGTGGCGCGCGGCGGCCTCAATCGGCTCCGAAGCCGGCATACGGCCCGTCGCTGGAACAAACGGCGTCGCGCCGGCGTCGATACGCCCCATCGCCCGACTCAGCACTTCCCACAGCGCGACTTGGAGGTCGTGCATTACCTGGGGGTGTTGAACAGCGCCGAGCAGCGCCTCCTGGGATGTGGAGAACTTTTGCGCGAGGGTATCCGGTGTCAATTCTACAGGTCTGATTTCCATAGCCGTTGGTTCTGAGTAGGAGAGATCTGTTGCGGCAAGCTCATCAATTGCGGGGCGCATCGTAGGCAGTCGCATTCCCGCCGTCGATGCTCAAAAAGAGACCGCTCAAAAAGAGCCCACGCCACCGCGCGACGGGGCCGATGCCCCGATGGCTCCTGCGGCTGACCACTGGCTCCTCGTGCGGATGTGGCGGCGGACCGCAGTTCCTACAGTCCGCGCCGGTCATTCACTGCAACCCGATCGCGAGATCGACAACCTGAGGGTTCGCCATGAAGTCTTTGCCAAAGTGGCTGTTGGCCGCTGTCGCCGTTTTCGTCATGGTCGCCGGATGCGGCGGCGGTAATGGAACGGTCGCTGATACAGGTAGCGGCGGGGGTACCGAGGGCGGTGGAACCGGCAACGGGGACACGGGCGGTGGCGGCACTGGCAGTGAGGACACTGGCGGCGGGGCCACTGGCGGCGGCGAAACACCTCCACCCACTTCCGCATCGACGCCGATCGGTAGGCCGATCGGTACACCGGTCAGCACAGTCATTGGAATCGGAGGCGGACAACTCGCAACCGCCGATAGCACGCTGACGATCGAAATTCCGGCCGGAGCCATCGACTCCGAAAAGACGGTATCGATTCAGGAAATCACCAACGAGGCGCACGGGGCGCACGGCCGTGCGTTTCGTCTCGGCCCGGAAGGCCTGCAGACCGTCGTGCCAATGACAATTCGCTTTCACTACACGGACTCCGACCTGACGGGGACCGATCTGCGGTTCCTCAGCATTGCCTATCAGGACGCGCAACAGAGCTGGCACGCATACAAAGCGCCTTCAGTGGATTCCGCTAATCGGACGCTCGAAGTACATACACGGCACTTCAGCGACTGGTCGATGCTCGCCGGCGTGCAGATCCTGCCTCATGAAGCCCGGGTGAAGGTTGGCGAAAGCGTGCCGCTGCAGGTGATGGTTTGCGAGCGGATCAACGAGGAAGATCCCGACACTCACGCCGTATTCGTCGGCCTCGTGGAGGAGTGCAAGCCGAGCCCGCTGGACGGCTTGGCGAGCGGCCACTGGGCCGTCAATGCTCAAGAGGGCGGCAGCCCGAAATCAGGTACGGTCGTCGCGAGCACCGACCACACATTGGGTATCGGAACCTACACCGCTCCATCAACCAAACCCGCGACGAACACCGTCAGTGTCTCGGTGCAATACGCGGCGCCTTTTGACCCGACATTCCAACTGCTGGTGGCCACCGTCACGATCGAAGACCAGCCGGGTTGCGAATGGCTGAGGTCGGCCGACAGCCTGAGCGCGGACGTCTCCTTCGACGCCTTCACTTTCAATTCCGCAGGCGAATTCGACAGTTATACAGGCAACCATGCGGGACGACTCATCGGTACGTTGACTAAGGTTACGGGCACCGGGTTGTCATTCGACGAGTGGGTGACGTACTTCAGCCCCCTGACGGGGAAGAGTGTCAGCATCAGCGACACACACAACCACTTCTATCCAGGCGAAGAATATACGGAGACCCTGCTCGGCAGCGGTAGCCCGCACGATGGTCTGGATGCGCCCAGCCTGGTCAGCCTGAAGGTCAACTACGGCTCGTGCACCTACGACCTGTTCGCGAGCTATACGGTCGACGGCATCGCGACGCGCGACAGCTCGACCAGCAGCAAGCCGATTGGGATCGGCGGCCTCTACATTTACGGCCAGACATTTCTTCCCGGGCAAGCTGACGCCGGTTCGATCGAGGGTGAACGCGCCATCAACGCGATCTTCGACACGACCCGGACCGGATACGTGCCGCTGCAGTTGGACACGTCCTGGTCGTTGACCGGCCAAACCACTGCGCACTGGATCTTGAGCGTGTCGCCTTGATGCGGGAGGAGCATGACACGGCTCTGCTTCACGCGGGCAGATGGCTCCTTCGAGCGATGCCCGCGCTTGACGCGACCGCTTTGGCCCATTGCCCGCCTACTTAACTCCACTCTACGAGGAAACCATGAAACGCTGGATCAAACGATCAATTGTCGGGACGGTCAGTGTGTTGGCCGTCGCCGCGGGACTTCTCGGCGTCGCGATCCAAATCGGCTACGCCAAGATGAACCGGGTCGTGAAGTTGCCCGCCTATCCAATTTCACTGCGGGACGACGCTGCGAGTATCGAGCGCGGCCACTACCTGTTCGAATCGCGCGGGTGCTCCGAATGCCACGGTGCAAATGGCGGGGGCACCATGTTCATCAGAAACGATGCCGCCGGCCTGCATATCACCGCACCTAACATCTCTCCTGGGCCCGGAAACGTGGTTGCCAAGTATCGCGCCGAAGACTGGGAACGCACTCTGCGTCATGGCGTCAAGCCGAACGGCCGGCCGTTGTTTATCATGCCAGCTGAGGACTTCAGCCGCTTCACTGATGACGATATAGCCGCGGTGGTCGCCTATGTTCGGCATCTGCCGCCGGTGCCGGGAGGAAGGGCGGCGTTCGATCTACCGCTCGTACTTCCCGCCCTGTATGCCGTCGGCTTGTTTAAGGATGCCGCCGAGAAGATCGACCACACGCTTCCGCCTGCGAAGCCGGTCCGTGAAGCCGTGACGGCAGAGCATGGCCGCTACGTTGTGCAGGGCTGTCAGGGTTGTCACGGACCGAACCTCTCGGGAGGCAAAGTGCCTGGAGCGCCGCCGGACTGGCCCGCCAGTGCAAACCTGACGCCCGGCGAGGGAAGTGTCATGCCTCGCTATGCGAGTCCGGACGCCTTCAAGGCGATGCTGCGATCCGGCCGACGGCCCGACCACAGCGAAGTGAGCAAGGTCATGCCCTTCGCATCCTTGTCCAAGCTGAGCGATGTGGACATCGCCGCGGTCTATCTTTACCTGAAGTCGCTACCACCAAGGGGCGCAGGTGGACGCTAGTGCGGGTTTTCGCGATGACAAGAGGGGTCGGTCTTGACCCAGAGGTACAGAATATGCGATAAAGCACCGTGGCCCGGCCGAAGCAATTTGACCCCGATGTTGCTGTTGCTACAGCGATGGATGTGTTTTGGAGCAAGGGCTACGCGACGACCACGCCGGCCGATCTTGTTGATGCTCTCGGCATTGGCAAGGGCAGTCTTTACAATGCTTTCGACAGTAAGCGCTCGCTTTTTGAGCGGGCGCTGCGTCTCTATGGCGATCGACGTGTTGCCGGGCTGAAGGCAGCGCTGGAAGGACCGGGGCTGCTGAAGCCCCGGTTGGAGGCGGCGCTGCAACAGCTAGCCAATCGGCAAGCCTCTGCAGGCGCCGTCCGAGGGTGTCTTGCCGTCAATTCCGCCAGCGAATTTGCTGAACATGACGAAGATCTGCGGGGCGTTGTACAGCAGATCTTCGAGCGTATGGAACAGGTCATTCGCAGAGCCGTTGAACGGGGCCAAAAAACCGGCGAGTTCTCACGCGCGACTGACGCCGGCTCGGTCGCCAGCCTTTTGCTCGCCAGCATGCTCGGGATGAGCGTGCTTGCGAAAGCAGGCGCCGGAGCGCGACGGCTACAGAGAGTGACTCGCGCGATTATGGCGGCGATGTAGGAGGGAAGTCTTCATGAATGACTTCGGCCAGAACGTCAAACTCTCGACCAACAAACAGGTCGTTCTCGACTTCTATCAAGCAGCGATTATCGAGAAGAACTTCGAGGCTGCCTCGCAACTGATCGGCAATCGGTATGTCCAGCACAACCCGCAGATCGCCAATGGGATAGACGGCTTTAAAGGCTTTCTCGACCATCTGCGCGAGACGTTCCCGAAGCTGCGCGCGGAGGTGAAGCGCATCTTTGCTGAAGGCGACTTCGTCATAGCCCACACGCACGGCGTACGCGAGCCGGGCCAGCGGGGGACGGCCATCGTCGACATCTTCAGGCTCGAGAATGGAAAGATCGTCGAGCATTGGGATGTCATGCAGCCGATTCCGGAAACGGCGCTCAACGACAACGGCATGTTGTGATGCACGGGAGGTGGTCACGCGGACGGCTGAAGCCATGCCGCTGCATCAGGCCTTCATCGACCAGAAACTATAGTGCTTAGAATGTCTGGTCGTCCTCGTCAGCTCACTTTTCTGCGGTGAACTGACAAGCAACCTTGCGCGACGCAGCGGCTTCACAGGCAAGCCAGTCAAATGGATTGACCACGTCCCCTTCCGAGGCAACGTAAGCCGCCACGCCGTGAGGCTGTTGCGCGCATTGATACTCGACGATGAAGCGGCGCCCTTTGTTTCGACAGCTGCGGCGCTGAGCGTGCCGCGCACCGGATGAGGACACGAACCGGCCGTAAACACTCGGGCGAATCATGTCCTTCGATGACTGAATGACATCGGCCGATCGCTCTGTCGCGGGTGATGGCGTCTCGGCCGTGGCGGCAGGACAGCGGAATCGTCTACGGGATGATGATTGCGATCGGAATCGCGTATCCGGAGCCCGCGTCGCAGATTGTGTTGCTGTAGACCACATTGACGCTGGTCCCGGTCAGCTTCGCCGCGAACAGTGTGGCCAGCATGTTTTTACGGGTCTGAGCGTCACTGATGTCGGTAGGGTTGAATAGAAACCACGCGCCGGATGGACATCCAGTATTAGGCATAGGGGATACCTGGAAGCTGATCACTTCCGGCGCGCCCCCGCCGGCGGTCGAGCTCACTACGAGGTTTGCCACCTGGCCCGATGCCGTGGGAAAAGCCTCTGCGGTCATGGACGTTCCAAGCACAGCTGAGGCCATGAGGCCGGATACGATAGCGCGACGCATATAACCCCCGATGTTTCTATGTTGACCCGAACAGATGAGGGTCCGCCGCCCCTCCCATCCAACATTCCAGTGATGTGAAAATCCAAATACTGGAGCGCGCCCAGTGCTGCCGATCGGTCCGAAACGACACGGGTACGCGCTGAAATCTTAGCACTGGACGCCCCGTGCGAATAGCTCACTGTGAAGAAATGTTTCTCTACGACCGGAATTGATTCTTCAAAGGCACATGGTCGGACGCACCACCCGCGAGCATCCGACAATGGAAAGCGGGATCGGCATGGAGTCCTGTGTGTTGATTCCAAAGAGGGAATTGCATACTGCAAAAAAACATGCTTAGATGAAGTTTGAAAGCAGTCGCGGCATCGCGGTCTATTCCGGACAGGAATCCGATCGGGAGCGATGTTGGCGGGCATGCAGGGAGGTCGCGTGGTCAACGAACAACAATCCATTCTCGGCCGTAACCCCGGCCACCATTGCTTCAGCCGATCAGCACGTCGTTGCAGCTCCTAGAGGACTGATCCGACTCTTCCAGCCTCGTAAAAATCATTCGTCATACGTGGGTGAGGTGCAGTGTGGCCTAATCAATGTTGCCGGTGACTACGCGCAGGGTCGATGAAGTGTATCCGCGAGGGTGCACGGCGAGCAGTGCGCGCGCGATGTGGTGTCCATCCTCAATTATTGCAGCTCAACCGCGCCGCAATACCCAGGGGGATGTCATGGTGTGGCGCGAATGTCAGCGCTTCGGGTGGGCGTAGGCGACGCAACGTTCGATTGACCGGCGCTATGCCATGCAAATGACCAAGCGCCACAGCAAAGGGCTGAGCTTCTTCTCCGATCCAGGCGAGCTGAAGCCGATTTTGGAGGCTGTGTTGTCCAAAACCGGAACCCGGCTTTGCCGTGCGGAGGAGCGAGATGATCGCTGGTTTTTCCTTGAAGTCAGGACACCGGAGGTGGAAGCCGGTGTTCGACCGAAGTTCTATGTATGCCATCCGGCGATGCGCAAGGAAGGTGGTCTCGCCTCGCTGGCTAACATCGTGCAGGTCTGGTTCCCGATACGTGTGGGAGGTGATTTGCGGATGGGAGAAGTGGGCCTGCTGGTCACCGAATCGGAGCTGGATAATCAGATGTGCGAGCTCCAGGGAGAGATCTACCGCACGCTCCGCAAGGAGATGACTAGCCGCTTCAAAAGAGGCGTTTGGGGCAGGAACTCCAACACCGGTGGCGAACACTTCTACAAGGATATTCTCATCTCGAGCAACGTCGAGAGTGCCGCTCGAGCTGGTCTTGTCCTCAGGCCCCAGCTTGGGGATGGGTTCGTGACGTTCTCCCCTGATCGGGCGCAGTGAGTTGAGCTTGGGGGTGCGCCAGGAGTGCGCCTCAAGGCGCCGGCGAGCCGCAGAAAAGGCGCAGTACTGTTCCAGCAAATGTCGATATAGGGGAGCGAAATCGCGTGTTGATTGTTGCGATTACAGGCCTCACAATTTTCTCCGCAAAAGCCCGATTACGGTCGGGGAATTCCGCTCTTATCGGTTCCCCCGCTGCCGCGGGTCCGCTGCGGGCACCCGATCGCGACCAACGGAAGTCATGGCGTCCGCTCGTGCTTGCGCTGTTAGGAACTAATCGATTGTCTGAGGTATGCCCGATCGGCACCGCAGGTCACTTCTCCGTTCGCAACGGGACGAGCGCGCGCAGGCGATCATCGCGGAGCCAAAGTCCTCCCCAAAGCAACAGCCCCATCAGCAACGGAAAGATGTAGGTCTCGAAGGCGGGACTGCCGATGCGTATTTGGGCGGCGATTGCGCCGCCGAAAACGCCTGTCAGTAGGATCGCGCCAAGTGCGGCAGTGCGGGGAGTCAAGTAGAGGACGACGCAGGCGAGTTCGATGATCCCGATAACAACGGAGGTGCCGAGGGGATATCCGAGTCGGGCGAACGCCTCAACAACGGGAGTCGGCGTCATCAGATGGATGACGGTGTCGAACAGCATGAACAGGGCGACCAGGGCGCTGAGGATCCGTGCAGTCCAGAGCCGACCTTTCGAGCCCGAAGGCGCCTGAGTAGCAGAGTGCATGAGTTTGTCCTCCAATTGAGTTGGCGAGAGTTGGCGGTTTGTCTGATTACACCGAGGACGGGCGAAACGGTCGCGGCTCGACACACTGGAGCGGATTTGTTTCTTCTGAGGCTGAGCTGACCGGTGCGGCGCATGTATTTGCGCTCACGAGCCGGGCTGCGTACGGTGCTGTCGCCCCCGGCACGCGAGTTCCCGCACTTCCCGGCAGCGCTATCGCTCCTGGCTGGCCTTGCTCCCGCGGCCAGTTCCGGGCGACCCGTTGCACGTCACTGGGTCAGATCCGCTCAATAACGGTCATGCGACCTACCGGGCACGACTCCTGAGGGCAGTCAAGAACAATAGGCGCCTCAATGAGGCGCCTTTTCTTCATCTGGGGTGGGCGAAAGTCATTCGAGACTTCGCAGACTGTGTGGGTGTACGCCAGACAGCGCATCCACTGTGCCCCGGCGTGCTGAGAATATACCGCACCCGGGGGCTTGTCGGAAGGCCCGGGCCTTGCCGCAGTATCGCCCGCCTTGCCGTCATAGGAGCCGTGAAATGCGTGTGTTGTTGACCACCTTTGGATCACGTGGAGATGTTCAGCCTTTGCTCGGGCTGGCCGTCGCGTTGCGAGCACTCGGTGCGGACGCATGTGTGTGTGCACCTCCAGATGAGGAGTTCGCGAAGCTCTTCGCCGGTGCGGGCGTGCCGTTGCTGCCCGCCTTCACGTCGGTGCGTGAGTGGGTAACGGAGATGTTGCCGAAGCGCGCGACGATCTCCTTGCCCAAGGTTGCGGCGCAGGTGATGGCTGCTCAGTACCAGGCGATCAGTGCAGCGGCGCAGGGGTGCGATGTGATGGTGGCGACCGGTCTCTTCTCTTCCGTGGCTGCCGCGCGATCCGTTGCGGAGAAACTAGGTATGCGTTACGTGCTCGCAGCCTATTGTCCGATCTTTCTGCCCTCGCCGTATCAACCGCCGTTCGAATTTCCGAGTCACCCTAACCCACCTGGCATGACTGACAATCAGGTCCTATGGGACAGAAACGTGCAGGTGATGAACGACCTGTTTGGTGACGGGCTCAATACCTTGCGCGCCTCTATCGGCTTGCCGAAGGTCGATAACGTGCGCGATTACGTCTACACCGATCGGCCGTGGCTCGCCGCGGATCCAGTGCTCGCGCCCTGGCGGCAGCCGGCGAAGATCGATGTCGTGCAGACCGGCGCGTGGATCCTGCCGGATCAGCGGCCGCTTCCGGCTGAGCTACTGGGATTCCTCGACGCCGGCGCACCACCGGTATACGTGGGATTCGGAAGTCTTCCCGCACCGAAGGACTTCGCCCGAATGGCGATCGATGTCGTGCGCGCGCAAGGTCGCCGCGTTGTCATCTCACGTGGCTGGGCGGAGCTTGCCCTGGTGGATGACCGCGGAGACTGCTTCATCGTCGGTGAGGTTAACCAACAGGCGTTGTTCCCGCGAGTGGCTGCGGTGGTCCACCACGGCGGCGCCGGCACAACAACGGTGGCGGCTCGGGCGGGCAGCCCTCAGGTGGTAGTGCCCCAAATCGTGGATCAGCCCTATTGGGCCAGCAGAGTTAAGGACTTAGGGATCGGCTCGGCACACGACGGTCCGACGCCGACAGCTGAATCGCTGTCGGCCGCGCTTGGGTCTGCACTCAAGCTGAGAACTCGCGCGCGAGCGCTCGCAGTAGCCGACACGATTCTCGGCGATGGAGCCATGCGGGCCGCGAAACTTCTGCTCGAAGCCCCATGACAACACCTCGTGTCCCGGTTCCTGCGACTGCGCGCCAATCGATGCCTCGGTAAGAAGTAACGGGAAGGAAGCGTGCGCATCCCGGACTCGCTGTTGTTATTGACGCGAAAGACAGCGGCGGCGGGGTGCCACTGCGGACCTTCCGCACTTCAGTACGTCAGCACCCGGACGTTGTCCTTCGGGGTCTTGTCGTACATCAGATGGAAGGGATCCACGCCGGCGGCGCCGGGCGTTCGCGGCACACGAACCGTTATGCGCTGTGCACCGGCGTGCAGCCGATGAAAAGCCTGATACAGCGGCGTCTGCGCCAGCAGTTCCTGCTTCGACTCAGGAAAGATCACCACCTGGAACCAGGTATTGAGAGGCACTTCGGTCTCGCGGCCGATGCCGTCGGCCTCGAACTGGTGGGCCGTGATGTTCATCGTCACGTCAAACTGGCCGTCCACCGGTGTGACTTCGACGGCCGTCATCTGGAGGTCGTACAGCATGATCCTCTCGAACAGATCCGTGATCAGGCCCTGATACTCCGGCCCCGCCTCTGCACGAACCTCCTTCAGGAGGTCCAGGGAAGTCGGAAACGGCGGTGGCTTCATCGCGAACTTGTCAAGAAAGTGACGAAGGGCGTCGTTCACCTTGTCCGCGCCTAACAGCTCCTCCAGCGCGAACATGACGTGAGCCGACTTGCCGTATGTGAGATGCGCCTGCTCGTCTGCGGCCCGGGTGACGGGCACCTCCGGCACAGATACACGCTTCCGACCGTGCAGGTACGAATTGCTTCTTGTCGCCAGTTCTGTGCGCAGCCATAGGGGGTTCTGCTGCTGCTTGAGCAGCATCAGGCGGGAATACTCCGCCATCCCTTCGTTCAATATCTGTCGCCCCTGCATGCGGGCTCCGTGCGCGAGTCCTCCCCACCACATATGGGCAAGCTCGTGAGCAGTGGTGTTATCAAGAGGCATTTCGCTGCTGAGATCAGTGAGAAATCCGACTGTCTCTGTATAAGGAACCGTGCCGGGAAATCCCTGCGCGTGATCCTCGTAACCGGGGTACTCGACGATGCGGAAGTACGAATACATGTAAGGCGCAAACTCGCGGCTGTAATACGCCAGCGCGATTTTCGAGGTTTGCAGCATGGTTGGGACGTTCCACGCGTGCTTGGCATCGTGATACACCTCGATCGCCACGCCGTTCCAGTTGTCGCGTGCGACCTGATAGTGTGCTGAGGACAGGGATATTCGCAGGTCCGTGGGGCTTTCCATTCTGTACTCGAAATAGCGGCGGCCGCCTTGCTTCCATTCACGCCGCAACTGACCTGTTGCCACGGCAATCTGGTCCGCGTCCGTGCTGAAGACCACCTGATAGTTCACGGCATTCTCGACGCCGAATCCGTGAAGGTATACAGCCGCCGGATCACCCAGCGCCGCAAGCCCCGGCGCCGGTGATAATCCTCGCCGCCGACGCTCTCTGGTGTCGGTCAGTTCGCGCTCGCCATCGTAGACGGGGAGCGGCATCACGGTAAGCGCGTTGACGAAGGTGCCATTCTCGACGATGTCCGTGTCGGCTCCGGAGTTGCTGAACCCGCGGTTATGTCTGGTCCCCATCCACTTCAGCTGCGCCTCGGAACCGGGCTGCAGGGGACGGCTCAGGTTGAACAAATAGAGGCCCTGCGCCTTGTCCTGAAACGTCCGGGTGCCGCCCTCCAATTCCAGACTGTCGATCGCCAGCCGCGGGTCGGCGGAGACGACCACTTTGTCGAGTGCCGTACGCTGCAAGTTGCGCAACGTCATCCGGCCGCGCGAGACCATACGTCGTTCCCTCGGGTACAGGTCGACTTCCATCGCGACGTCCACAGGCGACACGACTGGCAGTTTCTTGTACACCGCATAGCGCCGCTCGAAGTCCGCCCGCTTGTCCAAGATCGACCCCGTCGTTTGGTACTCGTTGACGATATTGGTGTTGTAGTAGATCCAGCCGCCAGCCGCCGCGAACACAATGGCCGCCACCGCCGCGGTGGCCTTTATAGCTGGCGTGAGGCGCGTGCCGGCGTTTCGCAGCCGCGCCCAGGCGCTCGCATCGGCACCGCGCGGCAACAGCAGATGACCCGCCACCGCGAGCAGCACGCAGAATGCGCCCCAGTAGACAATGAGCGAGTACGTCGGCAGCAAGAAGTGCCCGAAGCCGTTCATGTCGGTATAGACGACGTTCGGTATTCGAAAACCATACAGCAAGTGCTCCCATCCCAAAACCGGGAGGACGATCAGGAACAGCAGCACACCGAACACGACCAGCATACCGCTCCACTTGCCTGGCACAAGAGTCTGCAGCACGCACGCCAACACTGCGAACATGCAGAAGTAGAAACCGGTGTTAACGAATAGGCCCTGTAGGTATACGCCGAGCTCGAAATCGTAGTAGCCGGCCATCGTCTGCATGCCGACGCACACAAGCATCGATGCCAGCAGCAACAGCAGGAGCACAGAACAGAGCGCCAACACCTTGGAGATCAGCATCACCCAGTTGTGATACGGCAACGCGCCCAGGATTTCATGCAGTCGGTGCTCACGCTCGCGATGCATGAGCACCGCCGAATAGAAGACGATGACGATCAGCGCGAACTGAAATAGCGCCGCACGAAAAATGCTGAGCAGGTGGCTGGTCACAGGATGCAGCGGCAGCTTGGAAAGCGTGGGGTCAACCGTTCCCTTCACCTCGCTGACGGTACTGATGACCGTGAGCAGCACCACAACCCAGAACAGCGGACTCAACAGCACGGCTCGCAGATCCATGTGCAACTGCGAGACCAGCTGGGCGAGCGTGCCACGCGCGCTGAAGTAGGTGCGCCACTTCTGCGCCCCGATTGCAGCGGCCGGTTCTGGTGCGGCAAGACGGAATTTCAACCACCGGGTGGCACCCCCAGGCGTCACTTCGAGCCGAAAGCGCCAGCACGTCAATGCAAACACGAGAGCCGCCAGACCCAGCCATAGCAGCCGATTGGCAGGCAAGTACGCCACCGGCAGCAAGGTATTGAGCTCAACCGCGGCCCAGAAGTGGATGGCCTGCTCGACTGCTAATGCACCGAACGGGTCTAGCATTGAAAGCCAGGCGGGGGCATCGCTCGTAGCCTGCGCATTGATCACGAGCCCCAGCACGACAAATACGAGCGCCGTCGCAAAACTCAGCGCTGCCGTGCGAGTCAGCGCCGCCACACAGAAACTCAACGCGCAGAACACGAGAAGGTTCGGGACCACCAGGGCTGCGAAGGAGATGGTATACGGCTGCCAGGAAAAGGCAGCGACGCGGCCTGCCTCGAGCCAAGGCATGAAGGTCCCCGTCGCGGTACCGAGCACATCCGCCAGCCCTACTGCCAATGTGCACAACGTACCGCCGGCAAATCGCCCGAGCAGGAATGGCAGCCTCGCGACAGGGGTTGTGTAGACGAGCTCGGCAGTTGCCTGCGCGTGATCGCGGACCGCGGCATTCACGACGAAAATAAGCGCCGGCAGCATGCCAAATACACCCAGTACGAGCTCGGTGCGAAAGATCATGTATGCACTGTTGTAGGCGATCAGCTCGTTATCACTGATGTTGATGCCGACCTGCGAGATCGTGAGGAGGTGAATCACAAAAAACAGCAGCATCAACGCAACGAACATCGGCGAGCTACACTGCTGCCGCAGCTCGAACCGCAGAACGTCCAGAAAATTGCGCACGCTCGCGCCCCTTATTCCAGATTCGCCGTCAGACCGTGCTGATGCAGCGTGGCGAAGTAGACATCCTCGAGATCCGGAATTGCCGCAGCCATGCCTGCCGGCTGTTCTGCAGCCATGGCGCGCACCTCCATGCGCCCACCGCGCAGTCGACACGATAGAACGGCGTGCTCCTTGCGCATTTCTTGCGCCTCGTCACGAGTGACTAGCGTGCTCCAGAGCTTGCCGTGCAGAGCCGCGATCAGTGCATGCGACTCGCCCTGCTGCAGAATGCGCCCTTGCCCCATGATGGCGAGGCGCGGGCATAGCTCCGCCACGTCATCTACGATATGCGTGGACAGGATCACGACGATTTCCTCGCCCACTTCGGCCAGCAGATTCTGAAAGCGCCGCCGCTCGGCCGGATCGAGCCCGGCGGTCGGCTCGTCCACGATCAGTAACTTCGGGTTTCCCAGCAGCGCCTGGGCAATGCCGAAGCGCTGCTTCATCCCGCCGGAGAACGTGTCCACACCGCGCTTGCGGGCCTCCCACAGATTCGTCCTGACCAACAGCTGCTCCACTGCGGTGTGCTGTTGCGGACCGTGCAGCCCTTTCAGTGCAGCGAAATGCCGCAGCATGTTCTGTGCGGACGTTCGTGGATAGCTGCCGAACTCCTGTGGCAGATAGCCGAGCACCTTTCGCAGCTCGGTCGTCTCTCGCAGCACGTCGATGCTGCCGAACATGATGGTGCCGGAATCCGGCGCCTGTAACGTCGCGATGGTGCGCATCAGCGTTGACTTGCCGGCACCGTTCGGACCGAGTAGTCCAAACATGCCCTGGGGAATCTCCAGATGGATGTCGCTGAGCGCCTTGATGCCGCCCGCATAGCGTTTTGAGACATCGGACAGTTGCAGCATGCAAAGCTCCGGAGCAGGACGCATCGTGCGGCTGAGTTTCAATCGATGACGGTCAGCTTGATGTGACCGGCCACGTCGACTTTGCCGGCACTCATGCTGGCCTTGTCGATTCTTAATTCCGCCGCTTCGGACGCGACGATGTGCCATTGACGGATGCAGTTGTTCCGCAACGTCACCTGCGGAGTCTCTGCCAGTCGCAGCGACAAACCGCCGCCACAAAAACCGGAGAGCGACAGTGCAGGAGCTCCGTGCACGTCTATTTGCGTCAGCGTCGGCAACGCCACCCGAACCCCGCTCGCAGGTGTGTTGTTGAAGCCGCGCAATATCAGTGTCCTGTCGTGCACTGTTGCGACGATGTCGCCTTGGCTTGCGTCCGCCGGCTGCAACGCGACGGAGTAGCCCGCGCCCTGCACGACATCCACGCTCAAATTGCCGTTCACTTCGATAGCGCTGAAATCGCGCAGCTTTGCCAGATCGGCCTCTGACGTTCGTTGCACAGCGTGGCCAGCATTGCTGTCGGCATACAGACGACTGACGCCCACATGCAGCACGACGAGCCCAGCTAACACCAGTATCGTGTTGCGGATCAGGCGCTCACTTCTTTTCATGGCGGACTGCCCCCTTCGCGGTCGCTGAGGACTTTTCCTTGGCTGCTTGCTTGCGGTAGTTGTGATGAAGGACTGCCAGCTCATCCAGATCCAGCCCCAGCAACTGCATGCTGGCGAACACGTCCGGAAGATCCTCTTCGACGAACTGGCGACGTTTTAGTGCCAGCGTCTTGGAGGCAGCACCCTCGGTCAGGAAATACCCGACACCGCGCTGTGTAGTGAGAATGTCGTTGTCCACCAGCCAAGTCAGCGACTTGATCACCGTGTTGGGATTCACCGATGTCAATACTGCGAGGTCTTTCACTGCGGGCAGCTTGTCGCCGTCCCGCCACATGCCGATCAGTACTTTCTCGCAGATGAAATCGGCGATCTGCTGATATATCGGATACGTGGGCTTAAGATTCACGCTGCACCTCGTGCTCGCGTAAACTCACATAAGCGATAAACAGCACCCACAGATACAACAGGACGGCGCCGACCACGATTACGGGCAACGGCACAGGCACCAGGCGTATGGGGGCGATCGACTGCAGCGGTAGCAGCGAAGTGAAGTAGCTCCAGAAGAAAATCCCCGCAGCCACGAACTGCACCAGGACCAGCCCGAACCCGATTAGCACGATGGAGAGACACGTTTTGATCAGGGCATGGGAGCGGAAGTAGATGGCGCCGCCAAACATCAGCGCATGCAGCCCGAAGTAGTCCAGCGTGAGCAGCAAGATCCGCGGCTCGAATGGCGCGAAGGCAGCGGCGCTCCTGCCCGTCCACGCGTGGGCCGTCAGCGCGGCTATCCAGTCGAACACTCCGTATACAACCAGCACGTACAGGTAGTACAGCGGTGCGCTCAGCAGGTAGCGACTAAGAAAGCGCTCCAGGTTCGAGCATGGCAACGTGAGGTACTGGACGCGTTGGAGCGGGTGGTGCAGGTCGGCAAAGATCGTGCTGGTAAAAATCACCCCGCCAACGAGCAGCACGATTGGGAACAGCACCGCGTAGAGCTCGGGCTTTGCGACGTTCGGCGGATTGAGATTGGTCAGATAGGCGACCAGTCCCAGTCCGGCGACTGCCAGTGTCGCAATCCAGATCTTCCTCCACTGCTGCAGGAGGTCATTGCAGAACACGCGGCGGAATCGGGACGCGTCTAAGCCGCTCATCGTGCTACTTCGCTCTGCAGGCCGCTGGCGAGCACCTGTCGCAACCGCGTGCTGGCGGAAGTGGCGAGCCCGAACAACAACTCCAGATTGAGCTCCGCTTCCATGCCGGAGCTGTTTTCCCGAACTACGCGATAGCCTGCGAGGGTTTCTTCCACGTAGAGCGCGTCGTCCGGTGCCTCCTGTTCGAGCCGGACTTGCAGGCGCGCCGTCAGTGCATCCAGCGTGGCATGCAACAGGATGTTGCCGTCGGCAATGATCATCACGGAGTCGATCAGCCCTTCCAGGTCGTGCACCTGGTGAGTGGAAATGAGAAAGCTGCGTTCAGGCGTGAAATGGTTGATGAGTGCCCGCCGGAAGTGATGCTTGCCCGGGATGTCGAGCCCGTTGGTCGGCTCATCCATGATTAGCAGGCGCGCGTTGGTGGCGATACCGAACGCGAGCAGGAATTTCTTCGTCTGGCCGTACGAGTACTCGGTGAGCTTGCGATCCGTGGGGAGCTCGAAGTCGGCCAGCAGTTTGTCGTATGTCGCCTGATCGAAGCGGGGATAGAAACCGCCGTAGCGGCGTGCGTAAGCCGCCGGTGTGACCGGCGCGACGGAGATTTCCTCCGGAAGCAGGAAGATGTCTGCCAGAAACGCCGGCAGCCGCTCGGCCGGAACGAAGCCGAGCACCTTGCAGCTGCCTTGCTGGGGAAAGCTCAGGCCGCCGAGGAGCCTGAGCAGGCTGCTCTTACCTGCACCGTTCGCACCCAGCATGCCGCAGATGGTGCCCGCGGGGAGCTGCAGATCCAGGCCCTGGAACAATGGCTTGCCGCTTCGGGGATAGCGAAAACCCAGTTCTTTCAGTTCGATCATGAGTTCTTCTTGCGCCGGCCAGAGGCCGTCGCCGATTGGCTGATGGGCCGATCTAACCACTTTACTAGGGAACTAGTAAAGTGGTTATGCGACAGAACGACAGAACAGGTTTTCAAGGATCGGGGTGACGCTTAAATCAAAGGGTTACCGTCGTTAACGGTCGCGGCCATGGAGTCGATGAGACGGGTATTCGCCTGTTTTGGCAAATGGCATTAGAATCACTGCCAAGTGACATAGAAGGCTTAATTGAGTGACAGCGAACATCATCGACATTCTCGGCGGCCCGCAAGTTTTCGGTGTCCGCACCGCGCGCGTTGATTTGCTCGCAGAAGTCGAAAGAGGGCTTCCCATTCGTGCGTATGAGGCTGTGTCGGAAGCATTGGAATTGACGCCCGTTGAAGAGGACCGGCTGCTCCAGGTGAGTTTGCGAACGCGTGCTCGGTGGAAGAGGCGCGATCGACTCGACGCGGCCACGTCTGATCGTTTGGTCCGACTGGCGCGCATCTTGGCGCTCGCCGTGCTGGTGCTGGAGAGTCGCGGGAACGCCGTAGCGTGGCTCCGTGAGCCTAGCGATTCGTTGGGTGGTCGTTCGCCACTGGCGGCCGTTGCCACCGATCCTGGCGCGGAGAAGGTTTCAAACATGCTCTATCAGATGGAGCATGGGATTTACTCGTGACGCTTACGGTTTTTCGGCTGGGGAAGCACGTGCATCGGGCGCAGCTATTCAGCGGTCAGGGAGGGCTTTATGCGAGCGGCCGGTGGTCCCGGCGAGGTCGGCCGATTGTGTACACATCGGCGAGTATTTCCCTGGCGGTTCTTGAGTACACGGTTAACTATCGCCGCCATGGTTGGGTGCCTGCTTCGGTTTTGGGGCGCGCCACCATTCCGGCAAGCGTGCGAGTTGAGACCGTCGCAACTCGTGATCTGCCGCCCAAATGGTTCGCGGCAGATCCACCACCGCAACTGCAGAGAATTGGCGGGCAATGGCTGGAACGAGGCGAGAGCGCGGTGTTGAAGGTGCCATCGGCAATCGTGACCGAGGAATGGAATTATCTGCTGAATCCGTTGCATGCGGATTTCGGCAAGCTCAGGTTGAGCACGCCGAAACTGTTCAGCTTCAATCGCCGCGTCGCGCGTTCGAGGAGGACGTAGGCCAAGCTTTTTTCGAGCATCAGGACCGATTGTTACTGCCGGCCAGCGGCAGTAAGTGGCGGGGCGACGAGGCGCTGGGGACAGTCTGGAGCTATCCCGATATGACGGCGCTCGGCGGCAGGAGGCTTGGGAGGACTCCCCCGAGGGCTATCCGCAGACCCCGCCGTACAAGTGGTGGAATTGGCAGGCAGCTCTCAGCGGAACCGTCGCGAAGAAGCGATTTGCGCCGTTCCTGCGTTCCCGGTTCGCGTTCGGGTGAGGTAATCTCAAAGGTGTCATCGCGGTTGGGAAACACCTCTCCCATCAGAGGACTCCCTCCGCGCGCTGCGGTCTTTATAGGGAAGGCAAGAATGTTGACAGAAGATGACGCACGAAACCTCGCCTCTCATTGGGTCCGTGCATGGAACGCCCATGACCTCGATGAAATCATGTCTCACTACGGAGAAGACGTCGTTCTCGTATCACCGGTTGCCGCCAGGATTCTGAACGACGAGTCGGGTGTGGTAAAAGGCAAGGAAGCTCTCCGAGCCTATTTCAAGAGAGGGCTGGATGCGTACCCGAATCTGAAGTTCGAGCTCATTGACGTGATGTGGGGAGTTTCCAGTGTCATTCTTTACTATCAGAACCAGAAGGGTGGCAAGACTGGCGAATTCATGGAAATCGATTCGAAAGGCAAGGTCGTGCAGGTGGTTGCGAATTACGACTGACTGACCTTAAGGCAGCTTCGCGATCACCTTGATTTCGAAGTCGAACCCATACAGCCAGGTCACGCCGATTGCGGTCAGCGTCGGGTGCGGCGCGTCGCCCCAATACTCGCCTACCACCTTCCAGATCTTTTCCAACCTGGAGGCGGGATCGACGATGAAGACCGTGACGTCGACGACGTCTTCGAACGTGCAATCAGCGGCCCGCAGGATTGCATTCAGGTTGTCGAAGGCCAGCCGGACTTGCGCCTCCAGATTGGGTTCAGGCGATCCGTCCGGACGGCTGCCCACCTGACCTGAAACGAACAGAAAGCCGTTCGAGCGGATCGCCGGCGAGTACCGGTTACGCTCGTACAGCGCCTGGCGGCCGGCCGGAAAAATCACATCACGTTTGGACATGTGCCAAGCTCCTCGAAAGAAGACGTTTGCAATGGGGATGAACTTTAGGAGCCCGCGTCTTCCCGATAAAGATGCAAGGCGCACAATGACTGTTTCTTCCCGACAAACAATCCCCTGGGTTCAGGAGGGCTGATGGATCGATTCGATGCGCTACGAGTCTTTGCCCGTGTCGTGGAGGCCGGGAGCTTCACAAAGGCGGCGCAGACGCTGCACATGAGCAAGACGACCGTGACGCAACTGGTGCAGCAGTTGGAGGCGCGGCTGCGGGTCAAGCTGCTGAACCGCACCACGCGCCAGGTCAAGGTCACGGCGGACGGAGCGGCTTATTACGAACGGGTTGTCCAACTACTCGCCGACCTGGAGGATGCAGACAGCAGCGTCTCCGGGGCGTCCGCCCAACCAAGGGGGCGCTTGCGGGTGGATGTGCCAAGTCCGATCGCGCGGATCCTGCTGATGCCGGCACTGCCAGCGTTCCACGCGCGCTATCCCGAAATCCAGCTCGACATGGGCGTCAGCGATCGAAATGTCGACGTGATCGGCGACAACGTGGACTGCGTGCTACGGGGCGGAGAACTCACGGACCTTTCTCTCATGGCCCGTCGCGTGGGTGAGCTTGCGTTGGGCGTCTATGCTGCCCCCAGCTACCTGGCGCATGCCGGCCGGCCATCGCATCCGCGGGAACTGGAAGGCACCCACCAGCGTATCGTCGGCTTCCTGCGTTCCAGCCGTGGCACCGTGGCGCCGGTTACGATGCGGTCCGGGCGCGAGCGCGTCGAGGTGCAAGGCCGCTACATTGTTGCGGTCGATGATGGCAATGCGTACCTTGCGGCCGGCCTGGCGGGAATGGGCATTCTCTGGGTTCCACGTTACATGGCCGACCCGCACGTCAGACTGGGCGAATTGAAGCCTCTGTTTGACGGATGGCAACTGGATCCGATGCCGTTGTACGTGGCCTTTGCGCCCAACCGGCACGTCAGCGCGAAGCTGCGTGTCTTCATCGAGTGGATCTACGAACTGATGGCGCAGCACGCGCCGGTCGCGGCCATGGGCGAGAGGCCCATAGCGAAGTTGCGCCAGAGAAAAGCGCGCGGCACCCCGTTGGAACGGAGTGGTTAAGTCTTCCAGCGGTCCGGCGTGCAGGAGTTTTTGGAGATGAACGCGGTTCTTTTACTGATCGTGCCCTAGCGTGCAAGGCCGGTCCTGAGTCTGTTCAGGAGCAGGCGCGCGACGAACCTCAAAGGGTAACCGGGAAAGCTCGGAATATCGGCGGGCATTGGACTTTCCGGGCGAAAGCCCACACAGATGCCATCGACCGGGCGATTGAGCGTAAGCGACTGGCGAACTCACCCAAGACAGGAGGCCCCCAAGGGCAGATTAAAACAGTTCCCGGTCTGATGGATATCGGCGACTCGTGCGCCGCCGACTGATGGTGTACAACCAGCGAACAAAATAGTAGATCGAGACAATAGCGATTGCGGTTGCGGTGAGGGCTACGAAGATGCCGCCCCAAAATAGAGTGCCAAAGCCGATTTCCATTCTGGATCAGGAAGTGAGGTTCTGCGGCTGCCAGCGAAGTGGTAGGAGCTCCTCGATCCGGCTGGCGGGTTGAGTCGGTAGACGCTCGAGTACGTCCTTGATGTAGCGGTACGGACCGTGCCCGTTGATCTTTGCGGACTGAATGAGACTCATGGGGGATAAATCAAACAGCCTGTCACTGGATAACGTCCAATCGTTTCTCGATAACACACGCGGCCAGATCACCATGGGCGAGATCCCGCCAATCAGACGGGCGGCACTTGCTGTGCAGGGAAAAAACCGAGGGTCGCGCTCGTGTGCGGGGAGGGAGAGTCATTCACTCAATTGCTTCAGCGGCTGGATGCCGCCTTGGCCAAAGTCATGGCAGATGATACGGTAATCGACGAAGTACTGCCGGAAATCAAACGGCGGCAGTCTCCATAACTGGATTTGGGCCCATACGATGAAGTTCTAGGTAAGGGAATCGAAAGAGCAATGAGCGCGATGTTGGGTCAGTTTAATGCTTGGTGGCACGCGCCAGTGACGCGGCGGGATCGTATCCGAGGCGCCCTCGTAGGTGGTGTCGGTTGTCTGTGGATAGGCGGTCTCGCGCGGATCATATTCGGGACCCTTCCGGTACCACTCCACATCGTCGTCGCATGGGCACTAGTGGCAGGTGTCGGGGGAATAATGCTGGGAGTCCGTTTCCCGAAAGCAATCACCTGCGTCTGCTTTCCGTTTTTAACGTTCAGCCCTGGTTAGGGTCCCGAAATGGCGGATCGCTTGGCATCCAGTAGTAGTCGTCAGCATCGAAGAATGCCCAATCCATCTCGGTCGCCAGTGCGCGTCCGAAGGTCGTCGTGCCGGATCCGGATGCTCCGGTAATGAGTATTCGCATGGGCAGAGTCGGCGCGGTCGAACCATATTACGGACACATTGTAATGCCTGCGCGATCATCATCCACGGTATCGTCAGGTTCGCGCGTCCGGCGGCCGCATGATAGCCGGGCGTTTGCCAAGGGTTGGTTAGGGGCGACGCGCTACGAAGCGCTCTCGGCGTCATACCCTACGAGGCCTCTCAGTATCATCACCGGCTTTTGAGGCGCATCCTCAATCGAGGATAATCGCTGCCAATTGTCCCAGACATCTTGAAGGCTAAAAATTCCAGTCGTGAATGCGTTCGTGATAACGATCGCGGACAGGGTTCAGCGAACCCTTCCCTCCGTGATCATCGCCTTGATCAGAAAGTTTGCTTCAATTCAACTGATTCCGGTAAGCGTCGAATTTTTGTCCAGTACTCAACCCGAGCATCTTCGTCGATCTCGACGACCCCGCCATATAGCCTGTCTCCGCCCCTCTTCTTCGGCCCCGATATCCAATAGGCGACGCCAGTCTCTTCCTCGATGCAATTGTATTTGTAGCCCGATTTCGTCTTGTTGAAACGCTTCCCGTTGTAAACGTAGGACCGTGCGGTGCGGGAGAGTTCGACCCAACCGATTCGGCCCGACCCATCCAGCCTGGCGTCCTTGCATTCGATATACATAATGCGTTTCATACAGCTAGCTCAATGCGCACGATCGCGCGTCCTTTGACTACATGGGATTTGAACAAACAAGCGGAGATCCGACAACTACTCAGGTGGTTGCGAGCATCCGATTTGCGCTGTTGCTGCAGTTCCCGTCCGCGGAGGGAGCGCATGAGCAACGCGCCGCGCGTACCCCGATCAGGTCCGGCTCACGCGGCAGTATCGGCAAGAACGCCGATACCTCCAGCTTGTGCTCCAGCTCTCGATTGATCGCAGTTTCGCGTGCAGCCTGATGTGCGGTGCAGTCCGGTCTGGGCCGTGAAGGGTACGATTATTGCGGACGGTGCCCGTCAGTAAGGAGCGTCACGATGAAACAGACTTCCAAACGTGTTCAGCGTGTTCTGACCGATCACGATGAAATCCAGGAGTGGGCTGAATCCCGCAGTGCGCAACCGGCCTGTGTCAAGGGCACGGAGAGCCAGGCGGGCAGTTGTCTGCTGCGTCTGGATTTTCCGGGATACTCAGGTGACGACTCGTTAGAGGCGATTCCCTGGGATCAGTGGTTCCGGGTCTTTGACCAGCGCAAGCTGGCACTGATCGTCGAGGACAAGATGGCCGATGGCAGTCCCAGCAACTTCAACAAGCTCGTGAGCCGCGAAGCCGTACACGCCTGAAGATTCAGGACTTGCAGTCGGTCCACGTAGTACGCTCGGCTGGAGCCGTGTGCCGCGAATGGCCCGCAATCAGCTCATGGAAGGGATCATCGCGTATCTCGCCAGCCACCAGGCACCTGCAGCTAGGAGCGCGGCGGCGGGGATGGTAATGACCCAGGCCACCACAATACTCCGCGCCACGCCCCAGCGAACCGCCGAGACGCGCTGAGTCGCACCGACTCCCACGATCGCGCCGGTGATGGTGTGAGTGGTTGATACCGGTACGCCGAGACTTGAAGCGAGGAACAAGGTCAGCGCTCCGCCGGTTTCCGCGGAGAAGCCGCCTACGGGCTTGAGCTTCGTGATGCGCTGGCCCATCGTTTTGACGATGCGCCACCCGCCGAGAAGCGTGCCGAGCGCCATCGATATGTAGCAGCTCGCGACCACCCAGTACGGGAGGTGCTCGCGCGAGGTTGCTCGTGCGGAGATCAACATGAGCCAGATGATGCCCATGGTTTTCTGCGCGTCATTGCTGCCATGCCCAATACTGTACAGGGCGGAGGACAGGAGCTGGAGCCGTCGGAACCATTGATCCACCGCGTACGGCGAGCTGCGAAAGAAGATCCACGAGACCGCCACCATGAGCAGCGCTCCAAGCAGCAGTCCTAACAGGGGCGAGATGACGATGAATGCGGTGATCTTCAGGATCCCCGCTGGGACGAGGGATGCCGGTCCTGCGTTGGCCATCCCGGCGCCGATCATTCCTCCGATGAGAGCGTGCGAGGAACTCGTGGGAAGGCCGTAGTACCACGTGATGAGGTCCCACGCGATCGCGCCGGCTAGAGCGCTCGAGATGACCTGCGCATCCACGAACTCCGGTGCAAGGATCCCTTTGCCGACCGTGGCGGCTACATTGGTTTTGAATATCGCGAAAGCGACGAAGTTGAAGAATGCCGCCCACGCGACCGCCCGATAGGGACTTAACACTCCGGTCGAGACGACGGTTGCGATTGAGTTGGCGGCGTCGTGGAATCCGTTGAGGAAATCGAATGCCAAAGCGAGGCCGACCAGCAACACCAAAGCCGTGAAGCTCAGGGAGATGTCCATGCTAAGGAGCTAGCGCCGCCATCCAGGCGCAGTGCTCACGCGTTCTCCAGCACTACACCTTCGATGACGTTGGCCACGTCTTCGCAGCGATCCGTTGCGGACTCGAGCAACTGATAGACGGTCTCGAGCTTCATGAGCTGTCGCACATCGTTCTCCTCGCGAAAGAGCTTTGACAAGGCCGTCCGCATCACGCGGTCGGCCTGAGATTCCAGCGCGTCAATCTCATTGCACAGCTCCCGGATCTGCAACGACTGTCCCATGTTGGACAGCAGATGCACGGCTTTCTGCATTCTCAGGCAACACTCATGCAGAAGGTCTGCGAGCTCGCACGCCTCCACGGTAAGATGACGGACATCGTAGAGCTGGAAGGATTCGGCGGTGTCCTGGATGAGGTCAAGCACGTCGTCCATCCGTGAGATGAGGCGGTAAATGTCCTCCCGATCCAGCGGCGTTACGAACGTGCCATGGAGAAGTGCGAACGTCTCGTGAGTTACTTTGTCGGCGCGATGTTCGAAATCGACAATACGGGCGATGCGCTCACCGCGCTGTTGCTCCTCGCGCGTGAACCCCCTCAACAGTTCGGACAGCGCCGCGCTAGCGGAGACTACCAAGTCCGCGTGCTGATCGAAGAGGTCGAAGAACCGACGTTCACGCGGCATCAGTCTGGATAAAAATTGCACGGTCGCGCCCCTCGCACAGACACATAGGGCTCGCAGACACCGCTCAAAAGCAATCAGCTGGCTGCGTTCCGCAGCGGATCGGCGGCAAGCCGAGTGAGCCGCTGTGCTCGGCTTGCGCGCAGACTACCTGATTGACCCTGCTGGAAAAGCATGTGCGTTCGGTTGAGCGCGGCGGCAGTCGGCAGTCACGCAACTTGTTGTCAGAATCGTCCGACATGTGCAGGTACGCACCGCCCGCACGCCGCGAGACACCGGGAGTTCGCCCCCAAAACGCGCACGGGACGGATCCGACCTGGCCCATCGCCGCCGATAGGTAGTGCCCGCTAGCCGACCTGCCAGAACGCCTCGAGATTCGACTCGCGCCGATGATCAGTCGGACCGTCGGCTCGATCTGTCGAGCGCGTCCCGGGCCGCGGCGGGCTCCACGCCTCCTGCTTCAGTTCTGGCAACACGCCGGCTGATTGGCATTTGACCCTTGGTTCCACGATTGGACCCAGGGTCACGGTCCAGTTGATCCTCTTCTCGCGAGTCCTCGCGATCCGCTGGCTGCCCCAGATCCTTTAGTTTCGAGCTCTTGGCCATAATTTCCCCTTCTGTAAAGCATGTCCCAAAATACGCTCTCGACTCCGGTCACACGCAACGCAGGTTAGACACTGTGGTCGCGCGCTCACAAGTCGGGCCAGCCGGCAGCGCATGTAAGCGACGTCCTACGATGCGCAGGATGTGTGCGATGCATATCGGGCGCAAAAGAACGCAACCCCGGCGGCAAAACGGCGCGACAGTTTCGAACGGACGAGTGTCATGGAGCCGCGCTCGTCTGCGGGTTACTCAAGCAACTGCGCTCATTACAAACCGTACGCTTGAGCGGGTGGGCGGCGGGCGAGCGCGCCTATTCACGCGCCTATTCATCAGTAGTGCCGTCCTGCCGGCACCCGCGCGCACGACGCAGCAGTGCTATGTCTATTCAGTGCTACATCTATAGTGCGAAAGGATAGGTGTCGGGCACCCCTGGTTTCGCGTGTTGCGGTCCAAGCTGCGTCACTGCCGTCGTTTGATCAAACCAGACAAACGCGTCAAATTGTTTCGGGAGCGAGGCTTCCGCATAGTGACTCATGAGCTCGGTATCGGGCCGGTAGATGACACCGATGAAGCGCTCCAGTCTGGTGGGCAGCAGGCGCCGGCGTAGCGCTTCATCTGGACCGAGATCGAGGAGGAAACGCGGGATCTGAGTATCGTGGCAGAGCCGCTCGTAACTGTCCTGATGGGAAGGCCGTACGCGTTTGACTTCCATGTCACCATCCCAATCGGTGGCAGCTGCAACCGTGCCGCTGTGCGTACCGAACCCGATCAACGCTACCTCATCACGGTAGTGCTCGCGACAGAGTTGGCCGATGTTCAGTTCCTCACGAACCGCGCCCATATCGGTATAGCGGGCATCGCCGATGTGCGAATTGTGTGCCCACACGACAGCTTTGGAGCGAGGGCCGCGCGCCTCGAGCAAATGTCCCAATGTCTCAAACATATGTGTATCGCGCAGATTCCAGGATTCCGCGCCACCGTAGTACATGACTCTGTAGTACCGCTCGGCGGAGGCTATGAGGCGCGCGTTTTGTGCTGCATCGAGAAAGCCTTCGTTGTCCTGGCGCGCATACTCGAGCCGACGCGCAAGCAGGTCGCGGCATTGCTGGATGACCGCTTGTTCGCATTTTCGGTAGCTGGCGCTCAGCACTGCGCGGCCGTATGTCGAGGGGTCCTTCTGCCAGGGTGTGAGACATGCATAGCGCTCGCGTGCAATGCGCGCCGCCTCTGGGTCGGTCTTATCGAGATACTCCAGGACGGCTACAATCGAGTCGCTCATGTTGTAGATGTCAAGGCCGTAGAATCCGCAGCGCTTCTGCGCCTCGAGAGACTCGTTGTGGCTGCGCGCCCAGGTCAGAAATTGCTCCACATCCGTATTGCGCCACATCCAGGTTGGGAAGCGCTGAAAGGGCAGTTCGGAACTGGTGCGCGCGGCACGGTGGCGCACGTAACGATCAACCGTGGCCGCATCGGGCCAGTCCGCTTCTACGGCGACGATGGTGAAGCCGTGCTGCTCGATCAGGCGCTGCGTGATCGCTGCCCGGGCCCGATAGAACTCGGCCGTACCGTGGCTCGCTTCGCCCAACAAAACAACACGGCGATCAGCATAGCGGTCGAATAGGGCGCCGAAGGCGGGGTCCTCGAAAGCTGGCAGTTGCTCCGCAGCCGCGGCAATCATCTGCGGCAGACTTTGGCCGCGGGACTGCGGGGTAACATGATTGCTGGCGGAGCGTCGGCCGTCTTCGGCCCAACCCTGCTCACCGATCAGCGGCACAAACGTGACAGCACCGAGACTGTCGTCCTCGTAGTCCGTCTGGCTCGCGCGGCGGATTTTGCGCAGCTTCTGGCCCCAGCGCTCTTCCCCCACTGGAATCACCAGGCGCCCGCCGATCGCCAGTTGCTCTTTCAGTGCGGCGGGTACTTCAGGACCGCTCGCTGCGACCAGAATCGCATCGAA
This sequence comes from Steroidobacteraceae bacterium, assembly GCA_045810105.1. Lineage (GTDB taxonomy): Bacteria > Pseudomonadota > Gammaproteobacteria > Steroidobacterales > Steroidobacteraceae > 13-2-20CM-66-19. The sequence continues at coordinate 193,188 of JBJMWM010000049.1, read as the reverse complement.
TGGCGCGGCCTCGGGCCAGCCCCGGGTTCCATCGCCGACCCGCAGCGTGATGTTGTCATAGCCCAGGTTGTTGAAACGTTTCTGCGCCTCCTCAGCGAGGGTGGCATGGCGCTCGATTGTGTAAACCTCACTCGCGATCTGGCTCATCACGGCCGCGGCGTATCCCGAGCCTGCGCCGACTTCGAGAACACGGTTCCCGGGTCTCAGCTCGGCAGCCTCGATCATGAGCGCCACAATGTAGGGTTGGGAGATCGTCTGCTCCTGGCCGATCGGCAGCGGAGCGTCCTCATAAGCGAACTCCTCGAAGCCAGGCTCGACAAAGATCTCACGCGGCACGCTCCGCATCGCCTCCAGCACCTGCGAGTCACGCACGCCCCGTCGGGCAATCTGCGTGTTCACCATCTGATTACGTGCGCGTGCGAGGTCGAGCATGAGAGGTTCCCTCCGGCGCGGCCACGAGAGGCTCGCTTCGGCAGCGCGATCTGTACGCCTCGAGTTCCGTCGGGTGGTATATTTTTATTTTTTAGTTAGCAAACAGCGCTCCCGCGCATCCTCCAACAGACGCGAATCAGGTTCCGCTATGGACAGTGTCAGCGCCTGCTTGGCCGTGAAGAGCCGCTCACGATCGCCTGCGGCAGGGCGGACAGGAATTGCTATTTCGGCTGCGGCGACGCCGCACAGCCCGCCGTGAACTCAGCGGAACGAGCTGCGCGGGCCGCCTCGTACAAACGTTGTATTTGTTGCAACCGAACACTGACATATCGTGGCCGCACTGCCGCGGGGTGTGCGTGGTGTACCCTCGCCGCTGGTGTTTGTTCCTGCGGTGGCGAGACGGCTACGTGGCAAGTCAACGCGACCGATGCGCCTATCGGCATGCCGCGGCGGAGCGACCGTACTTCGGCACGCAGGCGCTTCGCTGGGAAGAACAGGCGGACGATCCCTACCGTCACTATGCACATCGTGCTCTGGCTCGCGGCTTGCGCGGTGGGCCATATCCGCACGGCAAGACCTATAGGGGCGGCTTCTACACTGGAGGTGAGCCCGATGAGCCACCGTTATCGGGGCAGCGTCCACAGGGCGTCAATCATCGCGGTCGCGGGCCAAAGAACTACCGGCGCTCGGACGAGCGCATCGGCGAGGAGATTGTTGCCTGTCTTGCCGGGGACGACTCCATCGATGCGCGGAATGTGGAGCTACACATCAAGAATGGCTTGGTGACACTCCAGGGTTCCGTGCCCGAGCGCCGCATTAAACACGCGATCGAGGATCTCGTTGCTGACTGCATCGGCGTTACTGACGTCGAGAACCGAATTCGCGTCGATCTTCGCCGCGCAGAAATGTAACAGCGCGGAAATGTAGGGTCGCCTGCAATCATCCCGCGGGCGGCCGGGCCTCCCGCGCACTCACACTGCGCAGTGCAGGTCCCCCATAGTTCGCCGAGCGTCAAGGCTCCCCGGGATGCAACAAGACCTTGACAGCGAGCGGAACAACAGGCGTCTCGCTGGGTGAAGCGGCGCGCTCGAGGGTTTGATCATCCAAGTCGCGCTCGCGAAGCTCGATGGGTGCGGCCTGTTCCAAGAGTTCCAGGGCCCGTTGCGTCTCAATCTCGCCGCGGGGTTGCACCGCAATGGCCGCATGCCCCTCCAGCACGCCACGCACGAGAAGCTGCGCGGATTGGCGCTCCTTTTCATCGGGAAAGAGCTGCGAGAAATAGTGAGTGAGCTTTTCGGAGACCTGCTCTTTGGGCGCCAGCCCCGCATCCCCGAGCTCCTCACACGAGGTGAGCTCGACCCGGTCGGTGGGAAAGCCATCCTGCACCAGCCGGGTGCGGACACGCTCGGCAGCGGTATGATCGGCAAAAAGTGCGGCTACGACAGCGCTCATGTCTTATCACAAGAAGTCTACTCTTCTTGTGGCACGCAAGCGATGTGCCGCGGTGGCTCGGTGACCCCGGTAGTCACGGACTCCGGGCATCGCCTGGGATACTTCTACGGCCAGCGCAGCTGTGGCGTTCAGCGGAGGTACACGCTCGAATGGCCACTGTTAGGACCGGAGGGGTGCATCGAAGGAAGCCGTGAATGCGCCTGGAAAATGCGAGGTGCAGGCCATCACCCAGGTGATCGCCTCGCGGTCGTATTCATCGCCTGAGCGCCACCCTTCGAAGAAGGCGTTGATCTTATCTACGCGCGCCGACCAGGCATCTACCGCCTGTAATCCGAGAGACACGCCATAGTTAGTGAATGCGAACTTGATGTGTGTTAGTCCCGGTGCGCGACAGATGTAGCCGGGCGGATCGATCCACATACTGTCCAAAGCGCGTAGCGCTCGCTTGGATTGAGCTTCGGCCCAAGGCTCTTCAGGGAAAAAATGCGCCAGCCACAGCATCATGCCGAGCCCGAGATCCTGCCCGATGTCGAGGGTCTGCCAGTCGCGCTCGATCAGCTCGCGCATCTCAGCGATTTGCGATGCGAGCGCGTGCTCATCGAGGAGGCGGTAGGCGACGTAGCCATCGTAAGCGTCCATTGCGCCCAAGCCAGTGCCGGGGTAGGGCGCCGTCAGCTCTTCGTTCATCTTCCAGATCACGCCCCGATGCGGGATCACGAACGCCGGATGAATGCTGCGCGCGAGCTCAATGCCGCGCTCGCGGTATTCGCGTCGCACATCGCCCAGCCGTGCCAGCGCGAACAGCCACATCGCCAGGTAGTGGAAGTACTGCCCGTCGCGGTCCGGCGCTTCGCCGATACGCAGGCCACGGGAGCGCCCGAGCACCAGCTCCACGTTAGCGACGAGCTCTTCGGCGGCTTGTAACCAGCGCGCTTCTCCGAGCTGTCGATACAGTGAGACGTACAACACGACGCCAAACGCATCTGTCCACAGGTAGCGCAACCCGTTAGGCCAGATCCGCTCCTTACGCATCCAGTCGAGCTTCTGCAGAACGTAGTCAATTTCGCAGAGCACTGGTCTCAGGTCCTCGACACACGGTTCAACATTCGTTTCCAGCGGCTTGCTTGAGCAAACACCGCTCCCGTGTCCGGCACACCAAAAAGACAGGGCGTCGAATCCGACAGCATGCTCGACGCAGCGGAACACCGGTTTCCGCTGCGCGTTCGTCCGCTGGGACTGTTGCGATCCAAGGGCCGCCATGCTCGCGCTCATGCAAGTCTTTACATTGCTCCTGGTGGCGATTGCCGTCTCCTGCGCAGTCGCTCACGCGCTCGAGCTACCGGGTAAGCTGCGTTTATCCGAGGAAACGTATCGTGCCGTCCAGCCCATCTACTATCCAGGTTTCACGATTGCCGGTGCAGTCGGCGAGTTCGGAGGCCTCATTGCTACTGTCGTGCTCGCACTGATTACACCGCGCGGGACTTTGGCGTTTTGGCTCACGCTTTGGGCGCTCATCGCGCTCGCGCTCATGCAACTGGTGTTCTGGCTGTTCACCCAGCCGGTGAACCAGTTCTGGGTCCGCGATGTGAAGCTGCATGGAACGGCTGATGCTTTCTTTCGGCTTCGGTTTGAGCAGCGCCAGCCCCGATCGCCGGACTGGCGCTCGCTGCGGAATCAATGGGAGTACTCGCATGTGGCACGGGCGGTGCTGTCTCTTGCTGCACTCATTCTGCTCGCATCGACGATCGCGGCTACGTAGCTCTCAGAATGGGTTGATTCTGCGCGAACGCCGCGCTGTCGAGTAAACACGCCATGAAGGTAGAGATTCAACTGACGAGCCTTCCCTAAAGGTTGCTCGTTGCGAGCTGTTACAGGCCAGTGCGGCCGGTGGGCATTCTGAGCGGCTTGCCAGTGGCGAAATGCACAAACTGGAGTAAGGCAATGAAATCACCTGGACATCAGAAACATCCGGACCACAAAGTTGAGGAGAAGCACGTCGCCGAAAAGCTCGAGGTGGAGGTCCGTGGTGAGGTCCTCGCCAATTCGCGCGACGTGATCCGCGTCGAGGAGGACGGGAACCCGGCGCGGCTATACTTTCCGCGCTCCGCCGTGGCTATGGACAAGCTCGAGCCCTCGAGCACGACGACCCAATGTCCCTTCAAGGGAACTGCGCATTATTTCAATCTCAAGGTGGACGGCACGACGTTACCGGATGCCGTCTGGTCCTATGAGGAGCCCTACGACGAGCATCGAGCGCTGAAGGATCGGCTGGCGTTCTACGACGACAAGTTCCGCGAGATTCATGTGCGCGCATCGAACTGAGCCCGGAACAAACGGAGCCTGGCCGCAGCTGTATCTTCGCCGCCATGCGGTCCGCCTTAATAGGGTGCGCGGCGCGCACCTCGCGCTCAATCGCACCGGCACCCACTCGGAAGCACCAGGCAACACCCAATCCGCGCTCGATCCCTCAGCCGGATCTCGAACCGGAGTGGCCGGTGATACCGAGCCAACTCAACTTGTCTGAAGGGGACAGTCAGATGATCACGTGCTGCATTCAGTACACGCTCGATCCCCATCAACTCAATGCGTTTGAGGAGTATGCTAAGCGGTGGCCGCCCATCATCGAGCGCGCCGGTGGGCGCCTGCTCGGGTATTTCCTGCCCAAGGAAGGCGCCAACAACTTCGCGCTCGCCCTCATTGAGTTCGCAAGCCTGGCGGCATACGAGGAATATCGCACAAAACTCGCGGCGGATTCCGAGGCGAAGCAGAACCTGGCGCACGCAGAGCGCACGCAATGCATTCTGGTGGAGGCCCGCTCGTTCCTGAGGCGTGTGTCATGAGTGCGGCCAGGGTGCCCCTATCGAGCACGCAGCAGATCCCATCGCCGCTTGCGCGTGATCAGGCGGTCATGGTCTTCGTCGACAATCAAACGGGTCTCATGGCGAGCGTTCAGAGCTTGCACCCAGAGCAGCTCAAGCAAAGCATGCTGGCGCTGCGCGATGTTGCCGCGATCTACCGACTTCCGGTGATTCTGACCGCGAGCGATCCTTCAAATCCGCAAGGTCCGGGACCGATGGTACCGGAGCTCACGCGCGCCTTTCCGCAATCGCAGGTCATCGCGCGCACCTCGATCGGCGCGTGGGAGGACAGCGGATTCGTTGCGGCCGTGGAGGCGACGGGGCGGCGTCAGCTCATCGTATCCGGCATTGCCACCGATGCTGGTGTTGCGTTCACTGCGCTCGGGGCGAAGCGGGCTGGTTACGACGTGTTCGTCGTGACGGACGCCTCGGCCACGTGGTCCGAGGCCGCACAGTCGGCCGCGCTGATGCGCATGAGTGCGGTCGGCATCGTGCCAGTTTCCTGGGTTGCGGTGGCCGCCGAGTTGCAGCGGGATTGGTCGCATCCGAACAGCGAAGATCTGGCGAAGCTCCTGCAGCGGAACATCGCCCGATGGAATTACATCGCGGCGGGCGAGCGCGCGAAGCCGAGCTGACGGGGAGTTTGGTTCTTACTCGGGAGCGCGAGCACACCGCACGCCGCGTTCTCCGTCCAGCACGATGCCCGAGAATTGAGTGGCGTGTCGTGTCGCAATAGAAACACTATAGCGCAAATGAGTAGGTGTCCGGCTCACCAAGTCGGGCATGCGCGGGGCCCAAGGGGGCCGCGCTGTTTCCCGAACGGATCAGTCATTGTGCGGCGCTGTCGGTGGAATGGACGCCGGGTGAGATGCGTACACCACGGCTCCTTCAGGCGAAGGCATTTGGTATCAGTGGTTCATGGCCACGCGGCGAGGCGCCGACTTCGTTCGCGATCAAGGCATCGCCTTCGCGCGGTGTCAGTGGGAAACGTGGAGCCCGCCCGGCTGGTTCGATGAGGCGACTTTCGAGAAAGTCGCGCAGTCGTTCGCCAATGTGGACTGGGCGGATGTCACGTTACATGCCTACCGTGTGCGCTGGGGCGAAGCGGATCCAGATCCCGCTTATGCCGCGCTCGAAGCGCGGCATAAGGCCGCTCAGACCATCACGGTCCCAACGCTCATGATCCAGGGCGCTGAGGATCGTTGCGTACTGCCATCAAGCTCGGAAGGGAGGGAGCAATACTTCTGCGCATCCTACACCCGGCTGGTATTGGAGGGTGTCGGCCACTTTCCGACGCGGGAAGCCGCTGGAACAGTCGGCAAACTGCTCGTGGAACTTCTGGGCTGAAGACCACTCGAGAGACGCACACCGCATTCGCTCGTTTGCGCGCGAAGCTTTGGAGGGCGGCCAGAACTTCTTCGCCCGATTCCCGGGTGAGGGTCAACGTTCGCTACGTTTTTTTTTGCGCCCCAGCCAACAAGCTGGAGCGCACGGTCTCAGCGCTCGAATGTGCCGATCGCTTCCGCTTCTGCAATGGAATGCGCGCGTGCCGCCTCGAGCACCTGAGCGGCATCGCATTGCTGGGGAACGTCCAACTCCGGCACGTCCAGTGCGAATAGTCTGAAGTGGTAGTGGTGTGTGCCGTGACCGGGCGGCGGCTGCGGGCCATCGTAGTGTGGGTTGCCGAAATCGTTCTTCGCCATCTGCACGGCCGCGCCTCGCTCGCCGGAGCCGGCGCCCTCGGCCAAGCGCTGCGCGTCCGACGCGATGTCATAGGCTGCCCAGTGCCGAAACGTGCCCTTGGGCGCGTCCGGATCTTCCACGACGAGCGCATAGCTGCGGGTGCCAGCCGGCGCTCCCTGCCACTCGATCGGCGGTGACACGTTGCCCCCATCCCTGCTGAACTGATTCGGGATCTTAGCGTTCTGCGTGAACGCCGGACTGCTGAGCCTGAGCGTCATGGATAAGCTCTCCCGTTCAATGCGCTGCGGTGTCCGTAGACTGATGCTCATCGCGACCGTGTGCTTGCGCAGGCGGTGACGTCACCTCTACCGCCGTGAAGGCAGTTGGAATGGCATAGCTGTGCAAAGCGCCCTTCGGAACCACCCATGAATCACCCGGCTCGAGTATCAGTGTTTGCCCTTCGATCTGCAGCTCGGCACGGCCGGAAATCACGTAGCCGATAGTCTCGTAGTCACGTTGTGTCGCGGGCTTGACCGGCAAGGGTTCCTCCTCTACCCACAACCTCATCCCCATGCGAATGCCGCAGGCGAGGTATCTCTGGCCCATGGTGCCTACAGGCGCCGTCTGCGCGCTTACTTTCTGCACGCTTGTGTCGTGTGTCATCGGCCTCGCTCCTCGCTCCTGTTGCGCAAGTCGGTCCCGGTTTTACGCAGCAAAAGAGGTTCCCAGGCGTGAACCTTCCTCGGCTGCCGCCTGCGATCAGCGCGATGGACCCTCGGTCGGTTAGTTTCGGCTTCGGTCCGGTTCAGGCTTCATCCTACAAATCTCCTCGCGCGGCCAACTGCTTGATCCGATCAGCGGTGCGACAGGCGATCGCCTGAATGGTGAGCGACGGGTTGACGCCACCCACGGTGGGAAAGACCGATCCGTCGCAAATCCACAGGTTCGGGATGTCCCAGGAGCGGCAGTCGGCATTCACGACGCTGGTGCTCGGATGATCGCCCATTCGAGCCGTGCCGTTCAGATGACAGGTGTCGTCCGTCTCGTCCCAAATCTCGGTGGCCTCGACCACTTCCAGCGCCTGGCGCATGAAGGCGAGTGCGTGTCGGATGAGCCGCTGGTCGTTCTCGCAGAATGAAAACGTGACGCGCGGTACGGGCAGGCCGTATCTGTCGCGCTCATCCGTGAGGCTCACGTGATTGCGTTCCTGCGGTAGACATTCTCCGACCATCTTGAGTCCCACCTGATGGTTGTATTTCTGCATCTCCTCGAGGAGCCGCGGTCCCCACAGCCCACGCTTGGCCGATTGCGTGCCCGACCAGACCAAGGGCAGTGGCCCTTGGCTCATGTAGCAATAGCCCCCGAAAAAATCCTTCCCCTCGTCCGTGTAGTTCCAGTGCTCGGTGACGGCGAGCGACGGCGGCCCCTTGTAGGAGCGGATCTCCTGTTGCATCAAGCCCCATACGGCCTGGTTCGACTGAACCATGAGGTTCTTACCCACGAGACCCGAGGAATTGGCCAGGCCCGCGGGGTAGCGGCTGCTGGCCGAGTTGAGCAACAGCCGGGGTGTTTCGATGGCATAACCGGCTACCACGACGTTGCGGGCCCGTTGAAAGTGCCAGCGCCCCTGCCGATGGTAGTGGACTCCCGTTACTCGGCCGGTATGGTTGTGTTCCACACGCCCGACCATCGCGAGATCGCGGATTTCAGCGCCTGCGGCAAGAGCGCGGGGCAGCCACGTGACCAGCACGCTCTGCTTGGCATTCGTCGAGCACCCGATGACGCACATGCCGCGGTAGACACACGGATGCGCCAGACCGCGCGGAGCCGATAGCGTCGCCAGCGGGGTTGGGGTCCAGCGGATACCGAGCGCCTCCGCCCCCTGCGCCAGCACCAGGGCTGCCGCATTGAGTTCGTGAGGACGATAGGGATAGCGCGGCCGCTTCGGGCCCCACGGATAACGGACGGGCCCGGAGATCTTCAGGGCCTCCTCGACCTGTTGGTAGTACCGCCACATCTCGCGCCAGTCGAGCGGCCAGTCGGCGCCATAGCCGAGTTGGCTGCGGGACTTGAACCATTCGGGGCGGAAACGCAGCGAGACCATCGCGAAGTGAACGGTCGAGCCGCCCACCGAGCGCCCGGAATTGTTGGAGCCGAGTTGCAACGGGTTTTCGCCGTCCACGATGCGCTCGTCGGTCCAATAGAGCTTGGCCTGGTGGGCCTCGTCCGAGGCGAAGTCCTCGAGGGGCCGCCAATACGGACCCGCATCGAGTGCCACCACCGAGAAGCCGTGTTCGGCGAGCCTGCAGGCGAGGGTCCCGCCGCCGGCACCGGTGCCGACAATCGCGAAATCGACCTCCGTGTCATTGGAATGTTGGCGCATCGGAACCCAGCCGCCCACCCGAAAGACATCCGGCGCACGCCCATCAATGGCGCGGGGATGCGCGCTCGGATCATCCGATCCGGGCATTTTCATGTCGGGCGCGGTCCTCTCGACCCGGGCGCGCCTCGGAGGCTTCCCAGGGGTCGCGGCGATCGAAGCCCAGCCGGACATAGCCGCGTGGACTCGCAGGGCCTCCGAAGCCAATTTCACTCCACGCTGTCGGGTGCGCGTAATACGCACTCACGATGTCATGCAGCAGCCGTTTGGTGAAAAAGACCTTCGGGGGCAGGTTTCTCCACGCAGGATCCTGCACCTGACCTGTTTGCACGGCCAGGAGCAATTCGATCTGTTGGATGGGATCGAGTTGATGAAAGGAACGCCCGTGACCGCTGCGAGCTTCCGCATCGAGGGCGAACAGGGCTCGGCGCCACGCCTCACGTATCGGCGGCAGGCGCGCGTCGCGATAGCCATCGCGCGCATCCGAATCCAATTTCTGATCGAGCAGGGCGGGGACGGGAATCAGTCGTGTGCGATGGGGCACCTGTGGCACGATGCGCTCGCAGAGCGCGCAAACCGTCAGCCATTCAGCATCCGTAAAGAATCGATGCTGCTCGGGATCGATGGCCAGGCGCTCATCCACGACGCGCCGTGTAAGATCGTTCCAGGAGGGCGAGTTACGTTTGTTCAAGACATCGTAGCCGGGATACCGATCACTCATCCACGGTCCCCTCCAGCACCGAGAGCACGGCGAGTCCGGCGATGGCGAGTGCCGTAAAGCTGGGCGGAGCGGGCAGCGGGGGGCCGTTCAGAACGTTCTGGCTCCAATTGCGCCAGCCGCCCATGCTGCGCGATACGCCGTAGCTATGAAATCCAACACCCGCCAGTCCCAGGAGTGCGGTGAGTTTCAGCCATCCTCGGGTCAGCCACCGGTCTCGAGTCCGTGGCGCGACCGCCGCTCTGCCGAGCAGCGCCGCCGCCACGGGGGGCACGCTCACGGGCAGCAGCATGGCGGGGTTCTGATAGGCGCCCCGGAAGTGTAACAATCCCACTTCACCCACGGTGCCTGCGAGCCCCGCCGCAGTGACGGCGGCGAGCAGTCGATCGGCCCGCATGCCCAACACCGTTGCCGCATGATGGACATCGCACTCGCGTATTGCCTCAGCGCCCCGTCCAAGAAGTCCCGCCAGCACAAGCGCTGCGGGTGCGCCGAACGGGGCGGCATAGAACAGATTCAACCACGACAGGCCCCCGGGGCGTTTCGCGATGTTGTAGGCATGAAAACCGAGCCCCACGAGACCCGTCGCGGCGGCAAGCGCATAGACGGTATCACGCAACCCATGGCGGCTCGAACCCGAGTCCGTGATAGCGAACAGACTCGCCCCGAGCGTGAGGGCTGCACTCACCAGGGGAACGTACATCGCCCGGTTCTGGAAAGAACCGCGGTAATGTTCCACACCCGCATCGGTCAGTACCGAAAAGCCGAGCATCGCGGCGCTCAAACTCAGCTGACGAGCCGCCGCATTGTAAGGCGGCGCGCGCATGGGCCAGTTTCGTGTTGGGGCAGTTGAGGGCGGTGCCCGTCTCATCGGCTGTCCCCATCGCGGATGCTGAAACGTTCCGCGTCCTGTCTCTTGAACTCGAGCCCATGCCCGGGTCGGGTCATATCCGGTCGAATCACCCCACGGCAGGCCTGCGGTGCGCCATCAAACAGCATCTGCTCGATTCGTACGTGATCGTGAAACCATTCGAGGTGACGCAGTCTCGGCGCGGCACAGGCCACGTGGCGGTGGAGCGAAGGCGCACAGTGGCCCGACAAGTCGATGTGGTGCGCGTCGCAGAGCGCACTGATCTTCAAGAAACCAGTGATGCCACCACAGCGGGTGACATCGGCCTGCAGCACATCCACTGCAGCGCCTTCGAGCAGCCTTCGGGCATCATCCGGTGTGTACGTATATTCACCGGCGGCGATCTCCATCCCCGGCGGCCCGCTCGCGCGCATCAGGGCAAGTCCGCACACATCATCGGAGGTCACCGGCTCCTCGAACCAGCGCAGGTTGGCTTCGAGAGATGCCTGGGCGAAGCGCAGGGCTTGTTTGACCGAGAATGCTCCATTGGCATCCACGAACAGCTCGCGATCCCCAATGGCGGCGCGGGCAGCCCTCACTCTGTCAGGATCGCGTTCCGGCTCGCTGCCGATCTTCATTTTCACGAATCGGCAGCCGTCGCGATTCACCCACTCCGAGAGTTGATGGCGCAGTGTCTCATCGGCGTAGTTGGTAAATCCGCCGCTGCCGTAGATCGGGACGTCCTCGCGGGCGCATCCGAGCAGTCCCGCCAACGCGATGTCCAGGAGTCTGGCTCTCAGATCCCACAACGCCGTGTCGACGGCCGAGATGGCGCAGGCCGCAAGTCCGGAACGGCCGAGATTGCGAACCGCGCGTTGCATGGCCATCCAGCAACCGGGTATATCGAAGCTGTCCCTGCCATGGATCGCCTGCGCCAGCAGGCCTCGAATCAAGGAGGTGATGCACGCATCCGCATAGGTGTAACCCACACCTTCCTGACCACCGGCCTGCGCGTGTACGATCACCAGCGTGGTAGCGTCCCAGGCGAAGGTGCCGTCCGCCTCCGGCCCGTCGGTGGGAATACGATAGGCCTCTGCCTGCAGCCCTCTTATCGGCGCGGTGCTGTCCCGCTCATTCATGGTCATCCTGCCGCGTGCCCGGCATTAGCGAGGAGAGCACCTGTCGGGTGGTTCCTTTGATCACAGCGCCTTCGCTTGGGTCGCCTTTGAGAAGCGCTTTGGAGAAATGCATGGCTTGTTGGAAGGTGATGTGGGGCGGCAGCGGAGGGACCTCGGGGTCCGTCTTGACTTCCAACACAACGGGCCGTTGGGCGGCGAGGGCCTGATCCCAGGAGGCACCTACGGCATCGGGCCGATCCACGAAGATGCCCTCGAGTCCGATCAATTCGGCGAACCGGTGGTAGGGAACGTTGGGAATGTCCTGGGAAGCGTTGAACTTCGGATCGCCTTCCATCACGCGCTGTTCCCAGGTCACCTGATTCAGATCCCCGTTGTTGAACACGCAGACGATCCAACGCGGGTCCGCCCACTCGCGCCAGTACTTGGCCACCGTAATCAGTTCGGCCATGTTGTTCATCTGCATCGCCCCATCACCCACCAGCGCGATGACAGGCCGATCGGGATGCGCGAACTTCGCTGCGATCGCGTACGGTACGGCCGCACCCATCGAGGCCAGGCCACCGGAGAGCGAGGCCATCATGCCGCGACGCATCTTCAGATCGCGCGCGTACCAGTTGGCGCACGATCCCGAATCGCTGGTGAGAATGATGTCGTCCGGCAGTCGCGGTGAGAGTTCCCAGGTGACGCGCTGCGGGTTGATCGGAACCGCCGGTTGCATCGCCCGCTCTTCGAGCCTCTGCCACCACTTATCCAGGTTCTTGGCGATCTCAGCGCGCCAGGAACCATCCGCTTTCGCCTGCAGCAGGGGCAGGAGTGCCCGCAACGTATCTGCGGTGTCGCCGACGAGATTGACCTCCATGGGGTAGCGCAACGACAACATCTCAGGGGCGATGTCGATCTGCACGCCGCGGGCCTGTCCTTCCTTCGGCAGGAACTCCGAGTAGGGGAATCCCGAACCGATCATCAACAGCGTGTCACACTCGGTCATGAGCGTGTAACTGGGCTCGGTCCCGAGGAGCCCGATGGAGCCAGTGACCCAGGGTAGATCATCCGGGAGTGCTGCCTTTCCCAGCAGCGCCTTGGCCGCGCCCGCACCGAGTCGGTCGGCGACCGCGATGACTTCGTCCGTCGCTTCGAGCGCCCCGGCTCCGACCAACATCGCGACTTTCTTGCCGTTGTTGAGTACGTCGGCCGCACGGCGCAGGTCTGATTCGTGCGGCAGCGTTCGGGGTCTCGCAAAGCCGATTCCCGAATGCACCGTTCCATGCGCGCGGGGCGGCTCCTCGTAGGGGCTTTCCTGCAGATCACTTGGGAGGATGATCGCCGTCACCCGACGCTCGGCGAGTGCAATGCGGATTGCCCGGTCCACTAGATGACGGACCTGTGGCGCCGTGGAGGCCTGCTGCACGAACGCCCCGGCGACGTCCTTGAAAAGACTCGGCACATCCAGCTCCTGCTGATAGTGGCCGCCGAGCGCAGCACGTGCCTGCTGACCGGCGATGGCGAGCACCGGCACATGGTCGAGCCGCGCGTCATACAGACCCGTGACTAGATGGGTGGCGCCGGGTCCGGAGGTCGCGATACACACGCCCAACTCGCCCGTAAACTTGGCATAGGCGCTCGCCATGAACGCGGCCATTTCCTCGTGCCGGGCCTGAATGAAACGGATCTTGCCCCCCGCGCGGTTCAGTGCTCCGAACACCCCGTTGATTCCATCGCCCGGGTATCCAAACATCACGCGAACACCCCAGGCATGCAGGCGCTCGACCACGAAATCACCGACTGTCTTACTCATCGTTGCCTCTTGCGCAGATGTGAGTGATCAGAAGGGAAAGATCCATGAGGTAAGTGTCCTCAACTCCCGAGGGGCAGCGCCATCGTGCTGAGCAGTGCGATGTGCGGATCGCGCGAATCCAGGCGTGTATGCTGCACGAGGACCGGAACGTTGGATCGAATCACGGAGGAGTACGGGGTGTCCCGCGGCACGGGCTCAGGCTCCCTCAGGTCATTGAAGCGCAGATGACGAGTGCGTCGCGCAGCCACACTGACATGGTAGGGCCCAACCGGTTCCCGGTCTTCGAAGTAGAGCGTTATTTCGATGTCAGCTGTATCGTCCGTGGTGTTGAGAATGCAGGCGGTCTCATGCGAGATGAGCTCAGGCGCCTGGCTCACGCTTCGGCCGGGAATGTACCCCTCCGGGATAGCCCAAATGCGGGCTGCGTTTGCACCACTCATGTGGTCAGCTCAATGGATCTCGCGCGAATCCGGGCTCGCAGCCTGTTCGGCCCGTCGTGCCGCATCCTGCGCGGGAACTCCGGTTTCGAGGAAGGTCTTCAAACGCACCAGATCCTCCTCGAGCGCCGTTTTGGGATCCGCCCCAAATACTTTCGCGGCCATGTGCCCAAGCACGCCGGCGGGTGGGGCGTATGTCATTTCAACGTGAAGTCGGGTTCCCGTTTCGGCTCGCTCGAATCGGATGACGCCGGCATGTTGAACACCAGAATTGGCAACCGTGCACCAGGCGAGCTTCTGGTTGGGCTCGTACGCGGTCGTGTGCGCATCCCATTCCACGGGAACCCCGGCGGGTCCAGCGACAGTCCAGTGCCAACTTCCGTCTGCATTCTTGCGCACCTCTTGAACGTTCCGCATGAAAGTGGGGAAGTTCTCAAACTTTGTCAGTGCGTTGAACACGTGCTCAACGGGTGCGTCTACCAAAATCGCTTTCCGCGTGGTGATGCCACGGTCGCGGGGCCTTCCGGCAAGCTGCCTGAAGGGGACGTTGACGGCACTCCGACCGAGCAGTAGACCGCCGATCGCAACGGCTGCGACTCCGAGGACATTGCGCTTGTGTCTTCCGAAGAGTTCGCTTGCCCCGAACAGCAGCAGTGCGCCAGCTGAGGCACTCGAGAGCATACGGGTGGCTGGTGGCCACGTATCCGTCAGCAGACTGAGACTCGAACGATTCGGCGTCTGGCCACCCTGCAGTGCGGGAATTCCATCGGCGTCGTCGTGCACCCTCAGTGCATCGATCACCGCGTTGACGCCACGTACGGACCTGACGGTACGCAGGAGTGCTGAGTGCTCATACGCAAGCACGTCGCCTGTTAGCCTTACCTGGGCATCGGCGGCCGTGACCTCAACCGCGCGCGGGTGCGAGACAGCTCGGCCGAGAGCCGCTCTCACCCGCTGCTCGAGTACCTCGTCACTGACATCTTCAGCGGTGAATGCGGAGTGTATACGTGCACGGATTCCTTGAGCGCGATAGGACAGATCGCGTCCGGCGACGCCCGCGCCATCGCGGAGTTTGTGGCTAACACTCCCGAGGCGCTCTCGAACGTATGCTCTGCGCCGACGGCCCGTTGTTGGATCCAACCAATACATCGCCACGGCTCCGGCGGCGGCACTGACGATAGCTCGTGCGATCGGAATCATGACACGTAACTCCTTTTGTCAAGGATTGTGATACGGACATGCAGCAAGCCGCACACCCGCCCCTCGAGCCGGGAGGCCAGCAGATCAGGTCGACCGCCAAGAGTCGCTGGCTTTTGCTGTTTCCTTCGATCTCACGCCGCCCTGACCCTGTGAGGTGGTCCCCAGGCATGGTTGCCAGTCGAACTGTTTACCCCTAACTCGAGCTCACCGACTGGGAGTGCTGCCCGCCGCGCGCGGAGATGCTGCGCAAGGCTTCCCCTGACGTTGCGGAATGCGTGCGGTTCGATAGGTCGCCCAGCGATACGATCCCAACCAGGCGTTTCTCACGATTCAACACCGGTAGCCTTCGCAGTTGCAGGTCCGCCATATTGCGGGCGACCTGCTCCACATCCTCGTCTTCGAAGCAGTATTTCACCTTCTCCTCAGTCATGACATCCCGTACAGGCGTCTGCTTTGGATCGCAGCCTCTGGCGTCGCCGCGGACAGCAATATCGCGATCCGTGATCATTCCAACGAGCCGATCGTTCTCACCCACTGGAAGGGCCCCCGCGTCCAGCTCGGCCATCATCCGGGCCGCCTGCTGCAGCGTATCCGTAGGGCTGGTAATTCGGACGTTATGGGACATGACTTCGCTGATTTTCATGGGACTCTCTCCTGCGCCGGCCGGGCTTGCCCGTGGCTTAAATCTGCTCAAATTGGCTTGAAACAACCGTGCCCAATGAACGCTGGCTAACATGGGGCCAACGGTTGGTTGATTGTGAGGTTCCGGAGCCGGGCACGACCAGGCGCTTGCACACGCTCAAGCCGAGAGGCGTTCGTCCGAGCCCCACGTCTGAGGTACTGATGAAGAGTTCCAAGCGGTATGGAAGTTGCTCGCCCCCCTACGTAGGGCGCTATAGATGGCTGTACAGGAGCCCGCATGGCAGCGGATGCGAAGTTCACACGGAACCTGGACCGGCGCGAGTTCCTTCAATTCACGACCGGGGGCGTTGCGGTGCTCGGGAGCGCCTCCGCTGCAGCACAACAGGCCTCAGAAGAGGGCTCCATGCTCCAGCAGCAGCCTGCGCCGTCATTTGGCGAGGACCTCAACACGGCAGATATCGTGGTTGAAACGCTCATCGGGTGGGGCGCGACTCACGCGTTTGGTGTCGTCGGGGACGGTATCAACTCGATTATCGAGGCGCTGCGCAAGCGGCGCGACCGCATCACGTATATCGGCACACGGCACGAGGAGGGCGCCGCATTCATGGCGTGCGGATTCGCGAAGCATACAGGCCGTTTGGGTGTTTGCGTGGGGACCACCGGGCCCGGTGCGGTCCACCTTCTGAATGGGCTTTACGACGCGGCTCTCGATGGGGCACCGGTGATTGCACTGACCGGCACGACCTTTCACGATCTCATTGGCGTTCGATACCAACAGAGCGTAGACACAACCCGGCTGATGCAGGATGTCGCGATCTATAACGTCCAGGTCACCGGTCCCGAACACGCGATCATCGTGGCCAACCGGGCTTGCCGCGCCGCTTTGGGCGATCGAGGCGTCGCTCATCTGACGATCGCGAAAGACGTGCAGATGATGAAGCGCTCGAGCGACAAACGCTCAATCCGCAATCCGGGTGTGCGCACGTCCTCATCGTGGTCGCCGCCCTCCGTGGCACCGCCTGCGGATCAGCTCGCCGCGGCCGCCGCAGTGCTAAACGCAGGCTCGCGAGTTGCCATTCTGGTAGGACAGGGGGCGCTGTCCGCCAGAGAGGAAGTCACACGATTGGCCGATCTCCTGGCCGCTCCAGTGGCCAAATCCCTTCTCGGGCGGTCGGTATTGCCCGATGACTCGCCGCTGACCACCGGAGGCATCGGAGACCTGGGCACCGCTCCTTCATCGTGGATCATGAAAAACTGCGACACGGTGCTGATTCTGGGATCGACGATGCCATGGGAGGAGTACTACCCGGCACCGGGCCAGGCGCGGGGCGTGCAGATCGATATCAAATCTGACCGGCTCGGGCTGCGCTATCCCGTCGAAATCGGACTTACGGGGGATGTCAAAGCGACCCTGCAGGGCTTGCTGCCTCTGTGCGAGCGCAAGTCAGACCGGGGCTTTTTGACCGAGGCGCAGCGGCGCGTGGCCGAGTGGAATGCTCTGTTGAATCGCGTGGAAGCAACGCCACGAGCGCCCTTGCGCCCCCAGATGGTGATCCGTGCGCTAAGTGACCTGATGGCCGAGGATGCTGTGATCTCGCTTGACTGCGGTGCCAATACCCACTTTGCGGCCCGCTGCCTGCGGTTGAAGGCGCGACAACATCTGACCGGCACGGGCATGCTCGCCTCGATGGCACCCGGCGTACCGTTCGCAATCGCCGCACGTCTGGCGCACCCGGAGCGGCAATCGATCACGGTCGTGGGTGATGGCGGCTTTGCCATGTTGATGGCAGAGCTGACAACCGCGGTGGCTCACAACTTGCCGATCAAGATTCTCGTTCTGAAAAACAACAGTCTTGCGGAGGTGAAATTCGAGCAGCGCGAGATTGGCAATCCGGAGTATGGCTGCGATCTTGCGCCCATTGACTTTGTTGCATTCGCGCACGCCTGTGGCGCGGACGGCTTCCGTTGTCAACGCCCGGATGAGGTCCGGCCGGCGATTTCGGCCGCCTTACGCTCGCCCAAACCTGCGTTGGTCGAAGCCGTGGTGGATGTAAACGAGCGGCCAACGCGGCCGGATGAGTTGAAAGCGTAGGACTGCATTGGGGAATGCGGTCCCTATGAGGAGGACGACTATGAACGCACGTCAGCGGGTATCACTTGTCTCAATGGTGTTGGCGGCAAGCCTGACCTCAGTGGCATGGAGCGATACCGCTCGGCTGCCGATTGCCGCAACGGAAGGGTCGCATCCGCAGTTACCGCCGCCGCATACCTCACCGCTGCCAACCATTCACATTGCGCCGGCCAAAGGGTGGAGGGCAGGTGACAAGCCCAGTGCCCCAGCCGGAATCTCCGTGAACGCATTCGCCGAGGGCTTGAGTCATCCACGCTGGCTCTATGTACTGCCCGACGGCGACGTGCTCGTTGCCGAAACGGATACGCCGCCCAAGCCCGAGGACTCCAAGGGTATAGAAGGCAAGATCTACAAGACCGTACAAAAGCGGGCGGGCTCGGGCAAGAACCCGAGTGCAAATCGAATCACCTTGTTGCGCGATACCAATGGAGATGGGATCGCCGACCTGCGCACGGTTCTGATCTCAGGGCTGAACTCCCCGGTGGGCATGGCTCTGGTGGGCAATTCCCTGTATGTCGCGAACACGAATGCAATTCTCCGCTTTCCTTACGAACGGGGCCAGACACGAATCAGCGCTCCTGGAACAAAGCTTGTGGACCTGCCCGGTGGACCTCTCAATCACCATTGGACCAAGACCCTCATCGCCAGCCCTGATGGCGCTAAGCTCTACGTCGGGGTGGGTTCCAACAGCAATGCCGCTGAAAACGGCATCGCGGCTGAGCAAGATCGAGCCGCAGTGTGGGAAATCGATACGGCAACGGGACAACATCACGTTTTTGCATCCGGCTTGCGCAATCCGGTGGGCCTCGCGTGGGAACCCAAGACCCACGCGTTATGGGTATCCGTCAACGAGCGTGACGAGATCGGCAGCGATGTTCCGCCGGACTATATGACAGCGCTCAAACCCGGCGCCTTTTATGGCTGGCCCTACAGCTATTTCGGGCAACATGTGGATGATCGGGTGAAGCCGCAGCGTCCGGACCTCGTTGCGCGGGCGATCGTGCCCGACTATGCGCTGGGGCCGCATACGGCCTCTTTGGGCCTGTGCGCGGCTGACGGCACTAGTTTGCCCAGTGAGTTCCAGCGCGGAATGTTCATCGGTCAGCACGGGTCGTGGAATCGCAAGCCGTTCAGCGGCTACAAGGTCGTGTTTGTACGTTTTGACGACGGCAAGCCCTCCGGGATGCCAATGGATGTGCTGACGGGCTTTGTGGATCAGCACGGGGATGCACGCGGCCGACCGGTGGGCGTGGTAATCGATTCTCGCGGCGACCTGCTCGTGGCGGACGACGTAGGGAACACGGTCTGGCGTGCGACAGGCAGCAATCAGCCATCGAGAGTGACCGCACGATGAGCACGGTCGAGTCCGCCCGTGCGGCGCACTCGCAACGACTTATGAATTGGAGCGGAAGACATGAACGAGCGCAACAGTGAAGCCGGAAAGTCCGGGAACGAGAAAGCTGCAGACGGGCGCGATCCGCGCGCCCATACACAAAAAATGACGCGCCAGCTCCAGGAAATGATCCAGCATTTGCGCGAGGACGTGCGGATTGTCGAGGAGCCGCAGCTCAAGGCCATGTTCGAAACCTCCGCCGAAGTGCTGAGTGGGCTGGTAAAGGCGTTCCAGGACTATGAGCGTAAAAACGAGCCGGCCTGGCATCCATGAACCAGCAATGCAGCTCATCGAGAGTGCTCGATGTCGCCATCGACGCCCAGCTGGAGGCAGGTGGACGCGCAGCGCGAGCCAACTATGGCGTATGTAGCGCAGACGTAGTGAGGCGGGCGCGCGGCCAACATCTGGCTCCGCGCGCCCTGGGGATCATCTCAAGGACACCAGGAGCGAGTGCTCGTCAGTGTTGTCCCACAGACAGCTCGTTACGCACCTCAGTGACGCCCTTGATACTGCGCGTATCCTGTTCAGCCTTCTGCTTCTCCGCCTCAGAACGCACTGTGCCGCTCAGTACCACGACGCCATCCGTGGTCGTCACCTTGATATCCTTGGCCTTGGTCGCACGGTCTTTCGCCAGTTCAGCCTTTACCTTGGTGGTGATGTAACTGTCACCCACCGGTTGATTGCTGCCGGTATTGTTCCCGGCGACAGATATTCCAGTACCTGCCAGCACCATAGACAGCAGCGCAGCCGTCATCGCGGTGTGTTTATGGTATTTCATGTCATCGCCTCCTGTGAGGAGTGGACCTGTCCAATGACCCGAGGCCGATCAGGTTCCGGCACGCGTCAGGGACTTCATGCTCCGCCCAGCGCCAGAGTTGAGCGCCGATCCGTGACCCAAGGCGGCAGAACTCCCCCATTTCGGGTCTGTAGGTTGCTGGGAAAAGGGATCACAAAAGACGGAGGCAAGTATGCGCGCCGACATCGCTCCAGGCCGGAACTTCCCCGACTACTGTTTGCCGGATCACACCAAGGTGCCGCGACAGCTTTCGGCCCTGCAAGGGGACGATCCGATGCTGCTCGTGCTCATCCGCGGCTTCTTCTGTCCGAAAGATCGCGAGCAGCTCAAGGAGCTCACGCGCTTTCATCCTCAGCTGGTGGTGGGCAATTGCCGACTCGTCGTGATCACGACGGACGACTGGCATACGACGAACAATCTGCGACAGCAGCTCGGCGCACACTATCCGTTTCTCTATGACGAGGCGCACAAGCTACGCGACGAGCTGGACATTCTCGAGTACACCGATACGGAACACCAGCCGATGATCCCT
Organism: Steroidobacteraceae bacterium; assembly: GCA_045810105.1. Lineage (GTDB taxonomy): Bacteria > Pseudomonadota > Gammaproteobacteria > Steroidobacterales > Steroidobacteraceae > 13-2-20CM-66-19. The sequence goes on along the minus strand of JBJMWM010000049.1, from coordinate 172,750 downwards.
CACAGCTTTCTCCTGGCGCCGGAACTGAGGATTCAAAGGATCTGGAACGGGTACTACTTCTGGGGCCGACCCTCCACGGGGGAGCTGTACGCGGAGCTACGGGATCTCACTCGCGAGATCCGCCCCGATTGGGACCTTTCCCGTGCCGACCTCAAGAGTCAGTGGGACGCGGGCGACAAGCACTCGTTCTATCCATACGGACATAAGTCGATGGATCAGATGATGAAGGAAATGGCAGGGGCCGTGGACCAGTATGCAGGTTCCGCCAAGCACTGAACATGAATGAGGGCGCATAAAGAGTGCCCCTAGCTGATGCCGCCCGGAACCGTCGGCATCGTGGCAGAAATCGGACGTCGGTCAGGTGTCCCGCTCTTCATGGCGTGAGGAGATAGTAGCCGGCCCGGTATCCTCCCGTAGCGGCTTGCTCGTGCGCTGGAACCTGGAGCGCGGCACCGTGCCCATCCTAACCAACGAGAACGATATCAAACATCTCTGAGAACCTGAGCGTGTTCGATTTCGAACTCAGTACTCCCGACATAGCCGCGTTGAACGACCTGAATGCCCATTACTCGGCGCTCGAGTCACGCATCGCGCCGTACTTCCTCTTGAGGCTTTCGGTTCCGGCATGCAGGAACTGTCGCACGCTCTCGATAGTCTTCCCGTCCGCGCCGTCCGCGAGGTCAAACTGCGCGGACCAGATGACCCGGCTCGCATTGGCGCCGAGCGGTTCGAGCTGGAACCTGCCCACGTAGTCGCGCACAGGCAGGGCTGATCGCTCCATTCTGTACTGATAAGCGTGCTGGGAGGGATCGATGTGCGTCAGGCGCTCGACTTGTTCGCTCCCTTCATTGCCGTGCGCAATCCGTGTTGCTTCGCTGCCGTCTGCGACGACGTCCACACGTTGGAGCATCGGGTGCCAATCACCTACCGCGCCAAATCCACCGACCTCTTTCCAGAGAGTATCGGTATCCACCTTGACCTCAGCTGTCTCTCTAATCTCAGGCATCGCCGCTCACCTCCGAGTTTCAGACTAAATGCGGGGCGCAAGAATCATGCGTGCCGTCCTCGACCGGGTCCGTTCCGACCCAACACACTGCGTGCATTGCGACCAGAGACTCCAACGCGCTGGCGGGCAACTCAAGCGCGTGCCCCAGCGCAAGCGCGACGGAAATGGCAAGGAGCAGGACCGTCACCAGGTCGCCCCGGTAATGTCACGTGCATGCAACCGTTCGGACCGTGCCCCGTGCTGGCGGGGCAGGGAGACGATCTGCTCTTTGTATCTGGGCGCATCGACGGGTCTGCGCTGATTTTCTGGAGTCGCGAGGACCAGTGCTACTTTCTAGCGGCCCTAGCACCTCGCCTGATCCCTAACTCGAACCTGCGGGACACGGACGTTCGCAGGGTGTGGCGGGGAATACTATCCCGGTCGACTGTTTGCCGTCCGAGCTGGTCGAGCTGAGGCGCGAATTCGTTTAGGTGTGCTGATTGCAACAGCATCGCGAGCGCCATAAGCACGGGAATGCTCGGGTAGCGTCTGTTGTGGCATGGTTGAGATCCAGCGTTACAGAACCTCGATATGGTGTTTGACCGCCATGACCCGCCGAAAAAAGAACGGCCGGAGAGTAGCCCTCGACCGCGCGATAACGCGACGGGTTGCAGGCCCGAGTAACGAAATGGAGAACGCAACCGAGGAAACTTATTCCCGGCGGCCGCTGCCACCTGGATCGAGAACAATTCGGCTTTGCTCAACGCGACAGCCGGCGCCTGAGCGCACGAAGGCGGGGAGAAAGAGAAGAAGAATCACGAACCGAGGCGAATAGTGGGGCTTGCGACGAGCATTACAAGGCCTGCATGCCTGATGCGCCGGCATGTTCGGGTGTGGTCTGTCTCCAACCTTGCCTGGTCGCGACCGTGCGCGTCGCGGCCGTGGGCGCATCTCAGAGCAAGCACGCGCCCCCGCAGAGTTGCATCCGCGCAGTGCTCAGCGCCAATCGCTTCCAATCGCGCCGGATGTACGCTGCTTACGCTTGGCGCGCGTGCGCCCGCCCGCGTTCGAAAGCTGTTTGATAGTGGCGGCGCGCTTGACGGTTTTACCACGTACCTTGCTCGCTGCCTGGCGCGCCCGGGTTACAGGGCTCTTCGTGTTCGATGGCTTCGCCATAGCTCAATTTCTCCGGTAAAAAAGCGGCGTCGCGTGCCTGTGGTGAACAGAACTCGGGAATGGAGGCGAGCGATAAACGTGCCCGGCGCACGTTGCCTACCGAAACGCGGCGCCGCCCGAGTGGCCGCCTGGACCGTCAGCTTTCCATCTGCGAGGGCACGTCGATTGCTTGCGACACTTCCCGGTGGATCAATGCCGGAGCTAATCATGCAATGTGCAGAGCTCATGGAGACGAAGGTTGCGACTATGGGTCCCGAGGACCCCGCCCATGCAGCATCCCGGACCATGGCGGACCGCGGTGTTGGATTCATCTCGGATCGGTGGTCGGGCGTGATCAGTCTTTCCGATCTCGGTCAGCTGGGGTCGGGCAGGTGCGCGGCCCGGATGTTGCGCGAAGTGAGCGGCCGGGAGGCGCGCCCGTGATCAGTCGCAAGGCTCGAGACATCCGACGCGGAGAGAATGCGCCGAAGTTGCCAACAGCGCTGAAGCGGCGCGGGACTGTCGGACGCGGTCGCGAAGTCCCGCCGCTGGTTAAGTCCGGCGCAGCGCCGAAGCTGCGTGGCGAGGACTCAGCGAAGATACCAACTCCTCAGAAGCAGGGCGGAATCGGAGGCTCGGGCAAGCCCGGTTCGCCGCGCAAAGCCGCGACCAGAGGGGGCCGCAACAGCACCGCTCGGGCGAAGTCCGGACGCGCGGGAGCGGCACGCAAATCCGCCAGCGCGAAGAAGGGGACGGACCGCAGTCGGCACCGTCACGGTGGCAAGAGGAAGAGCCGCGGGCGGAGCCTCAGCCCGAGTCTGGAATAGCTCACTACGCTGACCCGACTCCCTCCTTGAGAGGGCACGGCGCCTTCGCCGTTGCTCGGACTCATTGTCGCAACAAGCCCCGGCGCGATATGGAAGCCGGAGTCAGCCGAGCGTTGGCGGACACCTGGGACGGTATCCAGAATCTAACGGCCAGCTTCAGGGCGGCGATCGATGAGTCTGGCTCTGCGTGCCCCGCTCGGCACGGTGCACTGCCTGCGCGTTAAACCTTCTGTGGAAGTTGGCGCGGTCGAAGCCAGGTGAATCTGCGCATTCGAATGGGTCCGCCTTTGCAACCTCACTTGAGCACGGAAAGAGAAAAGAAAAGTGTCCGGAATTGGCCGGACGATGATAGTCAGGGTCTTTGGGTAAATGTTTTGCGACAAGCGCCACGTCCTCCGGCCGAACTCCCATGCCGCTGCGTTCAGAGCTCCACAGTTGAATTGGAGCCACTATTTTGCGCAAACTGGCCTTATCCGGGAACAGGCTAACAGGATCGGCAATTACGAAGGCTTTAATACGCGGCTCGTAGCCGGGCATAACGATGAGCGGGAAATCCTTGCCCAGTGGTGCACAATCCTTGACGGCTTCTATCTTCAACGAAATGGAGGGCGCGCGCCCCACCGCCATCACGCTCGGCGCTACCGCACAAGGTGTCCAAAGCCGCGCCGAAATCTCGGGCCCTTTTGCATCGGGTGGGATCAGGAGTTCCCGGATCCCCGCAGCTCGGGTCATAACCGAGAAAAGCGCCAAGCATATGAGCAACAGAAATCTTTGCTCGTTGCAGGGTCTGCGCGCCAGTTCAGGTCGATGCTGCATTTATCTGCTTCTCATATCTGAACACTCCTAGTTTAGTTCAGCCGTTGATTTCGCAGTAACCGCTTCGGCGAAATTAACCTGTACGGCAAGACTGACCGGGGCCCGCGGGGTCGGTTCAGGTGTTTCGGCGCTACATGTTGGCCTTCGTGTGAGGTACGAATCAAGGCGCGAGTTTGCGCCCTACATCGGCATCACATGGCGCCGTCTTTTTGCCGAACGGCGGGCCAGGCGCAGGCAGTTGGTCGCGAGACGGCCGATGTGCGAATCACGCTCGGCGTAAGGGCCTGGTGTTGATGATACCGACCGCCTTCTCGTTGCGGCATGCGCCTTGCTGCCGGCAGAACGGACTTCAGTGTCCCTTGTGCGAGGAGCGTGCCCGTGGTTCAGCCGGTTGATTACTTTCTCGTAGGCTGGTTTGTGCTCGCCCTCGCTTCCGCCGCCTACGTGGGCATCGATCAATACAGGCACAATCCGGAGCCTCCGGTGATGAAGTGGGGATTCATCCTCGTGACAATGTACATGGGGCCGCTGGGACTAGTCTTGTATGTTCTTGCCGATAAGGAGCCTCGGCCGGGTGAGCACGAACAGTTTGTAGCACCGCTCTGGAAACAGGGCGCGGGTTCGACCATTCATTGTGTGGCAGGGGATGCGACCGGAATCATAGTCGCCGCAGCCATAACCTCTGCACTAGGCCTGCCGATGTGGCTCGATCTCATCCTCGAGTACCTTGCCGGGTTCGGTTTCGGGCTCTTCATCTTTCAATCGCTGTTCATGAAATCGATGATGGGCGGCACCTACCTTGAGAACGTGCGCAAGACCTTCCTGCCCGAATTCATCAGCATGAATTTCATGATGGCGGGAATGGCTCCCGTGATGAGCTTACTCATGATGGGACGTGACATGCGCGCCATGGAGTCGAGCGAGCTGCTGTTCTGGGGTGTCATGTCATTGGGCGTGATCGTGGGCTTTCTGACGGCATATCCCGCGAATGTCTGGATGGTCGCGCGGAAGCTCAAACATGGCCTGATGACGGCTCGGGACTCTCGCAAGACCGGGGAATCAGCGGGCGCAACAAAGGCAGGACACAAGACACACGCAAGGCAGAGCAAGCACTCTCACGAAGAGCATACGATGACATCTGATGCTACACGACCACAGTTGGCAGCAGTCGGTGGCGTGTCGTTTGTAGTGCTGGCCATCGGAATCGTCGCGCCTGGAAATTGGGTGAACTTGCGCTTATCGGCACGGGATGTCGGAGGCGCGATCATGCCGCCGGGGATGATCATGGACCGAGACACCCCTGCGCAGGCTATGCGGGACATGGCAGCAGTTGATCCGCGAGATGTCGTAGCCAGTTACGCTTTGGAGACACGGGGCGACCGCGAGCTCGTGGCGCAGGTTCTCAACGGCCTCAAAGTCTTTCGCTTGGAAACATCGGTCATCCGATGGACGATCCTTCCTGGCGTGACGGTGGACGCTTATGCCTTTAATGGGCAGATTCCAGGTCCTCGCATACACGTCCGTGAGGGCGATCATGTGCGGATCGATGTGCGCAACCGCTTGCCTGAAACCACGACAGTGCACTGGCATGGGTTGATCCTCCCCAACGTGATGGACGGTCCTGCAATGATTACTCAGGACCCGATTGAGACAGGCGGCGTTTATCACTACGAATTCGTCGTCGGGCAGTCCGGTACTTACTTGTATCACTCTCACGACCATCCCGACCGGCAGCAGGCTCTGGGTCTGTACGGCGCACTGATTATCGATCCGGCGAAGCCAGATTCGTCGCTGGTCACAGATCACGAATACACTGTCATGTTGCAGGAGTGGTTACTGCGGGAAGGGCTCACTTATCCCGCAATGCCAATGGATGGAGCACAGCCAAACTATTTCACCATCAACGGCCGTGCTTATCCGGCAACAGATGTCATTCCTCTGCGCGTGGGGGAGACTCTCAGAGTCAGATTCATCGGTTCCAGCAATGGGTTCATCCATCCGATGCACATCCACGGCGGTCCGTTTGAGGTGGTGGCCATCGATGGAACGACACTTCAGCCGTCGGCGCGCTACTTCGCAGATACCATTAACGTTGCTCCGGGTCAGCGGTATGACGTGATCTGGAAGGCACGAAAGGCGGGAAAGTGGCTCATCCACTGCCACATTGCCCACCACACGACAAACAACAACGTCGAACAGCGTGGGGGTGGCGGCTTGATGACTGTCATCGATGCGCGAGAGTGAGCCTCCAGAGTGAGGATCGCTGCATCGGAACGGCTTGCGGCTGGGGATAACTGACCGGAGGCCCATCCGTCTGTCCGCGCGCCAACGCCGGCACCCTAGGCAGGTAGTCATCAGTGCCCATTTCAGTCAGCGCCAGATTCTGTGCGGGCAGTGAACACGCTGGCAGGTCGCAGATGCCGCTCATGGGAACTCCACGACTCGAATGACGTTGTCCAACTGCCTGCGCTCAAATCGTGACGGGTTGCGGAGGTGTCGGCCGGCACTTCTGCAAGCTCGGCCGAGTTATTCATATTGAGAGGTCACAATGAAGAACCGCTGCGGAGCAGGTGAAGCTGTCTGGGATTTGTCGCGCACCTTCGCTTATAAGGATCAGCAGATCCGGTATGGTGTCATCGGAGAAGGCAGCCCGCTCGTGCTGCTCCACGGCACTCCGTTCTCATCGATTGTCTGGCGGCGAATTGCGCCCTATCTGGCGAAGCATCGGTGCGTTTTCTACTTTGACCTACTCGGCTATGGCCGATCGGAAAAGCGCGAGGCACAGGATGTGTCGCTCGGTATTCAGAACGAGGTCTTCGACGCGCTGCTCGAAGAGTGGCGGCTGGACCGGCCCGATGTGGTTGCCCATGACTTCGGCGGAACGACAGCCCTGCGGACTCACCTGTTGAACGGCCGCAATTATCGCTCGCTGACGTTGATCGATCCGGTAGCAATCGGACCGTCAGGTTCCGCGCTCGTTCAAACCACCAAGGATCATGAAAAGGTCTTCGCCAACCTTCCGGCCTACGTTCACGAAGCGATTCTACGCGCCTACATCGCTGGGGCCGTGCACCGCAGGCTGTCGGATCACGAAATGCGCCTATACCTCGAGCCTTGGCTCGGGGCGGAAGGGTAATCCGCATTCTATCGACAGATCGCGCAGATGAGCGACCGCTACACAGATGAGGTGGAGGATCGCTATGGAGAGATCCGCTGCCCGGTCACGATCCTGTGGGGCGAGCACGACGAATGGATTCCGCACCAACGCGGTACGGAGCTCGCCAGGCGTATCCCGAACGCCGGCTTTCGCTTGGTCCCGATGGCCGGCCACCTCGTGCAGGAAGATGCGCCGGAAGCGATCGTCGCGACGGTACTCGAATTCACTCTTTAGGTCAGAACTCAAAACCTGATGTGCAGCCGCCGTTCGATCAAACGTGACGTCGCGCTTGCAGCTTGATGCGCGCATCCCGCAGCAAGCGCATCATCTTCGGGATCGTCATGTTGGAACTGCCGATGTGGCGTACCAACCCGCGATTCACCAGCTCCTCCATTTCGCGCCACGTGCGCACGTGTATGTAGGGCACAGCACGCGGATTACGCGCGCTGACGGCGCAACCGGGCGGTGATAATTGGGGCACCGCCAGTGCACGAGATACAAGCCGAGATAGTCGAGCCGCAGATTTCGCAGTGACTACCTGCGCCACCACAGCGGGCGGCGCGTGATCCGAACCGAAGGTGCCCACTCCACAACCGGCCGGCTTGGCGCCCCTTCCCGCATCAAGCGGGTAGAGTCCCGATGTTGTGGTTGCGAGTTGCCGTTGTTACTTCGGGGGAATTCAGATGTGGTCCTTCCCTTCGGCGGAAAAACCTGCTCACGCTGGCGGGCGAACCAGCAACGGCACAAGTCAGGAGAGATGAATGCGTGTGATGAGTTACATCCTTGGCGGAATACGGCGGACGTGCGTAGGGTCGTACTAACACCCGATGTCGAGACGTAAGAATGGGGCTTATGCTCGCCTTGCGTCGCCGCAGGGACCGCTTAGGTAATCAAGGTCTGGATCCGGCGGGCGTCCTCTGGCGTTGCCGGGTTGTAGACGACCATGCTGAGGTCCGTTCGACCATCGACCGCGAACGCCGAATATTCGAAGGCGAGCGGACCCAACACCGGGTGTCGTATGTGCTTGACCTTCTCGCCATGGACGCCGCGAACCTCGTTGTCGCGCCACATCGCCTTGAACTCGGGACTGAGCCGGCAGAGTTCCTCGACGAGAGGTTCTATTTCGGCCGCGGCTCCGGCGCGGGCCGCTTCCACCCTGAACGAGCCCAACACGAACCGCGCCACACTTTCCCAGTCGTGTTGCGCAGCGCGAGCGCGCGGATCGAGAAAGATGAAGCGCAGGATATTTCGCCGCTCCGGTGGCAGTGATCCATAGTCGATCAGCGTTACGCTCGCCGCCCGGTTCCAGGCGACGACGTCCCATGTCGCGGTCCTGATCACGGCGGGGCTCGGGTTTAACGCATCGAGAACGCGCTGCAGCCGCGGCGTGACGCCCTCGTTCCTTTGATAGCGCACTTCGGGCGGTCGTCCGAGGCCGAGCAGGAAAAGATGTTCGCGCTCGACATCCGTCAGCATCAAGGCGCGGGCGATCCGGTCGAGCACGTCAGCGGATGGCGCACCGCCACGTCCCTGCTCGAGCCACGCGTACCAAGTCGGACTGATGTTGGCGCGCTGTGCAACCTCCTCGCGGCGCAAGCCGAGCGTACGGCGACGCTCAGACGGAAAGCCGAGAGCTGCCGGATCGAGCTTCGCCCGACGGGCCCGAAGATAGGTGCCGAGCGGGTTTTCTGTCGGCCGATGCTCGCTCATCCTGTTAGCAATCTTACTATGATGAGGTCACTACTTTACCAGAATGTAATCTGGGCCGAGAGTTGTCTCGAAGGAAACCTGGAGACTTTGCCCATGCGTGTGTTTGTCACTGGAGCCACCGGATTCATCGGTTCGGCCGTGGTCAAGGATTTGATCGCGGCGGGCCATCGCGTGCTCGGTCTCTATCGTTCGAACGACAAGGCGGCGGCCCTCGCGGCCACGGGCGCCGAGGTTTATCGCGGGTCAACAGAGGATGAGGACAGCCTCAAGAAGGGGGCGGCGCAAGCGGACGCCGTTATTCACCTGGCCTTCAACCATGACTTCTCCAAATTCGTGGCGAACTGCGAGGACGATCGCCGTGTGATCAAAGCGCTCGGCTCGGTTCTCGCCGGCTCCAGCCGGCCGCTGATCGTGACCTCCGGAACCCCGATAGCCAACACTGTACCCGGTCAGCCGGCCAAGGAGGACAATCCGATCATCGGTTCCGATGTGCATCCTCGCGCAGCCTCGGAAGAGGCGGCCGCTTCCGCTGCCGCAGACGGAGTCAATGTCTCGGTGGTGCGACTCCCGCAGGTTCATGATCCTGTCAAACAGGGTCTCATCACCCCTGTGATCGAGATGTATCGCGCGAAGGGCGAGTGCGTGTATGTTGGAGACGGACTCAATCGCTGGCCATCGGCGTACTTGCTCGATGTGGCCCGCCTCTACAGGCTCGCGGTCGAAAAGGCCGAGCCGAACGCAAAGTATCACGCGGTCGCGGAAGAGGGGATACCCATGCGCGATATTGCGGAAGCCATTGGTCGACGGTTGAAGCTGCCGGTCAGATCCATTGCGCCGGAAGAGGTCCAGGCGCGGTTCGGCTGGCTCGCAATGTTTGCCGGGCGCGACATGCCTGCTTCCAGCGCGCAAACGCGAAAGAAACTAGGATGGGAGCCGGTCGGTCCCGGGTTGATTGCCGACCTCGAGCAGCTGCGTGTTCCTTAAACATCTTCGCGCAGGATGTCGTGACTTACAGCGCGCAGCCGAGCGGGGGCCAGGGATAAGGCTATGGCATACTTAGGGACATATCCGTCGGTTGCTAAATCCTGGATGATGGCAGCGTACCCGGCGCGCGGAGGTCAGGTCGATGACTGCTGATGAGTTCCGCCTGCTTATTGAGCGAGGAGATGCCGCAGGGGTACGGCGCGCGCTGGAGTCTGATCCAGCGTTGGCTAATCGGACGATCCGCTGGTTTTTGAACCAGGAAAACGAAACGGATCCTCTTCACTATGTCTCTGATTGCGTGGCCCACGGATGGCTGACCAACGGCAAGGAGGGCGAGATCGCCGAGCTGCTGCTCGCGCATGGCGCAGCAATCAGCGGTCGTGAAGGCCGGGAATCTCCCCTGATTGGGGCAGCGTCCCTTGGCGCGGAACGCGTGTCCAGAGTCCTTATCAAAGCGGGCGCGAAGTTGGAGTCCACTTCTGTTTTTGGAGCCCGTGCTCTGCACTGGGCTGCCTGGATAGGTACGCTGTCAACCGTCGAGCTGTTGATCTCAAACGGGGCCGACATTGAAGCAAAGTGTTCGGAGTTTCAGGCAACGCCGCTCTTCTGGGCAGTGCACGGATACGGTCCGAATGGCCCGAAAGACAAGAAGGATCAGATCGGCGCAGCGCGGTTGCTGCTTAATGCTGGCGCAAAAATAGATACTGCGAACAGGGATGGCCTATCGGCGCTCGAAGCTTCTAAGCTTTGCGCGAGTAGCGAGATGTACGAATTACTGCATCGCTCTGTGTAATCCGCAGATCATCGGGCGAGGTACCCTGTTATCGGCCGCGGCCGCTGTTCCTTTTTCTGTTGAGCCGCCGAATTCTGAAGAAGTGTGTATTTGCTCCCTCCCTCAGGAGCCACCCGGCAAACTCGGCTCGCCGGTCCCGCGAAATGACCGAGCGCGATTCAGAGTTGGGTGTGCAATGACCGGGAGCTAGTCGCACTCCAGAGTGGCCTGAGCGTCCTGCAGGCGCAGAGCCTGCAGCGCCTCCCGGCCAATCCATAGCTGAAGCGCGCAACCTATATTGTCGTGCCACGCGAGACCCGGATCTCCTTTGATCTGAAGGAGCAGGACATCGTTTGCGTGGTCCAGCGGCGCGTTCTGTACCCGTTCGCCGAAGCCGAACATCTGGTGTATCGGCATGTTTACTGACATGTCGCCCACCATTTCCGAGCGCTGCCACAGCGTTTCGGCGTGTACGGACTTCAGGTAGTGCGGTGGAATCAGGCCGCGCGCTTCAATTCCCGCCGCGCACGTGAGTCGCACGGCATATATGATGGCGGAACGAAACGTGCGCTCCGGATCGATGTGATACAGCCCGTGCTCGCGAATCATCTCATCGAGGCTTGTGCGCCGGGTTAGCCACCAGTACCGAAACTCCTGTGCATGCCCGGGAAAGGGTGCAGCGAATGCATTCTCAGCCTGCGCCCTCGCAACCCAGTTGCGTGCCTCGGCCACCACTTCCGCGATCGTCGCCTGGGCTTGCTGCGGGAGCGGCTTCAGGCGTTGCGGGTCCCGCTCGATTTTTGTCCTGAGGGCTTGCGCCACATGTTCGACCGCTGCCCAGTTGAAGGGCCACGCCCCATCTCCAGGGGAAATAATGTCGTACAGGTTTCTCAGGTCGTGGTTTGAGGTGGCGACCAGCGCCGCCTGCCAGGCATCGAGCTGCCGAGGGCGTTCTTCCTCCGAATACGACTCGGTGACCACGAAGGACAGCGGATACTTGAATTCGACTTTCGCGCGCGGGTCCTTCTCCGGATCGAGCCAGAAGCGTGAGTAGTAATACAGGCGTCCGCCGAGGAGCATGAGGTTGTCGGGGGCACGAAAGACCGGGAGCGCAGTGGCATCGCCGGCGAAATAGAGCACCTTGCAGGGAGGCTCACCGACGCCGTCGAAATCCGAGCTGACGAAGAGGTAGAGAGTGCCCGTCGGCGGGAGCAGATGTCTCTCAGGGAATGCGGGCAGCTCGGACAGGTCGATCTGTGCCACGAACGTTAGGGACCGGGGCTCCTCGAAGGGCGTTTCGGAAGGCCATTCGAAGTGCGACGGTAGGCGCGGGAGGCCGCCGAGGTATGACTTCGCGGGCTCGTCCTCCGGGATCGGATGCGAGCCCCGGACCAGCAGAACGGCGTGCCGCCTTTCCTGCGCACTGCTGTCCGGCGGCGTATCGACATTTCTTGTGGGGGCAACAGGTGCCGTTGTTGCTCCGAACGCCCGCCGCAGGCGATCCAGAAGCGAACTGTCCTTTGTCATGCACGCAGTGTGCAGTGCGCGCGAGCGGCTGAACATTAAACTTTGGTCCATTTGGGATACCGGGTTGTAGGCGCGCACAGTGTGTCGGCACCGGCAGCGAGCGAGACCGGTGTTCCGAAACACCGAAGCCGTGACCGCCGGAAGAGCCGATCCCAACAGTGCGAATCGCTACCTTGCTTGCCAAGGTCAGGCTGCGTGCACGAACATAGCCGAAGGTCTAGGGGAGGAATCAACACGTTATTGATTCCCGCGATCGTCCGCGGCGGGTTCGAGTCCCGTCCGCTCCGCTAGCCGAACGCTCTGTAATACGTGGTATGTGGGAAAGATCGAGGAAACGATCTGTGCTGTTCCTACGGTCCCCTACGGGTCCGCCTGAGGTGAGTTTCACTGTATGCGTCCATATCCACTCGACGTCTTCATCGGCTGCCAGGACCACGGAAAAGCCCGATTCGGCAGAGACTTTGCCATCGCGGGCGACGGCGATCGAGCGGTAGCGGTGCACTCCTCACATGAGGGCTGAGATCAGCAGCATGGACGGTTACCATCTCTCGCATGATATTCAATGGTTCAACGATCGTCGCACCTACCCGCCGAAATTCTGCCGTGCGCCGGCTCGGCCGCGCCAGGGATACGCTTTGTCAGGCGCTTGACCAGAAGCTGACGCTTGATGAACTGGCGCGCGAGGCGGCACTCGCGCCCAGTCAGTTCATCCGTGCATTCAAGGCCGTGTTCGGGCAGACGCCGCATCAGGTGCGTATCGGTGCGCGCCTCGAATTGGCAAAGAGGCTACTCATTACCGATTCCATTCCGGTGACGGAGGTATGCGCCGCGGTAGGGTTCGCGAGCCTCGGCACGTTTAGCCATGTGTTCACGCGCCGCGTCGGCTCGTCGCCTTCAGCATTTCGACGCGAGGCGCGCACTCTCGTGCAGGTGCCGGGCATGCTGCCGCCGAAGCTCTATCCCGGCTGCTTCACGCTCATGGCGTATTGGCCGGAAAGCGCAATTTTTGAGAAGCGCGCGGCCGCGGGTTCTGTCAGGCTGCACCTTCCAGTTCAACAAGTAACTCCAGCAAGCGAGCACAAGCCGTGGGCCTCAAGATCAAGCTGAACAGCGTAATGGTGGACGACCAGGACAAGGCCTTGAAGTTCTACACCGAGGTCCTTGGCTTCGCAAAGGGCCATGACATCGACGTGGGCCACGGTTTTCGCTGGATTACCGTATTCGCACAGGACGGTCATCCGGACGTGGAGCTGGCGTTGGAGCCGAATGCGAACCCCGCGGGTAAGACATTCCAAGCTGCGCTCTTTCAGCAAAACATTCCGGCGACTGCGTTCGAAGTGGACGATATTGATGCGGAGTATCGGCGCCTGAAAGCTCTGGGCGTCGTATTCACGACCCCGCCAAGGCAGGCCGGGCCCGTCAGCATTGCCGTGTTCGCGGACACCTGCGGTAATCTCCTCCAGATCTACCAGCCACCGAAGTAGTACGCCAACACCAACAGTGCAACTCGTTGCACACCGATGACCCGCTCTCACGGCTTACAATTTCCACGTTACAGTTTGCATGGCCCTCTTGTACGCTTCGCGTCCGGTGGTGCGGGCTATATAGGCTTGCTCCGCCTCCCCGAGGGCGATGCCTCCACTTTTTCGGGCGAACAGGAGAGCGTAGGTCACGGAAATATCGGCTGCCGTGAACGTCTCGCCGGCAAGATAGGGGGAGCGAGCAAGCTGCCGAGTCACTAATCCTAACCGGCTCTCGAACACTTCCAGCGCCTTGTTGGCGCCCCAGTTCCGCCGTTCGGCCTCGGGCGCGAGATTGCGGCTGACAACGACGAAGTACATGGAGGCTGCGAGGCCAGCTTCGCCGAGGTGAAGGAACTGTTGGTACGCAGGGAAGGCGGGATCGTGGGGGTCCGGCGCGAGCGGCGTCGGTCCGTAGCGGGCCATCAGGTACTCCATGATCGCAATCGACTCCACCATCGTGACGTCGCCGTCCTGGATCGCCGGGATGAACCCGGCGGGATTGATGGCCAGGAACTCCGGGTCATTCTCAACGCCAGCCAGCAGGTCCACCGGCCTCAGCCGGTGCGGGAGCCCCATCTCCTCCAGCAGCCAGACAACCCGGAACCCCCTTCCTTCGCCGAATACGGTGATGATGTTCGTGATCCTTTCGTTGCGTGACTGGTCTCTCAAGGACGATCGAGCTCGACTAGAGCCGACATGGGCCAGCACATATTGTTTGGCGGCGGGGTAGTCCGCACCGAGGTGCGCTTTGGGGTCGAAACCTGCCGTTCGATCCGCAGGTCATCATGGGAAAGCAGGCCGGTCAGAGTCACGGAAAACTTCAATACCGAGCTGCGGGCGAATGCCGAGGACGTCAGACACCATGGTCGTTGAGCCGCTCACAATCAATGTAAAATAAACTTGATATGAGGTCAAGAATATTTGACAATCGGGCCACGAAATTACCTGAGCCAGGAGTGTTGGATGACCTTCAAGGAAATGAGCACCGGTATCTCGGCGGCAGTCTTGATTGCGGTTTACGGCTATTACTTTGCCCATGTCGGTGCGCACGAAGCCGGCGGCACGATCGCCTTCTTGTCGAAGATCGTGCTTCTGGTCGTTGTGCTCGAGGTCGCTCTACATGTTGCGTTAGCGATCTTCCATCACCCGGAGCGGACGGATGAGCGGGACCGTCTAATCTCGGCCAAGGGCTTTCGCAATGCCTACTTCGTGATGGTCGCGGGTGCCCTGTGTGCGATCGTGCAGGTGCTGGCGCCGGAGGTGTTGCAAGGTGTGCCACTCATTGGCGGTTTGCCGCCGGGGATCGCGGCCGCGCACGTCCTCGTTCTGACGCTCATCGGGGCGACACTCTTCAATGACGTGTCGACCCTTGTCTATTACCGCGCTGGCGTGTGAATGGTGGCGCATTCAATTAGAAACAACATTCGACGGTTGCGCTTCGATCATGGCGAGATGACACAAAGCGAGCTCGCCGATCGAATCGGGGTCACGCGCCAGACTGTCAACGCGATCGAACAGGGAAAATACTCCCCGTCGCTCGAGGTGGCATTTCGGATCGCCACCGTGTTCCGAACGCCACTTGAGACGGTCTTTCAATACACTTCTGGCAAGAATTGAATCAGTGCACTTTCAATCGATCCCCCGGCTATAGCCACATTCGCCAGACCGTCAGTGCGATTGGAGAAGTAAGCTCGCCCGCCAGAACTCCCTGATCGCCTCGGAGGATGATCAGAAGAGCTAGCCGCGTTAACATGGATCAACTCTCCAGGGTAAGTTTTGCAGTGGGCAATTCGGAGTTGCAAACCAGCGGTCGCGGTTCTGGGTTTCACAGCACATGGGCGCAGCCGGGCCGAGGGCAGTAACCGGATTCGGGCGCGCCGATTGCTTCGTCGAGATGTCTTGCTACAGGACCCCGTGCAACATCCAACGATCGACCTGGAGATACCATGCCCGACTTCGATCTTAAAGACCTGCTGGAGGCTGTCGGGCCGACAGCCAGTCTGATCTTCGCGGCTTGGATTTTCCTCACCTTCCTGCAAGCGCGCTACACCGCTGCCTACGAGCGCTACCGTGCATTGATCGCAGAGTTCAGAACGCACCAGGAGCAGGACAAGCGGCTCGACAGCTTGCGGGATCAGATCCTCACCTACAAGCGACGGTGCGAACAAATGCGCCTCGCGACCAACATCGGTGTCATTTCGGCGATCTTGCTGATCAGTGCCTTGATCTTCGCTGCAATCGGCACGATGTACGACACCATACCCGCGTGGAAGTACCTGACGGCCTGTTGCGCCATCGCCGGGCTGCTCCTGGTCATCTGGGCCGCAGTGCTCGTGGTCCTGGAGAACTACGGTCTGCAGCGTCTCCTCGAAAGTGATCTGTCAGATCTTCCCGAGCTGACTGAGCATGCCCGCGGCGGGCGCAGCGGCGGCAGTGCCGGCAACATCACAGCTCCAACAGCCTGAGCAGTTGTTGGCTGAGCAGCGCCGGTACCGTGCGAGCTGGTGACTCGCACGGCAGACCCATGCTCGCGTTTCAGCTCTCGCCACCGCTCCTGGTTGCAAAGCGCCGAAAGTGTGTCCGTGGCGTACATCGTGGGGATCAAAGCCCAGCCGCTCGATTTGCCGAATGGCGGTCGTGCTCTCGCCGAATTCTGGGGAAACCAGCGCGAGAAAAAACCCAGTAAGGCGTGGGCGCGAACTGTGCACATCGCGCGTACCGAAAACGGTATCAACCAGCACGAGCGACGCAGGGGTCTCCACTAGCAGGCAGTGGCAGGCCAACTGTCCGCGCAGTCCGCGAGTGTGGCCATCCATCAACGCTCCGCCCAGCGGGTCAACACGCAGTTCAAGTGGTGAATGCGCGCGTGGGCAAGCTCGTGATGAGAGACGCAGTCAGCAACCGCCGTTGCGACTGCAAGTTGCCGGACCGGGTATCTGCAATTTTGCTGCGCTTCGGCGGAACGAGCCGCTCGTGCACTCGTTCACTTCGAGCGCTGTTACAAGCGCGCGCGAGTGCGGCAGGACAGCAGTTCCACCCACGGCGCATTTCAACATCCAACCGGAGAAGGCAATGGCTTCGAAGACCAAGACAAAGCGAACCTCTCGCAAACAATCACCCGGCGCAAACGAGCTGCTGGTCATGGAGTTGCAGCAAATCCACAGCGCCGAGAGCCAGCTCGGGCGCGTCGTTCCGCGGTTCATGGATGCCGCGGCATCGGACACGCTACGGGACAAGCTGGAGGAACGCATGCAGGAGGGCGAGCGAATCATCCAAGACGTCGAAAAGGCTTTGGACGAGCTAGAGGAAAGTCCCGGCCGCAGGCGCAACGCCGCCGCCGAGGGGCTGATCAACGATGTACGCGAGCACGTCCAGGAAATCGAGGAGGGACCCGCTCTGGATGCGGTTCTTATCGCCGGCATTCAGAAGACGGAGCATTACTGCATCGCTGCCTGGGGCACGGCGAAGTCGTTGGCGGAGGCGTGCGATCTGAAGACGGCGACCCAGGCAATGGAGCGCGCCTTGAAGGAAGGTAAGAGCTTCGATGAGGAGCTCACCCAGTTCGCCGAGAAGGAGATTACGCCCGCTCTGAGTGCCGGCGAGGATTCGGAAGAAGGGGAAGACGAGGATAGCGGTGAGAGTCAGAGCGGATCGCGCCGGAAGGCCGCATCCGAGCGCCGTCCCTCCGCGCGATAAATGAGGTGATATGCAAGCGCACTCCCAAGGCCCAATGGTGCCCTTCGGATTCAGGCCTTAACAAGCTGGAGAGAGCCTATGGAGAGAATCGAAAAGGTCATCGATGTCGACTGCCCTGTCAGGGCCGTTTACAACCAGTGGACCCAGTTCGAGGAATTTCCGCGTTTCATGCCCGGAGTTAAGGAGGTGCGACAGCTTGACGACACGCATGTGCATTGGCATGCGGAAATCTGGGGCAAGGACAAGGAGTGGGATGCGCAGATCACCGAGCAGGAGCCGGACCATCGCATCTCGTGGCAGGCCATATCCGGTGCCCCAAACGCTGGCACAGTCCGGTTCGAGCAGCTCGGCCCCGATCGGACTCGTGTCCGGCTCGCGATGTCCTACGAACCCGAAGGCGCGATCGAAAATGTGGGGGATGCCATCGGTGTGGTCAGCAGCCGTGTGCAAAGCACCGTCGAGCAGTTCAAGAAGTTCATCGAAGCGCGCGGCCAGGAAACCGGCGGATGGCGCGGCGAAGTGGAGCACCGGCGTAGTCGGCAGTAAGGCCGATGAGGGCGGCGGGCGAAGCTGGGCAATCCGCTCGCCGTATCTCATGCATGTTAAGCCGCTGGACATCTCCGCCAGTACGCTCGATCGCGAGCAGCGGCTCGCGAAGGCCGGGCTGCGCCAGCGCATGCGCCGGCCGTGAGCTATTGCTTCCCGCAAGTCGGGCGTTGGTTTCTTGCAGACCTGCAGCTCATCTGCCGGCTCGAGCAGAGGGTGCACTCGGATCGCTTGCACGCTTCCCGGCCGCAAGCAGCACGACTTACAACGTGCTCACCCATTGAGAGGGGTGGCTGCGCTTGTTAGGGACAGATTTCTCGCCGATAAGTGGATCTGTTTGGGGCGGTTGATGATGATGTTCTCTTGGTCTGTTGCCCTAGGGTAGTGGTAGGGTGGCGGTAGCCCTTGGAGGTGTGGGATGACAAACGGCGAACAAAAGGTGTTTTGGCGCGGAGTGGCTGCCGGCACGATGGTAGGTTTGGCGCTTGGCCTCATGAGCGCACTATTCATCGCGATGAAGCCGGAACTCTTTGCAGGGCTGATCCGGTAACTAGGAAGCTTCGCCAGGTCCAAAAAGGGGGACCATCTCTGAGGGCTGCGCTCGCCAGTCGCCTTGCGTTTGAGATCAACCGCCGTATCAAGCTCAGCCAGGGTCGTCAAGTCTCCAGTTGGCGCTTCAGGAAATCCCAGTGCAGGCGTTCCGCCTCGTCGAGCCGGTACTGGCGTCGAACCGCCGTGCCGAGTGTCGCAACCGCGTCGGCGTACATGTATTGCCCATGTACAACACCTCCAACAAGCGGCATCGACTCGCGCGTGTAACGCTCGGCGTTGCTGTAGTGGCTGCCATCCAGGTAGGTCATTCCGAGCAGAACCTGGCCGAGACCTTCAGCACGATGTTGTAAAGATCACCCGAGAGCTCCCGAGCAAGGGATCCCCAAAGGTCCTCATCCACTAAGGGTTAGGTCACTGAAAGGCGATGCCGGCCGTCTTAGACAGCCGATGGCCGGGACTAAAGTCGCGTCCGCGATTGCCAACTTTCGTGAGGGAATTCCAGATCGCTTTACGCCTTAAGGGGGGCAAGGCGAACTTTCGACCTGCGTTGCCCGTGAGAGCAGCCCGTACCGACCTCCAAAAGAACTCGGCGATGAGTTAACCGGTATGGGCTGCCCGTTTACGCGGAAATAAATTCAACAGCCGACGGATCCTCCTAAGGGAATCATTAGTGAACATGCTTCATCGAGTCTGTGTAATCTGCGCGATCGCTGTCCTGCTCACCGCCTGCGGGAGCGGAAGCGATGGCGCGAATGGGACCAACGGGATCAATGGAGTCAACGGCGTCAACAGCCTGGTCGACGTCGTTCCCCAGTCTGCCGGAGCGAACTGCCCAAGCGGCGGCGAAAAGGTCACCTCCGGACTGGATACCAACGGCGATGGAGTGCTCGAACCAAGCGAAGTGACTTCGAGCAGCTACGTTTGCAACGGAATCACCGTGAGCGGTGGTTCCAAGGGCCTCAACAGCCTGGTGAGCATAGTGCCTGAACCTGCCGGCAGCAATTGCTCCGGCGGTGGCGAAAAGGTTTCATCAGGACTGGATACCAACGGCGACGGAGTGCTCGAGGCGTCCGAAGTGACCGCAACCAGCTACGTCTGCAACGGAGCCAACGGCACCAATGGGACTTCTGGCAGCAACGGCCTCAACAGTCTGGCCAACATTGTGTCCGAACCTGCTGGTACAACCTGCACCAACGGCGGTGAGAAGGTCACCTCCGGACTAGATGCCAATAGCGACGGTGTGCTCGAAGCGTCTGAAGTGACCTCGACCAACTACGTCTGCAATGGACGTAATGGGAATACGGGCAGCAACGGTTTCAACAGTCTGGTGGACATCGTTTCCGAACCCATCGGCACCAACTGTGCTTCCGGTGGCAAGAAGTTTACGTCGGGACTAGATGTCAACGGCGATGGCGTGCTGGAGACCTCAGAAGTCACAGCCACGAGCTATGTATGCAACGGGGCGCCCGGCCCCGGAATCACCTGGGTCAATGTCCCCGGCACAGCCGCGCAGGCGCAATCGAATACTGGGTACCTGGCCGACAACATCTCACAAGTCCTGATCACGCTGCCGGCCAGTCCGGCGGTGGGAGATTTGATTCAAGTGTCCGGCATCGGAGCAGGGGGCTGGAGGATTGCCCAGAATGCAGGGCAAACCATCGCGACCGACAACCTGGAAGGTGGTGCAATAGGTAGCGTCTGGGCGGGGCAAGACCCCCTCCACCATTGGTATTCCGTGGCGTCCTCCGCCGATGGCACGCGGCTCGTGGCGGTTGCGAATGGTGGCCAGGTTTACACCTCCACCGACTCCGGAGCGACCTGGACGGCGCGGGGTCCCACCAACCGAAACTGGTTTACCGTAGCGTCTTCCGCCGATGGCACGCGACTCGTGGCGGCAGAGTACTTTTCCGGCTTCATTTACACTTCCACCGACTCCGGGGTGACCTGGACGCCGCGGGGTACCGAGCGAAGTTGGACTTCCGTGGCGTCCTCCGCCGATGGCACGCAGTTGGTGGCGGCAACGAATATGGGTGACCAGATTTACACCTCCACTGACGCCGGAGTGACCTGGACGGCGCGGGAGTCCAACCGAAACTGGTTATCCGTAGCGTCTTCCGCCGAGGGCACGCGGCTCGTGGCGGTTGATCAGGGTGGCCAGATTTACACCTCCAACGACGCCGGAGTGACCTGGACAGCGCGGGATACCAACCGAAACTGGTATTCCGTGGCGTCCTCCGCTGATGGCACGCGGCTGGTGGCGGTTGTGATTGGTGGCCAGATCTACACCTCCAGCGACTCTGGAGTGACGTGGACGGCGCGGGATTCCAACCGAAACTGGCAGTCCGTGGCGTCCTCCGCCGATGGCTGGCGGCTCGTGGCGGTTGCGAATGGTGGCCAGATTTATACCTCCACCGACTCCGGAGTGACCTGGACGCCGCGGGATTCCAACCGAAACTGGCGGGCCGTGGCGTCCTCCGCCGATGGCATGCGGCTCGCGGCGGGTGTGGATTTTGGCCAGCTCTACACCTCCCGTCCAACGCCCATGCCCAGCACCTCGACAGGGATCGCAGGGTCCATCAGCGGAAGGCAATACGACGCTATTGACTTGCAATACGCCGGAAACGGTGTGTTCCTCGTGCGAAGCTCAGCCGGGGTCTTCAACGTGCAATAACGCACCAAGCGCGCGCGAGCCGATCGCCTGACAGGGAGCCTGGATTCGTTGTCCGCAGCGCCGCGCCCCGCGGTCCCCAATTCCAGCGGACAGCGGGTCTCCCGCAACAATCGTGAGGTGAATTTCCCATCGTTTACGCCTTAGTGGGCAGAGACCTGCACACATCGCGCCGGATGGCGTCGGCCAGGCAAAGCACGTCGGCGGCATTCTCGACGGTTACAGGGGAGACCTCAGTGGCAAAGCCAAATAGTCAGAAATTTATCGGCCGTAATCGCGCGCCTCGTGTGCAGATCGAATATGACGTAGAGCTCTACGGTGCGCAGAAGAAAGTGCAAGTGCCGTTCGTCATGGGTGTGATGGCGGATCTGACCGGTGATGCCAAAGAGCCTTTGACTCCGGTCGAGGAGCGAAAATTTCTCGTGATCGACATAGACAACTTTGACGACCGCATGAAATCGATGCAACCGCGCGTCGCGATCTCGGTGCCGAACACGCTCACGGGCGAGGGCAATCTGAGCGTCGACATGACATTCGATTGCATGGATGACTTCACGCCTGGCGCCGTTGCTCGCAAGGTCGATGCGCTCAACAAGCTGCTCGAAGCCCGGTCGCAGTTGTCGAACCTCGTGACTTACATGGACGGCAAGTCAGGCGCGGAAGACCTGCTCGCCAAAATTCTCAATGATCCTGCGCTGCTGAAATCTCTGGCGGATCAGGCAAAGCCGCAGGAGCAATAAGATCATGGCCGACGCAACCCAGAATCAACAAGCGGCCACGACAGCCGCCGAATCCGATCAACTCACGGCACTGCTGCACAAAGAGTTCAGACCCCAGACGGATCGGGCGCGTTCCGAAGTCGAATCCGCCGTTCGCACCCTTGCAGAGCAGGCGCTGCGCGATACGGCTGTCGTCTCCGACGACGTCATGGGAACCATCCAGGCGATCATCGCCGAGATTGATCAGAAGCTCACGGAGCAGGTCAATCTCATTCTGCATCACGAGCGCTTCCAGCAAGTCGAGAGCGCGTGGCGCGGTCTGCATCATCTCGTCAGCAACACCGAAACCGACGAGATGCTGAAGATCCGGGTCATGAACATCGGGAAGAAGGAGCTCGCCAAGTCGCTGAAAAAGTACAAAGGCGTCGCCTGGGATCAAAGTCCGATCTTCAAGAAGCTGTACGAGCACGAATACGGTCAGCTCGGTGGCGAGCCGTACGGCTGTCTCGTGGGGGATTATTACTTCGATCACACGCCCCCCGATGTCGAGCTGCTGGGGCAGATCGCGCAAATCGCGGCGGCGGCGCACGCGCCCTTCATCGCCGCTGCAGCGCCTTCGCTCATGGGAATGGACTCATGGCAGGAGTTGGCGAATCCGCGCGAGCTTGGGAAGATTTTCGCCGCGCCCGATTACGCGGCATTCCGCTCGCTGCGCGAGTCGGACGATGCGAAGTACGTGGGCCTTGCGATGCCGCGCTTTCTCGCCCGTCTGCCGTATGGCGCCAAGACCTCTCCGGTGGAGGAGTTCGATTTCGAGGAGCACACCGCTGCCGGAAATTCGAGCCACTACACCTGGGGGAATGCCGCCTACACCATGGCTTTGAACATCAATCGCTCATTCAAGCTCTACGGCTGGTGCTCGCAGATCCGCGGCGTGGAGTCGGGCGGCTCGGTGGAGGGTTTGCCGGTGCACACATTTCCGAGCGATGACGGCGGCGTGGACCTGAAGTGCCCGACGGAGATCGCAATCAGCGATCGACGCGAGGCGGAGCTCGCGAACTGTGGGTTGATGCCGCTGATCCACCGCAAAAACACGGATGTGGCGTCGTTCATCGGTGCGCAGTCTCTGCAGAAACCGGCTGAGTACACCGATCCCGATGCGACTGCCAATGCGCGTCTCGCCGCGCGGCTGCCGTATCTGTTCGCCAGCTGCCGCTTCGCGCATTACCTCAAGTGCATGGTGCGCGACAAAGTCGGCTCATTCAAAGAGCGCGCCGACCTGGAGCGTTATCTGTCCGATTGGATCAAAGATTACGTGCTGGGAAATCCCGCTAACGCCGGCGACACGTTGAAAGCGCAAAAGCCTCTGGCGGGCGCTGAAGTCAAAGTGGAAGAAATCGAAGGCAATCCGGGCTACTACGGCGCGCGTTTCTACCTGCGGCCTCACTACCAGCTCGAGGGAGTCAACGTCACGTTGAGTCTCGTCTCGCGCCTTCCTTCGCAGAAGCAGGCGTGAAAGTGTTCGCGCTCCGTCCTGCGCATTGCAATCACTAATTGTTCGTCAATCAAAGGAGTCATACGATGGCTGTAGACATGTTTCTGGACCTGGATGGCGTCAAGGGCGAATCCAAGGACAAGGCGCACGAGGGCAAGATCGATCTGCTCGCGTGGAGCTGGGGTGTCGCAAACAACGGCTCGTTTCATACCGGCGGCGGTGGGGGGACCGGCAAGGCGTCTTTTCAAGATATCAACATGACCAAGTACGTCGACGCGGCGACTCCCACGCTGATGCTCTACTGCTCGAACGGCAAGCATTTCCTCAAAGGCAAGATCATCGTTCGCAAAGCGGGTGATAAGCCGCTGGAGTACTTGATCATCGATATCCAGGACGTTCTCGTGAGCGCCTATTCCACAGGCGGCAGCGGTGGTGAGGATCGCCTGACGGAAAACATCTCGCTCAACTTCGCCAAGGTCAAAGTGGCCTACTGGACGCAGGGCAAAGATGGCGGAAAGGGAGATCCCTTCAACTACGGCTGGGACATTGCCGGGAACCAAAAGCTGTAAGGCGTCAGCCGCACACCGTGCAGCGCCGGGCTGTCATCCAGCAATCGGCGTTTGCGCGGCGGCGGCGCGATCGGAGTTTGAATACCATGTCTTTGCCGAGCCTGCAGGAATGGAAAACGGCCACTCACAAGTGGTTTAGCGTGCGCAACGGCGCGATCGCCCGCATCGACGAGAAGCTGGGAATTGTGGAGAGAGAGCCGCTCAACCGCACGGCGCTCACCGATCTAAAGGACGCCATTGAGGCGTTCAAGCGGGAGAAAAACGAGAAGTACGGTGATTATACGCAGAGCGCGCGCGAAGGTGCTGGCAAGAACATCACGAATCTCGAGAGCGAAGTTGGCGCCAGGCTGCATCTCCTCGATCTGCGGGCACAGATCTGTCTTGCCAAGACCGTCTGCGCGAAGCTCTTCGATGTGCGCATCGCTGATGTCGATTTCAGCGACACCGTCAGAGCTGCAGCGCAAGCCAAGATGATCGCGGGCAAGAGTCTGTATCAAACCGTGAAAGACGATTGGGAGAGCCCTGCGCGGCTTGCGGACTGGCAAGGGCATGAACGGCTGCTGTTCCAGTCGAGACTGGGAACCGCAAAGGTCATGAACGGCACCGGCATGAGTCCGCTCGCCGATCTCGACAAGATCGCCGCGGTGGTCAAGCGCCATCGCTACGCCGTTTGCGAATCGATCGCAGCGACATTCATCTCGGAAAGCAAAGTGGCGGGATTCAGCGGACGCCTTGAATGGCTCGGCATTCCGTACGGAGTTGGGAAAGGGCACTGTGTCTGCGTGGTCAATCGCAGCGGGACTTTGTCGGACCCGATGTCTTGGGGCGACGACGTCTTCATCGTCGACCTTTGGTACTACAACCTCGGAATGAGGTCGCTATACCTGTGGTCGGACGATGCGCGCAACCACTACATCCGGAGTGAGATAGTTCCCTATCTGTCCACGCAAGGTGGTCTCAAAGTCATTGCGGATATTTCGTAAAGCATGCCCATCGCGACTCAAACTCATCGCGCCATTCAGATCAAGACCTCTCACGACAAGGGTGACTTGCTGCTGAAGTCACTGACGGGAACGGAACGGATCAGTGGCCTGTTTCAACTCGATCTCGCGCTGTTGACCGAGAACGCTCATGTCAATACGGACGACCTTCTCGGCGCCCCGCTATCCGTGTCGTTCAAGCGCGCGGACGGAGGTGGTCGTTTCTTTCATGGATTTGTCACGGAAATCGTGCAGAGCCGCTTCGGCAGACCGTTTCACGAGTATCGCGTCACGCTGCGGCCGTGGCTCTGGTTTATGACGCGCACGACGGATTTTCGCGTGTTTCAAAAAAAATCCGTTCCGGAGATCTTCGAGGAGGTCGCGGCGGGCTACGACAGCGCCAACTACAAGCTACGGCTCAAGGACACTTACCATCCGCTCGAGTATTGCGTGCAGTATCGCGAGACGGACTTCGATTTCGTCAGCCGTCTCCTGGAGCAGGAGGGCATCCGATACTGCTTTAAGCACCTGGACGGCTCGCACCTCATGGTGCTTGATGACCACAGCGTGTACGACACGGCCACGCGGTACGAGACCGTGCCATTCGTCGCGCCCGGTCTTCCCCAAGAGCGGCGCACTCGCGATCACCTCAGCGATTGGTCGCTCGTCAAATCAGTGCAGCCGGGTGCTTACGCGACATTGCAATTTGACTATGAAAAACCCGCCGCCCGGCTGCAGGGCGCGGCGAGCATGGTCCGCAAGCACGCACATTCGGATTTCGAGCGTTTCGAGTATCCCGCCCGGCTTTCAAAGCTCGACGTAGGTGTCGCGGAGGACGCCGCGAAAAAGCGCATCGAGGAGTTGCAAGCGACATACATGGTGGCGCGCGGCCAAGGCAATGCGGCGGGCCTTTCCGCAGGCTTGCGCTTTACGCTGGCTCAGCACCTGCGCGCAGAGATGAACATCGAATATGTGGTGACTGAGGCGCAGTACGCCTTGACCGCCGGAGACTATCAGACCGGTGGTACACAAGAGGATGTCTTCGAAATTTCCATTACCGCCATCGACGCGCGCACGATGTTCCGGCCGCCGCGCATCACACCCAAGCCCGTGATCCAGGGCGCACAAACCGGCATCGTCGTGGGCGAAATGGGCAGGGAGATCTATAGGGATAGTTACGGCCGCGTGAAAGTTCAATTTCACTGGGACCGGGGCGGCCTTCATAACGAGGCCAGCTCGTGCTGGATTCGGGTTGCGCAACTCTGGGCGGGCGCCGGTTGGGGCTCGTTGTATATCCCGCGCATCGGCCAGGAGGTTGTCGTGAGTTTCCTGGAAGGCGATCCCGATCAGCCGCTTGTTACCGGCGCCGTCTATAACGCCGGCGCGATGCCGCCGTATGACGCGGCCACTCAGAGCGGTATCAAGAGTAAGTCCTCGCCAAAGGGTGACGGGAGCGCCCACTTCAACGAACTGCGCTTCGAAGACAAGAAAGGCGAGGAAGAAATTTATCTGCGCGCGGAGAAAAATCTGTCCGTTGTGGTGCAGAACGATCAGACGATCACGATTGGCCTGGAAAAAAAGGACAAGGGAGCGCGTACGACACAGATTCATCAGGACGACACGCTGAAAATAGGCCGGCACCGTGTGACCGGGATTGCAGAGGATGACACGCTCAACGTCAAAGGCGATCGCAAGGAAGATGTCAGCAAGAACGCCACCGAAACGGTGGGTAAGGCGTACAAGCTGAGCGCGGGCGATTCGATCACACTGCAAAGCGGCGCCGCGAAGATCGTCTTGAACAAGAACGGTGATATCGAGATCAGCGGTAAAAAGATCACCATCAACGCTTCCGCCGAGATCACGCAAGCCGCGAAACAGAAGATCTGCATCGATGCCGGCATGGAGGTGAAAGTTTCCGCCACGCAAGTGGGCATCGAAGCGCGCGGCAAGACGGAGTTGAAGGGCACAATGCTCGATCTTGCCGCTACCGCTGTCGCCACGCTCAAGGGCGGCGTGACAAAGATCAACTGAGGAAGGCTCAGATCATGTCGATCTCGTCATTACTGCAATCCGCAAGTCTGAGCAGCGCCACTCATGAGCGGCTCGCGACATTTGCCGGCAATCCACGCCAGCTCATCGATGAGTTGGTCAGTGCCGGCGCTCATCGCGATGCCCTTACCGTGATTGCCCGCGTATTGCCGCAGCAATTTGCCTTGGCATGGGCCTGTGAATGCATTCGCAACCTGCTCGTGCGCGATGCGCCTGGGCATCAGGTCGATCGCGCGGGACTTGCGCTCGCCGAACGATGGCTACAGGAGCCGTCAGAGGATAACCGCCGCGGCGCGCTGGATTTCGCGGAGTACGGCAATTTCAAGGGCGTGGGTGCATGGATTGCCGCAGCAGCCGGATGGACGGGCGGCAGCATTGCGCCCGTGGGCTACACAGCGGTGCCGCCGGGAAAGCATCTGGCGGCCGACGCCGTAGCAATTGCGCTTGTCTGCCTGGCCTCGCAAAACCCCGATGAGCTTGCGGAGCGCGAAGCATTTTGTGCGACCGCAGCTCGCGATCGATTCGGCTGTTTGACTCAGGTCGGGGCATCCCAATCATGAAACCTGCCGCGCGGCTGACGGATATGCATCAGTGTCCGCTGCAAACACCCGGTGTGCCTCCCATTCCCCATGTTGGCGGCCCGATCGCTGGGCCCGGTGTGCCCACGGTGCTCATTGGAAATCTGCCGGCGGCGGCCCTCGGTGACACATGCGTCTGTGTAGGCCCACCCGATACCATCCTGCTGGGCTCGGCCACCGTGCTGATTGCAAACAGGCCCGCCGCTCGCATCGGCGACCCGACTGCGCACGGCGGTTCGATCGTTGCGGGCTGTCCTTTGGTTCTTATCGGTGGATAGGGCTGCATAGCCTGCGCCATGTATCTCCTGCTCGAAGTCATCAGCCCCAATGCCGCCGCGCTCGAAGAGAGCCGCCGCAAAGTCGTGCGGCACAAAGGCGCACGCATTGGGCGAGCGCCTGATTGCGACTGGGTCCTCGCCGATCCTCATGTTTCCAAAGAGCATGCGCGTGTGACGTTCGTGAATGGATTGTTCTTCATCGAAGCGCTGGGAAGAAATCCCGTTGCGATCAATGATGCGGCCGAGGCGATCGCTCTTCTGGAACCGCGGATGTTGCGCTCCGGCGATCGTCTGTTTATCGATCAGTACGAAATACGGGTCAGCATTGCGCAAGGGGAACCGATCGAGAGTGGCGTGAAAAGTGAACCGCGCTTCGCTTCATCGCCCGATGCGCCGGTGGCTGTGGATGAAGCTGCGATTCCGGTGGACGTCGCTTTTGGGGCCGAGCACATCGTTGATTCGCAGGCGCTGACGTCTGAAGTCGACCCGCTGGCCTTGCTCGGCATTGAGCCCGAGGCGCCGGTGCAAGCGCCTGCGCAAGGGAATTGGCAGCAGACACCGCTGTTGAGCAGTCACTACCGGCTGCCAGCCGCCGTTGCAGGCGAGGCAGCTATTCCGCGCGATTGGGTCCACGCAAACGTCGAGTCAGCGCGCAAAGCGGCGCCCCGAGCACCTGCGGAACCGCGCCCCGCAGACACGCCGGTGAGAAATTCGGTGAGCGGGAGTCTGACCGAACTGCTCCAAGGCGCGGGGCTGCCGCCGCAGCAAATCTCATCTGAAGTCCTGCGCGACTTAGGACAAGCGCTGCGCGTGATCGTGCAGGGAGTCATGGATGTTCTGCATGCCCGGACGGACATCAAGACTCAGTTCCGTCTGCCGATCACGCGCGTGCAACCGTCGCTGAACAATCCGCTCAAACTCTCTCCGAATGTCGAGGCCGCGCTGTATACGCTCCTCGTTGAGAAGAACAGCGCGTATCTGGCGACTTCAAAGTCCTTCGAAGATGCCTTTCGG
The DNA here is from genome assembly GCA_045810105.1 of Steroidobacteraceae bacterium. GTDB lineage: Bacteria > Pseudomonadota > Gammaproteobacteria > Steroidobacterales > Steroidobacteraceae > 13-2-20CM-66-19. The sequence goes on along the minus strand of JBJMWM010000049.1, from coordinate 144,150 downwards.
GACATTCGTCACCACCAGATGGCCTTGCTGGGAGGGGTTCGCGAAGCATTCGACCACATGCTCGCGACCTTCGATCCGGAGCGGCTCGAGAAGGAGCTCGACAGCGGGACGCGGCGTGGCGTGCTGCGAATGGGCGGTAAGTCGAGATTCAAAGAACAGTATGCCGTGCGCTTTGCGGCGCTGATGAGGGATCGGGACGGGAGCTTCCGCCGCCTGTTCGGCGACTGCTTCGGCGAGGCGTACGAGAAACAGCTCGAGCAGCTCAAGGCGGCGGGCCGGCAACGGGATGACGAATAGATGGAATCGTGGGCCGTGCGGGGTTGAGTGGTATGGTCGATAAAGATCCAAACACCGCTCCTGCGCCCGCCGACGCGACGATTCTGCGGCCATGGCCAGGTGCGGGGCGACGGCCAGCGCCCGACACAGCGCCGATCGTGGTTATGCCCGTCTCGGCCATTAACAGCCCCGCATCGCAAGCGCTGCAGATCGAGCCGCCACATCCGGTTGACGTGTTGTCGTCTGTAATCCTGCTGCTGGAGCACGTGCGCACGAACCCCGCGCGTTATATCGACCTCATCGAGTTGCTGGGCGTTTGTCTCGCCTTTGGATTCCAGGGCAAGTACCGTTTCGATGAGCGCGGTCACGCAAAGCTCGGGGAGCTGCAGCGCGAAGTCGCCGATCTCATCCGCGACTATCGGCCGCCTCCTTACGTTGGCTCGTTGCCACGCTGGCGCGGCGCGCAGCAGATTCGCAATCCCATGCTGCGATTCGTGCCTTGGTGGGTTGTTGCCGTGTGCGGCCTGCTCGTGCTCGTCGTCGGCTTTGTTTGGTTTCACACGCAGCGGTCATACTGATGAGCAGCCTGATGTGCCGGAGCCGACATCTCGCGACGGAGTGATTACTCGCGCGGTGGGCGGTGAACGGCTGCTACGCCTCGATCAGGTATCGGGCGAGGTGCGAGCCGGCGATCGCTTTCTCTTATGCAGCGATGGACTTTACAATGCTCTGGATGTGCAAGCAGTGATCCGCGCGCTGGCGATTGGAGGACCGGCGTGGCCGCGCACTCCGGCGGCCATTGCGCAAATCTGCCCCCGAGCCCTTGGAGAAAGCGCGTCCGGCAGGCATCATCGCCTCGATGACCGCCGCTTCTGAGATCACTTCACTATTGACGGCGTGGCGCGATGGCGACGGCAAGGCGCTGGATCAATTGATTCCCGTCGTGTACGACGAACTGCGCAGCCTTGCCGCACGTTACATGCGTAAGGAGTCGGGAGCGAACACGCTGCAAGCAACTGCGCTGGTACACGAAGTGTATGCGCGCATGGTGAATGTCGAGCTTCCGTGGCAAAACCGTGCGCACTTTCTCGGCTCCATGGCCCGCCTCATGCGACAGATTCTGGTCGACCACGCGCGCGCCCGAAAGAGCGCAAAGCGCGGCGCCGGCCTCGAGCGCGTTACGTTCGATGAGTCCGTGGACATCGCCGAGGATTCGGGAACCCTCGTGCTGGAGTTGGATCAGGTGCTGAATGAGCTTCGCCAGTTCGACGAGCTCAAGAGTCGCATCATCGAGCTTCGTTTCTTCGGCGGCCTCACTTATGAAGAGGCCGCGGCGGCGCTGGATATTTCCAAAGCCACGCTCGATCGCGAGCTGCGCCTGGCCAAAGCGTGGCTACGTCACCGAATGCAGGAAATCAGCGGTTAGTGGCTGCTGGCCGCCCGTAGAGTAGAGACGGCCCGGAAGCGCGGCGCGGCGGCCATTGTTATTCCGTCGCCCGCGATGCGCGTGGCTCGCAGCTCGGCCGAGTAGCTGCGAGCCCGGAGGCGAAAGAGCGCGAGCATACTGTTCGGCGCGACGATCAAATTGCAGCGCTTCCGCGAATTTCCGTAGTGCACGCTGATTGGCCGCGATCGAATTGAGCAGCTTGATCGTGTCGATATCGCCGTCGAGCTGTAACTGGGTGCGGATTGACCAGGCCTCGTCAAAGGCGCGCTCTGCATCGTCGAAGCGATTCAAGGCGTGAAGCGCGCTGCCCACCGCCTCGAGAGCGCGAGCGAGATCGAGACGGCTGATTTGCGGCGCAGATCGGCTTTGCGCCACGGAAACGCGCGCGCCGATTTGCCTTTCTCGCTCGGCCGCGTAGCGCTCCGCAGCGAGCTCCATTGTGTAGAACCCGATCAGTGCACTAGTGAGCAGCAGTACGCAGGCTACGCTTATGACCGCAACGGTGTTGCGGCGAATGAATTGGCGCGATCGATAAATCAACGTATCCGGCCGCGCCTGCACCGGCCGGCGCTCGATGTAATTCTGAATGTCTTGCGCGAGCGCGGCGGCCGAAGCATAACGACGCTCCGGCTGATGTTGCATGGCTTTGAGAACGATATTGTCGAGGTCTCCGGCTAACTCCCGTGCTAACGCACGCAAACGTGACGAGCCGGTTTCGCGTGCGCCGGTTTGCACGCCGGCGCTTGGGGACACATGGAGCTGTTCGCAGATTGCGCGTTCGATCTCGTACAAAGAGCGATTGGCGAGCTTGTAAGGATGCCGTCCGGTCAGCAGCTCATACATCAGCACGCCCAGGCTATAGACGTCCGACACGGTGCCGACACGCTCGCCACGCAACTGTTCCGGGCTGGCGTGCTCGGGAGTCAGTACGCGGTCGCGAAAGCGAGTGATAGGCGCGAAATCGGCCGCCTGCTGCGGATCGAGGAGCTTGGCGATGCCGAAGTCGAGCAACTTGAGCACGCCGTCTTTAGTCACCAGAATGTTCGCGGGTTTTAGATCCCGGTGAACTATCAGATGTTGGTGCGCGTAATGAATCGCGGCACACACTTGCTGGGTGAGCCGCAGACGCGCTTGCGTCGAGAGGTGGTTCTGCTCGCAATAATGATCGATGCGCAGCCCCTCGATGTACTCCATGACGATGTACGGCGTGCCGTCCGGCGTGTGGCCGCCATCGAGAAGTCGCGCGATATTCGGATGATTGAGGCGCGCGAGAATCTGCCGTTCAGCGCGAAACCGTTGCGAGATCTCGCCGTGAAGTAGATTGCGGGTGACGACTTTCAGCGCGACTTGCTGCTGATATTGATCGTCGGCGCGCTCCGCCAGATACACCGCGCCCATGCCGCCTCGGTCCAGCAGTCGTACGATTCGGAACCGGCCGATCATCTGTCCGGCGGCGAAGTCCGGTGCCTCCAGCGTGCCTCCGATCGCTTCCTCAACCTGCCGCTCGAAATCTGTCGCGCCGTCCTCGGCGCGCAGCATGGACAGGACTTGATCTGTCAACAGCGCGTCGTCGCCACACTCCTCGAGCAGCATGCGCAGGCGGGCATCGTGATCGAGAGGCACTCCGCGATTGAAGAGCTGTTGCAGCAGTTGCCAGCGTTGAGGTGTCATTGTTCCGCTGCGTCCCTGCGCGCGATTTTGTCTTTATAGTTTGACCGACGTGAGGGTGTTCTTGACATACGCGCATGTTCGTATTTATCCGCTGGGCGGCGCGGGTGATTCGATTTTCATCGCGGGCGGCACGCTCACGCCGAACGTGCTGCCGCGTCCGGGAATCGAGCGCACCGTCAGTTCGTGACCGAGCAGATCCGCTTGTTTCTGCGCCAACGCAAGGCCGAGACCATGGCCTTCTTCGCGGTCGCGTGTCCGATCGTCGAAGCGCCGGTAAGCAACGAAGAGCTGTGGCACGATCTCCGGGTCAATTCCGGGTCCGGTGTCAAACACCTGAATTTCCGCTCGCTGCGAATGCGTGCGCACGCCCACCAGCACACCGCCTGCATCGGTATATCGAATCGCATTCGACACGAAGTTATCGATTATCGACTGGAGCATCCTGGCGTCGGAGCGGACTGCGCAGGGCGTGGCGCGCAAGCGCAGCTCGAGTCCCTTTGCGGCGGCAAGAGGCGCAAACTTTGCGCGGCAGGAGCTCAGAAGATCCTCGACCCTGACCCGTCCGATGACCGGCCGCACCTCGCCGGATTCGAGCCGGGACAGATCGAGCAGCCGCGTGAGTTGGGTACTGATGAGATGTAAAGCGGTTTCCACGGCGCCCCAGGATTCATCCATCCGCCCCGGCGTCCATTCATCAGGACGAAGCGAGCGCAGATAGCGCAGATGGAGTGCCAGCGCATGCACGGGCTGCCGCAGATCGTGCGTCACACCGGCTTGGAAAAGATCCTTGGCGCGCATGATGGCCCGCACGGCGTCGCGTTCGCTACGTAATGCTTCCGCGAGCTGCGCATTCTGGTTGCTCAACCGCAGGTTTTCGCGGAGCGCCCGATGAGCGGATCCCCCGAAGCTCCACAAGACGAGCAACGCAAATGCGACGGTGATGCCGCCCGCTAACGAGGCCGTGCTGCCGATCAGCAGGGCACGAACAATGAACGGAATGAGCGCCGCGCAGAGGTACACTCTGAGCACGCGAGGAATTGCGCTGAGCGACGGTGTTCCGCCGCCCGTCATGCCCACCAGCATGGAGACCGTGTAAAAGTCCACAAAGGGGTCATGCCCGTTGAAACCGATCCCGGTCAGAAGTCCCCAGGTCAAGCCGTTCAGGCCGATCAGTGCTGTTAACGTGCGCTCGTACCGTTCGATGCCGTGGAGATCGAGCCTCTCGAGACGCGATTTCATGCGCGTCGAGACGATCACTCTGATGGACAGGAGCAGACTAAAGGCTATGGCCCAGAGAGCCAGAAGTGGGGACGGCTGGCTGACCGTGAGCACCGTTATCGTGACGAGCGCCACACCGAGATTGCCGAGCACCGCTGTGCGTGTGTGGCCCAGCACGAAGCCCAGGAGCTCACGGCGAATGAACGGCTCGTTGTCGTTCTTTGATGAAGGATTGGGAGTCACGGGGGCGGCGCCGGTATGAAAGCGGACGAAATCAATCTCATCGTGGCGGAAGACCATACCCTGGTGCGACAGGGGATGTTGTTGGTTCTTTCACGAGAGCCCACGATGCGGGTGCTAGCCGAAGTCGGCGATGGGAAAGCAGCGTGGCGGCAGACATTGGAGCTGCGGCCGGATGTGCTGATTCTCGATCTCGGGATGCCGGGTCTCGATGGTCTGGATTTGATGCGATTGCTGGCGGCCCATGAGCTGCGCACGCGCATTCTGGTGGTCACTGCCCGGCAGGATGCCTCCTCGGTGCGGGCGGCTCTGGCACGTGGCGCTCACGGCTACCTGCTCAAGAGCGATGATGCGGATGCGTTGGTCAAGGCGATTCACGCAGTAGCCGGGGGAGGGTACTACGTCAGTCCCGAACTGGCCGGCGTGGTGGGGAGCGAGCATGATGCGGAGGCAACGTCACTCACAGTACGCGAGCGAGAGATTGCGTGCGCCGTTGCGCGTGGTCTGTCGAGCAAACAGATTGGGGCGGAGCTGGATATCTCCGAGCACACTGTGCGCAAACACCGCGAAAACATTGCCCGCAAGCTCGGGTTACACAATCCTGCTGAGCTGGTGGCTTGGGCAATTAGGCACTATCTGTAGGCGGCCCCAGACACTTTCGTGAGGCGAAATTTTTTGCCGCGGAGATGTTGGATCGATTCTTCCGCGCGGCACCCCTCTGAAGACCTGTGTAACAGACCGGGCGCATGTCCGGCTGAACAATTCCTTGGCTCAAAACTCGATCGGTGTGCGTTTGGCGAGCAGTGTACGTTCGGTCTCCAAGGTATCAGGATCGCTACCAAGCCCTATGTGGCTTCTTCCCCTAGTGGATACCCGCCCCCCTTGCTGCTGCACAACATGCCATGCCTCATGTGCCACGAGCCGCTGCTGACCTGGAGCAACGTGAATGTCGTTACCCTGTGTGTAGGCCAAGACCTGGTGCTGAGCGGGCAATGGGGAATTTAGGTGAACCCTGACATCGTCGAGATTCATCCCCGACAGACGCTCGATGTCCGTTTTCAGTTTATCCGGCAGGCCTCGTTTGTCCTTTGCCATCGCAATCCTCTTGCCAAGATCACCGCGAATCCAACAGAAATCCGATCAAGCATACCAGTGGGTTTGGTATGCCACAATACAAAGTCACTGATCCGCTTCGATTCGCGGCGAGCGGACGAGCCCGGGTGGCGGAGGTCGCGCCAGCATGCGCTAATGGACCATCTTGATGACGTTCTGTTCATCCTTGCCAAGCAGGAAATAGGCGATGAATTTGGCTGGTTGTTCCGCAGTGTCGAACTGGACGATCTTGGTGTTTGCAGGCTCGAAGAATGCGTCACCTGCTTTGAGCATCTGCACAGGTTGACCGTCTACCTGAAATAGAATGGTGCCCATGACGATGTTACCGACGACAGGGCAGGGGTGAATGTGGGCGCCGGGTTTCTGGTGTGCTGGAATATAGATCTCTCTCACCTCGACCCGGTCGACTGTCTTCTGGCCATCGATCGAAGCGGTCATGAGCGTTTTTCGGGAGATTGTCGCAGAAGGTGCCGCTGTCGGATCGACTTGTTCGCCCGCGCTGGCGGCGAGAACATTGGCAGCAGCCAAAGCGATCGAAATAACAACTTTCCGCATGTTGCTCTCCATTCGAGCCACGAAATCCAATTCGATATCCAACCGCCAGCGCTGGCAGCATAAAACAGCACGGTGCAGCATGCCAGAGCACTAAACACTGAACTGTTCTTTGATCGAAGATACCGCTGTGGCCGTTCGAGAGTTGGGGGGTCGGGGAAACTGCTGCGCAATTTCCTGGGGGTCACGCCGCCGTGGAAGCGACAATGATCACGTCCAGTCGCAAATCGCATTGGGCAGCAAAGAACGTCGCCCGGGGCACCGCCAGTGGAATAGAACGTAAATCTTACGGGCAATCGCCATTCGTCCTATATTGAAGCGGACCGTGTGCTGAATGTGGCAACCGACCGGAGTACGCCTCGGGGGGCACTGAGAGTCTCCCATCAGAGGTCCTGCGCCCAAGCTTGAGCTTTCGGGCGCGGAAATTGACTGGTTGCGAACCGGAGTGTTTTATCCGTGACCGAATCGGATGCAGCCATGAGTGCCGGGCAGCCGGACCCCGCCGATGTCTCTGCACCGGTCGATTTCACCGACCGTGCGAAGCTTCGCTTTCCGGTTGTCGGCATTGGCGCTTCTGCAGGTGGAATCCAAGCACTGAGCGCCTTTCTGCGGGCGACTACGCCCGATAGCGGGATGGCCTATGTCATCGTGCAGCACCTGTCCCCCGATCATGAGAGTTTGATGGCCGAGATCCTCGGCCGGCACACCACGATGCGGGTTCTTCAAATTGAAGACGGAATGCCGGTTGAACCTGATCACGTGTACGTGATCAGGCCTGGGCACACCGTGACGCTGTCTGACGGCGCACTCCATCTGGGCGAGCCGGTTGAAAGGCCAGGCTATCGCCGTCCGGTAGATGACTTCTTCCGTTCGCTGGCACGCGAACAGAAAGAGAAAGCGATCATTGTTGTGTTATCCGGGATGGGTACCAATGGGACGGCCGGGGCCCAGGCCATCAAGGCCGTCGGTGGCCTGTGCATCGCACAAGATCCGGAGGCGGCCGAGTTTCCCGGCATGCCGCGCAGCCTGATTCACGCCGGCTATGCCGATCAGGTTCTGAACGCCGAAGACATCCCGGCGGTGCTGCTGCGCTTCACCCAGCATCCTTACCTCGAGCCTGACCCGAAGGGCCGCGCTCGCGCCCAGCAGGAACTCGAGCGTCATCGCCAGCGGCTGACTGACATCATTAACTACGTTCGCGAGCGCACCGGACACAACTTTGCGCCCTACAAGGTGCCGACCGTGCTGCGGCGGATTCAGCGGCGAATGGGGCTGTTCGGTGCCATCGAGCTCGAAGACTACCAGGCGCGCCTGCGCAAACACCCCTCAGAGGCCGCCGCGCTCGCCAATGATCTCATGATCAACGTCACCGGATTTTTTCGCGATCCAGAAGCCTGGGAGGCCTTGCGTGTCGCGGTGGTACGGCCACTCGTGGAGCAACGCGCCGTCGATCAGCCGATTCGCGCGTGGGTCACGGCGTGCGCAAGCGGGGAGGAGGCTTATTCATTGGCGATGCTGATTGCAGAGGAGGCGGATCGGGCGGGCAAGCAGTTCGATGTCAAGATCTTTGCGACGGATACGGCTGATAAATCCCTGGCGCTGGCGCGCGCGGGCGTGTATCCGGGCGGTATCGAGGGAGATCTGACACCCGAGCGTCTGGACCGCTTTTTCGACAAGGATGAGCATACCTGTCGGATCAAGAAATACCTGCGCGAGCAAGTTGTATTCGCGCCGCAAGACATGCTGCGCGACCCGCCGTTCTCGCGCGTCGACCTGGTCACCTGTCGAAACCTCCTCATTTACCTGGAACCCGACGCACAGCGACGCGCATTGGGCCTGATGCATTTTGCTTTGCGCGACGGCGCTCACCTGCTGCTGGGCAACGCTGAGGCGCTGGGTGAGGCGGGCGAGCTGTTTGAAGTCGTCAGCAAGCGCTGGCGGATCTATCGGCGCTCGGGCCCCGCTCAGCAGCGCTTCCCGCCGGATCTGGCCTCGCTCAACGTTCGAGCATCCCACACACCACCGCTGCGCAGCGCGCCGGTCATAACGATTGCGCGTCCGTCGATAAAAACATCGGTTCAGGCCGCTCTGCTGGAAAAGTTTGGGCCACCCACCGCGGTCGTCGATGCAAACGAGCGCATCGTGTATTTCCATGGCGACTCGGGACCTTATCTGATGAGTCCGGCGGGAGAATTCACCCAAAATCTTCTCGAGATGGTGCGTTCGCCGCTACGGCCCGCAACGCGACGCGCCTTGCGCAAGGCCATTGCAGAGAAGCAGCCGGTCGCCATCGAACAAGTGTTGCCGGGGGCGGTCCCGCAGACGATCCGGATCACGGCCGAGCCATTGCAACCGAGGGGCGGTCCCGAGTGCTTTCGTGTGAGCTTCGAGCCGCTGGTGCAACAGTCCGCGCAATCCGCTGCACAGACTGCTCACGGGCCGTCGGCCGAGATCCCGGTGATCCGCAATCTGCCTTACACCGAGAAGGATGAAGTACTCGAGCAGGAGGTCTACAGCCTGCAACGTGAGCTGCAGTCGAGCGTCGAGGCCTTCGAAGCGACCAACGAAGAGCTGAAGGCTTCCAATGAAGAAGTCACCTCGGTCAACGAGGAATTGCAGAGCACGAATGAAGAGCTCGAGACCGGCAAAGAGGAATTGCAGTCGCTGAACGAAGAATTGGCGACCGTCAATAACCAGCTGCAGCGCAAGGTCCTCGAGCTCGAGGGAATGACCAATGATCTGCACAATCTGCTCAGCAGCACGGATATCGCGGTCGTCTTTCTGGACCTGCAATTGCGAGTCAAAGGGTTCACGCCGGCGATCAATGATTTGTTGGAGTTGATCGCAACCGACATCGGGCGCCCGCTTGCGCATCTGGCGCAAAAATTCACAGACGAGCATGTGATAGACGATGCGCAGCGTGTCATCGCCAAACTCGTGCCGCTCGAGTCAGAGGTGCGCAGCCACAGCGGTCGATGGTACCTGCGCCGGACCCTTCCTTATCGGACAGAGGATCATCGAATCGCAGGGGTGGTCATCACCTTCATCGATATTTCTGCGCGCAAGCGCGCCGAGCAAGCGATTGAGGCCGCGCAGGCGCGCCTGCAAGCGGTGATCGAGCAGATGCCGGCGGCCGTCCTCATGGCCGAGCGGCCGTCGGGTAAATTGATTTTTGCCAATCGGCGCGCTTCGACCTTGTTTGGTCAGAGCTATCCCATGCCGTTTATCGGCTCTAGCTGGACGGCCGCTCATTCGGCGTTCCGCGCTTTTCACGCCAGCGGACGCCGATACGATGCGCAGGAGTGGCCATTGGCACGGGCATTGGCCCGCGCAGAATCCGTGCTCGATGAGGAGTTGGATTTTGTGCGGCCGGATGGTACTCGTGGTTTTGTATCAATCAGCGCCGCACCCATTTATAACGCGAGCGGCGAGGTAGTTGCCGCGGTCTCGACGATTTTTGACATCACCGAGCGGCGGCGGGCAGCCGAAACCCTGCGCGATAGTGAGGAGCGCTTTCGGCTCCTCGTCGAAAGCGCCCATGACTTCGCTATCTTCATGCTCGACACCGATGGAAATGTGGTGAGTTGGAACAGTGGAGCGGAGCTCATTACCGGCTTCAGTGAAGGCGAGATCAAAGGGCGCTCCGGCGCCCTCATATTTACACCGGAGGATCGGGCGAGCGGGATGTTCGAACAGGAGCTGCGAAATGCCGCCGCCGTCGATCGGGCCCCGGATGAAAGGTGGCATCTGCGCAAGGACGGCACCCGATTCTGGGCCAGTGGCATGATGAACGCGGCGCGCGGGGCCGACGGTACGCTGCGCGGTTTCGTGAAGATCATGAGAGATCAGACCGAGCGTCGCGCCATGGAATTGCGCATGCATGATGCGCTCGCGGCCGCCGAGAAACTGCGCGTGACCGCCGAAAGCGCCAACCGCGCCAAGGACGAGTTTGTCTCCACCGTGAGTCACGAGCTGCGCACACCGTTGAACACTATTCGATTGTGGTCCCGAATGCTGGCTTCCGGCAGGGTGAAATTGCAAGAGGGGCGCGAAGGCATCCTGATGGTCGAGCGTGCCGCCATCGCGCAGCAGCAGCTGATCGATGACTTGTTGGATGTCTCGCGCATGGCTTCCGGCAAGTTACGCCTAACCCTCCGGGACACGCAGCTCTCCAAGGCAATCGATGAGGCCATCGAGTCGGTGCGCCCCGTTGCGCAAAGCCGCGGCGTTGCATTGGAGTGCGATCTGAGTCCGGATGTTGGAATCGTGCGTGCGGATCCCGATCGCATCCAGCAGGTCGTGTGGAATCTGCTGACGAACGCCGTCAAGTTTACGCCCTCAGGCGGTCGGGTGAGCGTGATGCTCAGGCGCGCCGATGAATCCGTGGAAATCAGCGTGGCGGATACGGGCATCGGCATCCGCCCGGAATTTCTGCCGTATATCTTCGAGCGCTTCAGACAGGCCGATTCCAGTACCACACGCCAACACGGAGGATTGGGTCTAGGGCTGTCGATCGCGCGCCAACTCGTAGAGCTTCACGAGGGGAGCATCGAAGCGGCGAGCGACGGGGAAGGACACGGCTCGACGTTTACAGTGCGATTGCCCAACGCGAAGCGCCTGTCCGCCTTATCGCCGGACGAGTCGGACGACGCCGAAGGAGGGACCCACGATATGTCTGGCATCGATGTTCTGTTGGTCGAAGACGAACCGGCAACGCGAGCGGCCACCGCTTTACTGCTCCGGCAACATGGCGCGAACGTGCGCGAGGCAGACTCGGCCAACGCGGCGCGCGAGGCAATTGCGATACGAAGGCCTCAGCTGCTCATCGCCGACGTGGGCCTGCCTGGCGAGGACGGATATATGATGTTGGAGGAACTGCGCCGCTCGGAACAGCAGAACCTCACTCCGCGGATCCCTGCGGTGGCCGTGACTGCATTCGCAAGTTCTGATGACCGCAAGAAAGCCATGGCTTCGGGATTCGACGAACATCTGCCGAAGCCGCTGGCGCCGGACCGTTTTGTAGCCACGGTCGCAAAGCTCTTGCACAGAGCGTAAGGCCAGCAGGTTCGGTCAACCAGCCGAGCGCACCATTTTGCGGTTGTGCACGCTGTCAAGTACATACGGGCGGCGCGGCTGCCAGCAGCGGTTCATCTCCCTTGGACTGTGCGCTTCACCGTCGCACACAGTCATACGGCGCGGCACGCCTTCCAGGTAGACCACGTCTCCCAGTCCCGCCAGCATCACCGCCTCAAAAAACAGGGTCTCAATGCGACTGCTGCCATCGCTGCTGCTTAGCAGCGCCTGGAAAAGGTCTTGGAAGTGTCTGATGTCGTCGTCGGTCATTCATCGCCCCTGGCTGGGTCCTGACTATTGTCTCCGCCATCGTTTAACATTCCAGTGTGGCGGCGGTGAATTGAGAGGCGCGTCGCATCGATATCTGGCAAGAGATCGACAGCGCCTATGTAAGCTGGCCAATGGATTCGCAGGACCACTTGCAGCCTGGGTTTGACTCTGGATACTTCAGGGCGAAGTTCCGACCGGAGGTTCGCCCTAAGTGACTCGTGAGCAGGGGGCTTTCGCTGTCGCTGCCGCGCTGATGTTCGCTCTCCCGGCGAATGCTCAGCGTGCGCGAGACAATGCGGTCACGGCGGCCAGTGACGCCTTCGGGACCGTCGTCGGCAATCAGAGTATTGGGCTCTACAGCCCGACGAGCGCGCGCGGATTCAATCCAACCCAGGCCCAGAATGTCCGTATTCAGGGGCTCTACTTCGATCAGCAGACTACACAAGTAGATCCATACCTGTTCAAGGGTACCGACATGCGCGTTGGAATCTCCGCGCAGTCGTATGCCTTCCCGTCGCCTAGCGGCATCGCCGACCTGACACTACGCACCCCTGGGGATGCCGCGGCCGCGAGCGTTGTGCTCGATCGCGGGCCGCTCAGCGAATACTCTGTGGAAGCTGATACACAATACCCCGTGACGAAGGAATCACTGAGTATTGGGCTCAATCTCGCTGCGGCCGAGAACTTCGATTATGACTATGCTCTTAAGAGTACCCGACGCGCTATTTCGGTGGTGGCCCGGATTCGGCCCAATGCGAACACCGAGCTCATTCCGTTCTACAGTTACACCCACAACTTCGAACGGGACCTGACGCCGATCGTGTTCTCCGATCGGGTTCACCCGTTGCCGCTTTTCGACGAACAGCATTTACCTACACAGAGCTGGACGAGCTATGGGTGGAACCAGAGCACGGGAGGCTTGATCGCAAAGCTCGTTACCAAGGGACCCTGGAGCTTTCGTGGCGGGCTATTCCGCTCCGAGCAGCAGGAAGCCCAGAACTTCAATGATCTATGGCTGGGGTTGACCGATGAGCTCGTGGTGGACCACGTCATAGACGCCGTACCGGCACGAACCGCGACCTCCTATTCCGCCGATCTGCGAGCCATACGAGCGGTATCCGACGACACCCACCAACGTGAGCTGACACTGGATGTGCGTGGCCGACATGTAACCCGCACCTACGGCGGTGACTCCATCACCGAGCTCGGACCGATCTCCCTTCATGACTACGGTAGCCTCGCGGAGCCCACGCTGGTCTTTGATGACCAGAGCAAGGACACCGTGCAGCAGACTGGCGTAGGTATGAATTATGGGGAACATTGGAAAAATCGAGCGTCGTTGAGCCTTGGACTGCTGTGGACTCACTACAGCCGCATCCTGGACACACTCAACGGACCCTCCTCGAGTGAGAGCACCAGCAAGCTCTTGCCGACCGTAAGTTTCGCTGTGAACACATTGAGAGCGGTGACCTTTTACGGAAGCTATACGCGAGGTCTGGAGGATTCCCCGAACGCGCCGGGCAATGCAGTAAACCGCGGTGAGCCGCCGCCAGCGACACCGACCTGGCAAGTGGACGGGGGTGTCCGTGTCGCGTTGCGACCCGATCTGCAACTGCTCGTCGGTGCCTTCAAAGTGCATAAGGGTTACTTCAGCCTGGATAGAGACGGCCGATATACACAAGTGGGGGATATCAGCGCTCGGGGTATCGAGAGCTCCGCGATGTGGACGGGACCTGAGGGACTGACGATTGTTGCCGGCGCCGTGTGGCTACGACCCGAGGTGAAGCGACAAATCGATGAGCAGGGCGGTACTGGAGATGTGCCTGTTGGACCTGTACCGAGAACCATCAACATAAATGTAGACTACGCTCCCGTTTATTTGCAGGGATGGGGAGCCACGGTTCAATGGAAATCGCTCTCGGCCCGAGTCGAAACGGGCGATAATCTCTATAGGCTTCCACCGCTCAATACTTTGAACGTTGGGGTGAGATATTTGTTCAAGGCGTTCAATCGTGGGTTCTCTGCGCGCCTCGACGTCGCCAATGTCACGAATGCGAACGGGTTGACGCTGACTTCTACCTATCAAGCCATCCCACAGCTGCCGCGTAACTACACGTTCACGTTCGCGGCGGATCTTTGATCCACAGAATCGCTGCGCGCCTGCCCTTCCTGCCCGAAGAGATTCGTCGCCGGCACTTTGGCTGTGAGATCACAACTTGGTTATGAGATCTTCATCCACCCTCCCGTCGGCTGGCCGGAGGAGCCTGAATTTATCGCTCGTATACCAGGCGAACCTGAGTCTGATGAACGCAGCTCTGTGCCGCGGTTCTTCGTCGAGCCATTTCTGCAAGTCCTGCTGCAATTCTGGAGAGGCCGACGCTTCCAAACGTAATAGCCAGATTGCGGCGGCTTCATCGATAGCTGCGGCTGCTTCTGTGCTCTGGTTGGCCAATAACGAGTGCTCCTGTGGCCTCGAGATCCGCATACAGTTCAGCGCCGGCCAAAATGCTGTTTGCGTGCCACCTCGAGCAAGACTGCGATTTGCCGGTCGTGCGTAATCGAAAGTCGTACGGTGTTGGTCTCAGCAGGACTCAAGATCGCCGTCCGGTTTGGGTTTGCGCCGCTTTCGCATCGGCAGCGTCTGCATGCGGAGCAGTGCAGCATATCGTAACGAGAATTCGCTGAACTTCAGTCCCAGAGCTCGCGCGTAGGCTGGCGCCTCGGCGTACGCGAGGACTCGCTCGCCGTTCTCGAGCTTCCAGACGTAGCTCTGTGGCTTATTTAATCTGCGGGCGAGCTGCTCCTGAGTCAGCCCTTCCGCTTCCCGCGCCTCGGTGAGAAGGGCGCGCAGTGCGATGTCTCCGCTCGAACGCAGGATCTTTCCCACGCGGCACTCCTAGCCATTTAAGAAGCGCCGATAAATAGAGTAGGTCGGTACAAAAACCATTTCAGGATGCATGTGCACAACACCACTGCGAAAACAAGTCCAAAACTCGATAGGCCCGAAACCAGAATGGGATGACTGGTGAAAAAGTGTCGAGAACATCAGGGCAAGGCGCAGATGCCGTCTCAGTGCAGCGAAACGCGGCGCCGGCTGCTCGCTCGCGAGCGACCTGCAGCGTCCCTCCCAGCCCGCGCCAGACCGCCGCCCCAAAAACTGCCTTGATCTGTGGCGACGCAGATCCATCGCCGGCGCCGAGTTCCGGAGCGGTCCTTCATATGCCGGGGTAGACGATCCTCCGAGTGTCCGTGGATACGACCGCGCTGCTTGATTCAAGTCGTCGAGCGGCTTGATGTGAGTGGGTACCCGCATTGCCGAAGCGTAGAACCCGCGCGCGCCCGCGTCCACTCAGGTCGGGGTGTAACTCAACACTGGGTGAACCTCGAAAAGGCCTGAGGTTTTCACGCCAACGGTGTTGTTGGCGGAGAATCTGGATCAGCGAACCTCGCCAAGTGCCAGTGGATTCCGATACTCGGCAGTTTCCAACTGTCATAGGCCCCCTCGGCGATGTTAACCATCCGCGCCTGCACGAAGTTGTTTGCGTGGCAGTGCCGGCAGCGGCGGGGGGTACGAATGCCGAGGGAACCGGGTAGTCGTACCCATGGGCCGGCTCGGTTATGATGTCCAGGCGGTGGTCAAGCGCGAGGCTGGCGACCCGGCAGCCATCCGCCGCATGCTCGAGGCGGAGGAGGTTGCCGACTGCATCCTATTCCTCGCATCCGCGCGGGCGAGCGGTTTAACCGGTGAATCGATTGCCGTGGATGGCGGACTTTCCCGCGCAGTTTATCTGTAGGGTCCGCGTCAGTCACAGCGCACTTGATTCGGCCTCGCTGCTGACGAATACTCAGACAAATGGAATTGGCGGGGCGAGATATGATTCGTGCGGTTCCCCGGGCTATGGCGTTGGCAACAGCGCTCATTCTATCGGCCACTGCAGCTGCGGACACTGCGCAGCCGTCCGCTAAGGCGACCGTTACCGCGACGGGACTGCAGGTCGAGACTGCGAACGGTGTGCTCTCGATTGAGCCTTGGGCGCAGAACATCATTCACGTCCGCTTCGCAGGCCAGGCGACCTGGTCAAATCCTTACAACAGCTGGGTCATCGGCAGTCCGGCACAGAGCACTTGGAAGGTGGACGAAGTCGCCGACGCCTGGGTGCTGAAGACGGGCGCGATGCAGGCCCGCGTGCGCAAACGAGACGGGGCCCTCAGCTTCCTGGACAAGGCAGGCGTCGTCCTCCTCAGCGAGGGCTCGGAGGCGCGCCGAGTCCAACCTGATAGCGCGGGACCCGTGGTGCAGGCTTTCGATACGGTGACCCCGCTCTATGGCCTTGGCCAACATCAGAACGGGATGCTCGACTATTGGGGCTCCACAGTTCACCTGCAGCAGGCAAATCGGGATGTGGGTGTTCCTATGATGGTCTCTCCTCACGGTTTTGGCGTGCTCTGGAACAATGCATCCGTGACTGACGTGGATGTCGGACAGAGCGCCGCCGTGGCACCGCTCGTGATCCGCTCAGAAGCTGGCAGTGGCATCGACTATGATTTCATCTACGGCCCCGAGCTCGACGCGGTAGTTGCGGGTTATCGCCAGCTCACAGGCGATGCGCCTCTCATGCCGCGCTGGACGTGGGGTTTGTGGCAATCGCGCGAGCGCTATGCGAGCCAGGCCGAACTGTTGGACGTAGGAACGCGTTACCGCGCTCTAGGCGCGCCCTTGGATGTGGTAGTGCAGGACTGGCAGTACTGGCGACCCGGGCAGTGGGGCAGCCACGAGTTCGAGCCGGCCCGCTACCCGGATCCGAAGGCGATGGTTGGGGCGCTACACGCCGAACATCTGCACGCCGCGGTCTCCGTCTGGCCGCGCTTCGATCTCGACACTACAAACCTTGCGGAACTAAACCGCGCGGGCGCCGCCTTCCCAAAGGTTTATCCGAACGTTTATCCGGCCGGGGAAGGGCGCTGGTACGATCCCTTCTCGGCGCAAGGGCGCGCGACCTATTGGTCGCAAATCCAACACAACTTGGGCTCTCTGGGCTTCGATGCCTGGTGGCTGGATGCCAGCGAAGGCGAACTGGGCGGACGCTGGGGCGAGATGCGCGACGTCTCCACTGCTGCGGGCCCGGGACGCGAGGTCTACAACGCGTATCCCCTGATGCACACGACCGCCGTGTACCAGGGCACGCGGCATGACAACGGTGGAAAGCGGCCGGTCATCCTGACTCGCTCGGCCTTCGCCGGCCAGCAGCGTAATGCGGCGATCACCTGGTCGGGCGATACGCGTGGCGACTGGGAAACGTTTCGCCGCCAGATCCCTGCGGCGCTGAACTTCAGCCTCAGCGGCATACCTTATTGGTCCGCGGACATTGGCGGATTCTTCGGCGGCGACCCGAAGAGTGCGGACTACTCCGAGCTTTTCACCCGTTGGTACGCGTTTGGCGTCTTCAACCCCATGTTCCGGGTTCACGGCACAGGTCCTGGCAAGGAACTGTGGGCCTTTCCACCGGACATCCAGAAGGTTCTGCTCTCCTACGACCAACTGCGTTACCGTCTTCTGCCTTACATCTACTCCGACTCCTGGGATGTGACGCACAATCGCGGAACCATGATGCGTGCGCTCGCTATGGACTTCAGCCATGATGAGCGCGCCCTCCAGATCACGGATGAATACATGTTTGGCCGCGCGTTGCTGGTCAGCCCAGTCGTCCAGGCGGGCGCCCGAGTGCGCACCGTCTATCTGCCCGCCGGTACAGCGTGGTACGACTTCTGGACCGGCGCGCAGCGCGCGGGTGGGGAAGTTATATCCGTGGAAGCGGATCTTGCGAAAATACCGTTGTATGCGCGCGCGGGCTCGATACTACCGCTTGGGCCGGTGAAGCCCTACGCCGACGCGCGTTCTGACGCGCCGATGGAGATCCGGGTGTACCCAGGTGGTGATGGAGTTTTCGAACTCTATGACGATGAGGGCGATGGTTTTGGCTACGAGCAGGGCCGCTACGTCACCGTCCGGTTCGCATGGCACGACAAGAGTCGCGTACTGGAGATCGGCTCGCGACAAGGGCGCTTCCCCGGCATGCCGGTGAAGCAACGCTTGCAGATCGCCTGTGGCGCTGGCGGCGCAGAGTCCGTCGAGGTCCTCTACACAGGCGAGGCGGCCAAGGTGGCTTTGGCGGACTGTCAAGCCTCAAACTGAGCGGTTCGAGGTCGCGATAGGTCTGTTCGAGCGGGTTTCCGATGAGCTTTCAACCGCCTGTGGAAACGTGCTACAGTGTCCGTAGCTCGTGATCTTTAGCCTTGTCTTTTTGGCCTCGCGCCGCTCAGGCGCATCTCAACAGGCCAGAGCGTCATCTCAAAAGCCTCCCGAACCGCTGCAGCGCTGCACTATTGCGCGCTGGCGTCTTTCTACCTTTATTTTCTGTGAGATTTTTCATGACCAAGTTATACGTCGGCAATCTTCCCTTCACGGCCACCGAAGACGCCGTCCGCAATCTGTTTGCTCCGCATGGGACCGTAGAGACGCTCTCGCTGATCAACGATCGCGAGACGGGGCGGCCCCGCGGATTCGGCTTCATCGAGATGTCGAGTGCGGATGCCTCCCGCGCGATGCAGGCGCTGAATGGCAAAGATTTTGACGGTCGCGCCCTCAAGATCAACGAAGCGCAGGACAAGCCGCGCTCGGGCGGCGGAAACTCGCGCTACTGAGTTCATGGTATTCCCGGTGCCTTCGCACCGGGAATACCGTTAATACGCGGCTACAAGCCCAGACGGTCATGCGGGCCGTGCAAGCGTCCCAACGGTGCTCATCAGCGCCTGCAAGTCAACGGGCTTCGCCAAGTGTGCATCGAAGCCGGCCGCTCGGGAGCGGCTGATGTCTTCGGCTTGAGCGTACCCGGTCAGCGCGACAATGATAATGACTTGGTTAACCGCGCGGATTTGGCTCGCGACTTCGAATCCACTCATGTCCGGCAGTCCAATATCCAGCAGGACTGCGTCAAACGCAGTCGAGTTCACGCGGCTGAGCGCATCCCCCGCCGTGTACACGGCTTCTGCTGCGTGTCCGGCGAGATTTAGTAGCATGGTGAGAGAGTCAGCAGCATCTGAATTGTCGTCGACGATCAGAATTCGCTTGCGAGACAAGGCAGGCGTGGGCGCCTCCGACTCCGAAGTTGGGCAGTAAGGCAGCAGGGGGAGCCGCATCTCGAAAACCGCCCCGCGACCGGGGCCGTCGCTACGCGCTTGCACGTGCCCGCCATGCATGTCGATTAGCCGCCGGACGAGAGACAGGCCGATTCCGAGTCCGCCTTGGGAGCGGTCCAGCGAGCGTGGGCTCTGAACGAACAAGTCGAATATCCGCGGTAGCAACTCCGCAGGAATGCCCACCCCATTGTCGGACACGGCGATCACCCCAAACTTGCCTTCTTCCCGCAGCTCGATACGCACTTCGCCCCCGGGATCGGTGTACTTGGCCGAATTGTTGAGGACATTCGAAACACACTGCACGAGCCGTGCGCTGTCACCGTTCACGCGAAGCGTACTGAAGTTGGAAGCGACGAATACCTTGTGGCGCTTCTGGCGCATGATCGGCTCGACGCTCTCCAATGCCTGTGATGCTATGGTGGCCAAGTCAACCGGGGCCTTTTGCAGCTCGACGCGGCCTTGAGTTATGCGGGATACGTCCAATAGGTCATCGACCAGACGCGACAGTTGAGCGACCTGGCGTCGCACAATGCCGGCAGTCGCCTGCATTTGCGCATCCTGAGGCAGCGCGCGGGTGAGGAATTCACTCGCATTGCGAATCGGCGCCAGAGGATTGCGCAGCTCATGGGCCAGCATGGCCAGGAACTCGTCTTTGCGCCGGTCTGCCGTGCGCAAGGCGTTCTCGGCGCGCCGCAGGGCGTCCAATTGATCCCTTAGCTGGTATTGACGCATTCGTGCACGAATACCCGTTTGTGCGGCACTCACCAATGAGCGGGCAGAAGTGGGCCTGTCGAGCAACGTAACGTTGGTGAATCTGGCGATGATCTCGCTCACCGCGGAGATGTTGTCAGCCTGGCACAGTAGGACCACCGGCAGATCGGACCACGAGGGTTGATTCGAGAGCGCGGTCAAAATTGCGTCTATATCCTCCTGAAAGAGGGCAGCGTCCGTCAGCATGAGTACGCCCGCGCCCGTCGCGATTTCCCGTGAAACGGACGACGCGCTGTAACACACGGTTACCAGGATGGCGGCAGCCTGCAACAACGCACCCGTAGTTTCGCCATCACGACGGCTTGGCGGATAGATTATGACCCGTCGATCATCCACGATTGACCTAGCCGATGCGCGGCCCGACAGATGCGGCGTCAGTCTGCGGCGGACTGGCATTTTCGAGAGGTACGCCAGTCAACACACCCCGGAGTTGAATCAAGGGTTCGCCCAAGTGCACTCCGTCCTGGTCGAACCACAATTGACGAATGGTCTGTTCGTGGCCACCCGTGCGCTTCTTCATCACTGAAATCGCCTTTTTGACACTGCCTGCATGCTCGAAATATCGCAATATCAGCACAGAATCAGCCAGGTAGCTGGCATCGACGGGGGAAGTCATATTCGTGCCCATGAGACCACTCTGTGCGACCACCATGAAGGTGGTGACGCCTTTGTTGTTGAGATATGAAAGAAGCTCGTGCAGCTGTGCAGTGAGGAAGTTGTCCTGGGGCATCGCATTCAAATACCCATTCAGGCTATCGACGATCACTACACGGGCGTCCTCTTTCTCGACAACTCGTCTGACCGTCGATGCAAACTCTCCCGGGGAGATCTCCACAGGATCGATCTGATGCAGCGAGATCAGCGCGCCTTCATTGACTTTCAAGCCAACGCCGCGGCAGCGGGCAAGCAGCGCCGCTTTGGACTCATCGAATATGAAACTCGCGACGTGCTCCCCGCGAGCGGCCGCTGCCGCCGCGTACTGCAGGGCGAGGGTGGACTTTCCGCAACCGGGAGGACCTATGAGCAGGGTGCTGCTGCCGCGTTCCAGCCCGCCCCCCAGTAGCGCGTCCAGGGATTCGACCCCGCTGGAAATCAACGCGCTGGAGAAGCTCGTGGTGTGATCTGCCGCCACCAGTCGCGGGAAGACTTCGAAGCCGCCATAACGGATCTTGAAGTCATGGAAGCCGCTCGCAAAATTGCTACCTCGATATTTCAGGACTTGCAATCGCCGCCGTGCCTGGCCATAGGCGGGAGCCGCGGCATACAGCGCGATGACCCCATGAGCAATGCTATGAAGCTGCAAATCGGGGCCTTCAGCCGTGCGATCGTCGAGGAGCAGCACGGTGCATGGCCGCCCGACAAAAAATTGCTTCAGGGCCAGAATCTGCCGGCGATACCGCAAGGAGCTTTGTGCGAGCAGGCGCATCTCCGACAGGGAATCGAAAACGATTCTGGTCGGATTTCGCTCGGCAATAGCGGCTAGAATTTTGCGCATCGTCTCGCTGAGCTCGACGTCGCCGGGATGGATCATCGTCAGCTGACCGTCGCTTGCGAGTTCGTGATGGTCAGGGATCAGCTCCACAATGTCGATTCCGTCGAGCGACCAACCGTGGGACTGCGCGCCATCCGTCAGTTCCTGGCGCGTCTCGGAAAGCGTCACGTAAAGGCACTTCTCGCCCTGCCGCACGCCCTCGAGAAGGAATTGGAGTGATAGGGTCGTTTTACCCGATCCGGGATTGCCATCGATCAGATACATCCTCTGCGATATCAGTCCCCCATGGAGAACCTCGTCATCCAACCCGGGGACTCCAGTGCGAACGCGGCGATGAATCTTCTCAGACATCGGTGCACCCATTGGGGCCCGCCACTGTCGTATACCGCATTTTCTGCTCCCGGTGATTGCGCCCTGATTGCATACAACTGCAAAGACCTGGGCGGGGTTCCGCCTCCAGCCCACGTTTGTTAGTGGTCAGCCGGGATCGCACCGCGGCCGTAACCGCTCCTCTACACTCATCGTAGCTGCGGCCTAGCCAACGCTGACGTTTGTGCCACGACGGGAGGTGGCGCGGCGCACTGCGGGAGGTGCGATCAACGAACTAAGAGTCGCCTGTCGGAGTGAGCCCATCGGCGTGTGGCTCGCGCGGCGGCGCGGTCATACCCATGGAAGACAGAAGCGTGACGATCACGAGAAAAACACTTAGCGCGAACGGTTCCCATCTCTTCAATTCGAGCAGCACGAGCGTGAAGTTGAGCGACATGAACACCACGACGGCGATGCACGAGTAGACGCCGATCTTCACTGTCCAACCGATCGTGTGCAAGCGATCCGCGTGCCTCTCCAGCAGCGGGTTTCTGCCATACAGCAACCTGTACATGACGAATGCATTTAGCGCGTAGACCAGCGTGACGCTGCCGATGTTGATGAGGCCGGCAAATCCCGGGAACGGGTGCTGTTGGGTATAAATCACGAACGCGGCGAACAGGAAATAGCTCGCGACGGCAAGGAAAACGATGAACGGCGAGACGAAATCGAACACGCCGCGGCGCTGCAGGACGGCTGTCCGCTTCCCCGTGGACAACGAGCGCTTGAGCGCCTTGCCGTACCTGACTCCGACCCAGGCAATGAGACACAGCGGCAGCATCTGCCCTATGAAATACACGCCGGCCAGAGATTCCACCTTACCCTCATCCCAGTCCGGTCGCCGCATGTACCTGAACAGCCAACCCAGTAGCAACAAGCCGAGCACTGCGATGCCCGTGTTCAGTGCGCGGTATCGAGTCGCAAAGCGCTCGGTAGACAGATTGCGGTCGACACCCGGGAATAGTTGCGCGAAGCGTTCGGCCGGGAAGCTCTTCGTCCGTGCTCGAAAGTATTTGATGAACCAGTACAACTGGCGCATAGCTTTGCAACCCTGGATTCAACAATGAGGAATTCCCGGAGCTGATCGCGCGGGAAGCGCGCGAGCTATGGGGCATCAACGCCAGGCCGGCGACGCTTTGATCGGCCGGCCTGGCGGAATGTCATCGCGCTAGGCGCGACCTGGTCCGCGCCGTGCCGCCTCGATCGCGGCAATGTCGATCTTCTTCATTCCCATCATCGCGTCGAAGGCGCGCTTGGCGGCCGCCTGGTCAGGACTGCTCACGGCTTCCATGAGCGCCCGCGGGGTGATCTGCCAGGACAAGCCCCATCGGTCCTTGCACCACCCGCACTGGCTTTCGGCTCCCCCGTTATTGACGATCGCATTCCAGTAACGATCGGTCTCGGCCTGATCCTCGGTGAGAATCTGAAACGAGAAAGCTTCGCTGTGTTTGAAGGCCGGGCCACCATTGAGGCCCAGGCAGGATACTCCGAGCACCGTAAACGCGACCGTCAGCACCTGTCCCTGCTTGCCATCCGGGTAATCGCCAGGCGCGCGGTGGACCGCGGTGACTGCGCTGTTTGGAAAAGTCTGCGCGTAGAACCTGGCGGCTTCTTCTGCTGTGCCGTTGTACCAAAGGCAAATTACGTTTTTGGCCATCGTCTGTCTCTCCTGGTTCGTCAGTGGGCGGGCCTGTCCTAATGAAGACGAATGCGGACCACGGAAGTCGACAGCCGGCCGCAGCGAATTACGGTCGCGTTCCCGCTACATGGCGGGATTCGCCCCTGCACTACGATTACACCACTACCAGGTTGCGCAGGGCAGGGAGCATGAAGGGTACACGCAGGCCCGAGCGCGGCGACGAACGCTTCATCCGCAGAATCGCCCTGGCGACGCTGGCGGGCACCAGTATCGAGTGGTACGACTTCTTCCTGTATGGCACTGCCGCGGCGCTGATATTCCCGACGGTATTTTTCCCGGCGGACATGCCGGCTGCCGTTGCGCTGCTCGCCTCCTTCAGCACGTTTGCCGTTGGCTTCGTGGCCCGGCCGCTGGGCGGCATCATCTTCGGTCACTTCGGCGACCGCGTCGGCCGCAAGAAGGCGCTGGTCATTGCACTGATCGTGATGGGCTTGGCGACCACTCTCATCGGTTGCCTGCCATCGTATGCCTCTGTCGGGGCCGCGGCTCCAGTGCTACTGATCGTGTTGCGGTTCGTGCAGGGCATAGCGATCGGCGGTCAGTGGGGTGGCGCGGTGCTGATCGCCACAGAAAGCGCGCCCCCCGCCAGGCGCGGGTTTTACGGTAGTTTCGCGCAGGTCGGTGCACCCGTCGGTGTCATTCTCGCCAATCTTGCGTTCCTGCTGGTGACTGCCAGCACCTCGCAGCAGGCATTCATGCAATGGGGTTGGCGCCTGCCTTTCCTTTTCAGCATCACGCTCATTGTCGTTGCGCTGTTCGTGCAGCTCAGGTTGGAAGACACCGCGGCATTCTTGAAGTTGCGGCAGACCGGTCAGGGTCGCGAGAGCCAGCTGGAAGCTCATGCCAGAAAGCGCGAGCGCAGACGCTCGCCCGTGTTGGAAGCGTTGCGTACGCATCCGAAGCAGATTGCACTCATAGCAGGCGCCTCGCTGGCGGTGCAAATACCTTTCTACATTCTGATCGCCTTCGTGATCGCTTACGGCGCCGGTGCGATGGGTCCGCACGTCTCGCGCAGCACGATGCTCGCCGGAGTGCTGGTGGGCGCCGTTGTCATGGTGCCGTCGCTGCTCATCGCGGCTGTGTGGTCCGACCGTTACGGTAGACGCGGCATCTACATGGCTGGTGCTGCATTGCTGGGTGCGTGGAGCTTCGCAGTCTTTCCTTTGCTCGACACAGGATCGTTCCTGTGGATCTGTGTTGGCATCGGTGTGGGTCAGGTGTTCGTTGCGATGATGTACGGGCCCCAGGCTGCGTTCGTCTCCGAGATGTTCAACACTGACGTACGCTACTCGGGTGCTTCGCTGGGCTATCAGCTCGGCGCCATTCTTGGCGGTGCCTTTGCACCTATCATCGCCACGGCGCTGCTCGCCGAATACCATCGCACGGTCGGGATTTCGATCTACATGGCCATCGCATGCGCGATCACGATAGTATCGATTTGGTTATTGCAAGAGACCGCGGGCACCAAGATGAGAACCAGCTTACCGCGGGGCGAGCCGGTGACTCCTTGAGCGCAGTCTTTGCGGACCGATGGGATAGTCCGCCGTCTGCAGGGCGGGCAGTTCAATGCCCCCTCAGGCCGATGCGCCTCGATAGTGCGAGCGGGTACGATTGCGCGTCGTAGACGGACTCTCCCGGAAGTGCCGTTTGTAATCGGTTGCGAACTGGCCCAGGTGGGAAAACCCGCTGTCGAGCGCCAACTGTGAAATATTGCGATCCATGTAGGCCTCGGTCAACAGCCGGCGATGCACCTCGCACAGACGTAGCATCTTGATGTAGGCCATGGGGCGAAGACCGACAATTTCCCGGAAACCGTACTCAAGCGAGCGCTCCTGCAGGTGTGCATGCTGACACAGATCAGCAAGTTTGATCGGCTCGCTCAAGTGTGCACGGATGTAGTTGCGCGCGCGCTCCACCGCGACCCGCCGGCGGATCGGGCGGCACGGGTTGCGCTCGAGGAACGCGGGACTGGAGGTTGTGGCGTTGAGGCTCGCCAATAGCTGCCGCGCCAGCGAAGCTCGTGCGGCGGGGCTGGGGTATGGCGCGGATTGACTGAAAATCGTTTCGGCGCGCCCGATGCAGGCGGAAATATCGGTGTAGGAGGGCGAGTCGCCACGCAACACGCGCGCCGTGCCCCGCGTTAGCGGCGGCTGGCCGCCGGCCGCTGGATTCGCGGCCATGGTGGCCCCACCGACCGAGACGACGATGATGGTGGCTTCGCCACGGGAGAGAATATCGATTTCGCTGCCGGGCTGTAGCAGGACGTAATCGGATGGCTGCAGCAGATGGCTCGCGGCGAAGACCTCGCCCGAGCTGTAGCCGCAGATCAACACGGCGTAGCCATGCGGACCGCAGCGCAGGCGCTGCAACGCCGGCTGATTGATGTTGAGTCTGGCGATGTGCAGAGGATCGAACTGCAGGAGCATGGCGCTGCCATTGAAGTCTCCGGGTTGCAGTTGATTGATCTCCCAGTGCCAATCGTGAATCGCGGCGGTAATGTCGGAGGGGTCGGACAACTCGAGTTGGACGATCGTAGACGCCATACCGCGCGGCTGGCCCGTTTGATACGTGATTGGTGCTGGGAGGTAACCTGAAGCGTCGAGGTGACTTTCGGGGCCGGATGCAGCGTCTCTCCCGAGTGCGTTGCGACATCCTGGGCGGCTCGGCCAAGTCATCCCGGAAAGCTCCCTGCGGTGCTTGAGTGGAGTTATTAATGCACCTTGGCCGATTCTCCCGGTGGGCGCTGTCTTGCGAACGGCGCCCAGAAACCGGCCTGATACGTAATAACATAACACGCATTTGGTCTCATAAGTGTTGCCCGTGATTGCGGCACCGCGGAAGACCCCATTGCAGGTGTAGATGCAGCACGGTAGAAGTTCGGCCTGCACCGGATCTATCAGAAATCCGCACGCACACAGGGGCTGGGTCTTCGACATCCGCAGCGCGAGATCGAAAAATGGCTCCTCGGACGGGCATGCCGGCAGTTCCGTCGCCACGACTCATTGCGCGCTGCGGGAGCTCGATCGCTCGCACTCGGGCACGGACGCCGAGGCGGGCGCTGCGAACCAGCGCTCCCTGGAAACCAAGTTCGGCGTGTGCGGATCGGATATGTACGCCGGTGTCATTAGCGGGACCAACGTCGCGAACGTCGCACGGCAGTTGGCCCGAGCGACGAACAGCTCGTTATGCGCTCCTCGGGAAGTGTCGCCGGGAGCCGTCGCCCTTGCTTCAACTTCGGCGACTGCGCATGATTGCCGTCAGGTCGGATGGCGGCCGAGCGCCCTCGAGCTTCACTCTTGCGACAATCCTCGGGCGTGCCTTCGGTGCAATCCTATGAACGCAATATTGCGAGTTTCAGGTGCGGGGAAACGTGACCCCATCATTGAGGAGTGGCTGAACAAAACGGATGCGTTGACTGCCATTGCGCGCACATGGTTCAAGAGAATGCGCGCATGCGGCGAAGACGTTCAGGAACTGATGCACGACGGGTGCCCCGTCGTGTGCGTGGACGATGCGCCCTTCGGCTACGTCAATGTCTTTAAAAACCATACCAATGTAGGCTTTTTCTACGGTGCGCATCTGGACGACCCCGCCGGGCTGCTGGAAGGCAGCGGAAAGAACATGCGCCACGTGAAACTGGCGCCCGGGCGCGAACTTGACGCCGTTGCTCTGGGGAATTTGATCCACGCCTCTTATCTGGATGTAAAGATCCGGCTGCGGGCCGAGTGACGCAAGCCCTCGCGCAACCGCCGCCCGGCGCCTCATACAGCGTAGCGTTCCGCCAGACTCATCGAATCGCGCGATGGCAGTCTGAACAGCTGCGCGTCGGACCGTGAGACGCACCTTCGACTGCCCGTCGGGCGTGGCAGGCGCGGCAGAAGGTGTGAAAGGTGGACTCGCTCGAGCGGCCGAGGTCGTGCCGGCCGCTGCGGTGGCATTCGATGCACGCCGTCATCCCGGTGCGATCGACGAAGTTATGATGGCATTCGACGCACGTGACTTGCGTGTGGCTTTCATGGGGGAAGTTGACAGGAATGGCAGCGGGGCGTGACGGCGGTTCCAACAAATAGTGCCTGACCAAGGGGGAGGGCACGAATAGCACCGCCGCCATGGTCAGGAGGTGGGTTACACGGCGGGGTTCACCATGAGGCTGGCGGAAGCTGCGGGCACGCATAGCAAACCAGCCCAATGGTAGTGCCAACAGCAGCAGCACGCTGACCGTCTTGACCTTTCCGGAGGTGAGCTGAGCGCTGCCGACAACATGCGCGCACAGGGTCAGAATCATGAGGGCAGCAACAATAATGTGGACGGTTGCCTGACTCCTTGAACCGGAACGCCTCAGCGCCGAGCGCGCCGACAGCCCCGTCTGGACCAAGACGCCCCCCAGGACGAGGGCAGCAATCCCGCACCATATATAGAGCGGTGTGGAGGGCAGGAGGTAGCGCCCCACCAAGGGCTGCACCGCAATTAACACCACGGTGTGTATCACCGCCCCAGCCAGCAAGCACCAGCCGATCAAACGGTGTTGTGAGAGCCCCAGCAGTCGAGCATGGGGCAGGCCGTCGCCGCGAACTGGGAAGATGTACAAGCAAACACACAGGACTACGCACAGGTAGCCGCAAGCGATCCCCAGATCCCATAGCAGGCCACCCGATACCGCTGGAGGACTGATCAGCAGCACGCCACTCAGCAGCGAGGCGATCGCTATCCGGCGAGCAGTGCCGCGAGTCATCGCAATTTGCTGAGCGCTTTCAGCAGCAAAGTAGTTCTCCGAGTGATCTCTCTCACAAGCGCATCCCAATCCTACCGGCGGGAGATGTCAAAGATTGCGTCGATCAGGCGATCGACGGTATTTGTTTCCCCGCGTGGGTCAACATAGTCACAAAGGCCGCGACCTGAGGTGGGCGAAAACGTGATGCTGGATACACGGCGTGGATACCTCCTGAGGGCAATCGCCACTCGGGTAACACGTGGATGAGCCGCCCAGCGGTAATGTCCTCCGCGACCAGATAATCGGGAAGCACAGATAACCCGCCGCCGGCCTGTACGGCCCGCAGAACCGCAGGCGTTGTGTCTATAGATATGGACGATTGCACGCGCACTGTGCGGCGCTCGAGGTCCCCACGCGAGAACCGCCAGAGCAGCGGGTCACGTAAGGCTGTGTTGGCGATGAAGGGTAGCGTCGCCAGATCATCCGGGTCTTTTGTCTTCGCAATACTTTTGGCCAACACTCGCCCGCCCACCAGCAGCTGACGGAACGAACCGATTCGTCGCGCCTGGAGGCCGGAATCCTTGAGCCAGCCGACACGGATCGCCATGTCTAATTTTCCCGAGGCGAGATCAAGTGTCTGGTCGCTGAGGATCAGCTCCGCCCGGCAGGCCGGATAGCGTGCGGTAAACTTGGTAACTACGGGCACCACCACCGACGTGCCATAGTCGTAGGGTGCCGTGATTCGCAATGTGCCCCTTGGCTCTGCTGCGCCCTGAGCCAGCTCCCGGAATGCGTCCTCGGCCTCGTGCAAGATCAGCACGCAGCGGGCGTGAAACATCCGGCCCGCCTCCGTCGGATGGACGCGTCTCGTCGTGCGAATCAGGAGCGTGGTCCCGATCTCCCGCTCCAAACGTGCGACTTGCTGGCTTACGACGGCCTTGGTAATGCCGAGCCGCTCCGCTGCCCGGGTAAAGGATCCCGCATCCACGACAGCGGTGAAATAGGCGAGGCGGTTCAGGTTCATGGCATCGCTCATGCAAGTCTCCGCTCCGGGATTGTATAGCGTTAGCATACATTGCGTTTGCGCTGTCAGTCTTCTTCGTACATGGGATCCATGGGATGCTTCTGTGTTTGTAACGCCAGGAGTTTCCAAATGTCCGCTAGCCGACCCGCCAGTCCACTTGCCTGGAAACATTTCCCCGCCGGAGAGCACGGGTTCTATCGTGCACCTGTGCTGATTACCGGCGCCAGCGAGGCGGTGCTGATCGACGCAGGTTTCACGCTGTCAGATGGTCGCATCCTCGCCGCGGCCATCGCGTCGAGCGGCAAACGCCTCACGAGCATCTACATCAGCCAGAGCGATCCGGACTATTACTTCGGCCTTGGCCCGGTGAAGGCGGCATTCCCGCAGGCGCGCGTGATTGCGGCTTCCGCCACGGTCGCTGCCATCAATGCATCAGTGAGCAAGAAGCTCGCCGTCTGGGGTCCGCAGCTCAAGGATAATGGCCCTCAGACCCTCAGTGAGGTGGTCATTCCTGAGGTCTTCGACGGAAAGTGGCTGACGATCGATAATGAGCTCATTCAAGTCGTCGCCGCTGAGGGCCTCGCCAACCGTCGTTATCTGTGGGTACCTTCTCTTGGGGCTGTGCTTGGCGGCGTGCTCATTTTCTCCGGGGTGCATGTCTGGACCGCCGATACCAACAGTGCAGAGCAGCGCGCCGCCTGGCGTGCGAATCTCGATGCTATCGCGGCCCGCAAGCCCGCGATAGTCGTGCCTGGTCACATGACGCAAGAGGCGGCGACTGACCTCTCGGGAATCGTGCACACCGCGACGTACCTTGCAGCATTCGAAGAGGAGCTAGCAAAGGCAAAGGATTCGACAGCGCTCAATGCCGCCATGAAGGCGCGCTTCCCGGGACTCGGCATGGCGGTCGCGATCGACATCGGCGCGAAGGTTGCTACCGGGGAGATGGCCTGGGGCTAGCGTGGGTGAAGTCTTCCGCTCACATTCGTGAATTGTTCTCGCAAGTCCTTGCAGGTTATGCCGTCTAATCTCCGTGGCTTTCGATGTACCGGGCCCGGCGAAGGTCAGGATGGAGTTAGTTGATTGAATGCGCTCGCTGAGCAATCAGACAATACGGAGGTAAAATCACCATGCGCGCAACTGTAATGTACGCCGCAGGCGCTGTGGATCTCGATGGAGTGCCGAACGGCTGCCGCGAGATGAACGATCGTAAATCGATCAAGGTGATGGTCCAGACTTAACCCGTTATAGTCCGGACACCAGGTTCGCGGGAGACAATGATGGACTTGTTCATCAATGGCAAAAGCGTGCAGGTTGCGGCTACTGACGACACTCCACTCTTGTGGGTGTTGCGCGACCATCTCGGAATGACTGGCACGAAGTTCGGTTGCGGCATGGCCCTCTGCGGCGCCTGTACTGTGCTTGTGGATGGCGCGGCCGTTCGTGCTTGTGTCTTGCCGCTCTCGCAAGTGGCTGGCAAAAAGATCACCACGATTGAGGGTGTCGGAGCAACCCCGGACGGTAAGGCAGTGCAGGACGCCTGGGTGGCCCTGAACGTGCCTCAATGTGGCTACTGCCAGGCAGGGCAGATCATGTCCGCCGCAGCACTGCTCGCAACCAAGCCGCATCCCAGTGACGCCGATATTGATGCGGCGATGTCCGGCAACATCTGTCGTTGCGGTACTTACGTGCGGATCCGCGAGGCGATCAAACGGGCTGCAGGTCAGACAGGCGGCACTCCATGAGCGCGCAAATGCCGGGAGTGACGCAGATCGCGAACCCCGCCCGCCGGGAGTTTCTGGCACAACTGCGAGCGCTCGGCGGACTCGTGCTCATTGCGAGCGTACCTGGCGTTCTGAAGGCCGAGGATCCCGGGAAATGGGGTGCGGATGCGATGCCGCACGGTTGGAAGGACGATCCGCTCGCGTTTGTTTCCATCGGCACCGATGGCATCGTGACGATCGTTGTCCACCGGTCTGAAATGGGGCAGGGGGTGCGCACAGGTATGCCGCTGATCGTTGCCGATGAGCTCGAGGCAGACTGGAGTCAGGTGCGCGTCACGCAAGCTCTCGCCGATGAGGAGAAGTACGGCAACCAGGACACTGACGGATCCCGAAGCACACGCCACTTCTTCGAGCCCATGCGCCGTTGTGGCGCCGCCGCCCGGACGATGCTCGAGCAAGCGGCTGCTCACACTTGGCGCGTGCCAGTGGGTGAGGTGCACGCCGCCAACCATGAAGTTATCCATGCAGCTAGCGGTCGCAAGTTGGGGTATGGAGCGCTGGCTCAGCGGGCCGCGAAACTGGCCGTCCCGCCGCGCGATTCGCTGCGCCTGAAATCGCCTGCACAGTTCCGGTACATCGGCAAAGCGCAGACCCTGTTAGCCGATGGACAGGACATCGCGACCGGAACTGCGCAGTACGGAATTGACGCGCGAGCCGACGGTATGCTGTTCGCCGTCATCGCGCGCTCGCCCGTGTTGGGCGGAAAGATCGCGCATGTCGATTCGGCGGGCGCTACGAAAATCCCTGGTGTCATCAAGGTGGTCCAGCTCGAGGCCAACGCGCCGGGCGCGAAATTCCACCCGTTGGCCGGCGTGGCTGTAATTGCCGAGGATACCTGGATCGCAATGAAAGCCTGCAAGGCGTTGAAGATTCGCTGGGAGGATGGCCCGAACGGCGCGTACGACTCCGGCTCGTACCGCGCTCAGCTGGAGCAGGCATCGCGAAAGCCGGGGCGTGTATTACGCAGCGCCGGAGATGTAGATGGCGCCTTGACCAAGGCTGCACGCACAGTCAGTGCTGAGTATTACCTGCCCCATTTGGCTCACGCCACCATGGAACCGCCTGCGGCGCTCGCGCGTATCGTCAACGATCACTGCGAGGTCTGGGCACCAACGCAGGCGCCCCAGGCTACGCGCGAGGACGTCGCGCAGCATCTCGGCTTCTCGCCCGAGAAGGTCACTGTTCACGTGACACTTCTCGGTGGGGGCTTTGGACGCAAGTCCAAGCCCGATTTTGCGACCGAGGCGGCGCTGTTGTCCCGGGAGATGGGCGGCAAGCCGGTCAAGGTTGTCTGGACGCGTGAAGACGACCTGCACCATGATTATTATCACACGGTTTCCATCGAGCATCTCGAAGCAGGCCTGAACGCGCAAGGGAAGGTCACGGCCTGGCTGCATCGCAGTGCGGCGCCGAGCATCGCCTCCTTGTTTGGTCCTGATCCTAAGCATGAAGCGCCGTTTGAGGCGGGTATGGGACTCATCAATGTGCCCTATGACATCCCCAATCTGCGCATCGAGAACCCGGAGGCCGCGGCGCATACCCGCATCGGCTGGTTTCGTTCGGTCTCCAATGTCCCGCATGCGTTCGCGGTGCAATCCTTTGTGGCTGAGCTCGCAGCGGCCGCAGGTCGCGATCACCGTGAGTTTCTACTGGATTTGATAGGTACGCCGCGACTCATCGATCCAGCGACACAGGGCGATAGTTGGAATCACGGCGAGTCGCCGAAGCGCTATCCGGTTGACACCGGGCGCTTGCGCCGCGTAATCGAGAATGTGACCCGCGAAGCTGGCTGGGGACGCAAGCTGCCGAAGGGCGGTGGGTTGGGACTGGCTGCTCATTACAGCTTTGTGAGCTATACCGCTGCGGTCGTGCAAGTCGCGGTGGACAGCAACGGGCGGCTGAAGATTCCACGCGTGGACATTGCGTTTGACTGCGGTCCCCAAATAAATCCCGAACGCGTGCGCTCACAGCTCGAAGGGGCCGTGGTCATGGGGTTGAGTCTGGCACTCACCGGCGAGATCACATTCAACAGCGGGCGCGCCCAGCAGGACAACTTTCATATGTACCGGGTCATGCGTATGGACGAAGCGCCCCGCGAGATTCGTGTACATCTGCTGCCGCCGTCGGACTGGTCTGTGCCCTTGGGTGGTGTGGGGGAGCCGGGCTTACCGCCGATCGCTCCGGCCCTATGCAATGCGATCTTCGCGGCCACGGGAAAGCGCATCCGACAGCTGCCGATCAAGGATCAGTTGAATCAGGAGGTTAAGCCTTGAGGCGCACGGGGACGCGGCGCGGCGCGGGGTAAACCTGGCCGGCCAGCTCACGCAGCGTGTTCAACATGAGTTGGGCCGCCAGAGAGAGCTTGTGCTCGCGGCGCGTAATGAGCCCAAACGCACCCACACCAAGCGGCAGGTTCCTGACGAGCGCCGTCAGGAGCCCCGCTTCGCACAAGTCCTGGACGGTTTCCTCCGGCAGAGCGACTATCATGTTGTTTTGCCGCAAAAGGGCGGTAATCACGGGCAATGAAGCGGTCTCGACGATGTTGGTGGGCAGCGGCAAGCCCTGCTCGACTAACTTCGCCGTCATCTTGTCCCGCACCAGGCTGCCCGCCGGCGGGAAAATCCAGGGCTGCTCGATGAGCTCTTTGAGCTGCACGTCCCTTCGCCCGGCCAGCGGATGATCCACGCTCGCGATGATGGCGTGCGGTTCATCGTCCGCAAGTGGCTCATAAACGAGCGCGTCCGCACCGGCCGCGTCGAGCACTCGCCCCACGACTATGTCAAAAGTCCCTTGCAGCAGCTTTTGTACCAGCTGCTTGCTGGAATCAACATCGATATTGATCACGATATCCGGGTGCCGCTGCTTTACCCTCCCGACTGCCATCGGTACCAGGCTCGTTGCGGGGTTCGTGACCGTGCCGATGGCCACTTTGCCCGCAAACCCGGACTTGAGAGCCGCGATTTCCTCGTACGCGAGCCCGAGCTCGGACAAGGCCAGGCGCGCATGGCGGAGAAGAATTTCACCATAACACGTCGGTACCACCCCGCGAGCGTGGCGCTCGAACAGCTGCACGCCGAGCGCCGCTTCGACCTGGCGCAGGACCTTGGAGGCGGCAGATTGGGTCAGACCGGCAGCGCTGGCGGCCCGCGACAGCCGGCTCTCCTCGTTGAGTCGAACCAGAAACGTGAGCTGACGAGTGTTCAGGTGCACGCGGGTGAATGACTTGATCCTGCGTGCCACCGCCAGATTAGAGGTGGACCCGTGCGCTGGCCCGATGCTCCCCGATATGGGCGTCGGCGAGCTGTCCCGTGCAAGGGTGCTCTCGATGAGAGAACTTGCGGGCCCGGCAGCACCGTTGCGGGGCAGGTCACGACGGGTGATGTGAGCCATCTGAAGTTCCTGGCTTTACGTTCTTATGGCTGGCATGGCGATGCGCGCCATGAGACCCCGATTCCGCATGGGCCGCAATTGATTCGGCCTTACACGTGGATTACATTCGACTCACAAGCTATCTCATTGGCGGCCTTAGTAATTTGAACCTTTCGCCGGGGCGGCAACTGCTCTCATCCGCGACCCATCCATGACGATGCCGAGTTCCCGCCCGCAGCGCATTCGGTTCGACGTCTTCGAAGTGGATCTGCACACGAGGGAGTTACGCCGCTCCGGGAGGAAGCTGCGGCTGCCTGACCAGTCCTTTCGCATACTGCAGATGTTGCTCGAGAACGCGGGAAACCTCGTTACCCGCGAAGAGCTGCGCGCGAGTTTGTGGCCGGCCGGCACATTCGTGGAGTATGACCAGGGCCTGAACACCGCGGTCAATCGCCTGCGCGAGGCGCTGCGAGACTCGGCCGAAAAGCCGCGATTTGTCGAAACGCTTCCCAAGCGGGGTTATCGCTTTATCGGAGCGATTCAGCAGGGAGCGGCCGACGCCGCGTCGCCGGCGATGCGGGATTCCCCCAGCCTGGCCCGCGGTACGGAGCCGGTCAGTGCGCCTGTTGGTGACCTCTCGGAAGCGGGCATGGAGTCACCGTCGATCCCCTCGCGTGCGCCGCTACTGCAGACGGACGAACTCCCCGCCATAAAACCAACAGCAATCCGCCGAATGACGTCGTGGGGCGTCCCCGCTGCGCTCGGTGCAATGGTGCTGATCGGAGGCGCAATTTTCTGGGCCGGCCATCGTTCGATAGCCGAGTGGTCGGCCCCTCGTGAAGTGCTTCCGTTCACGAGCTTGCCAGGACAGGAAGTCGCACCCACGTTCTCCCCGGACGGCAGCCACATCGCCTTCGCCTGGAACGGTGAAAACAATGACGAGCATGAATTCGACCTGTACGTAAAGGAGATCGGATCCGAGCGGCTGCTGCGCCTGACCCGCCATCCTTCCAGAACACTCGCTCCCGCATGGTCGCCGGATGGCAGCTCCATTGCATTTGCCAGAGTGACGGACCAGAGCGGCAGCATCTTTCTCATTCCCGCGCTCGGCGGAGCGGAACGGCGTCTCGTGAGCGACCGGGTAGGTCAAGGTCATGTCATCCAGATCAGCTGGTCGCCCGATGGAAAGCGGCTTGCATATCCGGCATACGGGCCCAATGGCTCACAACAAATCTATGTGCTTTCCTTGGACAGCTTGCAGTCCGACGCATTGCCGCACGTACCCGAATGCCTGGATGCGTTGGAGCCCACGTTCTCACCGGACGGCACACAGCTAGGGCTGGCCTGTATGTCGAGCTCGCAGGTGTACGCAATTTACATCGTCGGGGTTGCGGATGGCTCGCTGCGCCGGCTCGCATCGCTGATGGGAGATCCGCTAGGGCTTGCCTGGTCAGCGGATGGAAGGCGAATGGTGTTTGCGAATGACTCCGGGCGAGGCGGGGAGTTGTGGGAAGTCACTCTCGACGGGCGCGTGTCTCAGCTGCCCTTCGGTGAGGACGGTTCTGCGCCGGCGCTGGCATCGGGGGCTGCGCGAATCGCATACGTGCGCAGCCGAAACACCGCCAACATCTGGCGCGCAGATCTTACGGCCGCGCATCCCGAGGAGTCGGCGGCCAAACTGATTTATTCCACCCGAACTCAGCGCGATCCGCGCTATTCGGATGATGGGACGCGCATCGCATTTCAATCGAATCGCTCCGGCAGCACAGAGATCTGGCTCACCGATGGCGAGGGCGCAGATCCGCTGCGGCTGACTTCATTCAATGGACCGTGGACCGGTACACCCAGCTGGTGCTCCGATGGCCGGCGGATCGCCTTTGACTCGAGCGCCTCCGGCGCCTCAGCCATCTACATCGAGGACATCACCGAGCGGCTGCCGCGCCGAGTCGCAACATCCCATCCAGGCTTGTCGCGGCCGGTGTGGTCGCAGGACTGCCGCTGGCTGTTTGCGAGTGACGGGAAGGACGCGCTGTACCGATTTCCTGCCGCGGGCGGAGCGGGTGAGCGATTCACCAACCAGTTTTCCTACTACGTCGCGGTCATCGGGGATCGAGTTATCTTCGCTGTCGCCGGAGCCACGGGACTTGCCCTGTGGTCCAAGCCTGCGGGGGGCGGCCCGGAGACGCCTATCGAGCAGATCCCGACACTCAGCTACGCAGATGCGTGGACCGCAAATTCGAAGGGCATCTACTACACGGAAAATTCTGTCACTCGCCCGACTGTCAACTTCTATGACTTTGCAAACGGGACAACCCGCCGGATCATGAGCCTGAAGCACGCTGCGGTTCCCGGCGGAGGGTTCGGAATCGCAGTTTCCGCCGATGCTCACTGGCTTCTGTACACCCAGGTCGATGACCCGCAGAGCGATATCATGCTCGGACCGGGCCTCTAGCTCGATCGGGTACCAACTGTAAAACAACAACACTTTCAGCGGGCGGCATTGCAACCGCGGTGAGCAGGTTTTCCGCAAGGAAATCTGCAAGTTGCGCGCACGCGCGGCGCCGCTCAGGCGCGTATGAATTTCAGGCATGCCACCGGGCCATTTTTTCAATGGTGGGAGTAGTTCTGATAGCGCTATCATAAAATGGCTGCGCAGGGCAGGAGGTCGCGGAAGCCGGATTCCCGGCGTCTGATTCAAAACATCGACATTGTCCTCGCAGCAATCGGTGGCGACTAACAGGCTCGGATATTCACCGGGCACGGGGGGGCAATGTGAAGCGATCGAACCAGGTTCGCGCGCGTGACAGTCGATTCTCGAACGATTGCAACACCCATTCCAACGTTGCGGCCCATGTGCGCGGCGTGCTCAGGTCGGGTGGAGTTGGCTCCGTGTCCGCCATCGCAATGGCAACGATGTTCGTGGCGCCCGTCCTGGCAGACCCGGCCCCGGACGGCGCTGACTTGCAGGAGGTCGTCGTCACCGGCATCAAATATCAGCTGCAGAGCTCGCAACAGCGCAAGCAGAATGCCGATGAAATCGTTGACTCGGTGAACGCGGAGGACATTGGGGCGCTGCCCGATCGAAGCGTGACCGAGGTTCTGCAGCGCATCCCCGGGATTAGCATTGGCCGCATACCTGATCCGCATGATGCGGATCGCATCCAGACGGAAGGCTCCGGTGTCACGATTCGGGGCCTGAGTTGGGTGCGCAGCGAGCTGAACGGCCGTTCCGCCTTCTCGGCGAAGAACAGCCGCGTGCTGGGCTTCGAGGACATTCCACCCGAGCTCATGGCCGGTGTCGATGTTTTCAAGAACCCCTCGGCGCAGCAGATCGAGGGTGGCATTTCGGGTACGGTCAATCTGCGCACCCGTCTGCCCTTCGATTCCCCGGGCCGCAAGCTCGGTTTCTCGGTCGAGGCGCAGCGGGGCGATCTGGCAAAGATAACCAAACCTACCGCTTCCCTCCTGTACAGCGATTGGCTGAGTACCGGCAGCGGCGATGTGGGTTTCCTGGCATCGCTCACCAACTCGCAGCTCGTGAGCCGGACCGACACCCTGAGTGTTGACCGGTACTACCCGCGGACTGACCTGGTTCCCGGACAGACCGTCTATGCGCCGGGCGGTGTCGGTTATCGCACGCTCGCCTTGGATCGCGAGCGCACAGGTATTTCCTCGGCGCTGCAATGGCGCTCTCCGGGGAGGACTGTCGATGCCACTCTGCAGTATTTCTATACGCATGCCACCTGGAATGAGGATGAGGACGCACTGCCGAACCTCCCGGGAGCTGCGCTGAATGGCACCAATCTCACATTTTCGAACGGCCTGCTGACCGGCGGAACGCTCAACGATGGCGGCTGGAACGGCGATGCCCGTTACACCAAGCGTGAAGCGAACAACGACGACCTGTCAGTGCATGTGAACTGGCGGCCCGCGGATCGCTGGCATCTGGAAACTGACATTCAGCACTCCAAAGCCAATGCCAAAGGCTATGACCTCACGGTAGGGACCAATTTCGGGCCGAACTACGAAAACACCGGGCCCTACGGCTTGCAGTTGAACGGCAGCCATGAGCCCACCATAACGTTAACGGATGCTGCCCGGACCGCGCTCACCGATCCTCGGCTGGTGTACACGTCGTTCGGAATGGACTATCACAACCAAAACAATGCCGACGCCTGGGCATATCGCGCCGACGCCGACTATACCTTCGACGACAGCGCCTGGCTGGATAAGGTGCGCTTTGGTGTGCGTTACGAGGACTACAAGTCAACGACGCGCGAAGCGGACTATAACTGGGGCGCCGTCAGTTTTCCGTGGGGTGGCGGCACTCAGGTGGCAACTGCCTCTGCCTTCCAGAACAGCCTGCCGTACTTCATTCAGAGCTTCCCGAACTGGTTCCATGGCGGCAGCGCGCCGACCAGCTACCCGTTCGTGCAGTCGGCCGCTTTGCACAGCTTTGACGGGTTCGTGAATGTCTATAACCAGTTGTGCGCGGCGGGCGTAAAACCTTGCAGCTGGACGCCGTTCAACGGTGACTATGGCACGCGGATACCCACACCTGGAGCCTTAGGGGTCAATCCGCAAGGCCAAAAGACCTATGCGGGGTACGGGCAGCTGTCTTTCAAGCATGAGAAGTTCGATGGCAATGTGGGAGTGCGACTCGTTCACACCAACACTTCGGCCACGGCATTCCTGAAATTCGCTCCCTTCAACGGCAGTATTGCCGGGGCGCCCCCGGATCTCGTGGCGTTTTCCAATGGCGCCTCGCTGCAACAGACCGGCGGTACGAGCTACACGGACGCGTTGCCCAGCTTCAATCTGCGCTACCGGGCCACCGATAAGGTGTTCCTGCGTTTCGCGGTGGATAAGGCGATCACGCGACCGGACTTCTCGCAGCTGACGCCGTCGATCGAAGTCGGCTGGAAGACGGGCTCGCTGGTCGGTGGCGTCTGTACACCCTCGGTCCCCCAAGGACAACCAGGCGATTGCGTTTATCGCTATACGGGTAGTGCGGGCAACGCGAATCTCAAGCCGATTCATGCTTGGAATTTCGATCTCTCGACCGAGTGGTACCTCAACGACACGAATTCTCTCGTCGCCGCGCTGTTCGATAAGCAGATCAGCGGTTTTGTGGAAACGACGAACGCCGTGGTGCCTTACACGAACAACGGCACGACACAGGATGTGTTCGTTATGCGCCCGGAGAACCAAGGAAAAGGGTATGTGCGCGGATTCGAGGTCGCCTGGAATGGATTTTTCGACTTCCTCCCGAGCGCCCTCAAGAACCTAGGCGCACGCACCTCGTTCACATACGTGACCAGCGGCGGGACGCGCAACAGCTCGGCGAACCCGTACGACCCCAACCAGGTGACGGGTGCGCAGGTGCAAAACTACCCGCTCCAGGGCTTGAGCAAGCGAACCTACAACGCCGAGCTGTACTACAGCGTGCAGGCGTTCGAGGCGCGGCTTGCTTACAACTGGCGCTCGCGCTACCTGCTGACCACCAACGCGGCCAATATCAACCTGCCGGTGTTTACGGACGACTACGGACAGCTCGACGCGTCGGTGCAGTGGCGGTTCGTCAAGAATCTCTCGCTAGGTTTCGAAGTCGTCAACCTTACAGATTCGAAGTTGAAAGAGCTGATCGACAACCAGAACGGCGCGGGACTCACATTTCATAACTGGGTCGATTCCGACCGTCGCTACGGCATTTTCCTGCGAGGCAGCTTCTGACGGTCCCCCGGATGCGGTGAGAGAGAGCTAAGGAACGGTCACTACTCTCTCACCGCATCTTCTCAGGCGGCCTTGCAGCTCCTGTCAATGAACTCGGCGTGGTGGGGCATCCGAGCGATGGCTTGATGCAGTTTGGTATGCAGGCTTTGCGCCTTCGCTTGCAGCTCGGATAGCGGCATGGCGTCGGCGAGGGGATCCCAATGCCGCGGCATGACCCCTTGACCCAGCATTACGGCAACCCAACTGGCATCCGCGAACAGCTGGCCATTGTGACGAGCTACTTTACCACGCGAGCGGAACAGCTCGATGCGATGGGCGAGGGTGTCGGGCATCTGGACGTCGCGACACGCTCGCCAGAACGGCTCGTCGCGGTCGTTCGAGGTGTAGTGAAGAATGATGAAGTCACGAATCTGCTCGTATTCCTCGATGCTCAAGCGATTGAATTCCGCTTCCGCGGTGGGATCGCGCACCGTCGAGACCGGCAGCAACGAGAGGAAGCGGAACACCGCGGATTGCACCAGATGTAAACTCGTCGACTCCAGCGGCTCCATGAATCCGCCGGCCAGGCCGATCGCTACGCAGTTGCCGTTCCAGAGCTTGCGCCGCCGGCCCGTCGTGAAGCGCAACAGGCGCGGCTCGGCGAGCGCTTTGGCGTCCAGGTGGCCGAGTAACACTTGCGCGGCCTCGTCATCGCTCACGTACTGCGAGCAATACACGTGACCGTTGCCGGTTCGGTGCTGCAAAGGTATTCGCCATTGCCACCCGGCGCGATGCGCAGTCGAGCGCGTGAAGGGATGGAAGTGGTCCGGGTTCCTCTCGCACGGCACAGCCAGGGCCCGGTTACAGGGCAGCCAGTGCGACCAATCGATGAAGCCGGTTTGGAGCGTCTTCTCGATGAGCAGGGCCTGAAAACCGGAACAATCCAGATAAAAGTCGCCCTGGACGGTGCGGCCGTCCTGCAGACGAAGCGCTTCGATCGAGCCACTTTCGGCATGACGGCCAACCTCGACGACGCGGCCTTCGACCCGCACGACACCGCGCTGCTCGGCGTACTGCCGCAGGAAACGGGCGTACAGCCCTGCGTCGAAGTGATAAGCGTAGGCGAGCTGCGGAATCTCGGGCGACATTCCCGGAAAGGGCGGCAGAAAGCGCTGTTGAGCCGCCGCAATCGCCGCAGGCGAATAATCGGTCAGCGGATGTGGGTGGCCGTTGGCAGCCAGCCGCAGCCAGACCTGATGAAACGACACGCCGTCGATGTTCGCGCCGAATTCGCCGAATTGATGAAAGTACGTGTGGCCGCTGGTGCCCCAGTTGTGGAACTGGATGCCGAGTTTGAAGCTCGCCTGGGTCGCGCGCACGAATTCGCGCTCATCGATGCCCAGAACTTTGTTGAAAAACTGCAAGGGTGGAATGGTTGCCTCACCGACGCCCACCGTGCCGATTTCGTCGGACTCGATCAAGGTCACCCGCTGCGAGCCCTTGAGCGCCTGCGCAAGTGCCGCCGCGGTCATCCAACCGGACGAGCCGCCGCCAACGATCACGTAGTGCATCGAAAACTCCCCAGCGAATCCCGGCCTGGCCACACATCCAGCTTAACATCGCCGCGCAACACTGGGTGCGCAACGCGGGGATTACCAAGACGCCGGTCCATGAGTTTTCGGCATGTCTGCGGACCGTCTTTTCAATAGTCCAGCTGATCCAGCAGAGGCTAGCATGGCCATGAGTTAGTGGTTGGCAAGCAGGGAGTATAGTTGAAGCGCATAATCCTCCTTTCGATGGTTTGCCTGTGCGCGGGTACACGCGCGGCAGCTCCTTCGCAAACCCACCCGGTTCCAGTCCGACACGTCGTCGCGAACCTGGACAAATCTGCCGGGCCGGTCGATCGCTACTTCGACTTCTCAGTAGGGTCGGATTATCCAGGCACGCTGATCCGTGACGACAGCCAGCGGCAGCTCGAGACCGCCGTGGACGAGCTCGGGTTCCGCTACATTCGGTTGCACGCAATCTTTCACGACGTGTTGGAAACCGTACGAGCCGAGAACGGGGTGTTGCTCTACGACTGGACGAAAATCGACCAGCTGTACGATGACCTGTTGGCAAAACATATCCGGCCGTTTGTGGAGCTCGGCTTTACACCGCAGGCGCTCGCCACATCCCAAAACAGTATCTTCTACTGGAAGGGCAATACCTCGCACCCGGATCCGGCGGGTTGGCAAAACCTGGTCAGTGCCTTCGTCCACCATGTCCAAGCGCGATACGGCGCAGACGAGGTACGCAGGTGGTATTTCGAGGTCTGGAACGAACCCAACCTGGCCGGATTTTGGGAAGGAGCCGATCAGAAAGCCTATTTCGATCTGTATGACCTGACATCAAAGTCGGTCAAGGGCGTCGATCCGACGTTGCGTGTCGGAGGACCTGCCACTGCCGGTGCAGCCTGGATTCCGGAGTTTCTGGCGCACGTCAAACAGAGTGGCGCCGGCGTTGATTTTGTGACAACGCATACGTACGGTGTCGACGGCGGCTTTCTCGATGAAGACGGCAAGAGCGATACCAAGCTGTCTGCATCCGTCGATGCGATTACCGGGGACGTGCGGCGCGTTCGCCAGCAAATTTCGGCTTCGGCCTTTCCAGGACTGCCGCTGTTCTTCTCCGAGTGGAGCACGAGCTACACGCCGCGGGATGCAGTCCACGACTCTTACATCAGTGCGCCATACATTTTGAGCAAGCTCAAGGCTTGCCAGGGCCAGGCGCAAGGGATGAGCTACTGGACGTATTCCGATCTGTTCGAGGAATCGGGACCGCCGCCGTCGTCTTTCCACGGCGGATTCGGGCTCCTGAATCGCGAAGGCATTCGCAAGCCGGCGTTCTTCGCCTACAAGTACCTGCATGCACTCGAGGGAGACAACATCATCACGGATGATCCTCAGGCGCTGCTCGCCACCAAAAATGGAACGCTCACGGCCGTGTTCTGGGACTTCGAACAGCCTGAGCAGACGGTGAGCAATCGGCCCTTCTTCACCAAAGTAGTTCCCGCGCGCCCCGCGGCCCCGGTGCGATTGCAAGTAACGCATCTCCCACCAGGTGCGGCCTACCGCTCGCAGGTGTATCGGACTGGGTACCACGCGAACGATGCTTATTCGGCTTATCTGGAGTTGGGAGCTCCCAAGGATTTGACTGCGGAACAACTTGCGCACTTGAGCGCCCTTACACGGGATTCTCCAGAGAAGGATCGCATTGTGCACAGCGGGGCCGCCGGCGCGGTCGAGGTCACGATATCGATGAACACCAATGACATCGTACTCCTGAAGCTCACCCGCATGAGCGGGGACAAATGACCAGCACCGAGCTGCATGACGCGCTTCGCATCGAACACGCGCCACAGCGAATCGCGGTGCTCTTGCTACACGGCTTCCTGGGCGTCCTCTTAGCGTTGGCGTTCATTCCACCCAGCGTTGCACGGCCATCGACGCCTGGAGCTGCGTTCGCAGTAGAACCCAAGGCGGAGC
The DNA here is from genome assembly GCA_045810105.1 of Steroidobacteraceae bacterium. Taxonomy (GTDB): domain Bacteria; phylum Pseudomonadota; class Gammaproteobacteria; order Steroidobacterales; family Steroidobacteraceae; genus 13-2-20CM-66-19. The sequence goes on along the minus strand of JBJMWM010000049.1, from coordinate 100,635 downwards.
TCGACGCTTGGCATGCGGCGACCCTGATGGGCCTGGGGGTCAATATTGGCAATACGCTCGACAACACCAGTAAATGGGAAACCGGCTGGGGAAATCCCCGCATCACCAGGGAATATATCGCCAGTCTGGCCGCGCTCGGCTTCAAGTCGGTTCGACTGCCGGTCGCCTGGGATACGTATGCTCAGGAAGGCCGCATCCAGCCAGACAAGCTGGCCAGGGTCGGCGAGGTCGTGGACTGGATCATGGCAGCCGGGATGTTCTGCATCGTGAACATCCACTGGGACGGCGGTTGGATCGACTCCAGCTACAGGGAGCGCTTTCGTGACACGTACGCGACCTTCAGCGCGCAGGCGGAACGTAAATACCGCTCGTACTGGACCCAGATTGCGAGTTTCCTGGCCGACAGAAACGAGCGGCTGCTCTTCGAGGCATTGAACGAGGAAACCAACTTCGAACGAATGGGGTCGTCTGGCGACGCATACGCCACGCTGCAAAAAGTCAACCAGCTATTCATAGACACGGTGCGGGCGACTGGCGGCAACAACGCAAAGCGCTTGCTCATCATTACCGGCTACTCCACTGACATCGCCAAGACGACGAGCGGTGAGTATCTATTGCCGGCCGATTCCGTGCCGCACAGGCTTCTGCTCTCCGTGCACTACTACACGCCCTGGAAGTTTGTCGGCATGACCGCGGACACGTACTGGGTCAAGGTGCAGCCCACCTGGGGAAGCCCGGACGATGTGGCTGAGCTGGAGCGTCTTTTCGACGCGCTGCAACGGTTCTGCGTCCACAACGATCTGCCGGCATTCATCGGAGAGTTCGGGGTAGCCTCGAAGAAGGAAACGGCCTCTCGGGTACGCTGGATGTCAGCCGTGGCGAAGGCGGCGCTTTCTCGCAGGATGGTGCCCGTCCTGTGGGAAACCGGCGAGGAGATCTCCCGTCAGCCAACGTATTCCGCAAGTCCTGCGCTGCGCCAAGTGCTGCAGACCCTCCCCGTTCCTGCTCCCTGAAATCAGGATTCATGCGCCGCCGGCCATCGAAGGGCTGGAACCGGCGCCTGCGTCCTGCGGATCCTCACTCGTGGCGTGCGATGATCTGGCGCACCTGTGTCAGCATGCGCTCGCCCTTGGCAATCTCGTTGGTTCACGAGAAATCCCGCGCACACACGAGGTGTGCGCGGGATAGAGTGCTATGCCGCAATCGTTACATCAATCGAGTGTCTGTCTACGGACCACCGCAGATACCTGAAGGCAGACGGCCGGCTGGGAAAGGCTTCGTTGTTCTATCGATTGATTGCAGGAAGCGCACGAGCTCCTTGCGGTCCCCCGGGTTCCTCAACGTATCGAAACCGGCAGTACCGGCGCTCCGGTGCGTCACGTTCTCCAGGACTACGTCGAGCGTCGGCGCCGCGCCGCTATGCAGATATGGTCCGCTTGCGAACACCGAGATCAGCGAGGGGACATTGAACCCAAGGGCACCTCTTGCCTGGACATTGGCTACGTTGTTTGCGCGGATCTCGTTGCTGAGGCCGTCTGCGAACAGGGCAGGATCGAAAGTGCCGACTCGGCACAGGAACTCGCTGAGCTGGGCATCTGTGACTTGAGCCGCAGCCGCAGGCGGCTGGAAGTCGAGAATGCTGTTCGTCCAGTCCTTTCCGCCGTGGCAGCTTTGACAGCCGGCCGCAGCGAAGAGCCGCCGACCCTCGCTGACGTTCTGGTAGCTCAGCGGCGATATCGGCGCGCGCACACCGAGGGCGATATAGGTCGCAATGGCGTCGAGGTCGTCATCACGGCCTGTGTTGGCCACGCCCACCAGATCGGGGATCTGCGCAAGGCCTGCAGCGCCTTCGAGAATCCCTTCAATCAAGCCGCCGCCGCCGGACACCGCGCGGATGTTCCGTTCGAAGTCCTGTACTTCGTCCCGGACGGCTGACCAGTTAAGCGCTCTCTGGTGCGAGTCAGGAAGCACGGGGGCACCGTTGCGGATGATCGCGTCACCGTGGGTGAAGGTATTTTCCATCGAGATCGACTGCCGAGGTCCATCGGGAAACATCCAGGTGACGCTGTCGTGCAGACCGTTCACGTGGCAGCTGTAGCACGCGCCCCAACCGAAGTCCGACATGCGCCCCGCTGGGCGCAGTGAATTGGGGGCGGCCCCTTCCGGGCCAATTGCCGTGTTGAAGAGCTGTTTGCCCCGCAGGACAATCGCGTCCACCGTACCGGCCTTCGGCAAGGCCGTCGATTGAATCCGTGCGAGTGTTGCGTATTTGGACGGGTCATAGTTCGAGATGTCCACCACGGCGACATCGCGCGACACGAAATCCATCACATAGGCGCGGGTGTCCTGCGAGTTCAGGATGATACCGCGCGGATTCTTGCCGCCGATGACATCCTGTGGGTCGGCTTGACCAATCTCCCGGGAGTCCTTGAGCTCGATCCGCACGATATGGCCGGGATCTTGCGCATTGAGCGGTGGATTGATGGTCGGAACGCCCTGCGCGTTCACCTCGACCCGCAGCAAACGGTTCGTCGCCGCCACGACGACGAAACCTTCCGCCGATTTGCGCTTGAACGCCACTGCGAATGGGTTGGTATTGAAGAGTTTCACGCCAACCGGCTCGAAGTTGACGCCGTCATTCATATTCAGCGACGGCACGGCCTCCTTGTCAGCCCGTGTATCGATCACCGACAGACAGCTCTGCACATTCACGTTGAAACGGAACGGCCCATTGGGCGAGGAGCAGGTCCCGGTTACATAGGCGAACTTGCCCCTGATTTCGATCGACTCGAGCAGGTTCGGGAAAGCGGTGGTGCGGTTGTCGAACGTCTGGGTCAGCGGCTCACGTGCGAGCGTGTTGCCGTCCGACTGGAAGAAGGGCGCGACGAGGATCGGCTTCAGGACGATCTGCCTGATCACTCTCTTCGAGTCTGCGTCGATCACTGTTACGCGTCCGACCCGGCCGTCGTCGGCTCCCTCGGTTTTCGTCAGCGGACGTACCTCGTGCGGATCTGGGTGTTGTGATAGCAACTGTGTCACGTACACCTTCTCGCCGTCGGCCGTGACCGCGATGCCATGCGGCTTGGGCCCAACGTTTCCGATCGTCTTGATCACGAAGTCCCGCCGGGTGTCGATGACAGAAACGGTATCCGACGACTGGTTGCTGACGTAAAGCGTGCGCCCGTTGGGACTGAGCGCGCAGCCGAAGGGTTCCGTGCCCACCTTGATCGTCTTGATCAACTTGCGTCTCTGTGCGTCGATGACCGAGACCGTGCCACTCACCATGTTGGTCACATAGACCTTGGTGTCATCATCGCGATCATGTCTGCGCTTGCCGTGGTCGTAATCATCGTCGTCATCTTCTGACTTGATGGCCACACACCACGGCTCCTTTCCGACCGGAATTTCCGCGACTTTCTTGTTCGCGTCTCTGGCGACCGAGAACACTGACACCGAGTCGGTGTCGGGGTTGACGCTCCAGACGAATTTGTCATCGCGGGTGATCGCGATCGGACTTGATCGGGTCGCGAAGGACGTCCTGGCGTGGTCGTCACCATAACCTCGCTGGTCCACCGATTGATCTGCCGCCATCGCCAGTGCGCCTGCGGTGCCCAAAAGGACTACGCTGCACAAGGTCATCGCGGTGGCGGGTACGAGAGAAAGGCTGCCAAGCCGTGATCTTCGTTCATTCATGAACAAACTCCTCCCTGACGCGCTCGGACTTCGCCGTTAGCGCGCTCGGATTTCGTTAACGAGGACATGGCCGCATCGGTGCGATGCGGGCGGAAGCATTGACTACATCGAAAGCCGCCGATCGCACACGACATGAACAGGCGCCGGCCACGAACTCACGGTCGGCGAGCCGACGCTCACAGGTGCCATTGCGCCGGGCCGCGGTTACGGCTCAGTTGAAACTTTCGACATTGTGGGATTCGGTGTCCGGAGGTGACAGAGGGTCGAAGTGAGGTGGGCCAAGCAACGGGTTGCTGTGCGGCCTCGCATAATTGCCCATTGATGGAGTATGCCGAGAAGCCGGCATTCGCATTGCTTTTGGGCCACACCACGACGCCGCGCGGGAAACGGAAATTCGCATCGCTTCAAACTCGGCGGTAACAGCTTATTACCTCGGTGGTAATTGATGGGCTGCAGGCCGTGGCTATGATGTCTTCCCACGGAACAGCAACGAGCGGGAGACCTGATGAATCAGACGATTGAGACGAGACTTTTTACCAAGACCGAGCCGCCGGCGTGGCTCCTGGCGTTCTGGAGGGAAATTGACGACAAGACGTGGGGCAAGGGCTTCGATTGTTTCACGCAGGACGCCATCGCGTTCCTGGGTGTCAGCTATTGGCATGGCCGCGAGGCGATTCGGTCGAATCTGCGGGCGTTCGTCGATAACGGATTTACTGCCCATCACGATGTGGTCGAATACTGGGACGGTGGTTCGCTCAAGGTGTTCCGCGGATTTGTAACCATGAAGCCCAACGACCCGGGTCAAGCGCTGGTGAAACCGGCAATGACGCACTTCTTCTACATGGACGAGAGGGATCCTACCAAGGTTGCACAGTGGTATGGATCAGTGGGTCCGGTCGCGTTCTGATGCCTGAAGGCGACTCCGCGGCAGCGGATTCGCCCTGGCCCTTTGATTGACCTGAGAAGTTTCCTGATGAATGATCGAAATGCCTCTAAAGCTTCACCCGTCAACGCGCTGGGTGCTTTGCTGCGCCAGTGGCGCAACACACGTGGCAAGAGTCAGATCGAGCTGTCGCTCGATTCGGGCGTATCGCAGCGGCACGTCAGCTTCATCGAGAGTGGCCGCAGTCTCCCGAGCCGCGAGACATTGATAGGCATAGCTGAGGCACTCGACATTCCACTGCGCGATCGCAACACCTTGTTGCTGGCTGCCGGCTTCGCGCCTCTCTATTCCGAGACGGCATGGAATGCCAGCGAGATGCGGAGCCTGACCCAGGCGATCCAGCGAATTCTGCGCCAGCATGATCCCTTTCCGGCGGTCGTTATGGATCGCTACTGGAACGTGCTGCTGAGCAACGATTCCGCGCCACGCTTCTTCGGCTCATTCATCGACATGGCGGCCCGCAAAGGGCCGCGTAATCTGCTGCATTTAATGTTTGATCCGCACGGTATGCGCCCATTCGTCCAGGATTGGGAAACCGTCGCGAGAAGCCTCATCCAGCGCGTCTACCGGGAGTCCGTGGGGCGTGTAGTGGATGAGAAGACGAAACAACTACTGGCGCAGCTGCTGACTTACCCTGGCGTCGAAGCCGACTGGAAAAGTCCGGCCGTCAGCAGTATCGGGCCCATGACACCGGTGATGACTTACAGTTTCCTGTGGAAAGAGCAAGTACTGAACTACTTCTCGATGATCACAACTGTCGGCAGCCCGGCTTCCGTGGCCGCGCAGGAGTTGCGCATCGAGTGCATGTTTCCGACCGATTCGGTGACGGAGTGCTGTCATGCTGCGGTGATGGCGGCCCCGTCCGTTGCACAGCCGATCCAGGAGTAGTGAAAGCGATCCCGGCGGCCGCCCGGGGCGCGGCGGCTGGCTCTCGAGGCGGCTTGAAGCACTCGGGCCATTTCTGTATCTGATGTCATCGCTGTCCCGTTCAAGCAGCCACTGAGTTCGTCAAGAACCTGCTACGGGCTTTCCTCAGAATGCCACGAGCACATGGTTGGAAGCACGGCGCTATCTCCCATTAGCGCTGAGGTGAGCATTTATGATCTTGATCAAAAACATATTAGAGGATGCGCGGGGACGTCTGGCTGTGCTGGGTCCCGAGGCCTCGGTGTTTGATGCAGCCGAGATCCTGGCTAACCCGAATACCCCACTTGCCATTGTGTGCGATAGGCGGGGCATCGCCGTTGGCGTGGTGTCGAGCACTGACGTCATCAAGGCGTTCGGCCGCGCCAAGGGCGATGCGTGCACCATGAATGTAGAAGCAATAATGACCAGGTCGGTGTTTTCCTGCCATGTGGACCAGGAACTCCAGTCGGTATGGGCAGCCTTGAATGCACAGAGCCTGCGATCTGCCCCGATTCTCGATGACTCTCGAAGGCCACAGGGCGTCGTTCACGCGCGCGACCTTGCCCGCGCACTCCTTGACGAGGTCACCAGCGAGGAGGTGTTGTTGCGGGATTATGTGCTAGGTATTGGATATCAATAGCCCGCGTTCCGTCAGGGTCGTCAACACGGCGGCGAGCGGGAGGCCCGCAGCTTAATCCTCCATGACTTGGACGCGCAAATTCACGGGAGGCTCGGCTCTGGACAGACTATGTAGCTGACGCAGACGCTCCATCTGATTCAGCGACGCGCGCATGAGACTGGCGGCGGCGATATAACCGAGGCGATACAGATTGACGACAACATCATCGCTCAACTCCGCGAGAGCGCGCGATCCTAAACTGTAGAGGCCTTCGATCTGGTGCTCGGTCCCGTTCTTGCGCTCGAGAACTACCGTGAGAGGACGAATGAGCCGGAGCTCAGCGAACCGGTCTACCATCAGCTGTGCATCGGCTACATCACTCGTGAGGCGCTGCAGACGCGCCCGAGCCTCACTCACTAGCCCGGACGGGCGACCGTCCGCTTCCCAGAGCGGAATACCTTCGCGGCCGAGCCTAGGGTTGTCCTCATCAATTGCAAGGCCGAGCTCGGCGCCCACATCTAAAAGAAAGGGCACCGTCGTGGCGGCCACGGGAAGATAAGTTGCCTGCCACTTTCCGGCGATCCAAAAGAGGTTGCGAGGCTCTTCCAAGCTGAAAAGGGTGATGAGATTGAACCGCCCGGTCTGAGCGTCTTTGGCCATACAGATGGGAAAGTCAGCGCACGCCACCGCCAGCTCGGAGAGGCCCAGCAGGGCGTAGCGCAACCCGCTCAAGTCGGGGGTCGGGTCCAGCCGAAGTGCGCCATGACGAGCTCGGTCGAGGACGGTGATCTTTGTCATACCAGTTGAAGTCCGTGCTCGCGGATTTTCCCAAGCAGGATGCGGTGCTCTGGCAGGCGCCGGAGGGCGTCAGACCGAAGAGCGGCAGCCCGACCGAGTAAACGCTCCGCCGCCGGACGTTCGGCGGCGATCGTTGGAAGCTCGCCATAACGGGTGGGATATTTCATCCCGTGCAGGATGTACTGATAGCTTGGCCAGGAGAAGACCTCTCGGGCAAACGTGAAGTCTTGCGCTGAGGGTGGATGTATTCGCCAAAGCTCGAGCCGCTCCAGCAATGAATCCGGTATCGAGGCACGATCAACGTTGTCGCGCCAGAAGGCCGTGTCAGTTCGCTGAGTAAGTACATAGTGCAGCTTGAGAAATTCGACCACACGCTCCCAGTGGTGGTTGCAAGCCTCGTTGAACTGCTTCGCAAGCAGGTCCATCGCGCGGCGCGTCCGCGGCAGACGATCCGCAATCGCATCCATCGAAATCTCGATCAACATCAAGGCGGAAGCTTCCAGCGGCTCCAGGAAGCCGGCCGAAAGACCAACGGCAACGCAATTGTTCTTCCAGAAGGTTTGCCTGTGGCCGGCGTTGATGTCGATCCTACGGACATTCAGATCTTTCGCCGCGCGTCCGACATAGCCACGCAGAGCCCGTTCGGCGTCATCGTCCGTCGTATGGGCACTCGAGTACACGTAGCCAACGCCGCGCCGAGTCCACAGGCCAATGTCCCAGATCCAGCCGGCATCTTGCGCGGTCGCTACCGTGTGGCAAACGATAGGGCTATCCGCAGAAGGGTACGGAACCTGCATCGCCAGCGCACGATCGGCAAAGAGGATATTGCGGCGTTCGCGCAGGGGCACCCGGTACACACCACCGATGAGGATACCCCTGAAACCTGAGCAATCGATGAACAGGTCCCCGGGAAGCTGTTGCCCGCCTTCGAGGTTGAGGCATTGTATGTCGCCGTTTTCGGCCTGCTCGACGCCGACCACATCTGCAATCAAGTGACGTACGCCCAGACGGTTGACTGCGTGATCCCGCAACAGGCCGGCAAACTTCCCGGCATCCAGATGATAGGCGTAGTTTGCAACTCCGGAATATTCTGGATGGGTGATCAACTTCGGGGCCAGCCCCTGGTCGCACAAAGCACCTTGGAAATCCACGCAATCCGCGAAGCTTTCAACGCCAGCACCCCGCGCTTTGCTCAGCGCTACCCAATGAGGCGATAGATTTATCTCAGTGGCTCCCACCGGCGGGTTGAGCGGGTGATAGTAGGCGTCATCAGCGGCCCCGGTCGTCCACCCGACGAAACGTCCCCCCTGTTTGAATGCCGCATCGGCGCCGCGGATGAATTCCGTCTCGGTGATCCCGATCTTCGCGAGCGTGTTGCGCATGGTCGGCCAGGTGCCTTCACCCACACCGATCGGCGGCTGTGTCGCCGACTCGATGAGGGTCACCGTAATACCGTCATCGCCGTCTTTGGCGTTACGGGCAGCGATTCTGGCCGCCGCAATCCATCCAGCACTGCCGCCCCCGACCACGATGATTCGGCGCACAGGCTTGTCGTTGGGATTTCCCGTGTTTTGCATCCGCATACCATCCGCATAGCGCTTGGCAGTGCATGGGCGCTTGCCAGCCATCGCCGTATTGTAATATAAATAACGTTGACCAGCCGGCATTCGCCCGTGCGCCAATCTGGTGCATCACCGCCGAATGCCGTCAGTGCCGCCATCCCCGCACTGAATGTTCCAACAGCCCCGCCATTGCTGCTGTCCAATCAAACACGGAGCCGAGCGCTGCGACTGTCGCGCGGCGACGGTGGATTGATTATTTTGCAGTGCGGCATCATTTGTATTATAAATCAGATCATAGATATTCTGTGATTGTACGGTTGGTCATAGCTCTCAACAACGCGAGAGGGGGTAGGGGGATGGTCTCGATCAAGGCTCGTCATTGGCGCCGGACTGCTTCGGCTGCGCTCGGCACGGCGATTGGCATGGCGGTCAGTGCTGCGCTTCACGCGGCAGAGACTGCCGACAGTTCCGACACGCTTCAGGAAGTGGTGGTCACCGGCATTCGTAGTAGCCTGAGTTCTGCCGCCGCGCGCAAGCGTGACGCTGAGATCGTAATGGATTCGATCACGCAGGAAGATCTCGGCAAGTTTCCAGATGCGAACGTGGCGGAATCGCTCCAGCGCATCCCAGGTGTGTCCATCGACCGCAACAACGGCGAAGGTCAATTCGTTACGGTTCGCGGTCTCGGCCCACAGTTCAACACCGTTCTGTTCAATGGCCGCACTCTAGCTTCAGCTACTAAAGACGCAAGCGGTCACTACGCACGCGAATTCTCGTTCGACCTGCTCGCTGCCGAGCTGATCAGCGGCGCCGATGTGTACAAGACGTCTCTGGCGCGTATGGAGGATGGGGGCATTGGCGCCACCATTAACCTGCGCACGGCCCGCCCCTTGGACTTGAATGGGTTCAGGGCGGTTGTCACGGGCAAAGCGAACTACGAACGAAGCAGCGGAGATACGACGCCGCAAGCCTTCGGCCTCGTGAGTGATACGTTTGCGGACGACAAAATCGGGCTTTTGGCCTCCGTTTCCTATCAAAAACGCACTCCGTCCATTAACAGCGTGACCTCCGATGGCTATCTCCCCAACGTCAACCTCGGCCCGGCGAATGCTCCTTTGTTCACTGATGTCTACGCGCCGCGCAATCTGAACGTGAATAACGCCTTGGACCACAGGACTCGCGTGGGTGAGACCCTGGTCGGGCAATATCGTCCGACGGATGAGCTGGTGCTGACCGTCGACGGTCTTTACGACAAGTTTAAGTCGGACTCTGATAACAAGTCGCTCGGTGCGTGGTTTGAGCCATCCCAGTACACCGCGGCCACGGTCGATGCTCATCGGAACGTCACGTCGCTCACGACGAACGGCAATGCCGATATGATCAATCAGTCCAGCCTGCGCGACACTACTACATGGGAGGGTGGTTTCAACGCAGACTGGAGGCCGCAGGACACCATTCACGTAGTCCTCGATGCCACTGCGTCCAAGGCGCGAGACGCGGGCGCGGGCAGGAGCTTCTTCACAGTCACAGGTGTGCCGACAACCTACAGTTTCGCTGAAGCTCAGGGCGACGATTTCCCGTCTGTCTTCGACTTCACGCCGGGTGCGCTGACCAACCCAACCCTCGCACGCACGCACCTTGCGCAGCGCAGCGGCTCTGACGTCTCCGATCGTGTCTACGAGGCCAAGCTCGACGTCGAATGGAAACCGGACAGCGGCCTGTTCAGTGCCGGGCGAACAGGCGCCAGCGTTACGGATAGAAAGTTGGAGACTTTCAGCTCGGGCACGTTGAACGTGGGGTGCTTATATTGCGGCTATCCGACACTGACTGATCCCACCCTGCTGCACCCTTTCACGGTCGATGGTCTAAGCGGCAACGTGCCGACCACGTTCCTCGCTTATGATCCCAACGCGTATCTGGCGTTCCTATCGAGCCCCGCGGCTCTGGCGGCGCGTGATGTTGCCCTGAAGCTGGCGCCGGGCACCTCCGCCGCACAGTTCGCCGACCAGTCGCAGGGGCACGGCTATGACGCCGTGCCTAACCCTTCGGACTTCGTGAGGGAGAAGGTCTACGCAGGCTACGTCGAGGCGGATTTCAAAGGTGATGTACTCGATCGCTCCTGGCTCCTCAACATTGGCCTGCGATATGTTCACACCGATGTGGCCGCTCATTCGCAGCAGCGGGCGCTAGTGGATCTGCTGCCGATCCCCAACGATCCGACCCTCTACAATGCCGTGTATCAGAACAACGGGCAGTATGTGCCGGTCGACAAGGACAGCAACTACAATGCCCTCCTGCCCGATTTCAATCTGAACGTGAATCTGGCGCCCAAGCTGGTAGCGCGCCTGGCAGCTTCAAAAACCCTCACCCGGCCAGAGCTGAATGACCTGAGACCGGTGACCTCCTTTGACACGACGCGCCCCGCCAGCCTCGAATCGAGCGGTGGTAATTCCGATCTCAAGCCCTATCGCTCGACAAATTACGATGTGTCGCTCGAGTGGTACCCAACGTCCACGACCACACTGTCCGCCGCTGGGTTCTACAAAGACATCAAGGACTTCATCGTCACCACCATCCAGAGCGAGACCGTTACTATTGCCAATGCCGGCAATCTTCCGGTAGGCGGATTCATCACCGGCCCGAATGAGGCCACGTTCGCGGCAGCGCGTCCTCGCAACGCGAGTGCCGCTGCTGTGCGCGGTGTGGAGCTCAACATCGTGCACACGTTCGATTGGTTGCCTGGCGTGCTCAGCGGCTTCGGCACCCAGCTCAATGCGACCTTCGTGAGCACCAACCGCACATTCGACAAGCTGTCACCGACCGAACGCTTTGCCGTCGTGGGACTGGCCAATTCGCAGAACGCAGTCGTGTTCTACGAGAAGTACGGCCTGTCCGCGCGGCTGGCCTACAATCATCGCCAGAGATTTCTATCGTCGATTTCGCAGGGCTATGGCAGCGAGCCGCTCTTCGTTCGGTCCTATGGTCAGTTTGACGCCAGCATTTCCTACGACGTCACCAAAAACCTGCAGATCCTGTTCGAGGGCACAAACATCACGGACGCGAAGTACATCACTACCGCGCGGTACGACGATCAAGTCCGAGGATGGTACGACTACGGCGCGCGATTCGATGCGGGCGTTCGCCTGAAGTTCTGATACCAACGCGACCAAAGGAAAGGGGGGAGAGTGCGCTCGCATTTCGGCATCAACCTGAAGCGAATGGGCGTTGCGTTGGCCTGTGCAGCAGCCGCTGTTCTACCAGCGGCTGCCGCAGCGGCCCGCGTGGCGCAGCCTGCCATCTCATCAGCCGCCGCGCACAGTGTGAGTTTCGACTCGTACAGTTTTCTAATCGATGGGCACCGGGTATATCTGTGGTCGGGTGAGTTCCACCCATACCGGCTACCGAGTCCTGAGCTGTGGAAAGACATCTTTCAGAAGATGATAGCAGCCGGATTCAACACTACATCCATCTACTTTTCCTGGGGCTATCACTCTTCCGCGGAGGGTCAGTACGACTTCTCAGGAGTTCGCGACATGGATCGCGTGCTTGATGCGGCACGCGATGCCGGAATCTACGTGATCGCGCGTCCGGGACCGTACATCAACGCGGAGGTTGATAGCGGCGGCTTTCCGCTTTGGCTCACCACGAAGAAGTTGCGGAATCGAAGCACGGACCCTGAATATCTGCGTTACTCGGATGAGTGGTTGACGCAGATTGATCAGATTCTCGCCCGCCATCAATGGGTGGATGGCCGGGGGCCTGTCATCGCCTACCAGGTGGAGAACGAGTATTACATCGGGTCAGAGGAGGGACGCGCCTACATGGAGCACCTCGAGTCGAAGGCTCGGGCAGATGGTATCGTGGTACCTCTCGTGGGCAATCACGACGGCACGTTCGTCGACGGCAGGGGCGCGGTTGCGGTAAGCGGGTGGGACTATTATCCGCAGGCTTTCGACTGCTCGAATCCCACCGTTTGGAAGCCCGCCCCGGACATGTCGCGCGCGCGTACCCCGGGGCAACCGCTATTCACAGCGGAGTTCCAGGGAGGCGCGTTCGACCCCTGGGGAGGACCGGGCTACCCGAAGTGTGCAGAGCTGATCAACGATCGTTTTGCCAACGTGTTCTACAAGGAGAACATTGCAGCCGGGGCCACTGCCCAGAATTTCTACATGCTGTTTGGAGGCACCTCATGGGGCTGGCAGTCGATACCACAAAACTACACCTCCTATGACTATGGTGCGGCGATCACCGAGACCCGCCAATTCGATCCCAAGTATTACGAAGACAAGCGGATCGGCTATTTGGTGACGAGCACTGACCCGCTGCTGAAAACGGAACCCTCGGCCTCTGCTCAGCTCGATGATCCGAGCGTGATTGATATTGCGCGTGCGAACCCGGACACCGGGACCCAATTTCATCTCATCCGCCGCGGCGACACCACCTCAGCGGCACCGGCGGCTGTACACCTTTCTCTCGTGGTTGACGGCGCACGAATTTCGGTGCCGCAGCGATCCGGGACCGCTGTCACATTGAACGGTCGCGAAAGCAAGTTGCTCGTCGCCAATCACGCGTTCGGCGCGCAAACACTCCTTTATTCGACGTCGGAATTGATGACGAGCGCGACAATCGGCAGCCGCGATATCCTCGTTCTATATGGTGATCGCGAGAGCGCAGGTGAGACGGCTTTTCGCCTCAACGGACGTCGTGAGGTCCGTGTCCTCGATGGAACCGCGGACATCGAGCAGGCATCAGAGCAGCTCAGGTTGAATTATATTCACGGAGGTTTGACCCGTGTCCTGGTGACGGGTGGTGCGCGGCCATTGCTCATTCTCATCGCGGATCGCAAAGCAACGGAGCGGATTTGGCGGCAGGAAACGTCCCAGGGATCGGTGTTGGTCATCGGATCGCATCTGCTGCGCACGGCCGAGATCCATCACGGTGCCCTGGTACTGACGGGTGACGGCGATCAGGACGGGACCGCCGAGATCCTTGCGCCGCCGGTAACATCGGTTACTTGGAATGGTGCGGCGGTGAAAGTGCGACACCAGGATCCGGCCGATGGCCGGATCGAGGTTTCGCTACCGACCCCGGCGCCGATTTCGTTGCCGCAGCTGGATGGCTGGCGTCGTCGCGATGGCGCTCCCGAAATTGCGAGGGATTTTGACGATCGCGCGTGGCGAGTGGCGGATCTCACGAAATCCAACAGCACCACCAGGCCCGTATCCAATCCCGTTCTGCTGGCGGACGATTACGGATTTCATACGGGTCACACCTGGTACCGCGGTCACTTTCCGGGGGAGGGTGGAATCGTTCCCACCGGCTTGCGGCTGCGAGTGCAAAGCGGGGGTACGGCCGGGGCCTTTACAGTGTGGCTGAACGGGCATTTCCTCGGAACCGCTCAACACAATGAAGAGGCCGCCTTCGGCTTCCCCGCGAACCTGATCGAGCGCGGCGACAACGTAGTGTCCATCCTGACTGTCAACATGGGTCACGAAGAGGACTATCAGTCGAAGGGCGAAAACCGCACAGGCAGAGGCATCGTGTTTGCAACCCCGGTCGGCATACCGGCCGATGCCGTCTCCTGGCGAATCCAGGGCCGGCGTGGAGGTGAAGGGGCAACGGATACAATCCGCGGTCCGTACAATGAAGGTGGGCTTTTCGGTGAGCGCGAGGGCTGGCATGACTCGGACGGCCGCGACGGGCAATGGACGCCGACAAGCCTACCGGCTGCCGATAGAACACCCGGCGTGACGTACTACCGTACCGATGTGCGTTTGTCTCTGCCGAAGGATCAAGACACCTCGATCGGCATCCGGTTCGAGGATCCGCCCAACCGGCACTATCGCGCAGTCCTGTATGTCAATGGATGGCAGATGGGCAACTATGTGTCCGACATGGGCCCGCAACGCAGTTATCCGCTTCCCAATGGTGTCCTTCGTCCCCAAGGAAAGAACAGCATCGTCATCGCGGTCTGGAAGCTCGATGAATCGCAAGGGAGTCTGGGTAACGTTTCCCTGATCAACTACGGAAGTTACAAGTCCGGACTCGTTGCGGCGCCGCGGGAGCATTGATACCGGGGGGCATGCGCCGGCGGGCGACAGACGCCGCAGTCAAGCCTCGCTACTGCAGCAGTTGCTTCCTACTTTCGTCGCGTTCCGACTCTGCGCGCCCCAGCGGACACGCAGCGCGGGCGTAGCCATTTGCCAGTGCCCGCGCCAACCTCGGGCCTGTAAGAAGTACCAACGTTGTCTTATTTCAGTACAAGAAAATAACCCCCAGAGTCAATTAGTTAAGGACAATATCCAAAAACGTGTCGCCGGAGAATTTGACAACGTTGTCAACGTAGGTGTATTTGTTCCCCCACAGGCACCAACTGTTTCGGGAGGGGGAGATGGCGACTGTATCAGGGACATCGCGGCGCGTGCGCGCCGACAGGCCTGTTGTAAAAACAACGACAACAAGGGCGGCGATCAGGACGGCGATCAGAGCGGCTCTAGGTTATGGTTCTGCTTCCTGCTGGGCCATGATGGCAGCGACCGGCGCGATGGCGCAGGATGGGGCAGGCCAATCGGCCGGGGCAAACGCGCAGCCTGCAGCAACTGCGGCGCAGAGGACGCCCACAGCGGATGCCCAGAACAGCGATTCACTGGCCGAAGTCGTTGTCACCGGCATTCGCTCCAGCATAACCACCTCACGCGCGATCAAACGGGACTCCCTGGAGATCGTCGACGCCAT
This sequence comes from Steroidobacteraceae bacterium, assembly GCA_045810105.1. Classification (GTDB taxonomy): domain Bacteria; phylum Pseudomonadota; class Gammaproteobacteria; order Steroidobacterales; family Steroidobacteraceae; genus 13-2-20CM-66-19. The sequence goes on along the minus strand of JBJMWM010000049.1, from coordinate 85,379 downwards.
TGCGCCCGAGGATATCGGCAAGTTGCCCGACACGAATCTGGCTGAGTCGCTCGAGCGTATCACCGGCGTCTCCATTGACCGCTCAGGCGGTGAAGGCGCCTTCATCACGGTTCGCGGATTCGGGCCGGAATTCAACACGGTCCTGGTCAATGGCCGGCAAATCGCCACACCCACTGATCCCAGCCAGGCCAGTGGCCGAGCGTTTTCCTTCGACACCCTGGCATCCGAACTGGTTTCCGGAGTGGAGGTGTACAAGTCATCGACCTCACGCCTGCAGTCCGGGGGGGTCGGTTCGACGGTCAACATCAAGACGGCTCGGCCATTCAATTATTCGGGTTTCAAGTTTTCCGGTTCGGCCGATGTGAACCGTGACCAGAATTCGGGCAAGTCTGCGCCCGACGCCGCGTTCCTCGTCAGCGACTTGTTCGCCGACGGCCAATTCGGCGCGCTGCTTTCGGGCAGCTACCAACGGCGCAAAGACCGGCTCAATGCGGCGACCACAGATGGTTGGATCGTCAACGGCGGCACTCCGACTTCGGCGATCAACGGTGGCGCCGGGGTGCAGAAAACCGCCAGCAATCCCCAGGGGAATCTGTTCGTTCCGCAGGATTTCGGCAGCCAGGCGCAGTTCGAAGACCGCGAGCGTATTGGCGGTACTCTCGTCCTGCAATACAAGCCCAACGACAATCTGACCCTGACGTCTGACACACTGTATTCCAAGTTCACGAACACGACCGACACGCGGTCGTATGGGCACTGGTTTACCGCATCCAACCTGAGCGATGTGGTGACCGACGCCAATGGGACGGCAATCGACATGACGCAGGCGGTCGGCCAGGCGTCCGACTTCCATGACAAGAAATACGACAAGAAGACGGATCTGGTCGCCACCGGTCTCAACGCGGACTGGAACATTTCGGATCGCGTGAACCTGAGCCTTGATGGCAGCTATTCAAGGGCGAAGGAAGACCCGAATGGCGGAAGAGAGAGCGAGCTCGCATTGCTGGGCTACACCGGACAGACGATTCGCTATCGGTCGGATGGTTCGATTCTGCCCTACGCCACTGGCTATATTCAGGATGCCGCCGGCGTCGTGGGTGATTCGCAGCCGCTTTTCCAACACGTCATGCTCCTTCGAGGCTACGGGGTGACGGATACCGTTGGTCAGCTGCACGCTGACTTCACCTACAAAGGCGACAGCCCGGACGAAGGCCTGGCCAATCTGCACTGGGGCGGCTTCTTTTCGCGCGACAAGAAGGATACGTCGCTCTATTCGAACGATGGCGGTACGGGCTGCACGACCTGCGGCTATAACAATCCCGCGCCCCCGGGTGTTCCGATTGGCGTGTTCAGCCTCGGTAACGACTTCCTCTCCGGGGTCAGTGGCTCAAATCGCCTGCCGACCCAATGGCTGACGTTCGATGCCCAGCAACTATTCGACGCAATCACTGCTCAACAGCGCCTGAGCAACCCGGCCTTCACCTTCGCTCCGCCCCAAGTAAACAATTCGGTCGTCATCGAACGGGTATTCGGCGGTTATTTAGAGGCGCAGTTCGCTGGCAACGTAGCGGGAAGGAAGTTCACCAGCGTGGTCGGCGTGCGCGTCGAAAATACTCACGCGGATATCAGCGGCCTGGCGACGCAGTTCGTTGAGCTTACGAGGCTGGCCAACGACGCTACGCAATATGGGGTAACGACTTCCGGTACGAGCACGGTCACGGGCTCCACCAGCTATACGGATATTCTGCCGAACGTCTCGTTCAGGTTGGATTTGACCGATGCCTTGATAGCTCGATTTGCCGCTTCGCAGACGATGACTCGCCCGACGCTCGAGCAGCTCTCCCCGGTGACGACCCTGGTGACGTTGCGGCCGGGAAATTTTGCCGCGGCCAGCGGCAATCCCGACCTGAAGCCATTCAGGTCCAACAACCTGGATTTCTCGTTCGAATATTATTACGGGCAATCCAACTACGTGTCGCTCGGCTTGTTCTACAAGAACGTCGATAATTTCATCGTCTTGAATCAAACGACCGGACCGGTCAACAATGCGGCCAAGACGGCGCTGATCGATCCTGGCACGGGATTACCCGCGCAATTCACCATTACGGCTCCCCAGAATGGGCAAAGTGCGGTCGTAGACGGACTGGAGGCCGCGGTTCAGCAGGCCTTCGGCGAGACCGGCTTTGGCATCCAGATCAACGGCACGTACGCGCATAGCGACAAGAGCCTGAACACGGCTGATCTCACCAACAAGTTCGCGGTTACCGGTCTGTCGAACTCGGCCAACGGCGTGCTGTTCTACGATAAACACTCGTTCGAGGCGCGCATGGCGGTCAACTGGCGCGATCACTTCCTGCAGTACCTCTCGCCGCCGCCACTGAACGGCGCCGGACAGGCTGTTACGCAGGTCCGTGCCCGCTACCAGCTGGATGCGAGCGCTACCTACCACATCAACAAGAATTTCGCGGTCTTCGCCGAAGGGGTTAACCTTACGAATACCCCTCTGCTGAAATACGCCTATTATCAGAATCAGTTCATGTCTGCCGAGGACAGCGGGACCCGGTTCAAGGTGGGCTTTCGCGCCGGCTTTTGAGCTGCTGCGGAAGGTTGCCGGGACGCAAATCGCATGGCGCATGTGATTCGATCCATATGCATCGTGGGTGGCGGCACCGCAGGATGGCTCGCGGCGGGAATCATCGCCGCGCGCCACCGCTCGCCAGGCGGGCAGGGCATCCGGATCACGTTGATAGAGAGCGATACGATCGGAACGATCGGGGTCGGCGAAGGTACGTGGCCCACCATGCGCACCACGTTGAAAAAGATGGGGGTTTCGGAAACCGATTTTTTTCGTGAATGTAATACCTCGTTCAAGCAGGGGGCCAAGTTCGCCCGCTGGGTCACTGGCGAGCTTTCCGACTTCTATTACCATCCACTGGTGTTGCCGGAGGGTTTCCCGAGTCTGGACCTGGCATCGGCCTGGATGGACTATTCGGCCCGGCGCGCGGACGCTCCGTCTTTCTCCAATGCGGTCAGCTACCAGGAGGCAGTCTGCGAGCTCGGACTGGCGCCTAAACTCATAACCTCTCCCGAATATGCCGGGATCGCCAACTATGCTTATCATCTGGACGCGGGGCGCTTCGTTACGTTCATCCGCGATCATTGCGTCAACCGGCTCGGCGTCCAACATGTGATAGATGACGTGACGAGGGTCGTCAGAAGCGAGACGGGTGACATCGCCTATCTGGAAACGAGCAAGTCGGGACAACTTGATGGCGACCTTTTCATCGACTGCTCAGGGTTCAGGTCGTTGCTGCTTGGAGAAACGATGGGTGTTCCCTTCGTCGATTGCAGCGACGTGCTGTTCATCGACCGAGCCCTGGCCGTACAAGTACCTTACGACGCTGAGGATAGCGATATCGTTCCGCATACCGTATCCACCGCGCAGAAACACGGCTGGATCTGGGACATTGGACTACAGAGCCGCCGGGGCGTCGGCTATGTATATTCGAGCCGGCATACTACAGCTGATGCCGCGCTGGGCGAGTTGCAAGCGTATGTAGGCGAGAAACACCGAGCGCTGCAACCCAGGGAGATCAAGATCCATGCCGGGCACCGCCAGACCTTCTGGAAGGGCAATTGCGTGGCCGTCGGTCTCGCTGGCGGCTTCCTGGAGCCCCTGGAGGCATCGGCGCTGGTGCTGATTGAGCTATCGGCAGAAATGATTGCGGCGATGCTGCCGGCCACGCGCGAGACGCTCGGCACCATCGCCAAACGTTTCAACGAGACGACGCGGTACCGGTGGGAGCGGATCATTGATTTTCTCAAGCTCCACTATATCCTCAGCAAGCGCGAGGACTCGCGGTTCTGGATCGATAACCGCGATCCCGCCAGCATTCCTGACAGTCTGAAGGAGCAGGTAGAGCTGTGGCGCTATCGGGTACCCGGCGATCAGGATTTCACCAGCAACAGCGAAATGTTTCCCGCCGCGAGTTATCAATACGTCCTGTTTGGCATGGGCTTCAGGATGAATACGACCGACCGGGAGCCGAATCCCTGCCGGCGCGCCGTGGAGCAGGCCTTTGCGCGCAACGAGAGCTTGAAAATGAAATGGACCAAAACGCTGCCGAACAATCGGACTCTCATCGGCAAAATAAAAGAATTTGGCCTGGCCCGGATCTAAGACACTCCTGAGGGTTTAATGAGTCGCCTGGTCGAGCTGTCACGCGAGGAGCATTCCGGGCTGAGGATAAATCCTGACCTGGCCGAGGCTGCCGCGGCCAAGCAGCATCTGATACCCATTGTGGCGAGCGAGTTTCGCAAGGCGGCCATACAATATCCGATCGTCTTCGCCAAGAACCCCGATACCGGCCGCTTCGCCCCCTTTGTGCTGAACGGCCTGGAACCGCAGGAAAACCTGTTCTGGTCTGGAACCAAGCTGGATGTTGCCTACGTTCCCTTGAACATACGCCGGGGGCCATTCTTTGTCGGAATGGCCGATGCCGCGAGCGGCGCGAATCAGAATGTACTGTGCATAGATGTTGAAAGTCCGTGCCTCAGCGCGACGGGTCAAAAGTCCATAGTTGACCCGGACGGCAGCGATTCACAGTATCTGCGGGAGATATTGGCGATCCTGCGCGAGTTGCTCGACGGTCAACCCCAAACCAGCAGCTTCATCGCTACGGCTTTATCCCTGGACCTGCTGTGTCCGATTGTGCTGGACGTCGTCCTCGCAGACGGCAAGTCCCTGCAGGTCGAGGGTTTGTACAGCATAGACGAAGACCGCTTCAGAGCGCTCGGCCAGGACAAGGTCGAAATGTTATGGAATGAGCGCGTCCTGGAGTTATTTTATTGCACCATCATTTCCACCGGTCAGATATTCAACCTCGTCCGTCTGAGGAATGAGGCAGAGGCGCTCAATCGCGCCTGGCGCGACCCGGACAAATGAGCGCCGGCGACGGCGGCCGGCACGGCGATGGGTTCGCGTTCAATCCGAGCGCGGCTGTCAGCTCGGCTCGTGTTGGAAATGATCCCGTCACGGTGATCGTCGCGGACAACGTTCTGCTGCATCCGCACTGGTTGGCTGAATTCGCACTGGCTCATGAATTCGGCCCAGATGCCGGCAATCTGTATCCCGGTGTGCGCGCGCGGCTGCCCCCGGAATTCTCCCCACCTTTTCGCTCATGGCTCACCCGTACGCTGCACGCTACAGGCGTATTGGAAGCCAGCGGCCACATACAGGATGACGCCAGCTTTTTCTCGATTGTGGACAAAAACCGGGCAGATCTATTGCCGCTGCAGCGAATCCCACACTATGACTGCACGGATCCTGGAGCCTTCGCGGCCGTCATCTATCTGTTCGAGCGCGCCCATTCCGGAACCTCCTTCTATCGGCATCGGGCCACCGGCTATGAAGCAATAACGCCAGATAATGTGGCAAATTACCGCACGGCTCTGAATCACGAGATGAAGACCCGCGGCCCGCCTGCGAGGCAATACATGAACGGCAGCAATGCCATGTTTGAGCGGCTGCACTCGGTTGATTCTGTCTTCAACCGGATTGTCATCTACCGCGGCAATGTCCTGCATGCGGCTGACATCGACGGCCGTCTCCTCGAGGGCGCTGAAACTAGCCGCTGGAGACTGACGGTCAGCTCATTCATCCGTAGTGCCAGCCCAGCAGATTCCACTGCCAGAAGAACAAACAAAAGATGACACTGCCGAGGGCAGTCAGTGTGTAACCGATGCGCCGCCCGAGGGTCCAAAAGCGGCTGCGCCATACATTCCAAGTGACGACGATCAGCCACGCACTTAGTCCGACGAATATGAGCGGCATTACCAGCGCTACGGTGAGCGATGCCGGAATGTGCTCGAAAAGCCCATCCAGGCCGGTGACGGCAACCACGCCGCCAATGACCGCAAGGGTCGCAAAGCCCCAAGCCGCAACGCCGGAACCAATCCACATCGCGCGTCGCTCGGTTGCCGACATCGCTCGTACCTCGCGCCAGCGGTAATAGGTGGAAGCCAGCGCGCCGAGGAAGAACAGCGATGCCGCAGCCAGCAAAGGAAACCAGAACGAACCTTGTTCATGCAGCGGCGCGCGCTCGGTCGGCATGAAGGGCAATATGCTGAAGAACATGTGTGTCGCATTTCCGGCTGAATCGCGGCGGAAAGAGACCTTGATTCTGCCGTGCATTACTTCGCGATACAGGTCTGTGTCAATCGGTTCGAACTGCAACGCATCCGGGCCCAATCCACTCAACACCAGGTTGCCGTTTTCCAGCGGAGCAACCTTGATGGGCGCAAACAGGTTCAGAATCTTTTCGATGTGGGAGTGATTACGGCGTGTCCACTGGTATGTGCCGCTGTATTTTGTGGCGAGCGCACGGGCCGCGGCGTCCGGGAGCCGGGTTGCTCGAGCAGGCGATGGCGGGAAATAGCGGTCGAAGAATGCATTTTCGACCTTTTCGCGAATACGGTTATCTTCAGTGATGAAGGACAAGAAGAGTCCTACGTTTTGCTGCGGCAGCAATAACATATCGGTGTGCTCGTACATGGTGTCCCCTCCATGGCCCACTGCGTCAATCCCGTTGATGTCCTGGTGATAGAAGCCCAGCGCCATCCCAGGAAAACGCGGGTCCGGGGTAAACGCGGTTGCATGCATGAGTTGAACCGTCTCGGGCTTGAGAATCTGACGATCCGCATAGCGCCCGCCCTGTAGATGTGCCAGCATGAAATGTGTCATGTCCAATGCCGACACTGCGCCTGAGCCCGCCGGCCGAAAGCCACCTACGATCTCGTAGCGTTGCGCAATCGCGCGGCCATTTTCCATTTTGTAGCCGGTGGTTACATATGAGCTCAGCCGGGCGGGCACCGGCTCCTGCACCGTCGCAAACCGCATGTCGAGTGGCTGGAAAATGTTCCGCTCGATGTAGTCGTTGAAGGGCAGGCCGCTGACTTGTTCGACAATGAGGCCGGCCAGCGAGGCGCCATAGTTCGAATAGGCGGACATCTCGCCCGGCGGCCGCACCCGCGCGGGCATGTGTTGCCGCATGGCCTGCTCGATCGGTAGCTGTTTTTCGGGCTCGCTGTTGATGAGGTAGCCGAGGAAACCTTCCTCGAATCCCGCCGTGTGCGTCATGATCTGGCGCAGAGTCACGGGTTTCGAGTACGTGTCCGGAAGTCTGAATCCCTTGAGATACTCATTCACGTCGTGGTCCAAATCGAGCTTGCCCTGCTCGACCAGTTGCATCACGGCTGTCCACGTCAAGGTTTTCGTCGTCGAGCCGATACGAAACAGACTGCTGGCTGGATCAACAGGCGGCTTGCGGCCCAGGTCGCTCTTGCCATACCCTTTGGAGAACAGAACTCTGCCGTCTTTGACAATGGCGACCACCGCACCAGTCACGTGATGCTCCTCCATTCCCACCTGCATCGCGCCGTCGAAGAACGCCTCGAGTCCGGGTAGATCGTCGAGGCTGGCCGGGGCAGGGGTGGAGGGTGGCGGCAGTGTCTGAGAGACTGCAGCAGTCGAGGTCACTAGCACCGTCAGCGCCAGGCAGGTGAGAAGCGATCGAATGAACATGCCGATGAACTCCGGTTTCAGTCTCTAGCCGCAGGCGACAGCGTAAGCTCGCCGCGGCCAGCGTCCTGTGTTTAATGGCGAGCGGTCCGGAAACCCAATCGACCGGTCGTAAGCTGGGGAAGACTCAGACACTCGTTTGCTTCCTGAACTGCCGCGCCTGGCGGCGGGAGATTTCCACTTCCGGCCCATCGCGCAGCTGAACGTGTATCTGACCATTTACCCCCAGCTCCACACCCTCGATGAATTCAAGGTTGATGATTTGGCGGCGATTGGCACGAAAGAATTTCCTCGGGTCCAGGCGTTGCTCGAGCATGCTGAGGGGCCGTCCGAGCAGTGGGTGGATCTTTCCCCACGACAGACGCACGTAGTTACCCTCCGCCGTGAACAAACGGACCTCGCGGAGTGGCACGAACCAACAGCGCGGGCCATCCCGCACGAACAGCTGCTCGAGAGCCGCTTCCGGCTGCGCCGCGGCTTGTACTTGCGCCAGTTTCACCCTGGACAAGGATGCAGCGAGGCGTTCTGGCTCGATTGGCTTGAGCAGATAGTCGAGCGCGTTGACTTCGAATGCACGGACGGCATGCTGGTCGTACGCGGTCGTGAAGATGACGTGGGGCAGTTTTTCCAGGCGGCCCAGAAGATCGAAACCTGAGCCGCCGGGCATCTGAATGTCCAGGAACAGCAACTCGGGCGCCAGCTGCTCAATTTTTGCGGCGGCCTCATCGATGTTCGCGGCTTCACCGATCACCTCGACCCAGGCGAACTCGGTCAGCAGACGCCGCATTTCGCGACGCGCCAGGGCCTCGTCGTCGACCAGGAGTGCTTTCATTAGCCGGGTGGAATGTGAGCCCGGGCAGTCGCCCAGGTTGGCCGCGTCAGGTCGAGGCTCAGCGTGGCGCCAGGTCCGAAGAGCAGACGCAGGCGCTCACCTGCATTGCGCAATCCGATACCTTCGGGAGATGCGTGCTGCAAGCGGCTGGGACAGGGATTTTCTACCTCGAGGGTCAGTGCGCCTCGTTCCATATGAGCGGCTATCCTGAGTACCCCGCCCTCGGGTAGCTCCGCTATGCCGTGCTTGATCGCGTTCTCAACGAGAGTTTGCAGCAGCATGACCGGAATCCGCGCCTGGCAGCTTGCGGGGGAAATGTCACGTTCGATGCGTAACCTCTCGCCCAGGCGCAGCGCCTGCAGCTGCAGATAGTCATCTACGATCGCGAGCTCTTGCTCCATACTGACGAGCTCTTCCTGACCTGAGCTCAGCGTGTAGCGAAGCGTGCGTGCGAGTTGTGTCACAGCCGTCTGAGCACGTGCGGGATCATCGGCGATCAGCGCCCGTACGGTGTTGAGCGCGTTGAACAAGTAGTGTGGATTGAGCTGTGACTTGAGAACCCGGAGCTCGGATAACTGCAACGCTCGAATGAGCTCGGACTCGCGCAGTTCCGCGGACTTGCGGTCCCGTACCGCCAGAACGACAAAATACAGGGTGCACCAAAGTGCGAACAGCACCGTCCAATTGAGCATTTGCACGCCGGACACAAACAGCCGGCGAAGAGGGGGCGGGTTGATCAGGACTTCACCGGTCTGCCATGTGTCAAGGTTCATGACACGCATCAGGATCGCCGCCAGCAAGCCGAGGAGGGCGCTTGCCGCAATGACGCGCGTGATACGCGCCCCGAGGCTCAGGCGCCGCCAGCCATTCGCCTCCATGAAGAGGCGCAGCGAGTGAGTGAGTCCCAGGCCGATGCTGCTCAGGACTGCTGCTTCCAACGCAGCGGCTTTCCAAGGCAGGTGATCGGTCAGAGCGGCCGCCAGGAGGTTTGCGCCGCCGTACAGGCTCCAGCCTGTGAGCTGACAGGCCCAGTAGGCCCATCTTGAGTTTCGCGGCTGGGGCAAGGGCGGATTCACAATGTCCGAGGTATCGCGGGTTGCGCAATCCTATCCGCAAGCGGCAGCGGTCGTCTCGATCTGCGGGTGAACGGTCAAAAAGGTTGGGTGAACGGCTGTAGCGCAGATCTCGAGGACCCGGCACGGACCGTACCCGTCCGTGAGGTCAGCCGACGCGGGGCACGCGCGCCTGCAAATTCCTGGATCGTTAGAAGCTACCGCGAAGGCCGATCATCACCCGACGTCCGTCATCCTGGTAATTCGCCGGCAGGTCGATCGGCTCGAAGCGGCTCCTGTCCGTGTCTTGCAGCAGATTCGTCCCCTCCACAATGAGCGAGAGGTGGTCACTGACCGTGAACGTTACGTTGGCGTCGAGCGTACCGAAGGGCTGCTGGATGACGTCGTCCTTGGTGGTTGCTTCGTTGCTGACGTAGTACTTGCCTCGATAGGTATAAGCTACGCGACCACCGATACGGCCTTTTTCATAGTACAGCGTAGCCGTATAGTTGTTCTTTGAAGCACCTGTCAGTGGGGTGCCACCGCCATGACTCTGCATGTAGGTGTAGTTGGCCAGGAGACCCAAGCCATCGAGCGGCCAGGGGAGGAACGTGAGGTTCTGCTGGTAGGACAGCTCGGCCCCGTTCACTGACGTGCCGGGCCCGTTCACGAGGCTGCTGCGAGTCCAGGTCTGGCTGCTGGGAGTACGCGAGTTGTCCGGGTTGATGATGGTCACTGTCACCGGCACGAGTGTCTGCAGCGGAATGATCTGCGAGACGATATCCTTGTAGAACAGCGTGACTGCCGCCAATCCGCCTGGATTGAAATACCATTCAGCCGCGAGATCCACATTGTTGGAGCGGAACGGATCCAGGTAAGGGTTCTTCGCGGTCAATGACTGAGTGGAGCCCGAAGCCGTCACCGTGGGTGAGATTTGCGATAGGGTGGGGCGCGACATGGTACGTGAAGCGGCCAGGCGCAGCAGCACATCATCCATCAAGTCGTACTTGAGATTGAGGCTCGGCAATACGTCGAGATAGTTGCGGCCGACGGTGAGCAAGCCGGCGGAGGGCACTCGGGTAGCCGACCCGGCCGATGGCTGGAACGTGATGTTGTTCAGGTCGGGAATCACGCCCACCGAGGTCTGTTGGGTGCGTACTACGCGTACGCCGGCGTTGCCCGTAAGCTTGCTCCCCGGCAATCCAAGGTTTGCCCTGAAGTACAACGCGTACGTGCGCTCCTTGACATGAGTTGCACCAGACGGATCGTTGGTGACGGTTGACAACGACTCGAGCCGCTGGGCGCCGAACGCATTCATGAAAGCCTGGACATCGTTGTCCAGCCAGACCTGGGGGAACACCGCCGAGGTATTGCCTTTGGCATCCAGAAAGGTGCCGGTACTCGGGTGCACGGGCATCAGGAACAGGTCGGCGGGCGGGGGCTGACTCGCGCCGTCCCACAAAGATGCGAGCTGGGAGGTGGTTCCGGTAATACTCCGGGCGTCCTCATCGACCTTGCGCTCGGCAGCCCGCGTGCCGACCTTGATGCTGTCGAGCCACCCCCACTTGATCTCCTTATCCACGTCGATCGACAGATCGTTGCTCTGATCCTGGCGGTGGCGACCCCATTCGCCGTTGAAGCTCAGCAGCTTAAAGGTGGCGGGGTCGAGGCGCGCCGCCTCCTCCGCCCCCGGACGGACAAAGCCCATCAAGCCAGAATTCAGGCGTGTGTCATAGATCACGTCGGCGCTGCGCTGATTCTCCTCCAACGGGTTGCTGCGCACCTGGGTGGCGCGAGAGTGGCTCAGCTCGGTCGAAATCCTCAGGCCATCGGTGTGCCAGGCGCCGCCGAGAGACGCCGACAATACGTCACCATCACGAGTCTCTCTGCGGCCGTCGGCTCGTTCGTCCACACCTCGCAGATCCATCGAGCTGATCAGGTTTACGGGCTGGCCCTTATCGCCGGTGGGGTTGGAGTTTCCCTGACGCTGCTCTACTACGACGCTGCCGGGGACCACGGGCCCTGTGGCTCCTATGCCCATGCGCAGCAGGTCGGAGTAGCTGGGAGCAATAACGTTGACCTTGCTGTAAAAGCTCTCAGCAGTGAAATCCCAGTGCTCGTCCGGGCGCGCCTGGAGCGTCAGGTTGTAGGTTTGCCGCTTGTCATCCTCACGGTCGATAGTCTGGAAGTCCTGGTCGAGCATCGCATAGACGGTGGGGTTGAGCGCCCGTCCCCCCTTACCATTCTCGATAATCCCGTTGCCGTTGAGATCGAGCCCGGCCCCAGACTCCGCGCTGGCTTCTGTTACGCGCCTATAGCGCGTAATGCGTTGCTCGTCCGTCTCGGTGTATTTTTTGGTGTAGGCGGCGCCGAGAGATACGCCGAATTTTCCGTCAGCCAACACATCGGTATAGAAGGCCGATGCACGCGGGGCCCACTTATCGCGGTTGGATTCGTCTTCCGCCGAGAGGGTGCCGGCAAACTTGCGCTTGCCGATATCCAGTGGACGTACGGTGTGCGCAATGACGGTACCCGCCAGACCGCCTTCCTCCAGATCAGCCGTCGGGGCTTTGTACACCTCGATGTTGCTGACGAATTCCGAAGGCAGGATGGTGAAATCGAAGCTGCGATTCAGGCCGCTGGTCGTCGGGCCGATCGCTGAGGTCAACTGGTGCCCGTTGAGCTGCACCAGCGTGAAGTCGGGCGGCAGGCCGCGGATGGTGACGTTCTGTGCTTCGCCACGGAATCGCGTGATCTGGATGCCAGTGACGCGCTGGAGGGACTCGGCGACGTTTTCGGTGGGAAACTTGCCGACATCCTCGGCGGAAATTGCATCTACAACTGTGTCGGCGATGCGCTTGGTGTTGATCGCATTCTCGAGACTGCGCCTCACGCCCGTAACCACGACCTCCTGGAGATCTGCCCCGTCCGGTTGCCGGGTTGCCGCAGGTAGCTGTCGCGCTGCGTCCGGTGTTTGCGCCTGCGCCGGCGCACTGAATGCAGCCATCACACACACCGATGCTGCAGCGAACGAAGTGCCTCGCATGCTAAATCCCCCTCTAGCTGGTCAGACATCTTGCGAGCCGTGCCAGCGGTGACGTGTCCGCAGAGACCTATCCACCTGGTTGTCCAATAGTGCTCTGTGGCCTGACCAATTTCAAGAATCACACGTCTGGCGGCCCGGTTGGAGGGCAACAGGGCACCGGACGGGATGGGACGAGTCCCAATCTCTGGCCTGACCTCCACGGTACCGAAAGGGACGGCCCAGCTACATTTGAGGTGTCAGACAGGCGGGCATAGCACGCTGGGTGCGCAACTCAAGATCCTGCGCCACGCGCGATTATTCTGGCCGGCGCTTTAGCTGCTTGCCCGGCAAAGAAATCTGCCGCTGCGCGCCGGTGTGGGGGTGTTGTGGGTCCAAGCCAGGCTGCCATTGACGAACACGTGCACGATGCCTTCGGCCATCTGGGCGGGGGCGTCGTACGTTGCGCGGTCAATGATGGTGTCGGGGTCGAATACCGTGATGTCAGCCTTCATGCCCACGGCGATCTGGCCGCGTTTGGCGAGCCCGAAAGTCGCGGCGGGCAGCCCGGTCATCTTGTGAACTGCCGTTTCGAGACTGATTACGTTCAGTTCGCGGGCATACCGGCCTAACACGCGCGGGAACGTACCCCACAAACGTGGATGCGGCAGAGAGTCGTGCGGCAATCCATCGGAGCCGACCATGCAGCAGGAGTGCATCAGGATCTCGCGCACATCCTGCTCGTGCATCTGAAAGTAGCTGGCCCCGCCGGGCATCAGCCGCTCGGCGGTGAGCCCCTCCGTCAGACCCCATTGCTGCGCGATGGACTTCAGCGTGCGTCCGGCCATCTCGGGGTACGGTGTGGACCAGTTGATCAGGATTTCGACTTCGCCGTCGGCGAGGTCTGGACGAATGACAGTGGAACCTGCCGTATAGGGATAGCAATCGAGATGGACGGGCTGCGTTTGGCGGGCGGCGTCAATGAGACCCAGAGTTTCGGTGGCCCGGCCCCAGTTGCGCATCCCGGCGCATTTATGATGTGACAGGACCAACGGTGTCCGACCCGGCCTGCTGACCGCAAAAGCTTCCTGCAATGCTGCGACGATCCCGTCGCGCTCGTCGCGAATGTGAGCCGTGTAGACACCGGCGGCCGCGCTGACTGTTTGGGCTAAGACTTGCAACTCTTTAACATCAGCCGCCTGGGCGGGGGCGTAGAACACCCCGGAGCTCATGCCCACGGCTCCTTCGTCCAGGGCCTCGCGCAACAGCGCATTCATCTGTTCGAGCTCGGCAGCCGTGGCCGGGCGCCGAAGATCACTGACACACTGTACGCGCAGAGTTGAATGGCCCACCAGGGCAGCTACGTTGACGCGAGGCGACACCGCCTCGATCGCCCGACGGTAGCTGGCAAAGCTGTCATAGGCGAAATCATCTTTCTGGCCGAGCAGGTTGAAGGGCTCGCTGACGCTGTCGCTGAAGCGCAGGGGCGGGGCCGAGATGCCGCAATTTCCGACGATCAGGGTGGTGACTCCCTGGCTGATCTTCGGCGTCATGTCCGGTTGGCTGATGCAAATCAAATCGTCATGGGTGTGAGCGTCAATGAAGCCGGGCGCGACGGCCAGGCCCGTAACGTCAATGATCCGAATAGCCGAGACCTTCGTCAGCTCGCCGATGGCGATGATCGTATCGTCACGCACGGCAACATCGGCAGCGAAAGCGGGCTGGCCGCGGCCGTCGATGATCAGCCCTCCTTTCAGAACAACGTCGGCGTGAATGATGTCTTGTGCCATGTTACGGTCTATTCGCAAGCTCACTAAAAAAACGTCTTCAGTCCACCGACGATGGTGTAGTCGTCGTCGACTTCCAGCAGCAGGGACCACTTGTCAAAGGTGGTACAGGGATGGGATATCTCAAAGCCCAGCAGGTCACCCACTGCAAGGTCCGCTGCCACCGGCACGCTCACATAGCCATGTTGGTCGTTAAGTTTGTCGACGACCAGGCCGTCGATGGATTGAGGGGCCTCATGGCGGCCTTCGCGAAACCACCAGCGGGCGGCCGGCAGGTCAATGTCATAAGACACGTCGCGCTTGCCCATCAACACAATGGCCCGGTTCGGCTGCGGCCGCGAAATTACCCGTGACCATACTTCAAGCGCAGGCACGAGGCTCGGGGCCGGTCCTTCGATTGCCCTGTGTTGTATGCGCGTCAGCAGTCGGCGATAGAAGCCGCTGTCGTGAGTCACATAACACCCGCTGCGCAGGACGAGGACCACGCCTTGCGCTTTGCCCGCGAGGACATGGGCAACCAGATCATAGTAAGCCGACCCGCCGGCGCTCAGAATGATCTGCTCAGGATCCGCGAACAGTCGTTCCGCGGCCAACGCCTCGCGCAGCTGCAGGAGGGTCCGCAGGTAGTCCGCGACGGCCGCGGCATCATGGGCGGCATCTTCACCAACGATGAGGCCTTCATAGCCCTCGATACCATGAAGCTCAACATGCGGCAGCGATGCGATTGCCCGGGCGAGTGCCAGTCCTTCCTCCAGGGTGCGGACTCCGCAACGTCCATCGGGCATGCCTACCTCGATCAGAACCCGTGCCCGCGGTGCCCCAGGACATTGACCGAAGCCTGCGGAAATAGCTTTTGCGCCCTCGAGGCTGTCGACCAACACGTAATAGGCTCGCGCGGGCGCTTGCGCCCACAAACGGGCCAGGCCGGTGATCTCGGCCCGACCGACGAGCTGGTTGGCCAGGATCAGGCGCGGCACGCCGATATCGTGGCACAGCTTGAACTGTGTCATGGTCGCGACCGACAACCCCCAGGAGCCGTGGCTGAGTTGGCGGGCGAACAATTGCGGGCACATGGTGGTCTTGGCGTGCGGCGCGAGCTCAACGCCCACCTGCTCGATATAGGCCTGCATCACCCTGAGATTGTTATCCAGCGCCGAGCGTTTCAGCACGGCGACCGGCACGGGCAAATCGCCCCGCAGCAGATTCAAACCCCGCACCGCCAGGTCCGAAATCCGCACGATGGAGCCGTCGAGCGGCAGACCCTTGGTTCCCGCCGGCAGGCTCATTTCTGCGATATCGCCCAGGCGCAGGGGCGCCCCTGTCAGCATTGCGGCTGCAGGGCAATCACTTCTATTTCGACCTTGGCGTCCACCATCAGGGGGGATTGCACGCAGGCGCGCGCCGGCAGCGCCTCCTGGAAATAACCGGCATAGACGCGGTTGAAGGCCTGAAAATCACGGGCGTCATCCAGCCAGACATTCGCTTTGACGACGTCCTTCAGAGTGCAACCGGCTTTCTGGAGGATCGCGCTGATACTTTGGATGCAGTGATGGGTCTGGGCAACGATGCCCCCCGCGATGACCTCACCGTCGTCGCCCAGCGCAACCTGCCCGGACACGAAGACGAAGCCGTTTGCCACCGTTGCCTGGCAGAAGGGCAGGTGCTGCCCGCCGGTCCCCGTTCGTGCCCCACCAATGCGCTCAATCGCCACAAGACCTCCTCGGCCACCTTAAGCATCATTTGAAACCCAAAAACTGTCAAAAATGTATCATCGTTAAAGTCAAAAGGGAACGTCAGTGACATTTTCGCGCGCCGGGCAATTGAAATTCCGCGGAAATGTCATTAGCTTCGACCCGATATCTGCCGCTGCGCTGTTGGGAAGCCAAGCCGTATGAACAAATCTGCGACGACTCCTGATAGCGGCGACATCCTGCCGCGGCTGCAGAGCATGATGGATTCGATGACCCGGGCGGAGGTCAAGATCGCCCGGCGAGTGCTGGCGGCGCCGAACGATTTCGTACGCGCGAGCGTGCGTTCCGCTGCAGCCGATCTCGGCGTCAGCGAGCCGACCATCCTGAGATTCTGTCGCGCCGTCGGCTGCGATGGCTTCAAGGACCTGAAGTTCCGTCTCATCCAGGAGCTTGCGTTATCTCAGGCCATGACTGACCAGAGCGAGCGCGCCACGAAGGCAACAGGCGCGACCGCCGCGGGCCCCACGGGTAAGGACCGTGATAATGATCGCGTGTTCGACACGATCATCGAAGGTCTCACGCGGACACGCGACACGTTGGTCTACAAGGACCTGCTGAGCAGCGCGCAGGCGATCGCGAAAGCCGGGCGTGTAGTCGTCTACGGGATCGGTGGCAGTTCGGCGGCTCTGGCCACCGAGGCACACAACCGTCTCTTCCGGTTGAACATTCCGGTGATGGTCTTCACCGACGGCTACACCCAGCGCATGTCGGCTGCGATCCGGGCCGAAGGCGATGTCGCGCTTTTCGTCTCCTCCACAGGCCGTCCACGCGAATTGCAGGAGAGTCTCGAGCTGGCGAAGTATTACAAGGCCACCTGCATTGCCATTACCGATAAAGATACCCCGTTGGGGCGTGACGCGGACATCTGCCTGCATGTCGGCCTTGCCGCATCGGGAGTTGAAGAATTCCAGCCCAATCCGATGCGCTTCGCGCAGCTGTTCGTGATCGACAGGCTCGCCTATGAGGTGGCCGCGGTCCTGGGCGAGCAGGCTCACCTGGCCTTACGCCGAATGCGTGGCAGCGTGGCCTGGCTGCACGGGATCGCGCCCCAGCAACCGATCGGCGACTGAGCAAAACATCCATAGAGCCGCCGGCCCGGGCGATATCCAGCGCCGCGGACCCCGCCGCGGGCGTGCCCTGGGCCCCACCGGAGCTGGCGCCGTGCGCCCAGCCACAGGGCGGCATGCGCCACTATGTAACATTGCTACAGCTGCCGTGAGCGTTCCCCCGCGCGATGCAGATCATTGAGCTAAAAGGAATAATCTGGTCATCCGTGCCCGTCTGGCAACGGCTATTTATACAACAACAACATAAATGATGTATTTTTGATTGACGCTTGTGTAAAAGCGTGTTTATGCTCGACCCGCCTGCCAAACAGGTTTCGGCGAAGTCCGCACGGTCGCAACTGAAGGTTTCCCTGAAGTGCGCAGCAGGTCTTTTCCGTTATGAGACTTCTAACAACCGCCATGGAGCGGCCTTAAGTACGGGGTTTAAAAGATGCCAGGGGCCAGACGGGATTCATATCTTTGCTTGATGACGGTGTTGGCTTTATCAATCATGCCGGCCCGCGCCGGCGCAGCGGAGGCATCCAAGGCGGCTACGGATACGGGCGACTCCCTGGAAGAGCTCGTCGTGACCGGGTCACGAATTACCTCGGCGGGCTTCACCCAGCCAACCCCGACGACCATGTTATCCGCCCCGGATATCGAGAAGGTGGCCGAGCCTAATCTGTTCAATGCCATCGCAGAATTGCCGGCGCTCCAGGGCAGCACCGGACGCACCACCTTTGCGAACAGCACCAGTAGCGGGATGCAGGGCCTGAGCTCATTCAGCCTGCGCAATCTGGGTACCATACGTACGCTGACACTGCTGGACGGACAACGCGTAACCCCAGCGAATGTCACAGGTGTTGCCGACGTCAGTCAGTTTCCGCAATTATTGATGAAACGTGTCGATGTCGTGACCGGCGGCGCTTCCGCGTCGTACGGATCAGATGCCATCGGAGGTGTCGTCAACTTCGTCACTGATACGAAATTTGTGGGCTTTAAGGCTAATCTGGAGGCCGGGGAGACTACCTACCAGGACGACAAGAACGGCACCGCTCAGGCAGCCTGGGGCAACGTATTCCTGAATGACCGGCTCCACGTCGAAGCGAGCGGTGAATATAGCAAGGAGAACGGAGTGCCCTCCGGCGGCTTTGGGGTTGGTCCCGGAGCAGGTGGACGGACCTGGTTCACGGCACCGGCGTTTCAGGTGCGTCCCATCGCCACGACTACCGATGGCAAGCCGCAATACAGCGTCATTCAGGATGCGCAGCAGTACCAGTACGCGAAATATGGACTCGTTACGAATGGTCCGCTGCAAGGCCAGGGATTTGGTGTGAATGGCGCGCCTTACACTTTCCTCTACGGATCCAACGGAACTCCCAAGGGAAACGGTCAAGTCAACAACTGCTTCAGCCCGTTCTGTGTGGGCGGTGATCTGAGCGGCGATGTCGGCCAGTCCACGAGCCTGGCAGCGCGGCTGCAGCGCTCGGTCGGCTACACCCGGGTCGGGTTCGATCTCAACGATAACAACGAGGTCTACGTCACGGCGAATCTGGCGCGGGTGACCTCGTTGAACCAACCGAACGCGGGGGCTGAAAAAACCGCCAATCTGACGATCCACTGCGACAATCCCTACCTGCCGGCCTCGTTCCAGGCGGACTGCGCGAGCAAGTATCCCGCGGGCACCTTCGGGTTCGGTACCAGCAATGGTGAGTTTCCTAACCCCGTGGGCGTGAATGCAAAGCGGCAAATGCTGCGCCTGGTTGCCGGCGCGGACGGCTCTGGCGATGTCTTTGGAACGAAATGGTCATATAACGGTTATTACGCGCATGGCACTAACCGCACGAGCATCGATGTCGACGACATTTCGCTGACGGCCCGCTACAACGCGGCCATCGATGCGTTCTCCGGACCGAATGGCACGATTGTCTGCCGCAGCGCGGCTGCTCAAGCTTCTGGATGCACGCCGTTGAACGTCATCGGCCAGGTCGCTGTCGATCCTGCTGCTCTTGCGTATGTTTTGCCTGCCAATGGGCCGCGACAACGTTCCCGGCAGGAGGAGCACGTTGTCAGCTTCAATGTAAGCGGCGAGCCGTTTTCGCTGTGGGCGGGACCCGTGGCTATCGCAACGGGCGCGGAGTATCGCAATGAGTCTTACGTAACTCGCGCGGATCCCTACGGCAACGGCGTCACCGCCGACAGCCCATACTCAGCGGCTTATCCGGCCGATCCACTGTTGAATACAGCGGGCAATAACTGGTACGCCGGCAACTATCACAACGGACAAGGCTCCTACCACGTCGCAGAAGCCTATCTGGAGCAGAATCTTCCGTTTCTGAAATCGGAGCGTCTGGGTGAAGCCAACCTCAATCTGGCTGTCCGGCAAACGAGGTACAGCACCTCCGGAAGCGTAACGGCCTGGAAGGCGGGTGGCACGTGGAAGACACCCATCGACGGGCTTACTTTTCGCACGGTGACATCACGCGATATACGCGCGCCTAACCTGAGCGAGCTGTTCGCGCCGCCCGTGGTGACGAACAGCACGGTCATCTCGAACGGCAGCAACATCACCGTACTCGGGGAGACTGTCGGCAACACCAATCTGAAGCCCGAAATCGCCCGCAACACGACCTTCGGCATCGTCCTGTCCCAGCCGCAGTTCCTGCCTGGCTTCAGTGCCTCGATCGACTATTACGATATCCGGATAGCGAATGAGATCTCCACACTGACGGCCCAGAACGAGGTCGATCTGTGCGCGGCCGGAAATCAGGAGCTGTGCTCGCAGATGCTGCTGACCAGCACGCTGCCGAACACGAACTATGTCAAGGTGCAGGCTTTCAATCTCGCCACGGTTCGCGACAAGGGCTTCGACGTGGAGGCAATGTATCGCACCGGACTTGCACCTCTGGGCTTGCCCGGCTCGGTGACACTGCGCGCCCTGGCGACCCACGCCATCAGCTTCCTCACCAATTCGGGCATCATCGGGACGATTCCGGTGCAAAGCGCGGGCGTCAACCAGGGCACCAGCGTCAATTCGGGCGGCATCCCCAAGTGGAAGGCCTATTTCACGCAGGGCTGGGATACCGACAAGTTCAGCCTGACAATCACCGAGCGTTGGTTCACCGCTGGCGTGTACAGCAACGAATTCATTCAATGTCAGACCAATTGCCCCGTCTCGACGGTTGCCCACACCACGATAGACAACAATGTGATGAAGGGTGCCACCTATGTCGATCTCGGCGGAACATTCAACGTCTCCGATAAGGTCACCGCCTATTTCAAGGTCGACAACCTGCTCAACAAGTCTCCCGAGCCGGCCCCACAGACCAGTGTCTACTACGGCGCCAACCCGTATCTGTATGATGTCCTTGGGCGCATGTATCGTGTTGGCGTGCGGATGGGCTTCTGAGTAACCACAGCGGCGGGTGACGGTTCAATGTACGTTGGATCGTCACCCGCAGCGGCGCGGGCTTAGGCCAATGGCGGAGCTTTACGTGTCTTGACCGTTCTTGCCGTCGTTCTTCTGATCGCGTTACTGATTCTTCTCATCAGTTGGGTCCGGGTACCCCCGTTTGCCGCCTTCATCGCAACCGCCCTGACGGCGGCGCTGTGTTTCGGCATGCCGCTGAGCTCGATCGGCAAGTCGCTGGAGCGCGGGGTAGGGGAGATGCTGGGCGGGCTAACCGGCATCATCTGTCTGGGAGCGATGTTCGGCAGGATAATAGCCGACAGCGGTGCGGCCCGGAGTATCGCCAGGGCGCTGATGGGCGCGGTCGGTGTCAGGCTCATTCTGATCGCCCTGGCCCTGACCGGGCTGGTCGTCGGCATTCCGCTGTTTTTCGGCGTCGGTTTCGTCGTGCTGGTGCCGTTGATATTCTCTCTCGGCACACGCACGAAATTACCGGCCGTCCAGCTTGGCATTCCGCTGCTGTGCGGTCTTTCCATAGCGCACGGCTTTCTGCCACCCCATCCGTCACCGATCGCACTGATCAAGCTCTTTGGAGCGGATATCGGCCTGACGTTGATCTACGGGTTGATGGTGGGTGGCGTGACCTTGATGATCGCCGGCCCCCTGTTGGCGCTGACACTCAAGGATATCGGGCCGCAGCCCGCCGGTCAGGGAGCAGGCCAATCCGCGGTCCTGTTTGCAGACTCCAATTTGCCCGAGGAGCGCCTACCGGGAGCGTTCAACAGTTGGGTAACCGCGCTCGCGCCCGTGACGTTGATCGCTGTGGGCACCGCCTTCGCCTATGCGCCGGACATAGCGCCCGGAGCCAAGGCGGCTGTCGCCTTTCTTGGACAACCGATTGTCGCTCTTCTGGTGTCCCTGATCTATGCGACGCTCAGCCTCGGTGTCGCGCGCGGTATGAGTCTCAGAACCCTCATGCAAGCCTACGGTGCGTCTTTGCAGGATGTTTCCGGCATATTGTTGACACTCGCGGGTGCCGGGGCCCTGAAGCAGGTGTTCGTCGATAGTGGCGTCAACGCGCAGCTGGCCGTATGGCTGCAGACTATTCCACTGCAGCCGCTGATACTGGGGTGGCTGATTGCCATGGTCATCCGAATAGCTCTCGGGTCCGCTACCATAGCCGGGCTGACGGCTGCGGGTATCATGGTACCCCTCGTTGCGGCCAGTCATGTCGATCCGAACCTGATGGTGCTATCAATTGGTGCCGGCAGTCTGATGTGTTCACATGTCAACGATGCCGGCTTCTGGCTGTTCAAGGAATATTTCAACCTGAGCCTGCAGGACACCTTCCGTTCCTGGACTGTGATGGAAAGCCTCGCGGGCAGCGTCGGTCTGGTGTGCGTGCTGGGCCTGAACAGAATCCTGTCCCTGTACGCCAGCCCCTGAGCGGAGAAACCATGCGGCGAAGTTGGATGGGTAGTTTGGCGGGAACCGTGCTGCTCGCCGCCGGTGTGGCGGTGTCCAAGGAGCCCTCGCTCATTCCGTGGCCCGCACAGGTCGCGTTGCTACCCGGTGTCTTCGTGGTTGACGGGCAAACGCCGATTTGCGCCACTGGAGCCGCCAGCAAGGTGGGCAAGCGCCTGCAAGCGACCATCAAAGCAGTGCAGGGACTTGATCTGCAGGCGCGCAGCTGCGAGCGTGCCGGCATTACGCTCGTAGTGTCCTCAGCGGCCGCTATCGCCGATAGTGAAGGTTATACCCTCGATGTGGGCGCGGACGGCATACGAATCATCGCGCGCGCCGAAGCAGGTCTCTACTACGGCGCCATGACCGCGGCGCAATTGCTCTCAGCGGGGGCGGCGGAGGGTCCGAAGCTGCGTTTGCGACGCATGCACATTGAAGATTTGCCGCGTTTCAAGTGGAGAGGGTTGATGCTCGACCCAGCCCGTCACTTCCTGCCTGTGGCGGATGTCAAGACAGTCATCGAGCAGATGGGCCAGCATAAGCTCAATGTGTTGCATCTGCATCTGACCGACGATCAGGGCTGGCGCATCGAGATCAAGCGATATCCGAAACTGACGCAGATCGGAGCCTGGCGTAAACCGCCATCGAACGGCGGGCCTGGCAGCGAAACCGCTGTATATGGTGGGTTTTATACGCAGGAAGATATCCGCGATATCGTGGCTTACGCGGCTGAGCGCTATGTCACGATCGTTCCGGAAATCGATCTGCCGGGTCACGCTCAAGCGGTTGTCGCGGCTTATCCTCAGCTCGGCGTGGCGGGCGACCAGCCAGCAGTTTCAAACGACTGGGGGGTCAATTACTGCCTCTACAGTACGAGCGCGGACGGCCTGGCGTTCGTCAAAAACGTGCTCGATGAATTGCTGCCCCTGTTTCCCGGCAAGTACGTGCATCTCGGTGGCGACGAGGCGGTCAAGGACCAATGGAAGGCCTCAGCGGCCATTCAGGCCCAGATGAAGACACTCGGCCTCGCGGATGAGGATGCGCTGCAAAGCTGGTTCATGGAACAGATCGGAACGTATCTCACCGAGCACGGCCGAACCATGGTCGGGTGGGATGAGATCCTTCAGGGAGGTGTTCCCTCGAGCGCGACAGTGATGAGTTGGCGCGGTATACAAGGCGCGATTACCGCGGCCCGCCTCGACCATGATGTCGTACTGTCGCCCGCACCCACCTTGTATTTCGATAACCTGCAAAGTCGCCGGGAGGATGAGCCTGCGGGGCGCCTGGCCATTGCGCCTCTGTCGCAGGTTTACAACTTCGAAGTCATGCCGGCGGTGTTGAGTCCCGACGAAGGACGCCATGTTTTGGGCGCGCAAGCCAATTTCTGGAGCGAATACCTGCTGTCAGGTTGGTATCTGCAGCACGCCGCATTTCCGCGCGTCGACGCGTTGTCAGAGGCAGTCTGGACGGCGCCTTCGCACATGAGCTGGGCTGGATTTCTCAGCCGCCTGCCCGCCCAGCTGCAGCGTTATCGCCGGCAGGGAATTGCCGCTGCCGATTCCGCGTTTGCCGTCGACTTCCAGGTGGTAAACGGACGCAACGCCGCTCTGCGCAGCGGCGCAGGTGCGGTAATGCTCTTCAACCAGACGGCGTTTGGAAAAATCCACTACACGCTGGACGGCTCGGAGCCGAACTTACGGGCAAAGCTGTATGCCACGCCGCTGGCGCTCACACCGGGCGTCGTGATCAAAGCCACGGCATTCAGCGATGACGGTCTGCCGCTGACGACGGCGCGCAGCTACGAATTCAGCCCGGCTACGCTCCTGGCGCGCTCCTCGAATCAACTCGAGGCATGCCCGGGCGGCAATTTGGGTTTACGCCTCCCGCTGACTCCCAACTCACCTGCCGTGGCGCCGGTCTACGATGTGGACCTGTACCAGAGCTGTTACATCTATCCCAAAGCGCTGCTGAGCGGGGTGGCCGCACTGCAGTTCGATGTCGCACGCCTGCCGCGCAACTTCGCGTTGGCCAATCATAAGAACCAGCTGAAATCCTATCCGGCGCAGACGCGCTTCGGCGAGTTGGTCGTCTACCAGGACCGCTGCGAAACCGGCCCGGAACTGGCGCGCGCAGCTCTTCCCGATCCTGTTACGAGCGATGCTCGACAGAGCTTTCAGACCGCGATCGTGCCCACACCTGCAGAGCATGACCTGTGCTTGATTTTCACCGCACCCACGAGCGGCCCTTTATACGTCATTGGCGCGGTGAAACTCGTGCCGTAACGGCGAGGCTGCCAGGCCGGCGGATCAGGTTACCTCACGTCGTCGACGTAATGTGCTGTGGCTCCACTTTATAAATCACCCGGACTTCGCCCGGCCCGCGGAACGGGTACTTGTCCTTGCCCAGATATTTCTTAGCCATCGCGTCGATGTGCTGGTCGGCACCTTCGCGGGTACGCTCGGCTACACGGCCGCGCACTTCCAGGTAACGATACGGGTTGTCAGGATCCGTGATCGACAGCGCCACTCGCCCATCGCGCTGCAGGTTTTTGTCCTTCTGCCGGCCTTCTGCCGTGTTGATCACAACATGGCGCCCGTCAAAGTCCACCCACACCGGGGTACTTTGAGGTTGACCGTCAGGCATCAGCGTTGCCAGATGCGCGAACGCCTTCTTCTTGAACAAATCTAGGTGCGTATCCGGTACGACTGTCTGCGCCATGGTCCCACTCCAAATCTAGCAGCTGTATCCACATAATACGCGCACATTTTGAGTACCGCAGCCGGGAAATCCAGCGGCGACCTCGGCCTTGAGCGTCCCGGGCAGCTGCGCAGTGGTAGAGTTCCTGCAAATCCCTGGGTCCAGGACTTTCAGTAATGCAGTCATGCTCGAGCGCGTCTCTGGTCTCATGGGCAAAGCGGATTGCGCTCGGTGTTTGCTTCTGGACGGTCGTCGCTTGGATCGCCGCGCTTCACAGTCTTTCCCAGAGCAGCGATTGGCGAGCTCCCTTCCTGTCTTCTGCGTCCCATTGGTGGTCGTGGGGTTTATTGGCACCACTCATCGTCGGGCTCGACAAGCGGCTGTTGTCTGCGATCCCCCAAATGGCCGGCCGCGTACTCATACACTTTGTCCTGGGCGTCCTCTTTACTGTGGCGTATTCGTATCTATCGGCCTGCGTCGCGGCCGTTCTTGGAGTGGGGCAGTGGTCCCAACTCGTGCGCGCCGATTTCGCCGCAGAAATTGCGCACGAAATGTTCTGGAGCCTGCTCGTGTATGGGCTGATCGTCGGCGTCGCGGAGGCACACCATTACCAGCAGCGTTATATTTCCGCCGAATTACGCATGGAGCGGCTGGAGCGAAACTTCTCGGAGGCGCGCCTCAACAGCCTGCGCATGCAGTTGGATCCCCATTTTCTGTTCAACGCGCTCAACACCATATCCGCTCAACTCGAGCGCGAGCCGGGACTGGCGCGCCGTATGATCGAGCATCTGGGCGATCTGCTGCGCCTGTCGTTGTCCTCACACAGCCGCCCGGAGATTGCCTTGGCGGAAGAGCTGGTCTTTTTGGACCATTATCTGGCGATCCAGAAAATCAGATTCGGCGATAATTTGCGTGTGGACATAAATATATCCGCTGATGTCAAGCAAGCTCTGGTGCCCAGCATGCTTCTTCAACCGCTGGTCGAGAACGCCATTCGTCACGGACTTTCCCCCCGTGCCGGCGGTGGCAGCATTCTCATCAGCGCGGTGCGTGCGGGCGACAGGTTGCATGTAAAGGTGGTTGATGATGGAGTTGGATTACCGGTGAGCGGTTTGCCGCAGCCTGCGACCGGCCTGGGTTTGGCCGTCACTCGCGAGAGAATTGCTGGATTACATGCCGATCCATCGAGCCATTTTTCCGTGCATCCTCGGCTCGGAGGTGGCACGGAGGTGGAGATTCATTTCCCGCTTCGTTTCACAGGAATGACCCATGATCGACGCATCGCTTGACGGCATGCGAGTGCTCGTCGTGGATGACGAGGCGCCGGCGCGGCAGCGACTTACGGATCTGCTGCGAAGACATGCGCAGGTGAGAGCCGTGCTCGAGGCTACCGATGGGCTTTCGGGTGTCACGATGATCGAGCGCGAACAGCCGGACCTGGTCTTCCTCGACGTGCAAATGCCAGAGCTGAATGGCTTAGGGGTGATTGATGTAATCGGGCCCGCACAGATGCCGCTCACCGTGTTCGTGACAGCCTACGACCAGCACGCCATCCGCGCATTCGAATCCAATGCATTGGACTATCTGTTGAAACCGTTCAGTGATGAGCGGTTTGAGGCGACGCTGTCCCGTGCGGCAGCGCGATTGAATGAGCGTCAGGCGGGAGAGTTCGGCCAGCGCGTACTGCGTATGGTCGCTGCAAAACCGGGTACCGAGCGCTTTCTCGATCGTCTCGTTTTAAAGTCCACCGCGGCGACGCATTTCGTCCGCGTCGCCGACATTGACTGGATCGAGGGCGCCGGGGTCTACGTCAACCTGCACGTAGCAGGCAAAAGCCTGCTGTACCGCGCAGCGCTCACTCAACTGGCTGAAAGTCTGGACCCCCGGCAATTCGTGCGTGTGCACCGTTCGGCAATCGTTAATCTCGACAGCATTGTGCGGCTGGAGCCCATCTCTCATGGCGAGTTCCACATCGTGCTGAAGAATGGTGGACGCACGCGGCTGAGCAGAACCCATCGGGGCGCGCTGGAGCGTCTGTTAGGCAAAGCGCTGTAGATGTCGGATTGTGCGGAGCCGCGAGGCGCCCACTCAACCGCCGGAGCGTATCTGCAGTCCCATTCGCACCGCTCCCGGGCCGGACTGCAACATTTGTCGGCTGGCCGCGGGACTAGCCGCTAGTGTGCGGACTGGCAAATGCCTCGTGGTTAAGAGATTTCGCGATGAATCGCTCATCGGGCGTATCCGTGTTGATCGCAGGACTCCTGCTTTCCACTGCAGCTTTCGCTGGCAGCACAGTGCAAGATACTGCCGACGTCCAGCATGTGATGGATGCTTTCCACGCTGCTGTCGTTACACATGATGGCGCGCGTCTGGCGGCGCTATTCATACCGGAAGGCAGCACGTGGCTCAATGTATTGTCGGCTGATGCTTACAGCCGCGCGAGGGCAAAGTCGCCGGAGGCAGCGAAAGTTCGCTTGGGCAGCTTCAAGGACTTCGCTGGATTTGTAGCCACCTCCAAGGCCAGCCTCGATCCGCGGCACTCCCACATCCGGATTCAAACCGACGGCACCATTGCCGCGGTCTATTTCGATTTCGTGTTCCTGATTGATGGCAAAGTGGCAAATCACGGCAGTGAGACCTGGCAGTTGGTCAAGGGCGCCGAGGGTTGGCGGATTGCCGCAATCACGTACTCGTCCGATCCGCATGCACCGTAGGAACAGCTCCGTGTCTAAGGGCTCTTCTTTTCCTGGGAGCTGAGCTTGTTCGCCATGGTCAAATGGTGGCGGAGCGTGGGCAATGTGCTCGCCGCGAATGACTTGACGTCCGCGTCCTCGCCCTTCTTGACTTCTTTCTCGAACTCGCTGATGTCCTCATTATGATCCTTGACCATCATCTTCGAGTAAGTCTGGTCGAAATCGGTCCCGCTGAGACCTTCCAGCTTTCCCAGGGCCGCGTCCTGATCCGCTGACATGGAGTCGGGCAGCACGAGCTGTTTGGAGTCCGCCAGCGATTTGAGCTTTTCGTTGGCTGCCGTGTGATCGCTCACCATCTTCTGCCCGAATTGCTTCACTGCGGGATCGAGCGCGCGCTGCGCGGCCAGCTTGCCGGCAGCGACCTCCATCCGCCCACCCTGTGCCGCTTTGGTTACAAAGTCGCGATCGGCGGGACTCAGCCCCGTGTCGGCCGCCAGCGCTGCGCCGAATGCGGCAACCATGAGAGTTGATGCAACCACCACTGGCAAACGTCTGAGCGCGTTCATGGGGCCTCCAATGCTGTAGTTGACCCGTAGCAGTTTGCGTGCCGCTGTGGCCTGCAGCAATGCAAGCCGCCGCCGTACCTCGCTGCCTGAGGGACTCGAGTAGTGGCAAGCGTAGCGGTATCCAGGACACTTCGTGTCTGATTTAAATCCGCAAGGGTGCGGTTGACGTCTTACAGGTTGTTACGCCGATCTGACATCGGTACAGAGGCGCCAGCCAGATGGACGACGAAAGCACATTGAGGAAAAAAGCCCGGGAGGCCATGCAGGCCGGCAGACTACCGAGCCGCCTCCCCAAGCACTTGTGGGGAGGGCCGGGTGTCGGGGCCCGCTGCGCGATATGTGGCAGCCCTACGCAGCGTGATGAATTCGAGCTCGAATTCACCCGAGAAGGCGATGGTCGTCATCTGGATAACCCTCCCGATAACCATCACGTCCACATTCGATGCTTCGCGGCATGGGACTTCGAGCACACGCACAGCTTGCCAGCGCCGGGAAGCGACCGCATGATTGCTGGCCATGAGGGCGCCGCAACAGAGTGATGAGGACACGCGTGACAAGACGAGCCGAACCCTCGGGGATTTGCTCTGCACGGCTAAGGGCACGACACCCGTATCCGAGAGGGAGTGGGTCGCGCTGGTCCATTCCATCGGCGCGGGCGATCAACTTGCACTGCGTGCTTTGTATGAACTGACGAATCGTCTCGTATTTACACTGACTATGCGGATAACAAACAACCGCGAAACCGCCGAGGAACTTACGCTGGACGTGTTCCACGATGTGTGGCGCCGAGCAGCCGGCTACGATCCTGCCGGCGGGTCTGTCGTAGGCTGGATCATGAATCAGGCGCGCTCCAGAGCAATTGACCGGTTGCGGTTCGAGCAGCGAAAAAAGCGCGTGATCTCGGTTGCGGTTGATCCCCTTGCGCCACAGGCCGCCGGTGGCTCGGACGAAGCAATTGAGCTCAGCCAGCAGCACCAGGTCTTGCGAACGGCTTTAACGGCCCTCACACCGGATGAGCGGGGCGCAATCGAAACCTCGTTCTTTTCCGAGTTGACGTATGCTGAAACGGCCCAGCGGCTGAAGCAGCCGCTGGGCACCATCAAGACACGAATCCGTGCAGGGTTACAAAAACTGCGGCGGGCGCTGGGCAGGAATCTATGAGCCCGTCATCCGACATACAGCCCTGTAGCGAATCGGACGACCTGTTGCGGCCCTCCGCGTCCCTATGGGCACGCCTTTCGGACCGCATCGCGACTGAAACGCGCGGGGCACCGGTGCTGCAATCGCCGCAGTCATGGCCGGAACCGGACTGGACAGATGTGGCCCCGGGAATTGCCTGCAAACTACTCGCGACCGACACGGAGCAGGAGCGCGTCAGCATGTTGGTGCGGCTCGGGCCGGGGGTCGACTACCCCCCGCATACCCATGCGGGAGTCGAAGAGTTGCATTTGCTGCATGGTGAACTGTGGATAGGGGAGCGGAAACTCCATCCTGGTGACTACAATCGGGCGGAACCCGGCAGCGTCGACACACGTGTGTGGAGCGAGACCGGCTGCACGTGTGTTCTCATTACTTCGACTCGCGACCTGCTGTTCTGAAGCCAGCCGGCAGGGCTTGCCAGCCCGTTCAACGCGGGCCTTTGTTACTCGCGCGCAGCATCGAGCTTGATTGCCAACTCGACGATTGAATGCGCGGCGATTGCATTCCAGGCGCGGAAGACCCGATAGCGGACCCCGCGGACCGCGGGATCTACGGCAGAGGGTTTATAAATGAGACTGGTCAGCGAACGCAGGAGGGCCAGGATCTCGCCGCGCTCGTAAATCCGATCGATCAGCATGCCTCTGCGGTTCTGGTCGCGCAGCTTCACAGGCACCCCGTAAAACCCGGTTACGGGCGAGGGATCGAAGGCATAAACCTGCTTGACGTGTTTTACCGAGTCGTACGGTAAGGAATAGGCGAGCTGCTGAGCGAGTCCGCCACCGAGGGAGTGACCCGTTGAGTACAGCTCCAGCCGCGCCAGACGCGCCGGGTCCATGTGCCGCGAACGCCTCTTCAGCTCCAGGTCAAAAGCCGGGGCGAGAGTCTGGACTACATCGGTGTATTGATCGTGATGCCAGGGCACGAACCATCGCAGGTTAGCCCACCAGTCGGCGTTGTTGGTGAAGACCGTTCCTCCAAAAGTGACTGCGACAGCCGGCGGTTCCTGCCTTTCCCATACTTCAACACGCAGATGCGTCGCTTTGATCTTCGCCAGTAACACGTCGTCGGGAAATCCTGTCCAGCGCTCCCATCCCGCGGCAGTCAAGGGAGCTGCCGGGTCGGGATTTGGATCTAGTGCGGCTGCGGGTGCGCGTCCACGCGCGGGCAGACGCTTGCGGGGCTTGGCCCGCTTAGCCGCTTCCTTAGCGCCCGCGTAGGTCTTTTGGTAGGCGGCCACACTCAACCAGGCGAATTCCCAGTGCTCCCCGGCATAGGGACCGATGGGGCGGGGCGCGCTGAGAAACCGCTCGCCAGGCTCCCGGAGCACCACCTCGGAAGCGTTTTGCCCCAATGCCCGTAATATCGGTAGCTCGGATTCCATGAGCCTTAAGCCGCTTGGCGTGATGTGAGAGAATACCCGCCGCATTCGAAGAGGGGTATGCAGCTATGTCCGAGCACAAAGCTACCATCAGCTGGAAGCGGACCAGTGATGAATTCCTGAAAGGGAAGTACTCGCGCGAGCATACCTGGAGCTTCGATGGCGGCGGTGTCGTTCAAGCCTCTTCGTCCCCGTCAGTGGTCCCAATCCCGTACTCGAACCCCGCTAACGTGGATCCTGAGGAAGCCTACGTCGCTGCGCTTTCCAGCTGCCACATGCTGACATTTCTGTACCTGGCAGGCCGCCGCGGTTTCCAGATCGACAGCTACGATGATGCGGCTGTGGGCCTCATAACCAAGGACGAGCGCAAGATTCCGTGGGTCAGCACCGTCACGCTCAATCCCCGGATAGTCTACGGCGGTGACAAACGGCCGACGCCGGCGGAAGAAGAACAACTCCACCACCAGTCGCACGAGCAATGCTTCATTGCCAATTCAGTAAAGACAGCCGTAGTCGTCAAATCGGACACCTCGGGCGGCTGAATCTTTCTATGGATCTGGCACGTATTGCTGTTGCGGTGATGAGGGAAACGGGTCAGTGATTGGTGGCGCCGGATGCGGCCGCTCGATGACGCCCATTGCAAAGAGATTTTCCAGACTGTCATAGCGAATGCGGATGACCTCATTCGGTTGGGGCTGCATCCTCGAGAACCCGGTATGGCTCGCGTAAGAGACTTCCCGCTTGCCGTGGCCTGTGCCCAGTTTTGGCGCGGGCGTGGGTACAGGCGTGACCTGTAGGGGTGGTGATGATGCCTCAGCCGCCAAAGAGTCGGGCATGCGCGCCGCGCCTGCGCGCTCTTGCTCCTGCCGATCCGGCGCTGGCGTGGATATCGGTGGCACATAGACCGGTTGGGGCTGACGTTCGCGAAAGACCGCCACCCCGATGACGCCGATGTTTGCCGGCCGTCCGGTACGTTCCGCGTAGGAGTTCGGGGAGGCAGTGAAAGTGAACGCAGCCACTTGCGCGTCGCTCTTCCGCCACCCGGTGATCTGGTATCCCTCGCCTCCATCGAACACGTAGCCGGTTTGATTCCAACCTGCGCTGGCTCCGGAGATGACATTCACGCCATCGACCGAGGTTACGGCCAATATGCGCTCCCCGAGCCGGTTGCGGATCTCGATTGCGTACAGGGCGCCGGGTGAGCCCGCCACCCAATACTCCCCGCGATACAGGTAAGGGGTGAGCTCGAGCCCACTTCTGCGGTCGATTATGGTGACTTGCGCAATGCCTCCCACTGCCAGCGCATCACAGCTCACAACCAGGGCGGCACACGCCGCGATATAGATAGTGCGTTTCATACCGGCTCCAGTACTGACTCCAGTAGTTAAGCGAGGCAGACGCCGAAAAGGGGTTAAACGGGTATTTGCCGGATCTGTGAGACGGCTCGCAGTGTGCGGCTCACGCGTGAGCCCTTGGTCGGGTTTGTCGCGGCTCACAGACAAGCTAACATGCTCCTCCAAGGGATGTGCGCGTGTGGGAGCACGGAGCAGTTCGATATGACAACTAGAAAACATGTCAAATCCGTCGAATTGGAAACGGATGAGACTGCTGAGCCGCTGCTGGACCGCTCCGGCCCAAAGCCCGCCGGGCGTATCGTTCACGACGACCGTGGCAACGCCATATGGAAGTGGGGTGGGGACACTTCAACAACCGGCACTACGTCGGGAATCCTCAAGCACCTCGATCCAAACGATCTGAAAGTGGAAGGACAAGGGGGCGCAGCGCGGGGAACCCCCCGTAGTCAAACATCAGTGCCCGATGCCGGCGGTGGCTACGATCCGTACAATCAAGGCGAGCCCAGGGCGAAGACCGGGATACCCAAGAAGGGCAGTGCGGCCAAGCGCTAAGCGCCTCACGAGGGGCCCACCCAGTGCGAAATCGCACCGGGCGGGTTGGTATGCCAGGCCGCTCAAATGGCAGCGCCGGTTACCTGTCATCTCCATCCCGGCCAGTTGACGCCGGGACTGCGGGGCTGACCAGATTGATCGCACCACTCAGTACCCATGCGCGCTGGCTGGGTGCGAAGCGTGGCGCCAGCAACCCATCGTTGATCTCGCGAGTTACCGCGAACCGATTGAACGCCGTAGGCGCAAGGAACAAGCGACTATTTGGCTGACCGCCATCCGAGGTTCCCTCGAAGTCGGCTTCGATGAAATTCAGGACGCCGTCGCTGTCCGTGTCAACACGCGCGACCTCTTTTGCGTAGGCGTCGAACAGCCGCTTGCTGAAATCCGTGACTCCGGGCTCGAACGACTTCACTCGTACCCAGACATCCAGCAGAATCTCGTTGCCGAGGCCGCTCGGAATGAATCGCAGGCGTTTTTCCTTCTGGTCGTCGCTCGGGTTCGCGACGGGCCTGTCCGGATCGGTGGGGCTGGCATTCGGCCCGCGGTCCGGGTCGCGCGGATTGTTGGGATCGTCGCCAAACATCTGCTTGAGCGGCGCTTCGTTGTTCGATACCCCAGCCGGTCCCGAGCCGGGAATCACCGACTGCAGATCGTACTGCTTGCCGGCGGCAAAGCTGCCGCGCACGCCCCCCGTGAAGGGCAGCTCATACAACGGAAACACCCAGTTGGTGTATTGATTGAACTCCCAGTACGCGTGGCAGTCGCTCTGCTGCAGGCAGTTGTATGCGCCCATGCTGAGGAACAGCGGGACGACATTGCTCTGCTTGTCCGGAAAATGATCAGTTGCGCTTGGAAACTGCACCTTCCCGCCATCCGTCGTGAAAATGTTCCCGGGAACGTTGTGCCCCGGAACGTTTTGATAACCGCCGAGCCTGGCAATCGCCGCCGCATCCGCGGCGGTGATGGTGCCAAATTGCGCGTGGCCGTCCTTGCGCGGGGCGGCGACCCGCGGCACGACTAGGTCATGGATCATCCAGCCCTCATACCAGCCGGATTCGTTGTTGATGACGAAGAGTCCGGTGATATCCGTGAAGATATCGATGAATGCCCCGCCATCGTTGGGATCGGTTGGCAGTCCCGGCTTGGGCTCCAGCGCAACGCGCACTGCGCCAAATGTCGGCCGCTGCCCGTTGGCGGCGTTGGCAGCGGTCGGAATCGCGCTGTCATTGATCCCCGGTATGATGGCCGTGAATATATTCGGCTGAAAATCCTTGGTATCGAGCAGGTAGTATTGAAACAGCTGACTGGGCTTGTCGGCTTCCGCGAAGACCTGCAATGGCAGGTAGGTATGCGGTTCTTCAGCGATTTCTCCCAGTGCACTCTTCAGCGGGGCGGGCAGATGCTTCACGTCACTGCGATTGACGACGGTTGCTTCGTCCTGTTCGGCTGTTGGATTCGGGTGCGTCGGGTTGGCAGCATCGGCGCGTAAAGGCAGTGCCGTGCAGCTCAAGATGGCGATGGTCATCAACCCGATGGACGTGCCTCGCCTGGTTTTTGCGACCGTCCTCATCCGGTTCACGTTCATGGTCTTCTCCTCGAACGAGTTGTTGAGTTAGTTCGGGAACGTTGCAGCACGCGCGCCTGGCTGTAAGACCCGTGCGCTCATGTGCAGGTGAGTACCCGGAAGACGGTGGCGCGTTCTAGCGACACAGGAAATTCATACAGGAACGTTCCCGCGTTTCGGGAACGCACTTCGGCTGTCAGGTCACCGCGTTGGCAGCGGCGCGTGGGTCAGTACCGCGCCATACAGATCAATGCCATCCCAGAGGTTACCCAGACGCAGGTTCTCGTTGGCCGCGTGTTGATTGTTGTCGTAGTTCGCGATCCCCACCACGATAGAGCGGGTCCCGAGCGCATCGCTGATTACTGAGAGCGGCAGGCTTCCGCCCGAAGTGGGTAGTTCCACGATGGCTTGATCCGAAGACGCACGGATGGCGGCTGCAATCGTCCTCGCGAATGGGTCATCCATCGGCGTGCGCGCCGCGGCGTAGCTGCCCGGTTTCGCCACCATCGTTGCGATCAACGGGTGAGCAAGACGTTCTTCCGCGGTTGGCTCGCGATCGATCACGTAGTAGCCGTTCGAGCGCACGTGCGCGAGCAGCTTGTCATATTGGCGCTGGGGATCGTTACCCAGGACGAGCCGCAAGTCCAGCACTGCGGTTGCGGTAGCCGCAATCATGTTTGTGGCCTGATCGCCAACATTGCCGCTGCGCATACCATTGATGTTGAGCGACGGAAGAGTGATCGCTTCGTTGAGCGGCCGGTCAGTTTCCGTAGCGGCGAGTCCCAGCTCGCGGCGCAGCGTCTCATCGTATTCAGTGGCTGCCACTATTGCGCGGCGCTCGGTCTCGCCCAAGGGCGCCACGTCGTCGTACCACCCCTGTACGCTGACCTTGCCGGCCTCATCCTTCATCGACGTGAGCAGCCGCGCCAGACGCAAGCCCGGATTGGGTGCCCAGTTGCCATAGTGGCCGCTGTGAAGGGGCCGGTTGGAGCCGTACACCGTGAGGCTGACATTCAGGTCGCCGCGCGCGCCGTAGATCACCTGCTTCTTGCCGGACTGATGCACCGGTCCGTCACAAACAACCCACAGCTGTGCGGCAAACAGCGAGCGATTCTGTCGCAGGATGTCGCCCAGATGAGGCGAGCCGGCTTCCTCTTCCCCCTCAAAGACAATTTTGAGATTGTCGGTGGGTTGCCGATGCAGCGAGCGCAGCGCCCCAACCGAGCTCAAAATGACCATCACGCCCGCCTTGTCATCAGAGGCACCGCGCGCATACACGCGTACCTGGGGCTCCAGGCGGCTCGCGGTGTCCATCGAAATGACTGCACCTGCGTCGGTTACGGGAGCTGTTCGCAGGGTTGGAGTGAATGGTCCGGTGATCCATTCGGCCGGATTGACCGGTTGCCCATCATAGTGCGCATAAAGGACCAACGTCCGTTTGGCTTTTGGCACTTTCCACTCGCCATAGACTAACGGTGGCGCATCCGGCGCCGCGGACGGCTCCAGCAGTCGTGGCGCGAGATTCAGCCGCTGCATCAGCGCCACAATCGCATCCGCATTGCGCCGGATATTGGCGCGATCGCTGGCTACGTTTGGGATTTTCAGCAGCTCGACGTACTGCTCGAGGATCTCGCTCGCGTGCGCGGCGCGAAATGCTCGGATGTCGGCCAGGGAGTTTGCGAGGGGGTCTGCGGCAAGGGCCTGCGTGCAAAGCATGGCGCAGCCGAGGAGCGCGGCGGGATTCTTCATCGCGCGCCCGCTGAGGATCAGAAGTAGGTCACTGTCAGTAGCGGCGCGCGGGAAGAGCGATCGGAACCCGTTGAATCGTCGATGACCATCAACACGGGGATGGGCGGACCTAAATCCTCCAGGATGCGCACCTGGAAGTCTACGAGTCCGCGGCGTTGCGCTTCCACCATCAGGGCGGTGACGTCGATCGGTACGAACTTGCCCAGATCTGCGCTCGAAATATCAGGCGTCACGATGACCGACGCCAGTGCCGGCTGCGCGGTGCGGTCGAAATCGCTCGCAAACAGCGTCGGGGGCTGAAATGCCACCAGGTCGACCCTGAGCGGAAGCTTACCCGACGCCGGCTGCAGGTCGTCGACGTAGAATTCCAGGAAGGCGGAGTCGATGCTGGCATTGGCGGGCACACCGCCGGGGCCCGATAGCGAAAAGTCCAGGAAGGCTCTGAATTCCGTGCCGCCGACCGGGTCGATCCCGGCGAACACAGTCTGCACGGAGGACGACATGCCTTGAGTGATGGTGAAGTCGGTCTGCGAGACCTGTTCGATATCACCGTCAAACCTCGGATCGCTGAGAATTTGAGTGGTGACCGAAGGGGGCGTTTGGATGCTGTCACCGCCACCGCCACATCCCGAGAGGCTGAGGACACCGCAGATTATGGCAATCACGGGTATTCGGATGTGCATTTTTGGCGAGCTCCCTGTTCCGGCGAGGCGGTCGCGCCTTCGCTTGTAGACCACTATACGGCGCGCTACCTGAAGCGCAGCTGACCGTCCGGGGGCTCATCAGCAAGTGCTGGGCCGACCGGTTTTGCCAGCAGCAAGCCGAACTGACTTCTTCCACAAGGTGGCTTCCGGTTCGTACTCGCTGCCCTCGCTTGCCGCTCAATCGGGCGGTTGCTACGCTGACGTTAGTCCGCGCTGTCTGCCGTGGCGTTTGCCGAAGGCCAGGATGCCATCCCCGGGCGCGCTCTGCAGCTGGCGTTTGATGCAGTGCGACGAAAGGGGGCGGGCGAGCGATGTTGGTCGGCGGATACAAGCGGCTGTTTGCTTCCCGAAGCATCGAGCACCAAGTCACCCATGGGCGTTAGAGACGCCATCGCCCTGGAAAGGTTGAGGGAGGACGGCGAATTCGTACTGCTCCGCGAGCTGCCAGAGGGCACTCCGGGGCCGGTGCTCGTGCTGATGCCCGTAGCCGAACAGCCCACGGCCGCGAGCCTGCGCAGGCTCGAGCATGAATTATCGCTTGCCGCTGAGCTCGATTCGCGCTGGGCGGTTCGCCCGGTGGCGCTGTCGCGCCAGGCAAGCCGCACGGTTCTCATCCTGGAGGATCCCGGTGGCGAGCTGCTCGAGCGGCATATCGGGCAGCCGCTCGAAATTACGGAATTTCTGCCCCTGGCGATTGCGATCACGGCCGCTGTGTCCGAAGTACACGCCCGCGGCCTGATACACAAAGACATCAAACCCGCGAATATCCTCGTCGACCGCGCAGGCCACGCGCGTCTGACCGGCTTCGGGATTGCCTCCCGAGCGCCGCGCGAGAGCCAACAGCCTGAATCGCTGCAGATCCTGAGTGGAACTCTGCCGTATATGGCGCCCGAGCAGACCGGCCGGATGAACCGGTCGATCGACGCGCGCAGCGATCTGTACTCGCTCGGGGTGACTTTCTACAGGCTGCTCACCGGAAGGCTACCCTTTGCAGCTTCCGATGCACTCGGCTGGATTCACTGCCATATCGCCCTGCAGCCGGCTTCGCCTCGCGAGCACCGGGCGCTGCCTGAGCCACTCGCTGACATCATCCTCAAACTGCTCGCCAAGTCCGCCGCGGAGCGCTACCAGAGTGCGGCGGGTCTGCAGGCCGACTTGCAGCATTGCCTGGCACAGTGGCTCAGCCAAGGCAGTATCGATGTCTTTGCGTTGGGCCAACATGACGCACCGGACCGCCTGGGTTTCCCGGAGACACTGTACGGGCGTGAGCCGCAGCTCGCGGTGTTGCGCTCAGTGCATGACCGGATGGCCGCCGCGGGCACATCAGTGCTCATGTTGGTGTCTGGACATGCAGGGGTCGGCAAGTCCGCACTCGTACACGAGTTGCAGCGGGAGCTCGTCCAGTCGCGCAGCTGGTTCGCGCTCGGCAAGTTCGATCAATACAGGCAGGATATCCCGTACGCCACGCTGATGCAGGCATGCAGCAGCCTCGTTCGTCAGCTCCTCGGCCGTGCGGACGCGCAGATCACTGAATGGCGCGAACGCATGCTGGCTGCATTGGGTGAGCATGGTCAGCTCATCACCGGCCTGGTTCCTGAGCTCGAATTGGTCGTTGGCCAACAGCCACCCGCTCCGGAGGTTCCCCCACAGGATGTGTTGAATCGCTTCCGCCGGGTGTTCCGCCGCTTCCTCGGAGTGTTCGCGCGTCCCGAGCAGCCGCTCGTGCTGTTCCTCGATGACCTGCAATGGATGGATGCGGCGACCGTTGACTTGCTGGAGTACGTGCTGACCGAGCCTGAGATACGGCACCTCATGGTCATAGGCGCGTATCGGGATGACGAGGTCGCCGCCGCCTACACGCTCGCCTCGCCAATGGAGCGGCTACGAGGCTGCGGTGTCAGAATGCAGGAGATTGTTCTCGGCCCGCTCGAGTCCGACGATATAGGCCGCCTGCTATCCCACTCGTTGCATTGCGCGCGCCAGCACGTCGAAGCACTGGCGCGGCTCGTATTCGAGAAGACGCAGGGGAACCCTTTTTTTACCATCCAGTTTCTGACCAGTCTCGAAGAGCAGGGCCTGCTCACCCGCGGCCCGGCGGGCGGGGGATGGCAATGGGATTTGAAACGCATCCAGGCGCAGGGATTCACCGACAATGTCGCGCATCTGCTGGTCGCGAAGCTCAATCGTCTGGCGGTGCAAACCCAGCAGGCGTTGGCGCGGCTTGCCTGCCTCGGCACTGGGGCCGGCCTGGAAATGTTGATGAAGCTGCTCGAGAGCTCCGAGCAAGCCGTCCACGAGGTATACAGGGACGCGGTACTCGCAGGCCTCGTCATCCATGTAGACCATGGATACCGCTTTGTTCACGACCGCGTGCAAGAGGCCGCCTACCATCTCACCCCGCCTGCGCAGCGGCCGGCGTTGCATCTTCGTATCGGCTGGAGTCTGTGGTCACAAATGCAACCCGAACAGGTCGAGGAGCACGTATTCGACCTCGTCAACCAGTTGAATCAGGGACGCGAGCTGCTGCCGCAAGGACCGGAGCGCCGGCGGCTCGCCGAGCTCAATCTGCTTGCCGGCCAGCGCGCCAGGCAGTCGAGCGCTTATGCGGCGGCGCTCAGATACCTGGTGGCCGGTTGCGCGCTCCTGCCGGAAGAGGGCTGGACACAATTGCGCGATCTCGGCTTTGCGCTGCAATTGCACCGCGCCGAGTGCGAGTTTCTAACAGGTGATCTCGGGGCTGCCGAGGCGCGGCTGTCCGCTCTCGCGCGGCAAACTGGTAATTCCCGCGAGGGCGCCGCAGTGTGCTGTTTGCGCCAGACATTGTATCAAACCCTGGCGCGCAACGACCGCGCGGTCGAAGTGTGTTTGCAATATCTCCGGCAGGTCGGTATCGCGTGGCAATCCTCTGCAACCGAGGACGAAGTTGCCCAGGAATACGCATGGTTCTGGCAGCAGCTCGGCGACCGCCCGGTCGAGGAGCTGATCGACCTGCCGCTGCTGTGCGATCCGCACCAACAGGCCATCCTCGATGTGCTGGCCGCGGTCCTGGCGCCCGCTCTGCTGACCGACACAAATTTATTCCGTCTCGCCATCGGCCGCATGGCGAATCTCAGTCTGCAGTACGGCAACGGCGATGCCTCCCTGCTCGCCTACAGCTATCTCAACTTCATCGTTGGCAACGGGCTCGGTGACTACGCGACGGGGTTCCGGTTTGCCAAGCTTGCCGTCGATCTGCTCGACAAGGGAATGCAGCGCTTCAAAGCGCGCGTGGAGATCGCTTTTGGCACCACAGCCATTCCCTGGACGAAGCCAATGCGCGGCGGCTTGCCCTGGGCACGCCGCTCGATTCAGACCGCGCAGGAATGCGGCGACCTGACCTTTGCATGTTACTCCTGGGCTCTGATGATTCCGCTGCTGCTGAGTGTTGGTGAGCCGCTGGAAGGCGTACAGCGGGAAGCGCAGCAGGGTCTCGAGTTTGCGCGCAAGATGCACTTCGGTTCGATTGTCGGTCTGATTGAGTCGTACGTGGCCTTCGTTCGGGCCCTGCGGGGCCTCACGGTCGAGCTCGGCAGCCTGAGCCACGAATCTTTCGATGAGGCCCACTACGAGCGGCGTTTGGCGCAAGACCCGAGTTTGCGGCACGCGGCGCAATGGTATTGGCTCAATAAGCTGCAGGCGCACTTCCACGCGGAGGACTACGCCGCGGCCGCCGCCGCCGCTGCAAATGCGAAGCGCAATTCGTGGGTGTCACTGACGGTGTTCGAAGCGAGCGAATACCACTTTTACACGGCGCTCGTGCAAGCCAAGCGCTTCGAAAGTTGCGCGGCGGACGAACGGCTCGACTGCCGGCGCTCCCTGCTCGAGCACGCCGAATCGCTTGCGACTCTGGCCGCCAACGGCCCGGAGAACTTCGGCCCGCGGGCAACTCTGGTGGCAGCCGAGATGGCGCGCCTCGAGGGTCGTGAGTCGGATGCGCAGCTTCTCTATGAGCAAGCCATTCGCGCCGCTCGCGACAACGGATTTGTGCAGATCGAGGCGCTTGCGTTCGAGCTCGCGGCCCGCTTCTACGCTGGGCGCGGACTGGAGATTGTCTCGAGCACTCTCCTGCGCAATGCGCGCGCGTGCTATGAGCGATGGGGTGCCGCTGCCAAAGTGCGCCTGCTCGAGCAGCGCCATCCCGGTCTGCGCGAG
Source organism: Steroidobacteraceae bacterium (assembly GCA_045810105.1). GTDB lineage: Bacteria > Pseudomonadota > Gammaproteobacteria > Steroidobacterales > Steroidobacteraceae > 13-2-20CM-66-19. Next base: position 44,788 of record JBJMWM010000049.1, on the reverse strand, counting down.
GAGCCATCACTGCGGCTTTCGAGCTCGACCATCACAACCCCGATTGGAGAGCTGGACGCCTTGTCGGTGTTCGGTGCCGCGCAGGCCGTCTCCAGCGAGATCGTGCTGGAGAAGCTGCTCCAGAGGCTGCTCTTGATCGCCATCAAGCACGCTGGCGCTGAGCGGGGGCTGCTCGTTCTAATGCGCAACGGCAGGCCACTGCTCGAGGCAGAGACCACCGCGACTGGTCCCGACACGGTGGCTGTCAGCGTGAAGGAGCTGGAAATCACCTCCGAGCACCTTCCGCAGACCATTCTGCATTTTGTGATCCGCACCCACGAGCGCGTGCTGCTGGAGGACGCGACCACATCCAATTTGTTCTCCACGGATGAGTACGTCCGACAACACCGGCCGCGCTCAGTGCTTTGTCAGCCGCTCGCCAAGCAAGGCAGGCTGATTGGCGTGCTGTATCTCGAGAACAAACTTGCCGCTGGCGCCTTTAGCGCGCGGACGGCAGTACTCGACGTGCTCGCGGCGCAGGCCGCCATCTCGCTGGAGAACGCTTATCTGTATGCAGACCTGCACGAGCGCGAGAGCCGCATCCGGGGTTTGATCGATTCCAACGTGGTGGCAATTTGCTTCTGGGCCGGTGGCCGGATCCGGGATGCGAACGAGGCATTTGCCCGCCTCGTCGGCTTCTCGCGCGAAGAGTTGATGTCCAGTGAAATGAATTTCCGCGAGAGAACCCCTCAGGAATATCACGCCCGTGACGATCAATGGTTCCAAGAGTTGCGTTCGGGTAAGGCGGCCGCGCCTTACGAGAAGGAGTATTTGCGACGCGACGGCACGCGTGTGCCGGTTCTCGTTGGTGGCGCCCTGCTGGCTGGGAACGACGAGGAAGGAGTTGCGTTTGTCATCGACCTGACTGAGCGCAGGCACGCCGAGCAGGAGCGGCATGCGCGCCGAGTGGCTGAGGCGGCGAACCGAGCCAAGGGCGAGTTTCTGGCTATGATGAGCCACGAGTTACGCACACCGCTGAACGGCATTCTCGGCTACGCGCAAATACTGATACGGGACGCGGCACTGAGTGCGCGGCAGCGTCAGAGCGCAACGGTGATACGGCATAGCGGTGAGCATCTGTTGACATTGATCAATGACATCCTGGACCTTGCGAAGATCGAGGCAGGCAAGCTGGGGCTCGAATTCGGCGCCGTGCACCTGGGGAGCTTTCTGCGCGGTATTCACGAGATCATCCTCGTTCAGGCGCAGGAGAAGGCGCTCAAGCTCGTTTGGCAGACAGCGCCGGATCTACCCACCGCAGTTCGCGCCGATGAGCGGCGGCTGAGGCAGATTCTGTTGAATCTGCTGAGCAATGCCGTGAAGTTTACCGATCGCGGACAGGTCAGTCTGTTGGTCAGCTGCTCGCGGCCCGGACGGGTGCGTTTTGACGTACGCGACACCGGGATAGGGATCCGGGCTGATCAGCTCGATGTGATCTTCCAGCCATTTGAACAGGTTGATGAGGTCCGGCGAGGGCTCCGGGGGACGGGGCTGGGTCTGGCCATCTCCCGGCAGCTCGTGCGGCTGATGGGTGGGGAGATCGGGGTCGAGAGCCGGCCGGCGCAAGGTAGTCTGTTCTGGTTCGAAGTGGATGTTCAGGCGGTCAGGACCGGGCCGGCGGTACGTGGGCCCACCGGCGTAATGATCGGTTATGAAGGACCGCGCAAGACGCTGCTGGTGATCGACGATGTAGCGGAGAACCGCTCCATGCTCGTGGATCTGTTGACGCCGCTCGGGTTTGAGCTCAGCGCGGCGGCCAGCGGGCGTGAGGCACTCGAGCACGCCCGGGTGCGGCCTGCGGACCTGGTGTTGACTGACCTGGTCATGCCAGAGATGAACGGGTGGGAAACAACCCGCCGCCTGCGTGAGCTGCCGGGCATGGGGCGAGTTCCTGTGATCATAGTGTCGGCCGATGCCTCGGGCAGCCATGCACAGGAGTTCGTGACCGCGGGAGCGGATGGCTTTGTGAGCAAGCCGATTAATACGGAGGAGCTCCTGCTCAAGATAGTCACGCTCTTGAAGTTACGGCCGGTTCTGCGCGGCGGGCACCCGCTCGAGCGGCAGCACGCTTTAGAACTGGTCGTGCCTCCTGCGCAGGAGCTGGAGCTGTTGCATCGTTTGGCCGAGGAGGGCGATATGCGGCAGATCATCAGATGGGCGGAGCATGTCTGCGGGCTCGATCAGCGCTACAGTCCCTTCACCGAGCAGGTACGCAACCTTGCCAGCCAATACCAGTCGCGTGCCGTTCTGAGTCTCGTCGAGCAACATCTGGCCGGTCGCGGCTGAGTCAGTTCCTGGACGGAGGAAATCGATCTGTGGCATCGAGCGAAAGTGCGGGGCTAACTGTCTCACCCGTGCCTGATCCGCGCGAGAGCGCATTGCTGGACCGCGCGTTCACGCGTGCGGCCGGCGCTCCGCTCGTCGCAGGAAACGCAGTACGGCTGCTGAAAAATGCCGCGCACAATTATCCCGCCTGGCTGGAGGCCATTCGCGAGGCACAGCACAAGATCTACTTCGAGAATTACTTCATCGTCGAAGACCAAACTGGCGTGCAGTTCGCTGAGGCACTCGCCGCTCGTGCGCGCGCGGGTGTACGCGTTCGGCTCATCTACGATTGGATGGGTGAGCTGGGGAAGGCGTCGAGCAAGTTCTGGCGCGGGCTCGCGGCTGCGGGCGTGGAGGTGCGCTGCTTCAACCCCCTTCGCTTTTCGAGCCCCCTCGACGTGCTCCACCGCGATCATCGCAAGGTGCTCGCAGTCGATAGCCGCATCGGCTTCGTTACCGGGCTTTGCGTGGGCGATATGTGGGCAGGCGATAGCGCGAAGGGTGTTGAGCCGTGGCGCGACACGGGAGTCGAGATTCGGGGACCCGCCTTGTGTGATGTTGAGCGTGCTTTCGCGCAGGTGTGGGGGACAATCGGTGCTGCTATTCCAGTGGAAGAGCTGGTCCAGCGCGAGGCGATCGAGTCCACCGGCGATGTCTCGCTGCGGATCGTCGCGAACGCGCCCGGCACTACCGGTATTTTTCGCCTGGATCAACTCATCGCGGCTGCTGCCAGGCGCACGCTTTGGCTGACGGATGCGTATTTCGCTGGAGTGCCGCCGTATGTGCAGGCCCTGCGCGCGGCAGCGCTCGATGGCGTGGACGTGCGGCTGCTCGTGCCCGGCTCGAGCGACCTTCCGATCCTGCGTCCGCTCTCTCAGGCCGGCTTTCGTCCTTTGCTCGAGGCTGGCATCCGGGTGTTCGAATGGAAAGGCTCGATGTTGCATGCGAAGACCGCTGTCGCGGATGGCCGTTGGTCACGCGTCGGCTCCAGCAATCTGAACCTCGCAAGCTGGATTGGAAACTACGAGCTGGATGCAGTTGTTGAGAATGAAACGTTCGCCGCGCAGATGGAACGCGCGTACCTGGAGGATCTCGAATACTCCACCGAGATAGTTCTGCATCCGCGGCGCCGCGGGAGAGTCACCGACAGCGGCGGTCAAAGCGGGACCAGTCGTCGCTGGGATGGGCGCGAGCGGCGGCGCAAGGTGCTCGGTATGAGCGGCCGCAGCGGCAGCGCTTACCGCGCCGCCGCCGGAGCGCTGCGCATCGGGCGTACAGTCGGCGCCGTCCTTACCGAGCAACGTGTGCTCGCGCCGACGGAAGGTCGATTGGTTGCGATCGTCGGCGCTCTGTTGCTCGTTATCGCCGTTGTTGCAGTACTGTGGCCACTTGTCCTCGCGATTCCGCTTGCACTCGTTTTCTTATGGATGTCCATCGCGCTGCTCATCAAAGCGCATTCGCTACGCATGGCACGAAGGTCGCGTGGGCTCCCGACTACTCGGCTCGGACGTGCAGAGCCCTTCGTGATGGAAGAAGCCAGGCAAGTTCGCGCGCGCAAATAGTATATGTGCGGCCGATGCGTCAGTTCGAAACCAGCCGGCTGGTGATCCGTGCCACGTGCTCGCCCTGGTAGCGGCACATTTCAAGCTCGAGTGCAGTCGGCATCCGCAGCTCGGCGCCGGCACCCGTGACACAACTCGCGCCGTAAGGGGTGCCGCCGGTGACCTCTCTCATGGTCGAGAGATCTTTGAACGTATAAGGCAGGCCCACGATGATCATCCCGTGGTGCAGGAGCGTCGTGTGAAATGAAGTGATGGTCGTCTCCTGCCCGCCATGTTGACTTGCGGTACTACAGAAGACGCTGCCAACCTTTCCAACCAGCGCGCCCCGCATCCACAAGGGCCCGGTCTGGTCGAGGAAATTTCTCATCTGCGCGGCCATGTTGCCAAAGCGGGTGGGGGTGCCGAACACAATGGCGTCGTAGTGCTCCAACTCTTCGGGAGTGGCCACGGGCGCGGGCTGGTCGACCCGGTGACCCGAAGCGATGGCCACATCACGTGGCACGAGCTCTGCCACACGCTTGACGGCTACCTTGACGTCGGGAACGCGGCTGGCCCCCTCGGCCTGTGCCGCGGCCATCTGTTCGATATGTCCGTAGCTGCTGTAGTACAGGACGAGGATGTTGATCATCGGAATCCTCGGACGGAATTTCGGATATCGAAATAACTTTCGATATCAGGCTACTGGCCGGAACCGCGGGCGTCAAGCCGGGCCGGTGCTGCGCGCCTCATCCTCTGTGAGGCGAAGGCGCCAGCGCGTAGCGCTCGAGAAAGCGCCGCAGAACCTCATTGTAGGTTTGCGGCTGGTCGAGGTTGGCCAGATGACCGGCACCGCCAATGATCTGGTACTCAGCGTTCGGCAACAACCTGACCAGGGCCCTGCCGGCCAGCCTGCGGCTGTGCAGGTCGAATTCGCCGTTGAGCACCAGGGCTGGAAGGTGAATGTCCTGCAGCCGCAGAGGAGTAAAGGTGCGGGTCGCTTCCGCCGTGGAGAGCGTCAAATCCGTCCCTGTGTAACGCCCGAGCATACGACTCAACAGCATGTGCGCGGTTCTATCTTCGGTTCGTAGACGGGTGAGCGCATGCGCGCCCCAGCGTCGGCGCACTGCCTCGATGCCCTCGTCGCGCAATGCGATCGTATACTCGGAAAGAGGCACATCCTGCGCGGTCAGAACTCCGCCGGGCCGCAGGTCGGGCGGGCCATCAAACACCAGGCAGCAGATCGATTCGGGAATCGCGCTCGCGAGGTGATGCAGAATTCGCGCTCCCTGGGACATTCCGAGGAACGCGGCGCGCTGCACGCCGAGGTGGCGGCACAACACCTGAACATCCAGGACGTCATCAGCCAGGGAGGGCTTTCCAGAAGATAATCCGTAGCCGCGCCGGTCGAAGCGGATCAACCGGAAGCTCCGCGAGAGAGCCTCAACCTGTGGCTCCCACATGTCCAGATCGAGGCTCCAACCATGGAGCAACACGATCACCGGGCCGCTGCCCTCGTCGCGGTAACGCAGTCGGGCGGCGGACACGTCCAGGAAGCGATCGCGGTCCATCGTGCTGCCGCCGTTCAGACCACCGCGCTGAGCGACAGCCCCGGCAGCCCCGCCAGGTCCGTGGAGATCTGCCGGCTCACTTGTTGCAGCATGCTCAGCCGCTCGCGCACCAACCTGGTTTTGGAGACCTTCTTTGAGTGGCTCGAGCTGTTCAGCGCGGCGACCACTCTGCCGTGCTGGTCCAAAACCGGCACCGCGAGCGCGACGACCCCATAGGCCAGCTCGTCCTCGACCGCCGCGTAGCCGCTGCGGCGGGATTCCTCAATCAACTGGCGCAACTTGACGGGATTGGTAACCGTCCGGTCCGTCAATGGAGCCAGTTCCGCCGTGGCGAAGTAGCGGTCGAGGTGTTCCGGTGTCAGCCCAGCCAGAAGCGTGCGCCCGGTCGAGGTTGCGTGAGCTGGAAACCTGCTTCCAACATGCGCCTCGAGCCGCAGCAGCGTGCGCACGGAGGCGCGCGCGACATACACGATGTCGGTTCCATCCAGAACGCACAGCGCCGCCGAGTCGGTCGTGGTTCGGGCGAGCTCCTCCAAATGCGTCCTGGTCAGGTGCTCGATGTTCATTGACTCGAGATAAGCGGCGCCGAGCTCCAGCACCTTCGGACGCAACAGGAAGTCGCGCCCGTTGCGTCTCACATAGCCGAGCTCCTCGAGTGTGAGCAGACAGCGGCGGGCAGTCGCCGCGGGTATGCCGGCGCTGCGGGCGATATCGCTCAGACTCAATGCCGCGTGATCGCGCGTAAACGCACGAATGACCGCGAGACCCTTGCCGAGACCGCCCATCGCCTCGCGGCGTGGCTGGCCGTTCTTCTGTCGTGACATACGTTCAGTTTATTTCGGTATGCGAAACGCGGGAAGTGATTTTCCGCGGTAGCACTTGACGCACCGTTACCCGCGGGTTCACGATATTCGTATGCCGAAGTAAAGTTCGCATAGCGAAAAAGGTCACGGCGCCCGAGGGGAATGTTGCAGTGAAAATCGGTCCGCAAACGCAGCGCAGCTCGGCGATATCCGCCTCCAACGAGACCACGATCCTCGTGCGCGGCCGCGACCTGGTGCACGAGCTGGTGGGTAGCGTCAGCTTTACTGATCACTTCTGGCTCCTCGTGACGGGCCAGCCGCCCTCGGCCGCACAGCGGCGTGTGCTGGATTCGACATTGGTAGCTATCGCGGAGCACGGCCTGGTGCCCAGCGTACAGGTGAGCCGCATGACCCTTGCCGCCGCGCCGGAAGCCCTGCAAGGCGCGGTTGCCGCGGGAATTCTCGGTTGCGGCTCAGTAGTGTTGGGCTCCTCCGAAGCAGCTGGAGTGTTCTACTCGCAGATCGCCAGCTGTGCGAAAGAAGGCACGTCTGTCGAAGACGCGGCCATGAAGGTTATCGAGGAATACAAGCACAGCCGCCGCGCCATTCCGGGCTACGGACATCCCCTTCACAAGGAAACTGATGCCCGTGCTCTGCGCTTGATAGAGATTGCCGCAGAGGTGGGCCTCGCCGGACAGTTCGTGAGTATCGCCCGCAGCGTCGAATCATGCCTCCCACGGGCGCTAGGCAAACGATTGGCACTGAACGTCTCCGGTGCGATTCCGGCAGTACTGTTGGATGCGGGATATCCACTGCAGGCCCTGAAGGGTGTACCCATCCTCGCGCGGACGGCCGGACTGATCGCGCATCTTCTCGAGGAGCAGCAACAGCCAATCGGATTCGTCATGTCACACGCCGCGGCCGCGGCGATTGACTACAGCGGTCCAGCCCCGGCTGGGTTCAAACGAACCGATGAGTAGCGGTACCGTGTTACACGCAATGACAGGCGTCCTGCAAGGTATTCGCGTCATCGAGCAAGGTACGTTCATCACGGGACCGTGTGCCGGAATGATGTTGGCGGACCTTGGCGCCGATGTGCTGAAGATCGAAAGTCCCGAGGGAGATCCCTACCGCAGCTATCAGGGGGATCAGTATTCGCCGCACTTCCAGGCCTACAACCGCAACAAACGCAGCATGGCGGTGGATCTGAAGAATCCCGCCGACAGGTCGCTCTTCGAAGGCCTGGTCCGTGAGGCCGACGTCTACATCCAGAACTTCAGGCCCGGGACCGCGGAGCGGCTCGGCGCTGGCGTGCAAAGCCTGCGGGACCTGAATCCGCGCCTCGTGTACTGCTCGATCAGCGGCTTCGGGTCGAGCGGCCCGTATGTTGAGCGGCCGAGCTACGACTCGGTGGCGCAGGCCCTGAGTGGCTTCCTGAGCGTGGTGGTGGATCCTCGCAGGCCGCAATTTCTCGGTCCTGCGCTGGCGGATGCGATCACGGGACTCTACGCGGCCTACGGGATCCTTGGTGCTCTCGTGCAGCGCGGCCGGACGGGGCAGGGCACGCTCGTGGAAGTGTCGATGCTCGAGGCCATGGCTCATTTCGCCGTCGAACCTTTCGCGGCGTTCTTCGCGCTGGGACAGAATCCAACCTCAAGTGATCGTCCGCGACTGGCGCAGGCCTACATCCTGCGAACGGCTGACGGCCGTCTGCTCGCGATTCACCTGTCCTCATTGGAGAAATTCTGGGAAGGGCTCACTGCGGCACTAGGCGCGCCCGCGCTGTCCAGCGATCCACGCTTTGCGTCGCGCCAAGGGCGGATCGACAACTACGAAGCGTTGGGCGCTGAGCTCGATCGACTCTTCTCTAAGCAGAGCCTCGCCCATTGGGCGCAAGAGCTGGGACGCAACGACGTTCCGTTCGCGCCCATCAACAGTATTGAGGATGTTGTGAGCGACCCGCAGGTTGGACATCTCGGGCTGATCGTGCCTGTAGAGTCGCCGCGCGGGGCTGCTCATGCAGTGCGTCCCGCCGTGCAGTTTTCAGGACAGCGTTGCGCATCCGTCAGGGCAGCACCGCTGCTGAACGAGCACGGCGTCGCGATTCGCGGTGCGCTCAGCAGGGGCCAACGTTGGCCAATGGAGACTTGAGGCTCGGAGCCGCTGGCTTTTGTTAGGAAGGCAAGGGGGACAGATGCTATTTCCAACAACACTCGTGGGAAGCTACCCACAGCCGGAATGGTTGATCGATCGTAAGCGCCTGGCGGAGCGGTTTCCGCCGCGAGTTCGCGCCCGCGAATTGTGGAGGGTGCCGGAAGCACAACTCGCCGAAGCGCAGGACGACGCCACCATCGTCGCTATCAAGGCGCAAGAGGATGCCGGGCTCGACATCATTACCGACGGCGAGATCCGCCGCGAAAGCTACTCCAATCGATTCGCGACCGCCCTGGACGGGGTGGACCTCGACAATCCCGGGACAGCACTCGATCGCAGCGGCCATTCTAACCCCGTGCCTCGGGTGGTGAGCACTATCAGACGCCGCGAGCCGGTAGGTGTCAGCGATCTGCAGTTTCTGAAGCGACATACCAAACGCAAGGTGAAGGTTACCGTCCCTGGCCCTTTCACGATGGCTCAGCAGGCGCAGATCGACTTCTACGGTGGCAGCCGCCAAAGCGCGGCGATGGATTACGCCGCCGCCGTGAATGCCGAGATTCGCGACTTGTTCGCCGCGGGGGCGGACGTCGTGCAGATTGACGAACCATACATGCAGGCGCGCCCGGAAGAGGCGCGCGCATTCGGCCTCGAGGCACTCAATCGTGCCCTGGATGGTGTCACGGGAACGACCGCGGTGCACATCTGCTTCGGATACGCGGCGATTATCCACACGCGCCCCAGCGGCTATTCGTTTCTGCCGGAGTTGGCTGATTGCGGCTGCAAGCAGGTCTCAATCGAAACGGCGCAAGCCAATCTGGACTGCAGTGTTCTCGAGAAGCTGCGCGGCAAGAAAGTGATGTTGGGTGTTCTGGACCTCGCCAGCATGCAGGTCGAATCACCCGAACAGGTGGCCGCCCGGATCAGGCGTGCGCTGCCGCACTTCGCGGCTGCGGATCTGCTGCTCGCACCGGATTGCGGGATGAAATACCTGCCGCGCGAGGTCGCCTTCGGAAAGCTGCAGGCGATGGTCGCCGGTGCGCAGATCGTGCGCGCCGAGCTGGCCGACGCCACACAACTCAAAACATCACAAAACTGATAAACAACAACCGGAGATCCACGTGCACACATCGAGAGGAGGGGGGCGGGGGCGATGGGTGTCGATGTCGGTGGCAGCTTTGCTCGCGGCAGTGGCCGCACTGCCGGTCTGGGCACAGGCGCAGGCTCTGGAGGAGGTGCTCGTCACGGCGCGCAAGCGCAGTGAGTCGGTGCGCGATGTGCCGATTACGGAGAGTGTGTTTACGGAGCAGGCTATCGAGTCGGCCGGAATCCGCAAGCCCGGCGATTTCATCTCGCTCGTGCCGAACATGACCCTGGTGGAGACGCAGAACGCCGGCACCTCCTTCGTGGTGGTGCGCGGTGTATCGCAGGCGCGCAACAGCGAGCCCTCGGTCGCCGTGCTGGTGGACGGTGTGCTCGAGAGCAATCCGGCCGAATTCAACCAGGAGCTGTTCGACATAGCCCAGATCGAAGTCCTGAAGGGCCCGCAGGGCGCCCTCTATGGCCGCAATGCCATCGGTGGAGCGATCATCATCCGCACGCGAGACCCGTCCAATCAATTCGAGGGCAACGTGCGGCTAGGGGTAGGAAACGGCTCGTCCAAACGGGCCCAGATCGCCGCCAGCGGGCCGGTCGCGGGCACTGACACGCTCAGATACCGCGCCTCGTTCAACTTCTACGACACGCACGGACTTCTGCAGAACGTCTATCTGAATCAGAAGGCAGACCCGGCGCGCGACTACTCCGGCCGCGTGCGCCTGATCTGGAAGCCCAATGAGGCCCTCACAGCCGATCTGCGCGTATCGGCGGATCGGCTCGAGACCCGCGGCTTCTACTTCGTGATACCACGGGATGACGAAGCCAATCCGTTCAGCTCGTTCACCACGGCTGCGAATGCGAACAATGTCACGACACCCATCACAGTCAACAATCCAGGCGAAGACAACCGCGATCTGTTCAACACATCATTGAAGCTCGACTTCGATACCGGTCACGGCACGATCACGGGCATATCGGCCTACGACAAGACCAGGGAGATCATCACCGGCGACGCCTACGATTTCCGTCCCCGCGCAACTTCCGTGTTCAATGCTCTCCTGGGTACGGACTTGAACCAGAGCCAGTTCCTGGACGTCAAGGCCTGGAGCCAGGAGGTCCGCTTCACTGCGCAAAAGGGCGAGTTTTTCAACTGGATCGCGGGCGCTTACTACGTCCACACGGAGCGATTCATCGCCACGGGGAACATGGTTGACACGGGGGCCGGGGTTTTCCCGGTCTACTCCACGCCACGTCTGAGCGGTCCGAATCCGAGCGCGACTTTCCTTGCGGATTCGCAGAACAACAATGCGTGGGCCGTATTCGCCGATGCGACCTTTGAGTTGACCTCGCAGCTGCAACTCGATACAGCGATCCGCTACGACGAGGATTCCCGCACAAACACCACACGCACGCCCGCGGCATTCCTCCCCGATCCGGCCGCGTTCGATGGCGAAGTCCGCAAGCACACGTGGAGCAAGCCGCAGCCCAAAGCCACGCTGCGCTACAAGCCGGTGGACAATGTCACAATTTATGGAGGTTGGAGCCGCGGCTTCCGCAGCGGCGGATTCAACCAGACGGGAGTGGGCAGTGTAGCGCGTGCGAGCGCAATCCTGGGCGTCAATGATCTGTTCGAGGCGGAAGTGGCGGATACCTACGAGTTGGGAGTGAAAGGCGAGTTCCTCGACCGCCGGGTAAATGCGGGCCTCGACGTGTATCACACGAAATCCCGCAACGGCTACTTCTTCGTGTTTCTCGCGGCAAACTCGACCCAGAATCTCGGCAACCTCGATGCGACCTTCAAGGGCGTCGAGCTCGAATTGACGGCGAAGGCGACCGAGCACCTGGATCTGTATGCCAACTTCGGATACACCGACAGCAAGATCACGGCCATGGCGGATCCCACCGTCGTGGGCAATCAGGCGCCCCTCGTGTCCAAGAATACGTTCAATGCGGGTGTGCAGTATCATCAGCCCATCAGACAGGGCCTGAGCGCGGCGCTGCGCCTGGACTACCAGGAGATCGGCCGCACCTGGTGGGAGCCTTACAATACGACCTCGCGCGATCCAGTCAATCTGCTCGATGCGCGCCTGGGATTGGAAGCGGACAAATGGTCCGTCACCGCCTGGTCGAAAAATCTCACCGACAAGAAGTACAACACCGAGTTTTCCCCCGGCGGTTTTCTGTTCAAGGCCCTGCCGCGACGTTACGGCATGGATTTCAACTACCGATTCTGACCGAGAAGGAACGTGCCATGGCTACATCCGCGAAGCGCCCCTCGCGCCTTCACCACACCGCGTATGTGACGCGGGATCTCGAGGCCACGCGGGCATTCTACGAAGACGTTATCGGGTTACCGCTCGTCGCGACCTGGTGTGAGATCGACGAGTTGTTTGGCGCCGAACGGGTCTATTGCCACCTGTTCTTCGAGCTGGCCGATGGCGGCGCGCTGGCGTTCTTCAAATTTGCAAACCCGCAGGATGAGGAACTGTTCGGACCCCGGATGCCGCCTTCCCCTTTTCACCACATCGCGCTGAACGTGGACAAGGAAACCCAGGAGGGCATCGAGCGGCGTCTGCAGGCGGCGGGCTATAAGGAGCCGCAGACGTTTGTGCTCGAGCATGGCTACTGCCGCTCGGTGTATGTGACCGATCCCAACGGCATGATTGTCGAGTTCACGCTGGATCATCCAGATGCCGCGCGCATTGGGGAGCTACGGCGCCGCACCGCGCACTCGGAGCTCAAGAGGTGGCTCGCGGGGGATCACACGTCCAACAATAGCTACCGGTAAGTCTTTGAGTGCCCGGCAGATTGCTGGCGGACTGTCGCCAGTTCCGTTGGCACGAAATCCGCCGCTGCCGGCCTGACCGCATTTGGCGCCGGTCAGGTCCCCGGTCAGGTTTATGGTCAGGTGTCCGGTCAGGCCCATTGCGTTCCACAGGTGCGAAAAGCGGTTTGACAAGCTGGTAAGGCTTGCTTCAATATTTCTATTACTCAGACAAAACCAGCGCGTGATCAGGGCAGTGGTCACGCTTTTTTTTGGGCCGCTGGAAGGTAGCGCTACCAGCACTGGAGCCAGTCGGAGTACCAGGCCCTCTTGGACGGGCGATGGCGGCTATGGCCCGAAGGTCGGAACGTACTTGCATTGCGAGAGGGGCGCATTGAACGGTTGTCGGCTCATCACCCGGGTGCTATCGGGCCTCATCGCCCTGCCGCTGGCTGTGACATCGGCCGCAGGGGTGCCGCACCTCGAAAAGCAGGGCACGGCCGAGCGCCTGATTGTCAACAACGTGCCCATGCTGTTGCTGGCAGGCGAATTGGGCAACTCCAGCGCCTCGAGCGAGAGCTACATGGCGCCGCATTGGCCGCGTCTCAAGCAGATGCACCTGAATACGGTGCTGGCGCCGGTATCCTGGGAACTGATTGAGCCCGTCGAGGGCCGCTTTGAGTGGGAATCCCTGGACGCATTGATCCGGGCGGCACGGGCCCAGGACCTGAAGCTCGTACTGCTCTGGTTTGGTGCGTGGAAGAACAGCATGTCCACCTACGTGCCGTCGTGGGTGAAGCGTGATCAGGTGCGGTTCCCACGCGCGCAACTTGCCAACGGGTCGGGTCTGGACATTCTTTCTGCGTTTTCTGCGGCCACGCGCGACGCCGATTCACGAGCATTCTCGGCCCTGCTTGCGCATCTGAAGGCGGTGGACAGCGCGAAGAACACCGTCCTCATGGTTCAGGTCGAAAACGAAATTGGAATGCTTCCGGTCGCCCGCGAGTACGGCGAAGCGGCAAACCGCTCATTTCATGATGCGGTTCCGGAGGAGTTGGTACGCTCAATCGCCGCGAGCACCGCGAATCCGCAACCGGCTCTGAAGCAGTTGTGGGAGCAACACGGAGCGAAGCGCGGGGGTGGCTGGTCGGATCTCTTCGGCGAGGGCGATGCCGCGGCCGAAGTATTCACGGCCTGGCACTACGCGCGCTACGTCGAGTTTCTGGTGCAGGCCGGCAAAGCCGTATATCCGCTGCCCATGTATGTGAACGCCGCGCTCAACCGGATTGGCAAGGCGCCTGGCGAATACCCCAGCGGGGGGCCGCTTCCTCATCTGCTGGAACTTTGGAAAGCAGGTGCACCGACTCTCGATTTCATCGCTCCGGACATCTACTTTCCCAGCTTTGTCGATCTCGCGTCGCGCTTCAAGCGTCCTGACAATCCGCTGTTCATCCCGGAAGCCAACAACGCCGAAAGAGCGGAGGTGCCGGCGAACGCCTGCTATGCCTTCGGCAAGCTGGATGCGATCGGGTTCGGACCCTTCTCCGTCGAATCGATCGATGAGCGGCAGCCGAATCCGCTGGCGCAGGCCTACGAAGTTCTCGAACAGTTGAGTCCTGCCATCCTCGCAGCTCAAGGCCTGGGAAAGATGTCCGGTTTTCGTCCGCGCGTGCTCGAGGATGGCACCGTGTTGGATCTGCCGGTAACCGAGGCTGTCGGCAGTTACCGCTTTACGGTGACGTTTGTCGATACACAGATGCCCAAGAGCGAGCAAAACACCGCAGCCCACGGCGGGTTGATCATACAGACGGGCCCCGAGGACTATCTCGTGGCCGGACAGGGAATGATCGTTACGTTCACGCCTGTAGGAGACGGACCGCCGCTGGCGGGTATCGATAGCGCCTGGGAAGGCAGCTTCGATGCGAAAGGTGCCTGGATCGCGGGGCGCCTGCTCAATGGAGATCAAACTCACCAGGGACGCCACCTGCGCCTGGCGCCCGGACATTTTCAGATTCAACGCGTACGCCTGTACCGCTATCGGTAAGGCGATTATTAAATCTCAGGGGGAAGACGATGCTCGACAAACGTTTTGGCGCCGACCGGTTGGCAATCGCAGCCGCGGGTGTACTGAGTCTCACGATATCCGCGACGGTCCAGGCCCAGAGCGCTCCACAGTCCGCGCCAGAAGGTTCCTCATCCGCCGCCGAGCTGCAGGAGGTGGTGGTGACCGGAATCCGCAAGAGCCTCGAGAGCGCCACCAATGCGAAGCGCGAAGCGGTGACTTTCGGTGATTCGATTTTCGCGGAAGACATTGGCAAGCTGCCGGCCACCAACCTGGCTGAGACCTTGAACCGGATTCCGGGAGTCCAGTTGAACCGCGATATCGACGGGGAGGGCGTGCAGGTAGCGATCCGCGGTCTCGGCCCGAGCTTCAGCAAGGTTCTTCTAAACGGGACACAGATCGGGGTGGCCTCCGACGGCGGCACGAACGGCGGCAGCACCAATCGTGAAGTGGATCTGGATTTCTTCCCGTCCGAGCTGTTCACGCGCCTGGACGTCGAGAAGAGTCCGTCCGCCTCGACGCTCGAAGGTGGAATTGCCGGGACCGTCAACCTGCATAGCGCACGGCCATTCGACAACCCCGGTCAGCATCTGACTGTCATCGGCCAGGGGCAGTACACGGACACCAACAACACCCTCAATCCGCGGGGCGCGGTGATCGCAAGCAAGACCTGGGATCAGTTCGGGGCGCTGGTCGGCGTGTCAACCGTTCACGCCAAAACGCGCATCGACGGTTTCGAATCGGTGGGCTGGACCGATGGCAACGTGGCCTGCCCCGTATGTGACGCCGCCCACGGTGACACCGGTAATGGATTCAGCTATGCGGGACCGACCTACCCGCGCAATGTCGGCTTCGGGCTCGTTCCCGGGGCACCGGTGGATCTTGCTGCAACCTCGGGCCTGCCGCTGGCGACGCTCAGCAAAGCGATGATTCCGCGCTTGGGACGCGATAGCTACACCGACGGCACCCGCTCACGCACTTCCGCCCTCATCTCGCTCGAGTATCGTCCGAGCGATGAGCTGCATTTGGCGTTGGACGGCATGTATGCGCGCTCGGTACGCGACTACACGCGCCTGAATATGAACTGGTATGTCCGCAACTCCGGCCCCGGGACTTCGCCTACCTCCACCGGTGGCATGGTGCCGATCGATCTCACGGTGGATTCGAACAACGTCGTAACCTCCGGAACATTTGCCAACTCGAGTTTCTTTCTGGAGAACGATGTGTTCAACCAGACGACCAACTACTGGAACGTCAACCCGAACCTGCGTTGGGAACCTCGCGCTGGTGTGAAGGTCGATGCGCAGCTGAACTACGGCCACAGCACGTTCTTCCGCGAGCAGCCACAGTTCGACTTCCAGACTCCTGCTCAATCCGGAGTAGCGGTGAGCTACCTGGATAATGGTGGCCAACAGCCGGTGATCACCCCCAACGTGGACCTGGATAACCCCGGACTCGGGTGGAACTGGTATCGCGTCAATGTAAGCAATGTTCGCCGTACGACGACCACGAAGGGAGCCCACGTTGATCTGACCCTCGGCGAGGAGACCAATCTGCGCACAGGCGTTGCCTACGATGAAGCGGCTCGCACCATTCGAGCTTTCGACAACAGCGCGGCTTTCCAGACCTCGGTGTGCGGTGCGACGTGCAATGGCCTCAGCGGATCTGTGCCCAACTCCCAGGCGGCGCAGTACCTGCAGCCCCTTCACATTACGAACTTCGGACACTTGAGCAGTGATCCGTTCGGCCACACGAGCTTCATTCAGCCGAATCTCGCGGCGCTGGAGGCGGCAACCAACTATGCGTTCTACCGCGACACCGCGCCCCAGTCGCGGGGCCCAGTCACGGGCGGACCTACGGGAGACATTCTGGAGAGAACCGTCGGTGCGTATATCGAGGCAAATTCGCATACCCAGCTGCTGGACCGCGAACTGCACCTCAATGTCGGTGTGCGTTACTTCCATACCGACCAGAAGGTGACGAGCCCCATCCAGGTCGCCTCCGGACTGATCGACCAGACATTCACGAAAGGGTATGAGGATTTCCTGCCATCGTTCAACACGGCCTGGGACGTGATGCAGAATCTCAAGCTGCGGGCCTCTGCTTCACGCAGCATAACGCGCGCCGATGCCGGCCAGTTGCTGCCTGGGACGACGTTCAGCGACCCGTCCGCACAGGTAGCGGGCGCCGGTAACCCCGATCTGAAGCCGTTCACCTCGAACAACATCGACATCGGCGGCGAGTTCTACACGGGCGGGCTTGGCTACGTCGGCGTTGCGTTGTTCCGCAAGAACGTCGATGGGTTCACTCTGAATCAACAGAGCACCGTGCCGTTCTCGTCCCTGGGAATTGCCTTCAGCAATCTTACGACCACGCAGCAGCAGGCAATCCTGGGGCGGCCGGGCGGAGTCGATGCGGCCACCGTCACGATTACCAAGCCCGTCAACCTGCAGAACCTGGTCCTCAAGGGTATCGAGCTGACCTGGCAGCAACCGCTGGACTTCGTGCTGCGCGGCCTGGGATTTTCGGCCAATGGCACGCATATCAGCCAGAGCTCGGGCAGTGGGCTGGTCGCGCCCGGCATCGCTCCGTACACCTACAACTTACAGGGCTATTACGAGAACTACGGCGTATCGCTCAGCGTCAATTACGTGTGGGCGGACAAGTTTGTCGCGCTGAATCCTCCGCAGAACAACCTGCCGGTTGGCTTGATCGCCGACAAGCGCGGCCAGCTGGACCTGTCACTGGGGTACCAGCTGCCGTTCATGACGAATGCCTTGCGCGTGACTCTCGATGCGCTGAATCTTACGAACGAGCCGCTGCGAACCGTCTTCGGTTACGAGAATGCGCCTTACTCGGTCTACTACCCGGGCCGCGAGGTGCTGTTGGGAGTTCGCGCCACGTTTTGAGCGCAGCCTGAGGTCACCCCCCGTCTCGCGGCAAGCGCTCCGCAACCGCTCAGGTGCCTGAGGCCTGAGCGGCTACGCTTCGTTCCGTTAGTCGGCAGGTGGGCGTTGGGCCTACTATGTGTACCGGGGTGTGCCATTAAGAGTGCGTCCGCATGAGCATCGATCGCGACCGAACCGTCCAGCCGCCGGGGGCCAGGGAGCATGCTCATCGCGGCTCTGGCCACAATCATGGCCATCACCATGCTCACGGGCATCACCACAAAGCGGAGATCGCAAGCGAGCGCCGCCTGTGGGTGGCCTTGGGCGTGCTGGCAGCCTTCACTGTGGTCGAAGCGATTGGTGGATTCTGGTCCCGCTCCATCGCCTTGTTGGCTGAGGCGGCCCACATGCTGGCGGATTGTGGCTCATTGATCCTTGCCGTGATCGCAATCCGCGTCAGCAGGCGCCCCGCGAGCTACCAGCGCACGTATGGTAACCGCCGGTACCAGCCGCTGGCCGCTTATACCAACGGACTGTTACTGCTCGCGATCACCTTTGCTGTCGTGTACGAGGCTGCACAGCGGTTCATCTCGCCCGCGCAGATCAACGGCGCAGTGATGTTGGCGGTTGCTATCGTTGGCGGCATCGCGAACCTCACGGCATTCCTCATCCTCTCGGGTACGAGCTCGCTGAACGAGCGGGGTGCACGGGCGCATGTGCTCAGTGATCTGCTGGGTTCGGTGGCGGCCACCACGGGAGCCGTCATTATTCTGGTCTTTGGCTGGGTTGCAGCGGACCCGCTGCTCTCACTGGCCGTTTCGGTGTTGATATTCCGTTCGGGCTGGCAGCTGACGATGGACTCCGCGCACATCCTGTTGGAAGGCTCGCCGACCGGCTTCGACACGGAGGCGGTTGAACGTGAGCTCGGAGATATTCCGGATGTATGCGACATACACCACGTACATGCCTGGTCGTTGACTGGAGAAAAGGTCATGGTCACCCTGCACGCGCAGATCAACGAGGGAGCGGATGGCGAGGCCGCACTCGGCAAGGTTACACACGTCCTGCACCAGCGGTTCGGGGTCGAGCACGCCACTGTGCAGATCGAAGAAGGGGAGTGTCCCGCCCCCACCGGGGCAGCCGGTTGCCGCGGCGCCTGCTAGGCCGCGCCGCGCCTGCTAGAGTGCCTGCGCTGGCGGCACCACGACCTTGATGATCTCATCCAGCAGATCCGGCCCGAAGTTACGGCTGCGTTCCAGGAACAGGCTGGTAACCTCAAAGCCGCGGGACACCAGCAAGGTGCCCATATGAGTTCGCAGGTCCTGCGCAATCACCATCCCCGGTCGGACCGCCTTCAAGGGCATCTGGCGCAATTCGCTCGTGCCCGACCCAGCCCCGAGATGCTGCCCGAGCTTCTCGATCAGCTCTTGCGTGTATCGCGGCGCGCGCCTGCGCAAAGTCTGTACGGCTATATCCACCGAGTGACCCTGAGTACTCAACACGTCATACTCCAGCACGAGCCCGAGAATCCGACTCCCCGTACCGACGGTACCGTCCCCAAGCCGCTGCAGCGCCTCGTCCGTCCAGGTGAGCGCCGCGAGAATCTGCACCACCGGGTCCAGACGCGGTATGTTCTCCAGTAGCGCCATGGCCACGTCAGGTACTCCCGCCGCAAGGGTCTGCTCGGTGGGCGTCAGCGGCTCGCCGTAGTACAACTTCTCGAGCAACGCTGGGGGCAGGGACAGATGGCCTATCTGCGACAGCATGGCCGCGGCCTCGAGCTGCCAGAAGTCCGGGCAATCGAGGGCAGTTGCGAGCTCCAAAGCCAGCCGCTTGACGCGGCTCGCGCGGCCAAACGCGATGGGATTGGCGATGGCCAGTACGTCTACCAGCGCCTTGATGCACCCGATCAAGGTCTCCTTGAGTATGGAGCGTTCCGCGTTGATCAACCGATACTGGATCACTCCGGCTTCCACGGCCGTCTTCAACTGATCCGGCGGACAGGGCTTGATGAGAAATCTAAAAATGCGGGCGTTGTTCACGGCACTAATGGCCGCATCCCGTCCCGGCTCGCCCGTCAGCAGAATACGGGTCGCGTCCGGATAGAATGTCATGACCTGATGAAGAAAAGTGGCGCCATCCATTCCCGGCATGCGCATGTCCGAGATCACCACGCAAGCGCCTCCCGAATTCTTCAGGACTTTCAGGCCCTCGGCGCCGCTCGAGGCGGTATGAACTGCGTAGTCCTTGCGCAGATGTAACACCAACCCCTCCAGGACCCGAGGCTCATCGTCCACGCACAGGATTGCGGGGCGTTCCTGGGCGTTCATGCCGCAACCGCGCTGAAAAACGCGGCGTCATCAACGCCCACGAGCGAATGTCCCATGACCAAAGCGCTCAGTACGTCAAACTCAGTTTGTATCACCCGCTCAGGTTGATGATGGTGCGCAACTGCTTCCACCACCGGGTAGGGCAGTCCCCAGATCCCGAGCAGATATGCGCCGATCTCGGCATGCGAAGCCCCGATCACCTGATGCTCCGCGGCATGCAGTGGGATTTCCAGCGACGCGGCGAGCTCCACTGCCCGGCTGAGGTCTTGTGGGCACTCCTGGGCAAGCACCCAGTAGCCGATGTCGTGCAGCAATCCTGCGAGCAAAGTGTCATCGCAGATGGGGGTCTTGGATGCCAAGGCATGGGCTGCCGCCGCCACGGCGTGTACGTGTTGTTGCAGTTGTTCGAGGTCCACCCCTGCGCAGGCGTTGGCGGGCCAGCGGGAGAAGATCTCGATCGACATCGCCAGATTGCGGATCGACTGGAAGCCGAGATAGCTCACCGCCTGCTCGATGTTGGAGATCCGCCTCGCGAGCCGGAAGAAGGCGGAATTCACGATCTGCAACACGCGGGCAGCCAGGGCTGCATCGGACCCCACGAGCTTAGCGACGTCGGCCAGCGTCACACTGTCGTCTCTTACGATACTCTGCAGAGCCGTATAAATCCGCGGCAGCGTAGGCAGAGCCCGGATGCGCCCCACCAGCGAGCGCAGACCCGGTTGGTTCAGCAGCTCATGGAGCAAGAGGCACCGGTCGATCACGTTCTCGAGCTGCTGGGGTTGGCACGGCTTGCTCAAATACTGATGCGCAACCGGGACCAGGCGGGCGGTCTGTTGCAAGTCGGCATAGCCCGACAACACGATCCGTACGGTCTGCGGCCAGCGTTCGTTCACGATCTGCAGGAGCCTGGCGCCATCCATGCCGGGCATGCGCATGTCGGTCACGATGACGTCGTAAGGGCGCTCCTGCATCCTTTCGAGCGCCGCCTCGCCACCACCGACGAATTTCATATCCCACTTGACCTGCAGGCGATGAAGCCTGGTTCGCAGTCCCGCCAGGACCTCGGGCTCGTCGTCCACGAATAGAATGCGTTTCACTGCGCCACCGCTGCGCAGTGACCCGCTACCGGCAGGTGAAGAGTAAAAGTCGTGCCTGCGCCGACAACACTCTGCACGTCTATGCGGCCACCGTGCTTTTCCACGACGATCGAGCGGGCAATCGCAAGTCCCTGACCCGTACCGCGACCCACAGGCTTGGTCGTGAAGAACGGGTCGAACACCTTGTCCAGGTTCGCCCGCGGGATGCCGCAGCCGTTATCTGTAACGGCTATCGTGACCTGATCGCCGGCGGCCGCGGTGACGATCGTGATGCGCCCCGTGGCGGCATCCTTGCCCGACTCGGCGAGCGCATGCGCGGCATTGACGATCAGGTTGAGAAACACCTGGTTCAACTCGCCGACGTTGCAATTCACCGGCGGCAGCTCCCCGAATCGGGTCTCGACCTCGGCGTGATACTTGTATTCGGTACGCGCAACGGTCAGTGTCGTCGCGAATGCACGATTCAGGTCGGCGTAATCGTGTTGCGCACTATCAGGATGCGCGAATTCCTTCATCGCGCGCACAATGGCCGCAACCCGCTCGATCCCGTCGAGAGTCCGCTCGAACGCCTTAGGAATCTCCTGCGCCAGGAACTCCAGATCCAGGCTGGATTCCAGCCCCTGCAATTCGGGCAGCACGGCTTGCGCCGGCTCGTGGTCAACGAGGCGTTTGACCGCACGCCGATACCCGGTTCGCAGCTTCGCGAGGTCTGTCTCGGCGGATTGGAGAAACAACACGCTGTCGCCCACGTATTGAATCGGCGTGTTGATTTCATGCGCAATGCCGGCAGCGAGCCGTCCAACGGATTCCAGCTTTTGGGCGAGGCGCAGCTCGATGGCCATGCGCTCGCGTTCCTGCATTTCGTTGTACAGCCGCTCCTGCAGCTCACGCTGGGCGCGCTCCTGAGCGAGCCGCCCCGTAATGTCCGCGCCGATACACAAGTAGTGACTGACTCCGCGCGCTACGGTTCTGATCGGAGTCATGCTAATGCCCACCCAGAAGGTGCTGTGGTCCTTGCGCAGCCCCTGTACCTCGACGCTGACGTTTGTTCCCTGCCGCACCGCCGCGGCAATCCGCTCCATTGCTGCAGCGCGCCGCTCACTGCATACCAACAGCGCAGGGCTCTGACCCAGGAGTTCCGCTGCCGTGTAGCCGTGACGCTCGCAGATGGCGCGGTTCACGTAGATGATCCGCCACTGCGGTTGCGAAACGTCGATGATCATGAAATGAGTCGAGGCCGCATCGAGCGCGCAATTGCACAATTCGAGCTCGCTCTGCAGCCGGGTGCGTTCGGTCCGCTCCGCCAGCAGCGACGAGTGCAACTCCTGGAGCGTCGGCAGGTCGGCGGATTGCTGCAGCGTGACACGGCTGGATGTTTGCATTCACTTGGCATCCCGGTTCAAATGAAGGCGCACAGTGTGCACCCAACCGGCCGTGCGCAACAGGGTCCAGACTAACCAAACAATGTTGCAGTGCTAACGCTGCAGCGCAATCTCCATCGTCAATGACTGCGCTGCGCCGGGCGGAAGAGTAAACACCCCTAACTTGCTGCGGAAGTCTCCCGAGAACCCCGTCTCGTCGGCGATGCCTTGCCACGGCTCGATACAGATAAAGGGAGCGCCCGGTTTGCTCCAGAGGCCGAAATAGCACGCATCGGGAAAGCTCACGCGTATCCGCGGACCCTTGCCCGCCCCATAACTGACCGAGCGGCTGCGGATCTGGTCGAAGATCACTACGTCATCCCGGAAAAGCGTATCGTCGAGCGCAAGTCGCCGGTGACTGAGCGGTGTTGGATGGCGCTCCGGGCTCAACAACCCATCTTTATCGAGACGCAGGATCGAAGAGCCTTCTTCCTCCGCGAACTCGATGAAGTGAGCCGCACGCGGCTCACCATACGGCAAGGGCCAGCGAAATCCGGGGTGATAGCCGATGCTCGCCGGCATCTCTTCGTCACCGACATTTCGTACTGAGCTGGTCACCGAGAGCGTCGCACCGTTCAAGGCGAAGTCCACATCCAATTGGAAGCGGAACGGATATACCTGCGCGGTGGTCTCGTCAGCATTCAATCTGAAGCTGGCGCTCGAGGAGGTGGCCGCGAGCACGTCGAACTGCTTGCCGCGTGCAAAACCGTGCCGGGAAAGGGAATACGTCCTGGAGCCTAAGCGATAACGGCCACCCGCCAGGGTGCCCACTATAGGAAATAGGAGCGGCGCGCGTCCCGCCCAGATAGCCGGATCCCCGTTCCAGAGCAACTCATGCCCATCCGCGTCGCGTAGCACAGAGAGCTGCGCTCCCAGGGGGTCTACCTCGGCGCTGAGCTCTGCAGACTTCAGTGCAATCCAGGACGTGTTTTGATCTTGCATGCTGGGTGCGTCGATGCGCGGGCGAAATGTCGGGGCGGCAGCATCGCACATCACTCGAGCAGGCGCAGGGCTTGCTGCTGTCCTTTGACGCAACCCGCAAGGGACGTCCCGGGTGGACGGCAGGAGAACACAGATGGCTCAGTTGCATGAACTAACATCACGGTCCCACGGGCCGCTCGCCGCGGGCTTCGGCTGGCTCAGCGTGGGTTTGGGCCTGGCCGCACTGGCCGCCCCGCGGAAAATGGGCGAGATCTCCGGCCTCGAGGACCGGGAGACCCTCATTCGCATGGTCGGCTTGCGAGAGCTCGCAAGTGGTGTCGGCCTCCTCACACAAACCAGGAAGGCACCCTGGTTGTGGTCGCGGGTAGTTGGAGATGCGATCGACCTTGCGCTGCTGGCCTCGGCGCACAACGGAACCCGGCGTGGCCGTTCGCGCGCGATCGGAGCCGCGGCAGTTGTGGCGGCGATAACGGCTGCCGATGTCGCCGCGAGCCTGCGAGCATCGCAGCGCGCGGCGCGTCTCGCACCGGACATCTATATCGATCGGACAATCATAGTCAACAAGACACCCCGGGAGTGTTATGACTACTGGCGCGATCTGCGCAACATTGCCAATTTCACCAACGGGCTCGAGAAGGTGATACCGCTGGACGAGCGCCGCTCGCAGTGGATCATGAATGTTCCGGGACGGGGGCGCCTCGAGTGGACTGCCGAGGTCATCGAGGACAAGCCGGGCGAACGGCTCCGCTGGAGGACGGCCGACGAGGCGCCTTTCAACGTTGCGGGCGCGGTGAACTTCGAGCCAGCGCCTGGCGGCCGCGGAACATTCGTGACCTTGGGGATGCATTGTCATGCGCCCGGCGGCGCCATCGGGGCGGCACTCGCGCGCTTCCTAGGCCCCGATCCCTTTGGCGAAGTGCGCGAAAACCTCCGGCGCTTCAAACAGTTGGTGGAAGCCGGAGAAATTCCGACGACCACCGGTCAGCCCTCGGGGCGTCGTAGTCTGCTCGGACGGATGTTACCCGAGGGCCGGCGTTCGCAGCAGCCGGGCGCAGGCCCACGCCGGTCAACGCGTTCCAGCCAGCCATCTCAGTCCATGCCACAGGGGGGTCGAGCCTCATGAAAGCCAATTGTTGGAACGGTGCATACGACTTGCGGGTGGAAAACGTTCCCGATCCGCAGATACTGAACCCTCGCGATGCCATCATCCGCATCACCTCCACAGCCATCTGTGGCTCCGACCTGCATATCTACGATGGTTTCATCCCGACGATGATGAAGGGTGACATCATAGGCCATGAGTTCATGGGAGAGGTGGTCGAGGTCGGCCCGGGTGTGAAGAACCTCAAGGTGGGCGACCGGGTCGTCAATCCTTTTCCAATTGCCTGCGGCAACTGTTTCTTCTGCACGTCCGGGCAATTCTCGTTGTGCGAAAATTCAAACCCCAATGCCTGGATGGCCGAAAAGCTCTGGGGCCGCTCGCCCGCCGGACTGTTTGGCTACTCCCACATGCTTGGCGGCTATGCGGGCGGGCAGGCCGAATACGCGCGCATTCCTTTCGCCGACGTCGGGCCGATCAAGGTTCCCGACCAGTTGTCCGACGAGCAGGTACTGTTTCTTTCGGACATCTTCCCGACTGGCTACATGGCAGCCGAAAACTGTGCAATCAAACCCGGCGATACCATTGCGGTGTGGGGCTGCGGCCCCGTTGGCCTGTTCGCCATCGCGAGCGCCTATCTGCTGGGTGCCGAGCGGGTAATCGCCATAGACCGCTTCGAGGAGCGGTTACGCAAGGCGCGGGAAGACTGCAAAGCCGAGACGTTGAACTACGATGACGTCGATACCGCCGAGGCGCTGCAGGAAATGACCGGTGGACGGGGACCGGATGCCTGCATCGACGCTGTTGGAATGGAGGCTCATGGGCACGGATTCTTCGCCACCTATGACCGAGTCAAGACAGCGTTGCGTATGGCCACGGATCGTCCGACGGCCCTTCGTGAGGCGATCATGGCATGCCGCAACGGAGGCACGGTGTCGGTGCCCGGTGTCTACGGCGGTATGTTGGATAAGGTGCCGCTGGGCGCCGTCGTCAATCGGGCCTTGACCATCAAATCCGGTCAGACACACGTGCAGCGTTACCTGCAGCCCCTCCTGAAACTCATCGAGGAGGGACGCATAGATCCGAGTTTCGTGGTCTCGCATCGCCTCGCCCTGGACGATGCCCCTGAAGGCTTTGCCATGTTCCGTAACAAGCAGGACGAATGCATCAAGGTCGTGCTGAAGCCAGGGCAGGCGCCGGAGCGCAAGCGGCCGGAGCGTGCGACCCAATCGCAGGCGCGTGAGGATCACGCCGGCACGCTGACGCATTGAGGCGCCCAGCCAGCTTCGGCACGTGGCGCGCGCGAAAGCTGCGCGCCCGGGCCGTCATCACACTGCCATGGCATCTGAAGGAGAAAGTCGCCTCTGCCTCCGGGCCTGCAGCGCCGCAACTACACGCTGGATGACCGGCCGCCAGTTGCCGGGCTCGTCTTGCCGAAACAAGCGCATGGTGGGGTACCACGGCGTGTCATCTCGGTTTTCCATCCAGCGCCAATCGGCATCCGTGGGAAGCAACGTCCAGGTTGGGACCCCGAGCGCGCCGCCCAGATGGGCCGACAGCGTATCGACCGAAATCAACAAGTCGAGCGAGCGCATGTGCACAGCCTCATCGAGGATGCCGTGGATCTCAGGTACCTGGCCGAGGCCGGGGGGGCGCAAGGCGAGGGCGGGACCCCGTTGCAGGATCTGCCACCGGATTCCCTCGACCTGTGTGAGTGCTGTCAGCAGGGAGGGCGCGATCGAGCGCCGCGAATCCCATGCGCCTGATTGCCACACGATTCCAACAGTGTCGGCCCGCGGTGGCGGGGGGCGTCGACCCAGGTCGAAATAGGGCACATCGCACGGAAGTGTATCCAGGGTCACCCGCAGCGCATGCGGCAGTTCCATGAGCTCGATGTCAGCATCGAAATCGGCCTGAGGCTCGCCATCGTGAAGCGGCAGCAGCACGTCGATGCCCGCGGCCGTTCGCAGTAGCGGAAGCAGCTGCGGCTGTGCCCAGACCAGCGTGGTCTTTGCGATCTGTCGCAACAAAGGGACAAAGCGGATGAACTGAACGGTATCACCGAGCCCGTGATAACACCGCACCAGCACCCGCCGGCCCCGCAGCGGCATTCCGTTCCAGATTGTCTGGCAATGGCGTGGCTCGCCTGGCACGCCGATCTGGTCGGTTGCGCGCCGTCGCCGCAACTCCAAGTCACTGATTTGCCATGCCGCTTCCCACTCGCCACGGCGCATGTGGCGCAGCCATTGAGTCTCGATCTGCTGCGGGCTGATCTTGCCCATGGCACCCCTTTTGCGTGCGCGCGGAGAACTCCCCGGAGGATGAGCAAAATCGGAACCTGAATTGCCCATGCCGTGATCCCGCGCACAGTGCCAACCCGAGCCTGCCGTTAACTTATTCCTCGTGCGCAACACTATCGAAGCCCGCGTCCCCAGACCCGGCGCCGTCCTTCATCTCTATCGCGACCTCTGGCGGCTAATGCAGGGCGAGCGCCATGTCTTCCTCGGCGCGGTGCTACTGCTCGTCGCCGCCCAGTCTGTGCTGCTACTGGTGCCCGTCATCTCGGCTCGCGCCCTGAATGCACTGCAGCTTCACGGACGGGAAGGCCTGCCCGATGCGGGTTTCTGGCTCAGCATGGTATTGCTCGTGGCACTCTCGAGCTGGGCGCTCCATGGTCCCGGACGTATTCTGGAACGGCGGGCTGCACTGACGGTTCGGCGCCGCATGTCAACGACGCTCACTGAACGCCTGTTCACGCTTCCTCTTGCCTGGCACGCCGCTAACCACTCAGGTGCGACGGCTCACCGGATACAACAGAGCACGCATGCGTTGTCCGGCTTTGCCCAAAGCCAGTTTATTTACCTGAACAGCGCAGTCCGCCTGGTCGGCCCATTGATAGCCCTGTTTTGGGTACAGCCTGTGATCGGTTATGCCGCGGTGGCAGGGTTCGCCCTCATCACGCTGTCAGTTGTTGGATTTGACCGAGCGATGCTGCGGCTTGCGAACCAGGAGAACGACGCAGAGCGCCGTTACGCCGCAACCCTGGTGGACACCCTCGGTAATGCCAACACGGTGTACGCGCTTCGGCAGGCAAGAGCGGTGGCCGCTCGGCTCGAGCGCCGGCTGCTGGCGATCTTCGAGCCCCTGCGCCGCTCCATCGTTCTCAACGAGGCCAAGTGGTTCACGGTGGATCTCGCCAGCCGGGTGTTGAGTTGCACTCTCGTGGGCCTGTTCGCCTGGTTCGCGACCCGCCCGTTGCATGACGGCCGCGCCGCCGCGACACTGCTGCTCGGCAGCGTATACATGGTTTGGGAGTACGCGCAGCAGGCGAGCAGTGTGATCTGCGCCATCGCCGCTCACTTTCAGACATTCGCCCGTCAGCATGCCGACTATGCGAGCGCCGATCCGATTCGCGAGCTGCAGGTTACCGAGGCGCAGGACGATCCACAGCCCGAAACGCCACCGACCTGGAATACTCTCGCCATCCGCGACCTGACTTTCCGCCATAGCGGCAGCCGCGGCGAGGCCCCGGCGCT
This sequence comes from Steroidobacteraceae bacterium, assembly GCA_045810105.1. GTDB lineage: Bacteria > Pseudomonadota > Gammaproteobacteria > Steroidobacterales > Steroidobacteraceae > 13-2-20CM-66-19. Next base: position 17,124 of record JBJMWM010000049.1, on the reverse strand, counting down.
CGAACGAGTGGCCCTGTCGCTCGAGCGCGGTAAACGTTACGCGCTGATCGGCGGCAGTGGCTCGGGAAAAAGCACGTTGCTGCATGTACTGGCCGGGTTGTATCGTGCGGAGCGCATTGCTGTGTCGATGGACGGCAGCGCGATCTGCGTGTCCGCGGGCAAAGCTGCCAACACCTTGCGAACTGCCGCAACCCTGATTCCTCAGGATGCCGAAATGTACGAGGGCACGCTCGCCGAGAATCTCTCGCTGTGCGAGTCCGTTTCGGGCCCACCGCATCCGGTGGACTTTCCAGCCGCGCTCGATGTCGCCTGTGCTTCCGAATTCGTGACAGCGAGCGGCATTGGACTGGAGACTCCGATCGCGGAGCGCGCTGCGAACTGGTCGGGAGGTCAGCGCAGCCGGGTCGCCCTGGCACGCGGAGTGCTCGCCGCCGTGGGCAGCGGCCTGGTGCTGCTGGATGAACCGACGGCAAGTCTCGACCCGGCCACCGAAGCACGCGTGTACGCGAATCTCTTCGCGACGTTCAAGGAATCCTGCCTCGTCTCATCGGTCCATCGCCTGAATCTTCTTGGGCTCTTTGACGAAGTTCTCGTGATGCAGGGCGGCAGACTCGTCGCCCAGGGCACGCCGGACGAGCTGTCCCTGGACTGCCGGGAATTTCAGCGTCTCACGGCAGTCCACTCACGCGCTGCACCTGAAGATCCGAACGCGAGCCGCTCGACCGTAGCCGCGTAGTCCTGCTGCTGCCCCAAGCGCTTCGGCGCCTGCTGACAGGAGCACCCGCGGCACAGCGCTTGCGGGCGGGTGTGTCCCGTGGATCCATCTGCGTCTAACTATGTTGGTCCGGACGCCGCAACGGTGGTGGCCCTGGAGCGCACCGCCGCCGATCTGGCGCGGACCGCCGGCGCGCACATCTGCGCCGCCTACGAAGGCGAGCTCGGCGTAGCTTTCAAAGCGCCCGCTGCGGGAAGCGCACCGAACTCCAATCCCGTAAGCCGAATAGACAAGCATGTAGAGGCATTGATTCGCACGCGCCTGGCGGCCGCCTGGCCGGAACATACCGTCATCGGGGAGGAGCTGCCCGCCGCCGCGAGCTCATCGCCCTTCACCTGGGTCGTCGATCCCATCGACGGAACAACCAACTTCATTAACGGATTACCCTTGTTTGCCTGTTCCGTCGGGCTTCTTTTCCGCGGTCATCCCATTGCCGGCGCCATCTGGTGCGCATCAACCCACACCTTTCATCCGGGGACGTATCACGCAAGGGCCGGCGGATCGCTGCAATTCGACGGGCGACCGCTCAGCAGGCGCGCGGCAGGTACCTGGCGCGGGCTCGCCGCCGAACCGGGCACGGCTCCGACGTACGCAGCGCTGTGGGACACACGCGTGCTCGGATGCGCAACGGTTGAATTTGCGTATGTAGCGGCTGGACTGCTGCGCATTGCTTACATTCCGCAGCCACGAATCTGGGACGCCGCGGCAGGGCTCGTGCTGCTGCACGCGGCGGACTGTCGGGCGCTGGCCGCGCGTGCCTCGCGCTGGGACACGATGTTGTATTTCCCGAGTGGCACCGACAACCTTGTAGATTGGAGCGAGCCGCTGTTGATCGGCTCGCAGTCCGATCTCGCGCGCGCCCGGCATACCAGGGCATAAAAGTTGCTGCCCCCACTGCTGCTGAGGTCACTGCTGATTCGGCAGGCTGCATCGTCAACATGGAGCACTGAAGATTGAGATACATCAATGCCATTAACATGGATTACATGTCATTAACATGGATCAAGCGGGCGCGCCGCTGCCGGGGGCGCGGAGTGCCAGCGTGATCGAAGCAGTAATGCTCTGGAACGAACCTAACAACAAGTCTCATTGGGACTTTGTCGATGTGGATCCTGACTGGAGCATCTACTCGAGCATGGCCATCCTGGCGGCCCAGGCGGTGGCTGCCGAGAATGCGCGGCTGCCGCGCGTGCTGGGCGGAATTTCTCCCATCGACCCGGTGTTCATCGAGCGCATGGACCGGCAGGGCGTGCTGGCGCAGGTCGATGCGGTGGCCGTCCACGGTTTTCCGCTCGACTGGAATCTCTGGAAGATCGATGAATGGCCCGCGCGGCTCGCCGAGATACGGGCAGTTACAGACCTGCCCATCTGGGTCTCCGAGGTCGGCGTGTCAACATTCGGGGCCGACGAGGTACAGCAGTTCGGCCTCGAGCGTACTGCCGAGCTGCTGCGCGGGCGCGCCGAGCGCATCCATTGGTACAGCCTCTATGATTTGCCGCGGGCGTGGCCGGCGACTACACGCCACAAGGAAGCGGAAGGCTCCTCCTACTACCGGCACTTTCACATGGGCCTGTTGCGCGAAGATGGCAGCCCCAAACCCGCGGCTGCGCGCTTCAACGAGCTGACGCCCGAGTTCGGCATCTGTCAGTGGTTCCACTTCGAGGATCACCGGCTCGATGAGGCAGTGAGGTGGATGCGCCGCCTGGGTGTGCGCTACGTGCGCACCGGGCTGAGTTGGGCTGACAGCCTCCGTCCGGGCGCGCTCGAATGGTTCGACCGGCAGATGCGGGCGCTGGAGGAGTTTGCGGTCACCGTTACGTTCTGCTTTACACCCGAGTCGCGCGGAGTGCTGCCTCATCACACCAGTCCACCGCGCGACATTGGCGAATTTGCCGAATTCTGCGCGCGCATGACCCGCCGGTATGCCCCGGGTCACGGCAGCGCGCACGCGTATTCCCAACAACAAGGACTATCCCATGGCCGTGCTCAGTAGACAGCCCGCGCCGATGATCGTGGCAGGAGGAGCCGGTTTTCTGGGCTCCCATCTGTGCGAGCGGCTGGTGCAGCTGGACATCCCGGTGCTGTGTCTGGACAACCTCGTTACCGGCTCGCTCGCCAACCTCGAGCGCCTGATGGGCGATACGCGGTTTCGCTTCAAGCAGCAGGACATCAGCAATGCCATCGAGGCCGGCAGCTCACGGGGTATTTTCAACCTCGGGTGTCCGGCCTCACCCGTGCATTACCAGGCCGATCCCATCGGCACCACGATCACGAGCGTGCGCGGCACCTACAACCTGCTCGAGATTGCGCGCAGCAGCGGCGTGCCGCTGCTGATGGCATCGACGAGCGAGGTGTATGGCGAACCTGCCATTCACCCGCAATCGGAAGACTACTGGGGGCACGTGAATCCCACAGGCCTGCGCGCGTGTTATGACGAGGGGAAGCGCTGTGCCGAGAGTTTGTGTTTTGACTATCGGCGCAAGCATGGTGTGGACGTGCGCGTTGCGCGGATATTCAACACTTACGGGCCGCGCATGCAGGTCGCCGATGGGCGCGTAGTCTCGAATTTCATCGTACAGGCGCTGCGCAACCAGCCCATCACCATTTATGGGGACGGCACCCAGACGCGCTCCTTCTGCTTCGTCGATGATCTGATCGAGGGGCTGCTGGGCTTCATGCTGGGCAGTGACGAGCTGCGCAGTCCAATGAATCTCGGCAATCCGGAGGAGTTCACTATCCGCGAGCTCGCCGAGCTGGTCATCGAGCTGACCGGATCACACTCGCGCCTGACTTATCTGCCACTGCCCAGTGACGATCCTACCCAACGCTGTCCGGATATCGACCTGGCACGCCGCCAATTGGACTGGCAGCCCCGCGTTCCGCTTCGCAAGGGACTGCAGATGACCATTGTTTACTTCGAAAGAGTACTCCTGGAGAGCACCCGCCGCGCGCGCCGCCGCGTCGTACGTGCCCAGGGCGGCCTGGAGGTGAGCCATGTCCGACGGTAATCGGGTTCTGATCACCGGGGGCGCCGGTTTCATCGGCTCTCACGTGGCCGACGCACTGCTCGCCCGCGGCTACCGTGTGCGGGTGCTCGATTGCCTGAGTGAGCAGGTTCACGGCGAGGTATCCGGATTTCCAGCGTACCTGGATCCGGCCGTCGAAACACACCGTGGCGACGTGCGCGACCGGCGCGATGTCGAGCGGGCACTGAGCGGTGTGGATGCGGTGTTTCATTTTGCTTCTGCCGTCGGCGTCGGCCAGAGCATGTACCAGATAGAAAAGTACATCGACATCAACAATCGCGGCACGGCCATCCTGCTCGAGAGTCTCGTTCGCCGGCCAGTCGCCAAGCTCATCGTCGCTTCGAGTATGAGCGTGTACGGGGAAGGGTTGTATCGGGGCAGTGACGGTCAAGTCCGTACCCCGCGTCCGCGGGCGATCGAGCAACTGAAAGCGGGCCGCTGGGACCTGTTGGACCCTGAGGGGCGCGCGCTCGAGCCGGTGCCCACACCCGAAGACAAGACGCCCATGCCGGAATCGATTTACGCGCTCTCCAAGTATGACCAGGAAATGATGTGCCTGCTCTTCGGGCGCGCGTACGAGGTTCCTGTCGTGGCACTGCGCTTCTTCAATGTTTATGGCGAGCGGCAGGCGCTCTCAAACCCCTACACCGGCGTGCTGGCGATCTTCGCGGCCCGGTACCTCAACGGCAAGCCGCCGCTCATCTTCGAGGATGGCCACCAGCGGCGCGATTTCGTCCACGTGCGTGATCTGGCGGCCGGCTGCGTTCTCGCGCTGGAAAGCGCTGCCGCCACAGACCAGGTGTTCAACCTCGGGGGTGGGGAAGCCTACAGTATCCTGGAAGTGGCCCGGCAGTTTGGCAAGCTGCTTGGCAAGCAGGAGTTAGCGCCGGCGGTGTCCGGAAACTACCGCTCAGGCGACATTCGCAACTGCTTCGCCGATATTTCAAAGGCCCGCAAGGTGCTCGGGTACCGTCCGCGAATCACTCTCGAAGCGGGCCTCGCCGAGTTGGCGCAGTGGCTGGAAGGGCGCATGGACGAGGACCGCTCGGAAGCTGCTGCCGCGGAGCTCAGCCGCCACGGACTCGTGGCATGAGCGCGCGCGCTGCAGCTCCCCTGACCCTGATCACAGGGGGCGCCGGCTTCATAGGCACCAACCTCGCGGACCACCTGCTGGCGGCGGGCGAGCGAGTGCTGATTTTCGACAATCTGTCACGGGCCGGTGTTCGTGCCAACCTGCAGTGGCTGCATAATCAACACCCGGACACTCTCGAAGCCGTCACCGCCGACATTCGCGACGCGGATGCCGTTGCGCGTGCCGTGGAGCGCGCCGACCGTGTTTACCACTTCGCGGCGCAGGTGGCAGTGACGACCAGCCTCGATGCTCCCCTGGAGGATTTTGAAATCAACACACGGGGCACGCTCAATGTCCTCGAGGCCATTCGCCGCAGCCGCCGCGCACTTCCCTTGATCATGACGTCGACCAACAAGGTCTACGGGGATCTTGACGACGTCGAGCTGACGAAGCGCGCGCAGCGCTACGTTCCAGCGAATGCCGAGCTGCGCTCCACCGGGATCAGCGAAGCGCGCTCGCTGGATTTTCACAGTCCCTATGGTTGTTCCAAGGGGGCAGCCGACCAATACGTGCTCGACTATGCCCGCTCGTACGGTTTGCCGGCGGTCGTGTTTCGCATGAGCTGCATCTATGGCCCGCACCAGTTCGGCAACGAGGACCAGGGCTGGGTTGCGCACTTTCTGCTGCGGGCCCGGCAGCGGCAGCCGATCGCAATCTTCGGTGACGGGTGTCAGGTCAGAGACGTGCTGTATGTGGAGGACCTGGTGGCGGCCTTCACGCTCGCCAGTGCGAGCATGCAGCGGCTCCAGGGCCACGCATTCAACATCGGCGGGGGTCCCGCCAATACCCTGAGCCTGCTCGAGCTGGTGGACATGCTGCGCGAGCGGCTCGGCGGCCCGATCGATCTGGAATTCAGCTCGTGGCGCCGGGGAGATCAGCGCTACTACGTAACGGATACCAGGCGGTTTGAAGCGGCCACCGGTTGGCATCCCAGGGTATCCCCGCGGTCCGGCATCGAGCGTCTGCATGACTGGGTCGAGCATCTGACGCCGGTGGGACGTGAGCGGGTGAGCGAGCCCAGTCCAAAGGTGATGACCGTATGACCGGCACACGAGAGTTGCGCGCGGTGCGCATTCGGGCTCCGGGCCGCATAGGCATCGAGCAGTACGAGCCTCCTCAACCGGCGGACCACCAGGTGCGTGTGCGCCTGGAGGGCTGCGGCGTGTGCGCATCTAATCTGCCTGTGTGGGAGGGACGACCTTGGTTTTCCTACCCATTCGAATGCGGGGCGCCGGGCCACGAAGGCTGGGGCACGATCGATGCCATTGGTTCCGATGTAAAAGGGCTCGCGGTTGGCGAGCGCGTCGCGTTCCTGTCTGAGCACGCGTACGCCGATAGTGATCTCACGACAACAGAGGCCCTGGTGAAGTTGCCTCCGCAGTTGGATGGGCAACCCTTTCCCGGCGAGCCGCTAGCCTGCGCCGTGAACATTTTCCGGCGCTCCGAGATCCAACCGGGCCAGCGCGTGGCCGTTGTGGGTATTGGCTTCCTGGGCGCAATCGTTACGGCCTTGGCTGTGCGTGCCGGAGCTCGCGTTGTAGCTCTGTCACGCCGGCCATTTGCATTGCAGCTCGCCGAGCGGTTTGGGGCATCTGCCGCGCTTAGCTTGGCGGACACGCAGGCTGCCGTGAAGGAAGCGTCGCATTTGTCTGCCGGCGCAGGCTATGAACGTGTCATCGAGTGTGTCGGGTCCCAGGAAGCTCTCGATGTTGCCTCAGAGCTGACAGGTACACGAGCGCGCCTGGTCATCGCCGGCTATCACCAGGACGGCGAGCGCCGAATCAATCTGCAACAGTGGAATTGGCGTGGCCTGGACGTCATCAATGCCCACGAGAGACAGGCTCAGGAATACCTCCGTGGTATGCGGGAAGCGGTTGCGCTCGTAGTCGCGGGCGAGATCGATCTACGGGCACTGCTCACGCACTCGTTCCCCCTCGAGGAGGCTTCGGCAGCCTTCGGCCTTCTCGCTCAACGGCCGGAAGGATTCGTCAAGGCCTTCGTGTCATGCCAGTGAACGCATCATCAAATCCGCCCAGAGTGGGTTTCGCCGGCGTCGGCTGGATCGGCCTGAATCGCCTGCGCGCCATAGCAGCGGCGGGGAATGCGCAGATTGTTGGAATCCTGGACACCTCGCAGGATGCGGCGCAGGTGGCAGTACGGTGCATCGAGGCGAATGCGCCGGGCGCCCGGGTCGTCCGTGATTTCGATGAGTTGCTCGCACAGGGTCTCGACGGCATCGTCATTGCCACCCCCAGTGGCCTGCATGCCAGGCAGGCCAAGGCGGCACTCGAATCTGGACATGCCGTGTTTTGTCAGAAGCCACTGGCAAGAACCGCCGGCGAGGCTGCGAAGGTCATCGCGGCTGCCCGGACCAGTGACAGGTTGCTGAGCGTCGACCTTTGCTATCGGACCGTTGCTGGTGTTCCGCGGCTCGTGGAGCTTGCCCGAAGCGGGGAGCTCGGCGACATCTATGCGGTCGATCTCGTGTTCCACAACGCCTACGGACCGGACAAATCCTGGTTCTACGATCTGCAGCAGTCCGGCGGTGGTTGCGTCATGGACCTGGGGATTCATCTGCTCGATCTTGCGCTGCTGGTCCTCGACTATCCGCGGGTGTGCGCCGTGAGCAGCCAGCTGCACGCGGCAGGAGTACTGCTGAACAAGCCGGTGAGCCAGCTGGAGGACCACGCATTCGCCGAGGTGCAGTTCAGCAGTGGCACGACCGCGCGCATGGCTTGTTCCTGGCGGTTGTCCGCGGGACAGGCTGCAGTGATCGAGGCGGCCTTCTACGGTACGAAGGGTGCTGCGATTCTGCGCAACATCGATGGGTCTTTCTACAACTTCGCCGTTGAGCATTGTGTAGGTACGCAGCGCCGTGCCATTGCCGCCGATGATGAGCAGTGGGGCGGCCGCGCCGCGAATGCATGGATCACCGAGCTGTCGCGTGGAGCTCGCTTCGATGAGCGGACGAGCCGGCTCTACGACCTCTCAGTGCTGATAGATGCCATCTACGGCAGGCAATCCGGGTAGTCGAAGTGCAAGTTCTGATGACAACGGATCCGATCGGGGGTGTGTGGAACTACTCCCTGGAGCTCTGCGGCGCCTTAGGCGCGCACGGCGTGCGCGTGGCGCTCGCGGTGCTCGGGCGACCGCCCACCGATGCGCAGCGCATGCAAGCCAGTCGTCGGTCGAATGTGAGTGTGTATGAATCGGGATTTCGCCTGGAGTGGATGCCCGACCCGTGGGAAGACCTGGCAACGGCAGGCGAGTGGCTGTTGTCATTGGAGAAGTTGACTGGCGCGGATGTGGTGCACCTGAATCACCTCGTCCATGCCGATTTGCCCTGGCGAGCACCCGTGTTGACCGTCGGTCACTCCTGCGTGTTGTCCTGGTGGGCGGCGGTATGGGGCCGCTCGGTGGACCCTCGACCCGGCCCCGAGTGGGAGCTGTATCGAAGCCGGGTCACGAGAAGCCTGCAGGCAGCATCGTGTGTGGTCGCGCCGACAGAAGCATCTCTCAGCGAGTTGCAACAACTGTATGGCCCGTTTCGGCGCTCGGTGGTGGTTTACAACGCGCGTAACTGGCGACGATTCACCGCCGGTCACAAGGAACGGATGGTGCTGTCAGCGGGGCGTCTGTGGGATCGGGCAAAGAACGTGGAGGCTCTCGCCTCGGTTGCCCCACGAATTGGCGCACCGGTTTTTGTGGCTGGCCAGACACAGAGTCCGGATGGCAACACCGCAACGTTCCGCAATGTCACGCTGCTGGGGCCGCTCGACTTCGCAACCTTGGCCAGTTGGTATTCGCGGGCTGCCATCTACGCGCTGCCGGCCCGCTATGAGCCATTCGGACTGACCGCCCTCGAGGCGGCGATGTCAGGTTGCGCGTTAGTGCTCGGAGATATTGCGAGCCTTCGGGAGGTCTGGGGCCCCGCGGCAAGGTATGTGCATCCGGAAGATCACGAGGGTCTGCGTGACACGCTGAATGAGCTCATAGCGAATGACTCAGTGCGCATGCGCAACGCCGCGCGCGCAATGGCACGGGCGCGACAGTTCACGCCAGCGCGCCAGGCGCAACGCTACAAGGCGCTCTATCTGGAGCTGCTGGGGCGGCGCGATCACAGCCGCTGGAAAAAGCCGGGCTGAGGACAAACCGTGCGCTTCGTTCTTTTCTATCACTCGCTACGCTCGGATTGGAATCACGGCAACGCGCATTTCCTTCGGGGCGTCGTGAGCGAGCTCATGTCGCTCGGGCACGATGTCAAGGTCATGGAGCCCGCCGACGGCTGGAGTCTGGTGAACTTGCGCGGGAGCCAGGGAGAGGCGGCAGTGGAGGCCTTTCATGCCGCCTATCCGCGCCTGCGCAGTCAGTTCTATGAGCTCGAGACCCTCGATCTCGAGCCGCTCCTCGATGCCGCCGATGTCGTGATCGTCCACGAATGGAACGATCCCGTGCTCGTGAAGAAGATCGGCGACTACCGGCGCCGCGCCCGTTTCCAACTTCTCTTCCACGACACCCATCACCGGGCCGTGAGCGCGCCGGAGCAAATGCAAGCCTTCGATCTGTCCAACTACGACGGCGTGCTGGCGTTCGGTGAGGTATTGCGGCGGATCTATCAGGAGAAAGGTTGGGCTGCGCATGCCTGGACCTGGCACGAGGCCGCGGACATCCGGATATTTCAGCCCCAGAGCCAAGCCAAATCCCTCGACCTCGTCTGGATCGGCAACTGGGGCGATGGCGAGCGCGCCCGTGAGTTGCAGAGTTTTCTGCTCGACCCGGTCCGGGAGTTGCGACTGCGGGCACGCATCTTCGGCGTGCGTTATCCGCCAGAGGCACTGGCGGCAGTCGAGCACGCGCACATCGAATATGGCGGCTGGGTGGCGAACTTCCGCGTTCCTTCCCTGTTTGCTTCGGCCCGCTTTACCGTGCACGTGCCACGGCGTTTCTACAGCGAGCAACTACCGGGTATTCCAACCATTCGCGTGTTTGAAGCGCTGGCCTGCGGCATTCCCCTCGTGTGCGCGCCGTGGGAAGACAGTGAGGCGCTGTTCGCGCCGGGCGAGGACTACCTGGTTGCCCGGAATGGCAGCGAGATGCGTGAGCATCTACGCCGCCTGCGGGCCGAGCCGGACTTCGCGCAGGCCATCGCGCTGCGCGGTTATTCCACCGTGCGGGCGCGGCATACATGCGCGCACCGCGCGCATGAGTTGTTGTCAATCTGTAAGCAGGGGTAAGCCATGCGCCGGGAGTTCCGCATCGCATTCTTTGGCTCGAGCCTGGTGTCGGCATACTGGAATGGGGCAGCGACCTACTATCGCGGCCTGATACGTGCGCTGCACGCACGGGGTCACCGGGTTACATTTTATGAGCCGGACGCGTTCGACCGACAGGCTCACCGTGACATGGCCGATCCTCCGTGGGCGGCAGTGCAGGTCTACGTCCCTCAGCCTGACGCCATCTCGGGAGGTCTCGCGGCCGCCCTGGAGTCTGCCCGCCACGCTGATGTGATCGTGAAGGCGAGCGGCGTCGGCATCAACGACGAGTTACTGGAACGGGAGGTGCTCTCGCTGCGTCGTCCTGGAAATCTGGTCGTGTTCTGGGATGTTGACGCTCCGGCAACGCTGGAGCGGATTGGAAATAATCCTCTCGATCCGTTCCGCGCGCTGATACCCCGCTATGACCTCGTATTTACGTACGGAGGCGGTAAGCCGGTCGTGGATGAATACCTCGCTTACGGAGCCCGCGCCTGTGTGCCGATTTACAACGCGCTGGATCCCCTTACACATCATCCCGTGGAGCCGGACACCCGCTTTGCTGGACTGCTCGGGTTTCTAGGCAATCGACTGCCGGACCGCGAGAGCCGGGTGCGCGAATTCTTCTTTGCGCCGGCCCGTGCCTGTGCGCACGAAACTTTTCTGTTGGGTGGCAATGGTTGGGATGAGACCGCCGGGGCTCCCGCGAATGTCCGCCTGATTGGCCACGTCTACAGTACCGAACACAATGCGTTCAACTGTACTCCGCGGGCCGTGATCAACATCAACCGCGCCAGCATGGCGCGGACGGGGTTTTCGCCTCCGACGCGCGTGTTCGAAGCGGCTGGCGCCGGGGCTTGTCTGATAGTCGATGCCTGGGAGGGGATTGAATTGTTTCTCGAGCCCGGGACTGAAGTTCTCGTGGCTCGCACCGGTGCGGAAGTAGCGGAGCATATCGCGGCGCTGGACGCGCAAAACGCCAGTACGATCGGCCGCGCCGCGCTGCGTCGGGTACTTGCGCATCACACTTACGCGCATCGTGCGGTGGAAGTTGAAGCGACACTGCTGGGCAAGGCGCCGCAGGAGGTTGCAGCGTGATAGCCCAGAGGCCCCTCGACATCGTGATCTTCGGCCTGGCGATCACTTCTGCGTGGGGAAATGGCCACGCGACGACTTATAGGGCCTTGATCCGGGCCCTGGCTGAGCGCGGCCATCGAGTGCGCTTCTTTGAGCGCGACGTGCCCTGGTATGCAGACAATCGCGATCTGCCCGACCCGGGCTACTGCACGGTGCAACTTTACTCGGGCATCGCCGAGCTCGAGCAGCACTTTCCCGCCGACATCAGCGCCGACCTCGTCATCCTGGGCTCATTTGTGCCACAGGGAGCTGCGTTGGCCCAATGGATCCTGCCGCGCTGCTCTGGACTCACCGCCTTCTATGATATTGACACCCCGGTCACGGTCGCGAAACTCGAGCGCGGCGAGTGCGAGTATCTCAACGCCGACCTCGTGCCCCGCTTCGATCTGTACCTGTCATTCTCGGGTGGGCCGATTCTCAAGCGTCTGCAGAGTCAGTTCGGCGCATTGCGGCCGCGAGCCTTTTACTGCAGCGTCGAGCCGCGCGACTATTTTCCGCAGGCCGGCGCTTTCAAGCGTTATGACCTCGGCTACCTGGGGACCTACAGCGCGGACCGCCAGCCCGCGCTCGAGCGGCTGCTCATGGAGCCTGCGCGCCAATGGTCCACGGGCCGATTTGCGGTTGCGGGCGCACAATACCCAACTTCAATCAACTGGCCGCCGAATGTCGAGCGTGCCGATCACCTGGCCCCCGGCGTGCACAGGAACTTTTATAACAGTCAACGGTTGACCTTGAATGTCACCCGTTCAGACATGATTGCAAACGGATATTCACCGAGTGTGCGCTTGTTCGAGGCTGCTGCGTGTGGGGTGCCCATCATGACGGACGAATGGAATGGACTCGGCGACTTCTTCAAACCCGGCAGCGAAATCCTCGTCGCCAGAAGCACGCGAGATGCGCTCGGCTACCTGCGCGCGTTGGATGCAGAATCCCTGCATCTCATTGGGGCAAGAGCGCGCCGCAGGGTCCTCGCGGGGCATACGGCTGCTCACCGGGCCCGCGAACTGGAAAGGCACGTGCAGGAAGTGGCGGGCGGGTATTTGCCTGCTGTTGACGGGACCTGGACGGACTCGACAACGCCGGTTTGTGCAACATGAACGCCATTACCACTCTGGCTCCCTGGTTTCACAATCTTCATCTGCCGGGCGGCCAGCAAACCGCGCCCGATCATCCACTGGGCGATTTCCCGCAGGTGAAGTGGCGCCAGATAGAGCCCTTCATCCCGCCGGACCTCACGGGACAGCGGGTCCTCGATATCGGCTGCAACGCGGGTTTCTACAGCTTCGAGCTTGCCCGCCGGGGTGCCGAAGTCACGGCCATCGACATCGATGTGCACTACCTGAAACAGGCACGCTGGGCCGCCGCGCAGTTCGGACTGAGTGAGCGCATTCAGTTTCAACAGGCCTCGGTCTACGACCTCGCGAGCAACATAGAACCGTTCGACATCGTCTGGTTCCTGGGTGTGCTCTACCACCTGCGTCATCCTTTGCTTGCGTTGGACATCCTCCACGAGATTACGGTCGGACAAATGGTTCTACAGACTCTGACGATGCCCGGGGATGTCGTCGTGAACGCACCGCCAGACATCGCGCTCGACGAGCGCAACGAGTTGACCCGGCATGGATGGCCCTGCATGGCCTTCATCGAGCACGCGCTGGCGGACGATCCTACCAACTGGTGGGCACCCAACCACGCGTGCGTTGAGGCTATGGTCAGATCGGCGGGATTCCGGGTGACCGCGCGTCCCGGTCACGAGATTTACATCTGTGAGCCAGATCCGGCGCAGCCGCGCGTAATCCGAGACCTGCGCGAGGCCGAATTGCAGGCGGCGACGCGCCGCGCTACCCCTTAAGGCCAGGAGAAACAGGATGAGACATCCAGCGATTCACATCGATCCTCCCCGGGGCAGGCTGGGCGTACTGCTCGTTGGCCTGGGAGCCGTCAGCACCACGTTCATCGCTGGCGTACTCGCCATCCGCAAGGGGCTTGCCGCGCCCATCGGATCGCTCACCCAGATGGGCACGATCAGACTGGGAAAGCGCACCGAGCAACGCTCGCCGCCCATACGGGAGTTCGTGCAACTGGCCGCTCTCGATGAGCTCGAGTTCGGTGCCTGGGACATTTTCGAGGAGGACGCCTTTGAAGCTGCAACGACCGCCGGCGTGCTCGACGCGGGGCTGCTGGAGAAGCTTCGGGAGCCGCTGTCGCAGATCCGCCCGATGCCCGCCGTATTCGATCGCAGTTACGTGAAACGCCTTGATGGTCCCAACGTGAAGCGCGGCCACGGAAGGCGCGAGTTGGTTGAGGAGTTGCGCGCGGATATCCGCAACTTCGCGCGTGAAAAACGGGTGAACCGGCTAGTGATGCTGTGGTGTGGCAGCACGGAGGCCTTCGCCAAGGAATCAGCCGCACACCGCAGCCTGGCCGACTTCGAGCGCGCGATCGATTCAGACGATGCGGCCATTTCGCCGAGCATGTTGTATGCCTATGCAGCTCTCAAGGAGAGCGTGCCATACGTCAATGCGGCTCCGAACCTGGCCGTCGATACTCCGGCGCTGATCCAACTGGCGAATGAGCAGCACGTGCCGATTGCGGGCAAGGACCTGAAAACGGGCCAGACCCTGCTGAAGACCATTCTCGCGCCGGGACTCAAGGCGCGGCTGCTCGGCGTGAGCGGCTGGTATTCGACGAATATTCTCGGCAACCGCGATGGCGAGGTACTGGCGGACCCGGACTGCTTCCGCACCAAGGAAGTGAGCAAAATGGGCGTGCTGGATCACATCCTGCAGCCCCAGCTGTATGGCCAGCTCTACGGCAATCTGTGTCACCAGGTGCAGATCAACTACTACCCGCCGCGCGGTGATAACAAGGAAGGCTGGGACAATATCGACCTGTTTGGCTGGTTGAATTACCCCATGCAGCTGAAAGTCAACTTCCTGTGTCGCGACAGCATACTGGCGGCACCGCTGGTGCTCGACCTGGCACTGTTCATGGACTTCGCGGCGCGCGCGCAGCGCAGCGGCATCCAGGAATGGTTGTCATTTTATTTCAAGAGCCCGATGTGCGCCCCAGGGCTGTACCCGGAACACGACCTGTTCATTCAACTGAAGAAGCTGAAGAACACGTTGCGCCATCTGCGCGGCGAGGAATTGGTTACGCACCTCGGCGCGGAATATTACGCGTGAGACCCGCCGCTGATCTGGCACTGAGCAGGCGAATTGCTTCCCGATACCCATGCAGAGTTCCAACATCGACATAGGTTTCGCCGGCGTTGACGGCCACCGCCTCGCCGCCCTGGCGCAACCATGCGTTGATCAACGTGCCGACGTAGGCGTCACGCTCGCCACGCTGCTGCCAGAATGCACGCAACTCATGGAAGATCCGTCCCGGCATGCGAAACGCGCCCCAGATCTGCCGGGAGGCGGCGTGGACGGATTTGACCTGGATCTCCTGCACGCGCCCGTCCGGGCCGCTCACGACCGCGTCGAAGAATTCCGGACGTTCCACCGGGAATGTCAAAAAGGCCAACAGGTGATCCGGCAATGCCTGCAATGCGTCCACCGGGAACCAGATGGTATCCGGCAATCCAACCGCGACACTCTCGTCCGGATGAATCAGCACGTGCGCACGGAACAAGGCATCGCACAGCCCAGCTGCCTGCGGCTGCACGACGTAGGCAATATCGGCGCGGCCCACGCGGTTGCCGTAGTACTGGATGATATCCGCCTTGCCGGGCGAGATGATGAAGCAGATCTTGTCCGCGCCGCCCGCTGTCAGGCGCTCCACGAGGTACTCGCTGACTGCCTTGGGTCGCTCGCCATCGCGGTCACCCACCGGCAGCAGCTCCTTCGAGAAAGCGAGAGGTTGAATGCGAGTGCCGTTGCCGGCAGCTGGGATTACGCCCCACATTGTCGTGCGCCTCCTAGAATTTCGAGCAGATGCCCTGCACGGTGGGCCGAGGTGTGTTCCGCGAGCGCCCGCTCGCGGCCGGCGCGCCCAATGCGTTGGAGCACGGCCGCCGATGTATCGAGCGCGGCCACCGCATCGTCCGTGGAACGGGCGAGCAGGATTTCTTCCCCAGGTGTGAAGAACTCCTCGATGCCCGCCCAGCCGTCAGTCAGCACAGGAGTGCCGCACGCCGCCGCCTCGAACAGCCGCCCGGATGGGCAGAAGCCCATGGCTGCCATGTCGGCCCGCGTAACATTGAGCGTCAGCCTGGAAGAGGAGAAGAAGGTCGCGTGTCCGGCCGGCGCGACGTGCCGCACGAAACAGATGTTAGGTTGCCACGGGAAATCCTGCGGATATCCGGAGCCCCCGAGTACGAAGCGGTCCGCTGGCCGCAGCTTCGCAGGCTCGATGAACAGCTGCCGCAGAGTTTCCTGCCGGTCGGTTGCATAGGTGCCCAGGTAGGAGAACGCCGCACGCTTGTCATCAACGGCTACAGGACGATGCACATCAGGATCAACATGACCATACAAAGGGGCAACCTGCCTGGCGCCCAGGCGTTCCTGCAACGCCTTGAGTGCCTCGCCCCCGGTATAGCTCAACACCAGGTCGAAGTCCCGCAGGCCGTTGGCAGGCAGATATCCGACCGAGTCTCCTGCCGCGACGCGCGCCAGTGTTACGGGCGTATCCAGGTCGTAAAACACCCGCAGTGCCTGGATTCTCTCGTCGAAAATCATGCGCGCCGCCTCGATGGCATCCGGACAATAGGACGTAACGATCACCGCGTCAGCATCGGATGCGTGGACGCGGGCCCGAGGCCGCACCGCGTTCCAGTCGTCGTACAGGACAAGTTGTCCCTCGGAAAGCGTTGTCAGGTCCCGGTGAGCTGCGTAGTAGGGGACATCGTGCTCGAAGAAAACAACGTCGTGTCCGCGCGCGGCCAGACCGTGAATCAGCCCGCGCCACAGGGTCGCATGTCCATTTCCCCAGGAAGAGCTCAGCGTGAGGCCAAAGATGACGAGCTTCATGCCTTGTGCACAGCAAGTCGCGCTCCCGTACCTGTTGGAACCCGCATCGGCGCGAGCCGTTGAGAGACACATGCAAGCAATTGAGTCCATCAATCCGGACATCGTACGTTCCTACGACATCCGAGGTCAGGTTGGCGAGCAGTTGGGGCCGAATGATGCGCATGCGCTCGGGCTTGCGTTTGCGGCTGCAGCCGCCGACCGGGGACTCCTGGAAATCGCCGTGTGCCGTGACGGTCGCCTGAGTTCCCCGGACCTGCAGGACGCGCTGCTGGACGGACTGCTGGCCGGCGGAATGCATGTGTACCTGCTCGGACTCGGACCGACCCCACAACTTCACTATGCTGTGCGAGCCGCCGGTCTCGACGGCGGCATCATGGTGACCGGGTCTCACAATCCCGCGGACCAGAATGGATTCAAACTCCTGCTGAGTGGCGAGCCTGTCTACGGGCCCCGCCTGCGTGAGCTCGTCATGACCGCGCCGCTGCCGCGCAGCGGTGGCCGGGTGTGCGAGCTCAGGCCGAGGGCGCGCCTGCACCCGGGCATCGATGGGCCGGTTGGAGTCAAAGAATCGTACGTGCGGTATCTTGTAAGCTGCGCCAAAGGGGCGCCGCCGTTGCATGTCGTGTGGGACTGCGGCAACGGGGCCATGGGCGCTGTCATCGGGAGTGTGACCGAGCGTTTGCCAGGCCGCCACCGGCTGCTAAATTCGCGGGTGGATGGCCATTTCCCGGCGCACCACCCCGACCCTGCTGTTGGGGATGTAGCGGACGCCCGAGACCATCAGCACGGCCACGAACCCGACGAGCGCGAAGATCGCGAACATCAGGAG
>JBJMWM010000048.1:0-171258 GCA_045810105.1 Steroidobacteraceae bacterium | reverse complement strand
GGGCATGACGCCACAGACCGTCAACGCCTACTACAACTCATACTTCAATGAGATCGTTTTTCCTGCTGCAATCCTACAACCACCCTACTTCGACCCCGCTGCAGATCCTGCAGTGAACTACGGCGGAATCGGCGGCGTGATCGGACATGAGATGGGACATGGCTTCGACGATCAAGGTTCGAAGTCGGACGAGAACGGAGTACTGCATACGTGGTGGAAGGAGGGGGACGTCGCAAAGTTCAACGCGACAACTGCACACCTGTCGAAGCAGTACTCGCAATATGAAGCGTTGCCCGGCATGCACGTCAACGGTAAACAGACGCTTAGCGAGAATATCGGTGACAACGGCGGCCTTAGCGTTGCGCTCGAGGCTTATCTCATCTCACTGCACGGCAAACAAGCGCCCGGCCTCGACGGATTTACAGCGCTCCAACGATTCTTTCTGTCTTGGGCGCAGACCTATCGCGAGAACATCCGCAATGAACAGCTACGCGCCGATTTAACTTCGGACTCGCATAGCCCGGCAGAATTTCGCGTCAATGGCGTCGTGCGGAACATGGATGCATGGTACGAGGCTTTTGTCGTGAAGCCCGCGGACAGACTTTATCTGAAGCCGGCAGACCGAGTACACGTCTGGTAGCAGTACTTAATCCACGGATGTGATCTCGCCGAAACCATAGCTCTGCGGGTTGAATGGTTGCTTATTTAGGTGGACAGCAGCCACCGTCCGCTTCTGGCCGGTCGGCCCCGGTCGCGAACGCGTCCGGTATACTGCAAACGTCCGGGTAATGGCATCAGCTGGGCACATGAGCAACTACCTCCCAGTTTTCACCGCCGCCGTCGATTGTTCGACGGTCGTCGGACGCGATGTCACGTACTACGTGGCGCTGCGCCTCATGCCGGCAAATCCTTGGGTGTGTACATCGGGCAGCAATAGACCGGAATCCGGAGCCATTCATCGCGGCAACCACTTGGTATGGCGCGCCCGCCGAAGAGGTTCGCCGAAATATCGCTGAAGCAACAATCTCGCGCGATATCGACGATGATTGCCTATACGCGTTCGAGAACTTCTTCTCGTTTCTTGCCTCACAAGTGGCAGCGCTGGAGGAGGCACAGAGGGGAAGGAAATGCCTGGTCTACGTACAGGGCCAGCCCTGACACGTCAGTGAATGTGGCGTCGACGAGAGCGTTAGTCATGGCGCAAGAAGCAGGTCGAGTCACGCCCGCGCGCCGGTCACCTCACGCGCACTCGCACCGCAGGAACACAGCATATCGGATGGTCGAGATTGGCTGCCTTCACATGGTGACCTGCGGATCCAGCGGCAGGTATCAACCCAGCTGCGACGCTCGCGCGCCTCGTGAGCAGCATTCAAATGCGCGGAAGCGGACGTTCCGGGTTCTACCGCCTCACCAAGCAACGGCCGGCAAGAACGGCGCGGCGAAATTAATGATTCTTGGGAAGGATTGTGCGTGTGGCCCCCTGCGTGCCCCGGCTCCTTTGCCTTAGGTAGCGCGGTTTCCGAAAATTCAACGCCCACCGTGGCAGGGTCGCGGACGGATGAGAAACCGAGGCCGGCGGCGCAGGAGCTGACGCGCATGGTGACGGACAGCGTAATCTACTGGACGGCAACACGGTTCGCGGGAAGGGCAAGTGCTTTGCGTTCTTCCGGGCAAGGCCAGGCGTACGCGATCGCACAGTTGTTTCCAGATCGGCGAATACAATGACTGCTTGTCCGCGTCAACGGCGCGTGGATGTTCAACAAGCGCGAGATGCTCAAGGAAGATCTGAATATCGAGTTCCGAGCGCTCGTACGCTTGCGATCGATCAACCTCAAGTTCCCGGCGCGACATCGCCCAGGGTGTCGTGCCAATTCCTCGTGCTGCCATTACGAACGCCGCCGCGACGACGCCCGCACTCCGCGGCGTAACCGCGCCGGCACACCTGTCCACTTCCGTGGACACCCCTGATGAGTTGATAAGACTCTTCCGCCATTAGAGATCAATCGCTTACGAGCCGAATGCGGCACGGTCCCGATGGCATGGGCTTTGCACCTTGTATCACAAGATCCGCGTTCGTCATGGGCGCCGGGCAACGACACAAAGGATTTTCCGGGGGGTCTCATGTGGTTGGATGTCGCTTCGGATGTTGGAATCGTTCGCCGCACACTGCTCATCATAGCCGCGTACTCGAAGGATAGCGGCGACGTCGGGGCACCCTCGTTGAGCATTGCACTGAGTCGACAGCTCAAGGATTTCACGATTGTTGGCAGCACCGGCATCTATCGTGCGGGCAAGGGCGAAGGGTTCGATGAGGTGCGCGCTGTCGATGTCACGATCAACCGATACTACGGCTATTTTCGCTTTGCAGACCCAGACCTGGCTGACCCGCGCGCTGTCGGTCGATCTAAGCGCCACCTACATTTCCAGGAACGCCGACGATGCGCACGCATTCATCGCCGATACCTGGTTCACGATCAAATACCCGCGCCAGGCGATCCTGAGTCTTTCGCTCAACTATCACCTGGTTCCCAACAGATTCGTGGCGAGTCTGGAGCTCGGCTACGCAATTCCGGCACGCGCCACCACACGTACGCCGATCCTGCCTTTGACCTGCAGACGACTCGTCGCAGCGCTCGTTCGCTCGGCCCCAGCCTGACTTATTCACTTTAGAGGACGGATCCACATGCTCTATGATATTCGTTTGCCGCTCGTCGGATGTTTCGTGCTCGCACTGAGTGCTGCTTGCGGTGGCGGGGGTGGCAACACTACCGCGGGTGGCGACAGCTGGGACGGGTGTCCGGCCCTAACCCCGTCCACGCAGCCGGCCGGAAGCCTGGGCGCGATCGTTGACGGCGCGGTGGCCACTGAGATGGCGTCGCAAAAGATGCCGGGAATGAGCGTCGCGATCGCAAAGAACGGCACCATTCTCTACGCGCAGGGATACGGATACTCCGACCTGAGTACCTGCGCACCGATGCCCGCGAACGCCCAGATGCAGATCGGATCGGTCACCAAGCAGTTCACGGCGGTAGCCGTCCTGCAGTTACAGCAGGCGGGCCTACTCGATATCGACCATACCGTGTTGAGCTATCTGCCCAACTACGCCTTCGATCCGCGAATCACGGTACGTATGCTGCTGAATCAGACTTCCGGGATACAGGACTACCTCAACCTTCCAATAGCGCAGCAGTACGCAGGCGGCGTTGTCCCGGAGTCGCTTGTGCTGAACGCGATCGTTCAGGCGCAACCGCTCTTTCCCCCGGAGACCGCCTTCAGCTACAGCAACAGCAACTACTTCATCCTCGGATCGATCATCGAAGCTGTGACTGGCCAGTCTTATCCGGACTATCTGACGGCGAATGTCTTTCACGCGGCCGGGTTGAGTAACACCTTCTATACCAGACCCTCTGCCTCAGCGTCCCCCTACAAGCCGGGCGCAAACGGTCCTGTTGCGGGTGGGATACCCGATCCATCAGCCTATTTCGCAGCGGGCGCGCTTTGGTCGAACGTGCAGGACCTGGCAACGTGGGACGCGGCTCAGTGGGGCGGAATCGTGATTCCCCAATCGCTCTTCAAGCTAATGCTGACTCCCGCGTCTGTTCCTCGCTTCCAGCAGTCCGTCCCCTCTACCTATGGAATGGGGTGGGTCCAGGGCGGAACTTTGGCAGGGCATCCCTTCGTCTGGCACAACGGCGAGACCGTTTCCTACACGTCCTTCAACGGACTGTTTCCGGACGACGGGTTCTCGGTGACCGTGCTGACCAATTACAGTGTGCAGGAAGATACGCCACTGCTGAATCTTGGAGAAAAGCTCATTCAAGGGATCTGTACCGGCGCCACGACAGCCGGGAGTTGCTGACGTGGAGCCGCGGCACGGAAGCCTGTGCCAGCCCAGGAGCGGCCTTGGAGTCATCGCGTTGTTCGCGGCGCTGTGGGCGATCTGCTGCCCGGCGCGCGGCGCGGATCCCAAGTCGCCACTCGTCGTCCAGGACGTCCTGTGCCGCGGCAACGTGACGACTTCCTGCAATTTCATTCGCGGCCACCTGTTCCTCCGGGCCGGACAGGCACTCGACGAGGACGAGATCGGTAACGCGCAGCTGCGGCTGGCGGGGCTGCCGAATTTCACCTCGGTGGCGATCCATCTGGAGAAGGGATCCGAGAAGGGACGCGTCCTGGTGGTTATCCAGGTGCTGGAGGCCTCCCCTATCGTTACGGCGGTGTCAGCGGGCCTCGCGTATCGATCGCCCGGTCTGAGCGCAATGCTGTCTGGGCGTATCGGCGATCACAATCTCTTTGGAGCGGGAAAGTCGCTTGACCTGATCGCTGTGGGGGAGGTCCCTTCGTCCGGGAGCTCGGCCCGGGAATTCCTGGCGCGGCTCGAGTATGTCGACCCGCAATTATTCGGGTCGAACCGCTTCTTCTTCTATGGCGGCGCCTACCACTTGGATTCCGCGTACCGGTACGCCAACGGCGACAGCTACGTCAACGAGGCCTCCGGGTTCGATGCATCGCTAGGCGTACGTTTCGCAAAATTTTCGTACATCACCGTCGGCTATCAAATTCTTCGCAATGCCTCGTTCGATAGCGTTTCCAGGACACTCGTCGGGGGCCTCAACATCAGACACGATTCCCCGAGGGGTGCGCGTCTGCTGGGATACGGATTCAACTCGCAGGACGATCCCTATTTCCCGACGCGCGGCAGCCTGTTGAACCTGTATACCGCTGTGGGGGGATCGCTTAGTGACCCGTATTTCACGGGCAGCGAATTTCGCCACACGTGGCATAGCGACGGCGAGGCCTTCGTGACGCTGGAGCTGCGAGCAGCGGGGGTCAGAGAGGACAGAGCATCGTTCGATGGTGACCCGCTGCTTTCGGTCTCATACGCGCATACGCTCAGTCCGAGCGGTCTGTTCGGCGGTGTCCGCCGAGCGCGGTGGTACGTTGCCCCTGGCTTGACGCCAGCGACCTATACGCCGGACGGCCACAGAACTTGGGAGGTGGGACTGAAGGCGGGAGTTCGTTTGGAAACGCGGTCATTTGGACTCGTGAATCTCTACGTCGTCGGCAGTGGATTGGCCGAGACCGGTTCCAGACGCTAACTCGTGCAGCAGGACGCATCATCTGTGAATCTCCGCAGTCTGCGGGGTTCGTGCACCCTGCCCGTATTCAGCCTTCCATGGGTTGTGCTGATGAGCATGACGATGGCATGGTCCTCGGCCAGTCTCGCGGCACAACTGGTACCGACACTCAAGCAACAGCGGCTCGGAGTTCTCATCAAGGACGTGCAGCTACCGCAGACGATCCGCAACGATCTTCGCAGCGGCCTTACGAGCCGGATCCTCGTCCAGGTCGTCCTCTCGCAGGAATCCCAGTCGCTGGCAAGCAGGGCTGTTGAAATCACGGTGAAGTATGATCTGTGGGATGAGATGTTCAGCGTGACCATGGCGGTCGACAACACGGCCGTGATGTCAAAGACCTACTCGAGCCTCGACGAAATCATTGCGATGCTCTCGAGTCTGAGCATTCCGGACTTGTTTCCCGTCGCCCGGCTGCCCGGCTCGAAGGAGTTCGTCGTGGTGGTACGCCTGCTGTTCAACCCCGTCGAAAAGGAGCGGATGGAGGAAATCCGCAAGTGGGTGGCCGAGAACAGCAAGCCCGCCCCGACGGCTTCTCCGAATGTCGGCGGCGGGATGCCCGCGCCAGCGCCGGCTTCGGACTCCCGCACACTTTTCAACAGGATATTCGAGCAGTACGCTGCGGGCGCATCGGTCGCGGCCGCCTTCACGGACGGTGCCACCTCCAAACCGTTCAAACTGGATAATCTTCACGATGAGAAATAGCGGTATCTGGCCGCTGCTCTTGCTGACGATCTTCGTCGTAGCTGCTCTGCCTCTGGCTGCGGCGTTCTATTTCGTGGACCGGGCACTGCAGACAAGTCTCGACCTGGGATTCAACGAATCAATCCTACGGGCGCTGCAGGCGAGTGCGGACAACCTCAAGACATTGAGGCGTCTCGACCCGCCGCAACAGGACCGATATCGCGAGCAGTTTGAATCCGTCGAGCGACTCTCGCGCATCTACTCCAGTCCCGAACTGCTCAAGGCCGGCATACTCGACTCCTTGAAAATCTACTTCGGTCTGGGTTTCCTGGCGGTCGTGCTGTTGTCCGTCCTGCTTGCGGCGCTGCTCAGTCGGCGGATCACCCGCTCCTACAATGCGACCTTCGAGGAGCTGATTCGCCACCAGGAAAAGGTGCGGTATCTGGAGGAAATGGCATCCTGGCAGGAGCTGGCGAAGATGCTCGCCCACGAGATCAAGAATCCGCTCACACCGATCGAAGTACTCGTCACGTCGCTGTCCCGGGCCTATCTGACGAGGCCCGAGCATGAGTTCCGCGAGCAGTTGCGCCAGACCCAGACGATGATCGGGGAGGAGCTCAACCACCTGAAGAACACGGTCAGCAAGTTCAGCGAGTTCGCGACGCTTCCGGCGGTCCACCTGTTGGCTGAAGACGTTCCGCAGCTCGTCGCGAAACTCCTGCAGGCGATTGCCGTCGGTTTTGACACCGCCGACATCGAGATCGGCGAGTCGAGCCCGCGCGAAGCACTGCGCGCGAGGATCGACGCCACGCTGCTCAGGCAGGCTCTGAGCAACATCATCCGCAATGGAGTCGAGGCGAACCCGGGCCGTCGTGTCAGCTTTGCGAATCGCGTCGCCGCTGATAACGGCTTTGTCAGGATCGCACTTTCCAATGACGGGCAACCGGTGCCGGCGGCCATCGCGGGGCGCATCTTCGATCCCTACGTGTCCGGCAAGAGCGGCAAGGACAACATGGGTCTCGGCCTTGCTATCGTGAAGAAGATCGTCCTCGACCACGGCGGCGAGATTGCCTATGTCGAGGAAGCAGGTCGACCCCTGTTCACGATCTCGCTGCCGCAGGTGACGTAGATGTCCGGTCCTGTCAATCCGCCCGTAGTGCTCGTGCTCGACGACGAGAAGAACATTCGCAAGTCGATCGAGATGGTTCTGGAGCCGGAAGGGCTTCAGGTGCTCACAGCCCACGACGCGGCGGCGGCCCTGCGCACGCTGCATGAGCGGATCGTGGACCTGTTGATCGTCGATATCCAGTTGGGGGAGATCGACGGCCTGACCTTCTTCAAGCGAGTGCGGACAGACGGGCTTACCGTGCCCACGATCTTCATTTCGGGTCACGCCACCCTCACCGA
The DNA here is from genome assembly GCA_045810105.1 of Steroidobacteraceae bacterium. Taxonomy (GTDB): domain Bacteria; phylum Pseudomonadota; class Gammaproteobacteria; order Steroidobacterales; family Steroidobacteraceae; genus 13-2-20CM-66-19. The sequence continues at coordinate 164,032 of JBJMWM010000048.1, read as the reverse complement.
GGCGGCTCAAGCGGTGAAGATCGGCGGATTCGACTTTCTCGAGAAACCCTTCAGCGCTGAGAAGATCATCGCCACAGTCACGCGCTGCCTGGAAATGTCCGCGATCAAAGAGCGCCTGCGACTTGCAGAGGCTAACGACGGTCCCAAGGACATCGTCGGAGAATCCCGCGCGATCCAACAGGTGCTCGCCGATACTCTCAAGGTGGCCCGCACGCAGGCGAGCGTACTGATCTGCGGTGAAAGCGGCACGGGCAAAGAGTTGATCGCCAATACGATCCACGCACACAGCGCCCGTGCCGGCGGCCCGATGGTCAAGGTTAATTGCTCTGCTATTCCGGACAATCTGGTGGAGAGCGAGCTATTCGGTTACGAAAGGGGAGCGTTTACCGGCGCGGCCGCGAGCAAGCGAGGTCTGTTCGAGGTCGCGCACCGAGGCACGATCTTCCTGGACGAGGTCGCCGACCTGTCGCTATCCGCACAGGCAAAGATCCTGCGGGTATTGCAGACCGGAGAGATTCAGAAGATCGGAGCCGAGCGCACGATCCAGGTGGACGTGCGGGTCTTGTCCGGCAGCCACAAGAATCTCAAGGACTGCGTGCAGCAGGGGCGCTTTCGGGAGGACCTTTATTACCGGTTGAAAGTCGTTCCGATCGAGGTTCCGAGCCTGCGCGAGCGGCCCGAGGATATTCCGCTGCTCATCGCGTTCTTTGCCAAACGTATCTGTGAAAAAAACAACATCCGGCAAAAGGTCATCGACGACGAGGTGATGTGCGAATTGCAGCGCTACCGCTGGCCGGGGAACGTCAGAGAGCTGCAGAATGTACTGGAACGCATGCTGATCATGGGCGGCGAGCGAGTGTCGCTCGCCGATCTGCCTGCCGACGTGCTCGATGACGACTCCAGCGCTCCCAACGGACATTCAGCGCTCAAGGAGTTCCGCGATGCGGCCGAGCGCGGCTTCATCATCGCCGCCCTGAAGAGGAATCACGGCAACATCAGCCAGACGGCGCTCGAGCTGGGAGTCGGCCGGACCTACCTGCATCGGCGCTTGGGTTCGCTGAAGATCGCAAAGAAGGATTTCTTCGCTTGAGTCTTCATGGGACGACGCAACAGCAGGCACCTTAATGGCCGATGTTGGGAAAATTGGAGCCGAGGTTCGACCGGCCGCTGGGCCGGTCAGAGACATCGACGAACGCTCACTCACGACCCGTCGCGGGCATTCGCCAGTGACTGCTCTGGGGCAATCCAATCGCCGCTCTGCATAGGGGCCGGTCAGCCATTTGTGTGACGGCTACGACGCTAGGGCCGGATTTGCCAATACTACGGACGTCTCGATCTGACGCTCGGGTATCGTCCAATAGGTTTTGAGCAGTGCGGTCTTTTGCTCTGCGGAAACCAGCTCAAACCCGTGTCGTTGGTAGAAGGCGATGGCCCACGTGGCCTGGGCCCAGGTGCCCACGAGCATTGGTCTGGAACTCATTGATCGAATATGGCTGATGAGTGCTGCGCCTATGCCGCGACGCTGATCGCCCGGACGAACGTAGGCATGGCGGATAAGATTAACATCGCGTACTGGCTGAATACCCATCACGCCGATCACGTCGCCCTCGCTGTCATAGGCCCAAAAGGCCACTCCCGCGGAAATCTCCGAATCCAGCTCCAGGAGGCTCATATAGGGGTCGTGCCATCGATCCGCCGGGATGACGCCGCGGTACGCTTCGGCCGCTGCATTGATAATCTCAGAAATTACGGAGCGTTCGTCTTTACGGCACGGGCGGACCGTGTACATGGTGGTGACCTCCGCACTTAAGAGGTACCAAGCATCCTATGCGACGATGCCAGCGATCTTGAATAAAATTGCAGCGATCTAAGCTTCGCGCAATCGGTATCGGGCCGGTGTGACTCCGAACTGTCGCGCAAACATCCTCGTGAGATGACTTTGATCGGAAAAGCCCGCTGCGGACGCAGCGTCTACGAGTGCCGTCCCGGCACGAATCAATCGGCGCGCCAGCGCGAGACGCTGCTGAACAATGTAGGCGTGGGGCGTCAATCCGAGCTCTCGTGCAAAGGCCCGCAACAATTGGTAGCGGCTCGTGCCGGCTTCATGCGCGAGACTCGTCAGTGTCAGGGGCGCCGCCGGATCGCCGTCGATTCGGTCCCGGGTTTTGCGAATCGATACTGTCGAATGGCTGCTCTTCCGGCTCTTGGACGATAGATTGACCGCGAGCTGCGCGACCAGTCGCAACACGGCAGTCTCAGCGATCATTTCATGACAGCTCTCGTCGTGTCTCATCGCGCTGGCAAAGGCCGTGTCAAATGCACGGCGTAGTCGCTCATCTGCAAGGACCGGCGCCGCAAAGGAAGGAACCTCTGTTGCTCCCTCAAGCACGTCATCTCGTGCCACAACCATTGCAGCAGGGTCAAAGTAGAGCATTCGCCACGAGCGGGGACGCCCCCCGAGTGCCCGACCGTCGTGCACTTCCCCCGGATTCACAAAAATCAGGCTACCTGTACCTGCTTCGACCTCCCCTCGACCGCTGAGTGAGGCATGTCCACCACTGTCGATAACACCGATGCCATATTGATCATGGGTATGCCGAGGATATGCGCGCGAGGTCATGGCTGACATCGCATCAATGCCCTTGAGAGCGACCTTAAAATAGCGAATGCGCTCGACCACTGCCTTCGTGCGACCGCTGCTCGCGGTTCCTTCGGTGATTCTTAGCTCCCAATGCTATATCAATCCTGGCGCCGCACTGAATGGCCGCAATATGGAGGGCCGATTCATCGGCTGAGTGACGTCTCCTGGCCGGCGCCGCCTGTCAGAGCCCGTCGCGGGCAATAATCAGGCGTCTGCACAAATTACCGGCCTGCAGCCCCGGCCGGGCACGTGCCGCGTCGCGGCGTGAATGTACTGGTCCCTGACGGGGCTCCCACTCTGTGAATGACGAGCCGAGTTTGAACCGGGCAGTGAATTAGCGGCCTCCGACCTTTTGAGACATAGCGGTTGGTTCAGTGCGGTCGTTCGACATCGGCAAAGCGGACACTCGGCGCGGAGAGCCCACCGCTCGCATTCACCTATCGACTGCTCTCTGGAAGTCGGTGCGATATATCATCCGCCGCCATAGCTCAAGCTCAGCATTAGCGCCGGCCGCTGCATCCCGGTAGAGGTGCGAGAGTGGATAGCTCCCGCCTCTGCAGTCGTCTGACCTTGTGCTTGCTGCGCAACCACCGGCGTAACCGCGTCGCGGTGTAGCTGTCGAGCGCCCGGCATGCTCGGCTGACGGTGCTAACCGCGCGCGCCCAGGTTAACCGTTAGCAACGTCGGTCTCGCAGGCCCAGATCCAACAGTTTCATCTGCGGTCATGCTGGCATGCTTTCAGCGCAGCTGGAAGATCGGGTCTCTCTGAATGAGCTCACTGATCCAGTCAACAAAAATACGCACCTTGGCCGAGAGATGGCGGCTTTGTGGATACATCACGGATATGGGGTATTGCTCTATCGTCCAGTCAGGAAGCACCGGAACGAGCTGTCCCGAGTCCAGGTAGGGTCGGACGATATAGTTGGCCACCTTAACGATTCCAAAGCCGCTGAGACCGGAGGCGACATAGGCCTCATGATCATTTACAGCGAAAACACCGTCGAGTGTCAGCACAACCCTCTGTCCATCACGTGCGAACTCCCAGTCGAGGATTCGTCCCGTTCGATTCGACATGTAGTTGACGCAGCGGTGGGCGGACAGCTCATCGGGACTGCGAGGGGAGCCATGCTCGCGCAGATACGCGGGGCTCGCGCAGCAGACCGAGGTCATCGTACCGACTCGCCGCGCGACCAGACGCGAGTCTGCTTGTTCGCCCAAGCGTACAACGCAATCAACGCCCTCCTCCAGCAGCTCCACGGGCCGAAGCCCCATTCCTAACTCCAAGCGCACGTCTGGATGGCGGCCCAGGAAAGCGGGCAATTGTGGAATGATGAAAGTCTTGGCCAATGCACCCGGCATATCTACGCGAAGCCGGCCTTTCGCCGTCACGCGAGCTTGCATAACGGCCGCCTCAGCTTCATCCAGTTCCACCAGGATGTGCGCGCAGCGCTCATAGAAGGCGGCCCCATCGGAGGTGGCGCTCACACGACGCGTCGTGCGCTGGAGCAACCGTACCCCAAGATGATTCTCGAGCCCCTGCACCAGGTCGCTCACGGTCGTCTTGGATAGCTGCAACGAGTCTCCCGCCTTGGTGAACCCACCCAGTTCGACCACGCGGGCGAAGGCCTGCAGGGCCAGTAATCGATCCATTGTCCGCCCCTCCGGACAGTGATTCCGCTTTTCACAGATTTATCCCTGTCTCGCGACCAATGATACTACCGGCCGTCGATTAAACGAACGGCCTTTAAGGAGACCTGCCATGAACGCCAAAGTCCTCAGCTCGCTTGCCACAGCCCTCGTCGTCACGTCGTTTGTACCACCGGCGATCGCAGAACGCCTGGGTGAACACCCGGCCGTGGTTGTCGCACGGACCTGGAACAACCGAGGGATCGATCCCAACACGTTCATCGTTGCGCATCCGGCGAGTACGCGCTGGGTCTCTGAAGCCCCGAAGACCGCGGACAAGCTCGCTCACGCCAGTGAGCCCCGCAAAGTCCATTGGTCGACCGCTATCGGCACCGGCTATGCCGCGCGCTCCACTGCGACGAACCCAAAGGTTACGAGCAGCGATGAACCCAAGCCAACCGGACGAACTCTTCCCACCGCGTACCCGCATCGCCTCATTGGACCGCAACCATTGCCACGGGAACAGCGGCAACCTCGACCTCAGCCGTTGCTGGCACCAAAGAACCCTTGTCCTCAGGCTTGCAGCCGGTAGTCGCAGCCGCCCACTGGACCTCGAGAATCGGATCGGGCCACCCTTTCGATTCTGCCAGCCTAGTGATGTATTCGACGGTGGCCAACAGCCGCTGAAGCACGTAGGAGCCAACGCTGCCGACATCCCCTCCGGCTCGCCGATCGCTCGATGATCACCTGCCGGCAGTGTGCCTTCCGAACTGACTCTACCTGACCCTTTACCGAGAGGAGATCATCATGAGCACACCTACCACAACGATGAGCGTGCCCACCAGCGTGTACGGCACGGGCGTGTTCTGGGAACGCTTGTGGCGCCTGAGTGGCATCAACTTCGTCGCCTTCTTCATCATCGCGTACACCATCTATGGCCATCAGCCACAGATTGGGGCTTCGGCCGATACACTCGTCACGTTTTACGACGGTGAACGAATACGGATACTGATCGCTGCTGTTTTCTCCGGCATTGCGGTCCTTAACCTGATGTGGTTCGCGGCAGCGCTCCGGAGCAGCTTAGCGGATGGGGGACAAGATGGCTGGGGCTCCGCGGCGACCGCCTCCAGCGCAGTTCTCGGAGCGTTGTTCCTCCTGCTCGTTACAGTAGGCGCGGCCCTCGCGTACTCGATCGCCAGCTCCGGAAATACCGCAGTCACGTCGGGGCTGAACGACTTTGCATGGGCCTCCGTCGTGTTGAGTTCGTACCCACGCGCGATGTTGATCATGGCCGGCACGTTCGGATTCTGGCGGGCCGGGTTGATCTCGAATGCACTCTTCGCGGCGGGGATCGCAGCCGTCGTGCTCGTCTTGCTGGGCGCGGCACCACATGGCTGAGCGGCCGGTTCTGGTCGCCTGACGGCGCGTATTCGCGGTTCGTCTCGCCCCTCATCGGGCTCGTGTGGGTCGTGGTCGTGAGCGGTGTGCTGTTGGCCCGAAGCCCGGATGCGCGAGCTGCATGGTAGTGCCCATAGTTGGACCGATACCACTGCGCAATCGAAACAGACATCCGCGAAGACAGTAGTCGAGATCGCTGCGCACCAACCTCAAAACACAACGTTACTCTCAAGGGGGACGAGGAACACCCTCAGCCCGAACTCGCACCAGTTATGACCGAGTTCAAGCCAAAGGCTGGCTGCCAGCGCCATTCCAAAACCCCAGCTAGTGCAAACCATGCCTAAAATCCAGCTCATAAATGCCTCATCAGGATGAGGGCACACGCCCGATGAAGCATACCCAGGAAATTATCGGGCCCGTATTCCCACCGGACTGGGGGGAGTCCCGTCGTAATACACCGGCCGGAATTAGCCGTCGCCTGAAGACCGAGGAGATATTTATGAAAGCATTGATCTTTCGCGAGACGGGTGAACCGAAGAGCGTATTGAAACTGGCAGAGATCCCTACGCCGCTTTTGGTCCCTAACGAAGCGCTCGTCCGAGTGCTGCTGAGCCCGATCAACCCATCGGATCTGCACATGGTGCGCGGGCGCTATGGCCATCAGCCGGAATTGCCAGCCAGCCCGGGCGCTGAAGGCGTGGGGATTGTGGAGGCTGTAGGTCCGGGCGTGCAAGGTCCGATTGTCGGAACTCGCGTAGTTTTCGTTCAAACGTGGAACACGTGGCGCGAGCAGATCGTGTGCCCAGTGGACAGACTCGTGCCCGTTCCAGACGGCCTGGACGATCCGGCCGCCGCCACTTCCTACACGAACCCTTTGACTGCATGGGCATTGACCAGATCAAGTCACAATCTGAAGGAGGGCGACTGGCTCCTACAGACGGCGGCTGCATCCAGCGTCGGGAAATTGGTGCTTCAATTGGCGCAGCAGTATCGATTCAAAACAATCAACGTCATCCGGCGCCGCGAGCAGGAAACAATCATACGCAACCTCGGAGGCGATGAGGTAATCAGTACAGCCGACGAGGATCTCAGGGCACGTCTGCAGGAATTGACTGCGGGCAGGGGCATTGAACGAGCCATTGACTGCGTTGCTGGAGAACTTGGCGCTGAGATTGCCCGCAACCTCGCTCCCGCTGGGACGATGCTTGTGTACGGAGCCCTTTCCAGTCACCGGCAGACAGACCCAGCAAAATTCACCATGCCGCTCTTCGCTCCGCGTTTGATTTATTCGACAGCGACAGTTCGCGGGTGGTGGCTTCCGCATTGGGTGAGTTCCCAGCCGCTCGCCGAAGTGCGGGCAGCGACGAGCGATCTCCTCACCATGTTGTCGAACGGAGGACTAACGCCGCCAGCGACTGTGCGGTATTCATTTGAGGACTTCCAAGAGGCAGTACGCCTAGCCGATGGTGAGGCAGAACAGCAAAAGGTCTTGCTGGACTTCTCCGAAAGATCGGTCGGGAGTTCCTGACAGTCGGTCCAACTCGCCGAGCCAATAAAACGTCTGATGGGTGATATGCGGCTCGGCAAGACTGCCTGGTCGGCGGGAGGGGGCACCAAGTTCAGCCAAGTACAGCTGTTCTCGCTCTACGCCGCCCAACAACGGACGGCGCGCATACTGACGGCGGACACCAAAATTGACAGGATTGCTGCCAGTGACCGCTCCTGGCCGGTTCCGGCAGATTTGCGAACTGCTGCATTCGGACGGGAAGTGGCCATCGAAGCGCTGTACGCTATCGGGTAGCGTAGACGCGACCGTAGCTGGACGCGAGCGTCGTAAGAGCATGGCCAGTCTTCGCCCACGATGAGATACTTCAGGTCAACCGATACCAACGTTCTCTCTACTCATCGCTAGATCCGTGCCATTTTGTAGTCGAAGTCATCTGGGCGCTCTGCGTTCGATGCGCGCCAACACTGGTTTTCGGACTTCAAGAGGACCGCCCATGAAACTTCAACTAATTTTTCCACACGCCGCAGCCATCTTCATGATGGCAGTCGCAGGCTCCTCGCTCGCCGCGGAGAGTTCCGGTGCCCAAGAGGCTAAAGACCTGCTCAACAAAGCGGTCGCCTACCTAGAGAAAGAGGGATCGGCAAGGGCTTTTTGCGCATTCAACGACCCCAGCGGAGATTTCCACAAAGGACCTTTATATGTATTTGCTATAAACATGGATGGAGTCTATTTCGCACATACTGCGGCCCCGACGCTAGTAGGAACTTCGCTGCGCGATACGAGAGACGCCGCCGGCCAGCCCTTTGGAAAGGACATCATGGAAGTCATTGCAACTCAGGGCGAGGGTTCGGTGGACTACATGTGGCTCAACTACACTACCAATAAGGTTGAAAAGAAACATTCTTTCGTTAAGCGGGTGAAAGATTTCGTGCTCGGGGTGGGGTACTACACTCGCTGACGGGCTATCTGCCTTGCATGGCGGTTGAGTCTTCTGCTGCATGACCATGGCGCGCGTAGCGACGACACTGCCGTGGCATACATCGCGGACGCGCAGTTTCACCAGATCACAGGATCTCAGTTTGCTGTCGCTCGCCAGATTGAACAAGGCAAGTTCGCGGGTTCGATTTTGGATCTGCAAGCGGACTCGAATCGCCCAGATATCCTTCAGCTTCACAGGCGCCTTGTGTCCGGCGAGTTATTCCAGGGTACATGTCGCGTCGCGGCGTGAATGTACTGGGCCATTACGGGGGCTCCCACTCTGTGTATGACGAGCCGAGTCTGAACCGGCACTGAATTGGCGATCTGCGACCCTTCAGAGACATTCGCCGACCGGCCGCTTTGGCGCGTCCCAACTGATCGAATATCGACGGTGAGCCCTTGCCGGCCGAGTTGAACGGGTGGTCGTGTCACTTCGCCTTTATACCATACCGAGTAGTCGGTGCTACGGCTCATAAGACCTGAAGGACCGCCATGACCTCAGTCGCCCATGAGTCGAAGACCAAGCTACTGAATGCCGCCATGAACGTCATTCGGGCGAAGGGTTATGCCGGCACGACCATCGATGACGTGTGTGCCGCAGCCGGCGTCACCAAGGGCAGCTTTTTTCACCACTTCAAAAGCAAGGATGAGTTGGCATTGGCTGCCGCTGCTCACTGGGGCACCGTGACGGACGCCATCTTCGCCTCGGCCCCCTACCAGCATGAAACGGATCCACTGTCGCGCTTGTTGGGCTACCTCGACTGCCGCATCGCCATGCTGGGGACAATCACCGCACAAAATATGGCCGAGTACACCTGCTTGCTCGGCACGCTGGTACAAGAGACGTTCGCGACTCATCCCGACATTCGCGCGGCCTGCGAAAAAGGTATGGCCTCACAGGTTGAGGCAGTGACGCGAGACGTTGAAGCCGCCAAGAAACGTTACGCACCACGGGCTACCTGGAGTGCGCAGAGCGTGGCGTATTTCATTCAGGTCACGCTGCAAGGGTGCTTTGTGCTGGCGAAGGCCCAGCAAGACGTCAAGGTCGCCGGTGAGAGCCTCGCCCACCTGCGGCGCTACCTGGTGGAACCCTTCAACACGCCGGGCGGTGCCTCGTATTCCTTGCGCCGATCATCGACACGTAGCAAATCGAAATCAAGGAGCCCTTCGTGAACACGTCCACTAGTTCGACTGCGGCCATCAGCCAGACCCCCTTTGCTTCATCGCCCAAAGCGATGACCCGAACCGGCCACGTACTGAGCACTCTCGTTGTGCTGTTCCTGGTGTTGGACAGCGTGATGAAGCTACTCGCCATGCCTGTGGTGCTTAGCACGTCGGCGGAGTTGGGTTTTCCCGGAACACCAGCGCTGGCGCACACGCTCGGTGTGACCTTGCTCATTTGCACCGCGCTCTATGTCTATCCACGTACGGCGGTCTTGGGCGCGGTGCTGCTCACGGCGTTTCTTGGCGGTACCGTCGCCACGCACCTGCGAGTGGGTAACGCCCTATTCACACACATGCTCTTTGGCGTGTACCTCGGCATGTTGTTGTGGGGGGGACTGTACCTGCGCGATGCGTCGCTTCGCGCCCTGTTTCCGTGGCGCCGATAGACGTGGCGCCACACCCACCAACACACATGACCTGTAAGGGGAACTTGTATGGCCACCCAGAGTGCATTGACCTTTAAAACGAAATTACTGCAAGCCGGTAAGACCGCGACGGGGATTGAGTTCCCCGCGAAGATTGTCGACGCGTTAGGCGCGGGCAAGCGCCCACCGGTGCGCGTTACGCTCAATGGGCTACACCTATCGCAGCACAATGGCGGTGATGGGCGGCAAATACATGGTCGGCGTGAGCGCTGACGTGCGCGCTGCGGCCAAGGTCGCCGGTGGTGATTCGATCACGGTCAGCGTGGAACTGGACTCGGCACCGCGCGATGTCACCGTGCCGGTAGAGCTGCAGAGAGCTCTGGCGCACAATGCCAAAGCCAGGGCACTTTTCGAGTCGCTCTCCTACAGCAAGAAGCGCCTCTATACGCTGCCCATCGAACGGGGCAAGACCGATGAGACTCGTCAACGCAATCTGGCGAAAGCCATGGATGATCTAGCCCAAAGAGCCTGCTAACATGAATGCGGTCGCACTGATGCGCTGTAGTGGTGCCCACAACGGTGGCGAGCGATTACTCCTCCACTTTGGCCGAACGGTGGGTCTGCCCAAGATCAACGGCCGCCGGTGCCCTGACGCATGAACACCATTCAATTCCAGCGGCCTGACTTAAGGCAAACGTCGTGAACAACTACGCGCATACGGAAATCAGCCTCGACCATTTTATCGTGCCGAGCCGCGATCGCATCGCCTCAGCACGCCTACTGGCGGAGCTGCTCGGCGTTCGGTGGGCGGAGACTGGCGCCGTAGGTCCCTTCTCCCCGGTATATGTCAGTGACAGCCTAACGCTCGACTTCGACGAATCGACGGAACCGTTTCCGGTAGGCCATTACGCGTTTCGTGTCGACGACCAGCACTTCGATGCCATCGTGCAGCGACTGACCGTGGCTAAGATCCCCTATCGCAGTACACCCCACGGTGCTGTCGACATGCAGATCAATACCTACGGCGGCGGCCGACTCCTATACTGGAATGAACCGGCCGGGCATGTGTGGGAGATATTGACGGCCAGCTATGAACGTTTTCCACTTTGAATTGCGAGCCTTCGCTGTTTGTCGTTAACCCGAACGGCCGCTAAGGAGTAGGCAATTTCTGTGGGTCGCTGAGAGCAGTCAGCGATTTTGATGGACCGACGATCACGTTCGGTGATTGACGAGATCGGTCAGGGAGCCGGGGCCAGAGGCCCCGGCCATCTTGGGCTTCGATCAGAACGGCGGGTCGGACAGCGGTAAGGCCATCTGCGGGTAGTCGCGGCTTTCCTCGGGTCTGTCGTGGTAGTAGCGGTGCATCTGCGCGAAGTAGTGGTCCTGGAAGCGTGTCAGGAACTCGGTGAGGAAGTTGTCGATCGCAACGACCGCTTCATCCGGCAGATCAGGGAAGTCGAACGGATCGAACGGCTCGCACATGGTGTGACTCCGCAGGTCAGTTGCGAGGCGCGCCACGGCGGCTCGTAGGCGTTTCTGGGCGGGCAAAGACCTGCAGGTAGAGCTTTTCATCGAGGGTCGTGACCTCGCGTTGGGCGGCACTCATGAGCAACTCTCCAGCCATGGAGACGAAGATGCGGTAGTTGCCGGCGGCGTGGTCAACGAGGGTATGGCGCAGCTCCTTGGTCATCAGGGTGGCGTTGCCGGCACTCTTGAGCAGATGATCCAAGCACGCCAACAGCTCGTCGCGCGAGGCGAGTTCGGTCGCCAGTCGAGTACGGATGCGCGAACCGAGCGGGATCAACTCCTCGCGTCGCAACTTGTCCAACAACCGAGCATCAGCCCACAGGACAGTCGATTCTCTTCGTGACGGACGTGATTGCGAACTAAGTCGCTGGGCCGCACGAGTGGAAGCTCAAAGTGCCAGCCCCAAACCGGGCGCCCGCGGCGCGCAGCCCAGCCGTTAAGTGTCCGCCTTGGGGAAACTGGTGCCGCAGTCTCCGGTGGCCGCTTTTGTTAAGCGTTGTCCGATGCCCGCCCCGTGGGCTGGGGTGTCCGGTTGAGGCCACGCCTGCCGGGCGGGCGTTGGACAACGCCCAAGGGAGGAAACCGCGGAAACGTGCTGACCAGGGTCGGTAGCGGCGATGCGCTATGGGGATTTGAGCGCTGGCGAGGGTGTTGGAAGCGACTGCCGCGGCGATGGACCGACCGTTTGTAGCATCGCGATGCTTTGTGACCGATCGGCGGGTGCGGATGAGCCCCCTGGATGCGCGCTATCGCGGGTCATTTGGCGAGGCAAGACAATAGGAGTTCGCGTCGGCGCTGTTCGATGAAGAGCCGACGGGGATGTCTTGTGAGGCGAGCCGTGCGCACTCATGTTGAGCCGGATGTCCACGGAGGTCCTCGAATGTGTTGAGTGCGCGCGAAGGTCTCGATGATGAGCATCGGGGCGCTTGAGATTGTCGGACGCAGCGATCAGGCGCTTGACCTCTTCCCGACTCAACACAATGGGCAGCGTGCGCGGCACAAACACGTGCTGCATCTTCGCCATCATCGCTCCGCGATCCAGGGTCACGCCGAAGAAGAACTTCAGTCCTGTGATCGCCGCGTTGAGGGAGATGGGCGAGGTGCCGCTATCCACCAAGTGCAACTGGTAATTACGCAGATCCTCGATGCTCGCAGTATCCGGAGAGCGGCGCAGATAGCGGGCAAACTGCCGCACACTGCGGATGTACGCAGACCGCGTCTTCGGTGAAAGCTTGCGCATCCGCATGTCTTCAATCATGCGCTGACGCAGCGGTGAAACCGCTCGAGTGGAGTTGTTCATGGCCCTGATCCGTGTACGAAACGAGGCGGATTACCTCGCCTCGAACCATACGAAACAGAGCCTCAGGCCTTAGCTATCCTTAGGAGGCCAAATCGAAGCCCTCCGACTACCGCGCGAGCGGTTTAGTCCGTTGGCCGATCTGACTCATTCGTACTCGCTGCCTCGGCTATCCCCTCGCCTTCACCACCGCCCGGATGATCTCCGCCGCATCCGAGATGCTCGCATTGACCCGGCTCAGAGCGAACGGCGCAACGCGGGTGAAGTGCCCAGGAAAAGCTGAGCTGCTTGCGCCTCGGCGCCGCCCAATCCTGGCGCGCAGCGCCCGGCGCGGATCGAATCTACCGATCCGTCCATCGCGCGGCCCGAACGGCACGCCGAGAATGACTGGATTCCCCCTTACCAAATATTAGAGTGGGCGTGGAACTGAGCACTGGATAGAGCCATGAAGTCAGTAGCGAGTTGTTTCTTCTTCGCCGCCTTCTTGTATCTGACCCCCGCCTTTGCGGTACCCCCGATCGCGCAAGACGCACAATCTGCGAGCGCACCGAGCGCTTCGCCGTTTCCGCTGCAGCTCGAGATGCGCGTACCCTTTGACCCCACTGCATTCGCGAGTGCCGGCCGTAACTATCTAACCTACGAATTACGTTTGGCAAACTTCACGACGAGCTCGATGACGCTCCACCGCATCGAAGTGCTCGACGCTGACAGGACGGCGGGGAAGCCCATTGTCGTATTTGAAGACGGACAAATCGATGTGCTGTTACAGCCCGTCGGGGATCCGACGCCCGAGGCGGGCACTAATCCGCGCCAACTGGGCGCTGGCGCCACTGTCATCGCATTTATGTGGGTCCCTTTCGAGCCTGGAGCCTATCTGCCGAACCGGCTGCGTCATCGCGTGCTCACCGTCGACTCATCTGTCGAGGGCGCGGTCATCGACACTCATCGCACCCAGGTGCACGTGCTGGGTCCACCCGTGGAGGGAGCCAATTGGGTGGCGTCCGATGGGCCGAGCAATGCGAAGGATAACCACCACCGACGTGGCCTCTTCATATTGGACGGGCGCTCCGTGATTTCCCGGCGGTACGCAATCGACTGGCAGCAAATCCAGAATGGCGAACGGTTTTCCGGTGACCCTCGCGACACGCGTTCGTATTACGCCTACGGCAAGCCCGTGTTCGCCGTCGCGGATGCCAAGGTGATCACGGCAAGAGATGGCCTGCCGGAGAATGTACCCGGCCACTTCGAAGCATTTCATCCTGCCGTACCGATCACGATGGATACCGTGGGCGGTAATACCGTCACGCTCGACTTGGGTGGCGGGCAATTCGCCCATTACTTTCACCTGCAACCGGGCAGCTTGCGCGTCAAGACAGGAGAACACGTGCGTCGAGGGCAGTCATTGGCACGCATTGGTGCCTCCGGAGATGCGCGCGAGCCGCACCTGCATTTCGAAGTTACAACTTCCTCGGCGCTACTGGCCGGAGAAGGTGTGCCGTATCTCATCGACCACTTCCGTCTCAGCTCGGCGGATGGCGCCTGGCAGCCGCACACGCGCGAGCTCCCCTTGGACGGAATGCTCATCGACTTCGGTCCAGCTGCGGGACATGACTGACGCTACGGAGCAATGTCGAACGTCACCGCGCAGCGCCGAACGCGGATCGAATATTCCGATCGAACGGGCAGCCTCGACCCAAAGCTGACGTTCGAACGTAGCCGTGCGAAAGATTCAGAGGCGGCAGTTCGACGAGGGTCGCGACCGTCCAATCAACTACCTGAACCTCACATTGTCACGTGTGAGTTGGCTGATCGAGGTGCAGCCCATCAGCTTCATCCCCCTTTCGATTTCCGCCCGCATGAGGTCTAGAGCGCGCACAACACCAGCTTCGCCGGCAGCCGCCAGAGGAAAGAGATAGAAGCGGCCTACACCCACGGCTTTGGCGCCGAGCGATAGCGCCTTCAGAACATGGGTTCCGCGTTGGATGCCCCCATCCATCATCACATCTATCCGATCGCCCACTGCATTCACGATTTCTACCAGCTGATCGAAAGGGGCTCGCGAGCCATCGAGTTGTCGACCACCGTGATTGGACAGTATGATGCCCGTACAGCCGATTTCCACCGCGCGCCTCGCATCTGCCACTGACATTATGCCCTTCAGGCAGAACTGGCCGTTCCAGAATTGCACCATCTCCGCCACGTCTATCCAGTTCATGGAAGGGTCCAGCATCTCGGTGAAATAGCGCCCGATCGACATGGCCCCGCCGCTCATGTCGACGTGCTCTTCCAACTGCGGCAGCGTGAAACTTTCATGCATGAGATAGTGCAAGGTCCAGAGCGGCTTGATCGCAAATTGCAGCATTCCGCCCAGCGTAAGCCCGAACGGGATTGAGAACCCGGTGCGTATGTCCCGCTCGCGGTTTCCTCCGGTGATGCTGTCTACGGTCAGCATCATGACCTCGACACCGGCATCTTTGGCGCGTTGAAGCATCGCGCGATTGAGGCCGCGATCCTTGTGGAAATAAAACTGATACACCTGTGGTGTGGCGTATTTGCGGCGCAACTCCTCCAAGCTGACCGTGCCCAGCGAGGATACACCGAACATCGTCCCGTATTTTGCTGCGGCCGCGGCGACCGCCCGTTCGCCTCGATGGTGGAACAGACGCTGGAGTGCGGTTGGAGAACAATAGAGGGGCATTGCGAGTTTCTGGCCCATCACGGTCGTAGAGAGATCGATGCTTTCCACGCCGCGCAGCACGTTGGGCACTAGATCGCAGCGCTCGAAGCCCGCCGTGTTCTGACGATAGGTCACTTCGTCATCTGCCGCTCCATCGATGTAGTCAAAAATTGGACGCGGCAGCCGTCGCATGGCCAGTTGGCGGAAATCGTGGAAGTTATAACAATCGCTTAAGCGCATATCGGGACGAAGTTTTAACGTGGTGCATCGACCAAACGTAAGTTTGGAATCGCCATTATTGCACGATATCGATGAGCCGAACGCTACGCCTTCGACTGAGAGCCGCCACACAGATCGCTCGGAAGCTGCCATTGGAACGCACGAAGCGGACGTTCGTTAGCCTAACAAATCAGTGTGGAGCCGCTGCAGTCGCGCCAGAACGGGGTCCCATTTCCTCTTCGTTTCCCGGCGAACTAGCCAGTACGTGAACCCGTATACCAAGCCGCAGGTGGCAAAAATAGCCATTCCGTGCGCATCCGGAACCAAGCTTCCGGTCCGCGCGTGGTGGCCACCTAGCAACGATATCCCGTTGGCAATCAGCATCGGCAAGAGGAACCAGTAGCCCACGCGGTTCATCAGCCTCCGCTGTTTCTCCAGCTTCTCGATCTCCATTTCGATGCGGGAGCGCAATGTCCAATCATCTGACCGCGTCACGCTCCGGGCTCGCATCAGGGCAACGCTCATGACAGCCGTGGCGGCTATGAACACAAGCACGCCGAGTCGCGACAGCGAATCTAGGTTCTCCTGGGTTAACCACCCGAAAATCAAATACAGCAGGGCACCCAGAGTGAGGGCGAAAATCATCCAGAAATCCCGGAACCGAACCTCACGATTGATTTTCTTCACATCACTCATGATCGCGTTCATTGGCAGACCGTCCGCTCGGGCCGACTGATCAACCTCTTGCTTCCACGCCGCCTTCAAGTCGTCCAATTTCACGGGTCACCTCGCTCCTCATTCCACATAGGCGTCGTTGAATTTCTGTTTCATTCGGTTGATGCGCACGTTGATCGCGTTTCCCGTGATGCCGAGGACGCCGCTCATTTCATCAGCCGTGAGCCCGTCCATGTACATCATCAGTATTGATGCATCGATATCACCGAGCTGGCTCAGGAAGTCGGCGAGAATGCTTGCGGCGCTCGCACCTCCAGGTGCGCCCTCGGACGCCGCCGACCGTGCGGACACCGCGGCTTTCAACGTGCGCGCCTTAACCGCCTCACTCTGGTGAGTCATCGCGGCATTCAGGGCAACCCGATAGATCCAGGTCTCAACCCTGGCATCGCCCCTGAAGCCGGCGTAGCTACGCCACAACCGCGTGAGAATGTCCTGAACGAGGTCGTCCACCGCGCCATTCGCCGCGAAACGACGTGCGATACGCCGAATGCGGCCACTGTGCTCGCGCACTAGCTGCTCGAAGTCCAAAGGCAGGTCGCTCGCTTGGCTGTTCATTCTAGGTATTAGTCCGGGCGATCCATCGAAAATTACATGCACGGTGGCCCACTTCGCCAGTGCGGCCTGTTGGAGCAGTGAATGTCAAATGGCCGATGACGCGTGGATGCGGCTGACCGCCCTGAATCAAGCGGCTATACGAGGACCACGAGGTGCAATCGTCACCGTCCGCCTCGAGCAAAGCTAACGATCGGCCGCCGGTCTGCTTTTCGCCGGCGAGAGTCCTTGCCAGGCAGGGACCAACTTCACTTGGTCTCCCAGGAGAAATCGTAGAACACGCGCAGCAGATTGCCATCCAGATCGGATGCTGTGAACTCATGCAGCTTCCAGGGCTTCGATTCCGGGGGAGAGACGATCTTGGCGTCGCTGCTACTCCACTGCTCATGTAAGTGGTCCACTTCTTGCCGGCTGCTGAGATTGAGCCAAACCACCACCGGTCCTGAGTTCCCATGCATCTCTCGGAACGCCGGATTAGTCAGGAACATTCGACATTGCCCTTTGGAGATGCCCGCGACGCCGCCGCCGGCCTCGTCACCCCAGTCCACGTTGAAGCCGAGCTTGTTCCTGTAATAATCCGCGGCACCGTCGACGTTGCTCACCGGTATCTCTGGGACTGCGCCGGGGAATTCAGACTTCATGTGGCCTCCTTACTCCGTGGACACGTAGGTCACCGCGCGAGCGACGCTTCCGGAAAGTCTATCCCCAATCGCCAACAGTCGGCTCTTTGCCGTTCAGCGCCGTTCGTCAGCGTGCCATCAATTCTCTTTAGGGGCTGCCGACAGCCATTGCGAGAACTCCGCGGTTAGCTTCGTGTATTCCTCCATAGGAGGGAACTCGGCATAACGGTGTAGTGCGGGTGATGTTACCCATGAGAGTTTCGTCTTGGTCCATGTCTCTACGAAAGGCGCAAACCACGACACGTCATCGAGCATAGTGACTCGCACGTTCACGAATTCCGGGAGAAAACGAGTGAACATCCAGCTCATGCACCGCGGACAGAAGAAGTGCCGCAGGTCCGGATTGCGCAGACCCCCGATGACGGGCTCACCGCAAACGACTTCAAAACCCGCCGTCGGAATGGCCGCACTCAGAGAGAACGCGCTAGCACTCATTCTCTGACAGCCTCTGCAATGACAGGCCATGGTTAAGATCGGCTGCGCACTGATTCGGATCTGCACTTCGCCGCAGCGGCAGGCGCCGTGTGCCGGTAGTTCCAATTTACTCATGAGCCACCTATATAGGACGGAGCAGTCACTCTGGACATTTTCATCACGTTGCATTGCCGGAGCAATACCTGTGCGTGTCTCCCGAGCGTAAAGCAGCCACCCCGCCCAGAAGTCTGGAATGACCGAACCGCGACCGTCCAGGACCGGACCGCAAGCGGACGTAGGAAATTCAAATAATCCTGCATGTGATCGCAGATCTGGCAGGAACGGTCTGACGTCGTGCCTATCATCTTCAACCTGGAAGATCTCCTGCATGCGCGGCGCATAACGTTGAGCTATTTAGCCGCGGATCTAGATATAACACTGGAAAACCTCTCGATTGTTAAGACGGCCAAGGCAAGAGCGATCCGCTTCTCCACCTTGGAAGCGCTCTGTCAGGTTCTCGAACGCCAATTGAGTGCTTTACTCACCTACGTCGCCGAGAGGCGAAGAAATAACAGCGCACAACAGGCTGTTCAACGCACGACCAGCACGACGGGTCGCAAACGACAGCTTCCGGCCGACCTCCGGTACTTCGGCGAGAGGGCGCTTTCAACCCGGAGCGGTTCCTCCGAAGCTCGTTAGGGACCACTCTCGATCGAGGAAGCAGACGATGGTCGCAGGCCAGCATGCGACCCGCTCCGAGACCGCGATATGGCCGTGCACGGTTAATGGCGTGTAAACTCGTAGTGCCGAGCGAAGTGTTCGGACGAATCGAGAACTTACATATTTCGGCCGGCCAGCTTATTTGTATGTGCCAGGTTTTTCATTGCCGCGGCGCTAGTCAGGCGGCATCGTTCGGCCGCTCAACTTCTTCGTGAGGCGACGTACATCAATGCCACCGCTAGCTCACACGGGAACATTCACTGAGACGCTCGCTCGCTCCACGGCGCTTCGGTCCTTTTTTAAAGGAATCCGATCACGCATCACTGCTGCCGAAGTGACGAGTGTGCTTGTGACAGTTGGTGCACTCATCTACTTGGCGACACGGCACAACCCTCCAAAGTTCCTAATCGGCCTTCTAACCGGCCTGGTGCTGGCACTAGTTCTGATCTTTGCCCTAATTCTGCTGATCAGCGTGACGTACTCAGGCCGCCGGATTGCTGAAATGAAATCACGCACGGCTACGTTCCATATAGAGGACGCTGTGCTACGGGTCGAATCTGAGCTAGGTTCCGCCATTCTGGAGTGGGCTAAAGTCAAGCACTTGTGGAAGTTCCCCCTAGCTTGGGTCCTTGTCAGCTCCGGCGGCCAGCGGGTAATCGTTCCGACTGACCATGCTTCGCAGGAATTTCTGATGGCGTTAGAGCGCGGCGCGTCGTCCAACAATCGTTAAGGAGGACCGTGACATACCTTTGTAATTGAGCGCGGGGCGGAACGTGTCAATGACTTTGAGACACTTGGTGTCATGAGTTTAGTGAGCATCGCACTGCACCGCACGCGCGGCATCTCCCTCGGTGCGGTCGCTAGGGCAACGGGCCTCTCTACGGCGTACCTATCCGCGATCGAGACTCGTAAGATCCGCAATCCCGCCTGCAAGGCGGTGCTTGCCCTCGCCCACTATTACTCGGTTGCTGTCTCGCAGCTCTTGGGAGAAAGGAACCGGCGGATATCTGCGCCGTTGACCTTCGAAGAGGCCCTTGAGCGGTTGCGGTGGCATGCGTCTCCTCAGAGCCGCGCGGCAGTCATCGCAATTGCACAGCTGGCCACAGACGCAATGCCGCCCCACCAATGCGGGCCCCAGGGCCGCTGATCAGTGGTGCGTCCCGGCTTGTTGCGTCAGCATTTGCCGGGCTCGCTCTCCATGGGACATGATTTGCCCGCCAGAGGTAGGATTAGGCTGACAACAGAGGCGTCAGGCCCTGACCCCGTCGCGCTTAGCAGCGCCCCTCGCGCGTCGATAGCCCTCATCCCCACGATCGCAACCACAACCGAATCACGGTCCGTAACACGCCGTAAAGCAAGGGCGTCAACACTTCAAAATACCCGCGCAGGACGACGCGCCGAGCCTCCTTTTCGTTGCCTTGACTCAGCGCTTGATTGTACTGGTACCACATATCGGCGAGGTGAGATTCCACATATCGGTGCTCATGCAGGCCGCTGCTGAGGGCCGAGTTGCGTCGCCGGAAACCGTCTCGGCGTCAGCAGTTGATCCCGTATATCGTTGCCCGGGCAGGCTTGAAATCGACACGCCCTACCCCGACGCGCTCGCCATCGACCATGACGGACGGAAACACTACGCTGAAGCGGCTTACTTCACGGTCGGGCAACACGAGCTTGAGAATGAGGGCTGTGGTCCCACGCGCGCCGTCCGATACTGTGGCCAACTCTCCTGACACAGTCCGTCCATCATCGAAGGTCACCTGCAGCGTCATTCCATCCGGAAACGATATTTTGTGGACGTGTCTCTGGGGATGCGGGTCGCCACGCCACACATTGTTGATGAAGACCCCGCTGTCCGAGACGACCAGGAAGATCGCCGCCTCGCGCGCAACTTCGTTCTTCCCAAACGCATTCAGATATATGCGCGCATCGCTGTTGGGTACAGGTATGTCCAGGACCCGGTACACAACCGGACATATCCCTCCCACCGTACGTGCCTCACCGGGTCCAGCTGGATCGAGATAGCTTTCGCTTTGGCATCCCGCCAGGGCGAGTACAGCAGCGGCGACGAGTGATCGGTCCATGGCCGGCAATTTTAGAAATGCTGGCACAAAATGGCAATCACCGCCGCCTCATGACCACTACTGTTTGTACGCGCGCGGATCGTAGTACGGATGCGCACTCAGCAACGGAACGCTGGATTCGCCAACGAACGCACCGGCGGTCAGCACTGCTGCCGGTATCATGGTGGGGAAATTCGACCACCCACGCGCGATCCAGTTGTCGTGCAGCAATGACACTCCTTGAATGCCCGGGATCTTGTCAAAGAACCGGCTGCACCCCCGGCTCTGCGAGAAGCAACTGTCGACGTCCCACCGTCTTCAGTAGCGTTCGGGATTAGAGCTTTCCGGGATTGTAATCACCTTTTCTCTTAACCGTCTGCGGACCGGCGACTCGTGGTCGATCACTGCGATTTTCAGATCGCGCGCTCGGGCGCTTCCCCGTCTCTCTACCTGGTGCAAGCGCTGATGAGTTTTCCGCATCATTGTTTAACGGGTTTCGACGACGACCGGCGGTTGATCTGGCTCCCTTTGCGCTGCACAGTCAGGATAGCGGCGATCGCAATGGCCCGCCTCAGCAACCCAAGTCTGTGCCATGTTGCTTCCGTGAGCTGCTGCGGTGAGCGCCCTCTGCAAGTCCTCATGCAGCGTCCCTGAAACGCGCTGGTTGAGTACGTTTATTAGGACTCCATAAAGTCTGGCATTGCCGCTGCGAATACGTTTCGGGGACGGGAGTGATTCGCCCAGTCCAAAGACCGGGGACTACGTCGGGGAATTTTACAGAATGTACCAGCCGTAACCTGACTGCTGCACTCAAGTTCTTGATTTTCTGTCAGCTCGAACGTTAGGCATGAGCTATGCATATTAGTCGAGGGCAACCACATCTGCCCGCGCTGATAGTCCGGGCTCAAGGGGGAGAGCTGAGAATGAACACGAGTACAGCGATAGTGATGCTGGGCGGCCTCGCTGCAGGGTCAATTCTGGTATCCACCGCGTTCGCCGCGACCACTAGAGCAGTGTGTCCGTCCGGATGCACGTACCCAACCATCCAAAGCGCGATCGACGCGGCGGCAGCTGATGACATCATCCAGATCGGCAAGGGCCGCTATGTCGAAATTCTAAACACCGAGGGGAAGAAGCTCACGCTGCAGGGCAGCGGCCGTACCGGCGTCATTCTCGATGGCAACGGCAAGGGCACGGTGATCACCATTGCGGGGACGAAACTGGTCACTATCAGCGATGTGACCATTACCCGAGGGTTCGGCGACGGTGGCGGCATCGCCGTGAGAGAGCTCGGCCAACTCAGTCTGCGCCACTGCGTTGTTGTGTCGAACCACTCTACTACCGACGGCGGTGGTGTGAATTGGGCGGGGTTCGAACCTCCACAGCCGACCACGCTCTCTATCAACGACTGCTCCATCACGGGCAATGACGCCGCCCGCGCGGGTGGCGGCTTGAACGTTAACGAGGAGGCGGTGGCGGTCAACATTCGCAATTCGACCTTCAGCCGCAACTCCGCTCAACAAGGGGGCGCTATCAGTCTCGGCACTGATTTCATCCATGCCACAATCACGCAGACCAGCATTGTGGACAACACGGCCTCCGATACGGCGGGCGGCCTCTTTTTCGTTAGTTTCGGCGGCAGCCTCGTGGCGGACGGCAGTGTGGTGATTGCGAACAATTCCGCGCGTAACCAGTTTGGCGGAGCGCTCGCTGGTGCCAGCGATGCCAAGCCGCGGACGACCGTATCCATCAGTGGCTGGGTATTCAACAACGCGCCCGACAACTGCAACCCGGAAGCGCGCTGTCCGGTCGTGTCCCAAACATCGAGCCCCTAGGCGCCCGACTGCGGCCAGCCAACCGAAACGCCCTCTGAAGACGTGCGATCTTCAGGGGCGCTCCTTGAACATGGGGGCACACCGGTCAGGGTCGCTGCTATAGTGCGGCCCCAAAGCCGCCAGTGATATCGGTTGGCAGGCCGACAGTAAGCTGGTCATGGATTTCGCTAGACGCCGCTAGGCTACATAGCCGCGCGGGTGAACTGGCGCTTTCGGTACCCAGAGCGGACCTATATCAACCGCTCGATGTTGCATTGAAAACCGCCAATTGAGCGTCGAAAGCGCGCTTAAAAGCGGGTCGCGCTTCGCCGCGGGCGACATAGGCAGAGAGGTTCGGATATTCGTCCAGTATTCCCGACCCCTTCGACCTGAACAGCACCGCCACCATCAGAAGGTCGCCCGCGTTGAACGCACCATCGAGCCATTCGGCATCCCCGAGGCGACTGGAAAGGTCACCCAGCGGTTTACGGGCGCGATCCTCGACAATAGGCAGGCGCTGCTCGTACCAGGGCTTGTCGCACTCGTCGCGCATGGCGATTTCGCGATCAACGAGCGGCGGCTCCACAGTGTTAAGCGCGGCAAACATCCATGTGATCGCGCGCGCCCGGGCATTCGCATCTTCTGGCAGCAGGCCCGTATGGCGCTCAGCGATATGGAACACGATCGCCCCCGACTCGAACAGGGCAAGATCGCCTTCTTCATAGGTCGGAATCTGCCCGAAAGGATGAAGCGCTCGATACGCGGGTTCTTTCATCTCATTGAACGAAACAAGACGAACGTTGTACGGCTGGCCCACTTCTTCAAGCGCCCAGCGAACGCGCATCTCACGTGCCAGTCCTCTGCCGCGATCGGGCGACCGTTTGAAGGCCGAAATGGTGGGGCTCATAGCGAGGCTCCGGGTGATTGCATGACGCCGTTCAGCGTGACATGACTAGTGGCGATGATCTTCCGCATTGTCTCTCTCTTTCCAGGTTCTTCATATCCTGAGGACGAACGACCGGCAGCCCTCACGACACGCGATCGAATTCTCTCGATCGCGCGGCAAATCCCATCAGTCTCGGTGGAACGCAAAAGAGCCAATCTCGAAAGGCTCTTACCCTTGCGCTGACGGATGGCGTCCGGAGGGTAGACGACGATCGGATAAGTGTCACGGATCAGCGTGTGGTGTCTGAGATCCTCAGGCTTGCGCAACGGATGCGCACCCTCACTCACGACCCAAAGCCGCCATACGCCCTGACTCAAAGTGACGGTTCGGCACTGGTGAACCGGACAGCCGACTGTCGTGAAGAATCGGCGCGGGCCTGAGCGGGCGCGGACGCTCGAGTTCAAGAGATTGCTGCAACTTTTGACGAGCTAGTGTGTTCTTGAGGCTCCCGAACAGAGAAGAGTCATCGTATGTCGGGTAAGAGGACATTAGAGACGCAGGCGCTTCCCGCATCCCGGTCCGGCCCGCAGCTGCAGGCCAAAGTTACGGTGCTATGAGCAAGAACTGGTTATTGCCGGCACTTGTGGCGACTGTGATCGGTCTTTCGTTCCGATGTTCAGAAGCGCTTGCAGTGCCGACCAAAACCGAGAGCGGCATGGTGGACGGCGTTCGAAATGACGGTCTCTTCGTTTATCGAGGAATTCCGTTCGCGGCACCGCCCCTGGACGAACTCAGGTGGCGGTCACCACAGCCGGCAGTCATTTGGTCCGGTACCAGGAAAGCCGACCGCTTTTCCCCGGTCTGCATGCAGACCGGGTCATATCCACCTGACACGCCTGCGGAACCAACAAGCGAAGACTGCCTCTATCTGAACATCTGGACTCCCGTGGAAGGCTCTACGGAGAGCTTGCCGGTGATGGTCTGGATCTACGGCGGTGGGCTTGCGAATGGGTCGGCATCAACGCCGCTGTATGCGGGCGACCGATTGGCCAGGAAGGGTGTTGTCGTAGTCACCTTCAACTACCGGATTGGGGCTCTCGGATTTCTTGCACACCCAGATCTCTCGCGGGAAGCTGCGCAGCACACTTCCGGCAACTACGGGCTGCTCGATCAAATCGCGGCTTTACGTTGGGTTCAGCGGAACATAGCCGCATTCGGCGGCGATCCGCACCGTGTCACGGTGTTTGGCCAATCCTCAGGGTCCATCTCCATCAGCGCTCTGATCACGTCCCCGTTGGCCCGCGGGCTTTTTCAGCGCGCAATCGGGCAAAGTGGCGGGCTGTTCGAGCCTCTTGATCTGGCTCCAGATTTCAAGCTGGCAGGCGCTGAAGAAACGGGACGTCAGTTCGTGGCGCGATCAGGCGCGGCGAGCCTGACCGCCCTACGCCATAGGGCCGCAGCCGAAGTGTTGAAGACGCCCTTCAATCCGCATGCAATCATCGACGGCTACGTACTGAAGGAGTCGCCCTACGACGCCTACCGGCAGCATCAGCACAATCGGGTCCCACTCCTGATCGGGTCGAATGCGGACGAGGGCCAGTTCTTCATCGCCGGCCACACGATCACCGTCAGAAATTTCGCAGAGGAGCTGAATAGCACCTTTCCGAGCTTTTTGAGCTTTTTGGTTCGGCTGATCGGGCCAAAACCGGGTGCGACTGACGCCGACGCACGAGCCTCCGCCGCTGCTTTCCATGGCGACTTGAGATTTCGTTGGGACATGTGGGCATGGGCGCATCTGGCTGCAGAGGATGAACGCAACCCGGTCTTCTACTACGAATTCAACCGCGCCCCGCCTTACCGCGGCGATTCGAAATACGCCGGCATGGGTGCAACTCACGGCGCAGAGATGGTATACGTCTTCGACCATCTCGACCAACAGTCTGTCCCGTGGACGACGAAAGATCGGGTGTTGGCGGCAACGATGTCGACGTACTGGACGAATTTCGCCAAAAGCGGCGATCCCAACGGTGCGGGACTACCGCCGTGGCCTCGATTCAGCGCCTCCGGCGATAAGCTCATGAGCTTGGGCGAGAAGATCGAGCCTGAGTCCATACACAACGAAGGCAATCTAACGCGAATTGATCGTGTCTATGCAACGGTGGGCTTCGTCCTCAGGAACGCTCGCGTGCTGCTCACGATCTGCGCCTTGGCGCTGCTCGGGTTGCTGACAGCCATTGTGCGAAAGGTGATCAGGATTCGAAGTAGACACGCGTCACCACCTGCGGCCGCCTAAGACAGCGCGCCTCCAATATTCAGTTTGCTCGATCGAGCGTTCGCTATCGGGAAGCTGGTCGAGCCGCTCGGAGGTCATGCACGATCAGAGTAGTTCGGAATCACGAGAGCGGATGTTGAACGCCATCGGGCCCGAAAGCTCAACCACATGTAACAATCGGTATATCGAAGTGCATCACATCTTCACGGACACCAAGTTTCTCGTAAAGCCCGATCGCGGCGTTGTCACCGTAATCTGCCTGAACGTATATCACCCATACTCCGCGACTCGCTGCGATTGCTTGAAGCCGCTTGATTAGTGCCGTGGCGACGCCTCGCCGACGGTAGTCTTCGGCCACAGCTAGATCGTAGATGTATAGCTCGCTCCTTGCGCGCTCAAACTTCTCGAGCTCGTAAGCGACGAGGCCGCCGACAACCTGTCCTGCCACAAGAGCGACCAGCGCTACTACGTGTTCTTTTCCCAGTAGTGCGCAGAGATAAGCGTCATCGGGGGGTGCATGAGTGTAGACCTCGGGATCGCCGAACGCAGCCGCAAAGAGCTGATTTAGCTCGCGAAGCAGCGCTACATTGTCAGAGTGCAGTCGGCTAACGGTGACGGAGATGTCCGTGCTTGAACGCATCTTGATAATTCTCCTGGATCAGCATCGCTTTCGGAAAAGCGATAATGAGAGCGTCAGCGACCGCCCCGCTCGGCCGCCATCAGCGAATCGCGCGCCTGGCTGGGCGGGGCCGATTCAGGGAATCTTACGGGATCACGTCCAATGACTGCTCCTTGGCCGATCGCAGACACAGCGCGATGCGCGAAAGGTCTCCTTTTGCATGAGCTTGACGCCTACCTACAGCCATGGTTTGCTACATACGTTACATCAGTGATGCCGCTGTCGGCGGCACACCCCGCCGTCGAGAGGCGCTGCAGCGGATCCAGATCCGCCACGCTCGACGCTGGTTCGTAATGTAAGGGCGCCTCTACGGAGGTGCCTATGCTTGATTGCAAGAACGGCAGGCCGATCGGCCGCGTCGTAGGATTGTGGCGTTACCCGGTCAAGTCGATGGCAGCGGAGCCGCTGACCGAAGTCGACGTATCCTGGCATGGCTTAGCCGGGGATCGGCGCTGGGCCTTCATTCGAAACGGCGTAACCCAAAGCGGGTTTCCTTGGCTCACACTTCGTGAGCGCAACGACATGAGTTACTACCGTCCCTCCTTCGTCGATCCGTCTCAACCCGACAAATCATCAACGATCGTGCGAACGCCCTCGGGGGTCGTCTTCGACGTCACAGACCCGGCGCTCGGAGGAGAGATCTGGCCGCAAGGAGCGAGAGTGATGAAGCACAACTGCGGCGTCTTCGACACATTCCCACTGTCTCTCATTACAACCCAGACGATTGCCCGGCTGAGCGATATGGTGGGCGCTCGGTTGGACGTCCAGCGTTTTCGACCGAACATTCTGGTTGAGGCAACCGAACAGGCCTCCTTCCCCGAGGATAGCTGGGTGGGCTGTGTCCTGCGCATTGGCGGGATGCGCATGCGTGTTGATAAGCGCGACGGTCGTTGCGTCGTCATCACCATCGATCCCGTGACTACGGAGCGCAACCCCCTCATCCTGCGAGCGGTAGCTCGCGATCGTCAGGGCTGCCTCGGTGTCTATGGCTCGACGGTGGAGCCCGGCCGCGCAGCAGTGAACGACCTCGTGCTTATCGAATCTTCGGCATAAAGGACTGCCAACACTGACCAACCGGAGTCTGTAAACGCGCGGGCGAAATGCCCATCGCCCGCGTCCCGAATGGCCGTCCGCCTTACCCGACGACGACTTCGCTTATCTGAATTACCGGAGCCTGGTCGGTATAGTTAGGAATGTCAGCCATGATCTCTTTCGCGTGCGGACCAAAGCCCGCCTGGAACGCCTCTACGGACTCGCAAAAGATGTGACACATGCCAACATAGGTCGCTGGCGCGCCTGCAGCACCGCCCGCGAGTCCCTTATCGACAGTGTAGTACTTGCAGCTGTCGCCCATCCGGGCCTTAACGAGCGGCATGTGTTTGTTACGGTAGTACTCATGATCGAATCGGGCCCCGGGCGTATTGGGGTACATTACGCTGACTTTGATCATCGTTGCGCTCCTCGGTTCGGCCTATCGAGTCGATCGGTTGCAGTGCCACCAATCTTAAGTGATTGGCCCCTGCCTTCTCAACCCGTTGCCGGTTCCCATAGCTCGATCGGATTGCCTTCCGGATCGTGCAGTCTGGCGAATCGACCGTTGGGATATTTTTCCGGATCCACCTTCACCTCAATGTTGGACTTCTGCAGCTGCGCGACCATGGCGTCCAAACTTCGAACTCGAAAGTTCACCATCCACGCTTGCTGCTTCGATCCGAAATAGTCCGTATCCATCCCAAACGGAGCGAATACGGTCGGGCCGGCGGCTTGTTGCCACACTGGCTGACCATAGTCTGCCGGTACGGGGGCAATACCGAGATGGAGTTGATACCACTGCGCCAATTTTTTTGGGTCGCGGCTCCGGAAGAATAGTCCGCCGATGCCCAGTACTCGTTCAGTTGGTAGATTCATCTGCACCTCCACTGTGTCAGGCGTAGCACTCTCAGCAGTTCTGACGGCAGCCAACGTGGCCGCGCCGATTATCACGGTTCTACGGTCGATCAGCATGTCTTGGTATATATACTATGATGCGCGACTGATTCGCAGACTATATCAGGCGAGGCAATTAGTGACACCTGTAAGGAGGCGGCCCGACAGCTATAGGGAGGCGGCCTTCGCCGACCGATCGCCCGCTCTTACCTATAGTGGTCTATTCTTACTCAATTATCGAAGGCGTTACCGCTAAATAGCTTGTGACGCACCGGTCATTTACGCAAGCCGATAGCCTTGCCCGCTGGAAGGCAGCGTTCGAGACTTCGCCGTTCAGCAGAGAATCTAACCGTGGTCGGAGGCCCCAGACCCTCTTCTGCGGGCGAGAACATAACCGTAGATCAGAACATTGGACAGCAGTACCCCGCAGCCGAGC
The DNA here is from genome assembly GCA_045810105.1 of Steroidobacteraceae bacterium. Lineage (GTDB taxonomy): Bacteria > Pseudomonadota > Gammaproteobacteria > Steroidobacterales > Steroidobacteraceae > 13-2-20CM-66-19. Next base: position 135,399 of record JBJMWM010000048.1, on the reverse strand, counting down.
CAGATCTGCAGCTGGCGCGTGAGCGCTGACGGATACAAGACATTGGTGACATAGTGACCGATGAAGTCGCCCTCATAGCCTGATGCCCCGGCGAGTTTCCGCAGACTCACTTCCAGGGGCGTCAAGGGACAGATGAAGCCGGCGAACTCGATCAGGGCGCCCCACAACACTGCCGTAAGATGGAACCACATCAGCCAGGTCCATCGCGCCACGAGGAGGCCTCCGAGCACGACGAACAGCACGAATGCCACATGAACGATCAACACCAAATCTGCGCTCAGTCTGTAAATCATCGGGAAACTCCCCCGGCGTGCGGCTACGGCAGATACTTATCAATCCGAGCTCAGCCACGTATTTCCGCCGGCCGCCTCAAGAACTCAGCGTCTGATTCCGAACTGCCCGCTCTCCATGAGCATCTCGTTGTGAAACATGGTCCTCGGAACCCGACCGTCGGGTTCTCGCCGTCAGCACGTGCCGCACTGCGGCATGAATGAGCTCGTCCATCATCGGCTCCCATGGATGACGAGCCGAGTCTGAATCACACATATGAAGGCCGGTGTCCAACCCATTGGCTAAGTGACACGCCGGCTGCTACTTTCACAGAGTATCCACGAGCTACTCACAAAACGCATAAGGGGGACGGGTCATGCGCACCAATCGCGAGAACGAAGGTGTTGGGCGGAGAGACCTGCTGAAGTTTGGCGCCGCCGGGGTCGTCGCGCTCGGGCTCGCCCACGCGCCCTGGCAGGCGCGGGCCGCTGAAGGCGCGCCAACCGCGCTCTCCCCTGACGAGGCGCTCGCCAAGTTGAAATCGGGAAACACGCGGTATGTCAGCCATCCGGAACTCTGCTCGATCGATCTTGCAAAGCAGCGCAGCGCAGTTGCAGCGCACCAAGCGCCCTGGGCGACGATCATCAGCTGCGCCGACAGCCGCGTCCCCCCAGAGCTGATATTCGGCGGACTTGCCGTTGGTGAACTCTTCGTTGCTAGAAACGCCGGTAATCTGGTCGACACGGCGACGCTCGGCACCGTTGAATACGGCGCCGCCGTGCTTGGCTCGCCACTGATCGTTGTCCTGGCGCACACCAGCTGCGGCGCCGTGAAGGCCGCGTGTGACGTCATCACTAAGAACGCGACTTATCCCGGCGCGATCGGTCCCATGATCGAGCCGATCGTACCAGCCGCGCTTGCCGTGAAGAGCAGCCCCGGCGATTTCGTCAACAATACGGCAAAATTAAGCGCCAAGCGGACCGCGGCGCGACTGACCGCGGCAAGCACGCTGATCGCTGGCCTCGCAGGCACGGGGAAGTTGAAGATCGTCCAAGCAATCTACGACCTGACCACAGGCGTCGTGACCTATCCAGATTGACCGGAGCCGCGGCCGCCGTCGAGCCAAACCAGCAGTCTGTCTCAAGCGCCCACGGGCGCGGGCGCAATCCGAATGGGCGCCCCCAGTTCCTCTGATGCATCGATCCGCATCCATAACAGCGACCCGGCGAACAGCAGCGCCGCCATAGGCACAAAAGGCGCATCGTAGCTGTGGAAACGCTCCACGATATACCCGAATGCTACCGAGCCCACCAGGCCACCGACCTGAGCCATGGTATTCATCAGGCCGACCATTGCGCCAGCGTTCCTGCGGCCCAAGTCCAGGCACGCGCCGAACATTCCGGATTGCTGTAACGTAATAGCGCCGTAGGCCAGCGACAGGAAAATCACCGTCATGATCTGATCCTGACTGACCATCGCCGCTACGGTAAAAAAGCCCGCCGACCCAAGCCCGCCGATACCCAGTGTTCGCCGTCCCCACTTCACGCCGAGTTTTCTGACCAACGCGTCGCTGGCTAATCCACCCCCGAGGTTCGCGCTGGCGGCCACGACAAAAGGCAGTGCGGAGAGCACCAGACTGCCTTCGCTGAAACCACGTCCGTTAACGAGAAACGTGTGTAACCATGTTTGAAAGAAGTTATATACGTAGACATAACAAAAGGCGGTGAGCAACATCGCCAGCACGCTTGGCGAGCGAAACGCCGTTCGCCATGGGAAAGCTTCGGTAGGTGCGGCTTGCAATGTCGCGGTTTCCTCGAGCTCTTGCGATCCCACGCCGCGCTTCTGCGCCGGAGAGTCGCGGAACCAGAGATACCAGGCGATCGCCCACATCACACCCAACGCGCCCAACACGTAGAACGCGGCTCGCCAGCCATACCGCATCTGGATGGGGATGACCAGCAACGGCGCAAGCGCCCCACCAACCTGACTCGCCATGAGCGTGATGCCGCTGATACTGGCGCGCTGCGAGGCAGGGAACCACCGCGCGACTACGACCGACGAATTCGGGAACGCTCCGGCTTCTCCGGCGCCGAAGCAAAAGCGCGTGAGGAGCAGGACGTAGAAGTTCGACACCATGCCGGTCAGCGATGTGAATGCAGACCACCAGAGCACAATCCGGGTCAGCACACGCCTGGGTCCTATCCGGTCCCCCAGCGCACCGGACGGAATTTCAAAGAGACAGTAGGACAGGGTGAACATGCCAGTCACCCAGCCCCAACCCACAGGGCTGATGTGCAGGTCCTCCTGCATGCGCGGCCCGGCCACTGAAATGCACACGCGATCGAGGTAGGTAATGGCGAAAAGCAGCACCAGAAACCCCAGAACGCGATGGCGGTATTTCATGCGGGCGGCCGATGCTGGTGTGTTGTTCTTGTCCGGTAGGTCTGTACCTTATCGAGGCTGCAAACCACTGTGTCAAGCGATCTTTGCAGCCCAGGCGCTAACCGCGCGCCTCCATTCGCGCAGCCTCGAGCTGCTCCGCGAGCCGCTTGTCCGAAACCTTCATGGGGGTTTTCAGCTCCTGCGCGAACAGCGAGACCCGATATTCCTCGATCATCCAGCGCAACTGCGCCAGATTGGGCGCAGCTGTGGATCTGATCAACTGCGCGACCAGCTCCTCCATACCTGTGACAAACGGTTTCACCTTCGCGGCCAGCTCAGCGTCACGCCGCGCGTTTGCAGGTAGGCGCTCAATACGCCGCCCGATTGCCTTCAGGTAGCGCGGCAGATAGTCCAGCCAGGGGCGCGGCAGCGACTCGATGAAGTCGGCCGGCAGCAGAGCCGCGAGCTGCGAGTTGATGTCCTTGACCGCTTCCGCGAAAGACGGCGACCTCAGGCTCTCGAGACCGGCGCGGACCGCGCGCCATTCCTTGAATGTTGAGGTCACAATCGCGGCCAGGCGATCTGCAACTTCATTCAACTGCGAGCGGCGGCTGTCGAGCAGACTCGCGAATGCCCGGTCGCTGCGCGGCAGCGGCTGCTCGGCAGGCAGAAAACATTCCCGGAATGCGCGCCGTGACAATGTGTCCGCGACCGAGCCATCGAGCGGCAGGCCGCGGCTGAGCAACACCAGCTCGCGGTCGTCGGCCATGCGCTTAGCTACATACTTCGACTGCTGAGGCAACAACAGCATGGCAAGACGCGTCAGCCCGGCGCGCGAAATTGACTCCGCATCCGCGGGACTACGCGCTTCAACGAGGGCCACCCCGACAGTGCGGTCCTCGACGGCGGGATAGACAGCCAGCCGCAAGCGATTGCGCTCGACCTCTGCTGACTCGGCAAGCTCGCCGAAGTCCCATTGACGATGAAGATGCGACGCCTCGGGCGACGTTGAGTGTGGACCAATGCGCCCCCTACTGTTGCCGTCCGTATTTCCGGCACGCAATGCGGCGCTCCGAACGTCCGCTCGCCCCACTCCAGTGCCGTGCAATTTCTTTCTGATCGCCGCGAAATCGCGGCCCTCGGCGATTACGCGGTCCTGCGCATCAACAACGCGAATATTCATTCGCAGGTGATCTGGTAACACCAACGCGGCAAGGTCCGCAGTCGTGACCGGCGCGCCCGCTCGTTGCGTCACCCATTGAGCTAGCCATTCGTAAAAACCAGGTAGATTGCTTTCGACGCGCTTATCGCCGCGACCAAGCGCCGGAGCGCCCAGGCGCATGCCTTCGGTGACCGTGGTGACGGGCAGACTTGGCACTGACATTCCGTCGGTAACGTCGGCGCCGATTTCTGCAAGTGCCTCACGCGCATGATCCGGCACCGGAACCAACGGCTTACGCAGGGCTTTCGGCAGCGCCCGGAATACCGCGATAACTTTCTCCAACCGCATGCCCGGTACGAGCCACGCGAGCCGGTCCGGCTGAAGCATGTCCACCAGCGGCTCTGGCACAACCAATGTCACACCGTCGTCAGGTTCCGCAGGCTCAAACTTGTATTGCAGCGGCAAGCGATTGGCGCCAACCGGCAACTCATCCGGAAATCGTTCGGTCGAGGCATCAGGAGCCTCACGTTGCATGAGATCCGCGCGCGACATGTACAACACGCGAGGATTCTCACGCTCAGCTCCAGCGCGCCAATGCTCAAACGCCGACACCGAACTCACGCGCTCGGGAATCCGCTTGGCGTAAAATTCCATTTGCGCCTGCTCGTCCACAAGGATGTCACGGCGGCGAATCTTCGCCTCCAGCGCCTCGATCTCGTCGCGGAGCTTGCGATTCGCATGGAGGAAGTCACCGCGAATGGCACCATTCGCTCCTGCGCGTCGGCGACGGTGAATGGCACCATGTGATGCGCCACCGAACGCCGCACTTTCAGCACGCTGAGCACGCTCATCGCCACCGATGAGCGCCTCGCGAATAAAGATCTCCCGCGCCTCGATTGGAGCAATCGCGCCGTAATTCACGCGTCGCTGGGAAGCAAGCCGCAATCCATACAGCGAAACAGACTCGAAAGCACCAACAAACCCGCGCCCCTCGACCCAATGTGGCTCGCTGTACGTGCGTTTGAGCAAATGCGCCCCAGCCGATTCAATCCAACTCGAGTCAACCGCAGCCACCATGCGCGCGTACAGCCGCGCGGTCTCCAGCAGGCTGCCCGCGACCACCCATTTCGGTGGCTTAGAAGCTAACGGCGTCCCTGGCGCAATTACAAACCGCATGCCGCGCGGCCCGTCATACTCACGCTTCTCATCCAGGTTGCCGATCGAGCCCAGAAAGCCGGTCAGGATCGCCTGGTGCAAATCGGTGTAACTGGCTTCAGCCTGGTTAGGCCGCAACTCCAACTCGCGGACACTCTGCGAGAGCTGCGAATGCAGCTCCTGCCACTCGCGCATCCGCAGGAACGACAGGAAATGCTCGCGGCACCACTTGCGCAATTGGCTACCCGACAGCGCGGCGGATTGTTCCCTGAATGCTCGCCAGAGATTCAGCACCGTGATGAAATCCGAGCGGGCATCGGCGAACAGCGCGTGTTTCTGCGCGGACTGCTGTTGCGCATCAGAAGGCCGCTCGCGCGGGTCCTGCGCTTCCAGAAATGCCGTGATCGCCAACATTTCCGTCACGCAGTTGTGATGCGAGGCGGCCAACAGCATCCGGCCCAGCCGCGGATCCACAGGCAGGCCGGCAATCTTCGCGCCGAGGCTGGTGACCCGGCGTTGATCATCCATGGCCTTGAGCTCTTGCAGCAGCCGCACACCATCGTTGACGAGCCGGGTATCCGGTGGATCGAGAAATGGAAAGTTCTCAGGCTCACCCAAGCCGAGCGCTGCCATCCGCAGGATCACGCTCGCAAGATTGGTGCGCAGGACCTCGGGCGCAGTGAAGTCGTCCTGCCGCGAAAACTCCTCTTCGGAATAGAGCCGGATGCAGATCCCTTGCGCTTCACGCCCGCAACGGCCCTTTCGCTGGTCCGCGCTCGCCTTCGAGATGCGCTCGATCGGCAGGCGCTGCACTTTGCCGCGCACGCTGTAGCGGCTTATTCGCGCCAGACCCGAGTCAATGACAAACCGAATGCCAGGCACCGTAAGGGATGTTTCGGCAACGTTGGTCGCGAGAACGACACGCCGTCCCGTATGAGAAGCAAAGATCCGTTCCTGGTCGCGAGCCGAGAGCCGCGCAAACAGCGGCAGCACCTCGGTGTGGCGCAGTTGTGCCTTACCGAGCGCCTCCGTCGCCTCGCGGATGTGCTTCTCACCCGGCAGGAACACCAACGTGTCGCCGCGCATGCCGTTGCCATTTCGGTCGAGCTCGCGCACGGCTTCGACAATACCTTCCGGCAAGGACAACTCGGCAGCGTCTTCGTCCTCTGCAATCAGGGGACGGTAGCGGATCTCGACGGGATAACTTCGGCCCGAGACCTCGATCACCGGCGCGCCACCGAAGAAGGTGGAAAATTTGCCGGGATCGATCGTGGCGGAGGTCACGATGATGCGCAGATCGGGGCGGCGCGGGGACAGTTGTTTGAGCACGCCCAGCAGCAGATCGATGTTGAGACTGCGCTCGTGAGCCTCGTCGATGATCAGGGTGTCGTAACGTCGCAGGCTGCGATCGCTCTCCAGCTCCTTGAGCAGGATACCGTCCGTCATCAGCTTGACGCGCGTGTTGGGCCCGGTGCGATCGTTGAAACGGACCTTGTAGCCGACCAGCCCAACGGAGCTGGCGGGCGCCACGAGCCCTGGCTCGCCCGCGGGAGCCACCGCCAGCCCGCCCGCGCCACCTCGCCCCTTCCGCTTTCCCGGCACATCAACAGTAGTACCCAACTCTTCGGCAAGCCGACCCGCCAGCGCGCGTGCGGCAATACGCCGAGGTTGAGTGTGCCCAATCAGCCCGTTAGTCCCCCGCCCCGCCTCCAGGCAGAATTTGGGCAACTGGGTCGTCTTCCCCGACCCGGTCGCCCCACAGACAACGATAACCGGGTGACGTGCGAGAGCCTCGAGGATCTCAACTCGATGTGCAGTGATCGGTAAAGCGGGATCGTACTCGAGCCTCAAATTATCTACAGCACTCCGCGCCGCATCTGGTCCAGCTCGATCGACTCGAACAGGGCACGGAAGTTACCCTCGCCGAACCCCTCGTTGCCCTTGCGCTGGATGATCTCGAAAAAAATCGGGCCGATGACATTTTGCGTGAAAATCTGCAGCAGCACACCCTCGCCCTTGCTCGGATTGCCGTCGATCAGAATGGCGCGCTCCTTGAGCGCCGCCAGCGACTCGCGATGTCCCTGCACGCGCGCATCGACACCCTCATAGTAACTATCGGGCGCACTTTGGAACGCCACTGCATGGCGGCGCAGTACGTCGACCGTCCGATAAATGTCATTCGTTCCGAGTGCGATGTGCTGAATGCCCTCGCCATGATATTCGCGCAGGTATTCCTCGATCTGGCTCTTGTCATCCTGTGATTCGTTGATCGGGATACGAATCTTCCCGCAGGGGCTCGTCATCGCCCGCGACAGCAGGCCGGTCTGCTTGCCCTCGATGTCGAAATAGCGGATCTCCCGAAAGTTGAACAATCTCTCGTAGAACCCCGCCCACACATCCATCCTCCCGCGCATCACGTTGTGGGTCAGGTGATCGATGTACGCCAGCCCGGCCGGCTCGGCAGCCGGGACCGAAGTTTCGGGCCGAAAGTCCACATCGTAAATCGATACCGGCGCCCCAGCCCGCTCGCCATAGAGATCCACGAGGTAAATCAAAGAACCGCCAATACCCTCGATGCTCGGAATGTTGAGTTCCATCGGACCTGCGCTCTGCGGCCCGGGCTTCGCGCCGAGCTCCAGGGCGCGCCGGTAGGCAAACGCAGCATCCTTCACGCGAAAAGCCATGGCACAGGCCGAAGGACCGTGCTCGCGCGCAAAAGCCTGAGCAAACGAGTCCTTCTCCGCGTTGATGATGAAATTGACATCGCCCTGGGCGTGCAAAGTCACATTCTTCGATCGATGTCGCGCCACCACGGGAAAACCCAGCCGCTCGAACAGAGTGCGCAACAATTGCGGATCCGGAGCCGTGTACTCCACGAACTCGAAGCCGTCCGTGCCCATCGGATTCGACACTGAATCATTCATGTGCTCACCAAATCAGTCACAATTGCCACCATTATACCGCCCCAAAACGAGGCGCTTACGGCCTCTCATGTATAATCCGGCCCCCGTAAATGAGCCCACGGGGTGAGCCGCATGCGGCGAACGACCGCCCCAGGATGGGCGGGCCGGCACCACGCACCAGGGATGGTCCGTTCGACGGCCCCGCAATTCGGGAGGCATTTTTGACGACGGTCGCGCAGTTCGAGATCAAGCATCACCAATTTCTAGACGCTGCAGGGAGCTTGCGCGAGCCCGCGCCCGCCCTGGCCCGCGACAGCGCCGAGCTCATCAAGATGTACCGCCTCATGACCCTGGTGCGGACGTTCGACACCAAGGCCGTGAACCTGCAACGCACTGGCAAGCTGGGCACATACGCCTCCTGTTTAGGTCACGAAGCCACCCACGTCGGTGTCGGCGCAGCCATGCGCCCGGAAGACGTGCTGGCACCGGTTTACCGGGAGTTCGGAACCCAGCTCTGGCGCGGGGTCAAGCTCTCCGAGATCCTCATCTATTGGGGCGGGGACGAGCGCGGCTGCGATTTCAGCGTTCCGCGGCAGGACTTTCCCTGGTGCATACCCATCGCTTCCCAGATGTTGCATGGTGCGGGCGCTGCGATGGCTTTCAAGATCCGCGGCGAGCCGCGCTGCTCCGTTACTTACATCGGTGACGGCGGCACGTCCGAAGGCGCCTTTTACGAAGGTATCAACCTCGCCGGGGCTCGTGCCCTGCCAGCGGTCTTTGTCGTAGTCAACAACCGCTGGGCCATTTCCGTGCCCATTGAAAGTCAGACTGCCACGCGCACCCTGGCACAAAAGGCAATCGCCGCGGGTATTCCAGGCGTGCAAGTCGATGGCAACGACGTCATTGCCGTCCGTCATGTTGTGGGAGAGGCTCTGGAGAGAGCACGCAGCGGTGGCGGCCCAACACTCGTTGAAGCTCTGACGTATCGCTTGAGCGATCACACTACGGCAGACGATGCGAGTCGTTATCGCCCCGCTGACGAAGTGAGCGAGGCCTGGCAACGCGAGCCCCTGCTGCGCATCCGGGCATTCCTCAAGAACAAGGGAGCGTGGGACGACCGTCAAGAGGAACAATTGAAATCAGAATGTGCGCGCCAGGTCGAAGCGGCGGTGGATGAGTATCTGAGCGCTCCCAAACCGACTACGGATGCCATGTTCGAGCATCTGTTCGCCAACCCGCCCAAGGGCCTCCTGCAGCAACGCGAAGTGGCTCGCCGCTACGCGAACAAGAAAGAACACTGATCCGTCCATGGCAAAGATCACGATGTTGGAAGCTATCACCCGCGCACATGCATGGGAGATGAGTCACGACGCTTCCGTAGTCGTCCTCGGCGAGGACGTTGGCGTGAATGGCGGTGTATTTCGGGCCACGGCGGGGCTGCAGGAACAGTTCGGCAAAGATCGCGTGCAGGACACACCTCTGGCCGAAGGCATGATTGCCGGGATGTCGATCGGGATGGCCACACAAGGCTTGCGCCCCGTGGCCGAAATTCAGTTCATGGGCTTTATCTATCCTGCCATGGACCAGATAGCCAACCACCTAGCACGCCTGCGGAACAGAACCCGCGGCCGGTTGACCTGCCCCGTCGTCATACGCATGCCGCATGGTGGTGGGATTCACGCCCCGGAGCATCACTCCGAGTGTCTCGAGGCAATGTTGGCGCATCACGCAGGTCTGCGAGTGGTATGTCCGTCCTCGCCTGCTCGCGCTTACGGATTGCTGCTCGCGGCCATTCGCGAGCCGGACCCCGTTATATTCCTGGAGCCCGTGCGCCTGTACAGGTTGACACGCCAGGAAGTCGCCGATGACGGTCAGGCCATGAAACTGGACGTGTGTTACAAGTTGCGCGATGGCACGGATGTCACGATCGTGACCTGGGGAGCAATGACGGTAGAGACATTGAAAGTGGCCCAGGAATTGGAGCGCGACAATGTCAGCTGCGAAGTCATCGACCTCGCGACACTCTCGCCGATCGACCATGACACCATCCTCGAGTCCGTGGCCAAGACCGGACGGCTCGTAATCGTTCACGAAGCCCCGCGAAACTGCGGAATTGGCGCGGAAATCGCGGCCACTGTGGCCGAGCACGGCCTCTACGACCTGCACGCCCCCATCAAGCGAGTGACCGGTTACGACACCATCGTGCCCCTTTCGCGCCTCGAATACGATTACATCCCCAGCACCGCCCGAATTGCCGACGCTGTGCGCGCAACATTGGCCGAATAGCCTCAGCTGCATGAAAACGTTCAATCTTCCGGATCTGGGCGAGGGACTCGCCGAAGCCGAAATCGTCCGCTGGCACGTGAAGGCCGGTGATCACGTCAAAGTTGACGAGCCCATGCTGGCAGTAGAGACGGCCAAGGCCATTGTTGAAGTGCCATCACCCTCCTCCGGTGTCGTCAAGGCAACTCACGGCAATCCGGGCGACATGGTAGCGACCGGTGCACTGCTCGTGGAGTTCGAAGCAGACTCGTCTGGGGACTCCGGCACGGTAGTGGGCCGCATGCCCACGAGTGACGAGGACTTCTTCGCGGAACACACGGACAACGGTGACGCTGCCGTCAACGATGCGGCGCCGCAAACAGGTCACGTGAGGGCTGTACCAGCAGCGCGCGCCTTGGCCAAACGGCTAGGCATCGACCTGACACAGGTTCACGGCACCGGCCGCGGCCAGTTGGTCACGGTCGATGATGTACTTCAGGCCTCACAAGCGCCCCGCTCGCCCCTGGCAACAGCTGCGACACACGCAACGGCGTCGGCCGCAGCATCATCCGCGCAGGCGCCGATGGCACCCGCGGACCCGCAGCACAGCCTCGCCACCGATGCCGAACAACTTCGGGGTCCCCGGCGCGCCATGGCCCAAAGCATGGCTCTCTCACGCGACAACGTGATGGGCTGCACCCTCTTCGATGATGCCGACCTGCACGAGTGGCGCGACGACCAGGACGTCACAAGCCGACTGCTGCGCGCAATCAGTGCTGGATGCGCTGCTGAGCCCGGCCTGAATGCCTGGTTCGACGGCACCGCACAAACCCGCAGAACCCATAGCCACATCGATGTCGCGATCGCAGTCGACACGCCCGAGGGCCTCATCGCCCCCGTAATCCGCAACGTTGCCGGGCGAGCCGTTGCGGAATTGCGACGCGATGTTGACAAGTTGAAACGCAACACTCTCGAGCGAACCGTCACGCCGCAAGAGCTGCGCAACTTTACCTTCATGTTGTCCAACTTCGGTATGATCGCCGGCCGTTACGCTACGCCGGTTGTAGTGCCGCCCGCCGTCGCCATCCTGGGCTCCGGCCGCCTCAGTCACGACGTAGTCGCAACAAAAAGCGGTGCAATCGAAGCGCACCTTCGGATGCCGCTATCACTCACGTTCGATCACCGCTGTGTCACGGGCGGTGAGGCCGCGCGCTTCATGGCGGCGGTCATTCGAGACCTTCAGAAAGGCAATTGATTATGCACGCGCAGGTAACTCCCGAAGACAGCCGTCTTCTGCACAGCATTCCTCCGGCGCGAGTGGCGCTGATCGAGCGGATCGCGCATGCGACTCCAAAGGGCGCCAGGGCTCAAAACAGCCTGCAGCAACGTTTCATCCGTTCCTACTTTCGCGGTGTAGGTGAAGAAGACCTCGCGGAACGCACGCCCGCGGTGCTCGCCAAGGCGGCAATGGATCATCTCGCCTTCGGCTCAGAGCGCCGGCCCGCCGGACAGTCGTTGGTACGCGTATTCAACCCCGATCCGCAGCGCGATGGCTTCGAGTCACCGCACACCATGGTCATGCTCGTCACCGACGATGCCCCGTTCCTCGTTGATTCGGTCGGTATCGTGTTCCGCCGAGCGGAAGTTGCGGTTCACCTGATTGTTCACCCGGTCTTGGACGTCCACCGTGACGGTCGCGGCCGCCTCGTCGAATTGGGCGCCAATGGATCGGACAAGACGCATGCCGAGTCCTGGCAGCTCTATGAGGTAGACCGGCAGACCGACCCCGCTCAACTCGAAAAACTGAAGCGCGAGATCGAATCGACACTCGCGGACGTTCACGTGTCCGTCGAAGACTGGGCACGCATGCGTGACAAGGTCAAAGGCATCGTCGCCCAGCTCGAAGCCAACCCACCGCCGCTGCCAGCTGATGAGATCAGCGAAGGCCGCCGCCTTCTCGAGTGGATGGAAGGCCGCCACTTCGTGTTTCTCGGCTACCGGCACTACAACCTGGAGCGCGGCTCGAGCGAGGACAAACTGATCCCCGACACTCGCACCGGACTGGGCATTCTGCGCAACGGCAATCGCGGAACACACCGCTCCGGCACAACGACGCTGCGTGGCGATGTGCGCGCCCGCGCGCGTGAGAACGAGCTGCTGATCCTGACCAAGGCCAATTCGACCGCAACGGTGCATCGAGGCGAATACCTCGACTACATCGGCGTCAAAACTTTCGATGCGCGCGGCAAAGTTAACGGCGAGCACCGCTTTCTCGGTTTGTGGACCTCCACGGCCTATCATCGCAGCCCGCGCGACATCCCGGTCCTGCGCAGAAAAGTTGAGCGAGTCATCGAGTACTTCGGCCTCGACCCCGCAAGCCATGACGGCAAAGCAGTGTTGAATGTCCTCGAAACCTATCCGCGGGACGAGCTGTTTCAGGCCAGTGTCGATGACCTGATCCGCATCGCGCGTGGCGTGGTCAATCTCTACGAGCGCCGCACCGTCCGCATCTTAGTCCGGCGCGACCCGTATCACCGCTTCTACTCCTGCCTCATCTATGTGCCGCGTGATCGGTACAACACGGAGGTGCGCCAGCGGATCGAGCGGATAGTCCTCGAGGGTTTCGGCGGTAAGAGCGTCGAAACCCAGGTACAGATATCCGGCTCCAACCATGCCCGCGTGCATGTAGTGGTCCATACCGATTCCGATGCCCGCCCCAAGGTAGATCTGGCGGCAATCGAGGGCAAGATCGCCGAAGCGGCGCTGACATGGGCAGACCGTTTGCGCGACGTAGTCGTGGAGAACAAGGGCGAGGCCGCCGGAATTGCCCTGGCCAATCGGTATCGCCGCGCCTTCCCGATGGCCTATGAGGAAGACGTCGAACCTCGCAACGCACTCGACGATCTCGCCGACCTGGAAGCTCTGCGCGAGCAGTCCGCGCAACTCCCCGATGCGGCCAGGACCGGCGCATTGCGTTTGAGCCTGCACCGCCCGCCTGCGCAAAAGCCCGAGCGAGTGCACCTGAAGGTCGTCAAGCTCGGCGAGCCCGTACCTATCTCCGATCTGCTGCCCATGTTGGAGAACTTCGGGCTGCGTGTTATTTCCGAGCGTCCCTATGAGCTCGCCTGGCCCGAGGGCGGCGCCGCCTGGATCCAGGACTTCGAGCTCGAGCATCGCGATCGGCTGCGCGTCGAGATTGCAAAGGTTGAGACCGACTTCACCGAGGCATTCCTGGCAGTCTGGCGCGGCGATGTCGAGAACGACGGCTTCAATCGCTTGTTGCTGGTTGCAGGCCTCAAGGCACGCGAGATCGTAGTGCTGCGTGCGTATTGCCGTTACCTGCTGCAAACCGGCGTACCGTTCAGCCAGGCGTACATGGAACGCACGCTGGCTGCTAATCCGGCGATCGCGCGGAACCTCGTCCGGCTGTTCGAACGACGCTTCGATCCCGATGCGGCAAATTCCACCAAGGGGGCCGCCAAGGGCACGCACCGCGACGGCGAGAAGCTGGTCGCACAGCTGCGCACGGACCTCGATGCCGTTGTAAGCCTCGATGAGGACCGCATCCTGCGCGGTTACCTGAATGTGGTCGAAGCCACGCTGCGGACCAACTTCTACCAGGTTCAGAACGGTCGGCCGAAGAGCTATGTAGCCGTCAAGCTCGATCCGTCGAAGATCCCCGATCTGCCCCTGCCCCGTCCCAAGTTCGAGGTGTTTGTCTACAGCCCGCGCGTCGAGGCCGTTCACCTGCGCATGGGCTACGTCGCTCGCGGCGGAATCCGCTGGTCCGACCGTCGGGAGGACTTTCGCACCGAGATTCTGGGTCTCATGAAGGCGCAGAACGTCAAGAACACACTGATCGTTCCGGTGGGCGCCAAGGGTGGGTTCGTCTGCAAGAAGCTTCCCAGCGGAACCCGCGAAGAAGTGCAGGCGGAGGTCATCGCCTGCTACCAGACTTTGATTTGCAGTCTGCTCGACCTGACCGACAACATCGTGGGCGGCAAAGTTGTGCCGCCGCCGCGTGTGATCCGCCGTGATCCCGACGATACGTACATGGTTGTCGCGGCGGACAAGGGGACGGCGACCTTCTCCGATATCGCCAACGCAATCTCCTTGGAATACGGGTACTGGCTCGGTGACGCCTGCGCGTCAGGTGGCTCAGCCGGCTACGACCACAAGAAGATGGCGATCACGGCGCGCGGTGCGTGGGAGTGCGTCAAGCGTCACTTCCGCGAAATGGGTGTCGATATCCAGAAGAAGGATTTCACCGTCGTGGGCATCGGCGACATGTCAGGTGATGTCTTTGGCAATGGAATGTTGCTGTCACGCCATATCCGGTTGCTGGCAGCGTTCGATCACCGCCACATCTTTCTCGATCCGGCCGCCGATGCGGCAACCAGCTTTGCGGAACGCGAGCGGCTGTTCGATCTGCCGCGCTCGAGTTGGGACGACTACGATCGCAAGAAGATCTCCAAGGGAGGTGGCGTCTTTGCGCGCACCGCGAAATCGATTCCGCTGTCGCCGGAATCCAGCGCCATGCTCGCAATCCAGGCAGCTGCCGCTACCCCCAACGAGATCATTCGCGCCATCCTGCGCATGTCGGCCGACCTCCTGTGGAACGGCGGCATCGGCACGTACGTCAAATCGAGCGAAGAATCGAACGCCGAAGCCGGCGACCGCACCAATGATGCGGTACGCATCAACGGCAATGACCTGCGCGTCAAGGTGGTCGGCGAAGGCGGCAATCTCGGACTCACGCAGCGAGGGCGAGTCGAATACGCACTGGCGGGCGGCCGTCTCAATACTGACTTCATCGACAACTCTGCCGGTGTAAACACCTCGGATGTCGAGGTCAACATCAAGATACTGCTCAACCCTCTGATGCAGGCTGGCAAGCTGACGCGGGGTGAGCGGAACAAGCTGCTCGCACGGATGACCAACGAGGTTGCAGGTCTCGTACTGCGTAACAACTACCTGCAGAGCCAGGCGATCAGCACACTCGAGCTGACGGCCCGTGCGCGCCTGCCCGAATACCAGTATCTGATACGCTCGCTGGAGCGATCCGGAGAGCTCAATCGCGCCCTCGAATTCCTGCCCGCTGACGACGAGTTGGCCGATCGCCGCAAGCGCGGAGCCGGCGTGACGCGGCCGGAGCTGTCCATCCTGTTGGCGTACAGCAAGATCTGGTTGACCAATCACCTGCTCGCATCCAACGTCCCGGAGGATCCGTACCTGTCCTCGGAACTGGCCCGCTACTTCCCTGAACCCGTACAGGAGCGCTTCTCGCGGGCAATCTCGCAGCATCGCCTGCGGCGGGAAATCATCACCACCGCCACGACCAACAGCCTCGTGAACCGCATGGGTCCGGCCTTCGTGCCACGCGCCCAGGAAGACACGGGCGCCGAGCCGGCGCAGATTGCTCGCGCCTACACGGCCGCGCGCGAGATCTTCGACATGCGCAAGACCTGGGCGGAAATTGAGGGGCTCGACACCAGGGTGCCCGCGAAGCTGCAATATTCGATGGCCTTCCAGACGAGCCGGCTGTTGCGTCACGTGACCTATTGGCTGCTGACACATCGCAAACAGCAGCTGCAGGTGGACGCCGCGGTGGCGGAATTCCGCAAGGGCGTGCGTCAGCTCGAAGCTGAAATTGCCGACCTGCTCGGTGGCTCCGATCGGGAACGCTTCGAGAAAGTCCGCAACGAGCATGTTGAGGCAGGCGTTCCCGCCGATCTGGCGGCCCGCATCGCGAGCCTCACTGCGCATAACGCAGCGCTGGATATAGTCGAAATCGCCACCACCCACAAAGTCGGTGTTGCTGAGGGCGCCCGCGTGTATTTTGAAATCGGCGCACGGGTCGGACTGGACTGGTTGCGCGACCAGATCGAGCAACTGTCAGTCGACGGCCCCTGGCAGGCCATTGCTCGTACAGGCCTGCGCGACGGGGCGCTGCGTATTCATCGGCGCCTGGCCGAGCGAGTGTTGTCACGTACGGAGCAAGGCGCTGCCCACGCTCGCGTCACGGCTTGGCTGGAGGCCGGCGGCGAAGAGCTGGCCCACTGGAAGCGTACACTCAGCGAAATGCGCGCCTCTGGTGCAACCGACTTCGCCTCGTTGTCGGTCGGTGTCGAATCAGTGCGGAAGCTCGCGGACTAGGCCGGCGGGGTTGTGCTATAGGTTGTACTTATTGGGGGGGCGATTAGTGCCCCGCATCTGAGGAAGCCGAAGTATGCCCGGGAAACTGATTCTGGTTCGCCATGGCCAGAGCATCTGGAACGTGGAGAACCTGTTCACCGGCTGGCACGACGTTGACCTGTCGGACCAGGGCCGCAGGGAGGCTGCACAGGCCGGCCGCGAGCTGCTGAAAGAGCAGCTCACGGTCGACATCGCGTTCACGTCCGTCCTCAAGCGCGCCATCCGCACGCTCTGGCTCATTCTCGATGAGATGGACCGGATGTGGATCCCTATCGAGACCTCCTGGCGCCTCAACGAGCGTCACTACGGCGCTCTGCAGGGACTCAACAAGGCACAGACAGTCGAGAAGCACGGCGAGGCCCAGGTGAAGATCTGGCGCCGCAGCTATGACATTCCGCCACCGGCTCTGGATCCGAGTGATCCACGGCACCCGAGGTTCGACCTGCGCTATCAAGGCGTGGATGTCGCCGAGCTACCCGCCGCCGAGTCGCTTAAGGATACGTTACGGCGCGTGCTGCCTTATTGGCACAGCCGTATCGCCCCCGAGCTGCGCGCGGGCCGCAACGTGATGGTGGCCGCGCATGGCAACAGCCTGCGCGCCATGGTGAAGATGTTGGACAACGTCCCGGAAAAAGACATCGTCGAGCTCAACATCCCGACCGGCGTGCCGCTGCTCTACGAGTTGGATTCGAGGCTGACGCCGGTGAGCAGCCGCTACCTCGGTGATCCCGAGGCCATCGCCGCGGCCGCCGAAGCGGTCAAGCGTCAAACCGAAAAGAAGTAAAACCCGTTATCTTCCCGGCGCGCCAGCGCCGCTAATCTTCGCCGGTTGCGGCCCTGCGCAACCGGCAGGAAAGTTGCGCGCAGCGCATGAGAAGCCAGTTGCGCGCAGCGCATGTCAAGCGGCCCACCCGTCATACCGCCCCCCAAACTCCCCCGCCAAATCCGTCAACCGCTGGCTGAGAGCCTGCATGTCAGGCACGATCAACCGCATCGACTTGGATGCGTGCAAACTGAACGGCAGGTCGGTCTTCTCCGCCATCGGCTTCGCATCAACACCGAATCCATCCGCCTCGAGCCGCGAGCGCACGCCCTGACAGGCCGTCTCATCCGGCAGTGCGATGAAGAAGTCGACCTTGTACTCGTTGAACGGTGCGTAGCCCTTCGAACGCAGCTGCTCGATCATCTTCGCGTCCCAACTCTCCTGCTTCGTGCCCTGAATCTTGCGCAGCTTGAAATAGATTCGTGCAACGATGATGGCCGCAGCGACGACGAAGGTAACAATGACCCAGGTCATGTCCCGTCAGCCCCGGACGAGAAATCAGGTTTGCGCTTCTCCAGGAAAGCATTGATCCCTTCGGCCCCCTGCTGCGTAACGGCCTGCGCCGCAATGGTCTCGCTCTCGAGCACCATCTGTGACTCGAACCCCGCAATCGAGGCGGCCAACAGGCGCTTCGTTTTCCCGAACGCCCGCGTGGGTCCAGCCGCAAGGCGCTCGGCTACCCGGCATGCCTCATCCAGCACCTTTGAGTCCTCAACAACCGAGTTGACCAAACCCCACTCGAGCGCTTCGCTGGACGGCAGCGCGCGGTCGAGCAACAGCAACTCCATGGTCCGTTTGATGCCGATGGTACGCGGCAGCAGGAACGAAGTGCCGCCATCCGGGGTCAATCCAACCCCCGAGTAGGCGAGCTTGAACTTGGAGCCCGCACCGCACACGGCCAGGTCCGCCATGGCGACCAACCCAACACCCGCGCCGGCTGCCGTTCCGTTGACCGCCGCTATCACAGGCGCATCCATTCGCACGAAATGCGAGATCGCAGAGTGCAGGTACCCGGTCAACTCGCGCAGATAGCCGTCAACACCGCCGCCGCGCGAAGCCATCGCGCTCAGGTCGCCGCCGAGACAGAAGTGACGGCCTGCACCCGTCAGCACGACAGCCCGTACGGCCGGATTGCGGCCGCAGGTCATGGCGGCCGCCAACAAGTCCATGGCGATTTCGAGGTTGAGCGTGTTAGCGCTATCGGGGCGGTTGAGAGTCACGAGGGCGACCGCGCCCCGGGTTTCGACTTGAACGCTGGATGTGGACATAAGGGATCCTTGTCCTGGATTACTCGTCAGGCGCAATCGTGACGCGCAGACCCGCCAGTTCGTTCGTAAATTCGAGCTGGCAGGAAAGCCGGGAATTCTTCTCGTGATGCGACAGCTCGGTGAGGAGCTCGCGCTCATCCGACATAGGTTCGGGCAGTCTCGACGTCCACTCCGGGTCCACGTACACGTGGCAGGTAGCGCAGGAACACATGCCGCCGCAAATGGCCGCGACGCCATAGTCGAGCTCACGAAGCGTCTCCATGACCTTCAGTCCAGGCTTCGCATCCACTTCATGCTCGACCCCGTCGCGATCGACGACACGCAAAAGCGCCATGAAAATACCTCTGATTATGGTTGGGCTCGGGGACGGAAGAACCCGAGCAGCGTAGTGTGCCGATTCGACGCCTGAGGCGCCAGTCAGAGGCCCTAACTGGCCCCCGGACGCCAGTCCCCGCTGGGGACGTCACCGCTGCCGCGGCTCCAGTCTTCAAAGGTGCGCGGCAGGCGCATCCACAGATGGCGTTCAGCCTCCAGCTCGGCGTCCGTAGGCAACTGGCGCATGCGCCGTTCTCGATACCAGAAGTACGTATGGAGGTCGAAAAGCCAAACGGACGCGGCTAGCTGTCGGGACGTGATCTCCTGGAGCCCGGCGTACTGCAGGAGGAGAGACGCGTGCGGCCGCGCGGATTCGTGGTAGGACAGTATGCAGGCGATATCCAGCAGGGGGTCGGAGACCGCGGCGCACTCCCAATCGATGAGGACCAGCCCTCGCCCGCTCTCGATGATGTTCGAGCCATGCAGGTCGTGATGCAGGATGGCCGGCGGCCGTTCAGCCGCTCCGGAAATGCGCCATGCGGCGGCCGCATACCTCAGGTAATTCGCCGTGGGCAGATCATCCTCCGGCTCGCCCGTCTGACCTCCGACGCGCTTGGCGTACGCCTCCAGCGCATCCAGCAAGTCGAACCGGCCAAGCGCCGGCGCCGGCAATTCATGCAGTCGGCGTAACGTACCTCCGAGAACCGCAAGGCGCTGCGGGTCGGCAAAATCCGTCTCCAGCCACAGCCGCCCGACTACGTACTCCGTTATCGACCAGCGGTCATTTGCATCGACGACCCGAGGTGCAATACCCGCGTCAGAAGCGACCCGATGCAGCTCCCGCTCAACGGATCGGTCGGACGTGAGCCAGGCGTCCGGCCCCCGACTGAGGCGCACGACATATCGCCCAACAGGCGTACGCACGTCATAGCTGCGATTTACGCTGCCCCCGGGCAGCTCGGACACGTCAATGGATGGGTGGGTCGGCCGATAGCCAGGCACACGCGCCAGGGCCTCGGCAAGCATCAGCTCGCGGGCACGAGGGTCCGATAGGTCTTCAACCATCTCAGGAATCCGACGGCGGAAACGCCCAGATAGACAACAGACAATAGCGCATACAGATAGAGCCCTTGGCTGGCGAATAAAAAGCTCAGCACCGAGTCTATAAAGATCCAATACAGCCAATTTTCCAGCTTGACGCGCGCCTCCAACCACGTTGCATACAGACTCCCCCATGTAGTGAGCGAGTCCAGGAAGGGCCACGCGGCCTGAGTCTGGGTAGCGAGCCAGCGTGCGGTGAGCGCACTCATCAGCACGACTGCCCCACACGCCGCCACATGCCAGCGCATCGGCCAAGTGCTCACAACCAGCGTGCCGCGCGCCGCCTCCTCCCTTGTCCAGTGCCACCAACCGTAAACCGAGATGACGACGTAGTACACCTGGAGCGCCGCCTGCATCGGCAACTGCCTGTCCAGCGCCAGATAAATCGTGATCGCCGAGCCCAACCCGCCCGTTACCCAACACCAGCGGCTTCGCTGGATCGCCAGCACGCCATAGGCGAGTCCCAACGCAACGGATACGGCTTCGAGTGGGGACGTTGCCACCAACCCGTTCCAAAACGCATCCAATGCGTGGCCCCAGTCGGTCATGGGGCCGCCATGGGCCCTAAGACCTTCATCACAAACACGGCCTTGTCGTTAGTCTCGAACGTAACGCGCAACTCGCGAGTCAGCGCGCCGAAAACGACCTCATAGGGACCGAACACCTGCGTGCTCAGGCTGTTCGTGACCACCTTGAGACGCGGATCGGCGTTGAGCCGATCGATGAAATCCTTGATCGGGGGAATGTACTGCGCATTGAGCGGATACAGACTGAGCTCGACTGCGATGTCCATACAAGCTCCTCCTAAAAACTATAACTGACGTTCACGCCCCAGGCGCGCGGATCACCGAGCTGGGTATACAGCCGATTGACCGGCGGATCCGCGAGAAAGTCCTGCGGCGTGTCCGAGAAGTAGAACCCGCGCACCGGATATCTCTTGTCCAACAGGTTCCGGCCCCACACGCTGGCGGACCATTTCCGCGCCTCCCAACCGATTCGGCCATTCACCAGCCCATAAGGCTTGGAGGTCGTCATGTTGGGCGGCAGATCGAAATAGTATGACCCCATTCCTGTCACATCCACGCGCGCGAACGGACCGCGCGGATCGCGGTAAGTAGCACTCACCGCCGCCTGCCAACTCGGCGCGTTGGGCAGCGCGCGATCCGGCAGAGTCACTTCGTCCTGAACAAAACCGTGGTAGCGCGTCTGCAGCAGCCCGAGTGAGGCGGCAAAGGTGAGCGCCTGGGTCGCCTGCCACTGCACATCGCTTTCCAATCCATAGTTGAATCCGCTGTCGGCATTGCCCGTGAAGAGGACAAACGTGTTCGGATCACTCGGATCGAGCTGCTCGCTGGTCTTCACCTGCAGCGACTTGCGCCGCATGTAGAAGACATCGGCGTTCACGCGCAGTGTGTGCTCGAGCAAGTCCGCCTTGTAACCCACCTCGAAATTGACATTGGACTCCGGACCAAACTGAATCTGGCCGGGCAGCAACGGCTCACTGAGATTGAATCCGCCCGCCTTGTAGCCGCGGCTCACGGTCGCGTAGGCACTCGCAGTGGCGGTGAGCTTGCGGATGAGCGAGGCCGCCCCGCCCCACAGGTTGTTGGAAGGATGAAAGTCATGCGCCGAGTCGGGGTTCAGAACGAGATCCGCATAACGGGCCGTCCAACGTTCGCCGCGTAAGCCAACAATCCAGTGCCACTGCCCCGCCAGCTCGCCATCGAGCTCGCCAAATACAGCACCGGTTCGCGACTGAAAATGGCTGCTGGTCAGGGTGGATGACACGGGGGGCACATCGCCGCCCTCCGCGGGGTCAAAGAAGATCCCGGCGCTGTCCTCGTTGAGACTCTCGTGAAGTTGTAGGCCGTACACGCCCACCAACCAGTTCAAACCATGCTCGGTGTTCGTCCCCAACCGCACTTCCAGACTCTGTGTGGTTCGCTCCCGGTTCTGCACATCGGTGTAGTCATAAATGAAGGGGGCCCACAGCAGAGGATTTCCCCAGTCACCGTCAAAGCCATACTTGACCCGGGAGTCGGCATAGCTGCTGATCACAGTCAGAGTGGCCGGCGCGCTGCCGGCCAGTTCTATTCCGGACAGGCTCAGGTGCAGCGAGGCGCCCGTGGAATGCTGCGAGTCGACCCCGGGGTTGTCCGACTGGGTGTTGCGCGACCCGTCGAGCGTGAAAGCATCGTAGCCATTGTCGATTTGAACGTGCAGCAGGCTCAGGTCGATCCGCAACCGTTCGGAGGGCTGGTAGCGCCAGCGGCCCCGCAATGTCAACTCCCCGCGCCGGTCAGTATCGTTCCGATTCAGGTACACATCGCGGTAGTAGCCATTGCTCTCGTAGTGCTGGGCAGCCAGCCGGAACGACGAGTCCAGCGCCGGAACAGGGCCGGTGAGGACGCCACCATAGGAGCGCTCACCGTAGTTGCCCGCACCCAACTCAACGCGTCCGCCCACAGTATCCGCAGGCTCCGCGCTTTGTGCATAAATGAGACCGCCGAGCGCATTGGCACCGTAGCGCAGGCCCTGCGGACCCCGGAGCACTTCGATGTGATCGACATCGAACAGGGTTGCGGCGCTGCCCAGTCCGCTGAAATCGATGTCATCTATGAGCAGACCCACGGACGGATTCGGCGCGCCCTGATATTGTTCGAGCTCGCCGATGCCGCGGATCTGGAAGTACCGCGGCCGCGAGGTGTCACCGGCCCAGTTGAGATTCGGTACGAGCGCGAGTACATCTTCCAGGTGCTGCTGCCCCGCCTCTCTCAGAGTCGTGGCATCGATTACCGAGACACTGGCTGGAACATCCTGCGCGGGTGCCGGTCTGAACGTGCCAGTGATGAGGACTTCATCAAGCGCTGGCTCGGACTCGGGAGATGTCGCGAGGGCCTGGTATGAAAAGAATAGAAGAAAGACGCAGCCGAGACTTCGCAAGATTACCTGCTCCCTACGCCGGTACTAACCGGATCAGGTTCAACGGGTTCGCCGGGGATTACCGACGTCTCAGGTCCTGCAGGGACCACCCCAAGGTTTGTGTGCCGCGTATGTTAACACGCGCTCTTGCCGTGTGCGCTACTTCACGCAAAGGTTTAGAATTTGCTTATGACAAGAAAGATCCAGGTTCACCAGGTAGATGCCTTCACGCGCGATCGCTTCACCGGTAACCCAGCCGGAGTCGTGCTCAACGCAGATGGACTCTCCGAAGCACAGATGCTCGCCATCGCTCGCGAGCTCAACAACGCCGACACGGCTTTCATTCTTGCGCCGGACAACAGCGAGCACGGTGTGCGTGCGCGCTTCTTCACGCCGCGGACTGAGGTCGGTTTCGTAGGACACGCAACTGTGGCGGCGCACTATGTGCTGTCGCGGCGGGCCAGTGCGCCGCGGCATGTCCGGCAGAAGTCAAAAGCGGGCGTTGTAGATATCGAGGTCAGAGGCGTCGAGGAGGATCGCAGTATTGCGATTCGCCAGCCCACGCCGCCCATGGGCCGCGAGTTGAACGATCGCGAGCGCCTCGCAGTGCTGGACGCGCTTGCACTCGCCACAGACGACCTCGATCCGCGTTGTCCCTTGCGTATCGTCGGTACGAGCGGCACGCGCCTTCTGATTGGCGTGCGCAGCGAAGAAGCACTCAAACATCTCAAACCCGACTTCAACCGGCTGACCACATTGTCGGCGCAGTTGGGCGCGGCCGGCTACTTCGTGTTCACACTAGCGACGACAGGCGGCAGCCACCTGACCGAATCGCGAATGTTCTGCCCGGCGCTCGGAATCTTCGAAGACCCCGTCAGCGGCAATGCGCATGGCCTGCTCGGAGTCTATCTTGCGCACCACGGCTTCCTGCCGCGAAACGAGCAGCGTGTTTCCTTCAGCGGCGTACAGGGGCACCAACTGCATCGGCCCGGACGCGTGAACGTCGAGCTCGAAATCAAGGAAGGCGTCATCGAAGGGGTCTGGATCATCGGCCAGGCCATCTCGATCTTCGAGACGGAAATCGAAATCTAGCCTGCCGGCGCCGGGGGCGCTGCACGCGCGCCCCCATTCCATCAAAACGCCGCATAAATTCAATGCGTGCAGCCACGGGTCCCGGTTAAAGTGCGCCCCTCCGGCCCCCCGTCTCTTGTCGAGTCAAGGCAACCCCAAAATGACCGAACCGCGTTTCGAGCCTGTCCTGCCCCTTAGCGACATCCCCCAGGGCAGCATGCGTCCTGTGACCCTCGCAGGACGCGAGATCGTGATCTGCCACACCCGGGAAGGGGTTTACGCGCTGGATAACATCTGCACGCATGCGCACGCGAGGATGTGCGAGGGGCGGCTGCGAGCCACGCGGTTGGTATGCCCGCTGCATGGCGCCTCCTTTGACATTCGCGACGGTAAGGTGTTGGGACCGCCCGCGGTTCTACCGTTACCGACCTTCAAGGTGCGGGTCGTGGATGGGACAATCGAAGTCGCTGTCTGAGCCTCCAGATCAACCAGGCCGCAGGCAGCGCCACGCAGGCGCCTGCCAGAAACGGCGCCTTTGAGCCCAACGCCGCATACATCGGCCCGGAAGCGAACGGGCCGATCACCCTCGCAAGGCTGCTGCTCGATTGATAGGTCCCCATGACCGCGCCGCGGTCGTGCGTATCGGACTGTTTGGAAGCCAGTGCCGAATTGCTCGGCGTGAACGCGCCAACGCCCATACCGCACAGAGCGAGACCGAAAACCGTAAATCCAGCGCTCGGCGCCTCGGACACGATCAACAGCCCGGTGACGAATGTCAGCACGCCGATGATGGCCAGTCTTGTCTCACCCAGACGTGGTACTAGAACGCGCACCAATGCTCCCTGAGTAACCACCGCCAGCGCTGCGATACAGAACAGCAGCAATCCGACCGTTCGTGGACCGAAGCCGTATTTGTCGAGGGCCCAGAGCCCGAGAATCGAGTCCAGCACGGACTGGGCCGTGGTCACCAGGAGAGCCGCCGCAGCAATGAGGCGCAGCGCGGGCCGTTCCAACAATAGCCTGATCGGCCCCGTACGCGGCCCCTTGCGCCGTGTCAATCTGAGCTCGGGCGTGTTGCTCTCAGGAAGCATGAAGATCACCAGCGCAATGGCCAACACGCTCAAGCCTGCCGATACGCTCGCGGGTAACAGAAAACTCGCCGTCTGCAGGTTATTGCCTGCCAATACCCCGCCGATTGCGGGACCCACTGTGAACCCGATTCCGATAGCCGCGCCTATGAGACCGAGAGAGGCTGCCCGGTTCTGCGGCTCGCTGACATCGGAAGCATAGGCGAATGCGGCGGAAATGTTGCCTGCCATGAAGCCGCCGAGCATGCGCGATACCAGCAGCCACCAGATGCTGTTGGCGAAACCGAGGATCAGGTACGAAACACACGCGCCCGCGAGACTCGTCATCAGGATCGGACGGCGCCCGTACCGATCGCTCAAGTTGCCCCAGAACGGCGCCGCCACCAGCTGGCAGAGGGAATACGCGCCCATGATGGGCGTAATCCACTCGGGCGGCGCGTTGAATCGCACACCCATGTACGGCACCAGCGGAATGAGGATTCCAAAGCCGAGGATGTCGATCACGCTGACAATGAACAGAGAGCCGAGTCGCGCTTTCATCAAGAACGGCGCATCAGTGATTCGGGACCAGTTGACGGATGTCCGCACCCGGCCGTGCGGCAGGAGGAATGAAGTCGTGCGCCCCGCGAATGATGAGGTTGGGAATGCGGCCATCATCCCAGTCGGATGAGGGTTGATTGCCGGTACGCAGGATGGCGATCTGCAAGGAGGGCACCAGCCACATGCGGTTGCCGCCGCCCTCGACTACAAACACATCGTTAGTCGCGTACGGCGACATGCCCGGCGCCGGATGAGTACCCAGGCGCACATAGGAACCATAGTTGGGATTGCCCTTCACCGGTTGCAGCAGCTGCGGCACCCAGCGCGGAACAATGACTTCGTCACCCTGGTAGTTGCCGTTCTGCAGGAGAAGCTCGGCCACTCGAAGCCAATCGCCCTGACGCGCGAAGAACCCCGTATCCACGTGTGCATTTCCCCCCGGGCCGTCGAGCCAAACGGAAGCATCGCCGGCACCGACGCGAGACCAGATTGCCTGTGACACATACTGTGGGTACGGTTGCCCGGTGGCATTCTGAATTACGTACCCGAGCAGATCAGGGTCAACAGACTGATCGAGCCAGCGCTCACCGGGCGGTGCTTGCGATGGAAGATTGAGATACTGCCGGATCACGCTCGAACTGTAGGGCAACGCGAGCCCGCTCGACATGTGCAGCAGATTGCGGACGGTGATCTGCCCTCGCGGGTCCTTGCTCAGCGCTGGAACGAGGTAGCCGATCGGCTCTTCCGCCCAGCCGATCTTGCGTTCGGATATGGCAACGCCCGTGGCGAGTGCGGCCAGCACGCGACCGAGCCCGGCCGATTCCACGACAGTGTCGAGATTCGAGCCCTGCCAGTATCTCTCGAACACGATATAGCCGTGACGACTGACGATGAGCGCACGGCTCTGCTGCTTTTGCGCGTAGTCCGCGGCCGACTGCAATGCCGCGATGTCCAGCTGCTCTTCGGCCGGGCTCACACGGGGCGCGGGAGGCTGGTTGCTCCCCTGTAGCACGGCACGCGGCGTATAGGCTGAAGCCGTGAGGCTCGCCGCCGTGCCAAATCCAGCCAGACCCAGGCGCTCCTTGAGCCAGTACACCGGATCCCGCGAAATCACCAGAACCGCGGCAACGACCACTGCTAACGCGGTCCACTTAATCAAAGTCTTCAAGTCAGCCCTCCCATGCTGGTGCCAGCGGCGCAGGATCGTACCGGACCGCAGTAAATCGCGCGCCCGTTAGCTAGATGAAGCTCGTGGGTCACGCACGCCGGCCACTCTGAGCGATGGTGGGTCGTCATGACGACCGCTGTTCCCGATGCCACCATGGCCGCGGCATGGGCCATTAAACTTAATCGGGTCGGACTATCCACACCGGAGAACGGCTCGTCCAGGAGCAGCAGTGTCGGCCGGCATGCCCACGCCCGTGCAAAGAGAACTCGCCGAAGCTGTCCATACGACAGCTCTGCGAGCGTCCAGGACGCAAGCTCCGACAGCCCGAAGAATTCGAGGGAACGGTCCGCAGCAGCCCGGTCCGCCGCATTCGGCGCATCGTTGAGCCCAATGCTCGCATGACGTCCCGACTGCACGACGGCCGCGACGGTCAGCTCCTGTGGGTGGTCCGCTTGCAGATGTGGGGCGACAATGCCGACCTTTCGCTTGAACTCCTGCAGCGGCACACCCGGAACGATGCCGGCACGCTCGATGCGGCCTCCGCTAGCGACGCCGTGATCGCCATAAAGCATCCGCAACAGCGTGGTCTTGCCGGAACCGTTGTGACCGTGGACTACCCAGCAGTCCCCCGGACGAACCTCGAAGGACAGGTTCTCGAGCACGCGATTCTCGTTGAGATAAACCGATGCACCCGTGAGTCGGATGAGCGCGGAGCCGGCGGCTCGCCTCTGGGACGGGCCCTTCCTGGATGGCGCCTTGCCCGGGAAGCGGCTGTGGTGAGGGATCGGCGCATCTTTGTTCAGCCACTTCCGCAGGGGCGCATTGCGCATTACCCCGCGATACACCACGCGCCCCTTTTCCAGAACCAGCGCATGAGTCGCCGACGCTGGCACGTCATCCACGCGGTGAGTAGCCAGAATCCAGGGCAGGTCCGCGCGCTTTGTATCGCAAAGCCAACGCAGCGCGCGCCCGTGGTTGGTCTCATCCAGACCGCTCAGCAATTCGTCCAGTAACAGCAACTTCGGCCGCGACGCGAGCACCCGGGCGAGCAGCGTCAAGCGCCGCTCGCCGTAAGAAAGCGACAGGAACGGACGCTGCGCGAGTGGAGCAATCGCGAGCCGCGCCAACAGTGCGGCAATCCGGCGGTGATCCGCAACACTCAGCGGATTCAGAGGGATGTCGGTACGATACAGGCCCGTACCGACGATCTGCTCCACTGAATGATTCCAACCGTAACGCTCGTATTTGTCCTGACGCTCGGGCCCGACATAACCGATCTCTTCCTTCACCTCGAAGGGCGAGGCAAAAGTCTCACCGCGCCAGCGATAACGTCGCGACCTGTTTGCCACCGCCGACGGCGACTTCGTATCAGCGGGCGTGGGCCAGACGGCTCCCGCAATGATCTTCAGCAGCTGAGTCTTGCCCGCCCCGTTGCCGCCCGCGAGCACCCAGCGCTGGCCGGGCTTCACGGTCCAACTGACATCATGGAGAACGTCCCGGCCCTGCCGCGCGAGCGCCAGGTGTTTGAGGCGCACTTCGACATGACGAGCATCCGATGTTCCGGATCGCCGCATTGATCACAGTTCCAACTCTTGGATCGGCTATTCTCGCACGCTGCTCGATTGGAAAAACCGGCCCGCGGCCCAAATGGGCCAGCCTTTTTCGGCCATCAGCTGCGTTGCCGCCGGCATAAGGCGCGACTTTTGCTGGCTGACCCGTGCTACCTGATGCGTCGCAAGTCCGACAAGCTCCTTAGGGAAGGCGGCTAATGCCCATTCGGCTGTTCGCACCTCGATACTGGCCCACCTGGCTGGGACTCGGCCTGATGCGAACCTTTGCTGTACTGCCCTTTCGGTGGCTGATTCCGCTGGGCACGGGCCTCGGCGCCCTGATGCTGCGCCTGCAGCTACCCTTTACCCGCACCGCCCGGCGGAACATCGAATTGTGCCTGCCGCACTTGAGCGCCGCCGAACGCGAGCGACTGCTCGAGCGCCACTTCGCGAGCCTTGGCATCAGCCTGTTCGAGACCGCCTTCACTTGGTGGGCATCCCCGAAGCGGTTCGGGCAGATCAGCAGGATCGAAGGCCGCGAGCACCTCGAGGCGGCCCTCGCCAAGGGCCACGGCGTCATCCTGCTCACCGCTCACTTCACCACGCTCGAGATCGGTGCCCGCATCCTCGCGTCTGTCAAACCAACCGGCTTCCTCTATCGCCCCACCAAGAACGAGGCGCTCGCCTGGTCCCTGGCACGCTGCCGTAGCCGCTTCGGCGGCCACCCCATTCCGCGCGACGATATCCGCACGCTCATCAAGGCTCTCAAACACAACGAATGCGTCTGGTATGCGCCCGACCAGAGCTATCGCAAGAAGGGCGCCGAGATGGTCAAGCTTTTTGACATCCCTGCCGCAACCAACACCTTCACCTCGCGGCTCGCACGCATGACGGGTGCAACCGTACTTCCGTATTTCTTCGAGCGCCTGCCCGGAGCCCAGGGTTACCGCGCCGTCATCTATCCAGCGTTGGACAACTTCCCCAGCGAATCGCCTGTCGCCGACACCGAACGCTACAACCATCTCATCGAGGCGCAGGTTCGCAAGGTGCCGGAGCAGTACCTGTGGATACACAAGCGTTTCAAAGGCCTGACGGACGACTATCCGGACTACTACGGACCGCTGGTCAGGGTGTCTGGAACGACAGCCACTCCCCCGTCTCGATTGTGATCAGTTTCCCAGTTCCGACGACTGCGGGCGCCCCCATCGCGAGCTGATCCGGCCGCCATGCTAGCGTTGCGTCGGAGGAACTATGCTGATGACAGATTCCGTATTGGCCGCAATCATCACTGCGACTGCGACGGTGTGCGTATCCCTATTGCAGCTACGCTTTTCCCTCGGCAGAGACGGCGGCACGCGTGTTCAGGCGGCCAGCGGGCGGCGCAAGGGACGCGGACCTTTTGCCATTCTGTTCGTAATCATCATTGCCTCCGCGGTCGGCGGCTTTGCGCTCTCACAGTGGCTGACGGAAAACGAGCGCGTTTCCCAGAACATCCTGCAGCACGAGCTGCAGGAGAAGGTCGATCAGATCACACGTACGGCCAATCAGCTCGAGCAGACGCGGGCCGGCGCGCGGGCCGAGATCGAAGCGGGCGTACTGCGCAGACTCGGATCGGACGGCGTGGTTGTCATGACCACAGTGGCCCCGTGCCGTCCTTCGCTCGTAGTGAGCCCTCCGGGTACTGCAACACCGCCAGGTGTGACTGGCGAGCCCGCTCAACCTGCCGCTCCGGTCTGCACTGAGTCGGAGGCCAGTGCCGTGACGATGTGCGCAACTGTCCCAGCCAACGCCACCATCACGGAGGTCGAGCTCTACACGCGGCCTGCACAGAGCGATACGCCCTGGAGTACGAGCCGTGTGTTGGCTGGGCAGGAAAGCGGACAGGCGCGCTTTGCCGAGAAATACGTGGAATCACCGGAAGCACCCGGCACGAAGCAGATCTGCCAGGGGTTCGCGCAGTGGTCTACCGAGCACGCGCGTGTAGCGCGCATGGTTGTCCGCTACGGAATTTAGCGACCGGCACGTCAGAGCGTCGTTCGCTTCCAGCCTCGGTCGGATCGCTTGGATTAAACGAGCACGTCCTGATCAGGTGGAGTCCAGTGCTCCGCCAGGTCGCTGACTTCGCGGCGGCGCACGGCTACCGGGTTGAAGTTCAGGCGGATGTGCACGTGTGTTGCCGGATGCCTGCCCGCGCCGCTGCGTAGCCGATCCTGCACGGCGAGCGTGGACAGATCGGCGCACTCACCCACCAGCAGTGGATGCCAGTCGCCCGCGGGGTTGCTCGTGGCAAAGATGTAGTTTCCTGGCCCGGGCGTGAGGCGTGCAGGCCAGTCAAACACCTCGTATGTATACATCTCGCCAGACTGGCCCGCCCATTTGTGCCGCTCGGGCGCGCGCGTGTTGGCGCGCCGATCGCCCATGAGCAGTCCAAACGCACCCGCTGGCTCGAATCCCAGCGACTCGTAAAGTTTTCGCGCCCCAGTGTTGTCTTCGCCCGTAAACAGCACGAGCTTCTGGAATCCCAGCCGCTTGCGGCAGTCCTCGATCAGCAGGCGCATGACTGCCCTCGCCACTCCCCGCTTGCGCTCAGCGGGCCGCGTATACACGCCACCAACCTGACCCATGGACCCATACGTCGCGTTGAGAGAGGCGATGGATATCAAGTCGTAACAATCGTCGAACGCGCCCCACCACAACCCAGAGCGGATGCGCACCATGAAATCAGTTCGGCGTTGCTCGAGAGTGGCCTGCAGCGGCAGACTCAGCTCGGCGAAATAAGCCCTGTTGAGTCGCTCCCACTGCACGAAGTCATCAGCGTCGAGTGTCCGCACGGTCAGTGACTCATCCAGCGGCTGGCGGACCGGCTGCGGCCGGCTCAACATCAACCGATAGAGAACGTCCTTGAGGGCGTGCGTCACCTCGAAGCGCGGATCCGCCCGAAGCAGCTTCCACAAGGCTTCTGCCGTGGCCCACTCGCCGACGATGCCGCGCACTTCAATGGGCTCGGCCTCCGCGTCCTCGAAAATCTGTTCGGCCAGATCCTTACGCCCGCCCGCCTGCACGAGCAGATTGCCGCGGCGGGTCAGGCAGGACACGGCTACGACTTTGCCGGTTTCCTCGATCAGCCGGAAATTGCCAGAGTTCAGATGGCTGCCCAGGCGCGGGCCAAGCGCGGTCAGGGTGGACAGCAGAAACAACGACGTGTCCACGTGGCTTTCGAGGAAAGCACGGACTCGGTCTAAATCGGCGTCTGTAACGTGTCGGATCATGGGTTTACGGTAATTCGCGTCGATGCTAGCGCCGCGGACGAGCCGGCAGAACCGGACAAAGGTCCCAAAACCACTGTGCGGCGCTCAGCCCAAGCGGCCGGTGGGCGCGGTTCTGCCGGGACCGGCATAATCCGTCGCCCGTACCCTGTCCAGGACAAGAACAACGTGCGTCGCTGGCCCTTGGTCGTTCTTCTTGCGCTCGCACCCCTGTGGGTCATTGGGATTTTGTGCCGTGGCGCATGGACACCGGATGAGCCACGTGAGGCCGATATCGCCTGGCGGATGAGCCTGCAAAGTGACCGCACGCTGCCGCAGCTCGCGGATACGCCGTTTCTGGAGAAGCCACCGCTGTCCTATTGGATGTCGGGGGCTGCCATTGAGGTCTATGGAGACTCGCCCGCTGCAGCACGCATGCCCAACCTTCTCTATGCAGCTATTACGGCACTGGCAATCGGGGCCCTCGCTTTTGCAATGGACGGCGCTGTTGCAGCCATAATCGCGGCATTGGTTGCCTGCACGGCCATTACGGCATTCAGGGTTGCCATCTGGCTCGCTCCGGATGCCAGCTTACTGGCCGGGTGCGC
Organism: Steroidobacteraceae bacterium; assembly: GCA_045810105.1. GTDB lineage: Bacteria > Pseudomonadota > Gammaproteobacteria > Steroidobacterales > Steroidobacteraceae > 13-2-20CM-66-19. Next base: position 103,371 of record JBJMWM010000048.1, on the reverse strand, counting down.
GATTGCCTTGTTCGGCGCATATCTGGGTTACCGCGCGCCTCCCGGGCGCAGCAAACTGTTCGGCTACACATTGATGCACGTGGGAGCCGCCATCGGCTTCATGGCCAAGAGCGCCCCCGGCTGGCTGGTACCCGGCGCCGCACTTTTCACGATCATCTTGTGGGAACGACGTTGGTCGGAGTTGCGACGCTGGGAACTGTACGTGGGCCTGATCGTCCAGGCGCTGTTGATTGGTCCCTGGATCTACGCTGTGAGCCGTACCGAGCACGGTGCCGATGCACTGCAATCGCTGTTCTGGCAAAACATCGTCGGGCGCTTCACGAAGATTTCCGGTCCTGGGGTGATCGACTACACCACCGGTCACAAGAGCTGGCCTGGCAAGTACCTCGTAGAGCTGCCCATCTACCTTCTGCCTTGGACTCTCTTGGCCGCCGCGGCGGTGGGGCGCGCCTGGGTTCGGCTGCGTAGCGGCATCGATCGCGGTACACCCTGGCGCTTTGCGCTCTGCGCGATCGTGCCCTTTCTCGTTTTGCTGTCCGTCGCGGCTACCGCACGCGACATCTACGCTGCGCCGATTCTTCTCGGCTTTGGATTGCTCGTTGCATTGTGGCTATCGGAGCTGCTCGTCGGGGGGCGTCGCCCGGCGTTGTCACGGTTCGATCGCTTTGCCCTGCGCGGGACTCAGGTACTGGTTGGAGTGATCGCTGTCGGGTTTGCCGTGGTGCTGGTGATATTCGCCGTGGCCTCACCGGGACTGTCCGGGATCAACTACGCGATCAATGCCGCCGTGGTCGTTGCGATCGCCTGCATCACTCTGCTGTTTGCTTCCAACATGTACCGCTCGGGCGATATTTTGCGCGGGCTCGCCTGGACCTATACCGCGTATGCCGCGGCCGTCACGCTGAGCGGCCTTGCGATCTTCCCAACCATCGATCGCTGGCAGGACCTGCCCGCGCTTGCGAGGAACATCCACGAGGACTCACGCAAAGGACCCCTGGCGCTGCTGGATCCGGATGAGACGACGATCGCCATGCTCGATCATCGCTACCGTACGCAATTTGTGCCTCTCAACACAGACACTGACAGCGCTGGCAAACTCATCTCCGGCTGGTTTCGTACCCAAGGACCGCAAGCACGCGTGTTAGTGAAGCTGCCGGGGCGTACTCCGGGAGATGTAAAGCGTGTGCTTGACCGCATTCATCCGTCGCGCGCGCCTGACGACGGCCTTGCTGGAACTCTGGCCAGCTCAGGCGTTGCAACAGTCGTGCGCCGCTACGAGCTGCCCGAAGGCCGGCGCTACGCATTGCTGGGCCCTGCCCAACACTGACAATTCTTGAGAATCGAGCGGACGCTGTGCTCTGTATGCGCATGGCGACTTTCGAAGTCTTCGCCCTGTTTGCGTTATAACTGGCGCGAGAGGATCCAACGGGAGAGCGCTCATGGTCAGTCGGTCGTACACAGATTTCGCTCCGAGCCACAAGGCTGCGCCCGATCCAGCATGCAAGCGGATCGGAGATGTTCCACCTCACGAGCGCTTTGAAGTCAGCATCTACCTGAAGCGTCGCGACATTGAGCGCGGCGCGGCCATGAAGAGTCCCGATCCACGCGCGGATCTTGCATCCCGCCGCAGCGTGCAACACGCGGATGACTTCAAGTTGGTACAGGAGTTTGCGAAAGAGCATGGCCTGTCAGTGGTGGCGGCTGAGCCCGCGAAACGGTTGATCAAGCTCGGCGGCACGGCGGCTCAGTTCGAGGCGGCGTTTCGGACCAAATTGGCGCACTACCATGATGGCAAGCGGACGTTTCGCGGGCGCAGCGGTGCGCTCAAACTCCCGGTTGACCTGCACCCCATAGTCGAATCCGTATTGGGACTCGACTCACGCCCCGCCGCACAACCGCGTTTGGTATTTCAACCTGCTGCCGCGGTATCGGAATCATTCACGCCCAACAATGTCGCGCGGCTGTACGCCTTTCCAACTGCCGTGACGGGCAAGGGCCAGTGCATTGCACTGATCGAGCTCGGCGGCGGGTTTACACCGGCCGACACGGCGACCGCGTTCCGCGCCATGGGCCTTTCACCGCCTACAGTGGTGGCGGTTTCCGTCGACGGTGGCCAGAACACCCCAACCCCCGATGACGGTGCCGATGGTGAGGTTGCACTGGACATCCAGGTCGCAGGAGGCGCCGCGCCCGGAGCCAGGCTTGCAATCTACTTTGCACCAAATACCGACGCGGGATTTGTCGACGCAATCACAGCCGCCGTGCATGACAGGACAAACAGGCCGACTGTGGTGTCGATTAGCTGGGGAAGCGCCGAAGCAAACTGGACCGAACAGGCACTCCAGACGATGAACACCGCTTTTCAGGACGCTTCCAGTGTCAACGTATCCGTCTTCGCAGCATCCGGGGACAACCTGTCAGCCGATGGTGTCGATGACGGGCGCGCGCATGTTGATTTCCCAGCTTCCAGCCCATGGGCCATCGGCTGTGGCGGCACATCTATATCGGTCAGCGGGAACACCATTACCGGTGAGACCGTCTGGAACGATGGCACCAGTGGCGGGGGCGGCGGAATCAGCGACGTGTTTGACGCCCCTTCCTTTCAAGAGAACGCGAGTTTGCCGCCCAGCGTGAATGATGGCAAAACACGTCGCGGCGTACCCGATGTCGCCGCTAACGCGGCGCCCGGAACGGGTTATCGCGTGGTAGTGAATGGACATACCGAAGTTGTTGGCGGCACCAGCGCCGTCGCACCCCTGTGGGCCGGTCTCACCGCCCTGATCAACGAGGGCGCTCCCGCACCGGTGGGATTCTTTCTCCCCGCCCTCTACGCGAACTCAACTCTTCTGCGGCAGATCACACAGGGCGACAACATCCCGAGCGGCAGCACCGTCGGATACCAGGCAGGTCCCGGCTGGAACGCCTGCACCGGTCTGGGCGTGCCGAATGGGGAATCGCTGTTTGTGGCGTTGACGCAGGGGAACTAGCGAGTGCCCTTCGTTTCGCCAATTGCTCAAGCCCTGCTCCAGGCTGCATGAGACGGAAAGCCTATGGGCGCGCGGACGCCGAGAAATGCGCGGCCCCTAACAGAAAATACTGCTGGGCGCATGCATAGTCCCTCGCTTGCGAGCCAGGCAGAACAACGTTATGAACAATTGGGTCCTCTGCGCAGTTGCCGCCATGGCAATTTCAACAACCAGCGCTCGCGCTACGGACTCCGGCAGCCGGACAGTGAGTCGCGTCGTTGTGCCCGCCCTGAAGGAAGCCCAGGCGGCAATGAATTCGGCCCACTACCCAGAAGCACTGGCCAAGCTGCACGAAGCTCAGACCCAAGCGGACCGCACGGCATTCGACGAATTCGAGATAGACGAAAGTCTCGGGTTCGTGCACGCCCGCATGAACGATTACCGCAATGCCGCCTTCTACATGGAGGCGGCCTTGCGTTCGGGTTTCATGGATCCCAACGTCACGGTCGCACGGATCAAGATGCTCGCCCAGCTGAACTACATGGCGAAGAATTGCGGGGCTGCCGTGGAGTACGGCAAGCAGAGTCTGGCCACAAATGACAACGACGAGCAGATCTACACTCTGGTCGCGCAGTGCCTGTATAAATCGCGCGAAACAGCTGCGCTGCTCGAGTTTCTGGAAGCCCACGTCGTCCAGCGTGAGCAGCAGGGTCACCCGGCAGACAGCGCCGCACTCAACATGCTGCTGCTCGCCTCGACCGAGCTGGACGATAAGCAGCGGATCACAAAATATCTGCAGCGCCTGAGCGAAACGGAGCCGCGTCGTTACGCCGACAAGTACGCCAAGTGGCTGAAAGCTCAGAGCTCCTCGAGCGAAGAGAAGTCATCCTCAGCTGATGAGAAGACCTCGGCTCCGCCGCCCTAGCCGCTCGAAGGGTCGGTACCGTAGATCCGCGGCGAGCCGCGGGCGTGCAACGACAGTCTCCCGGGGGGCCAACCTACTGCTCGTCGGGGTCCGAACTGGAATCCATTCCGCCTACAACTCTCCCCGTATCAACTTCCTCAATCCAGAACCGCACGCCATAACCCTCAACTCGCTTGCGAACGATATAGGCTTTCCCAGGCTCTGCATCGAGCCACAGCCTGCCGTTCGCAGATAAGGCCGAGACTTGGAGCTGAACACCTATCGTGTGCCGGCCCGGCGACAGGGTTTCAGTGTTTGATTTGTACGAAAACAACCCTGTGCCCCGCACCTTCTTGTGATCGACGCGAGTAATGATCACGCGTTGGTCCGGCCCGAGAAGTTTACGCTTGCTGCTCGTGTACCCCGTTATCGTCGCAACGGCGGCCGGGACTGGCGCCCCGTCGGACTTGGACTGCGGCGCGGTTTCTGCTGCCTTGTCGGGGACCTGAGCCGTAGCCGGATTCCAACCCGGCAGGAGCAAAAGCCACAGAAGTAGAGCCACACGTGGACGGCGGTGTCCTGCTTCTTCGGTGGAACGCATGCTCAGGACTACTCGTTAGGTGCCGTTGGGCCCGAACTATCGGGGGGATTCGCCTTGAAACCGGCATCCGCGGGGGAGACAGTACGGGCACCGTCCCAGCCGGCGCTGCGCCGGGAGGCGGTGGCAGATCGTCGTCCGAGTCCTGCCCGACATCTATTCCCCCTACGACTCTCCCCGTATCAACTTCCTCAATCCAGAAGTACACACGCGTTCCCTCATGGCGTGCGCGAACGATATAGGCTTTTCCAGCCTGCGCATCGAGCCACAGCCTGCCGGAAGAACGCAGGTCTCCTAACTGGAACCTGACACCCAGCCTGTGGCGGCCGGGTGGCAGGCTTTCAGTGTTGGGGTTCGGCGGAAAAAGACCCGCGCCCAGCATCGTGCCAAGCATCAATGTATGGTCGACGCGAGTAATGATTACGACTTCGTTCAGTCCCCTGAGGAACTTATGGGTCCCAATCTTTGACCCTGTTATCGTCGCGACGCCAGTAGCGGGCTCCTGCGCCGCAGTCGCACTTGCACCGGGCAGAAGGAATAGACACGCGAGCAGAGCGGCCCATGAGCGATGCCACCCCATTCTTTCCGTTGAATACATGCTACAAAGCTCCCTCTGGCTGAGTCCCGTTCAGCCCTGCGCGCGGCGGTTGCCTGACACGGGTTGTTGCGTATGGCAACCCTGCAAAATGGCGCGTCATACTGCCACACCACAGCCACGCAAAACGGTGCACTGAAGCACAAGTCGTAAGCGCTCGGCGGGGGTGCGGGGGTTTTACGGCGTGAGACACGACGACAGCGCCCCAAGCGCCGCCCCTACTCCGCGAACAATTCGCGTAATACTTCCGGCCGCCGCTTGGCGATCGTCAACAGGGAACGCGCAGCCCCCGAGGGTTTACGACGCCCCTGCTCCCATCCCTCCAGCGTGCGGGTGGAGAGCCCCAACACTTCCGCGAACTTCTGCTGCGACAATTCCGTGCGCACCTCTATCAGCGCTCGCGCCAATCACGGCGGTAGCCTGGAGTTAGCGGTGCAGTTTTGCGTGGCGTAGCGGCACGCTGCCGTAAAGTGAACCACTCGCGTGGCTTTCGGAATTACAATCAGCCGCCATGCCCTCGATATCCAGAATGACTGTGGAAGGCCGGATCAACTACATCGGCCGGACAGCTGAAAGGCCCCGGTACCATGTGAACGACATTTCGCGTGATGTCCTCCCGCTGGATACCCGGACCATCCAAATCGAGGACGCCCGGTCGCGGGCGCAGCCGGCTTCGCTTACGCGAGAAGGGTTCGCGCTGTTCCCACACAAAAGCGCGGTGTCAGACTTTCGCAACCCGGAGGAAGTAGCCCGCGTCTACCCGCCAGAGACCGAGCGGCTCCTCCTCGAGTTGACCGGCGCGGACAGAGTCGCTCTCAGCACCCCGGGCGTGCGCCGGTGCGCCGAGAGTTCGCCCGACTCGGGTCAGCTCGCCGCCTCAGGCAAACTCTACAACTCGCGTCCGGCCCACTTCGTCCACATTGACGTCACCGATTCCACTGCCGTGGCGTTTGAGGAACGCTGGCGACCCAAGGATCAGGTGCGGCCAGTGCGCCGCTTCGCCATCTACAACATCTGGCGTGCAATCTCGCCGCCGCCCCAGGACCTGCCACTGGCAGTCTGTGACTCGCGCAGCGTATCTGCGTCAGATCTGGTCGAAGCCGATGCCATCATGGACATCCCGGGTAAGCCCGAATCTTCATACGTGGGCCTGGTAATCCGCCACAACCCGTGCCACCGCTGGTCGTACTTCCCGAACATGAGCCGGGACGAGGTTCTCGTGTTCAAAACCCATGATTCCGATCCGGGTCAGCCGAGCTCTGTGCCGCACTCGGCTTTCACGGATCCTACGTGCCCTCCGGGAGTTGTGCCCCGGGCGAGCATTGAGATGCGAGGGATCGCTTACTGGTTTGGGGGGTAAATACCGGCCGCGGTTCAATTGCCCCGGGCAAGCTTACCCACACCTGCCGGAGGGGCACATCCGCCTTCATCTTCCTGCTCCGGAATGTTGACCATGCAGCAGATGTTGGGGGTCGCACCTATCAATGATTCCAGCAGGCCTCCATCTGAGCCCAACATTGCGGTCCGCACAGCGGGTTCGATACCAGCGCGCGTAAGCGCCTGCTCGAGCTCAATCCCTGTGGCATAACGCAGTTGAGAGTCCTGCCCGAGTCTCTCGAGGAAATCAATGACATTCGACATTGGCGTCTCCTTGGCGGCTGATCAGTTCACTGTGCCACGAGCCTGGCGGCTCAAACCCATGATTCCGATCCGGTAAATACCGGCCGCGGTTCAATTGCCCGGGGCGAGCTTACCCACACCTGCCGGAGGGACACATCCGCCTTCATCTTCCTGCTCCGGAACGTTGATCATGCAGCAGATGTTGGGGGTCGCACCCATCAATGATTCGAGCCGGCCTCCATCGGAGCCCAACATTGCGGTCCGCAGAGCTGGTTCGATACCAGCCCGCGTAAGCGCCTGCTCGAGCTCAATCCCTGTGGCATAACGCAGTTGAGAGTCCTGCCCGAGTCTCTCCAGGAAATCAATGACATTCGACATCGGCGCCTCCTTGGCGGCTGATCAATTCACTGTGCCACGAGCCTGGCCCTGTCTTTGGCCAGGCAGTTCGGCAAAAAGAATACGCCACGGCAGATCCGAACGCCAGCAGGAGGCTCGTGTTGCTGAGAAACTATGCGGGTGACCGTCCGTGACGGACTCGCAAAACCAGTTTGAAGTTCCAGGGAAGCAGCGCTTCGACGGTCTCGGCGGTGCTCGCCTTCGGCAGCTCCTCAAGAGGTGGAGTAAGTAGCGCCGCTTGTGATACTACGTGCGGCAATGTTGTAAACAGCCCAGGTGAACCAACTTCAGCGCCTCGGCGACCGTGTCGTAGAGCTCCAAGCCGTCCGTGAGCAGCTTTCCGATATAAGGTCCCTGGGGTCCGATCAGCAGGTTTCGCAACACTGCCACGGTACGCGAAGGTTCATAGTTGAACAGGATGATCCGCCGACCGGGTGGTCCGGCGGCGCGGACTACCAGGTAATGATCCGAGGCGGGTGCTTTTCCGTAACCCTCCTTACCATCAACTTGAACCAGCATGGAATGCCAATGACATTGTCATCCCTGTATTTCACAATCGCGCTTCGCTTCCATAACTCACGAAAGCTGCCACTGCCTAGCTTCTAATTCCTATTAAATGTAAGATATTGATTATCCGGTACAAAATAGACCTGGGAGTCCAGCGGCAGCAGTGCCGATCACTTGGTCACAACGTGGTTCATTTTTGGTTCTGCATTCAACGAGCGATTTGGACGCATAGAAAGACGTAAAGCGCGAACGCTCTCGGCCGAGGACCTTGCGCTGCGCGCTCCAGTGGATTTCTGCGACAACACGGCTGCGGATATCAATGCGATTCATCCCTATCGAGTGATCTCGTAAAAGACACCGGAATCATTCGTGCCGCCGCTGCTCGTCACTCCATAGAGGGTGCCATCCGGCCGTTTTTTATGGGCTGATGACGCAATTATCTTTTACGCCCATTGACGCCTGTGACCATCCTCCGTCTCTCGCGCAGAGAACTTAACGTCCCGACGCTCAGTTATGCCTCGAGGAACCAAAGCGCTCCGCATCGTGTAGTAGTTCGATGTGCTCAGACGTGGGGACCGGGGCGGCAGAGTAGTATTCATTTCTGTCGAATGGCACGTTCGCGAGTCTCTCGATCTTAAACGACGCGACCTTTTTGGTCTGCGATGGGTCTGGTGCGAAGTGTAAGGCCATGAGTTCCATCGGCATTCCAGGATTATTGCTCACGCCTCGCCTCAGCCTCTCCGTGAAACCCGAAAACTTTTGGCTAAAGAGATTTGCCGAAAGATCAAGTTGCACAATTAGCTCGCTCACGTACAGCCTGTCTACGCCCACTTCAGAGTAGTGAGGCAATCCATATTCCGCCGAAGCCCAGGACGCGGCATCTTCGAGAAATTTGTCGGACTCATCTGTTGATGCTCGCGTGTCAGCGATGATGCCGTCGTCCAAGATCGATAAGCTCACGGCGACCTGTGTTCCATCCGAGGCGACGAACACACCGCCCTCGAACTTGAGATCGAGCGGCTGGGTCGTAAGGCTATTCGCCTGTGGTAGCTTTGAGAATTTGTATCGCTCGGCGAGTCCAACAATTACGGGAACGAGACTTCGTCCTCTCGGATTGAGACGAAGGGTATTGACTAGCCAAATGGCACGCGCTGAATTGACAGCTAGAATCTTCACGCTTCTTGTCCTATACGAGTGCTTCTAGGGCGAGTGCCCATGGTCTGTAGTTGAGCTGCAGCCGCCTTTCCAAGCCCTGGGGAGGGCGGAAGATACCCGTGCAAGTTACTGTGCTGAGTCGGTTGATCAAACGAGAGCCACTCTGCAATCGAGCTGTATTGCTTGCTTTGGTCATTAATAGCGCTTCGCTTCCGGGGTTGCGACGCCGGCGCCACATACGGCTCCTGTTCATCGGCATATAGCCCCGCCAATCGAGCCCAATCGACATGGTGGTCGGGGCACTGAATTCGCTTACCTGTCGCTAAATCCACCAATGTAATGGCTTCCAACTCGTAGCCCATGCCCACAAAGATATCGCTCACGGTACCCAGCGTGAGATTTCCAGGATATGAAAACCACCTGGTGATTTGCTCCGGTTTCCGGCTAATGCGCTGAGCCAACTCTCGGCGCGTGAAGCTTCCATCGCGCTCGAGACGGCCGAATAGCTTCAGCATGGCTTGATGGACGTTGGCAGCGAGGCGCGTCTGAAAATAGGCAAGCTTTCCAGGCGGGATGCGTTCGCCGCTTATAACATCAGACAGGAAGTCTTGCGTTGCTGATGAAGTCATGAAGAGTGCTACCTACGAAAGGGTTGTATGAAGGAAACAGATGGCCCCAGATGGTCTTACATCTGACCACCTCGTCCCTCCACTTGCGTGAATCGTCGTCCCCGGTCACCGGGTCTCTGAAGTCTTCGCGATTCAACCAGTTGGTCGCCACAAACGTATCCTGCTCCGCGAAGCGCCCGAGAACGCGCATGCCAGGTCGAGGGTTGCCGACGCGAAACTCCCAGACGTTTTCGACCGCTGGGTCCAAAAGGGCGATCACGGTGTTCACCTTCTTCGATGGAGGCATCCGCCCAACCATCTGATCACCACGGAGGAAGCTCTCAAGCAGAGCCCGCGCCACACCAGCTCGGCGACCGAGATGCGCGGTAGTCCAAGGCCCCTCCAGCATTTCGATGACGCTTGGCACCGCGAAAATCCGCCTCTTCTCCGGAGAACCGGGCATGGTCAGCCCGAGCGCCGCTAGGCGCCCCTCTGCTACCCTGCCCACGATTTCAGCCTGAATTGACATTTAAGTCAATCTATCCTATTTGGTACCGGTATTCCGTCAGGGTATAGACCGGGCTGCGGCACGACTCCGTGTCGCAGCAGCGTAAGTTATTGAAAAGCAAATGCATGTGCACGGGACTGCGAGTTACCGAGCTTGTAGGAGGTGCCCTGTGCTGAGGGAGACGACTAAACGGTGTGATGGACTTTCAGTGGTTCTGGGCAGTCCGAAGACGCGCGGCGACATCGTGACGGCGATGCGTGCTGCAGAGAGACTTGCTCTTGTTCAGCTACAGCTTGGGCTATGACCTGAAAGCGCCGGCACCCGAAGTGCCGGGCCTCGCGCAAGCGCAATGCCCTCAGCATCGTGTCACCGAAACTGCGTCTACGAGGCGGCCGCATATCTGATCAAGTTCGACAGTACGAGAGATGTTAGACGATGGCTAAGTCAAAACCGCAAGAACTGCGAGATCATTGCGTAGCGCTCCTTGGTGCCATGGATGCTTCGAGGAGGTCTCGAACAGATGATCCTTGGCTATTTTCGAGTTTCAAGACCTTCATGCGGAAATACAACCAGTTGGTCCAACTGACCCGCACCGTCATGGAAATAGATGCGCCGGTTGATCTATACGACATCGAAAAGATTCCGAGCGCCTTTGATACCATAACGATCCAGCAGCGCATCTATTTCGATGCGGTTTACGCCAACCTCTCTATCCTCAAGTCGTTCATTGAAGCCAACGGAGGTTTGGCTGAAGTCGAGGCTGAGCACATTCTTAACTTCCTCAAGGCAAACCTCCGTAAAGCGATTCACGACCAACCAGGTTCTGAACGAGATATCCAAAACGCCGTCGAGAGTCTCCTCGTCGGCCGGGGTATGCAGAAAGGTCTAGCGTACGATCGCGAAACGGGACGGGTTAAGCACGCGGGCAAGGAGTCGGTTCCGGATTTTGTCTTTCCCAACGAACAAATGGTTCTCGAGGTCAAATTTTCCAATAGAGCCGGCAAGATTTCGGCAATTATTGATGAGATGAACGCAGATATCATCTCGTACTCGACAATCTATGCAAGAGTTTGGTTCCTCATATATGACATGGGTTTCATAAGAGACGAAGACGAAATCGTCCAGGGTCTTCAGATATCCGACCATGTCAAATGCGCCATCGTGAAGCATTGAAGTGACCGAGCCACCAGACGAGCCGATCGCGGAATCAGATTGTCTAATCGCGCCGATGTCACGCCCCACTCGCCCGTAGCCCATCCAAGTAGTCTGCCCACGCCTGCATCATGCGGCGCCGTTCAGGCAAATACTGAGCAGCGTTGTAACTACCGCGAACCGGATCCCGTTCGCCGTGCGCCAACTGACGCTCGATAGCATCAGGGCTCCAACCTTGTTCGTTCAGCAGCGTCGACGCCGTCCGTCGAAACCCGTGCGCGGTCTGCTGCTCTTTCGTGTATCCAATGACACGCAATCCGACCTTGAGTGTGTTTTCACTGATTGCGCGGGAGGCGTTACGAGCCTGCGGACACACGTAGCCTTCCGGTCCCGAAACGGGGTGCAACTCGCGCAGGATCGCAACGGCCTGACGCGACAGTGGCACTATGTGGTATTCCCTCATCTTCATTCGCTCGGCTGGGATACGCCACTCGGCACCATCCAAGTCAAACTCTGACCAGGTGGCCCACTGCAACTCTCCAGGACGTACGAAGGCAAGCGGCAACAACCGCAGCGCGCAACGCACGACAAACCCACCGTGATAGGCGTCGACGGCGCGCAGGAGGGTCCCGAGCTGCGCGGGGTACGTGATCGCCCCGTGGTGCTTCACCTTCGGCCGTGGCAGCGCGTCCGGTCCGCGCAGATCCGCCACGACGTTGTGCTTCACGTACTTCCGCTTCTTTGCGTACCGGAACAGGGAGTCGTTCTCGGACAGAGCGCGATGTGCGGTATCGAGCAGGTTGCGATCCTCCATCTGCCGCAGACATGCCATGACGTCATCGTCCGTTACGTCGGCGATCGCTTTGGGTCCGAGCCAGGGGAAGAAATGCACCTCAAGTCGACGTAGCGTTCTCTGCGAATGGTCAACGGACCATTGTCGCGCCTTCGCAGTCTTCTCCAACCATTCGAGCGAGACCGCTTTGTACGTGCTCGCCGAAGCCTCGCGCCGCGCAATCTTCTTCTGCTGACGCTCAGCAGACGGATTCGCGCCGTGCGCCACCTGCTTCCGAATGATCGCGCCCTTCTCCCTCGCCTTAAGAGTTACCCTGGAACTTACCCCGCACAGAGGTAGCGTGTCCACGAAAGCCATCGAACGACGCCGAGGCTACTTTTCCGGGGGTTTTTGCCGTTTTTTCGCGCTTTCGGCATGTAGCCGAATGTCAGCGCATGAGGTTCTGGAGGCTAGGGTCGGAATCGAACCCTCCCCCCCCAACTACCCCATAGCCCTCTGCACCAGCCACACCACCGCCAACCCAGCAATCGCAGACGACCCCCACTGCATCACCGTCCGCCGGTAAAACACCGAAGCGCGGACAGCGTAGGCCAGCGGCATGACCGCCAGTACGACCGCGAGTTGCCCCAGCTCCACTCCGAGGTTAAACGCCACCAGCGACAGCACCCGTGCGCCCGGCGGAAGTCCCATATCGGCCAGCACGGACGCGAACCCGAACCCGTGTAGCAAGCCGAAGGTGAAGGCGATACGCCAGCGCCCCTCGGTGACCTTCGGAAAGACGTTATTCAGCGCCGCCACGATGATCGAAGCGGCGATGACGGATTCCGTCAGCCGGCTTGGTAATCTCACCACGTCAAAAGCAGCGAGCGACAGCGTGATCGAATGCGCAACCGTGAACGCAGTGACAACTTTGAGGATTTTGACGAATGCAGGCTTTGCAAGCGGAACCGCCTCCCATTGTTGATTCCGACGTTTCAGCACCGCGGGCAACAGCAGGGAGAGCAGGAACAGTAGATGATCTATTCCGCTCCAGATGTGCCAGATACCGGTTCTCAAGTATTCCGCGAATGCCTGCCAGACCGACGGGTGGTCCAGAGCCATGAGCTGCGGAATGGAACCACCGCCGCCGAGAACGCCAGTCTGCGTCGAGCCCCATGCCGTTACGGTCAACAACCCGCGATGAGATGGGTCGATGTCCTGCAATATCCGGTAGTCTATCGCCAGCTGAGTCAACCTCGATCCGCAGGCAGCAGTGAACGGCAGCCACAAGTAGTTGCCATCGACACGCTCGTTAACTTCGACCGGCGCAAATTCCTGCGAGCAGCGGGACGCCGCACTACCGACGCTGAACGAGAGCTTGCTTCTGACATACAGCTCCAGCTCGTGCTGACGCGACCGAACCTCGCCCCAAGTGACCTTGCCATCGCGATTGGAGTCGAGCCCAATGGCCAGTTCGCCATCACGCATTGCAAGCTCGATAGCGCCCGTAACCCGGGAACCCTCCACATCTAACGTCAGGAACCCATTGCTGGCGATATGCGCATGCGCGGTCGCGCCCCACGCGCAAATCAACAGAAGCGACACCTGGAGACCCCGGACGCCGGCACTGAGATCGCCTCGGGATCGATGGCGTGGGACCGCAGGGTGCGCAATTCCCACCCCTCGCACGCGACGCGCCGCCCCTGCCCCAGGCGCTCGCGCCGCCTCCACCACACGCGCTCGCGCCGCCTCCACCACACGCGCTCGCGCCGCCTCCACCACACGCGCTCGCGCCGCCTCCACCACACGCGCTCGCGCCGCCTCCACCACACACGCTCGCGCCGCCTCCACGACACGCCGCGGCCCGGCTAGCCGCACGTGCCGCACGCGGGCGGTCCATCCCAACGCCGCGGTACCCAACGGCGGCCCCGCAGCTGCGACAGCGCCCGGGCCGGCGCCCGCGTGCCTAGCCCACACCCCGTAGGCCCACGCGACAACGCCAGCGACGCGCGAGGCGACCGCGAGAACCCGCACCCCACTCACGACCGCACCCCCATCACCGCGGCAAGCCGCACATCCTGCACTCCATGCTCGCGAGCAAATGCAGCGGCCGCCATGGCAGCGCGCGGCACCCCCGCCGCCTGTGCGGCCCGCATCAACACCAGCACATCCTCGCACTCGTGCTGAATCTTCCAATTCTCCAGTGCCGCCGCAAGCGCCGCGCGAGGATCGCCCCGCACATCCAACAAGAACCGCGCCTCTTCGCGGCGATGAATCCCCTCCCCGCGCTGAGCCTCGGCAGCAAACGCCGCAGCCAAACGCGCGCTGCTCGCCTCAAGCCCCGGCAGGCGCAGCATCTTCTGCGCAATAGCTATTCTCAGCATCAGTGGCTCAAGCGTCTCCTGACCCCTGAGCAATGTCAGAACTTCCTGCGCGCGCCCATTTCTAAGCAACAGATCTGCGTACGCGGCGCGGATATAAAAGTCACCCGGGCTAGCACTCAGCCCGCTGCTGAACCAACGTTCAGCCTCCTCTTCTCTCCCCAGGCGCACCGCCATTTCACCCAACTCCGAATCGTGCCAGGCGCGCTCATCGGCAGGCATCCCCCGAGAGCTAATCTGCGCGACTGCCGCGTAGGCAGACGGCAGATCACCGGTAAGTCCACGAATACTCTGCTTGCACAACTCAGCCACGATCGAATCGGCACGAACCGCAACCTGCGCGCATGCCGACATCGACTGCTCGTACCGCCCCAGCACACGCAACACCGTCGCAGTCGTCAACCAAGCCTGAGCATCATCCGGCCGCAGAGCGCGAGCTTCCTCGAGAACACTCAGCGCTCGCAGAAACTCGTGCCGGCTCTGCAGCACAGTCGCGTGCAGAACCAACGCATCAGCAGAGCCGGTCGCGAGCGATGGGCCCGGCACCGATCCGGGCGCCCGTGCGCCTGCGGCCCTCGCCCCCACGCCAACCCAAGGCCCCAACACCCCCTCCGCATACCCCAAAAACCGCAAATCCCCCGTACTGCGCGCACGCTTGATATAAAGCTGCGCCAACGGCAACGCGACATCAAGCCGCCGTGCGGCAACCTCCCGCGCGGCCAACTCCGCATGCCGCGCCCCAGGCGGGACCTCTGCAAGCAACGTGGAGTCATCCGACGGAGTAAAGGGACGTGAGTAACCAACACCGCCCAGCGACCCCAGCAGCACCACCCAGAGGAGATCCCGAAGAAATCCCCCGCGCGCAAAAATACGCGCGGGGGTGTATCGATTGATAGTGCGCCGATTGTTCACGTCAACACCTGTCAGTCAACTGAGACCGGGTCGGACTCTTCATCATTCGCCGGATTCACCGTTACTGCCCCGTCATTGACAGCGAGCGGGTCGTCCGTTTCTGATTGGGCCTTCGCCTTGCCCAGCACGTCATTGACCGACAGCATCATCCCTTGCGGCTGAGCGGGCGGGGCCGGCTGGCTGGGCTGGCTCGGCATCATTGGACTATCGTGACCTCCGCACGCATACAGACCGATGCACATCCCTGCCCCCACCGCCATAGCAATCCAGTTACTGGCTTTCACGGCTTATCCTCCTAGTAGTTGGACGCGCTGGAGGGAGAACCTGCCAACGGGGTGTTGAGGTATGGGAAAGCCGCCAAGTAGTCATTCGGATTGGGCAACGCACCGTCGGTGTAGTGCAATTGGCGAGACGCATCCGACGCCTTGTCAGGATCCGAGGCGCTGCCGTCGAACGGTGACAGGAGCACACCCATTGCGACCCGCAACTCGATATCAACCACATCATCGAGGGGCCGGCGGCCATTCGGAAATCCTGAAGTGTCGCCCGCCAGCACTCCCAGGTCCTTCTGCATCGCAATCGGCGTCACGGGTGTTGCTGTGTTCAGCCGCAACTCCTCCGCCGCTTTGACATTGGCCGGCTGATTCAACCCGGACACGCCCGTCAGAAAGGCAGCAACCAGGTCAGTCCGAGGATACACATTCGGCGCCATGACACCCGCAGAGCCAAACAGAACCTGCAGCAGAACCGGCAACGACGGGTTGGTCACGTAATCCGCAAACTGCGCATCATCCTTCGGACGCGAGGCGTTGAAGCGGTCCTTGTCAGGCAGACCGATCACCAGCTCGTTTACCAGGGGCGCACCCAGCCGCGACACTTGCACCCAGGGGCCGCCGCGCAGATCCGGTCCTATCGGCTTCGTGACCGCGCCCACACTGGCCACGCTCTTGTCACTCTGCGGCACCGGATTCTGGATTGCCGCCTGTCGAACGCTGGCCGTCGTCCAACCGCCGAGCACCGTTTCGCTACCCGAGGTCAGACAAGCCGTTGGAATTTCCAACTCGAGCGATGTGACATTCAAGTCAGCGAGCGTGTTGGTCTCCAGGGAGCGCCCATTCCCACCCGGCGCGAGCTCTTCCACCGGGTACTTGATGTTCACCAGGTCAAACGTCTCACCCAGGTTCACCACGAACGGGTCCTTGCGCTGACCGACAAAGACTTTGCCGGGCGTGGTGCAGCCAGGAATGGTGATGGTGTGGATGAAGCTGTTGGCATAGGTTGCGTAGTCGGCAATCGACTTCGCACCGATGTTGTCCAGCGGTTTGGCGAATGTCGTCGCACCGCTTGCCGCATCGACAATCGGCGCAGCCGTACCATGCCGGCGGTCGCCCTTGACGAGCGTCAGCGTGTAGCTTTCCGCGACGTTCTGAGCACTCATGTCGGTAGCGGTGACAGGACCGATATTGGTCAACGGCACCGGAATCGACTTGCCACCCGCCATTACGGCGAGTCCCTGTGTGGTCTTGCTGAACCGGAACTGGAACGTCAGGTCTTCGGCGCCATCGCCGTTGTTATCGACGTGTATTTCGTAAAGCGCCTTGGGGTCGAGCTGAAAGTAGTTGGGTCCCCCATAGGCCTCCTGCAGAGGCAGATAATTCGCAATGATCGTTACGAAGCCAGTCCGCCCCGCCTCGTAACTGTTGAACATGTAGAAATCGCTCGCGTCCACCTTGGGCAAATTGGTGATGAACGGAGCTTCCCGGTGGCTGGAGGCCAGTGCTGTACCGGCCATCGTGATTGCAACTGCCGCCGCCACGACGCGCAGTCTGATACGGTCATTCATCGAATACCTTCCCCTATTGAGTGGATGAGTTAACGCGAGCGTCTGCTCAACCCACTACGTCAAGGGGATTCGGCCAGATGCAGCCGTAGCAAGAAATTTTCGGGAACGCAGTTCCAGGGAATGCAGGCCGGCTCTAGGAAGCCCCCGAAACCATGGCGAAGTGTTCCAGCGGCTCTGGACCGAAGGCCACCGCATTTCGTCGACGAGATTTGCCTCGGTGATGGGACACAATCCCACCACGGCCGCCCGGCGCGATTACTCGCTCAACGCAAACAGCAGCAGCGATCTCGCAGTCACCCCGTAAACGTCCCCAGTCTTAAAACTGGGCGTGTCCTCATCATCGGGAACGTTGGTATCGATCAGCCGGGTCCACATATTGCCACCCGCCGCCGACGGCAACGTGAACCCCACGAGATCGAAATGCCCGTTGAGGATGAGCAACATCGTCGCCTCCGTGCCGCGCTGCCGCACGCCAGTAGGCTGCGCCCGGCCGTCGATGAGCATGCCGAAGCAGCGCATCCCCGCGTCGCTCCAGTTCTCGTCCTGCATTTCCAAGCCGGAAGCATTGATCCAGGTCAGGTCCTTGACGTCTAGGTCCTTGCTGTACTCGCCCGTCAGGAAGCGGCTACGGCGGAGGATCGGATATTTGTGACGCATCCACGTAAGCTTCTGGACGAAACGGATGAGAGGCTCGTTCCGCTCCCGTAAGCCCCAGTCGACCCAGCTGATCTCGTTGTCCTGGCAGTAGGCGTTGTTGTTGCCCCGCTGCGTGCGCGCGAACTCGTCCCCCGCCAACATCATGGGCGTGCCCTGCGAAAGAAGGAGCGTCCCCAGAAAATTGCGCATCTGCCGGACACGCAGGGCATTGATTTCCGCATTATCCGTCGGACCTTCCACGCCGCAGTTCCATGACCGGTTGCCGTCGGCCCCGTCCTTGTTGTCCTCGCCGTTGGCCTCGTTGTGCTTGTCGTTGTAGCTCACGAGATCATTCAACGTAAATCCGTCATGGGCTGTCACGAAATTGACACAGGCCCACGGTCTGCGGCCCTGGTGATTGAACACATCTCCCGAGGCACACAACCGCGGCGCGATGTCCTTGGCACCCGCCTCAGTCCTCCAGAAATCGCGCACGGTATCGCGATAGCGGTCATTCCATTCCGACCAGCCAGGGGGAAAGCCGCCTACCTGGTAGCCTCCCGGACCGATGTCCCAGGGCTCAGCGATCAGCTTCACCGTGCTCAGTACCGGATCCTGATTACAGGCCTTGAGAAAGCCGCTCTGGTTGTCGAAACCCGACGGCTCGCGGGCCAGGATCGTCCCCAGATCAAACCTGAATCCGTCCACGTGGGTTTCCGTCACCCAGTAACGCAAACTGTCCATGACCATCTGTATGACACGCGGATGCGAGAGATTCAGCGTGTTGCCGGTTCCCGTATCATTGATGTAGTAGCGCAGATTGTCCGGCAGCAGCCGGTAATAAGAGGCGTTGTCGATTCCCTTGAAGGATAATGTCGGTCCGCGCTCGTTGCCTTCGGCAGTGTGGTTATAGACCACATCGAGAATGACCTCGAGCCCCGCGTCATGAAACCGGGCCACCATCTCCTTGAACTCGCGCAAAGTCTGTTCCGGTTCCGAGGCATAACGTGGGTCAGGTGCAAAATAACCGATGCTGTTGTACCCCCAATAGTTGGTCAGCCCCTTCTCCAGCAAGTAACTGTCGTTGATAAACGTGTGAACCGGCAACAGCTCCACGCTCGTAACCCCCAAAGACCTCACGTACGCAATCACTTCCTTTGTGAAGCCTGCATAGGTCCCACGCTGCTTGTGCGGCACCGCCGGGTGAAGCTTCGTGAATCCGCGAACGTGCGTCTCGTAGATGATGGTGCCGTCCCATGACGTAACCCCAACACGGGGCTGACCCTTCCAATCGAAATCCGGGTCCACAACGACACACTTGGGCATGAAGGGCGCGCTGTCGCGCTCATCGAAGCTCAAGTCATCGTCCGCGGCACCGATGGTGTAACCGAAGCAGGCCGGATCCCATTTCAACTCCCCGATGTGACCGCGGGCATAGGGATCCAGCAGCAACTTGTTGGGGTTGAAGCGATGCCCGGCCTCCGGCTCGTAAGGCCCGTGGACCCTGAACCCGTACACCGCGCTCGGGTGGACGTCCTTGATATAGCCGTGCCAGATCTGGTCCGTATATTCAGGCAGCTCGAGCCTCTCCAACTCCTTCAACCCCTGCGGGTCGAACAGACACACCTCCACCTTCGTGGCATTCGCGGAAAACAGCGTGAAATTCGTCCCCTTGCCGTCCCAGATCGCCCCGTGGGCATGCGGACTACCCTCCCTCACTCGGGTCATTCGCCTTATCTCCTGATGGATTTGTAGGGGCCGCCAGCCGACGGCGGGCAACGGTGCGCACCAGCTACGGACCGGCAGCTACGGACCGGCAGCCACAGGCCGCCCCTGGGCACCAGCCATGGCCCGCCCATCGGCACCAGCCGCGCGCCGCCCACCTTCGGTACCAGCCATGCCCGCCCCAGTCACCGCCAGCCGCAGGTCGCCGCCGTCCGCACCAGCCGCGGGCGGACAACCGGCAACCCGCTGCGCGCCATCCTCGGCGCCCAGCCCTACACGAACGCACCGCAGCGGCCCCAGGTTCCGCCGACGCTTGATGGCGCTTCCCGGCGCGTGCTCACCAACAGACGCACAAATAAAATCGGCGCGACCGTTACCGATCGCGCCGACCTGTCTCACCCAATCGCCCGCCGACTTCCGTCAAGGCTGGCGCGCCTCGACGACGTACACTACGTCACCAACGCTTACCTCACGTCGCTAGCCCCTTACCTTGCGGTCGCTAGCCCTTACCTTACGTCGCTGGCCAACGCCGCCTTACGTCCAGTCGTCGCCGCCACCGCCGCCGAAGTCGCCGCCGCCGCCAGAGCCACCGTCATCCCACGAGCTGCTGTCTTGCAACCCGAAGTCATTCCCACCCGCATCCGCGTTCGGGTTCGCGGGCGGATACTCCTGACCGCTACCCGGGACGGCCCCGCCCTCGCGGTTCCGATCGAATAGGTTGTGCGCAAGCGCCTCACCAGCAACCACACCTGCACCCACGCCCAGACCCGTCGCCAAACCACCCGCGATGCCGGAGCCGATGCCCGGCCCACCACCGTAGCCAGGACCAGGACCGTATCCCGGACCGGGGCCGTAACCCTGCGGAGCACCGCCCGGCACCATGGGTCCACCACCCGAGTACTGCTGGTAGACAGCCGTTGCTCTACGTCGGCGCATCACTGCCAAAATCACAGCGATCACACCTACAACGAGTAGAAGAAAGCCCCACGGGATAGCAGAGTGAACCTGCGAGCTCCTCTGCTCGTAACGGGGCGCCATACGCATGCTCTGGCCACCCTGAGAGAGCTGGCGCTGTAGACGCTGAACCGACTCCGGCTTTGCGAACGGCAGGCCCGGTCGCAGCGTCTCGGCGGTCGCTAGCTCCTGCCGGGCACCCGCGAGATTCCCCTCGCGCGCATAGACCTCAGCAGCGACGTAGTGCGCCTCTCCACTCTCAGGATGCTGCTGGAGCACCTGGTTGATCATCGTGTGGGCCTGATCGAGATGACCCGCCTTTACAGCCTCGTACACCTGGTGCGGCGTGGGACCGGCCTGGGCCAGCACGGGTCCCGCAACCCCCAGCGCGAGAATCAAAACGAGTGATGTCCTGAAATTCTTGAACATGGGCAACCTCTTGCCGTAAATCGGCCTGCCATAAGGGGCGCCGGGCTCACGCCCGGGCCACCGCAGTCGTATATGCGGGCGGCGCAAGATACCTCAAGCCGTTTCGCACCACCCTACCCCCGATTGGGCAGCAAGCGACACTCCGGGTTCCGCCGCAGCTCCCATGCCGCAGTCTCCAATTGAATCAAGGCTTTATTGCGGCCAAATAGCGCGCAGTGCGGCTCGTCGAATTTTGGGCGATTTCACCCGGTGAACCCCTTGCAACAATGCGTCCACCCTGATCTCCGGCGCCCGGCCCCATGTCGATGACCCAGTCGCTGGCGGCAACCACGCGCATGTCGTGCTCAACCACCACAACCGTGTTTCCAGCATCCACCAGCTTGTCCAACTGCACCATCAGCTTGTCAACGTCCGCCGCATGCAGGCCCGTCGTCGGCTCATCGAGAATATAAAGCGTATCGCCTCGCTGCGAGCGTTGCAGCTCCGTGGCCAATTTGATCCGTTGCGCCTCCCCTCCCGACAATTCCGTTGCGGGCTGTCCCAGCCGCAAATACCCCAACCCGATTTCCTCCAGCAACTGCAACGATCGCAACACCGACGGCTCCTTCGCAAAGAACTCACGAGCCTCCCTCACCGTCATTCCCAACACTGCGGCAATGTTCTTACCGCCGTACGTAATTTTGAGCGTGTCCTCGTTGTAGCGTGCCCCATGACAGGTCGGACACGGCGCATACACGCTGGGCATGAACAGCAGCTCCACACTGACGAATCCCTCGCCTTCACAAGTTGCGCACCGGCCCTTGGGAATGTTGAAGGAAAAACGGCCGGCATCGTAACGCCACGCCTTGGCAGCCGGCGTCGCTGCAAACAGCCGACGTACATGATCAAACAACCCCGTGTACGTGGCGAGATTGGACCGTGGCGTGCGGCCTATCGGCTTCTGGTCAACGTTGACCAACCGCTTGATGAATTCCATTCCCCCGGCTATGTGCCCCGAGGTTAGCCCGGGAACCGCTGCCTCGAGATCAACCCCCACCTCCGCGCCGTCCTGTGCATCAGGCTCCGGCGGCTCGTGCCCCAACTCCGCAGCGACCAACTCGACGAGCGCCTGGCTCACCAGGGACGATTTGCCCGAACCAGATACACCCGTGATTGCGGTGAACGCGCCAAGCGGAAAATCGGCGCTCAGCTCGTGGAGGTTATTTAGTGTCACACGCTGCAACTTCAGCCAGTTGACGGGCACCCGCCGCCCGCGCGGTGAGAACACTTGCTCCCCGAACAGATAGTGAGCGGTCTTCGATGCCCCGACTGCGCGAAGTCCCTCCGGCGACCCGCTGTAAAGCACCTGGCCACCCAACTCCCCGGCGTCCGGCCCAACATCAACGATCCAATCAGCCCGCCGCATGACCTCCAGATCGTGCTCGACCACGAACACAGAATTGCCCGATTGCTTCAGTTGACCCAATGCCTTCAGCAGTGCCTCCCCGTCAGCCGGATGCAATCCCGCGGACGGCTCGTCGAGCACGTACACCACTCCAAACAAGTTGGACCGGATCTGAGTTGCAAGCCGTAGCCTCTGCAGCTCTCCCGGTGACAACGTCGGCGTACTGCGATCGAGTGAAAGATATCCCAGCCCCAATTCCCGAAGTGTGGCAACGCGTTCAAGGACGGTACCTGCAATCCGCTGGGCCGCAATCCGCTTCTCCTCACTCAGCCTGGGAGCCCCGCGGGTGAATTTTCCGCCAGCGGCAGGCCCCAGAGCCTCGGCAAGCTTCCCCAGCGGCAGTTGCGAAATCCCACTGATGTCATACCCAGCGAATTTCACGGACAAAGCGGCCGGCTGGAGCTTCTTTCCGTGGCACTCAGGACAAAGCCCCCCAACCATGTACCGCGCAACACGCTTCTTCATGAGAGCGCTATGTGTAGTAGCAAACGTATGGAGCACATACTTGCGGGCACCCGTGAAGGTACCCATGTAGCTTGGCTCCATCTTGCGGCGTAGTGCCCGGCGCGTTTCAGCTGGTGTAAAGCCGGCATACACGGGCACTGTGGGCTGCTCCTCCGTGAACAGAATCCAGTCCCGGTCTTTCTTCGGCAGATCACGCCACGGCGTGTCAACGTCGTAGCCCAAAGTCACGAGAATGTCGCGCAGGTTCTGCCCATGCCACGCAGGCGGCCACGCCGCAACCGCGCGCTCCCGGATGGTGAGTGAGTCATCGGGAACCATTGTCTTTTCCGTAACTTCGTACACGCGGCCAATCCCGTGACAGCGCGGGCAGGCACCTTGTGCCGTGTTCGGAGAGAAATCCTCGGCATGTAACATCTGCTGACCCGGCGGATACATACCCGCCCGGGAATAAAGCATTCGCAACAGATTGGAAATCGTAGTTACGCTGCCAACCGAGGAGCGCGCGCTGGACCCGCCTCGTTGCTGCTGAAGTGCCACCGCGGGCGGAAGTCCGTCGATCGAGTCCACGGCGGGCACGCCGACCTGGTCAATCAACCGCCGCGCATAAGGCGCCACGGATTCAAAGTACCGCCGTTGGGCCTCGGCGTACAAAGTTCCAAAGGCCAGTGACGACTTTCCCGAGCCCGACACACCGCTGAAGACCACCAGGCAGTTGCGCGGTATGTCCACATCCACGTTCTTCAAATTATGCTCGCGCGCGCCCCGCACCTGCACGAATTCCGACACTGAATGATCTTTCATGGCTTTCCCGCTGTAGAGCCCGCATTGTAATGGCGAGTTACGCTATATTTGCGGAATGACACTCTCCAGACGCGCCGTCCTCGGGGTAGCTGCGGCCACAGCAGCTGTCGTCTCAACTACCAAAGCCAACGCAAAGGCTACAGTGCCGATGCGGCCGCGGCCGCTGGGCCTGAAGCCGATGACGGCAGATGCCAAACCCATTACGCCCCAGGAGCGGCAGGGGCGCCTCGCCAAGGTGCAGGGCCTGATGCAGGAGAAGAAGATTGCCGCTCTCCTGGTGGAGTCAGGATCAACACTCGAATACTTCACCGGCATACACTGGTGGACCAGCGAGCGGGTCACGGCCGCCGTCATACCGGCCAGCGGACCGGTGATCATCGTCACTCCCTTCTTCGAGTCTCCCTCCATCCGCGAGATGTTGCAGGTGCCCGGCGAGATCAGGCCCTGGCAGGAGGATGAAAACCCATTCGCGCTGATCGCCCAGTCAGTGAGTGGGGCTGGGAAAGGCAGTAATGGCCCTTTGGCAGTGGATGCCAACATGCGGTTCTTCATCGTCGATGCCGTGACCAAGGCATCGGGCAGCAGGCCGACAGTACCCGGTAGTGAGCTCGTGCGGGCGTGCCGGATGGTCAAATCCCCGGCCGAGCTCGCTTTGATGCAGATCGCGAACAACATCACCCTCGCGGCCATCCGCTATGTCCACGACAATATCCAGATCGGAATGCAGACCGCGGACGTGACGAAACTGATGGGCGATGCCACGGTCGCCCTCGGTGGCGGCTACGACTTCTCTCTATCGCTGCTCAACGAGGCCAGCGCTTTCCCGCATGGCTCGAAGGTCGTGCAGACCGTGCGCGAGGGCTCCGTCATCCTGATCGATGCAGGCTGCGCCCTTCACGGGTACCAGTCCGACATATCCAGAACCTGGGTATTCGGCGAGCCAACGCCCAAGCAACGGGAGGTCTGGAACACGGTGAAGCGGGGCCAGGAGATTGCGCTCGAGACCGCCAAAATCGGCACGCCCGTGGGCAACATCGACAAGACAGTCCGCGCCTTCTACGAGGGCAAGGGCTGGAGTAAGAACTACGCCCTGCCCGGCTTGTCACATCGAACCGGGCACGGCATCGGAATGGATGTCCACGAGCATCCCTTTCTCGTGCGAAACGACGCGACGCCCCTTGCAGCGGGTATGTGCTTCTCCGACGAGCCGGGTATCTACATCCCCGGCGAGTTTGGTATCCGGTTGGAGGACTGCTGGTACATGACGGAACAGGGACCGAAGCTCTTCACCCCACTGGCCCGATCCATCGACCAGCCGATCTGAACCGGGCGGAGCGTGAGCCACACTGCGAGCCCGATCTGAACCGCGCCGAGAGTGAGTCCCACTGCGAGCCCGATCTGAACCGCGCCGAGAGTGAGTCCCACTGCGAGCCTGATGTGACCGCACCGAGAGTGAGTCCCACTGCGAGCCCGATCTGACCGCGCCGAGGGCGAGCCACATTGCGAGCCCGATCTGACCGCGCCGGGGGTGAGCCACATTGCGAGCCCGATCCGACCGCGCCGAGGGTGAGCCCATTGCGAGCCCGGCCCCGCCAAGGCCCGCCCAAAGCTTGTCTATCTTTCGAGTGACACTGCCCGCTGACTGTTGGCGCTACAATCCACGCGCGGCACCTCCAATACCAACGCCGCCAGCGTCATACAGCAGGAACATCACTCATGTCTGGCCGTCTAGTCGTCTGTATGTTTGCGACCTTTGGCGCGGTCACCGCCCACGCGCAAACCTCGATCGCATTGCCCGGTGACCGCGTGTTCCCAGGGAACGTTGCAGCGTCGCGGGACGTTCCAGATCTCCGCCGTGCGGCGCGCGCGCCCGCTGCCAGCGGCTCATTGAGCCCCCTTCCGCAGGAGTTGCGAACATGTCGAGTCGTTGCCTAACACCTCTGCCGGCCGTCGCGTTTTCGTCGGCCATCGCCCCTCGGCCGTCCATCTCCTCCCCGCCATCCATTGACTCCCAGCCGGGCATTGCCCCGCAGCCGCCCATTGCCTCGGGACCCGTCATTGGCTCCCGGCCTAACATCACCCCTCGGCCCGCCACCATCTCGCTGTGGACACTAGCCTGTTTATCAGCTGCCTCCGGTGCCGCCCTGGCCGCGCCCCCAGCAGCGATGTCCGCTGCCGGACCAGCCTGCAAGGGCGACAACGGCGGAATCGTTCTCTCGCCCGGTTTCTGCGCCACCGTGTTTGCCGACAACGTCGGGCATGCCCGCCACCTCGTTGTTGCGCCCAATGGCGTTGTGTATGTCAACACCTGGAGCGGCCGGTACTACAAGGATCATAAACCGCCCGCGGGTGGCTTCCTGGTTGCCCTGCAGGACACCAAGGGCACAGGCAAGGCTGATGTCATCAAGCGTTTCGGTGACAGCGTTGCGCAGGGCTCAGCGGGAGGCACCGGCATCCAGTTGTACAACGGCGCGATCTACGCGGAGGTCAACGACCGGATCGTAAAATATACGCTGGACGCGAACGGCGTCGTGCCCACAGGCAAGGCCGAAGTGATCGTCTCGGGAATGCCGCTGACGGGCGATCACCCTATGCATCCGTTCATCATCGACGCGAAGGGCAATCTGTTTGTGGATATGGGTTCGGCCACGAACGCCTGTGAAGTCCACAACCGCATGCCGAAATCCCCAGGTAACAAGCCCTGCACGGAGAAGGAAACACGCGCCGGCACCTGGAAGTACGACGCCAACAAAACCGGACAGCAGTTCTCCCCGAAGGAGCGCTATGCCACCGGCATCCGCAACGGCGAGGGATTTGCGATCGATGCGGACGGCCGGCTGTTCGTAACTCAACACGGCCGCGACCAGCTGTCCGAAAACTGGTCCGAACTGTACAAGCCCAAGGACGGCCCGGAGCTACCTGCCGAGGAAGTCATGCAGCTGCAAAGCGGTGCTGACTATGGCTGGCCGGAGTGTTACTTCGACGGCTCGCAGAAGAAGCTGGTCCTTGCACCCGAGTACGGCGGCGATGGCGGCAAGACCGTCGGTTTATGTGCGCAAAGAAGCGCGCCTGCAGCATTCTTCCCAGCCCACTGGGCTCCGAATGACCTGCTGTTTGTCACGAACAGCAAGTTCCCAGTGGCCTACCGGGCGGGCGCCTTCATCGCATTCCACGGTTCCTGGAACCGCGCCCCCGCTCCGCAGGGCGGCTACAACGTAGTGTTCCAACCCATGACGGGCGGCAAAGCTTCGGGAGACTTTGTAGTGTTCGCCGACGGCTTCGCAGGAGCGGTGAAGGAGCCCGGACGCGCCGAATTCCGGCCATCTGGGTTGGCAGCTGGCCCGGACGGCTCTCTTTATATCTCCGACGACGAACATGGACGCATTTGGCGCGTCATCTACCAGGGAGCACCGGAGGCAGCAAAGGTCGCCGCGGCACCCACATCCAAGAGCCCCGCCGCTTCCTCGAACAAGGCCGAACTACCCCCCGAGGGCGTGCACCCTGACGCCGGGCGTCAATCTGCTTCATTAACCCCGCCGCCCGGCGCAACGAAGGATCAAGTCGCTTTGGGCGATCGGATCTTCCACGGCGAGGTGGGTGGTGGCACCTGCACCGGATGTCATGGTTCGGACGGACGCGGCAGCCCAGTAGGCGCTGACCTCACCAGCGGCCCATGGCTGTGGAGCGACGGCAGCCTGGACGGGATCACCAAGACCATCACTCAAGGTGTCCCGCAGCCGAAGCAGGCCGGAGGAGCCATGCCACCCTTTGGCGGAACCGCGCTCAAGCCAGATGAGGTCAAGGCTGTTGCCGCATACGTGTATGCGATCGGCCGGAAGAAAACTCACTGACAGCCGGCGCAGCTGCTCGAGGCCTGCGCGCCCATCGAATTGATTCCGCCGCGCTGGAGCTGTTTGCCTACCGCAGCGGCTGCGCCACTTGGCCCGAGCCAGGAATGCTGGTGCCCTGTAAGCGTGGCGCGCAGCATTTTCGCGCCACGCTTGGATAAATCCGGCCCCACCCGCATTGATTCCGTTGCGGAATTCACGTCCGAGAAGGGGAATTGCATGGCGGCATGGAGTGGAACGAGACCAAGGCGTGGTGCCACCGAGGCAGGGATGGCCTGCGCTGCACGCGCGAGAACCGATTCCGCGTCGATTGACGCCGAATGTGCCGACAGCACCAGCAATGAGCGAACCATTCAGCGCGATCGCGCGAAGGTGCCACCCCCGGTGGCCTTTCGCTCCGACGTTTTGGCAGGACTATCCACGCGCCCGCGCGCCATCCCCGCCCGGTGGTTTTACGACCGCCGCGGCTCAGAGCTCTTTGAGGCGATCACCCAGCTTCCCGAGTACTACCTCACTCGCGTGGAGCGCGCGATCCTTGCCGCGCACGCCTCCGACATCGCCGAACTGACCGGCCCCGGTGCTGCCGTCATCGAGTTCGGGTCGGGATCCTCAGCAAAGACGCCCCTCCTCCTCACGGCTGTCGCCCCATCAGCGTACGTGCCGATCGATATTTCTGGCGAATTCCTGCGTGAGTCAGCGGGCGCGCTTGCAGAGCAGTTTCCAGAACTGCCCATCTATCCTGTCGAAGGCGACTTCCTGCATCCCTTGGAGCTACCGCAGCAGATCGGTGATGCACCACGTCTGGGCTTTTTCCCAGGTTCAACCATCGGCAATATGAGCGCGGCGGCAGCAGTGGACTTGCTGCGCGCGATGGCAGACACGCTGGGCCAACGCTCGAAGCTGCTGATCGGTATAGACCGCATCAAACCCACCAACGTGCTAATCCCCGCCTACGACGACGCGCAGGGTGTCACGGCAGAATTCAATCTGAACCTGCTCCATCGGATCAACCGCGAGCTTGATGCGACCGTGCCCGTCTCCGCCTTCCGCCATGTTGCGCGATGGAACGACACCGAAGCGCGCATCGAGATGCACCTCGAGGCAACTCACGACGTTTCCTTCACCGTCGATGGCCACCCTTTTGCCATATCAAAGGGTAAGACCATTCATACGGAGAACAGCCACAAGTATGGGCCGCGCGACGCCCGACTTCTGCTCCGGGCCGGTGCCTGGACACCGGTGGCAGAGTGGTCCGACCGCGACGGACAGTTTGCGTTGATCCTCGCCGAAGCAAGGCCGGTGTCGGCCGCGCCCTGAGGACCCGAGGACCTTAGGACCTGACGCCCCTCGCTCCCTTGCCGGTTTGGCCTATCACTGCCAGGCCGGCCTGCTACCTACGGCTCAAGTTACATAATCGGCACATACATAATCGCCAGGCGCGACTGTCGGGACGGCTGACTTTTTTTGTGCGAAACGAGACGCACTGCTCTTTCTTGCCAGCCGCGCGAGTAGACTATGAAACGATAAAAGAACACCTGCAGGAGCAGCGGACGTGGGGGACCAGACATCTCGCGCACCCGGTTTCGCGTTCATCAAGGCCGGCGAATTCTCGCATATCAACCAGCAGGTGCTTGCGCAGCTAAAGGCGCGATTTCCGCATCTGCAACCGACCATCATCGACCTGCGCGAACTCAACGTCGTGCGCAAGCGGGACGTGCCAGGGTTAGTTCTTTCCGTAGCCAGTGAATTTGGCTTATCGGCCTGTCTCAGCACCAAAAAGCTGCGCTGGCACATGTACAAAACGAGTTACATGTTCCGGCGTACCCGCGCGGCGTTGCTACAACGCATGCGGGGCACTAACTATGCGTTCACTTTCCAGACGCAGACGATGTTTGACGCCAGCCTTCCCAATGTCCCGCACTTCATCTACACCGATCACACCCACCTGGAGAATCGCAACTACCCGGTGCCGGAGGCCGCCACTCCGCTGTCGATGACATGGGCGGCGATGGAAAAGGGGGCATATCGCAATGCCCGCATGGTCTTCACCATGAGCCGCAACATCTCCCGCTCGCTGATCAGCGAGTACGGGTGCTCACCGCAAAAAGTGAAATGTATTTACGCCGGCAGCAATGTCAGCACCGAAATGTCCGGGAGCATCGACACCAGCCGCTTCAGTGCCAAAAACATATTGTTTGTCGGTGTTGACTGGGAACGCAAGGGCGGACCGGTGCTTCTCGAAGCGTTCCGAACGTTGCGCCGGACTCATCCTGAGGCACGCCTGACCATCGTGGGCTGCTCGCCAGAGATCAGCGAACCCGGGGTGCATATCGAAGGTCGCGTTCCGCTGAGCGAAGTAGCCAAATACTATCGTTCTGCCTCCGTGTTTTGCCTGCCGACGCTCAACGAGCCCTTCGGGCTGGTCTATCTCGAAGCAGCCGCGTTCGGTCTTCCGGTGGTCGCCACCCGTCTCGGGGCCATTCCGGAAATCGTCATCGACGGAAAAACAGGCTATCTTGTCGAGCCGCAGAATGCGGCCGAGCTGGCCGCTCGCCTGGATGACCTGCTTCGCGACCCCAGGCGCGCAGAGCAGTTTGGTGCCCATGGCCGCGAATGGGTGAGCCACCGTTATTCGTGGGAAGAGACGGGGCACCGCCTCTTCGCACACATCAAGCGCGCGATCCGGCGCTCGGCACGTGACAAATCGCAGGTTTCCGTGTCAGCCGCACAGCGGACTACCTTGGTGGCCCCGGTATAGCAATGGGCGCGGGAAGTGGTCGGACGGTAGTGCTCGGAGTTGATTCGGTCGATCTGCTGCTGATGCAGCGGTGGTCTGCCCAGGGTCTGCTGCCCTTTTTCAACTCGATGCTCGAGAGTGGCTCCCTGGTACGACTGTCCACTGTGAGCCGCATATTGCAGGGCTCGGTCTGGCCGGGCCTGTTGAGCGGCCGATCCCCGGGACAACATGGAACGTACTTTCTCACCCAACTGACCAACGGCACCTATAACCTGGATCGCGTCCGGGCAGATCATGGGCAGTTGGATCCATACTATCTGCACCTCGATGCGAACGGCGTCCGCTGTGCGCTCGTAGATGTACCCGATGACCTGCCGCACAAGCAATTCCAGGGATTTCAGGTCACCGACTGGCTCACGGAGTTTGAATTCTGGCACTTCACGGTGCACAACAGGCTGGGCAAACCCGACATCGCAGCGCGCTTCGAAATGATGTGCAAGACCGGCGGGTACGGCCCGACCACCCAGACCCTGGAAGGACATCGCAACTTGCGCCAGCGCCTGGAGCGGGGCATCGAGTTGAAAGGCGTGCTCGCCAAAGAGCTGCTGGCGAGGAGCGACCTCGATCATCTGTTCATTGTATTCGGCGAAACTCACAAGGCAGGGCACCTGCTGTGGAAGTACATGGATCCGGCTCACCCGGACCATGTCGCGGCCGAGCCCTACCTGCGCGATGCGGTGCTCAGCATCTACCAGGCTGTCGACCGCCAGCTTGCCGAGCTGGCCGCGGATCTCAAGCCGGATGACAACCTGTTGATCTTCTCCGATCACGGCATGCAGCCGAACTATCGGGGCGATCACTTCATCGTGCCCATGTTGCAACGCCTGGGCCTGTGCGAGCCGGACCAGGTGCCCATGCTGGAAAGTCTCCAGCGGGCCGCGCCGCCGCCCAAGGGTGCAAAGGTGTCGGCTCCTGCCGCCGGGCGCAGGTTTGGCCAGACGAAAGATCTGATCAAGCGCCTGGCGCCGCAATTCGCGACAACCTATCTGCGCCACAAGTTTGGCGTGCCGTCGCGAATCGACTGGGATCGAACGCGTGCGTTTCAACTGCCCACCGATCGAAACAGTTATCTGCGCGTCAATGTACGCGGGCGCGAGCCGAATGGAATCGTCGCGCGCGGCGCTGAATACCAGGCTGTGTTGAGCCTGCTCGAAACCGAGTTTCGCGCGCTGGTCAATGTGGAAACCGGCCGGCCGGCCGTGGAAGAAGTTTTCAGGATCCACGAGCTCTTCCCCGGACCGCGCGTCGATGACCTGCCCGATCTGGCCGTTCTGTGGAACTCGGAGGCGCCGATCAACTCCGTCGAGTCCCCGCGCCTGGGCCGGCTGGACATCCCCGCGAGAGAGGATCGCGCGGGGAATCACCGGCCGGAAGGCTTTATCCTTGCTAAAGGGCCCGCAATCCGTCCGAACGTCGGCGAGCTACACGGCGACGTTCTGCAGATACCCGCGACCTTCCTCGCTTTGCACGGTGTATCAATTCCGGCTCACTTCGAGATGGGCCCGATGCACCAGCTCCTCGCGAGCGAGATCAAGCGAGGCGAAGACCGCGTTCCCGCGGGAGTCTGCGTGGGTCTTACTCCCCCGAATCAGGCGCACCTTCCGGGGCGCCGCGTCCCAGCACATCAGGCAACGCCCGGCCCTTCTCCGTAAACGTCAGCGAAACGGAGTTCAGGCAATGCCGTTCTCCGGTTGGGCGCGGCCCGTCCGGAAATACGTGCCCCAGATGACTCCCGCACCGGGCACAAACTTCCTCCACGCGCACCATTCCATAACTAGTGTCGCGCAGACGCTTGATGTGTGATTCCTCGTACGGCTTGAAGAAACTGGGCCAACCCGTACCCGAATCGAACTTCGCGCTGGAACGAAACAAGGGCAACCCACAGAACCTGCACGTATAGACGCCTTCCTTCTTGTTATCCAGGAAGACACCACAGAACGCCGCCTCAGTGCCATGCTGAAGCAGGACGTGACGCTCGTCGTCATTGAGTCCAGCGGTGATCTGAGTGCGTTGCGCGTCGGTTGGGGGGGTCATGTCGAATGCTGTCACGGCGCCTCCTGATGACCAATTTCAATGACACCGGCCATTGCGGGCCGGCAGTCGGTTGTTTGTGGAGCAGTTTTACACGAAAATCAAGGCAACGCAGTCAGGGGGCTTCGATGCGATGATCACGACCAGAACAATTGGGGCGGCCCTGGCAAATTTCCTGGCTATTGTGACCTTGGCCGCGGTGGCACCCCTGGTGCACGGCCAGGATGACGCGCGCGAGGACCTCTCGCCTTGCCCCGGCTCGGCCCCTGAGCCCGCACAATCCTCCGCGTGGTCCGTAGCCTTCTGCAACCGGACCGGCCACGACATCGTCATCGAGTTTCATGACAACGACTGCCCCGCCAGGAATTGGGACAGGCGCGGGGACGTGTATCAGCGGACGCTACGGCGCGGCGAGTCAAAAACATTGCCGCTCTGCTACGCCAACGAGCCGCAGACCAAGAAGGCGGCACGCGGTGTACCGACCCTTCGCATTCCCGGAGGCAAAGGCGTTGTCACCACCTGGAATGTAGTCGGCGACTGCGGCGACCGCAGTAAGCCCCTGAACCTTGACGCGCGCACGTTCTACGACCGAGGCGAGTACAAGACAGGCATCGTCCTGCTCCAGTATCCCTCGGGAGCTTCTCACTGCGTTGCTGAAAGCTCCAACGCGTCGACGAATGCGGCTGGAAGCACAGCTGCAGCCGCACCTTCACTGACAAACGCCACGACAGGGCCAGCTGCCTCAGGGGCGACCGCATCAGGAAC
Organism: Steroidobacteraceae bacterium; assembly: GCA_045810105.1. Lineage (GTDB taxonomy): Bacteria > Pseudomonadota > Gammaproteobacteria > Steroidobacterales > Steroidobacteraceae > 13-2-20CM-66-19. The sequence continues at coordinate 70,559 of JBJMWM010000048.1, read as the reverse complement.
GGCTGCGCCTGCGGGCGCATCGGCATCGCCGCCGGCTGCGGGCACATCGCCGACTGGCCAAACGCAAGGCCGCACAACCAGCCCAGCATCGTCCGCCCAAACGCAAGGCGCCGCAACCAGCCCGCCCACACAAACTCAACCGCCCGTGCAACCGGCCGTAGCGACGCACTCCCCGATCGCCGCACCCCCGGCCGTCGCGGCGGCGACCAACCCTCGGTCCGGCGAAGCACCAACACTCAGCGTCGCCGTTGACACCAAGGATGTGGTCGGAAGGACGGTCCGGGTGTTTGCCAAGGGCGGCGCCGGCTACCGATGCAACTTCAACGTCGCTTTGACATTCACGGATGGCGCATCATGGAACGACCGGGCCAAGGCAGACATCACGGCGGGCGACGCCGACGCACCCATCGCGACCCGCAAATACCTCAAATCGGTCACCAAGGCCGAAATCACGTCCAGCAAGTGCACGCCGATGTAGCAGGTGCAGGCGAATTGCTGGCTCACTCATTGCCCATTCCGGGCGGCAGAATCAGGTGATTATGCAACTGCGCAGAATGTTCCTTGCGCTGCTGGCGGTCGTTGCTTGTTCGAACGCAGCGGCCCGCGAGACAGCCGATCCACATCCGACAGCACAGCTCACGGGCGCGCTCAAGTGGCGGATGATCGGACCCTTTCGCGGCGGCCGTACGCGGGCGGTGGTCGGTGTGCCGTCACTTCCGCATGTTTTCTACATCGGAGCCGTCGATGGGGGCGTATGGAAGACCGACGATGCTGGACGCACGTGGCAACCGATTTTCGATGATCAGCCAACACAGTCGATCGGTGCGATCGCAGTAGCGCCTTCTGATCCAAACGTTCTGTATGTGGGAAGCGGCGAGGGCCTGCACCGTCCCGATTTGTCAGTGGGCGATGGGATTTATCGGTCCGCGGATGGCGGCCGGACCTGGCGTCATCTGGGTCTGACCGATGGCCAGCAGATTCCGGATCTCGCGATCGACCCGAAAGATCCCAACCGGGTGTTTGCCGCGGTACTGGGCCATCCCTATGGACCGAATGCCGAGCGCGGTATCTACAGGTCCACGGACGGAGGGGTAACCTGGCAGAAGGTCCTATCGAAGGATGATGATACGGGCGGCTTCGCGGTCGCCATCGATCCCAGCCGGCCGAATGTCGTGTACGCGACACTCTGGCAAGACCGGCTGGGCCCCTGGGAAGACAAAAACCAGTTTCAGGGGACCGCTGGAGGATTGTTCAAGTCCACGGACGGCGGCCAAACGTGGCAGCGGTTGGCCAAAGGCCTGCCCGAGAACACCACACAGGTGAACTTCTCGATCGCCGCGAGCAAGCCCGATCGACTCTATGCAGTAGTAGGAACCAACGAACCGGGAGCCTACTCCTCGGCTGCCGGATTGGGCGTATTCCGCTCCGACGATGGTGGCGAGAGCTGGACTCGTATCACCTCGGATCCGCGCCCTGCTCTGCGCATCGGCGGAGGTGATTTGCCGATCATCCGAGTCGATCCATCCAACCCCGACGTCGTGTACAGCACGGGACTCGTGACGATGAAGTCCTCGGATGGCGGTAAGACATGGATTTCGCTGCGCGGTGCACCGGGCGGTGACGATTACCAGAACATCTGGATCAGCCCAACGGATTCCGACATTCTCGCCCTCGTCAGCGATCAGGGCGCCGTCGTGACATTGAACGGAGGCAAAACCTGGAGCTCCTGGTTCAATCAGCCCACGGCGCAGTTGTACCATGTCAGCATTTCGCCCACGTTTCCCTATCGCGTTTGCGCCGGCCAGCAGGAGAGCGGTTCGGTGTGCATTGCGAGCCGCGGCAACGACGGCTCGATCACCGACCGTGACTGGCATCCTGTTGGAGTCATTGAATACGGTTACGTTGCCCCTGACCCGCTCGATGCCGACGTCATCTATGGGGCCGGACGCAATGTTGTTTCAAAGTTTCATTGGTCAACCGGCCAGGTGCAGAATGTCACCCCCATTCCCCTGCGCGATGCATCGATTCGTGTCGATCGAACCGAACCCCTGGTCTTTGCGCCGCAGGATCCGCATACGCTCTACTATGCGGCCAACAAGGTATACAAAACCCGCGATGGCGGGGCGAACTGGGAAACGATCAGCCCCGACCTGACGCGCGAAAAGCCGGGGATTCCTGCAAGTGTGGGCACGATGCATCAACCCGCAATGGAGTCCCAGCGCGGCGCGATCTATTCGCTTGCGGTAACGCCGCGCGACGCAAATCTCTTGTGGGCGGGCACCGATGACGGCCTGGTCTGGAAGACGGCAGATGGTGGGAAGAACTGGTCCGACGTAACTCCCGGTGGCTTGTCCGCATGGAGCAAAGTGACCCAGATAGATGCGTCTCACTTTGACGCAAACACGGTGTACGTGTCCGTAAGCCGAATGCGGGTCGATGATCTCCATTCATACATTTTCCGAACCCATGACGGCGGAAAAACCTGGCAATCCATCAGCTCAGGGCTCCCGGCAGATGCACCGGTCAACTCGGTACGGGAGGACACGCAGCGCCAAGGCATGCTCTTCGCGGCGACGGAGAAATCCGTGTGGATGTCCTCGGACGATGGAGATCACTGGCAATCCTTGCAGATCAACTTGCCCCACACCTCGATGCGGGATCTGTGGATCCAGGACGCTGACCTGATTGTCGCCACTCACGGCAGATCGATATGGATCCTCGATGACATCTCCCCGCTGCGCCAACTTGCCGGCGCGCCCCTGAAGGGGGTCGAGTTGGTACGACCGGAGCCGGCCTATCGAGTTGCCCAAAGCACCTGGACAGACACTCCCATCCCGCCCGACGAGCCACTGGGTGAGAACCCTCCGCCCGGTGCTGTTATCGACTACTTTCTGCCGCGCGATTACCGGCCCGTTGCGGGGCGGGAAGCGCCTGTGAAGCTCGAAATCCTGGATGCGAAAGGCACCCTGGTGCGCCGCTTTGAGAGCAACGATCCGCTCGAGCCCAGCGAGGAGCAGATCGCTCGCCAGCTGATCCCCTCCTACTGGGTCGCCATGCCGGGTGCCCTGCCAGCGAAGCGCGGCCCACATCGCTGGATCTGGGACTTGCACTATGCTGACCCCGTTACAACGACGCGCGGGTACCCGATTTCAGCCGTACCACACGCAACACCGCAGGAGCCGCAGGGTCCGTTGGCTCTTCCAGGCAACTACCTCATCCGCCTGACAGTGGATGGCCGCCGAACCGAAGCGAACCTGACACTCAAACCGGATCCGCGTGTGAAGGCGCCCATGGGAGCCCTGGAAGCCCAGTTCCAACTGGCCTCGAGCCTCGCGGGACTCCTGACCGACACCTCCCGCACTCTTCTGGCAGCGCAATCGGAGCACACGCAGTTGCAAGCGCTGGCTGCGAAGCAGCCCGCCGAGTCTTCGGTCACAGCCTATGACAAGAGATTGTCGGAGCTCATCTCACCCCTGAGTGAAGCTCAGGAACAGGTCGAAACTCTCTACAAAGATGTTGTACGGGGAGACGCCGCGCCGACTGCCGCACAGCTCAGCGCGAGTGAGGCCGTGCGGAAAAAAGCCCCGCCGCTGCTCGAGACGTGGAATCAACTTCAAAACGAGTTGCCGGCTCTGAACAAGCGGTTGCGCAGCGCCGGGCTTGCGCCGGTACGCCCCGAGCTGCCAGTCCCCCGCGATCTCAACGTGGCGGATGAAGAGTGACCTCAGCGCGCGCCGGGTGCGCCACGGCCGCGACCATTCGATTCGTCGCGAGCCTTGCACCGCTTGGCGCATCCGGACCGAACCAACGCGCCGGACAATAATTCTTGACGGGCAGCTGACTGGTGCTACCTCACGGCGTAGCGCATCATAGGGGAATCAGCTCTCTTTGAGACTCACATGTACCGACTCTCAGCGCTCGTCATGTGTCTCGGTGCGCACGCTGCGCTTGCAGTGACCGCCGATGAACTAGCTACAAAAAACGTCGAGGCCAAGGGAGGCATCGACAAGCTGCACGCAATCCAATCGATGCGGCTCTCCGGCCGGATCAGAGTCGAGCACGACACGATCGAGCTCGGCTACGTCACATATGTCAAGCAACCCGGCTCCATACGCTACGAAGCCTCATTGCAGGGTCTGACACAAGTGCAGGCGTACGACGGTACGCAGGCCTGGCAGATCAATCCGTTTCAGGGCCGCAAAGACCCCGAGAAGCTCTCCTCCGATGATGCCAAGGGACTGGGCGAGGATGCAGCCGATTTCACCGGCCCCCTGGTGGACTACAAGTCAAAGGGCTACAAGCTCGATTATCTCGGTACCGAGGACATCGACGGCACCGATGCCCACAAGCTGCGCGTTACACGGCCAAACGGTGACATTTCCACCGTGTATCTCGACCCGGATCATTTTCTCGAGATCCGCACGGTGAACCGCCGTATCGAGCATGGCGTGCCGGTGGATACGGTGACCGATTTCGGGGACTACGAGCAGGTTGCGGGTGTCTACCTGCCGTTTGCACAGGAGTCCGGCCCGAAGGGCTCGAGCGACCGTCAGAAGGTGCAGTTCGACAAGGCCGACGCCAACCCGACTGCTCCGGCCACTCTCTTCCAATTCCCGGCAACCGCCGCGCATCCGTAGTTTCAAGGGAGAACGCAGATGCGAACTGACTTCGCGCTCACCACTGCTGCAATTTTATTGAGTTACGCCGCGCTAGCGACGGCCGGACCTGACAATGGCCCGCCTGCGCCGGTGATCGACTCGGGAACCATCTCCGGCCTGGGTGCCCGCAACATCGGCTCGGCTGCCATGAGCGGGCGCATATCCGCGCTCGCAGGGTTCGCCGATGATTCCGGCAAGGTCAACTTGTTTGTCGGTGCCGCGAGCGGCGGCGTCTGGAAATCAACGGACGGCGCGACGACCTTCAAGCCCGTTTTTGATGACCAGCCCGTGCAGTCGATTGGCGCCATCGCCATTGACCCCTCCAACCATCAGAACATCTGGGTGGGCACGGGAGAGTCCTGGACGCGCAACAGCGTGTCGATCGGTGACGGCATTTATCGCTCGATGGATGGCGGAGAGTCGTGGACTCACGTTGGCCTCCCCGAATCCGAGCGTGTTGCGAAGATCATCGTGGATCCGCGCGCTTCCGATACCGTCTATGCCTGTGTGCCAGGCAAGTTGTGGAGCGATTCGACTGAGCGTGGTCTCTACAAAACTGTGGATGGCGGCAAGACCTGGTCGCTCGTGCTCAAGGGATCGAACGCTTCGACTGGATGCGGCAGCGTAGCCATGGATCCCTCCAATCCCGATGTGTTGCTGGCCGGATTGTGGGACTTCCGCCGCCAGGGTTGGACCTTCCGCTCAGGCGGCAACGGGCCACATGCCAACTCAGGTAGCGGACTCTATCGCAGCACGGACGGTGGCAAGACTTGGACGGAAGAGCTCGCGCAGTCCCACAAGGGTCTGCCACCGAAACCCTATGGACGCATCGCGCTTGCATTTGCGCCGAGTGATCCAAAGACCGTCTACGCGTTTGTCGAGTCCACTGAGTCGCAGCTCGTTATCTCACATGACGGCGGAGCCACGTGGGAGGGCGGCGACAAGAGCCAGTGGATGGTCTGGCGTCCCTTCTACTTTGCGAACCTCATAGTCGATCCGAAGAACCCAGCGCGGGTATTCAAGACCGACGGCTCCCTCATCCTGAGTGAGGATGGCGGCAAGAGCTTCAGCGCCATTGGCGGCTTCGTCGGAATGCATGGCGACGTGCACGACGTGTTTGTTGATCCGAACAACTCACAGCACGTGTTTGCGGGTGACGACGGTGGGCTGTGGCTCTCCTTCGATGGGGCGAACAAGTGGTGGAAGACCGACAATCTGCCCATCTCCCAGTTCTATCACGTCAGCCTGGACAAGGCCGATCCGTACCATGTCTACGGCGGCCTGCAGGACAACAGCTCCTGGGTGGGGGATTCGTCCTATCCCAGCGGCATCACCAGCTCACGTTGGGAGAACATGTTCGGCGGCGACGGCTTCTGGATGTTTGCCGATCCATCGGACAAGGACTATCTGTATGCCGAGGCGCAGGGAGGTACTATCGGCCGAGTCAACGTTCATACCCACGAAACGCGCGACATCCAGCCGAAACTCGGCGCCGAGGACCTCAAGCGCTATACCAAGCTGCGCTTCAACTGGAACACTCCGGTCGCGCTGTCGCCGCACGACCCGGCGACTGTCTACATCGGCGCGCAGTTTTTGTTTCGATCACGGGATCACGGCCAGTCCTGGCAACGTATTTCGCCGGACCTCACGACGAACGATCCCCAGAAGCAGAAACAGGAACAGTCTGGCGGTATTACCGTCGATAACTCCGCGGCCGAGATGCATACCACCGTTTATTCCATCAGCGAGTCGCCGCTGACCGCGGGGCTCATCTGGGTGGGCACCGACGATGGCAACGTGCAGCTGACCCGAGACGGTGGTGAGCATTGGACCAACCTGACAGCCAATGTTAAGGGCGTACCGAAGGCTGCGTGGGTCAGCTGGATCCAGGCCAGCTCATTTGCGGCGGGAACAGCCTATGTGGCGCTCGACCGGCATACCGTGGGCGACATGGCGCCCTACGTGTACGTAACCACCGATTTTGGCAAGACCTGGACACCATTGGCTACGCCGAAGGATGCCAAGGGCGTGCGCGGTTATGTGCATGTCATCAAGGAAGACACCGTCGACCCGCAACTCCTGTTTGCGGGTACCGAGTTCGGGCTGTGGATCTCGACCGACCGGGGCTCGCATTGGGCACAGTTCAAGGGCGGTCACATTCCCGCGGTAGCCGTGCGGGACATTGCGATTCAACCGCGAGACAACGATCTCGTCCTGGCCACTCACGGACGCGGCATCTGGATCGTGGATGACATCACGCCGCTGCGCCATCTGACTCCTGAGCTCACCACTCAGGAAGCCGCGTTTGTCTCGGCCCGCCCGGCCCAGCAGCGCATCGAGGCCCTCGGCGGCTGGCCCTCTGGCGCAGCCACCTTCAAGGGTGATGATCCTGCCGCCGGCGCGGTGATCACCTACTATCAGAAATCGCGCCACCTGTTCGGCAAGCTGAAAATTGAGATAGTCGATGTCAAAGGCAACGTTGTCGACGAGTTGCCCGCAAGCACCCGGCGCGGGTTGAACCGCGTCGTATGGACGATGCATCTGAGCCCTCCGCATGTTCCGCCGGCTGTGCAACTCGCACAGGCGGGGACCCAGGGACCGCGGGCGCTTCCGGGCGTATACACAGTCAGGCTCCAGAAGAACGGGAAAAATTACGAGACGCAAATAACAGTGGGCCTGGACCAACGTGTGCAGTGGAGCCTCGCCGATCGTCAGAAACAGTATGACGCCGCCATGGCGGTTCACGAGTTATTCAACGACGAATCCATATTGTTTGGCCGAATCGCGGGGCTACGCGAGCAGGTTGCGGAAGCGACCAAAGACCGGCCAGCGAAAGACGTTGTGCGCACCCGGCTTGCAACGTTCGACAGCAAGCTCGACGGGCTTCGCAAGCAAATAGTGGCAACCACCGAAGGCGGCGCGATCACCGGCGAGGAGCGCCTGCGGGAGCACACAGACCAACTCTACGGCGCCATCATTTCCTGGGATGGACCGCCCTCCGCCTACCAGGTCGACAACACGGCCGCGCTCCGCAACCAGTTGAATGAGATCACAGCGGAGTTCGCGCGGGTGACCGACGCCGAACTGCCCGCGATCAACAAAGCATTGCAAAGCAAAGGCGGCCACGCGCTGGCCGTGCCAGCCCCCACTGCTTTCGATGACGATGATGCGCGCGGTGCCGGCGGCGTAAGCGCCGGTGGCCGGCTGGATCCGGATGCCCGGCTGGGAATCGAGCTGCCAAGGAACCTCAGGCTTTGGAATTAACATCACTTGACCCCCCGGCTCGCTCTGCGGCGAGCCGGCCTTTCGCATGCCTTCGCTTTTCGCTGCGCGCACAGGCCGGGTTGTTAGCGATACTCGCAGCGGGTGCGTTCACCACGGCCCTGAGCGCGGTAGCACCGCCACCCGATGAGGACCCGCCACCGCCCACCTCACCCCAAGCCCACCCGTCCGCTCAGACCGGCAAGGACCCCGTTCTCATCCGGGCCAAGCCTTGGGCTTTCAATCGCGAAACACGTTACGCGCACTCACTGCCCGAGGTTGACGGCACCACGATCACCGTTACGAAGAAGACCTCCGTCGTGAAACTGGACAACCAGCCGACGGTGATCGACAACAACCAGCGTGAAATGTTCGATCGCCTGCCCGGCATCATCCTCGCCGAGCAACAGAACCCGACGCAACTCAACCTCTCCTATCGCGGCCTCGGCAATCCCCAGGAGAGCGAGTACGTCCTCGTCATGCAGGACGGCTTGCCACTCGAGTCCGACTGGATCGGATTTCCAACGGTCTACTACCTGCCGGTCCCTCAGACCATCAGCTCCATCCAGATGATCCGTGCCGGATCCGGACTGCTGTACGGGCCAGAGCCTCAGCCCGTCATCAACTTCGTCTCGCGCACGCCCAACCCCGACAGCCCGTGGAGTGGCACCACCGAGCAAGTCGGCGGATCCAACAGCCTGTTCTCGAGCTTCAATTCCCTCTCCGGTACCGTGGGAGACTGGGACTACCTCGCTGATTATTCGCACCGGCAGTCAACCGGCCAGCGCCTGAACGGTGACTATCACGTCAACGCCGGCGACCTGACCCTGGGCTACCACTTCGGCGGGAATCAGAAACTCACCGTGAGTGTTCACGCCTATTCTGTCGAGAGCGGGCTCGCCGGCCTGCCGTCCGGCGACCAGTATCAGGGCAACCGCGACCAGACGACCACTCCCAACGATCGCGAGTGGACCGATCGATACACCGCGGTCGTTACGTACGAAAACAAATTCAACGAAAACAGCCTGTACACACAGAAACTCTGGACCGGCTACCAGGATCTGATCACGCGCTCAGGCACCTACAACCCAGCATTCTTCTCGTCCGTTGCGGCCCTGTCCGCACAGCGCTTCCACTACACAGGGCTGGATGGTCGGTTCCTGCAACGTTGGGGCCGCGGCAACGCACTTACATTCGGGTACACCGCCTACACATCCCGCAGCCCTTACAACCAATACAGCAATATTCCAAATCCGCTCGCGGAGCGTGATGATAAATCCGGCACACTGTCTTACGCAGCCGATCGCCGCACTCGCTATGCGGCCATATTCGCCGAGAACGTTTTCCGGTTCCGCTATTTTCATTTAGTGACATCCGCCCGATTCGATCACGAGGAGCTCAAGGCCCGTGAGACAATCGCCACACACAAACAGCTGGTTGATGCCACCTACCGCAAGAACATTCCGCTGTTCGGCATTGGCATCGGTAACGATTTCGGCCACGGCAACGAAACCTACCTGAACGTGTCACAGGGCTTCCGGCCCCTGCGCTACTTTGATATCGCCAGCCCCTTCACTAACTACGCTACGACCAATAATCCTGACCCCACCAAGTACCTGACCTACGAGGCCGGCGTTCACGGCTGGCCCAGCGTCGGCCTTTACTACGACGCCAGCGTATTCCAGGTAAATGCTCACGATCGAATCGAGGCGCAGCAGTCCACCGACCCTAAAACCAGCCAGATCCAGACTATCGACGTAAATACCGGAAATACCCGTAGCCGCGGCGTGGAGCTCGAAGGCTCGTACGACGTTTTGCGTTGGTGGACGGATAGCCCAGCAGCTCGGCACGTAGATGTGTTTGCCAACGCGACTTACCTGGATGCCCGATTTACCAGCAGCCGCGTGGCAGGCCAGGCAGGCAAGACGCCGGCCTACGCCCCGGACTACGTAGTCAAGGCCGGCGTAACACTGCGTCAAGACCGAAGATACAAACTCAGCCTGGTCGTCGATTCCGTCGGCTCACAGTTCTTCCAGGACACCAACCTCCTCAGCGGAAGCACACCGGCGCGCATCCCAAAGTACACGCTGCTAGACCTTTCGGGTGAATACACCATCGCCGGCCACTTGCGCCTGCTCGGAGGTGTGGCAAATCTCACCGATCGCCACTACTACTCGCGGGTGTTCATCTCACGCGGACTAATCGAGCCCGGCCGAGACCGGACCTTCTTTGCGGGGGCGGCGTACGATCTCTGACTTGGGAACGCCTTGGGAGCGACTTGAATGAAACGCCGGTACCGAGTTTGGGCTCTCGTCGCTGCGGGTGTGGTGTTACTAGCGTTGTTGGGCAGCCGCCTCTGGCTCGGCTGGTATATGCGGGCCAGCGCGAATCCTGAATTCTTCGAGGACGAAATCGCTGATTTCGCAGCGGCTGACCGCGATCACCCACCACCCGAGCGACCTATCGTGTTTGTCGGTAGCTCTTCGGTTCGCCTGTGGAAAACGCTGCAGGCAGACATGGCGCCACTGCCGGTGCTGAACCGTGGTTTTGGTGGTGCGCAGATGTCCCACGTGGTCTATTTCGCAGACCGCGCAGTTATTCAATATCGCCCGCGTGCGGTCGTTGTCTACGCCGGTGACAACGATCTTGACCAGCGAACGGGAAAGTCGGCTGACGACGTAGTGCGCGACTTCCGAACGTTCGTGGCGCGCGTGCAAGCCGCTGTGCCTGATACGCGCATCTACTACATATCGATCAAACCTTCACGCCTGCGGTGGGGCGAGTGGCCTGAGCAACAGAAAGCCAATATGCAGATTTCGGCCCTTTGTGCGGCCGATCCCCACCTCGGCTATATCGACATCGCGACCCCCATGCTTGCGGTGGGTAAACCACCTCCGCGCGATCTTTTCCGCCTTGACGGACTGCACCTGTCAAAAAAGGGTTACGCGCTCTGGACGGGGATCATCAAGCCGCGCCTCCAAGTAGATTTTCAGGGTACGATCCCCTCTCATCCGTTGCACTAACAACCATCGCGGACTGGGGTCGCAGCGCGGCGCAGCAACTACCTCGACCCTGCGATAACCACAGCCGCGGCCACAGGTATGGGTACCGCCCTTTCGCAAACAGGGGCCCGCAAGAACAAAGGTACCCAAATGGACGCGTTCAAATGCGTTACCGTCTGCGCCCTGCTGTCGCTGTTGGCAAACTCGGTGTGCATTGCAACACCACCGCGGCCGCCCGTAACCGTCCGGCTCGATCAGCGGGCGCTCGAAGCAGCCACTGCCGGCGGGAAGAGCGTGGTCACGTTGCCAATTCAAATCCAAGCCAACCAGCCGGTAATCCAAGTTTCGCTCAAAGTATCGGTGCGCCGCGTCGACACGGACACTCCCAGGGCCGAGCGCGAAAACCCCAACGTACTCTTCGAGCAGACACTGGCGCCGCGCAAGCTGCAGGAACAGCGAGTGAGCGTGCCGCTCAAGGGCCTGCCGCCGGGCGAATACGACCTGGATTTGTTCATTTCTGGGCAGTTAGACGAGAGCAACGGCTTCTCGGACCGCGATCTGTGGCATCTGACCGTAACCCAGGATGGTACTAATCGTCTCGAGAGCGTCCAGAGCTACCAGCGCCACCTGGAAGAACAGCGGCAACGGAAGTTCCGCTCCGATCTCGAGCAGCACCCGCGCAGCCCCAAAATCAAACTTCTGATGCACGAGGGCATCCGTCTGCCCGCAGGCCTGGCGACCGAAATTGGTTCCCTCGATGTACCCCCGGAGCGGCAGCTACTCGTCAAACCGAGCTCATTGCCGGAATCTCTGGCGCACTACTACGTGGAACACGAGAAGCAAAGCTGGACCTCAAACGACCCCTTGACTCTCAAGGGCCGCGTTGTGTTCCAGGATGTTGATGGAGGATGGAAGCCGCTGGTAAACGCTTCCATCAATATATGGGATGACGATACTTTTGGTGATGAGCACCTCGGGACGCTCGTGTCAGACTGGGACGGGCGCTGGACTTTTTCCGTCAACAACGACGACGGCTGGCTGCAGGACGGGCGGGACGTCTACTTCACCTACGAACTTGCAAATACGCGGCTGAACCTGACTCAGTGCTCAGGTGACTACCGTTGGCATTCGGACACGCATGACGATTCCGCAGACGGCTCGGTCATCGATTTCGGCGACTGGACCGTCGGCAGCGGCGAGATGAACTCGCTCATCGTCTGGAATGCGCTCAACCGCGCCTGGAACCACGTAACAACGGTGGGCGGACAGGACCCCGGCCTGATCAAGGCCTGTTTTCCCGCATCGGCTACTGCGACCGGCGGTACTACTTTGGGGGTCGCGGCAGGGGACTTCGATGGCGATGGGATAACCCACGAATATGGCCATGCGCTGATGGCCGCCGCCAACGGCAGCGATCCGTCGCCCGGCGGTGCGCATGGGTTCGGTGACTGCTCCCAAGCCCAATCGCTCTCATGGTCGGAGGGCTGGGCTACCGGGTTCATGCTCTCGGTACTGCCCGATAACAAATACAACTGGCACTTCGGTGATACGGGGCAGGAATTGGAGGCATTCTCCAGTAAGGCATGCCACACCGGCGAAACCTCGGAGGCCTGGGTGTCGGCCGCCCTGCTTGACATGACGGATGCCCACGATGATGGCAATGGGGGCGACGCGAACCTCGGCCGCAATGGCTACAGCGACCACAACGCCCAACAGCGGATCGGGCTGGCGTCGATGTACCGTGACACGCTGTGGGGTAACGCGCCCAACAATGACGTGCTGCAGTTTTGGTATTCGTTGGCCGGAGAAATCCCACAAGATCAGAAGAATCCCGGCCAGGAGATCATGTATTACAACTACATGAGTGTACTGCCGCCGGATTCCTGCGTAGCCACGAAGGTCGCCACGGCATCGCTCGATCGGCCCGACCCGGTATTGAGCGGCGTGCGCCGCTTCCGCGACTTGGCGCTCAAGCCCCTGCCCGACGGCCGCGAGCTGATCAACTCCTACTATCGCAACAGTCCGGAGATGGCTCTGTTACTGGTGAAGCATCCAACTTACATACCGGACGCACTGCGCGTTCTGCAGCACTTCGGTATGCTGGGTGACCTGATCGGGAACAATGCGCACTTTCGGCAGGCGGTCGAGGCTAACGTTGAGGTCATTCCGGCCGAGGTACGTACCTCCGTTGGAAAACTGATGGAATTGTTTACGCGCAATGGAGGGCGGACGTTGCGTGCCGACACTCACAATGCCTCGACAGTGTTCGAGCGCGTGAAGGCTCTGCATCTTGTCGAGTTTCTGGATACCGTTGGCACACTGAAGGCACAAACCGCCGACAAACCTTTCATTCGGCTGGCTCCGCACGCATTCGCGCCCGAGAGCCGCAAGGCTCTGCAGGATCCAGCTATCCGGGCCGTGCGCGCCAAGGGGTTGCCGCCGGCGCCCGGGGAAACAGGTCGTTAGATGCGCACCGGTGCCATCCGCCTGAAGGATGAGCCTCATGGACCGCCGTGGCAAAGAGACCTGGCCAAGCGCCCTAGGGCCGCCTCCGCGTCGGCCAGGGACTGCCGGTGACGCTCGTCGCCAAACTCCTGGTACTCCGTGCAAACGAAATGAGTCTGGATGACGCCGAGGTAATGCGCGCAAGTGCGGATGTGAGTCTCCAGGTGGTTCATGTGCTCGCGAATGCCACCGGGCTCAAACCCGAACTCGCCCCGAGAGCTGAGGATGACGAGCGTTTTGCCCGTCAACATGGGTGACAACGGCCAGGTCTTCTCTTCGGCATTGAAGGCGAAGGTGCGTCCGACACGAATCACCATGTCGAACCATGCCTTGAGTGCCGCTGGCATGCCATAGTTATACATCGGCGCGCCGATCACGATGATCTGCGAGCGCTCCAGCTCGTTTATCAACTCATCCGAGACAAACAACACCTCACTCTGCTCCTCAGTACGGTCAGCCTCACGAGTGAAGGCGGCCGCGATCCATGCCTGGCTGACAGTAGGTGGCGGGTTGCACCCCACATCCCGATAAATCACGACGTCCTGCGGGCGCAGCTCGAGCCAGTACTCGATGAACTGCCTACCCATGCGCCGCGTGAGGGATCGTTCGATACGCGCGCTGGAGTCGATGTGCAGAATGGTTGACACCCTCATTCTCCTCCCGATAGTTTCCTTGGCCGTTGCTGCAGAATAGGAAGGACCTTCGTATGAACGCAAAATCAAGCTTCTCATGCACCAGATGAGTTGTATTCAGCTACGTCCATGAGACGCCTGCCCCCACTTGCAGCACTGCGTGCATTCGAAGCCGCAGCGCGCCTCGTGAGTTTCAAACGTGCGGCCGCGGAGCTGTTCGTAACGCCCACGGCTGTGAGTCACCAGATTCGCCTGCTCGAGCGGAGCATCGGGCTGAAACTATTTGAGCGACACCCACAGCGGCTCGTTCTGACGACGGCGGGTCAGGAGCTGTATCCGGTTCTGCGCGAGGGATTCGACGCCTTTGCCCAGGCAATCGCCGAGCTGAAAGAAAAACCGTCGCGTACAGCGGTTACCGTGTCGGCGACGCCCGCGTTCACGGCACGTTGGTTGATTCCGCGTGTCCCGTTGTTTCGCACAGCTTTCCCGCATATCGACTTGCGGCTACATGCCAGCAACGATCTGGCGGACCTGGAGGACGGGACCATCGACGTCGCCATTCGCTATGGCCGCGCGGATCAGGCGGGACTCGCTGCGGAGGAACTGTTCGCGGATGTGTTCGCGCCGGTGTGCAGTCCGCATCTCGGTGTGCGCTCGATCGAGGATCTGCGCTCGCAGTCGTTGATCCACTTCGAATGGCGGCGCGTGCGGCGCGACACACCGACCTGGCGTCGTTGGCTCGAACGCGCTCGGGTTCGCAAGTTGGCCAATCGCGCGGATCTTGCCTTTACGGATGAGAGCCATGCGATCCAGGCGGCCATCGCCGGCCAAGGCGTAGCGCTGTTGAGCCTGTTGCTGATCGCGGACGAACTCGCTAGCGGAGCGCTCGTTCAGCCATTCGACCAGACTCTCGAAGGCGGCCACTATTTTCTTGCGTACCCGCAACAGTTGACCGGATCGGAAAAAATCGCCGCCATTCGATCATGGATCATGAAGGCGCCAGCGCGCGTCGATCGGGCTGTACCACATCGTGCGTCATCGCGGGGCGGCAAGGCGGGGAACCGGCAATAACGCGGTGGGCATATGCTAACAAAACCGAGATCGGGGCCCACCCAGACTGCCTTTTCTCTAGCAACTACCAGTGCCAATAGACGGTGTATTCGTGCCCACCCCTGGGCTTGCGAATTTCAAGTTCGAGCCATACACCGTTGGGATCGCGTTTGAGCCCATTCTCCACGGTCTCTACTACCCCGTTCCTTCGTTCTTGCACATATGCGCCGGTACAAAGTTGATTTTTGGGAAACTGTACTCGAAGGCGTGCGACCTTTGTGGGCATGTCAGACACATAGTGTAGGTATTCGACAGGCCCGGGGAAGGAGTCCTTTAATACGTAGCTCAACTCACCTTGGATCTTGCTTCCATGCGGCCAAACGTAGGGGTTGCGAACGGTTACCTGCACTGAGCCTTCGCGCGTAACGATGTCGCCCGCAGGCACAGGCACGCCGTTCCAGCGGAAGTCAGCTATCTCCCCTTCGGCGGAGATGTTGCGATGCACCCAATGATCCAAGCCCTTCCTGTGCACACGAAATTCGTACCTCTTAACCATTCTCGCCACTGTGCGATCAACCTCAAATATTAGCGAGGTAATCTGTGAGTCAACCGATATGGCTGGGAGGTTGATGAAGCGGTGAACGACGGCCGCTGCACCCACGCACGCAATTGTTGCAAAGGCCCCCGCAAGGGCCAAGGCTGGCGGTCCGGAAAACCAAGGGGCAAGGAGGCTCGGGACAGCCAGCAGGATTCCTACAATCCCGAGGACATAATCCCAGCGGATCAAGGTGACACCGCGAAAGGAACCAGCCCAGAAATGGCACCGGCGGCCTCAGCCGCCGGTTGTGGTTCCGTTAAGCACAGGGATTCCCTCAGGTTTTTTTGAAAATCCAGGACCATTATACGGCAAACCCCGAGCGGAATGTGAATCTCCGTCAGGCCGCTGCGCCGGAAGGTGCAGGCGGGTCTCAAATCGATAAAAACTGAGCCAGCCGCCCTCTCTCGCCCGGCACGGAAAAGACAGATAACTCTGCGGACTCCTAAATGTGGCACTACTCCGCACACCCTCAGCTCCGCGCGTTCTTCGGCGCCAGCGGTTATTGCCCCAGCAGCCTCTACAAGCGCTCGCAGCAATGCAGACTCCGTAGTGCCCTTTCGCCGGCCCGCGTCGCCGATGAGTGCCTTCTCCTCTTGAGTGACGCGGCAACCAATGACTGTTGACTCTGGCATTTGATCATCCCTGTAAACAAGTCACGCCGAAAGGCTATTCTGCAACTTCACCGAATCGATGCCAGCATGCTAACAAACGACATCGCAACTTCGGAAGAGCCTTGCCCCATGCGAGAGAGTTATATTTCGGATTGGCGAATATGGCGCCGAACAACTAAATACGAAACGAGACGATAGAAGATGCGCGACTGTTTCCCATCCGGCTATGACGTCCGGATCGCCAGGTGTGACATACACGCCTCACGTCAGCGTCTGGGATTGCCGTCCGGTAAGGCTTATTTCCGATTTCCCGTCGACCTCGCGACTATCGGTGCCAGCGCGCCGCGAAGATCCTACGTCGGATCGCGCGTCGCATGACCCGTTGCGACGGCTTAGTGGAATGCCCGCAACGCCGTTTGGTCCGACGCGCCTAGGCCAGCCTTTAACCACTCGTCAAATGAGCTGCAATACTAATACTCCGAGCGGTGTTGGATTTGCCGTGTGAGCGAATGCGGATTTCCACATCCTGTCCCAGACAAAGCAGGAATGTCATTAATCTTTCCACTGAAAAACCGTCGAGCTTGTAGTTCTTCAGTGCTGACACCTTGGGTTGATTGACCTTCAACAAAGCCGCGGCCGAGACTTGTGAGAGGCGCCGCGCGTTGATAAAACACGACACTGTATGAGGGGAAAAGTGGCTTCGTTTTTCGGATGGCTGCTGTTGTAATAGCATCATCCGCGACACTGCGGCTGACGTCAGGATTGACCAGTTGGTGGACGCCTTCTCAACCGCGGGATCTTCCCGCGCCGATCCAGGTTGTCAGCCGATGCGGGCATCGACGTCCGCCGCTCCCGTCGGAAGGCGGTAACGAACAGCTCAGTCTGACGAGGACGGATCCCCTTTCGATCGTCGCCGGGAGCGGATTGCACGCTGTCTCGCCGGCAGGTCGTCCTCAAAGAGTTCCTTGATTGCCTGCATTGCTTCGATCGCGATGCTTCGCCGCTCGGGGCTCGCCGCCGGGTCGGGAAGCTCGTTCTCCTGGAAGTCGAATGACCCGAGCTCGGCAAGCAGTTTCGGAATCTGCCGGGCTTCTCTGCGGGCTTGGCGCCAGTACTGTTCCTTGATACTGCGCATCACCCCGGCGAGAAAAGCCACCATCGGTATGCCTTCGGGGTGCCGCCGCGACCCGTCGAGCACGCGCGTGAATGTCTCCTGCAGAAGATCGCTCCAGCCGATGTGCGGAGGCAGCCCTCGAGCGTGCAGCCGCGCGATTACCTTAAGTCGCAGCAGATCCGCCACGGTGACGAGTTTCGCGTCCAAGGCCGCCCTCGCGGGCGTTCTGGATGTCAGCTCGAAGCCCGCCGCTTCCGGCCAGCTCTCGAGTGTGATGCGAGTCTTCACCATTCACTATGCGCCGATGGCACACGCGCGCGGACACACTCGTCACGCTGCGGGGGTGGGGTCTCAGCGCCATCTCCTGCCTGCCCGCAAAGAGTGCAAATCGAATTGCGCGCCGCGCAGGCTGGCGGACGTTATTGAACGGGTTCGATCGGCGGGCGATGATGGCCCATAGCGCCCTGCTCGATCAGGTGCAGCCGGCCGCCAGCGTTGTCCAAGATTGTGACCGACGCGTTGGCAGGTCGAAACGGCGCGAAGTCGTCCCGTTCCAAGGCAGCACCAACCGCCGCATTGATAACAACGTAATGCGAAAACACTACGATGTCGGTGCCGCACCGGACGAGGAAGTCGAGCGCCGTGTCGCGCCAGGTGCGCAGCTCTCCATCCGCATTGCTCCAGGTTCCCTGCATCAGTCGCGTCAACCAAGCGTTCCGCTCGGCACGTGAAACGCCGCGTGACGGAATTTCAGCCACAGCATCGACGATCCGCGCAGTGGCTTGCCATACAGTCTCGAGTGGCGCAGCGGTCTCGCGTGCCCGCTTCAGTGGACTCGACGCAATCGGCAGCGGTCCGAGTGGAGCCAGCCTTTCGGCAGCCGCGCGTGCCTGCTCGCCACCGAGCGCGCTGAGCCCAGGATCGTCCGCATCGGTCCAATGCGCGGACGCTTCGCCGTGTCTTACCAGATATATCCTCGCCACCTGTGCCCCACCGTGTACCGGGATTCGATCTGCGGCACATCGTACACGTGCGCACTCGGTGGAGTCAGCCGCGGGCTCTCCTGCAGGTGTCACGGGTGGAGAACCGCCATGTGGCAACACGACGGGTGGCAGTTTGGCAGCGGACCGCTTCGCGGGGACGTCGGCTCGTCAACCTCGACTCTCCACAACAGGCTGATGCCCCAGGCTTTGGCTCAAAGCTTGTTTCAACACGACGGTCGAATCCTGCACGGACTGCTCACAGCGCCAGGCGACAAAGCCATCAGGCCGCACCAGCGATGCACCCGATCTCGAGATTCCGTAGGCCTGCGGGAAGCCGCCGTCGTCGTCGTCGAAATCCCTTCCAATGCAGTAGGCCTGAAGAGGCAATCCACCGAAGTGTTCGGCCGCCGATTTGGCAGCATCTACCCACGAGCCACCCTCTGCACCGGCCAGGAGCAGATAGTGTCCAGTCAGGTCTATTGTGGAAACGCGCTTACCTGCGCGGGTGAGCCAGACATGTGGCGCCCGCGAGCCGGGAACACCGAAGGTGTTGCGCGGATCGGCGTGAATACCGAGGGGTGAGTTGTATAAGTAGCCGAGTTCGATGTCTAAATCATCAACCAGGGGCTCGGGCTGTTGACTCGATTCAAGCCAGGGAGCCGTGCGTGCCACGTACCGCGAGAAGGCCTGCTCGACGGTGAACCGGGCGACGGGTCTACGTTCCATGGCGTACGTGTCCGGCAGCCGCGCGCCAGCGTGTCCGCGAATGACAAGAGCGAGCTTCCAAGCAAGGTTGTGCGCGTCGTGAATACCAGTGTTGCCACCGAACCCGCCGTTGGGTGGCATCAGATGCGCGGCATCCCCCGCGATGAAGATGCGTTTGTCCTGGAATCTTTGCGCGACGTGCGCAGTCGCGCGCCACCGCGTATGGCCGTCTATGCGAACCGCCAGATTGGGGTCGCCCACGCCAACACGAACGAGATCGATGAGACGACCCTCGCTGAGGTCCGCGGCCGCATTTGCGGCAGCTTGCGAATCGAGCTTCGGATCGCCCAGCGTGTTGATTGCCAGGAAGCCCGCTTGCGCGCTGCGGTTCAGTCGGAAAAATCCACGGAACACCGGATTGTTAATATAGATGAGGCTCCAGGCATTGTTGCCGATCCAGGGCGACAGATCCGCGGTGAAGTAGATAGTGACCGAATGGGAGAACGCGCCTCGTCCCTCGTAGCCGATTCCCAGACACTCGCGCACCTTGGAGTGGCCGCCATCCGCAGCGATCAGATACTCGCCACCTAACTCGCGCGCGTTTCCGCCATCGACATCCTCAACGGTGACAGTGACACCGCTGCTGTCCTGGCGGACATCGATAATCTGCACGCCCTGAAGGATCGTGGCGCCGGCTTCCCGCGCACGGTCGCGAAGAATCGGCTCGAGGCTGGGTTGGTTCAGAAACAAACGACGGCAAGGGCTAACGGCCTCAACGCCCTCGTTCAGGTTTGCAATGATGTCCGCAAGCTTGCGGCCCGCAAGGGACTCCATCGCGATGATGGCGCCCTCCGGAATGAAGTCCCGCGCGGATTGTTCCCGAACCCGGTTCTCGATTCCTACGGAGCGGAACATTTCGAGCGTGCGCATATGGAAGAATGCGGCCCGAGGCAGGGGCGAGCTGGCCCGCAGACGCTCGATAGTTACCGAGCGAATTCCTTGGTGGGCGAGGAATGTCGCGGCCGACAGGCCGACCAACCCTCCGCCTGCGATCAGGACTGGCGCTGCATTCGCCATGCATGTGAGCCTACTCCGAATGGGCAATTCGGTGCAGGTGAGCGCTGCCCACCGTTTCCGGCGCGATTCCGCGCCTGCAATAGCAACCGGGGATCGGACGGCCACAGCAACGATACTCGGGGAACGTCGGACCCGATGCGTCGCAAAGGTCGAGGCAATGCTTCAAACCCCCATGCAACTGAAGCGTATCTCAGCCGTTATTACCAGACCGCCGGGCGCCACAACCCATCGGCTCGAGTCACTTTCATTTTCGCTAGCACTCACCAGCGCCACAGACTTGGACGACTTGCCAGAAAGGAGCGGACAATGACCGATTCTGCTCTCGCTCCCGGGCCAGCCAGGATGGTCACCGGGCTATTCACAAGCAAGGACAGCGCCGAACGCGCCTATCGCTCTGCAAGCCGATTGGGATATGCAGACTCCGACATCGCCGTGCTCATGTCCGAGCAGACGCGCAACCGATACTTCCCCCCTACGCCAGACATCAAGCCGGGCTTGAGCAGCAACGCACTGACAGAGGCTGCCGGAGACGGTAAGTCCGCCGACGAGTTAGGTGGGCATGTTGGCGGCGCGATCGGTACCTTCGCCCCCGCGCTTGCGGGCCTGGGCACCCTACTGCTCGTTCCGGTTTTGGGTGCCTTTGCCGCTGGACCCATTGCCGTGGCGCTGGGCGCAGCTGGAGCTGTCGGGCTTGCGGGTGCATTGATCGGAGCACTCACGAAATGGGGCATCCCTCAAGGACGCATCGAGGAATACGAACGGGGCATTCGCGCCGGCGGCATCCTGCTAGGAGTGAAGCCCCGCTCTGATGAGGATTTGAGCGAATTGTTACAGGAGTGGCAAGAGAGCGGCGGAAGGCTGGTGCATTCATGACATTTCGCAATTAACGCGTGCGGAGGGCCGGTATCCGCCGGCCCTCCGCAGCAGGGTTGC
Organism: Steroidobacteraceae bacterium; assembly: GCA_045810105.1. Classification (GTDB taxonomy): domain Bacteria; phylum Pseudomonadota; class Gammaproteobacteria; order Steroidobacterales; family Steroidobacteraceae; genus 13-2-20CM-66-19. The sequence continues at coordinate 49,430 of JBJMWM010000048.1, read as the reverse complement.
GGACTAGGGATTGCAGGTCGTTGGATGTGTTGGTCGACCGGATCGGTGCAGAGCGGTCCCAAACGCGTCGTCACGTCGGAAGTGCTGATCATGGCAAGTGGGCCAGCCTTGTGCTCCCCGTTGAACGGTGTTGGCTTGAGGGGAATTTGGGGAGTTGGGCTGCAATATTGAGCATCCTCCGGATTGTTGAACCAGAATCCCACGTGGAATGTGTTGGTCGGAGGCAGAGCAACGTCAGGATCGAAGCCGAAGATCTGATCGAGCAGAATGGTCTTGATACGGACGCGGCTCTCGTCGCGGCGCTTGCCCAATTGGATGTCAGACTGGTACCACGCCAGGCCAAAGCTACCCGTGAACGCGGGATCTTTTGTACCGTTCGCGAGGAACGGGCTGTGCTGAACTGTGAACAGGTCGAAAGCCAGGCCCGGCTTGATGCCATCGAGGTCGAGAATCAGGGTGTCATTGAGCTTACCGCGAATGACCGTTGCGTGCGCGCGCGACTCCTCGTACGAGTTGGCTCGCAGGCACTCTACAAACTGAGGGTTGGGAACCAGATCGAAGCTGATCTCGTCCTCTTTGCTACCTGCGGAGGCACCCGTGGCGGCAAGCACGCCCAGCATTCCCGCGACAATGGCAACAGCTTTGCGTCCGGTTCTCGAGTTAGGGATGATCATGAAGGTTTACCTTTGACTGGATGAGAGATATCTGATCGCTGACAGCCAGCATCTTGTCTCGTCATCCCCCGAAGCCTCTGTCAACGGGTTGACACAGGAACCTCAAAGGCGTCGATGGGAACGGGATTTTTTGGCGGTATTGCGGTGCTAGACCCCGCGCAATCCGCAAGGTGGCTTTTGACCCGCGGGGGTCTGCTGCCGGGGGTAGCTCGAGCACGCGGAAATGACTACCGCGATTAGACCCACACCGACGAATTTGAGGTCCATACGCATGGACCCACCAGTACGTGCGAATCCCCCGGCGCCGGGACGTCAGGTGCCGGGCGGCGGGCACGCTTTGCCGTCTCGGCCGAAACCAGAACCCGCCCAATTCGCCACCGTGCACCGTTCCCCGCAACCCGGTAAACTGTCGTTTGGTTGCGGCCGTAGCTCAGTTGGATAGAGTACCGCGCTTCGAACGCGGTGGTCGGGGGTTCGAATCCCTCCGGCCGCGCCAATTCACACCGGGTATTTCATCTTCAGCGCCTGGTGTGGGCGCTCGAAGTTGTAACGCGAAATCGCCGCATTCAGTCCAACGGCAACCGCTCCCTTTTCGGGTGGGACAAGGCGCTCAGTCTTGGCTTCAATGATCCCACGCTCGGAACATCTGCGACTCGGTGCACGTTTCCTTCCGAGCCTTTCCACGGCAGTTAAGGTGGTCCGGCGCAAGCCGTCGACCTGGAACGGCTGACGAAGAGCATGCCCGCCGCGCTCGCTCGTCGCAACGGCGCCTATATCTGGCGCCTCGATGACGGTGCGAAGGCCAGGTTCCGGGCGGTCGACGGTACCGAGATGGAAGCCTCCGCCCTCTCGCTCGACTCGGGGAGGCCGGTGGAACAGTTCTCAAGCTGGAGGTGACGCGATGGCAATCCCGATCTCGCCCTACACCATCAACATATCTGACGAACGCCTCGCCACGATCAGGGCGAAAGTCCAGGCCTATGACTGGAGCCAGCTTCCCGACGCGGGAGGCTGGTCGGCGGGCGTCGGCATCGATGACCTCAAGCGGCTCGTTGCCTATTGGCAAGACAGCTACGACTGGCGGCCGGTCGAGAGACGCCTCAATCAACTTCCCAACTTCACGGCCGATGTCGAAGGCGAGCGCCTTCATTTCCTTCATGTCAAGGGCGACGGCTCCAAGCCGCCCGTTCTTCTCCTGCACGGCTGGCCGGGCTCGTATCTTGAGTTCGAGCGCCTGCTGGAGCCGCTGGCCGCCGATGGACACGATGTCGTTGTTCCGTCGCTTCCCGGCTTCGCCTTCTCCAACCCGATCACCGGCGTCATCGGCCCGCGCCGGGCCGCCGAGCTCATGTACGGCTTGATGGTCAGGCTGTTCGGTCAGGCGCGCTACGTCGTCCAGGGCGGCGACTGGGGTGCGCATATCGCGAGCTGGATGGCCTACACGCAACCGGACGCATTGCTCGGCTTCCACATCAACATGATGGGTATTTTCGCCGAGGATGCCGCGCCCACGACAGCTGAGGAGAAGGATCTGTTCTCCCGCCGTGCGGCGATCCTCGATTGGGAAACCGGCTATAATCTCGAGCAGCAGACGCGGCCGCAGACGTTGGGGGTTGCGATGGCGGACAGTCCGGTTGGTGCGGCCGGCTGGATACTCGAAAAGTTCGGCAAATGGGCCGACTTGCCCACCACCGCCGCTGGCAGTCCAGACATCTGGAGCAAGTTCTCCGAAGAAGAACTGCTCACCAACATCATGCTCTATGTGGCAACCTCCGCGTTCGTAACGGCGACGTGGATCTATCACGGCAAGCGCCTGGAAGGGTCGGACCGGTTTCCTGCCGGGACGCGCATCCGTGTGCCGACCGGGGTCTCGGCATTTCCCGACCCCGTGTTCCTGCCGACGCCCCGCTCGTTCGCCGAGAAGACCTACAATGTCGTGCATTGGACCGACATGGAGAAAGGCGGCCATTTTGCCGCTTTCGAACAGCCGGAGCTGATGCTGGCCGACCTGCGGGCGTTCATCGCGAAGGTATCGGGAGCGCGCTCCTGACGAGCCTGATCCATGCCCCCGGCACGACGCACACCCGGTACGTCGTAACGCCGATGCGCCTCTAAGGAGCACTTCAACGCCGCCGGGTGATCGTAGCAACCGGCTCAGGGGCCGCCTTGCTCTTGTGATGTGCTGCGGGAGGAAGAACCCGGAAAGTGGGCTTTGCCCCCGGGCGCCGGGCTCTTGTAATGCGCTCACCCGGACGGGGCGCACCTATGAGGGCGGGAAGCGCTCGGGAGGCTGACTGGGAGCTGCTGTCTGGCGGACGGATCAGCCGTGACGTGTTTGGGCGCACGCCCCGGGTGAGCGCATTACAAGAGCCCGGCGCCCTTGCAACCCGTTCGCACCGCTTGGAGGCTCCAAAGTCCGGCTCACTTACCCCAGCATTCCCGTAGCCCAGCGGGCAAACGTGAGCCATGCCTCGGTTCCCGACAGAGCCAACTGCACGGGCTGCGCGACGATGGTCAGCGCGCCGGCCCACAACGTGGCGGGGTGCAGGCGTCCGCGGGTGCGAAAATCGAAGATCGCCAATGCAATAACGAAGACGTCAGTGAGCCCGAAAAAGGCGAGCGGACCGAATGGGGCAAGGCCCGGCCAGCGCGCGATGCCAGGCGTCACCAGCTGCAGGGTGCCCAAAAGCATCATACGTTTGTGCACCTGTGCATCGCGCAGCCGAACGACAGCCAGGACCACGAAGATCGCGAACAAAACGATGCTCGCCAGCGGCACGATCAGGAACTGCAGTGGCGGAATGGGAATGCTGATAAAGCCGCCCGGCCGATGCGCCGCTACGAGCCCCACATAAACCCCCATCGGCACCATCACCATAGCCAGCACGGCGCCGAATGTGCCGAAACTGCGATGCTGTTGCACATTGCCCGTCGCGATCAGCGTTGTTTGTGCAATGAGCAGCAGTAGCCAGGCGCTGAAGACAAAGCCGTGGACGATGAAAATGGCCTCGGGAGGCACGGGAAAGTCAGGGAACAGTACCGGCTTGAGATAAAAGCTGCGCGCAAAGCCAATCAACACACAGACCAGCATCGCGAGCGAAAATCCACTGTAGAAGCGGCGTTCCGATGAGGTCTGCCGCGCGATGCTGCGGGCAGAGGTGCCAGGCGTCTGGCACGGGCGGGGCACAGCAGCCGGAGAAGAAGCTCGGACGTCAGTCGCATTCATGTTTTGTCTCTTTCGATGTCAACTGCAGCTATGGCGCAGGTCGATGCTCGACCCTGCAGGGAGCGAGGCGACTATGCGCAAACTCGAGAGACAACAGAAGGGCCTTTAATGTCGTAACATTGCGGACATTATTTCCGCAATCGCGACGTTTCACATGGCGGGACTGCAGGCATATCTGGCATTCACCGAGACGGTAAAGCACGGAAACTTTGCCGGCGCGGCCCGAGAAATGGGGCTGTCCGCATCCGCTGTCGCCAAGAGCGTCAGCCGGCTTGAAACGGATCTCGGCGTACGCCTCTTCCATCGGACCACGCGCCAAGTCACCCTCACCAGCGATGGACAGGAACTGCACGAACGCTGCAAGCACATCACCGACGAGATCGAGGCCTTACGCAATGATGCGGCCGGTGCCCGCAGCGAGCCGAGCGGCACACTGCGAATCAGCGTGCCCGTGGTCATTGGCCGACAGATTGCGGTGCCCGCACTGGCCGAACTGGCTCGCCGCTATCCGCGATTGGCCATGGACGTGGCTTATTCGGACCGTTATGCCGACCTCATCAAGGAAGGGCTCGACGCCGTAATTCGGGTTGGGCACCTGCCCAATTCGACACTCGTGGGCCGCAAAATCAGCGAACAACAGCTGGTGGTATGCGCCTCACCCGCCTACCTCAAACGCCGGGGCACTCCGCGTAAGCCCGCGGACATGGCCGACCACGAGTGCATCCTGTTTCGTGTACCAACTACCGGACTGACGCGTCCGTGGCATTTTCAGGAGGGCGGCAAGCCGGTCGAGCTCAAACCGACCTCGAGGATCGTCATGAATGACGGCGACGGGTTGGTCGCTGCAGCAGTCGCGGGAATGGGCCTGATACAACTCCCGGATCTGATGGCTGCCGCTGAAGTCGGCAGCGGCCAACTGGTCAAAGTGCTGCAGCGATATGCAGCACCGGCGCTTCCCATCTCAATTGTCTACCCCTCGGCCCAGCATCTCACGCCACGACTGCGCGCCCTGATCGACGTATTGACCAGGACGCACGACAGACCGCTTTCCCGTAAACCCCGACGGCAATGATTAGTACGGCCCCGTGCCGATGGTCCAGCCTGCCCCGGAAATTGCGTAGATGATTCTGCAGCCGCCTACCTGCCGCGCGAACAGACCTGTTTCGACGCGGGCGCGCACCAAGCCAGTTTTTGTGAAGAACATTACGCGGACGGTGCAGCCGCAGTTCCTCGGCGCCTGCAGCAAGTCTAGCTACAGGATCTTGGTGCTGACGACACCCGACAGATTGCTCTCCTTCCCACCCGCCGTGTACGACGTCACAGCAAAGTACCACGTGCCAGCAGACAGATTATCCACCACGTAACTCGTCAAACCAGGGTTCGCGATGCTCACCGACTGTGTCATCTGCTCCGGGCTGGTCCCGTAGTGCACACGATAGCCAGCCAGGTCAGTCAGGACCGTGCCATCGCTGTTCTGCGTGGGCGGAATCCAGTCCAGCATGGCATTGCCGGTAGAGACCTGGTTGCCCGTCGAGGCCTGATTTACGGAGACATTAAACGCCGGCAGCGACGTGCTCGTCTTGCCGTCACTCACCGAAATCACGATCTTCGCGTACGTGCCGACATCAGCTGCCTGGGGCGTCCCCGACAGCGTGCCTGAAGATGGACTGAAGGTCGCCCAAGCTGGCTTTCCCTGAATGCTGAAGGTCAAAGCACTGCGCTCAGCATCGGACGCCGTCGGCGTGAACCTGTAGGCCGAGCCTGCATTGATCGATACGGCCGGATGGCCCGAAATCGTAGGCCGCGTGTTCGCTACTGTGCCTGGCTTGGATACGGTGATGGAGAAAGGCGGCAGGGCCGCGGAACCGTACCAGTTGATCGCCAGAATGACGATGTTGCTGTACGTGCCCACATTCGCGTTATTCGGTCGTCCCCACAGGCGCCCGGTGGTCGCATCGAATTGCGCCCACGCCGGCTTGTTCCGGATATCGAACTTGATCCGACTTATGACCGCTTCTGTTGCGCGCGGTTGGAACTGATAAAAGTTTGGCAGCGTCACGGCGCGGGCCGGCGCGCCACTGATGACGGGCACGTTGCTTGAAGTTGCCGCAAGCACAGCTGAAGACAGGCAGAGCGGAGTAGCCACGAGCGCACAAAGCGCCGCGGAGCGTGCGAAGGAGGCAAAGCGCATTGTTAGTCCCACCTCAGGCAATCGTTTCAAAGCGGTCGCCAGGGCGGCAAAGCGTGACTCGCTGACTGACTAAGTGTCGTCGAACAAGTCGATATGACGGCAGCACCCATGCAGGTGCCCTTGCCGGCAACCCCGCTATCTCAAGTTCTGCTCGGAACTCGAGACCGGAGGCTTTGCGTCCCCGCCTTGCGACGGGTTTGCCCTTGCGTTGTGGGTGTAGTGGACCTCGAAACGAAGCCCGTGACAACTGTCAGTAACCACCGACACTTGCCCGTTGCGCAAGGAAAACGCGATTCTGCGATCAGTGCGCGTCTAACGATGCACTGTCAGCGTTCACATGTGCGAATCAGCTCGTTGATCCCGAGCCGACTGCTTCTTCGGCGCCACTCGCAGCGCCCACCATCACTTCCCCCCACGATTCCTCTTGATCTCTTCACTCAACTTACGCATGTCATCCAAAGTCCGGCGCGGCTTCTGCGCCCCACCCAAGGAAGTCACCCTGCTGTAAGGGTCAAAGCCTTCGACCCGCGGCGCGGGTTCCTGCCCCGAATTCACCGCCACATCCGCCTTCGATTGAGCCTCGAGTTTCGTCGACATTTGAGCGTTCGCTTCCTGAACCGCGTTAAGAATGGCGGCGGAGGATAGGGGAGCGCGAACGCAACCGCAACGCGCCAATCAACACTAAATCACATGCACCAAAAGTAACCAACACGGGGTGCATGCCTATGTAAAAACCGCGCCGAAAGTCGCACCCAACAAGCAGACCAAAGTCTGCGCAAAGCGCGTCCAGGCAGCCGGAAAACCGGCTGCCTGTACAGCTGCGACCCCTAGTCCTGGAAGCCGTGATCCCCGCAATCGAGCTCATCGATCTTCTGAGGTGTGTAGCCCGGCAGGTCCGTATCCCCGAAGGCGAACACAAACCACCTGTTCGGATTGTCCATACCCGAAGGATGATTCGTGTCCGTCACCGTCGCGATGTAGTCGTTGTCGTTCGCGACAAAGACTGTATGGCGGGTGGCACCAGCCACAGTCACATCTGGTCCGAACGCCACTCCCTCGAGTTTGGCCGGAATGTCGATACTCGCGAATCCGGCAGCATTGAGCACCGCGACCATATCGACGAATAACTTCTTCGTCACAGCCTTGGTCGCCAGGTTCGCCCCGCCGCTGATCCCACTAACGTCCTCCGCGCCAGTCAGGTCGATCAGATACAGACGCTTGAACACGGCGGTGGAGTTGTCACCCAGCCCCTTGCCATCACGCTCATCGACGAGAAACTGGTGATCATTGACGGCCACGATGTCACTGACTGTCGAGTACTTCGGCTTCGTCGCCGTACCGATGTTCGTCAGAGGATAACCATATTCATGAGTGATCCCGGTGAAAACGTCGATCTTGACGATGCGCGTGACCGGACCATCAGTCCCGCCGTCCTGAATGAGCGGACTTTGCATGGCACCGAAGAGAGTCCGTCCATCAGGCGCAATCGCCAGCCCTTCCATTCCCTTGTTCGCGACGCGCCCGGATGTGTTGCCGCTGATCTCCACAGCCCCCTGTGTGCTCAAATTCGCAACACCAAACTTCTCAGGCAGCTTATAAGCCCGTAAGCGCGCGCCGGAAGCACGATCGAACTGATACACATACGGACCGTATTCATCCGAGATGAACACACTCCGGCCATCCCGGGAAACCCGGATGCTCTCTGCATCGAGACGCCCGTTGTTGGGGTTCGTAGACAAACGCGACGCATCAAAATTATCGGATCTTCCCGAGAAGTAGCTACGATGCTTCTCGAAGTTGAGCGCGGGCGCGCCGCTGCCCACGCCGAGTCCGGCCCCAGTCCCATAAACCAGCGGCGTCCTGCTGAAGAGTAATGTCGTCGAACGCAGCGTTGGGGTCAGTGTGAAGGGGAATGGCGAGCCCGCATCGCTCGGCAGAAGACTCAGATCGAGCGTATGAAAGCGCTCGATATAGGAAGTCGTGTCATCAAAAGCGCTATTGAACGGAACCGCGTTCGGCCCGCGGTCCGGCAGCGCAAGGAAAGTAGTGCCACCGGCGTAAGCCAAACCGGACCCCATGCCGCCAAGTCGATCCCCAGGGACGCCGTTCTCCAGCGGCTTAGCGCTATTGTGCGCAAGATCCTCATACGTTCCACTGATATTGCCAGTGGCTATCAGCTCAATGTCGGCGTGAGCCGCGGGAATACCAACTAGCGACGACACGGCGAGCCAGGCAAGGTGCTTGTTTTTCATGAGCGCGACCCTTTCGGGGTGGTTGTGAGTCTTTTGGCTATCGTCTTACATTTCCATGACGACTCCGTTACACACCACCACCGCGCGGCCCGCCCGCATCGCGCGCTAAAGTCCTAAGCAGCGGCCGCGCGCTTCCCCCTGTAAGCCCGCAAGCCCTGAATAAACGCCTCAACTTCCGGCTCAGTGCCAATCGTAATCCGACACCAACTACTGTAAGGCGCAAACAACCGCCCCACGAGTATATTGCGCGTCTTCATGAAGCTATCGAACCGCTCCAATGGAGCGCCCGTATCGAAGAACACAAAGTTAGTTTGCGGCTTGGCAAACCCAAACCCCAACCGCGTGAGCTCGTCAGTTATGCGCTTGCGGCTGGCAACGATGCGCTGTCGCGTATCCGCCAGAAATGCCTTGTCACCGAGGCTGGCACGCGCCGCGCGCATGGCAAAAATATTGGGGCTACTCATACGCACAGCCGCAATCTCCGCCGCGATTTCAGGCCGCGCAATCCCATAACCGCAGCGCACCCCCGCCATCCCGTGAATCTTCGAGAACGTCCGCAACACAACGACACGCTTCCCGGCCGGCACGAGGTCCGAAACCGTACGAACATCTGCGGCATCGGCAAAGTCGAGATACGCCTCGTCCACGATCGTCGTCACCGACTCCGGCAACGAGTCCACGAATGACCGAATGGAGCTTGCACTGATCGCCGTCCCGGTCGGATTGTTAGGATTACAGACATAGATGGCGCGCGTCCGCTCCGACACCGCGGCACGCATAGCCGACAGATCGTGATTGAGCTGTTTGTCAACCGGCACGAACTTGAGATTCGCACCCGCGTGTTTCGCGTAGTTGGTCAACTCCTCGTAGGTGGGGCCGGCGGCGATGATCTCCCCGCCATTGCGTCCGTGAAGAAACCCAAGAGCGCACAGCAACTCCCCCGACCCGGAACCCACGACTATGTGATCGGTGGGCATGCCTTCCTTGTGCGCAATCGTCTCAACGAGCTGGTTGATGTCCTCATCCGGATACCGGCACGACCCCGCAATCGTCGCGTTAATGATCGCGCGCGCCGCCGGCGAGGGCCCGTAAGGGTTTTCATTCCAGCACAGCACGATCGGCTTCGATGCGGCACCGCTGCCCGCAGCGGTCCCAGCGCCCGCAGCAGCGCCAGCCCCCGCAGCCTGCCCATCTGCAGAAAAGGCCCCCTTTGGGCTCGCCAACAGCAAAGCCGAGGCAGTCAGCAATTCACGGCGACTCAAGTCCATAGGAAGACCCTCAGACGGCAGTTCTAATTAGAAACAATGACCGCGCCCCCCGCGGCCGACCTGCGCGGCTCGGTCCATGCGCCCCAGCCTACGCGGCCCAATCCACGCAACCCGGCCAGTGCGCCCAGCCTACACGCCTGGCCTTGGCCGCCCGCACTATTCTGCATACGCCGCCAACCCAGCAGCAAGCGCATCCGCAACCACCCGGCAGCGAGCACTCGAGCGCAGATCCGCATGCATCGCCAGCCACACCGGCACGCAAAGCCGCGAGCTGCGCCAGATCGCTATCACTCCTGAGCGCGAACATGCCCCCCTCGAGCGGGAAATCCCGGGCGTGGACCGACGGATAAACGCACTTTCATGATCGAAGCCAATCAGGCTGTGCGCGCGTAATTCAGCGACGTTCGGCGGCGTACCCCGCCGCTCGAGATAGTCACGGCTCGCATGCACAGGGGCCTGCACGACACGGGCAACTCGTAGCCGTGACCGAATTGTTCGTGAAGGGAGCTCCAGGGCACCAGCGCGCCTTTCCCCTCCTCTGCGCAATGAGATTGGCTACCTGGGGTGGTCTCGGTGCTCTGGTTGTTGCTCGGAATTCAATGCGGCGAAACGCTTCCGCACTGCTGCGCAAAAACGCGATCCTCGCGGGGGGCACGAATGCTGGATATTATTTTGAATCTTCTCGTCCTGATCGCGGGTCATCGTATCGTCCAAATGTCGCATGACGAAACGTTCGAACGGCGGATGGGCGTTCACTAGCGACAGGAGATCTTGATTCTGATCCCAGTGGGCGGCGAGTAGTGAAGCCACTGTGCTGCTGTATCCCTCACTGATTGAGCCGTCGTCGCACTTGCGATAGCGCTGGTAGGAATCAAAAACCTGCTGCCACGTCTGGAGGCTTGAAGCTTCGGCTTCAGCCTTTCGCGCCTCTTCAGGCGTGCAACTTGGGCTCGCATTGGCGTACGAACCAATAAGCATATGCGTTGACAGGACGAATACCGACAGGAAGGCGACGCATCTGTGAAAGAATCTGATAGCTTGTTGTCCGGCAGGTATGGTTTGGGTCCTCCGGTTAAGGATAGATCCACTGGCGGCAAATTTGTGGGTACGGGCGTACCCGTAACAATGAGCCCCGTTAACGGATCGCCCGCGTTAGTCAATTGATTGATCAGGTCCGTGGCGCCGTCTGTCGTTCGAATGCACCCGTTGGTTGCGAATCTGAAGCCCGACCGTCCACGGCGATCTGTTGAATTGGCTCGCCCGGAATGTACACCGCACCCGACGCAGCCGGGAACATTGAACACCCAGTTGCCGTACGAACCGTACGGACTGTCGGGGGCGTCGCCAGGATGCGTTGTGTGATACGAAAAGGAATAATCTCCAGGCGGCCAAGGACCTCGGCTACCACTTTGCGCGTTGTTTGCGGCTGGAAAGGTGCCGGAGTGGGCCGTCTTGAGGTCACAATCTGTGACGTCAAAACTCCAGCACGGCGGCCGGCGCTACACCCCCTACGTGTTCACCGAGCAGGGTGTGGCCATGCTCTCTTCCGTGCTCAACAGCGAGCGCGCCATCGCTATCAACATCGAGATCATGCGCGCGTTCGTGAAGCTGCGCGATCTCCTCAGCTCCAACCGCGAACTCGCCCGGCGCTTTGCGCAACTGGAGACGCGGCTGGATAAAAAGCTCACCGAGCACGATCAGGCATCGCCGCCATCCTCTCGGCCATCCGCCAGCTCATGGGAAAAACAACAACTACTCACTAAAGCACTCGATCTGGTGTCGCAAATACAGCTTTCCCAACCTCAACTCTTCTTGCGCGGACTTAAAAATCCGCCTGGCCGCCGATCTTCTATCTCCAAGACCATTGATCAACAGAGCCGCCATCGTGATCGAAAATGCCACCCAGAACCTCAACCCCAAAAAATGAGTCGCAGCCGCTGCGACTAAGCCGGCAATGCCAAACCAGATAACGACAGAGAGCAGCCGCCTAAAGTTCATTGGCAACCACAGGCAGAATCAACTGCTCCGCCGATCGCAGCGTCGGCACCGACAGCATTCCAACCCGGACTCGTCCGACCAGCTGCTGCTTTAACTGCTGCGTCGCTACCGTATTTCTCAAGTAGTTGCTCGTATGTGTACATCCTGTAATCCAGGCCGCGAAGGGGCCTCGAAAAAAAGCTTTCGCTCCGTTTCTGAATGCAGATGCAGCGGCACCGCTAATCCCCGGCGCGAGGGATACGGCTTTCACAGCGCCGGCATATGCCATACGACCGGCGCCGACAGCCAAGCCTGTGTACTGACCCGCCTTGTAAGCAGTGGAACAGCGATTTATCCCGCTATCAAGCCCTAAAGCTCTCCGTGCCACCGGCCCCAGTCCAAGCGACAAATCATCTGCCAAACCAACGCCGTAGTTATACAAAGGGTCGGGAATTGAAGGCCAGTCAAACAAACCCAATGGATCGACATTGCTGATCGGATTGCCATCAACGTAGGCATAAGCATTTTTCTAACCTCGAGGCCAAGGTAATTCATCCGCTGTCGCTACCGCCGCGGACTGAGTATTGCGCCCTTCAAAGTACCATCGAACTGCGGTGATGCTAGAGATCGCGGTGAGCATTCCGTGAATCTCGCGGCATGTCAGCATCAGATCCGGAACTTCAGAGATTGGCTTGCGCCCAAGCAGGCGATCTAACAAACCCGGACCCTCCAGAGGACCCACTATTAAAATCCATTCGTCGCCTTCATATTTATTTCTGCCCAGAACCGCCGAAAAGGTCTTTGCTGCTGCCCGCAGCTCAACAGCCAGCGGCGCTAGGAATCCCGTTTTTATTACCCGAACCGAGTCGAATCGGGTACGAAGGTGGCGTTCTAAGAGTCGCGGCACCTCGTCGTCGGCACTGCCATTCGGCGCAAGGTCAACCTTGAAACATACATGCGGTGTGTTGTCGTAGCTCAAAGGGCACCGTACGCGCTGGTGTAACTCATTCGTTCAACCTCAAAACGCCAATAGACCTTCCAAGAGTTGAGTGATTGACCAAGTCGCGCCTGAAAAGTCCGACGACGCTGGCGCTTTTGGCGGTGCAGGATCATCAATGTTTGGAAGCGGCTCCTTCTCACCCAGCTCGGGTAGAGGAGGAGCAGGCAAAGAATCCGGCTCTGGATCTGGACCAGCAGGCTCGAGATCCGGACCCGAGGGGCACTGCCGAACCGGAGTCGGTCGCGGCCGTGGTGGCGGCGGGGGCCGTTTATGTTCATGCAGATACCATAGCAAGACAGCGATCTGTTTCAGGGTCTTCCAGCTATAAGGCGATAACCCGTAAGGATCAGCGAAGCTGATGGGATTCCCGCCGCCATAGGCATAGGTGTTGTTCTGTCTTATTTCCGATCTGGGGCCGGGTCTCTACGGAAACTACGCACAATGCCCTCTGCAACCTCCGCATCATCCTTCGAAAGATCCCTGAACAGCATGTGCGCGTTTGTGGGCCACCGTCCGCTATTAATTAGTTGAATCAACGTCATGCCATTGAACGTCTCATCCTTGCCGGTCCACCTATCCGAAGTTGCTGGGCATCCGGCGATTGAGGCCGATGACCTGACTGAATGTTTCGGCGCCTTGATGCGCGTATCTGGAAAATTTCCGAGATAAATTACCAACAGTTCTCTTTGTTTGGAGTCGGTGACTTTGTACAGTACAAAATCGTTCATGGTGCTGGTTTGCGCAATGCGCAGATCCGCCGGTATTTGGACGGAATACCCACCCTCCAGATGCTCCCACCTTTTCCCCCGAGGATCAGCAGCCCAAATCGAGGTCACTTGTTCGGCCAGGATCGCTATCGCCAACAGGGCTATCTTGAGTGACTGCATCATCTGGGGACTTCCTGATCAGTGGCTATTCCAGTAGATGATATCCGCAATGTCCCGCTCCGACGGGGGCTGGCCTGGGACTGCCATGATGTCATGCTCCCAACCTGGAGCAGGCATGCCACCCTGAAAGTATTCATCTTCGAGGCCCATAAGATGTCCCGCTTCATGAGCAGCCACCCAACCGTGGTCTTCCCCATCGTATTGGCCCAAAGCCGGCCAAGTTCCGGTGTTGCGGGCGATCCTGTCCGTGTTTGCCCGACCATGTTCACACGGAATTGTGATTTGGTTTTCCGGCCCGTGAGTCACTACGGTCTTCACGTGATATTTGCCGAACTGGCCCGACCAGATTCGCTCAATGGCGTTGTTCCAGTCACGAACCCGGCCCGCGTCGGCTCCAGGTCCCGAATACGTCATCGGCAGAGTAATCGATACGTTATTGCCGGAAACGGCGACCGCGGCCCAGAGCCCCCATGGATCGACGAAGCTCACGGGGTTCCCGTTCGCGTAGGCATACGTGTTGATACCACTTCCGAGTCCAGTCGGATCACTCTCAATGTATCCCCCAGACGCCGGATCATAGTCTCTGAATCCGTTCTGATGCAGGCCCGTCTGGCCATCAAAGATCTGACCGGTAAACCGTATGTTGTAGGCAAATCATCGGGTCGGTTAATTATATTCAGGAGGGTCAATATGCTGTCGAAATAGTTGCACTATATCGTCACTGCCACTAAGCACAGTGCGGATGGCCAATCCATTGACGATCCGCCATTCGGCGACGAACGTGCCAGCCGCGTCCGAAAACAGACCTCTAAATTGGCAGTTCTTCTGATCGTAACACTTGCCTCCGAAATAGCGGATGCCCCCGCCGTTTTGTTCAAGAGCTCGCCCGCGCCAGGCGTCAAACATATCTGAGGCCTCGAGCGGGTAAGCATGGCCCTGGTAAGAGACCATGATTCGTTTGACATAGGTTTTGGGTAGGCCAAAAGCAACGCCCGAGGGGACACGTCCGTCTATAAGGCAGAACCCTGCGGTATCGGTGCAACCTGCAGTCTTGAATAACTTCGTGTCAAAGTTGTCTTCAGTGATCTTTACACTGACTCCACTTGGTAGAGCGAAGGTAGCCTCAGTATCCGCATACACAGCACTTGAGAGGATCACAAAAGCAATCGCGATGAAGATCTTCATTGAGTCACCTGGAGACATGTGTCTTCACTATTAGCGATTTGATCTCGGACTGCCCTGCTGAAAATTGGGCAACCGTTCGATGAGTCTTGACGGTCATTGGCGTGTGGACCGTGTATTAAGAATCCAGCACGCGTCGTTGGGTTGTCGTGATTCGGGGTAAGCCTCATTGATCCGGGCAATACTCCGTGAGCAGTTGTATTGTCCTGCTGGTGTTGGATCGTGTAACCGCCCTGCGGTATCGGGCCGACGTTTGGAGTGTCTTGCATAGCGGGATTGTTCAATCCATTTACATTGCCTGAGTAGCCGGTGGCGACAACGTTGACGGTCCCGTCGGCCGCCACACGGCTCAGTCTGCCGGTCGATTGGCTATAAACCCAACACAATCCCAAAACATCGATGTAGATAAGAGAATCGTCAGCAGCGTAAACGTAGGGAGAGATGCTGCCGCCAAACAGGCCGATCGGATCGACTTCTATGTACCGACCGATTGCAGGGTCGAAGTCCCGTCTCCCGTTCTGATGCAGTCCCGCCTGCCCATCGAAGATCTGCCCGGCGAACCTCAGGTTGTAGGCAACTCAATCCACCTGGAAATGCTTCGGGCCCGAGTAGTTGTGACTTTGAATGTCCAGATCAATTGCACCATCGTTCCAACTAAGAGAACGAACTTCTAGCATCAAGTCTGCGAATGCATCTCGTGCAACTAGGAAGTTTCTTTTTGCGACATGGCCAGTGTTCCCGCCGCGAATGACAAGGTATACATCCACGCTCAAATAGGGAAAGTCCCTCCTCATCGCAACCTGAGCCACAAACGCTTTGTCGGGACTTGGCACGCTGATCAGCACTATCTCCTGCGACAGCCACAAATGAAGCAGCAGCAAGGTCTCGAAAACGGCAACAACTATTCCAACGCGGCCCAGTGTTAATAGTCGCACAGAATTCCCTCGATTAGCTTCCTTAGGTCGTCGCTCATCTGAGACGTGTCTACACATTGCCTTTTGTTCTTCTGCCTCTCCAACCGTTCCTGCATAGCGTGATCGAGTGCATGAGCAACACTCCGTGCAGCGCGATCTCAGCGATCTCTGCAGCGGCCTCGCCCTGAGTTCTGCCTTTCTGGAACTGTTGCAGATAATCTATCGCTTGATTCGCGTACGACGCTGTGGCTCCGGGGCCATATGGATATACAAGCGCGGCTCCCCCATGTCCGTAAATGTGTCGGCTAACCGCCCCGCCTTGTCCGCCTGAGACGAGTGGCGGCTTGAATCCGTCGTACCAGCCCAGCGTTGTATTCCGTCGATTGAGCATCTCCTGAGCCAGGTCCATGGATGAATTCATGGCGCTCCAAAGATCGGCTAAAGCTTTCACGAAATCAGTACAGGCGCTCAGACCAAATGGGTCGAAATACGCTATTGGATTTGAAAGCGCGTAGGCATATGTATTCAACCCACCCCGAAGGCCAATAGGATCGCTCTGCGAATATCGTCCGATTGCCGGGTCGTATTCCCTGAACCCATTCGCATGCGGCCCGGCCTGTCCGTCGAAGACTTGACCTGCAAGACGCAGGTTGTAGGCAACTCTCGTTCCCACGTCAGCGTTAATTGACTTACCGGAAAATGTCGAGAACGCGAACACCGGAACTTAGGCGTAATGTGATGTCGCTGACTGTGTAAAATATAACCATGCCGGCGACGATGGCCGCAAATTTCCATGCCTGTCCCAAAGGAAAGACGTAGACAAAACATCCCGCTGCAATAACGTCGCAAGCAATCGCCATTGTCATTAGGACTCCATATTTCGGGGCGCTGGCAAGACTCAGGGCGAGCCCTCCGAGCGTCAGCAAGATGCCCAAACTCAAGACGATGAGATGAAAGGGCTTCATCGGGAAGTACCTGTTCCGGTTGTGCTGCTGGTCCCCGTCGTAGTCTGGGAAGTCGAGGGGCTGATGTTGAGGTGTGGTGCCACCGGTCGGGGTGGTGGCGGTACGGGTTTTCCTGGGGCACGCGTAAATTGCCGTTGCGTCCAACTTCGGCATATGTCGTCGTAGCCATAGATTCCAGTTTTGCCGACTTGGCTTTCCAAATACTTCTTGTAAGCAGCGTCCTCCTGGGGCGTGGTCCTTTTGTAAGCTTCGATAGGCCCTCCTAATGAGGTATCTCGATAGACTTCGCCCTGAACTCCATTTCCATTCATGCCGAAGCTATATGAGCTGTACTGTCCGTTCGGATCCCCGACATTGACACTCTGATGGAAGCTCGGCTCACTGGCCGACGGACCTTCGACCCAGATGTCTAGTCCGGTCGGATCGGAATACGCCAGTGGCTGGCCCAGCGAATAGGCATACGTATTTATTCCAGCACGAAGACCCAGCGGATCACTCTGGCAATAGCGCCCTGTCGCGGGGTCATAGCAGTCGCGATATCCGTTCTGATGCAGCCCCGCCTGCCCATCGAAGATCTGCCCGGCGAACCTCAGGTTGTAGGCGAACGCGCCCAATCCTGATGGGTTTGCATTGGCGGCATCCGTACCGAAGGGATCCGAGAACCAAGTCCACATTTGCGCATTGTCACTCGGGCGGGTGATCTGGCGGGGCGTATTCAACTGGTCGCTGTGCACGTAGTAGACCGAGATACTCGCACCATTGGGCCGTAAAGTCGCCACAGGGATATCGCCCAGCCACACGGTTTCTTCGATCAACGCGCCAGTGCCGTCGTACTCGCCCTGTAGATGGCCGGCCTCGTCATACCCGAACAGCACCGTCCCGGCGCTTCCACCGCTCTTCTGAATGCGTTGGCCCAGGGCGTTGTGGAGGGCGGTTTCCGTTGATCCTCCCTGGGTCAGGGTCGTAAGTCGCCCGGCATTGTTGTAGGTGGCTGCGACGGTGGCGTAACTGGTGGTGTTGCCGGCCGCATCATAGCCGTAGGCGCGGGCGAGGGCACCGGTGATCCCGGTAATCCGGTTGTTCGTGGGGGAGATCGAATAGGCGGAAGGGGCCGTGCCGGTTTCAGTTAGGCGGTTGCCGTTGGCGTCGTAGGTCCAGCCGCGGCTGATCGAGGGGCTCGTGCCGCTCGTGATCCGGTCCAGCGCGTCGTAGCCGTAGGTCCAATTGGATGCCCCGGTGCTCGTATCGGAGATGCCGGTGATGCGGAAGGCATCATCGTAGCCGTAGGTCTTAGTGCCGGCGCTGACGATCTGGCTGATCTTGCCATCGGTGTCGTACGTGCGGTTGGTCGTACTGCCATTACCCCAGGTCCAGCCACTGACGGGACCCAGCGGCTCGTAGACCACACTGTTGAGGAGGGTCGTGCCGTTCACCGTCACGCTCGTCATCTGGTGATTGGCGTTGTAGCCGAAGCTGACGGTCTGGCCCGAGGGCGTGGTCTGTGAGGTGAGATTGCCGTTGGTGTACGTGTAGGCCACGGCTCTTGTCACCCGGCCTACAGTCTGGCTCTTACCGGTCACGCGACCCAAGGTGTCGTAGGTCCAGGTCATCGACTGGTTGGCGTCCGAGGCGCCGGTCAGGTGGCCTTGGCCGTTCGGGCCGGCATCGTAGGTGAAGGAGATCGTCTGATCGGTCGTGCCACCCTGGCTGTACGCAACCGAGATCACGCGATTCAAGGCATCGTAGGTGTACGTGGAGACGGCCCCACGGGCATCGGTGGAGGTGGCCAGATTCCCCGCCGAATCGTAGGTGTTGACCGTGGTGCCCGTATCGGGGCTGGCCTGGGTCACAAGGTCGCCGAATCCGCTATAGGCGTAGACGGTCGCAAGACCGCGGGGGTCGGTCACGCCGGTGAGGTTGTCGTTCGCGTCGTACACGAACTGCGTGATGCCGTTCGCGGGGTCCGTGATCTGCTTCAGGCGATTGAGCTCGTCGTAGGCGTTGATCGTGTTGCGCGCCAGTGGGGCAGCGATCGAGGTCTGGTTGCCGTTGGCATCGTATCCAAAGGTCGTGGTGACGGCGGCGGTGCCGGCGGCGTTCACGTTCTGGAAGAGCTGACTGAGTGTATTGAAGACGCGGGTATGGATGCGATGCAGGGTGTTGGACGGATCGTATAGGTTCTCCGCCGTGCGATTGCCCATCCCATCGAGGGTGTAGTCGATGGAATTGCCCAGCCCATCGCTGATCTGGGTCAGGCGGTGGGCCGCGTCGTAGGCGTACAGCAGATAACTGCCGTCCGCCAGGACCACCTGCTTGAGTAGGCCGGTGGGCCAATACGTAAAAGACGTGGTTTCACTCCCGATCTGGCGCGAGGTGAGGCGCTGGCGCGCATCGTACGTCAGCGTGGTCACGATACCGTTCGGGTCGGTGATCGTCAGCGGCTGTCCGTCGGCGTTGTAAGTGTTGAAGGTGGTGATTTGGCCGGCAGCATTGGTAATGGTGTGTGCCTGCCCGCATTGAAATCCTGTCGCGCAGCTGTAGTAGGTAAAGGTCTTAACGTCGGAGACATCGGTGCGGGGCCCGTCCGAGGTCAGCATGCGGCCGTAACTATCGTAGGTATACGTCCAGGTGCGGGACGCGTTCGGCATAACGCTCGTGTCAGTGATCGTCTTTGTTAGCGCGTTGCCGCGGGCATCGTAGGTGAAGCTCGTCGTGCGATGGGGTTCGGCAACCGCAGACGGCAAACGAAAAGTTGGATTCCAAGTGGTCGTTATGGTGCGAACCAGCGGGGTTCCGGACGCCTCTGTGCGGCTTGTTTCAAGACCGCGTAACTCGTCATATGTGTAGCCAGTGACATTGCCGTTCCAGTCAGACGTCCGTTGATAGAAGCCAGCACCGTCATAGCCAATACTGGCGGGAAAGCCGCAACTCTTGCAGGGAGACCCTGAAATAGCCGCCAACTTCTGGCGGTTATTGATCATCTGCAACTGGTATGTCCTTTGTACTCCGAGAGCATCCGTGACTTTGGGATTGTCGGGATCCGCATAGTCCACGGACGTTGACCCTGCTCCACCTGCGAAACTATTCGCATATGCACGTCCTTGGGAGTCGTACGACCACGATTCATAGTTGCCACCCTGCTCGTCAATGAGACCGGTCAGAGAGGCAGCACCAACATTGCCGTAGACATATTTTCGAACCGTTTGATCTGGGTAGGTGACCGTCATTAGGCGGGCGGAGCTGTCATATGTGTATTGGATTTGTCCGCTCGGGGTCGTCAGGGTCTGGAGAGTGGAACCGCTGCCATAAGTGAAACCGAGGGATCGACCAAAGCTATCCGTAACTGACGCCAGTTTCCCACCCACATATGTGAGCGTCTGCTGATAGCCGCCCCGATAGGTAATCGACTGCAGCACCCCGGACGTGTCGTAAATCTCCGTGTTGTCGTCTTCGTCGGTGAACGTGTAGCCGGCCGCGGAAGCCGTAAGCCTCAGGGGTATGTCTGAATTCGTCGTACAACTCCCTGCTGAACAAGTAAAAGAGTAGATGCTTCCATCGGGGCGCTGCACTGCCACGCCGGTCGTCACCGATGCGCCTGCACCTATAGGGGAAGTTGAGGTGAAGACGGGAAACGTCTGTCCGGTTGAGAGCTTGCAGGCCCCGTTGACGTAGTTGGCTGTGGCACTCGAGAGTTTCGGTACACTGGATGCAATTTGCGCCCAACCGGAAGTGCATGCTGTCTGCGGACTGCCGTAGACACTTCCGACGAAGTGCAGACCGGACGGAGGCGTGATTGCGGTGTCCAGGGGCAAGATTCTGGCCGCGAAGTTGTGTTGCCAGTTCTGTCCGATGCTGCTCAGAAGAGAGGCCGTGCTATTATAAGTTCGCTCAAAGCGAAGGCGGGAATCGCCCGACTGATAGTCAGTCTCCGATTCTGTCTCATTGCCGTTGGTCGGGTTGATAGGCTCACCGACCCTCGGAACTCCCGACTTGGTGGCGCTGCATGATGGATGGCCGCACGGATTGGAGTCCGTGGGCGGTGTGTAGGCAATAAAAAAACCTGCTTGACAAGAATGGAAGCTTTCGTCCCATGTAAATCCCGTCTTGCAGACAAAGTGCCATATGGCTGGACCGCCATCTGCAGTGGAACCGTTGCAAGGAGATGGTCCCGTTGGCGAAATAGTCCAATCGTACTGATACCAAGTCCAAGCGGCGGTATCTTCGTGTATTCCGTTGAAGAAATGACCGTAACCCCCGCAGTGGCTAGGATCGTAGTTCGCCTCTTGATAGGTAACAAATGCATTCCAAGCCTGCGATTCACTAGGAACCCATTGATTGGCTGCATACCAGTTATTAGCAGCCATCGCGGAGCCGATCAGCGCGCCCCATAAAACCATAGCCACTAACAGAGCAGATCGTTTGAGCTGACTCCACCGACTGCGCGAGTTGCAATGGAGACTCACCGAAGCGGGCGTGCTTTCGCAAAAACGGAGGGGCTTACTTGCGCTGAACGAGTTGCAGTCGGCCGCAAAGCGGCGCGCACTGCGGGCAATTTCACGCGTGCCGGCCATATTTTAACTCCCAATTGGTCTCGGACGGCGCGCAAGACTCCCTGGAGATCTTTGTTGTTACCGTCCTTGGCTGAGGTGGATCATCGCGCGCAGCTCCTCTGTAGCACAAGCGCTAGGGTGTGAAGAAATCGTGAAGAAGATTCAACCCGAAGACGCTGAGATATTTCGCGCTATCGGGAGCGCGGTCCTGGGGTCGCGCTGGCTTGTGGTTCGCGACCGATTCAGTCAGGTGGTCGAGTCTCAGGCGCTGGGTCCGCAGACGGACTTGCGAGGCGTGATGCAGGCGAGCGATGGTGAGCCGTCGAAGACGGTCGCGGATGACGCCGACTTTTCCGTATTTTTTCCGTACTCGGCTTGCTCGCATCGCGTAAGTGTTGATTTCTGGTGGGCGGTACTGGGATCGAACCAGTGGCCCCTGCCGTGTGAAAGCAGTGCTCTACGGCGCGAAGTCCCGATCGGGTTTCCTGCTTGCCAAACTGATTTTTCTGATCCCGACTTCCTCAACTGTTGATGCCAGCAGTTGGGCCAGCGGCGTTGTGGTCGGGTCGGCTTTGCGAGCCGTCCACAGGGCCGGGTGGCCAGCTATCGGGAAGCTATAGGTTCTTAACTAAAGGATTGCGCGACAAGGTGACCGTGGATAACTTGCTGAGTTGACAGGGTTATCCACAGATGGCTTGCGGGAATAGCGATTCAGGGCGAGCCAATGGGCAGCAGCTTCCGGGCGATCGGGGGCGGCCGTAAAAGAGCTTCGTGCCTGCTTCGTTCAGGTCGAACTTCGCCTCTGGATAGACGACTTTCACCTGCTTGAGGGTGCGGAGATAGGCGCGACGGAAATCGCGAATACGAGGCAGCCCTGATCCTGGGAGCCACAGGCGGAATCGGTGGCGAACTGGCTGCCGCCCTGACCCGGCACGGCTGGGAAATAAAGGTCCTGCACAGAAACCCAGCGAAGGGCACCCACGCGAGCCTTTGAACCTATCCGTCAGGTCGCTGGCACTCGTCCCCAGGAGCGGGCCGACGGCAAGGCCCCAGCCACCACCTGGATCCAAGGCGACGCCATGATCCCACGCCGCGGCCTCGGGCACGCCTGGGCCTACCTAGCCCGATCTCGCCGAAACCATGGCACTGCTCGTCGAGCGGGAATCCACGTTGGGAGCGTTCGAGACACGTCACTTCGAGGGCCACTGGGACACCGCCGGCACACAGATGACACAAGCCATTCGCGCTGCGGTCGGCAATCCCAACATTGCAGTGCGGCACTTTCCGTGGCCATTGGTCACACTGTTGCAGGTGTCCTCACGACCGAGCCGCTCACATCCCTGGAAGAGGCTGTCAGAACCACGCTGACTGGCCTAGGATGTCTGAAAATTTAGGACCTGTCGGACGACGGGCTCCTGGGGGAAGTGTCATGTCGCCAAGCTTCGTTCATGGATTGGACAGCGCACCACTGCGATTCGAAACGATCGGCCAGGCGCTGGATGCCAGCGTCGTAAAATGGGGATCGAACGATGCGCTCGTGGTACCCCAACAAGCCATCCGTTGGACCTACACGGAATTCAAGCAACGTGTTGACGCGCTGGCGGCCGGATTTCTGGCCCTCGGATTGTCGCCGGGCGAGCGGCTGGGTATCTGGGCATGCAACTGTGCCGAATGGGCACTGACCCAGTTCGCCAGTGCCAAAGCGGGTCTGATCCTCGTCAACCTGAATCCCGCCTATCGCGCCGGCGAGCTGGAGTTCTCACTCAACAAGGTTGGCTGCCGCGCGCTCGTGATCGGGGAGCGATTCAAGGCGACAGCATTCATCGATGTGTTGCGATCCGTAGCTCCCGAGCTGAACGACTGCGCGCCCAACGACCTGCGATCAACCCGGCTGCCGCAGCTGCGCTGCGTGATTCGCATCGGCACCGAGCCAAGCCGCGGTTGCCTCAACTTTGACGCTGTCACCAAACTCGGTCAGCCACAGGACTTCGCACGCCTGCAGGAGCTGGCGCAAGACCTGCAGCCCGACGACGCCTGCAACATCCAGTTCACCAGCGGCACCACCGGCTCCCCGAAAGGCGCGACGCTCAGTCATTTCAACATTCTCAACAATGCTCATTTCGTCGCGCGCGCGCTCAAGCTCGCCGCAAGCGATCGCATGTGTATCCCCGTTCCCCTCTACCACTGCTTCGGCATGGTCATGGGCAACCTGGGCTGCGTATCCCACGGCGCCACCATGATCTATCCAGCGGAGTGGTTCGACCCGAAGTTGACCCTGCAGACCCTCGAAGCAGAGCGCTGCAACGTGCTGTACGGCGTACCAACAATGTTCATCGCCGAGCTCGAGCACCCCGAGTTTGCCAACTACGACCTGACGAGCCTGCGCACCGGCATCATGGCCGGCGCGCCCTGCCCCATCGAAATCATGAAGCGCGTCATCCGCGACATGCACATGGAGCAAGTCACCATCGCGTACGGCATGACCGAGACCAGTCCAGTCAGCTTTCAAAGCAGCACCGACGATCCCATCGAACGCCGCGTATCGACTGTTGGCCGGATACATCCGCACCTGCAGGTCAAGATCGTGGACACCGAAGGCCGTGTCGTGCCGATCGGCTCACAAGGCGAGATACTGACCCGCGGGTATTCCGTCATGAAGGGATACTGGAACGACCCGGAACGCACCCGGGATGTGATCGATGACGCCGGCTGGATGCATACCGGGGATCTGGGAGTCCTCGATGCGCAAGGTTACTGCAACATCACGGGTCGTCTGAAAGACATGTTGATCCGCGGCGGCGAGAACATCTTCCCGCGCGAGGTCGAAGAATTCCTCTACCAGCACCCCAAAGTCCAGGCGGTGCAGGTGTTCGGCGTGCCGGACAAGAAATACGGCGAGGAAGTCTGCGCCTGGCTGCAGCTCAGACCCGGCACAACTGCGACCGACCAGGAGATCCGCGAGTTCTGCTGCGGCCAGATCGCCCAACACAAGATTCCCCGCCACATCCGGTTCGTTACCGAGTTCCCGCTGACCGTCACCGGCAAGGTACAGAAGTTCATCATGCGCGAGCAGATGTGCGCCGAGTTGCGCGTGAGCGCCGAACGTACCGCCTGACCGGGGCAACCCTGGACCGATAGTGGGCGCGCAGCGGGTGTGTAGATGGCGGCCGCGACGGAGGTTGGCTACAGTCGCCCTCCATGGCCGAAAAGAAACGTTGCTTCTGGGCGTCGGGTATCCAAGACCCCGAATACCTCCAATATCACGACGAGGAATGGGGACGCCCCGTTCACGACGACCGCCACCTCTTCGAAATGCTCATTCTCGAAGGAGCCCAAGCCGGCCTTTCGTGGTCCACCATCCTGCACAAACGTGCCAACTACCGAAAATCATTCTCATCCTTCGACCCCAAGAAGGTCGCCCGCTTCGATGCCAAGCGGCGCGCCGCCCTGATGCAGGACGCCGGAATTGTCCGCAACCGACTAAAGATCGACTCCACCATCACCAATGCCCAGGCATTTCTGGAGGTTCAGAAAGAGTTCGGCTCCTTCGATAAATACCTGTGGAACTTTGTTGAGGGCAAACCAGTCGTCAATATTCGACCCACCGGCGAGCGTCTGCCAGCCAGCACGGAGCTAAGCGACCGAATATCGAAGGACCTGAAAAAGCGGGGCTTTCGCTTCGTAGGCACCACGATCATTTATGCATTTCTTCAGGCAGTCGGGGTGGTGAATGACCACAGCCAGGCCTGCTTTCTGGCTCCCAAGGCCGGCAAGGCGTCCGGTACGGTCCCCGCCGCCCGCAAGAAACGCGCTGCGTAGTCACATCCAGGAGCCTGTCTGGCCAATGATCGCCTACGGCGGCCGCCCCACAGCGGCATCTTGGCTCCTAGCCGGGGGCGCCGCCGCGCTACTAAGATAGCGGTCCAACCACAAACGGGGATTTCCGGTATGAAAGTGTCCATTGCCATCGCGGCGACTGCCGTACTGTCGGCTGGAACGGCCTACGCAGACTGCAGCTATCCCGCGCCGCCCGACCATCTTCCAGATGGCAATACTGCAACGCTCCAGGAGATGGTAGAGGCGCAGAAGACGGTCAAGGAATATGACAAAGCCATCAACGCCTACGTCGCCTGCATTCAACTCGAGCGGAACGACGCCGTCAGCAAGTTGGCGCCGAAACCCGGCGAGAAGCCGAGCGCCGACCAGAAGAAGGCCATGGAAGACATGGAGCGCGTTGAGGTTCAGAAGCACAACGCCGCTATCGACCAGCTGCAGAGCGTCGCCGACCGCTTCAACGAGCAAGTGAAGGTCTACAAGGCCAAGACGGCCGGGAAGTCCAAAGGGTAATGCACCCGTGTTGAGTCCCGCCGAAGCCGACGAGTTGATCGGGCAGCATCTGACCTGCCTTCCGATCGAATCGTTGCCACTCGCGCAGTGTGCAGGCGCGGTGTTGCGCGAGAATATCTACGCGGAGCGGGATCAGCCTCCTTTCGACCGGGTTGCGATGGACGGCATTGCGGTCGACAGCACTTCAGTGCAACACGGCACCCGCCGCCTGCACATACAGGCAACGCAGGCCGCGGGTGACCCGCCGCTGTCACTTGTGACACCTACGAGCTGCATCGAAGTCATGACGGGCGCTGTCATGCCCTCTGGATGCGACAGCGTAGTGCCGGTAGAGCAAATCACCGTCCGCAGCAGCGAAGCTGAGCTCTCCGCCGGCGTAACCGTCGAGCCCTGGCAGAACGTGCACCGCCGCGGCACCGATACACGCCAGGGTACGCTGTTGCTCTCAGCGGGCGCGCGATTACGTGCCCCGGAAATTGCCATCGCCGCCTCCGCCGGAATGGCTCGCATTCGTGTCAGCAGCCAACCCATGGTGGCTGTCATCTCGACAGGCAACGAGTTGGTAGAGCCGGGCGAGCCGATCCTCCCACACCAGATCAGGCGTTCCAACGCCTATGCCATCGTCGCAGCGCTACGCAGGCACGGCTTTCAGCGAGTCGCCGATGATCACATGCTGGATGATGCAGCTGAGATCAAACGCAGGTTGAAATTCCACCTCGAGACGCATGACGTGCTCGTTCTGAGCGGTGGAGTGTCGATGGGTAAACTCGACTTCGTCCCGAAAGTGTTGGACGAGCTGGGCGTCCAAAGCGTGTTTCACAAGCTCGCGCAACGCCCTGGCAAACCCATGTGGTTTGGCGTTGCGAGCTCTGGTGCAACGGTGTTCGCGCTGCCCGGGAATCCCGTCTCCACATTCGTCTGCCTGTCCCGTTACGTGCTGCCGTCCCTCTACACGGCAATGGGCCAAGACGCCCTCACCCCCGAAAAGATGGCGCTCGGCGGAGAGGTCGTAAACAGCACCAGCCTGACCTTCTTCATGCCCATCCGCGTCGAAGTGGACGACTGGGGCCGCGCCTGGGCCATGCCCTGCCCCACCAACGGCTCCGGCGACTTCACCTCCCTCGCCGGCACCGACGGCTTCGTAGAGCTGCCCCCCGGCCCGAACAAATACCCCAAAGGATTCGTTACCCGTCTCCACAGGTGGTGAGCGACGGACGTGCCCCAGTGGCTGCAGCCACGCCCGTCGGACCGCAGGCCCAGCATCAGCCCCGGCTTCGATCGCCGCCCCGCTAGCACAGCCCCCGCTTGCCGAGCCGCTCCCCCGCCCCCACATTCCACCGTGTACCCGGCCTGGATAGCCCCCTCTCCGACGCCGTATTGGCTTTCCCCGCGGCCCGGTGGTAATTACCCCGTACAGATCATGGCCAAACCCGAAGTCGTCGTCCCCCTCAGCTCCCTGAACAGCCCGCGCGACACCCTCGCCCGACCTGTCCGTGACCTGCGCATATCCGTAATGGACAGGTGCAACTTCCGCTGCCCCTATTGCATGCCCCGGGAGAAGTACCACGAGCGGTACAAGTTTCTCGGCTCCCACGAACGGCTCTCCTTCGATGAAATCGTTCGCCTCGCCCGGCTGTTCGTACGGCTGGGGGTGCGTAAGCTCCGACTCACAGGCGGAGAACCCCTGCTGCGGACGAATCTCTCCGACCTCATCGGCGACCTCACCGCGATACCCGGCGTCGACGACGTCGCGCTCACCACGAACGGCGTTCTACTGTCGCGCCACGCTGCGGAACTCAAAGCCGCCGGCCTGAAGCGAATCACCGTAAGCCTGGATAGCCTCGATCCCGACGTCTTCGCCCGGATGAGCGGCGGATTCGGAGGTCTCGCCGACGTCCTGGATGGCATCGAGCACGCGCGCAGTGCAGGTCTCGATCCCATCAAGATCAACGCCGTCATTCAACGCGGCCTCAACGACCACACCGCGCTCGACCTTGTGGAACGCTTCCGCGGCACCGGCGTCATCGTAAGGTTCATCGAGTACATGGATGTCGGCAATCGGAACGATTGGCAGCCCGATATCGTTGTCCCTTCCAAGGAGTTGGTTGCTCGCATCTCTGAACGCTGGCCGCTGCGGCCGCTCGAGCGTGATTACCGTGGCGAAGTCGCGGAGCGATACAGCTTCGTTGACGGCGCTGGCGAAGTGGGATTCATCTCGTCGGTGACACAGCCCTTCTGCGGAGACTGCTCACGTGCACGGTTATCCTCCGACGGCGTGATCTACACATGCCTGTTCGCCACCAAAGGTACAAGCCTGCGCGACTTGCTGCGCAGTGGTTCCACCGACGACGAGCTTTTAGAGACGATCCGCAACGTATGGTTGGCCCGCACGGATCGCTACAGCGAGAAGCGTGCCGAACTGCGGCAGGCACCTGGCGATCACCGCAAGGTCGAAATGTTCTACATTGGCGGGTGATGTGAGAAAAGGAAATGCAAGCAAGGTGGCCACGCGTCGAGCGAGCGATGTCAGCAGTACGAGGGGCCTCACGCATCTCGACGAGCGCAATCGCCCGACTATGGTTGACGTCAGCGAGAAGGACGTCACGCACCGCATAGCAACTGCGGAGGCACGCGTCCGCTTTCCGCCGCACGTCGCTGAAGCTCTCCGCAAGAGTGGGCACCGCACAAAGAAGGGCCCCGTGTTCGACACCGCCATTATTTCCGGTGTTATGGCCGCCAAGCGCACACATGACCTCATACCCTTCTGCCACCCGCTCCCGATCGATAAGTGCGCCATCGAAATCGATGACACGCGCAGCGGGGAGATCGTCATAACCTGCCAGGTATCCGTGCACCACCGCACCGGCGTTGAGATGGAAGCCCTCACCGGCGCTTCTGTGGCCGCCCTGACCATCTACGATATGTGCAAGGCGTTATCGCACGACATCGAGATCACCGGCATCCGCTTGGTCGAGAAGACCGGCGGCAAGCGCGACTTCAAGCGCAAAGCGTAATTCAACTCATGAGCACATCAACCACCAAGGCTCCGCCGAACGTTGCTCCCAACACAGCAGTCGCGCCAATCTACGCTCTTGTATTAGCCGGCGGCCGCAGTACGCGCATGCAGCGCGACAAGGCTGCGTTGACCTATCACGGTCGCACACAGCTCGAGTGGGCGGTATCCCTGCTCCAACCACACGCGCAACGTGTATTCGTCTCGGTGCGCCCCGATCAGACTAGCGATCCCGTCCGCGCGCGCTTCGATCAGATTGTGGACACCCAGGAAAACCTCGGACCCGTCGCGGGCATCATGGCCGCGCAAGCAAAATATCCGGGGGTTGCGTGGCTAGTACTCGCGTGCGACCTTCCCTTCCTGGACAACGCAACGCTCACGTATTTGATCACGTCACGGCAGCCACAACGTCTCGCAACTGCGTACCGCTCTAGTCATGACGGGTTGCCAGAACCACTGTGTGCCATCTACGAGCCTGCGAGCCGCGAACCGTTGCTGGCGCATGTAGCGAAAGGCAAGGACTGCCCGCGCAAGTTCCTGATCAACTCGGACGTTCAATTGGTTGACCAGCCCAACCCGCAGTCGCTCGACAATGTGAACACGCCGGATGAATACGGCTCCGCAGTGTCAGCGCTGAGTCCAGTCGCCGCGCACGGCGCCCCTACCGACAAGCGCATCAAAGTCCAGTACTACGCCATCCTCCGCGAGCAAGCAGGCCGCAGCGACGAGTCAATCGTCACAGCTGCACGCACTCCTCGCGACCTCTATATCGAATTGAAGTCGCGTTATCCATTCTCGCTTGCTCCCGAAATGCTGCGTGTCGCGGTCAACGCAGAATTCGGCGAATGGTCGCAGCGTCTCGCCGATGGCGACTCCGTCGTCTTCATTCCACCCGTCGCAGGCGGTTGATCGAGAAGCGTCAATGGCCACCTTCAGTTTCACGCGCGAGAAAATCGACGACGCTGCGTTACGAAAACAGCTGTTCGATCCCACCGCCGGCGGCTACACGTCGTTCGAAGGTTGGGTTCGCAACCACAACGAAGGACTGGCCGTCCGCCACCTCGAATACGAAGCCTTCGAGCCCCTGGCCATTAAGGAAGGCGAACGCATCGTCGCCGAAGCAATCACCCGTTTCGGAATCGAACACGCGGCCTGCGTACACCGCATCGGAGACCTCGCCATCGGCGACATGGCCGTCTGGGTAGGCGTAAGCGCACGTCACCGCGCCGAAGCCTTCGCCGCCTGCCGATACATCATCGACGAAGTCAAACATCGCGTACCGATCTGGAAGAAGGAGCACTACGAGAACGGCGACTCCGGTTGGGTGAATTGCGAGCGGTGCGCCGCGCCGAGCGCTGAGCATGCCGACCACCGCGGCCACGACCACGGCGACCATGCGGGGAAGAGTCCCGCCGACCGCGACGGGCGTACACATGAACCCGCCGCTACTCCCCGCAGCAGCGGACTCGCCAACCCCACCCCACGCCTTACTCCAGCGAATGCAGCCGCTCTCGCATCCACCCACGCCCGCGTAGGCCCGCCAATCCCTGACTACTCACGCCAGATGGCGCTGAAGGAAGTCGGTGCGGCCGGTCAAGCCAAACTGCGCGCCAGCCGCGTCCTCGTGATCGGCTGCGGCGGGCTTGGCGTGCCGGTAATCAGCTATCTAACCGGCGCTGGCATCGGCCGACTCGGCCTCGTCGATGGCGATCGCCTCGAGCCATCCAACCTGCACCGCCAGACCATGTACGCACTGGCGGACGTCGGGAAGCTAAAGGCCGAACTTGCGGCGGATCGCGTGCGCGCACTGAATCCCGATGTCGACGTGCGTGCCTACACGATTCGCCTCGATGCGCTGAACGCACCGGACCTGATCACCCAACACGATCTGGTCATCGATTGCACCGACAACTTTACGACCAAGTTCCTGCTGAACGACTATTGCGTGCAGCTCGGCAAGCCCGTCGTGTTTGCGAGCGTGTACCAGTACGAAGGGCAGCTGCAGATGGTTCGACCAGGCTCCGCTTGCCTGCGGTGCGTATGGCCCGAAGCCACTCGCGACGGAATCGTCGGCAACTGCGCCGAGGCTGGCGTATTGGGCCCAGTGCCGGGCATCTTCGGCGGCCTGCAAGCCTTCGAGGCAATGAAACTCCTGCTGGACTTGCCTGGGCAGCTCAACGACGAGTTGCTCGTCCTCGACCTGCTCACCCTTTCGACATCGCGCGTGCGGACCAAACGCGCAAGTTCGTGTCCAGAACACGCGATCTCACGTGCAACAGCAGCACAAGCGGCGGCAGTAGCACAGGCCAACGCCGCTGCAGCCAGCACCGCAGCGGCCGCCTCCGCGAACACCGGCGGCGCGGCGGGGACGGCGGGAGCTATCACAGGAGCCAGCCAAAGCCTCGAGCTGACCTTCGAAACGCTCGATCAGGCATACGACGCTGGCTTCGACATCGTAGACATCCGTGAGCCAAACGAGCTCCAGGAACTGCCGACACCAACGTCCTACGCTCGCAGCATCCCAATGGCGGAGCTGCTCCACGGACAACCACCGTTTGCGCCCGCCCGCAAAACCTTACTCGTCTGTGCGAGTGGCAGGCGAAGCCTCGCAGCCACACAGGAACTGAGAGAGCGCGGACTCACTGACATCTACTCGCTGCGCGGCGGTGTAAAGGGCCTGCGGGCGCGGCTGCTAACTTGACGTGACGGCGCGCGCCCCACGCCAGCGCCTCAACGACTTCGGGCACATTGCGGCCTACCTCCTGCTCTTCGCAGCAGCCCCCGCCTGCCTCGCGCACCCCGCCACCGTAAACGTCGCGACGGCATTCCGGCCCGGCGCGACCCTGGTGTCCACCACGCCACCAACCCACGCGATCTGGGTCGCGAACGCTACCACCCCCGACCCCACTCCCCTCCTGACCTACGCCACTTCTCACGAATTCCCGCCCGTGTACGCTCCCAGGGCGCAAACCGCAATGAAGAAGCGCCTCACTCAGATCACGTTCCAACTATCCAAAGACCCACCACCCGAAGCGAACTGCGCGCAAACCCTCGGCGCGAAGCGCTTCGCAACGCTCTTCGATGACTTGGGCAGTGTGTATTCGAGCTTGGGCGACGACGCGAAGGCCGCAGAGGCTTACAACAAGGCGATCGCCTGCGATCCGCGCGCGGAATTCTTGCACGCCCAGCTAGCAGCCGCCCTGCTCGACATGGGCCGCTACCAAGACGCGCGTGTAGAGACCCAGCGCCAATTGAGCCTCGGTAGGGCCAACTTCTCCGTTTACACCCTCATAACGCAGTTGGATTTCATCGATGGCCGCTGGCTCGAGGCGGTAGCGGATGCGCAGCTCGCGGCCAGTGAGGCGCCTGATGACGAGCAGGCCACCTATTGGCAATGCTTCCTGTGGCTTGCGCAAAAGCACAGCGGCACCCGCGAACCTGTTCTGCTGAATCGCCGTATCCCCCCAACCTGGCCGACACCGATTCTCGAGTCACTCCAGGGCAAGATCAGCGAGACGGAATTGTTGGACGCGATTCAATCGGAGCACGACGGACACCGTCAGCGAGAGATCCTCACCGAGGCGCTGTTCTACACGGGCCAGAAAAACCTCGCGGAGGGCCACACCGATGTGGCGGTGAAGTATTTCACCGCCACAACCAACCTCAACGTGCCCTACTTCATCGAGCATCATCTGGCGACGGCGGAGCTCGAGAAGCTCCGCCGTCCCATGCCCTGAAGAACCCTAGAAGCTGAACATCGCTCGGGCGTAGTAGAACCCACCATTGATTCCCAATGGTGAGAATCCGGGGTAGATCGTCACCGCCCCGTTATCGCCAGCGGCCCTTTCTACGGCCAGGAGACCGGCGTTCTGCTTCGGAGGGTAACGGTTGAACAGGTTGACCGCACCCGCGCTCACTGTCAGGCCCTTCATGAGCTCGTATCCGAGCTCCAGGTTGGTCGTAGGAATGACGCCGATCTTATCCTGATAATAAACGGCATTGTTACCGTTCGTATCGAAGCCGTCATTCTCCCACTCCGAGGACGGGCCATAGATGACCTCGGTAAGCCTGGCCGACGCTTTGTCGTACGTCCAGGACATGCCCAAGTTCACTACGTACTTCGGTGATGCCGTGGTTAGATCGGAAAGCGCGGTCGAGTCGAACAGTGCCTGTCCCGTAACAAGAGGCAATGCTCCGACAGGTGGCACCCCGAGCGGCTTCGTGACCGTGGTTTGGTTGAGGGCGGCGCTCGCCGACCAGTCCACATGTCCGATCGGCAGGCTGGTGGGATAGGTAAGCGACAATTCCGCACCACGCGTGCGCGTATCGATCCCGTTCGCAAACAAGTTGATGCCAGTATTGCGCACCTGGTCGATCGAAGCACCGCTGGCTACCGCGGCATCAACGATCGCCTGCGAGATGATCGTCGTGACGCCGGTGGTAGAGTCGGTAATCGAGCCAGTCAGGCTACCGCTGCCCACAATGCGGTTGGTGACTTTGATCTGAAACACATCCAGAGACGCGAACAGCTTCTCGATCGGCTGCAGCACGACGCCGAAGCTGAAACTCGTAGACTTCTCCGGCTGCAAACCACCACCCAATCCCAGCTTGGTCGCCGCTTCGGAGTTAGGCGGAATCTGGATAAAGGCCGTGCCCGGCCCCACATTGACGGTCGTGTAGTGCTCCTCGGCTAGCGTCGGTGCCCGGAAGCCCGTGCTGACCGTACTGCGAACCGCGAACGTCGGCGTGATGTCATACCGTGCGGTCGCCTTGCCGATGTTCGTGTTACCGAAATCGTCAAAGTGCTCGTGCCGTCCAGCCAGATCGATCTTGAGCCCTTCGATAGGTGTCGCGGCCAGATCGATGTAGGCCGCATAGTTCTTACGGCTGTACTTGCCTGCGTCCGCAGGAGCAAAGCCGGGGAACGATTGCGCGCCGCCGCCGTAATATGAGGCAGCATCGCCCGCATAAATGGCGTAGCTGTCGCGACGATACTCGCCGCCGAAAGCAACGTTCAGCGGCCCGGCCATGCCGATATCGAAGTTCTTGTTGATATCCAGAGTCGAGACCCACTGAGTCGACACGAACTTGCCATCGTAGAAGTCGGTCGGCGAGGCACCGGTATCAGCGTACAGCGAAGCGTTCCCGGAGTGAATCGTGCTCAGATCGGAGGTATCGTTGCCGTATCCCGTCGCCAGGTCCCAGTTCCACTCCGCGATTGAGCCCTTCACGCCCGCCGTGATCTGGTAGTCCTTCTCAGCAGTAGCTTCCTCGGGATTGAAGCCGTAGGGATACATGTAGGATTTAACGCCGGTGGTCGGCTGCGTATAGGAGATCTTGCTCGGCAGGCGGTAGTTCTCGAAGGAGTCCGCCTTCTTATCGCCCCAGGTACCAAAGCTGTAGAACTCGGCGCTATCGCCCAGCTTGAAACCCGAATTGAACGCGACCGTCGCAAGCGTAAAGTGGGCGTCTCCTTGGATCAGGTTGAGGTAGGGATAACCTGACCTCAACGGCATGTTCGAATTTGGATAGGTCGAGAGTTTCCCTGGATCTATCACGCGCGGATCGATGCCGCCGCGCATGCTGTGCGCGTGGTTCTGGATCTCTGCAGTGACATTGAAGAAGCTGTCATCGGTCGGCGCAAACCCAAAGTGGGCGCTGCCGTCGTTCGTATCGCCACCGCCATCCATATAGCCACCGCGGAGCGCTTTGAGCGTGCCGCCAGCATTGTCCTTCTTCAGGATGATGTTGATGACGCCGGCGATTGCGTCTGAACCGTATTGCGCGGCCGCGCCTTCCAGCAGTACCTCGACGTGATCAACCGCATCCATGGGAATGAAGTTGAGGTCCGGGCCCGCGCCACCCTGGTAGGGTCCACCCAGAACGGCGAGATTGGCGGTACCGTGCCGGCGCTTACCATCGACCATGATGAGCGTGTGGTTGGGACTCAGGCCGCGCAATTTTGCTTGCAGCGTCTGATTGGCCATGTCGCCGCCAAAAGCCTGTTTGACAAAACCCGGAATGACCAGGGACAGCGAGGTCATAAGGTCCGGTGCACCGGCTTTGCGCAATTCATCGCCCCCCACCACGATGATCGGCGCGGGGCTGTCCGCCGCTTTGATTCCGCCGACACGCGTACCAGTCACTATCACTTCATTGAGCGAGCCCAACTCGCCGGAGAGGGCGCCCGCCGAATCAGGGCTTGCCGCCCCGGCATCGGCCGCAACAGCATCCGCCGGCGCGGCAGCGTCGGTTGCAGTTGCGGCTTGCACCGCGTCGGCGCCCGTCCTGAGGGCAATGATCGCCAACGCGGCAACGCCAGCGCGAGCAAGGTCAGGTTTCAATAGCATCGAATGACTCCCTACGGATCGTTGTTGTGCGACATCCGCGTTGCGTTGCAATAAACCGGCCAACACTGCACCAAACGCTCTCAACCGGAGGCGCGGCGGCAGGGGAGCGTTATCTTTCAGCGAGTTAGGAGTGATTTGGGCGTTGGATTTACCAACCCGACGGGTGTTATTTTTGAACACGACGGGTGGGGATCGGCACCAATGCAGCGCCGCCGACCACTTTGTTGTTATTTCTTGGTGCCACCGGCCGGTGGCGGTGAACGATTAGCGCGCAACCGCGGTCGCGGCGACCGCAAAGAGCGTGATGGCCCCGGCAGCCTTGATGAGCAGCCCCAGGCCCGACGTCCCGAGCAACATGAACGTGATGCGGCGGAAGTTGACGTCCGAAAGAGATTTGTACAGGTTAACACCCAGCAGTGTGCAGGGCAGGACGATGGGAACTGTGATTACCAACAGCGCCCAGTAGGTCGGCCCGAAGGTCTCCGGATGCTTTACTGCCAACATGGCGAGTGATACGAGCTGCAGGCCCAGGATGTAGGGCTGAACGATGCTCCTGGACTCGTGCTTCGGCAGCCTCCGCAGACCACTCCAGACCACCACTGCAGCACCGGGAAATGCGGTAAATCCGCCGATAATCCCACCCAGCATCCCCACCATGGACGAGGCGACCCAACTACTCTTGCCTGATATGTGCAGTCCCTCGGGCTTCAACATCGAGTACGCTGCATAGATGATGAGGAAGGCACCGAAGATGGCCATCAGCGTAGGTGTCGGCAGGGAATGGAGGATGCCCAACCCAATCGGAACACCCATGAAGCCTCCCGCCAGGTAGGGCCCGGGGCCGTCCGGCCACCATTGCCGTAGCGGCTTCATTTCAGCCTTCAGTTGACCGAGCGACATCAACTGGTTGGCCGACGACAATGTCATCAGCAGTGGCACACCCAGTTTCGGTGGCAACAACCACAAACACAGCGCGCCAATGGCCGAAAAGCCGAACCCCGACAGCCCGCTCATGACGGCGGACAGACCGAGGATACACACGAGAATCGGGATCGAAGCGAGCGAAAACTCGGTCGCGATGAGCGAAAACACGTTCAAATGAGTACTCTCGCAGGAACTGTCCGCGGGCGCCCGCCCCAAGCACGGGCGCCCGCCGGATGCAGGCGCACTAACCCCAGGAAATCAGGTCCAGACTTTGTCGAGCGCCCCGCAGAACGCCGTCATGTCGTCCATGGAGCCGACAGTGACTCGTGAAACTGTCGGCCAGATCGGCCACGAACGGCCGATTTCGACATCCTGGGTGCGGAAGGCGGCCTGCATATCCTTGGCAGCCTTGCTCTTCCAGTCCACCATGAACATGTTGGCGTCGCTGCCGATGACCTTGATCTTGCGTTTCTTGAGATGCTCCAACGTCATGCCGCGAGCTTGCTGCATTTCCTTGCGGCGCGCGGCAATGAGATCGGCGGCTGTCAGGCTTGCCGTCGCACAGGCAAGTGATGGCAACGGCAGGGCCCCCGATTGCATGCCACCGTCATAGCGCATCAGTTTCGTGATGATGTCCGGCCGCGTCATGACATAGCCCATGCGCATGCCGGCCATTCCGAAGATCTTCGAGAACGTGCGCATCACAATCACGTCCTTGTCGGCTTTCGCCATATAGGAGGCCGTGGGGACGCCGGCAAAGTGTGTATACGCCTCGTCAATCAACACTATCGAGCCTGCAGGCTTGTTGGCGACGAGCCATTCAATGTCCGCCAGCGGAGTCAGCGTCCCTGTCGGGTTGTTTGGTGTGCAGATGTAATAGAGACCCGGGCTGGGATCAGCTGCCAGCATGGCCTTGACGTCGTGCGAATAGTCGGGCTTCAGGGGCACCCGCTTCACGGGCGCGCCCAACCATTCCGCGGTACGTCCCGCCAACTCAAAGGTTGGATCGGCGGTGACCAATGCTTTGGTCGGCGAACAGAATGTCACCACCGCACGGGACAGGGGATCACTCGAGCCCGGCCAGGGCGCAACATGGTCGTAGGGCACTGCCTCGACCTGCATGACCGCCTTGATAAAGTCGCCGCGTTGATCGGTGGGCGCGTAGCGGTTACTCGAGGAAATGATGGCCGCGGCAGCAGCCTGTCCAGGTGCCAAAGGCCCGGTCCAGCACTCGTTCGCACCGATACGCGTCTTGGCAAGGGGTGGCGGATCGGGGATGCCGCCGGACGCCCAAGCCGGTCGCCCGAAACTGGCCGCGACACTTACCGAACTGAAGATGGCGGCAATGCGCAGCAACTGCCGTCGCGAATAGCCACGATCGAGCAGATCGTCACGAGCCTCTTCCGGAAGCTCACGAGAAGCTTCCGACGAAGGCTGTACCAGAAGCCGGCGCCTGGAGATCGCTGTTGACATGTATATACCCCTTCCGCCAATGCCGGTGCTGACACTGGCGTTGAATCCTTTATCCCCGTCGTACATCCAAACGGCATGCCAACGAGGTGACAGATTGGCACGAGATAACAAAGTGGTTATATCGCCGGTACTTGCGACGACCTGGGTGATGCGACGGAGCGGAAGTCCGACGGCAGCCGTGCACTAGGCGCGTGCGGATTGCTGCACTGCCGCGCCGCGCTGGTGCGCGTCAGCCATTATCTGAACCAACCTGTAGTTGTCTGGACTACCCTGGCCTGACGTGACCTGACCCTCTAACAACGTACTTGTAGCTGGTCAGTTGTTCCACGCCGACAGGGCCGCGCGCATGAAAGCGATCGGTCGAAATGCCGATTTCCGCCCCCATGCCAAACTCACCGCCGTCCGCGAACTGTGTGGAGGCGTTATGAAGGACAATCGCGCTATCCACCCGCTGCAGGAATCGATTCGCGGTGGCCACGTTGTCGGTCACGATCGATTCGGTATGCGCTGAGCCGTAAGTCTTGATGTGAGCTACGGCTCCGTCCACCCCGTCCACTACCCGCGCCGCGATGATCGCGTCCAGGTACTCCGTGTACCAATCATCCTCGGTGGCGGGCAGCACACGGTTATCAGCCTTCTGTACGGCCAGATCCCCTCGTACTTCACAACCTGCCGCAAGCAGATCCTTCACAATCGGTTCCAGGTGAGTGCTCACGCACGCCCGATCTATTAGTAGAGTCTCGGCCGCCCCGCAAACGCCCGTCCGTCTCATCTTGGCGTTCAGAGCGATCGTGCGAGCCATACGCACGTCGGCATCCCGATCGACATACACATGGCAGTTGCCTTCGAGGTGCCCAATGACTGGCACGCGCGCTTCCTTTTGAACGCGTGCGACAAGACTCTTGCCTCCACGCGGCACAATCACGTCGATGAAGTCGGTCATCTCGGCCAGCATGAAGCCCACAGCCGCGCGGTCAGTGGTGGGGACGAGTTGAATGCATTCGGCAGGCAGGCCGACAGCTGCCAGCCCATCCAGCAGACACGCATGAATGGCGACATTTGAGAGCCGGCTCTCTGACCCACCGCGCAAAATGACGGCGTTGCCCGATTTCAGGCAAAGCGTCCCGGCATCCGCGGTCACATTCGGCCGACTCTCGTAGATGATGCCGATCACACCCAAGGGTACCCGTACTCGTTGGATATGCAGGCCGTTCGGGCGGTCCCATTCCGCTGCGATAGTGCCGACGGGATCCGGAAGCGCCGCGATGTCTTCGATGCTGCGAGCGATCGCTTCTACTCGCTTCGGGTCGAGACGCAGCCGATCCAGCAAAGGAGCACCCAACTGCGCGGCAGTCGCTGCCATCATGTCTCGGTCAT
Organism: Steroidobacteraceae bacterium; assembly: GCA_045810105.1. Classification (GTDB taxonomy): domain Bacteria; phylum Pseudomonadota; class Gammaproteobacteria; order Steroidobacterales; family Steroidobacteraceae; genus 13-2-20CM-66-19. The sequence continues at coordinate 10,860 of JBJMWM010000048.1, read as the reverse complement.
TGGCATCGAGGATTTCAGCGCGACGTGCGCGGATCGCGGCAGCCGCAGCCGCCAACGCCTCGTCTTTTGTCTTGGTCAAGGTCACTGCCAGGACCGCCGCGGCCGACACGGCTGCCGTGCCGAGACCGCGCATCATCTCGGAAATGCCATCCCCGCTCATTGGGAAGCCTGTGCCGACTCGAGCCTGTCGTGCCCCATGATGACGAGGTCATCGCGGTGAATGAGCTCATCGCGGCCGCGAAATCCGAGAATACCTTCGATTTCGGAGGACTTGCGGCCCATGATCCGCGCCGCGTCAACATCGGAGTAGGCGATGATTCCGCGCGCAACCTCGATACCATCGTCACCGAGCACGCTGACCGTATCGCCCCGGTCAAAGCGCCCGCGCGCGGCCACAACACCCGCGGGCAACAGACTCTTTCCTTCCCGAAGGGCCTTGAGCGCACCCTGATCGATCGTTATGGCGCCGGCAGGTTTCAACGTTCCGGCGATCCACTGCTTCCGCGCCGTAACCGGGGTGGCATGCGGCACGAACCAGGTGCACCGCGCACCTTCCTCGAGGCGGCTCACCGGATGTTTCTGATGACCGGAGGCGATGCACATATGACAACCCGCCGCCACAGCGATCTTGGCCGCCATGATCTTAGTAGTCATGCCGCCGGAACCCACAGCCGAAGCCGATGCTCCAGCCATTGCCTCAATCTGCGGCGTGATCTGCCGGACCTGCTGAACGAACTGCGCGTTGGGATCCTTGTTAGGGTCGGTGGTAAACAATCCCTCGACGTCTGATAACAACACCAGGCAGTCTGCGGCGGACATTTGTGCAACGCGCGCAGCGAGGCGGTCGTTGTCGCCGTAGCGGATTTCCGCTGTTGCGACAGTATCGTTCTCGTTGATTACCGGGATTGCTCCCAGAGCCAGCAGGGACTCGAGTGTTGCACGTGCGTTCAGATAGCGGTGGCGGCGCTCGCTGTCCTCGAGCGTGAGTAATACCTGTGCCACTGTTACGTTGTGCGCTTCCAGCAGCTCCTTATATGCATGGGCGAGCCGGATCTGCCCCACTGCGGCGGCTGCCTGACTTTCATCCAGGCGCAGGCTGCCCTTGGCAAGTCCCAAGTGGCGTCGTCCCAGAGCGATTGCTCCGGAGGAAACCAGAATGACTTGCTGACCTCGCTTACGCAGGCGCAATAAATCTTCGACGAGCGTTTCCAGCCACGCCCGATTAAGTCGTCCGGTGTCCTGATCGACTAATAACGCCGAGCCCACCTTCACGACGACACGCCGTGCCTGCAGGAGCGGAGAAGCAAGGATGGACGGTCTGGCTGCCATCGGAAAACTATACGCAATAGCCACTTATGCTGCGACTATACGGACGACACTGAAGTTGCGCCGGGCCCGCCAGTTGCTGGACTCCCGTTGCCCAACCTGAAGACAGCCCCTAAACTGACTACTGCGAGGACGGCGGTCTTTGAAGGTGAGAGCGTGAGCAGAGATTACGAGCCGGTACCAGGACAGTGGTACGAGAACCTGGAAGAAGAAGAACCATTCCGGGTACTGACCATGGACGAGGATTCCGAGCTCGTCGAAATCGAATACCTCGATGGGGACATCGAGGAAATCGACCTGGAAACGTGGCACGAAATGGATCTGGAGCTCACCCAGGAACCCGAGGGCTGGTCCGAATCCCAGGACGAAGATGATGATGAGGACGATGACGACGAAGACTGGGATGACGAGGACGAAGATGACGACGATCTGGACGACGACGAGGACGAAGACGAGGCTGAAGATCGCGAGCAGTACTAGACCCGTAGGATGACGTGAGCCGCACCACTGTGGAGGCGCGCGATCCGTGCACTGCCTCCGATTAGCTCGGCGAGCGTGGCTGGGATGACCAGCGCCGACAACTGGTATCACGAGAAGGAATCCGCGTGGCTATACCTCCAGGTTGCCGCCGCTGAACCGGATCCCCGCAAAAGTCGACTGTTCCTGCAGCTCGCTGGGACGGCTGAGCAGCAGGCCGCCAAGTGGGTGGCGGCGTCCGGCCAAAGCCCTGACCGTATATTTATCCCGACCGTTCGCGCACGGATCGTTGCGCGGTTAATTCGACGCTTTGGCCCCCGCTCGCTGCGGCCTGTACTGGCCGCAATGAAGTTGCGCGGGCTATCCATCTACAGCGCGCCTGCGGCCACCAGCGTGCCTGCAGGAGTCGGAACGCCTCCAGCCGGACATGCGATGCCGACTTCGTTGTCCGAGGTCGGTGCGCGCCACCGCAGCAGCCTCGGAGGAAATCTTCGCGCCTCCGTCTTTGGCGTCAACGACGGGCTGGTATCGAACGCAAGCTTGGTGCTTGGTGTCGCTGGAGCAGGTGCCGCAAACACGTACGTGCTTATGACGGGAGCGGCGGGCTTACTCGCGGGCGCACTGTCTATGGCCGCGGGCGAATACGTCTCTGTGCGGACCCAGCGAGAGATGTATGAGTATCAAATCGCCCTCGAACGCGACGAAGTCGCGGAGTACCCGGAAGAAGAAGCCGAAGAACTCGCACTCATTTACGAAGCCCGCGGCGTCGCCATAGAACAGGCGCGCGAACTGAGCCGCTCTCTACTATCCCGCCCGGACCAGGCGCTGGATGTTCTCGCGCGAGAAGAGCTTGGGTTGAACCCGGACGATCTGGGGTCGCCCTGGCAGGCTGCCACGGCGTCGTTCCTGTCATTTGCCGTCGGCGCGGCACTTCCATTGGTGCCCTTTATCGTCCATATGCCCGCAGTGAGCCCCCTCACAGCCACGATCGCGCTCACTTGCGTCGCGCTATTCGCCGTGGGCATGGTCCTGAGCCTGTTCACGGGCCGTCAGGCCTTCCGGGGAGCCTTCCGCATGGTGCTCATCGGCGGGGGTGCAGGGGTCGTAAGCTTCTTCGTCGGCAAGGCCCTGGGAGTGGCCATCGGGGGCCCCTGAACCTTTTCCCCAGGGTCGGGTCTGTTTTCTTAAGATTGTCTTAAGGTTTCTCCCCCACCCTTCCAAGCCCTTGAAAGCTACGGACCAATCCCAACGGTTGCACGACCGCCGGTACCGTGCCGGCGAGCCGCAGACCCTCGAAAGACCACCATGAAGCGAATTATTCTGTTTCTTGCCACGAACCTTGCGATCGTCGTCGTCCTGTCGATCGTCGCCCACGTGCTGGGCATTGATCGGTACCTGGACGCGCGGGGCGGCAGCCTCAACGGGCTGCTGGTGTTCGCCGCGCTGTTCGGATTTGGCGGCTCGCTGATTTCGCTCGCGCTCTCCAAATGGATGGCCAAGAACGCCATGGGCGTGCAGGTCATCACCCAGCCTCGCAACTCAACCGAGAGCTGGCTGATCAATGCTGTGGGCGCACACGCCCGAAACGCGGGCATCGGAATGCCGGAGGTCGGGATCTTTGAACATCCCGAGCCGAATGCGTTTGCGACGGGTGCGAACCGAAACAGCGCGCTCGTGGCCGTAAGCTCCGGTTTGCTGCAACGGATGAATGAGCGCGAAGTCGACGCCGTGCTGGGCCACGAAATCAGCCACGTCGCTAACGGCGACATGGTGACCCTCGCGCTGATTCAGGGCGTGGTGAACACGTTCGTGATCTTCCTGTCGCGCATTATTGGCAACATCGTCGATAGGACGGTATTCCGCTCCGAAGACGGACGCGGGCCGGCCTACTTCATATCGGTAATCGTTTCCGAGATCGTGCTCGGCGTGCTCGCCAGCCTCATCGTCCTCTGGTTCTCCCGCTGGCGCGAATTCCGTGCGGATCGCGGTGGCGCGAAGCTCTCCGGTCGGAGCAACATGATTTCCGCGTTGGAGGCGCTCAAGGCCAATCACGAGCCGCTGCCGCAACAGTTCGCGGCCTTCGGTATCGCGGATGGCAAGGGCGGGTTCGGACTGCGGAAGCTGATGATGAGCCATCCGCCGCTGGAAGAGCGCATTGCCGCGCTGCGGGCACTGCCGGCAGACATTTCATAAAACAGGCAATAACACCGGCGCTTCCGTTACCCCGGCGGTACACGTTCCCCTCGCGGTGCGCTCCTGTGCCGTGACAACTCTCAACGACATCCTCGGGTCCGACGGCGTCCTAACCGACGCCGCGGACATCGAGCCGTATCTCACTGACCACCGTCACCTGTACCACGGGCGCGCCCTCACCATCGCCCTACCTCGCTCCGTAGAACAAATCTCTCGTTTGCTCGCGCACTGCAACGACAAGGGAATCGGTGTGGTGCCGCACGGCGGTAACACGAGCTATTGCGGAGGCGCTACGCCCGATGAGTCCGGGCAGCAAATAGTGCTATCGCTGAAGCGCCTAAACCGAATCCGCAACGTCGAACCGCTGAACTATTCCCTGATTGCGGAAGCAGGTTGCATCCTCGCAGATGTGCAGCGTGCGGCCGACGAGGCGGATCGACTGTTTCCGTTGAGTCTCGGTTCCGAAGGCACGTGTCAGATAGGCGGCAATCTCTCCACCAATGCAGGCGGCACGAGCGTTCTGCGGTACGGGATGATGCGCGAGCTCGTTCTCGGGCTCGAAGTGGTATTGGCCGACGGGCGGGTGCTTTCAACGCTTGGCGCGCTGCGCAAGGACAACACCGGCTACGACATCAAGTCGCTTTTCCTGGGTGCTGAAGGCACTCTCGGTGTCATCACCGCTGCGACTCTCAAGTTGTTCTCCAAGGCGCGCAGCGCGGCGACCGCATTCGTGGCAGTCCGCGACATTCAAGCGGCCGTCGAGTTACTGGCCCGGTTGCGCGAGGCCAGTGGCGACCGCGTCAGCTCGTTCGAGTTAATTCCGCGAATCGGCATTGAGCTTACGACGCGGCACATCCCTGGGGTCACAGACCCACTCAAACAAGCTTACGACTGGCATGTCTTGTGTGAAGTCACATCGTCTCGAGCCGACGAGAAGCTTGACGACATGTTGACTGAGTCACTCGCCGCATCGTTCGAAGTCAACCTCGTACTCGATGCCGTGATCGCTCAGAGTGACCGCGAGCGTGAGGCGCTCTGGAAAATACGCGAAACAATTCCTGAAGCGCAGCGCATCGATGGGGCGAGCCTGAAGCACGACATCTCCCTGCCGATAACCTCGCTGGCATCCTTCGTGGCGAAAGCAGGCAACTGGATCCAGGACAATGTTCCCGATGGACGGCTCGTGGCCTACGGGCATGTGGGTGACGGCAACCTCCACTTCAACCTCAACCAGGCGCCAGGGACATCACGCGATGCGTTCCTCGCGCGCGAGACCCCCATCAAGCGAGCGATCCACGACATGGTCCGCGACTTCGGAGGCAGCTTCAGCGCCGAACACGGAATCGGCCGCCTCAAGGTGGGCGAACTCGAGCAGTACGCCTCACCGGTGGAGCTGGACCTCATGCGCGCTGTGAAGCGCGCCTTCGACCCAAAGGGCATCCTGAACCCCGGCAAGGTACTGCGCTCGTAACGGCGTTGCGGCTTGCGCCTCGTGCCTTGCGCCGAGCACACGGCCGCCCACACGCCTACCCAACGCATCAGCGCCGCTGGCAGGCGACACCCTCGCGGCTACCATGCGGCCCGCTGTCACAACGTGCGCAACGTCGCGCCCACCCCACCCCTCGCGCGGTTATGATGCAGCCCGCTCACGGCTCACACGGGCGGGACGCATGCGTCGCGCGGGTGGCCGGTGAGGGACACCCAGGATCGACGGTGAGCAGGCGAACGCCTGCGCAGGAGTAGACGTTCATGACCCATGGCCGGCTGATTACACTCGCAGCGCTCACCGCCCTCGCCATATCAGCGTGTAGCAAAAACAGCGAGCCCAGCGCGCCGGCAGTGTCGGCTGCAACCGACACGGCAGCATCAACACCCCCCGCCCCTTCCGCACCCGTCGAGGGCTCGCCACAGATCGTGACCGAACCTGACGGCCTGCACATCGAATACCGCAGTTATGGCAAAGGCGATCCGGCAATCATCCTGGTACATGGATGGGCTACCGACGCCAACTACTGGAACGCGCAATTCGGCCCGTTGAAAGCGAAGTACACCGTCGTCGCCGTAGATCTCGCCGGGCACGGCGCGTCGTCAAAGAGCCGCACCGATTGGTCAATGGCCAACTACGGCGAGGACGTCGCAACAGTCGCTCGCCGCCTGCCCAACCAGCAAATCATCCTTGTCGGCCATTCCATGGGCGGCACAGTCGCCCTGGAAGCCGCCCGCCGCATCGGTGATCGGGTGATTGGCATTATCGTGGTCGACGCCCTGAAATCGATTGGTCTGCCACCAGCGCCGCAACCGGAAATCAACAAGCGCATGGCTCCCTTCCGCACCGACTTCATCGGCTCCGTGCGCAAATATGTCACCGAGGAACTGTTTGAAAAAGGCGCCGACCCGCTGTTCGTGCAGAAAGTCGCCTACGACATGTCGCTGGAACCGCCCGAGGTAGGTATCCCCTCACTGCAATCCCTGCTCAGCATGGACTTCGCCACTGTGCTACCGGACATCCATGTCCCTGTGCTGGCAATCAACTCCGACCTGGGCACCACGGACGAGAAACGCATCCGGAAGTTGCTTCCCACGTTCAAAGCCGATGTCATTCCGCACACGAGTCACTTCCTCATGATGGAAGTCCCCGATAAGTTCAATCCCATTCTGCTGAATGACATCGACACCATAGTGAAAAAAGCCAAACACTAAGCGTTGCCGCCGTGCTCAGTCTTCGCTGTACGCAGATAATTCGCAAGCGGCTGGGGTTAGCCAGTGGCCTGCCTGAACCGGCGTTGCCGGGCACCCTGCTGGGCGCCTGGTACCTGCACCTGATCCGTCTCGGGCCTCAGCAAGTGGTGATGGCAACCAGCGAGCGCTCACTGTTGACTGTGCTGCTACCCGCCGAAGAGATTCGACGCACGGTTGCTACCAACCTGCGGGTGGCGGTCAGGGATCTGCTCGTTGCTCTCGAGATTCCATTGGACGCTGTACAGCGAGAGGTCGCGCTGATGGACCCCACTATTTTCGGCAACGCGGTAAACCGCCGTGTGATCGGTTCGATGAATGACTTTGCGTACCAGCTTGACGCCTACGTGGGCGATACGAGCGATCCGCTGGAACTCGCCCTGAAGCTTTGTGAGACGCCGATGTCCGCCATCGGATCGGAGTCGTCGTACGGGATTCCGAAGGATATCGCTCGCGAGTTGCTCAGTGGGCCGTATACCGGCCCGATATTGCATCACTGAGGAGATCGGCCACTGTGGACTGGCGGAGAGTCTTAATCGGTGTGTTGATCCTCGGGGCACTCTGGAACCTATGGCAACGGTTTGAGTTGCGACCCGTTCACGCCGCTGACGGACCCTTGGCAACAAACGACCCGCGGCAAACAGATCTGGAACGCGAGGTGAGCGCGAAGCAGGGTCGTTGGACGCTCACGGGACGAGCCCATTACGAGCTCACGGCGCGAATTCTGAGCCGCGAGAATTACCGGTTCGATACTCTGGCCGATCTCATTCCGGAGGACCTGGCACTGGGGTGGGGGCCCATGTCAGACAACCGCGTACTGGAGTCGTTCGAGATCACGCAGTCCGCGCGTTTCTATTCCTGGCGCCCAGTCCATGACATGCCCATTCCACGCGAAGAAGTGATCGAGCACAGCGCCAATACTCACGTGATTGCAGGCGATGAACACGTCGGATCGCAACTGAAACGACTTCGAGTAGGTCAGGTTGTTCATTTGACGGGCGTGTTGGTCGATGGCGTGCGCGACGATGGCACGTATATAAAGACCTCACTCACGCGCAGTGATAGCGGGGCTGGCGCCTGCGAAGTGATGTTGGTCGAAGGCGTAGAAGTTCTTTAGGCCGCCATACGGGCCGACTAAACCCGTCAACCCCGCCGGTCGAATACCGAGGGATCGCTTAACGCACGAATTCGTGGAACTGGGCGTGGCCGGGGAGCAACGGTGAACTAGCTAGGTGGCCGCCACGAGCAGTTCCTCTCCGCCTTTCGGCGGTCGAAGACCATCTGTCCTACCTGCGAAGTAGCGCTCTGTCAGAGCCGCTGCGGACACGTGCCGCAGCTCTGCGAAGCCAGCTTCGCGTGCCAATGCCAGCATCTCCGTCGGCGTGAAAAAACTGATGAACGGCGTCCCGCTTGCGCGCGCCCCCTTCTCTGCACGATCAAGGCCGGGACGAATCACTGGATCCGCGAGCTCTATCGGCAGCAGGAAAGTCATCGCCAACGTGGATCCCGGAGCAAGCGCTGCGACCTGTCGCAACATGGATGCGACCGCGTCCTTGCTGAGATACATGCTAACGCCCGTCGAGGCCACGACCGCGGATTGGCCGGTATCGAAGCCAGCGGATGTCAACCGCTCCCACCAAGCGTCGCCTGCCTCAAAATCCACGGGTACGAATCGCAACCAATCTGGAACTCCAAGGCCAAGCTCAATCAGGCGCTGTCGCTTCCAAGCTTGAGGACCCGGCCGATCGATCTCGAACACCTTTAGCCTCGAACCTAGCTCCGGTCTACGCTGCGCGAACGTGTCTAGACCTGCTCCGAGAATGACGTACTGGCCCATGCCGCGTTGCATCTCCTCGAAGACCAGATCCTCGATGAAGCGCGCTCGAGCCACGATGGATGCTCGGAATGGCTTCGTGAAATCTGGATCCATGTCCGCGCGACGGCGCCAATCCTCATCGGGGGCGGCCAGTCGCAGCCCAACCTCGTCTTCGAGGACATGTGGTGCCGGATCGATCTGCGCGTGCAGAGCGCGCCACAAGGCAACGCGCAGCGCAGTGCTATCCGGTGCTGGCACTTCCTCGTGCATCAAGCTCTCCTGCGATGAGACTAGATCATTCGCCCCGCGCCGACTTCGAGGTGTCATCCGGCCAGAGAAGAGCTTGCGCGACAACGACGTGTTCGCCGTTGAAGGTCGCTGCCGGCGAGCCATGAAGCCGATACCCCAATGCGAGCGCGTCCGAAACCCGATGACAAAAGGCGGCGTCATCTTTGCCCGTGAGCAAGCGATACCGTGGAAGTCCTTCCGGCGGAGATGAAGACACTAGCGTTCCTCCACAACGACTGGCCGAATTATAGTTCCATCCTGCCTTACGTGGCGAACCGCCGACTGCGTGGCGCAGCCAGCTTATTCGCTGCGGAAACAACCCCGCCGACCTGCAGTCGACTTTAGACTGGACCTGCGGTCTCTACCGCCTGGCCCACAACTCACCCGTCTCCGGCACCATAGACCCACACTGAACCCACAACCACCCCAGGTTGATATCAATATCGTCCGAGTCAATCTCAGCCCACGCCGAGGCCATCGGCGTGTTCTGCACCTCATCCTGCAACAGCAGAATCAACGCATCCCGATCCACCATAAACGGCCAATCCTGGCTATGCAGCGTCAACTCCAACTTGCGGCCATCCGGAGTGGTGAAGTGCGCCCGTCCACCCTGGTCATGTACCTCCAACCGGGCCAAGAACCGCAAGTCGGACTTGCGGCCCGTCGCTGACCAGTCGACCCGACAAGCGAACAGACGCGCATCGTTCAACTCAAACCAGTTGAAGCCGAATACCTCTTCCTGCAGATCATCTCCCTTGCGCAGCAGCACCCGGCGCCGGTACCAGTAGAGGTCCTCCCCGATGACCACTCGATACTCGACATACCGCAAACCACCATCCCGAATGTCTATGCAATCACGTCCGACAGTGCCCCCGCTGTACTGATCCCCCTCCTTCTTCAGCATGAGATCGCAGCCTTCCGCTTTTACGATTTCGATGCGACGGAGGTCCGAGAGCAGCTTGGGCCGGCGATCCAGATGGATCCAACGCCGGGGTTCCTTGAAGGAATACAGCCGCACGCGCACACCCACAGCCGGAGGCTCGGCGGGTTGCAGGTCCAACAGCAACTGCCTGCGAATACTTTCAGGGTCATCGTGGAGGAACTCTTCCAGATACAGCACATGCTGTCCGAGCCAAGGCGCCTCGACCGGGGCGATTATGGTACGCACGCGCCGCTCAGAACCCTCGCCCCACGCGGCAACATTAGGATCGGAGCTGACATAGACCTGTTCGGTGGAATCGCGAACGCCAGGCCACAACTTCTCGAGTGTGTCGACGTCACCGCCGGCCCCCGCGATCGCGATGGGTCCGGCCGTCACCATAGCCGCAAGGCCCGCTAGTAACATGCGCCTATAAGCCTGTGGGGCCTACTTACCTCGCTTGACCCGCACGAGACCTTCTTGCGCGATCGTCGCCACGAGCCGGCCATCGCGCGCAAACACACCCGCACGCGCAAACCCGCGAGCACCTGAAGCACTCGGGCTCTCCATGTCATACAGCAACCAATCATCCATGCGCAAAGGTCGATGGAACCACATGGCGTGATCCAGGCTGGTCATGATCAACCGACCTTCCAGCTTCGAGGGGTGATGAGGCAGAACCGACGTGCCGAGCAGAAAGAAGTCCGACGCATACGCCAGCAGTGAACGGTGCAACCGCTCCTCATCCGGCAACCGTCCCACGGCCTTGAACCACACCTGCCGGGCCGGCTCGGGCTTGTGCTCAGGCCCATAAGACGGCACCAACCGAAACAGGAACGGCCGCGGCTTCTCGAAGAACTGCTGCAGCCGCTCCGACATATGCTTCACGACCTCGGGCGGCGGAGTGGTCGCGTCAGGAAGCTCCTCGGGGGGCGGCACCGAGGGCATGTCCGTCTGATGATCCAGACCTTCTTCGGGCTTCTGGAACGACGCCGCCATGTTGAAGATGGGCTCGCCGTGCTGGATTGCGACGACCCGGCGGTTGGAAAAACTGTTGCCGTCCAGGCTGCGATCCACCTGGTACACAATCGGCGCGCTGAAATCC
>JBJMWM010000047.1:0-65574 GCA_045810105.1 Steroidobacteraceae bacterium | reverse complement strand
TCTGGCAGGCGCTCCACCAACAGTGGACGCGGCAGACGCGACCGACCTCCGCAGGGTGGTCGTCAGTTACGCGGATCTGAACATCGACTCGCGGCAAGGTGCACGCGTCTTCTACGCTCGTCTGAGCGCCGCAGCAACACACGTCTGCGGTCGCGCCGATCCCCGCGATCTGGCGGCCTTTGCGCAGTTTCGTCAGTGCTGTCGACACGCCATCGACTCTGCTGTGGCGCAGGTGAACAAGCCGGCCGTGACTGCACTGTACGCGCAGATTGCACCGCGCTCACCCTGAGCGAGATCTGCGCCCGAGTCCTCGCGATCAACGAATCGAACGATCAACGCGGAATTTTGCGGAGATTTATATGTACACCCAAACAGCTGCTATCAGTTCTCGCGCGCTACTCGGCTTCGCCGTTGCTGCCTGCGCATTTCTCGTCAGTAATGCCCGGGCGGAGACTCATGAGGTCACAGTTGCCGTTCACGTGAGCACACAGGGACTCGATCTCAACCAGGATGCCGGAGCGCGGGGATTATATTTGCGCCTGCGGCGAGCCGCACTTGTGGCGTGTGGGGATGCAGACCGTGTCGGTCTGCAGGCCTCGGCCGATCCAGTAGCTTGCTACGAGACGGCGCTCGGCAATGCGGTCCGATCCGTCAGACTGCGGCTCCTGACGCAGATCTATCTGGAATCGCACACGCTTCGGCAGGCCGCGGCGCACGGGATCGATGTGCCTGCGCAAATTGCGTCGAAGTGACCACACCTTTGCGTGTTGTACAGCAATACATTGCGGCGCGACTAAAAACAAACTTAGTCTTCAAGAATGTCCTGTCATGTTCCCATTGAAGACTTCTTTGTCTCACCCCAACCCAATTCGCGGGAAGGTTGAGTGGCGCGCTTGGTGGCCGGCGCCTTCGGTCATGGCCGGGTTGGAGCGGCCGAGTGTTGGTGTCACTTTATGGTTCGTGACACCTTTCGGGAGACGATGTGCGCGGCCGCGCCGACTCCAGGGCAGAATGCCAATTTGAGTCCCTCGGCCGGGGAGGGTGACAGTAATTGGCAGTCTGCGGGTCGAAGTACGGAGCCAAGTACCGCCGGAGACCGCGCACTGCTGGAACGGAATGACGGCCCTCGGATCACCAACATTCAGTCATTCGACTTGAAGAAGCGGACGTTCGACAGCCCCAGCATTCCTGGCGCGCGCACATCCTCCCGTCCTTCACTGGCTTGATTCCGAAGGCTGATCCCTCTGGGCAGCTCGAGCGCGGGCGGGCCGCGATGCGCACCGGGTAACGTAGTCCTGAAGCTGCCGGGTTCGCTTGCCCTCCAGCAATGGAGAGTTCATGAATAGCTCGAAAGCACCCGCGTACAGTATGTCCGCAGCCGTGAACTTGTCACCAACTATGTAGGCTTGGTTTTGCAGGCGGGCATTGATGAAATCCATCACCTCGTCGGAGTCGACCCAGCCTGCCGTCCCGCGCGGAACTGCAACGCGCATGAATTTTGACGTGAATGCCGGTTCCACAACCCCTGAGTAGTAGGCCAGGAGTGTTAGGAAATTGCCGCGCGCGGGATCGCCAATTTTTGGACCCAGATCTGCACGGGGGTACCTGTCTGCCAGGTAGAGTGCAACAGCGGACTGCTCAAAAATGATCGCACTGTCGTCAATCAGAACGGGCACCTTGCCGTGCGGGTGGGGATTTGACGGATCGAGCGTGCCTGATCCGTCGCCGCGGCGGATGGAGACGTATTGAACACGGTAGGGCTCACCGAATTCCTCAAGGAGCCACAAGAAGGTGGATGAGCGCGAGCGCGGCGCATGTACGAGCGTGATCATGAGATTTCCTCCGGTACGGTCCGTGGTATGGCGATGTACCAACAGCGACATTCCTTGCGATAATCTGTCATTACCCGCTATGGATGTCCATGCAGGGTGACGCAGTGGCCGGTACTGGATACGCAAACCTCTGCAATCCTGTGAATACCGGCAAGGGCTGCCTTTCAGGATCTCCCGGGCGCTCGATGTCGAGCTGCACGCATTCGCGCCATTCTCGGAGGCAGCTTCATCACAAGGTGACGAGCTACGATGGTTGGTGTGTTGCGCTCGCCGAAGCACTCGACTTGCCGCAAGTCAAGCTTGATGGGCGGTAGAAGGGCCGAGGTGGGACCTCCTCACGTGCGAGTCGGACAGGTAGACCCGCGATGGTTTGATGTCCATGGATGTCCGACTGAAGGCGGGATCAGCCAGCCAGTCCTCGACCCCTTCGGTTCCGAACGGCGCTGCCGGCGCGCCTTTCCGCTCATCGCTCGTAGAACATGGGCCCTGACCCAAGCTCGCGAAACCACTTCGTAATGATCATCTTGTGGCCCGCAGTGACCGGCTCCCCGCTGTGAAGCGTGGCCGAGTTCGGCGTCCCATCCGCATTCAGGTTGTTCCAGAGCACCGCCTGGCCCTTCCTGGGGATGAACGTATGGTCGATGGCGAAAAACTTCGTCCCGCCGCTACCCATGCCTTCATTCAGATACACCATGAACGTCCACGTGCGGTTGCCACGGTGCCCACCGAATTTGGCGTATTCCGGCGTGCCGGGCTCGAAGTAATCGGTGTGTGCCTTGAATTGCTGGCCCACGTCATAACGCTGTGCCTGCATGCCTTCCGAGTACGCCAGCCGAATGCCAATGGTCTTCGCGATCTTTTCGTCAATGCGCAGTGCAACGGGGCTGCGCAACAATGACAAATCGCATGTCTTGCTGGTGCGAAACAGTTTGTCGTTGCTTTCGATGGTGACCGTGGAGGGGCGCAGGTGGTGATTAATGAGCGCGAGGAGCCGGTCGCATTCCTTCACGCTCAGGAACTCATCGAGCGTGTAGATATCCAACTGATCGGTTTCCACATTGCGCAGCTTCGCGGGCGGCTTGCGCACCAGCGGCGGCGGCAGCAGGGCATCTTGCGGCGGCGTATCTAACGGGAACGCGTCGCCCATGTGCTGCTGGATGGACGAGAGCGAAAAGCCGCTCTTGCGCAAGATGTCGACCAGCTCGGGCCGGCTGCAGCCGCGGTTCAAGTTTTCCTTGAGCCAGGCTCTCCAGCTCGCGTCGAGTGCGCGTTCGCGATTCATCGGGGCGGCGTCCCGCATGATCCATCGGGAGGGCCGATTGTATCGCCTCGCTCGGCTCTCCAAGCAGCAGAGGGGAAACCGCAGCCCGCTATTCGCCAGTCAGCCACAGGCGGAGCCACACTGGAGCCACCACGAAAATGGCGGTCACGCTGGAGCTGAAGCGTCGGCGGCGAAAATCGATGTCACATTGACCGGGTATCACATAACGACCGTCGTGCTGCTCGACCGGGGACGTGGTTGGGAAGGTCATCCGAGATATGTTCTCAGGGGACAACTCAGCTGGTCATAGACTGCAGATCATCGGAGTAGTTGTCAGTCTGGTGCGCAAAGTGCCCACAAATGCAGAGGCTCGACAGTGGCGTATGCTACGCCGGCTTTGCAAGCCGATGTTCCTGGGCGCTCGAACGAGGGAACATAGGGGGCAGAATGACTACATTGACGAATGGGCAGCTTGCCGAATTGCGGGCGACAGTCAGAGGACAGGTGATTGCGCGGGAAGATGCAGAGTACGACACGGCGAGAAGAGTCTTCAACGCGATGATCGATCGGCGACCAGCGCTTATTGCGCGATGTACGGGAGCCGCAGACGTGATGGCATCTCTGCGATTTGCGCGGGAACGAGGCTTGGTCGTTTCCGTGCGAAGCGGCGGGCACGGCGTGGCTGGATTGGCGGTATGCGACGACGGATTGGTGATTGATTTGTCGCGGATGAAAACGATGCGGATTGACCCGCAGCGGCGGGTCGCACGCTGCGATCCGGGATTGACCCTGGCGGAATTTGATCGGGAGTCAGAGGTGTTCGGCCTGGCGACGACGATGGGAACCATCTCGATGACCGGGATTACCGGACTGACGTTGGGTGGTGGATTGGGCTGGCTGATGGGGAAACACGGGCTGGCCTGTGACAATCTGATTTCAGTCGATCTAGTGACTGCGCAGGGGAAGTTGCTCGTAGCGAGCGAGGAGGAGAACGCGGATTTGTTTTGGGCACTGCGTGGAGGCGGGGGAAACTTTGGCGTCGTGACTTCGTTGGAGTTTCGGTTGTACGACCAGGGTCCGGTGTTCGCCGGACTCGTGGCGCACGCGATGAAGGATTGTGCAGCTGCGCTGGGGTTCCTTCGGGATTTCGCTCACAGCGCGCCGGACGAGTTAGCGCTAATGGGAGCGGTGTTGACGCTGCCGGACGGGCTGACGATTACGGGACTTGCGGGGTGCTACAGCGGAGACGTGAAGGAAGGAGAGCGAGTGCTGTTACCGTTGCGGTCGTTCGGGAAGCCACTGGTGGATCAGTTTCAGGTGATGCCGTACACGGCGTTTCAGAAAGTGATGGATTGGTGGGCGGAGCCGGGGAAACAGCATTATTGGCGATCGGGCTACCTGAAGGAGCTGCCGGACAACACGCTGGGCGTGCTGGCGAAATATGGAGCCAACAAGGCCATCAAGCGAAGTGGGTTCGGTGTGGAGTTCCCGGGAGGTAAGGCTTCCAGGATTGCGTCCGATGCAACCGCATTTGCCCACCGGAAGGCGAAATATAACTTTCTTTTGCTGGGGAGCTGGGACGACGCTGCGGAAAATGCTGCAGGAATGCAGTGGGTGAACGAGTTCTGGGAAGAGATGAAGCCCTCGCTTGGGGAAGGCGCGTACGTGAATTATTTGGGGGCCGACGAGCCGGCGGAGCGGGTGAAGGGCGCCTATGGGACGAATTACGCGCGCCTCCAAGCGGTTAAAGCGAAGTACGATCCAGAGAATTTCTTCCGGATGAACCAGAATATCAGGGCGTGAAAAGCGGCCTGAAGTCTTCGGGGGCATCGCCTCCACTTCGTAATCCGCGTCGTTCCCGTGAGCAGTTGATCGGTCGATGCTGCGTCCGTTGCGGCGACTTGCCGCGAACGGAGCTCGAGATGGATACGAAGCATGAGGAATTGACAGCGGCGGAGCATGTAGAGCGAGCGAGTTCGCGGACAGCCTGCCGATTTATCGGGTGTGTCAGCAGCTCAAGCGCCAGCAGGTGGGCTTGAGCCCTGGGGTGGCAGGCACCTGGATGAATACGGCTACGCCGGGGCGCTCGGGGAGGTCGTAAAGCAGACGAGCGCACTCCGCGAGTGCGGCGCTGGGAGCTTCAATGACGGGAAATCCAGTCGCCGATGGCTTGCAGCGCGACGGGAGAGATCGTTTCCTCGATGGTACCGAATTCGAGCGGTGAACCTGTCTGCGCCGTCTGCAAGACGTGATTCAAGCCGGTGAGAACCTCAACGCGCGAACCGGGGATTTTCGCGAGGATCGGCTTCATGACGGCGACGTAAGGTTCGGCGGGCACGATCCGGTCGAGGGTACCGATGAGCGCCAGCATCGGGACGTGGATTTGCTTCACGTATTTCACCGGGTCATCCGTCAGCTCTTGACGGACAAACTGAGGCGTGAGCAGTTCCTTGATCTGCGCGTCGGCGTTTGCAGCGGCCACCAACTCGTCGATGCGCCGGATGGCATCGGCATCGCCGGGTGTTTTCGCGACTGTTGCGAAGATGTGGTGGCACAGGTGACGGATGCTCGCCTGTTGCTCCGGCGAGGCGCCGCGCATCTCCTTGGCCATGTAGGCTTGCTGTTCGCAAATCCGTACTTCGCCGGTGAGGCCCGAGCCTGCCATGGCGACAACGAAGGCGACTTCTTTGTCCGCCGCGGCGACGGCTGGAGCAATCGAGCCGCCTTCGGAGTGCCCGATGACTCCCAGCCTTCGACGATTTACTTCCGGTCGGCCTTTCAGGTATTGAAAGGCCACGTCGGCATCGGCAACCAGGTCATCAAAGGTCGCCTTGTTCCAGTTGCCGGTACTCTTGCCGACGCCTCGCTTGTCATAGCGGAGGACAGCGATACCCCTTTTCAGCAGATAATCAGACAGGACCACAAATACATGGTGTCCCTCAGCCTCCTCATCCCGTCCTTCGGGCCCTGAGGCGGCTATCAGCAGCACAGCGGGGAACGGCCCCTTTCCGTTCGGGACGCTGAACGTGCCGGCCAGATTGATATGAGCGGCCTCGTTGGCAAACGCGACCTCCTGGTCGGTGTACGGCTTGGGGCTGTGCTCGAGGGCTTCTTCCTGCGGATGCCGAACCTCCGCCGCATCCGCGAGACTGAAGGCCAGGATCCCCGCGCAAACAATGACAGATTGCCAATTCATCATTACTGCTCATCCTCGAGGGCCACATCCATCGGCCGTCGAGGAGTCTACACCGGGCAAAAGCGTTCCGTCCCTTTGTCATGCTCAATAGGAGCTCGCTGTAGGTAGATCTTCAGATCCTCTCCACACACTGGCGCCGACGGGGAGGGCACGGGCAGACTCTCCAGCCAGCGGCTCACAGCTGTTTCCAGCGCAATGCGCGAATCGCTGAACGGGTGACCGGTGTCTAACACCGAGCGCTCCGCGCGTTCTGCGCCTTGGGATCTGCCAACGACTGGAATGCGCACGGCGGAGGTTGGGCTCGCTCAATACCTGGAGCGACTCATGCGTGCCCACAGGCCACCCGTTTCCGAGGGGAATATTCGCGCCTACCTTGAGCACGTCAGGACGCCGATCTGGCCGGGTTGGAACGCCGTCCGGGCGGTGGTCCGGCGGCTCGCGTTGCGACCCAAGTTCACGTAACCGCCGCTGTCGATAAAGAAAAACTAAAGTGACGCTCAAAGACTGTGTTTTGTTGCTTGGGCAGCCAGCCGTATAGTTCCCGCGCACGCGCTGGGTGTCTGACTTACTACTCGTAGAAGCACCGTACTGGGAGCGGTCCGATACAGTGCATGGAATTCGCTCGTACGCGTACATTCCGTTCGACCTTTCGCCGGGCCACCCTGTGAGTGTTGCAACCTGTTAGTCAGCAAATTCAATTACAGACCGGCCATAGATAATGGAGGCGTTCAATGGACATTTTGTTTGGAATCGCAGTCGTCGGGGTGTGGATCGTGATTTCAGTAGCGGCCTTGAAAAGGGCCTACAGCTCACGCGGCCGCATACGCTAAGTCGTCGCCACCATCAGTGCATGTGTGCAGACTGATCATTGCTGTCACCCGTGGAGACTTCTGCGTAAGTCACTGAACTCCAAGTGGATTGGATGACATCAATTATTGACGTGCCGCGCCGACTCCAGGGCAGAATGCCAATTTGAGTCCCTCGGCCGGGAACGGTGACAGTAATTGGCAGTCTGCGGGTGGAAGTATGCAGCCAAGTGCCGCCGGGCGACCGCGCACTGCTGGAACGGAATGACGGTCCTCCGGATCACCAACATTCAGTCATTCGACTTCAAGAAGCGGACGTTCGACAGCCCCAGCATTCCTGGCGCGTATCATTTTCGCTCGCAACATCTCCGCGCGCGAATCACTGCATGTCCGAACGGTTACCCGTACGGATGAGGCGCGTGCGCTGTGCACGTCAGTCAACGCTGCAGTGTCTGTGACGGTCGCACCGTCTTGATGTCACGACGGTTCGACCGACCTGCTTCTGCCGTCGATCGAATCTGAAGACAACGCGCTCCAACGAATTGTTAATGGCGGAACTGAATCGCGGGCGCGGACGGCGCTTGCTATACTGCGCCCTGACCGTGTTAGTTCAGTGGATATCAATGAAGTATGCGACAAGTTCTGCGAAGCAGAAATTCTATGAAACGAAAGAGCGTACAACGACTGCCTGCGAAGACGTGCTGATTGAGATCACCGATGGGCCGATGCCGCAGGTAACGTCCCCCGAAATCTCGGTCGTCGTTGGACGCGGATCGCAAGAACCCGATTTCATACAGACTCGACGAGGCCGTGGCCTATTACAATCCAACTTCGCCGTTTGGGGCTGATCGATGCAGCAGGTGTCACGGGCCCGCGAGCATCAGCACGTCGAATGGAAGGAATCCTGGCGGGACGAGTACCAGAAGTGGATCTGCGGCTTTGCGAACGCGGACGGCGGCATACTGGAGATTGGCCGCGATGACAGAGGAGGGGTTGTTGGAGTCGAAGATGCCGTCAGGCTTCTCGTAGACATCCCCAACAAAGTGCGCGACATCCTGGGAATTATGGTGGATGTGAACCTGTTTGAGGAGAACGGCAAGGAATTCGTCCAAATCGGTGTCCAGGCTTATCCCAACCCGATCAGCTACAAGGGTGAGTATTACTACCGCAGCGGCAGCACCAACCAGATGCTCAAGGGCGCAGCGCTGGATCGGTTCCTGTTACGCAAGCACGGGCGCACTTGGGACAGCGCGCCGTTGCCGGGGCCAACGGTCGCTGATCTACACGCCGGCGCTCTCAAAAGATTTCGCAGTCTGGCACGAAATAGTCAGCGCTTGCCGGATGGTATCCTCGAGCAGCCTGATCAGGATCTTTTGGAAAAGCTGCATCTCGTAGAAGGCCGCTATCTGACCCGCGCTGCCGCTCTCATGTTTCATCCCGAGCCACAGCGTTTCTTCACTGGCGCGTATTTAAAGATCGGCTATTTCGAAACCAACGTGAACCTGCGCTACCAGGATGAGGTAGCGGGCGACCTGATTTTCCAGGTCAACCAAGCTCTTGAGGTGCTCAAGACCAAGTACCTCAGAGCCTGGATCAGCTACGATGGGCTGCAGCGTATCGAGAGCTGGCCGGTACCGATGCCCGCACTGCGTGAAGCGGTGTTGAACGCGGTGGTTCATAAAGACTACGCCATCGGCGCACCGATCCAGATCAGTGTCTATCCCGACAAGCTGCTGATCTGGAATCCTGGTGAGCTGCCACCCAACTGGACGGTGGAGAAGCTGCTGAGCAAGCATGCCTCGATTCCCTTCAACCCGGACGTCGCCAGCGTGTTCTTCCGCGCTGGCATGATTGAGTCCTGGGGGCGGGGTATTGAGCGTCTTCTGGAGGCTTGCCAGGAAGCACATACGCCTGCCCCGGAACTGCGCTACGAGCATACCGCCTTGTGGGTGGAGTTTCGGTTTCTACCCGAGCACACAGTGTCGGCCACCCCAAAAACCACCGGGGAAGTTACCGGGGAAGTTACCGGGGAAGTCGAGCGCCTCGTCCTGGCGCTTGAGGGGCCAATGAGTCGCGTGCAAATCCAGCAGGCATTGGGCCTTCGGCATGAGGATCACTTCAGGGCGAAGTACCTGATTCCGGCGCTGCAAAGCGGCTTGGTGGAAATGACAATCCCGGATCGCCCGAAGAGTAGCCGGCAGCAATACCGCCTCACAGCAAAGGCCGAAGCGCTCCGGGCGAAATCTCCGAAAGAGAACGGGGCATGAGCCTGCGCGACAACAGCCGACCGGCGCGTACGCGCTACTTGTCATCATCTGCACGTACACCAGGGATTTAACATAATATGTATTATGCGCAACTGAGACGTACCTGGCGTACCGCTTTTCGCGCCGCATAGCTCTTGGGCGGAAAAGTTAGTACCAAACTGCACTAAAAGTGCTACCTCGACTTTCGCCGATCAAAATTGTCGGAACTCTTCTTTCGTGTCACCACAGACTGCGCGGCGTGTCCTGGCTGCATCCTGTGTGCGGAAAGTGTCACGAACCAAAAAGCGACACCAACACTCAGTCCGCCACCGCGCGGCTGTTGTACTTTGAACCGCGAGGCCGACGTGACTAATGATTCCCCTGACGCCGCCGAAGAAAGCCTCATTGCCGCCTGTTTCATTCAGGAGCACCTCCTGACCGCGCGCTACGCTTGGACCGGTGACGCTCTGCCAGTGTTCGGTTGACCAGCCGAAACTCGTGGTGTCAGCGGTCAAACCCACGACCGAGGTGTCCGAACCACGAAAGAAACTGGCGGCCAGCCGGCACCCACGCACCATTCTGCAGCTCGGCGATGTCGCCCAGTTTCGAATGTTGCGGCGCAGCGGCCGCAGTCGTCTTCAACATCATCGGCTGACCCAGTACCGCGCAGTTACTGAATTTCACGCTGTAGATGTTGCCGTTGGCGCTCAGTGTGCCCGTCAGGTCGGGTGTCCGTGTCGAACCCGTTTCGATCGTGACGGTGGTGTCTGCGTTCAAGGCTCCGGCAGGGATCGTGGCAACGATCGTAATCCGCTGAAGACGAAGGCGATCGCGCTGAGCAAACATAAGAGCGACAGGGTGGATGCTTGCATAGGGGCAGTTGGTACGAATCCATCGCGTCAGATTGGAACGTTCACTTTCTCCCCGCCACTCTCCCAACTTCAGTTGTCGAGTTTGCGGTGCGCCCTTGCGTCGAGCCATCCGCGGGCGTGCATTGACAATCGACGACTTCAATGGGGGGGCACCTCGCTGTGTCCCTGATCTTCTATTGTCGCTTGACTACCGCTGGCTAATGGGAGACTGCCCTTCGCGAAGACGATGGTCGGGGCTGATTTCAATCATTGCTGTCCCCGATATTCGCTGTGTCAATTCAAAGACTTACTACGCACGGTGTAACCAAGGACACCAAAGGTTGATTCCGACAAGCGCGATTTCTGCGCGCTGCACTGTTCGGTGGCGTGCGGTCGGCTGTTCAATAAGTATGGATTTGGTCGACTGACACCCCGGTCCTCTGCGCAATGATGCTTAGAGTGGTGGCATGAGGTTCCTTAACGAGCCCTTTCTCGATTCGTGCAATTTCCTTCGCGGAGATACCGGGAAAGTCGGTCTGACGAAGGCCCTTCTGCAGGCGCAACCTACGGATCGCCCCTCCCAAGCTCCTATCCTCTTCCCGCAATCGCTTCTTTGCACGCGTGCGGTACTCCTCGTCGAACTCGTACAAAATAGCATCCGCTGCCGCCTCGTAATCACCAAGACGAACTGTCTGCCCGAAATCCGTCACAGCAAATCGATTGAAGTCCGGCTTCGGTCCGCCACCGCGCGCGCGAAACCAACTCCGAGGAACCGTAAGTGGCTCAAGGTTGCCTCTGTAAAGCAAGAGGTCGGGTCTCGTCACCTGGCCACCAATGAACAGGTCGGCTCGATTTGGCGCTTCCAGGGCTCCGCTCAGCTCCTCGGACGGCAAAAATTTGACTCCAGTCTCACGCGCCGCCACAAACCTAAAATGGGCGTGCAGGAGATTGAGGTTTGGAGCGGAGATGGACTCCAAGACCAGGACCCGCATGTCTTGATGACTCGGACGATGAGGGAGGCTCTCGAGGAGGAGCCTGATCGCCTGCTTGCTTGCGGCCACCCAGACTCCCTGAGATAGTCGAGTGAACGCCTCCTGCACGTCCTGTTGGATCCGTAAGCGGATGGCATTGATCAGAAGCAATGTCGCACGCGCTTGCCCTTTTGGCTCGATCGATAGCAGTTCCGTACTCATTCCTGCGCTCATTTCACTTCTTTTGGCTCTCATCGTCCTCGCAGTCTGACCTCCTCGACGCCAGCGGATTTTCCGGATACATACGATCCCAGTTGCTCCGGAAGACCTCTATGTTCTGCCGAACCCAGTCAATAAGTTGGTGGGGCACTCGTCCTGGATCGGGTTCACGGTCGAGGAATTCTCCGCCCCGCAACTCAAGCCGCCACGCAGTCGTCTTGTGAAGGATCGTGACGTGCGGCGGCTCGACCCGCTCGCGATCGCGCACCTTCACCTTCCAGCCTTGGGAGCGCCAAGGCGGCGGGATCTTCACCTCGAAGGGCACTGCGCGCTCCTTCGACCGATACGTCTAGTATGTCCCTTTCTCTGCTTCATGGCAAATCGGACATTTGCAGGACCCTCGCGGTTACAGAGCGCAACTCTCGGATGCGCGTCGTCTCTGGCATGAAATCACTGTAAAACGCTGGCCCTCTTTCCACATTCGACAGCATGCGCAATGGAAAAAGCATCAGGTTCCGATGAATGAGTGATGCCACAAAATTATCAACAGAAGGCAATGCGGGGTGCGAATCATACTCGCAAATGTTCCTTTGTTTGTATGGGATACGCTTGAACTGTTGAGTTTGTCGAAACACCGGAACGCGTGCAGAAAACGACGTTAATTACATGCTTAACGAGAGATGCTATCGAGGCAGCGTCGTTCGGACGGGGGGACTCGGCGTGAGCGGTTGCCACGCGGGGTGCCGTGAACTTGTCGGTGAGTTCGCCGCAGGGGGCATCTGCGCCACCGCAGACGCATTTAAAGCGCGATGGAAGCCTATCGCGCGACGAGCACGCGGACGCGCGGCCCAATTGTGCAGACACTGTCAGCACCAACGCCCGCGCTTTCTATTAGAGCGAAGCCCTGCGCGCGGTGGCTGCACGCGATAGAAAAATACGCACTCGAAGAGCGCAGTCTACGCATGTCTCGTACGATCGGGGCGCCAGAGGACAAAAGCGAAGGAAGGGTCGTTCAACACGCCACGATCCGCTGCAGCGAGAGTTGCGGATCGCCGAAATTAGGCTGCCGAGTACGAAGTGCCCTACTCCGTCAGTGCCGTCACGGGTACAACTCACCACGAGCTTGGAGGATGTCGTGCGAGATGTGGACAAGGGCGAGAATTTTTGGCTGCACTGCCATTTCCGGCATTCCAAGGAAGGCAATCGGCTGGGCCGCCGTGTTGCCGAATTCATTCTCGCTCATCGGCCGCTATCAGAAGATGGTCCGATCGGCGTGTTGACTCGGATTATCGCATCGAACTGCCGGGTGCCAATTCTCATTGGCTTCGGTATGAGGGTCGCGTCCATCGATTGTCCCTTTTGCCGCTGGATGCGACGTGAATGATAGAGGAGAAAAGCCTCTGTTATCCGATCAGCTAAAGGCCTCTCCGTGACCGGATCGCGCGGATGACATCCTCGATCTAACCTGCCTTAAGTGCATCCAGCGTGCGGCTCTCCATGAAGGAATGGCGATTCTACTGCTAAGAAATCGCAGGCGGCGCGGACATCGGGAATCATCTCAAGGACTCGGTTGACGCCCCCCGTAGAAGCCGGTGCCGCCCCTAGATCTGCTCTGCCGGGATCCCGCCCGAGAAGTAGTCAGCAAACTGTCGCCAGATTTGGATCGGACGCGACCCTTCGGACAATACAGGTGCATGTGCCGGCAGAACCAGCGTGGGACCCATCGATCAGTGAGCGACAAGCCAAACAGCTCATAGCCTCATACACGCCATTCGGTCGGCCATGGCGTTCGAGCCCGTCGCCGCCACAGTCTACGGCTTGGGAACCTCAGGCGATGTCTGCCGTAATTGCGCAGAGTCTGTGGGTGGAGGTTGATCGGTTCGGCCGCCGACGGACCCTGCATCTTGCGGCGTAGGTGCCCGGGAAGTATATCCATCGTAATCGAGCATCTGGTCCCTAAGACTCATCGGGTACGAGATTTTCACGTCGACTATGTCGCCGTGCTCACCGGTCACGGGTGTCAACTTCGGCATGACGAGCGCCACTCCGGACGCAATGTTCAGCTCCCTCACGCGCTTGAGAACCTGGTCGCGCAGCGCCGGGTCGAAATGCGTTCCGTAAGTCTCGATAAGGTTACGCGCACCATTGGCGTCACCTTGGGATTTGATCCGCTGCACTTCCGCAAGCAGCCGACCGATGCCCGCGCGAAACGCGTCCGCGTCGTTCAGCCGATAGTACGTCTTCCCTTCCTGCTCGATTTCGGTGAGTGCTGATGTGTTGTGAAGCAGCCAGGCGACGATCATCTGTTGGCAGCGCATGTGATCTTCTTCGAGCGTGTTGCCCTCCGGCTCCTGCTTCAGCTGCGAGATCGCTTGCGCAGCGTAATCTTCATAGACGGAACGTGCGAAGTCTTTTTGGGTCGCACCGTTCACCAGCCCAAGCTCGGCGAGCTTCGGATCAGCCACGAAGTACAGCGCGACGAGATCTGCACGTCCTTCCTCTAG
Organism: Steroidobacteraceae bacterium; assembly: GCA_045810105.1. GTDB lineage: Bacteria > Pseudomonadota > Gammaproteobacteria > Steroidobacterales > Steroidobacteraceae > 13-2-20CM-66-19. Next base: position 51,688 of record JBJMWM010000047.1, on the reverse strand, counting down.
GGCGCTGTAGTACTGATTCAGATCTTTGCTCGGCTCCCCTTTATAGCTGGCGGCCTGGCGTCCGGAGGCATGCCCGATAACCTCGTGCAGGTCGACCACCATCTCATCGACAAGTGAGAAGTCCTTTGCGAGTCGCTGTTTACTCTCCGGTGAGGGCACGAACTCCGTGCGCCGAATGACCGGTACTGCGCCATTCGACGACTCTTTGGCGTTCGCGAGGCTGACCGACTTGCTGCCGTGCTGCTCACGCACGGACCGATCGTTCGGCAGGTTGATGCCGGTTGCCGCGAAGAAGGGACCGAGGTCACCACTCTGAAACGTGACATCGGCGACCTGCGCCGAAATCCCTTTGACATCCGGCTTACGGAATTCCGCCGCGTAAGGCATGCGATCCTCGAACCATTGCGCGCTCCCCGCTAATTGTTGGATACGGCGCGTGCGTGACTTGTCGGTATGTAAGACCGCCGTTTCCCACGCCGCCTTCACACCACGAGGGTCAAGGTACACCTCTTCGAAGCCCATGATGAAATCGACGGGGGCGCCCGCATCCTTCACCCACGCGACTTCGGCCGCGATCCGGTCCGCTTCCTCACCCGTCTGGAATTCGTGAATCGCTGCTTCAAGGGCGGTCCTCGTAGCGGCCGGCGCGAAAGGCAGTGCCGCTTGCAGGTGCTTCCGCACCGCTTCGAGCTGAGTGCCGTAGCGACCTCCGAGTTTATAGACCTGCTCGGTCAGCTTACGCCGACCGGGCGTCACATCTTCGGCGACGAGGCGCGAGGTGACCGGATACTTCTCGTGAAATCCCTTCAGATCCGACATCCGGACGTTCTGATAAAAGTTGCCGTGGGATGCCTCCAGCATGTCTCTGCCATCGACAGGCGATTTGTTGATGACGAACGTATCAACCTTTGGATCGAGTAGCATCGGTGCTAGTCGCCCGATTACCGTCGCTGGCACTTCATCAGCGCTCTTCGACAGATGCGCGCCATTGTGGACGGCAACCTGCGCTGCCTCCAGCAGCTGCGGCTGAGTCAGGTGCAGAACGAATTTCTTCGCTGAGTTCGAATCATACGGTCCACTGTTGATCCAGGAGAGCTTGGCGTAGTGCTCCAACTCAGATTTGACAGCGCCCTCCATGCCGTCCGAATGGGTGATTAACTCTTCGATGACGTGCCGAATCTCTAGGGCCTGTGGATGCACCTGGTCCAGGTAGATTTCGCGACCCGCCAGGCCCGCCTGTGTCAAGTGCCAGATGAGCAGCTTCTGGCGCAGGTCGAGGTTCTTGAATTCGTCGTCATACAGCTGCGCGATGGCGATGTTGTCGATTGTCTCCAGGAGGTACTTTCGCCCCGCTGGGCTACTTGGCTCTTCAGCGACGTGACCGAGGGAACGCGGCGGCGACTTGGTAGTGGGGGTGTGATTGTCCGTGCCGCCCGAGCAGCCGGCAAACACTGCGCACCCGACGACAACCTGCACACAGCGAGTTAGTTTCATGGCGAGTGTCCCGCTCGGCTACGACAACGAGTTGTAGAACTGCTTGAACTAACAATGCCGCACTGCGCCAACTTGTACCTACCGCGAGGATGCTGAGAGCGGCGTCGGTACGTAACCGATCCCCGACAAGCTCTGGTAAGGATGGATCATATTGTCGTTGACAATCTGCTCCGCTTGTCGCTGGTTGTTCGCTCTCGCGCGGCGTCATTCTTTTGATGTGCGGCATCGGCCAATTGCTGCGCATTGCACCGCGCGACCAAGGCCCTCAGTTTGGCGATGGCCTCGCTCTGCTCGCTATTGAGGATCGTCATATCCTTCGGGTGTCGTCCGCGTTAGACGGGACAAGATCCGGCTCCGCATCCCGGCCGGGTGCAACATCACATCAGGTGGCGCACGCAGAACAGCGTTGAGATTGATCACGCCCAGCAACCAGAGTTCCGATCGACACCCAGGCGCCAAAGTCGCCGACCCAACCCGGAATGAAATCGGTCAGTGGAAGAGTACCTACCAGGGCAGCGAACAGGATGACGATGCAGCCGTGGCCGCCGGCGAACAGCGCGCCGCACCAGCGGGAGAGTCAACGCCCTGCGCTCAGATCGAAGCGGGTCAGTCCGTCGATCGTCGCCAGGTGATCGGCGTCAAGACCGTGCCTGAGCCCTAGTGCGAACACCATCGCGCACAGCGACAACCAGGTTATCGACTGGGGCACCATCGGCACACTCCCCTACCTACCGGTTTCGATTCTTCCATGCCGCTGCATCCACTCGACCCACCGCTCCGTACTGTGCATATCACGATTAACGATCACGTCATACACCTCAGGCAAGCTAGTATGATCTTTTTTTAAATAATCATACAAGTAGTCCCGGCCGCAGGAAGACCGATGACCCCTTTGTCTCGTATGGGCCCGACGAATGCAGCTAAAAGGGGCGTCTGGCCCGCCGCGATGTGCCCTCCGGCATCAGTGGGCAGCGGCCATACTCTTTGCCGGCAGTGTCGTTGCGGCACATGCAGACGAGAGCCCCGCAGCCTCTGAGCCGCTCAATACCGTGACCATTGTCGCCACTGGCGTTAGCAATATGAACGCGGCCTCCGCAGGCGATGTCGGTCATGAGGAAATCGCGAGTCAGCCTCTGCTGCGTCCGGGCGCGGTGCTCGAGAATGTGCCCGGCCTGATCGTGACCCAGCACTCGGGCGAGGGCAAAGCGAACCAGTACTTTCTACGGGCCTTCAATCTCGATCACGGCACCGATCTCGCCACCGAGGTTGACGACATGCCGGTCAACATGCCGACCCATGCACACGTCAGGGCTATACCGATCTCAACTTCCTGATCCCGGAGCTCATCGGCGATCTGCATTACAAGAAGGGTCCCTACTACGCAGACGAAGGCGACTTCGCCACCGCCGGCGCCGTGAGAATGGATCTGCTGAATGAAGTCCCGAACTGCGTCACACTGGGATTCGGGCAGGATGGCCATCGCCGCGGTGTACTGCTGGGATCGACGGCCTTGGCCGGCGGCACGCTACTCGGCGCGGGCGACGTCTATCACAATGATGGCCCCTTCGATAACCCGGACGATTACAACCGGTTGAACGGCGTGCTGCGTTACCACCGGGGGACGGCGTCCGATTTCTGGACAGTCACCGCGATGGGCTAGCACGGAAAATGGAATGCCACGGATCAGGTCCCGGCGCACGCCATCGAAGAAGGCCTCATCGGGCGCTTCGGAACCCTTGGGCCAACCGACGGCGGTGAAACGAGCCGCTATAGCCTTTCCTTCAACACAGTGAGACGCACGGTTGCCGACCAAGTGCAGCTCTCCGCCTATGTGATCCGCTATAAGTTGGATCTGTATTCGACGTTCACGTACTACCTGGTGGACCCGGTCAACGGCGACCAGATGCTGCAGCACGATGACCGCACGGTCTACGGCTTCAAGGGCTCGAAAACCTGGTTCACGCACCTGGGAGGCCTCGAGATGTCCAACCTGATCGGCGTCCAGGCCCGCTTCGATGACATCCGGGATGTCGGTCTCTATCACACCTTCCAACGGACCATTCTGTCCGCAGACCAGCATGCCAGCGTGATGGAGTCCAACGGCGTGGCCTACTTCGAGAACACCACGCAGTGGCTGGAGAAGTTTCATACCGTATTGGGTCTGCGGGAAGATGTATTCAACTTCCACATGAATGACGGTATGCTGAATTCAGATGGGAGCTGTGACATTAACAGCGACCCACAACCGGTGACACCGCTAACCCGTGCGCAGAGCGCCGAGGTCGGCGTCGCCACAGACGCGGTCCCGGGCTGGCACACTAGCATCGATGTCTTTCTGTTGAAGCTCAAGAGTGAGCTGGTGTTCGCCGGTGATGCCGGCACAACCGAACCGAGCAGCTCAACCGCCCGCACAGGCATTGAGTGGGGCAACACCTTTCGGATCAATGATTGGCTGCATGCTGACTTTAACGCCGCATTCTCGCGCGCCCGTTTCGATCGCGACGTGGAAGCCGACGACAGGGGATGCGGTGATGCGGCGCCTGGCTTCGGTTGTACGACGAAGCCGGCGATCGTCGGACGGTATGTTCCAAACAGCCCGACCAACGTGATTGATGCCGGCCTGACGGCCAATCACCCGTCGGGTTGGTTTGGCTCAATCCGGGCGCGGCACTTTGGCGAATCGCCGCTCGTGGAAGACAACAGCGCGAAGTCCCCAGCCTATACGACGTTCGATCTGCAAGTGGGTTATCAGCAGCCGCAGAAGTGGTTGCTGGCGCTGGACGTCTTCAACCTGTTCGACAAGAAGTGGGATGACATTGAGTACTATTACGCCTCGCGGTTGCAGAACGAGCCCGCCTCGCGTCCAGACTACGTGGTGCATCCTGGGGTGCCGCTGACGGTGCGGGCGCACTTCCAGTACTTCCTGTAGCGGTCGGTTTTACAGAGTCCTGTTCGGCGGTGCGCAATTCTGGCATTCAGCCCTTACGGTTTCTGCCGGTCTTTTCCATCGCCCGCGCTCACCTCATGCCCGCTGGAATCAAATCTAGATCTCCAGCAGATCCCTTCCGACAACAATCTCGCCCTCGAACTGCCGCGCAGCGGCATCCATCCACATCTGAGGGGTTATTTCCGGATCGTCGGCAGGCACGAGATGGGAAAGCACCAGCAACTTGACCCCAGCCTCACGAGCCACCCGGCCCGCATCTTCTGCGCTCGCGTGGTGTGACATGATGCTCTGCTTCAGCGACTGAGCATTGGGCACTCGAGCGACCATCCGATCGATCCCGGGCTCGAATAGCGCATCGTGGACAAGCACGTCCGCTCCCCTCGCGAGTTCGATCATCGACTCCGTGGGGGTGGTATCGCCCGATATGACGATCGATCGGTCCGCTGTATCGAAGCGGTAGCCGAAAGCCGGTGACACCGGCGGATGGTGCACGAGGGCCGCCGTGACCTTTACGTTCTCGTCCTGCATGACCATACCGCCTGCTCGCAGCTCGTGCGCGTGGATCAGTGGCACGAGCGCAGGACGACCCTCGTCTGCGATGCGAACTTTGATGTCGTAGGAGCTCATCTCGAAGAAGAGCCGCGTCATCCGTTTCAGCGGTGGCGGACCCCACGTATCCACGCGCTGCGCCAGTCCGGCAGTCCACGCGAGCAGGATCAGGTTGCCGTAGTCCGCGTTATGGTCCGAGTGATGATGGGTAATAAAGATGGACTTGAGACTCGCTAGCGGCACGTTGGCCATGACGAGCTGACGTGCTACGCCGTCGCCACAGTCCACGACGTACGCAGCATCGTTCACCACGATCACCTGCGCCGGGGCCGAACTGGCTTTACGGGGTCTCGGTCCCCCGCCGGTTCCCAGAAGAATCAGACGCGTCCTGCGGCCGCCTGCCTGTACCCCGGGGTCCCTGCGCTGACCATCAAAGTGAGCACACTTGCGATAAACGACCGTCGGCTGAATGTCGAGATAGTGCGGCTCACTTGTCGATTCCTTCCTCGACGCGGCCACCCATTGTGAGCACAGGTTCCTCCGAAAAGCGACCAGCTGTGCAGTCCGGTCGTGGCCCACCAGAGCGCGTCGGCTCAAGGGTATTGCCGAAATTCTGTCCGCCCGTTGGCAGGAGCGTCGATGTCTGCAGGGCATTGCTGGCTCGTCACCGCTGACTCCCTTGCTGCTGACGGATCTGATTCGCCGCACGGTCGATACAATCTGGAGGGACACGACCGATCCTACTTGGATGGGACTCGCCGTTTGCGCTCGCACTCGATTTCCAGGGAAACGTGCTGTGTGCCGCTCGGGTAGTAAACGGCTTCGAGATCGCGTTCAAACGCGGCGTTCCAGTCCGAGGCCAGCCCGGCATCGTAGCGCTTCCCCTTCGTGGATGGATAGTGCACGACGATCACGGCGCGTCCGAGGCTCGGTGCAGACGAGCGAGGATCATACTTCTGTGCTTCAACGAGAAACTCATCCGTCTGCTTTTGCCAACGTCTACAGGATGAGCGGAAGGCCTCTTGCTGCCCGGGAGGAATGCGATGCAAGGGGATCGTCTGGATACGGTTCAAACCATACTTCTTCATTCTGAGAGTTTCGGTGGTGTCACTCAAGACTCGCGAAGCAATACTCATGTCAAGACCCGGGCATGATCACTTCGGGTTGCTGACTTCGATCGTGAGCTTCATCTCCGGATGAATCGCACATCCGACTTCGATTTTCCCCGGGTTCTTCAGCGTGAGTTTGCGGGACTCACCCTTGCCGAAGGCCCCCAGATCAAACGACTGAGCATCGCTCATCGAGAAAATGTTGTGCACGTAGGGGTCGTCATTCACAAAGACGATCGTCTCTCCCACCCGGACATGCAAGGTAGCGACCGAGAACTTCCTGTCCTGTTGTCTGACAACCTGCAGGCCGGAGGAAGTGGCTGCAATGCAGCACAAAAGGGCGCTGCCGATGAGTACGATTCTGCGGATCAAGTCATTCTCCTGAGGCAGAGCGTCTGTTTGGAAGCTGCGGAACTTCTACCGCAGCTCGCATGCCGGTGAGCGTCTTCATAAAGGCCACCAGCTCCACCTTTTCCGCGGCGTTGAGATCGAGCGGCACGATGTTGGGACTAAGATTGTTCTTATCGTCGCCGCCCCGGACGTAGTGCTCCACGACGTCCTCAAGCGTATGATACACCCCGTTGTGCATGTACGGCGCCGTCAGATCGATGTCTCGCAGCGTCGGAGTCTTAAACGCGCCTTTGAGTATCGCGATCTTCAAGTGCGCGTAGCGCCCGACATCCTCCGGTTCGCCATAATTTTTGAGTCCGATATTATGGAAACCGTTGTCAGTGAAGTTCGGGGGCTGGTGGCAGAGGCTGCAACGGGCCTTGCCGGTAAAGAGCGCGAAGCCCCGCTTCGCCGACTCGCTCACTGCGTTCTGAGCGCCTTGCTGCCACCGATCAAAGGGCGAGTCGGTGGACACGAGCGTGCGCTCGAAGCTGGCAATCGCTTTGGCAATGACTGCTGCGCCAATCCCCTCTGTCGGGTAGGCCTGCTCGAACAGCGGTCGATACCCCGCTATCGACCGGACGCGCTCCTCGAGCTGCTCGAGTGGCAGATTTTGCTCGTCCGGCGAGAGGAAGGGTCCGAGCACCTGGTCCTCGAGGGTCGCGTGGCGCCCGTCCCACATCTGAACCTTGTTGAGCCCTACGTTGACAATCGTGGGAGTTGCCCGAGCGAGCTGCTTCATGTTGAAGCCGATGGCCCGTTCCAGCCCATCCGACCAGCCGAGCGCCGGGTTGTGGCAGCTCGCGCAACTCATGTTCTGCTTGGCTGAAAGTCGCGTGTCGAAGAACAGCAGCCGGCCGAGAGCTACGCGGCGCGCATCCGGTGCGTTCTCGACGGGCGCTGGCATGTCCCTTGGAACAGCCCAAGGGTTGGACAGCCCCACAATAGGTGTCCCCAACGACATCGCACCGAGAACGAGCCCCACGAGGTGCCCGCGAGGCCATCTGGACTTTTGTTGCATGTGACCCTCAGCTCTGATTGGCTAACATCCGCACGTCTATCGACGCACGGTGCTCGCTTGAACGTCTCTTGGCTGTTGCCAGCTGGGTTGGATCGCCCATCGTTGCGCGGTCCCGGCCCCCCTCCTTGGATCGGTATAAAGCCTCGTCCGCCACCCGGACGACGTCCTCGAACCGCGCGCCCATCGAGGCGTCAGCGATACCGAAGCTCGCCGTGAAGGGTGGGTTACTCGAAACGACGAGTGCCTGTACCAGATCGGCGCGCAGCCGCTCAATGACTTCATGTGCGTCCGCCGCCATGCAGCTGGGCAGCAGGGCCGCAAATTCCTCACCGCCCCAACGCGCCGCTACATCCGCATCGCGCAAGGCCTTCTTGAACACGTCGGAGAACAGGCGCAGCGCTTTATCTCCGGCTTCGTGACCGTGACTGTCGTTGAGGCGCTTGAAATGATCCAGATCAGCGAGCACGAACGCGTAGGGTGTTCCCGCGGCCGCCAGCTCTCTGACGACTTCCGCAAGCGAACGTCGATTCTTCAACCCCGTCAGACTGTCGGTGCTCGCCTGGTGCTGTGTGCGCTCAAAGGCGCGCACGGTTCCAATTCGCGAGCCGAGCTGCATACCCAGCGTTCGCAACTGCGCTACCTGTTCAGGCGATGGCGCCTGACGTGCCGGGGCCGTAGTGTGGAGTACTCCGAGAGAGCGGCCCATGAAACTCACCGGCACACACACCGCCGAAACCGCACCGCAAGCTCGCTCGCGCAGGCGCGGGCAGGAGTTAAGCGCCTCGCTATCCTCGAAAACGACCGGATTACCGCGTCGCACGGCGATGCAGCTGAACGGCGATTCGACGGTACACCCGGGAGCGCCGGCCTTCGGATGCTCGGCCGCACGTTCCAGATGCGCGCGGCTCGAATCCGACAGAAGCAGTTCCATCGGTAAGTCGGCCGAAACCTGCGCCATCGCGCGGCCAACCACGACGTGGACTTCGCTCTCGCTGTCCGACATCTCCAATGCTTCGACGAGTTGTGCTCCGAAGGTGTCCCGATCGGCCTCGGCACGCAAGCGATCGATCAGGCCTTGCAAATCGTCGGCCATCTTATTGACCGCCTGGGCAAGCTCTCCAATCTCATCCGCTCCCCTCCTAACGACGCGAACTGTCAGGTTGCCCTGAGCCAGGGCCCTGGCTACGTCGCGAACCTGCCGCAACGAACGTCTCATCGAACGACCGAGCAGGAGAAATATGCCGCCGCAGACCGCAATGACCGCGGCCGCAGCTACCATGCATTGCTTGGCGGTGGCGGTCGCGCGGGTGGCGCGCGCTTCTGCGGCCTCGGTATGTTGGGCGAACAGTGTTGACGTTGCGATGTTAGTCTCGCGCAGCTCATTGAAGCTTTCGTCGAATTTCGCTTTCAGCGTCCCGGCCCGCTCGCGATTGCGGACGGCGATCGCCGTGAGCGCGGTAGCCCGTGCGATGTACGCATCCGCAAGCGTCCGCGTACTGGCAACAGTGTGCTGAAGATCGTCCGGAAGGCTTGACTGCCGCAGCGCATCGAGCGCTGCCGTGAAGCGCGCGGCGTTCGCCCGCATACTGGCGAGAATGACCTCTGCTGCGTCTGGATCTGTGCTCTCAACGGATAGCGCCGAATTGACATCGGCTCGCAGCGCATCCTGCATCGTGTCGGCTTGCTGATAGTATCGCTGTGCGCGGCCGACCAGGGCGAGTTCCCGCGCGAAGCGGTTGGAATTGTCAATCGCGATCCAGGATAGGCCGGCAACGACACAGAGCGCGGCAAGTAGCAGGCCCTGAACGACCGCCAGGACATTGCGCAGCGAGATCCGGTGTTTTTGAAGCTCCGCCACGGGCGACGACATACATCCTCAGTTGGGATCCGTTGACACGTCTCTAGCGTTGCCGGCACACAGAAGCTGCGCCGCGGCGACATGTAACTTAATCGATTCCCACACTGAATTTGGAGACGCCCGTCGCGGCCGAGACCGAAAAGCACGACCCGGAATCACGTTTTGATGGTTGAGAGTCTTCATTGCGGCATTGCAACAGCCCAACACAGCCGTGCAGACCGCATTCGAAGGTTGACATGGCGACGATACGCGAGAGACACACAGCGTAACAATGAAGCGAGCTTGCCGGCGCGCGTTTGTCGTTTTGATGTGGGCGCAACGCGCGTGGTGGACGCACGCACTCTAGAGGGTCTGAGACTCGGGCACTCGCGACGGCGCAGGCATCTGCAGCACTTGTCAGGTGCCGGGTGCGCCTTGGCCAAGTGCAACGCGATCAGCTCAGCGCCCTACCCCAGAGCAGTAGCGTCTAAAGGCGATTTGCCCGCATGCAGCGGCGGTTCACGTCGTCGACTTCGGCGATGTGCGTCACCAAATCTAGGAATTTCATACGGCGCCCTCTTCCCAAACTCGATGGCGCGCGTCAAGAAACGACGTGTCATTGCTCATGCATGTTGATGCGAAGAAAGTATTAACAGCAGATTGTGCAGGCGCGAATGATACTCGCAATCGTTAGCTGTTTGTAAGTTGATACACTAACTGTTTTGTCTGCGGAAACATCGTAACAGGCAGAGCTAACGACGTTACCTACATGGTTGACTAGAGACGCTACTGCATGGGCGTGATTCGAACGGTAGATTCGGCGTGGGAGGTGCGACGTGGGGTGTGACGAGCTTTGTCGGAGACGTCGTCACGGGCATGCTTAGACGCCTCTACAGACGCCATTCCGGGTGCGACGACAGACGGGCTGGTGTCAGATGGTTCGTATCCGTCCATCGTCTGTATCGCGAGCGCACGTGCCGTCCAACCAGTCGGCCGAGTACCGAACTACCCTTCCTCACGAACGCCTGCTCGCGGAAGAAATCGCACGGACCGGACGTCAACTTAATCTACACCGTAAAAACGCGTTTTGAGTACTGCCCCGTCGGCGCGCTCGACCGTCGAGGTCAAGGCACGCTTCAACGCCAGAAAGGCTAACGGCTGGTTAGTCGACACGGTAGTCCGGCACTCAGTTCTAACGCGGCAAGCGGACTGAGGATCTGGGCGACACTGCCTGGGACGCACTGCCGACCTGAGTTGCGCGCCAAATCCCTCGGAATTGTTGCACTACAACTTAACTATAAGAGCTACATCACATAATGCGATGCTGCACCGCCCTATTCTGGCGCCCGTCAGACTTTCGTCCCCCTTCGCATGGCGCTTATGACAATGCACCCAAACGGGACCCCACCCCTGTCCCGAACTGTGATGCGCATCGCAGTTGCACTGCTGCTGGTCAGCGGTATGTCTGCGCCGCGGGCCCTGCCCGTTGCGGGTACGACAACTACGGGCACCGGAAACATCCGCCAGTCGGGGAATGTGCTCACGATTGATCAATCGACCGCGCGACTGGCCATTGACTGGCAGAGCTTCAACATCAGCTCCGGCGAATCGGTCATTTTCAAACAACCGTCCGCCCAGTCGATCGCGCTCAATCGAGTGCTCGGCCAAGACCCATCGATCATCCTCGGCAATCTGGCGGCCAACGGCCAGATTTTCGTATTGAACCCGAACGGCGTGCTGTTTGGCCGCGGAGCCCAGGTGGATGTGGGTGGCCTGCTCGCATCCAGCCTCCAATTGTCGGTCGCCGATTTTCTCGCCGGCCATTACACGTTGTCGGGCAGCGGCAGTTCCGGCTCGGTGATCAACCAGGGAGCGCTCCATGCCAAGGACGGCGGTTACATCGCCCTGGTAGCACCACAGATCGTCAATGAGGGCGTCATAACGGCGCGACTCGGAACCGCCGCCCTGGGTGGAGGCCAACAGGTCACATTGACGCTCGATGCCGGTCGACTTTTGAGCTTCAACGTCGATCGCGCCGCTGCGGACGCACTGGTCTCAAACAAGCAACTCATCGAAGCCGATGGCGGCACAGTAATCATGTCTGCACGGGCCAAGGACGCACTGCTCTCCACGGTAGTCAACAATCAAGGCCTCATCGAGGCGCGCAGCGTGAGCGTGAAGGACGGCCTCATTCAACTGGATGGAGGTGCGATCGGAATCGTCACCTCCAGCGGCACACTCGACGCCTCCGGCACTTCCGCTGGCGAACGCGGTGGTCGTATTGAGGTTACCGGCAGCAGGGTCGGTCTGTTCGATGCCGCGGTGGTCGACGCGTCCGGCAGCGCCGGAGGCGGGAGTGTTTTGATAGGCGGCGATACTCAAGGCCGCAACCCGCAGTTTCACAACGCGCAGGCAACGTACGTTGCGCCGACCGCATCGATCAAGGTGGACGCGCTAGACGCAGGCAATGGGGGGAAAGTTGTTGTCTGGTCAGATGAGATGACCCGCTACGCCGGTAGCATCAGTGCTCGAGGCGGACCAAACGGGGGTAACGGGGGCAGCGTCGAGACGTCCGGAAAGGTCTACCTGGAGGCCGTCGGAACCGTCGATGCGGCTGCGCCAACTGGCCAAGCCGGAGATTGGCTCCTCGATCCGTACGATGTCACGCTATCCACCTCAGCCTCCTCGAATGGAAGTTTCGCGGGTGGAGTATTCACGCCGAACGGCAATAGTGCTATCGCAAGTATTACCACGATTCAAGCGTCGCTCAACGGTGGGACCAGCGTTACGGTCAATACTGCGGGAGCCGGCATTCAAGCGGGCGATATCACGGTGGCCAATTCCATTGCGAAGACGGCCGGTGGAACCGCCACTCTCACGCTGAACGCGACTAATCGGATTAACTTCAGCGGGGGTGCCAACCTGACCTCGACGACCGGCGCGCTGAATATCAAGCTGAACGCTGGAAGTGGAGGGATAAACAACCTTCAGAATGTCAACACGAACGGCGGCGCGCTCACGTTCAATTCGAGTGGAGCGGCGACGCAAGCCGCCGGCTCTGTGGTCTCGGGCAGCGGGACCCTGGTAAAGCAAGGCACTGGGGCACTCACTCTGTCGGGTGCGAACACCTACACGGGCGCGACAACCATTTCGGCCGGTACCCTGGTAGCGGCCAATGTAACCGCGTTGGGCACCACCGCGGGTGGAGTCAGCGTTGCAAATGGCGCGACGCTCAGCATCAACAACGTAGCGATCGGTGCCGAGGCGCTGACACTCAACGGCACCGGTGTCGGCAGCAATGGTGCGCTCACCGGTACGGGAACTGCCTCGCTCGCCGGCAACATCGCACTGGGCAGTGCCAGCAGTATCGGCACACCCACCACCGGCGACACGCTTACGCTCTCGGGCGTCATCAGCGGAGCGAACGGTCTGACCAAGCTCGGTGCGGGAACCCTGGTGCTGTCGGGGAATGATACCTACAGCGGCACGACGGCCATCGGCGCCGGCACACTGCAGCTGGGTGCGGCGAACCGCATCGCCAATGGCTCGGCGGTCACGGTTGCCTCGGGTGCGACGTTCAATCTCAACAGCTTCGCCGAAACGGTCGGCTCAATCGCGGGGGCCGGCAACATCAATCTGGGCACCGCGACGCTCACCGCGGGTGGCGACAATACCTCGACCAGCTTCGCCGGTGTGCTCTCGGGCAGCGGTGCACTCACCAAGGCCGGTACGGGTACGACCACGCTCGCGGGTGCGAATACCTACACGGGCGCCACCACCATCAGCGGGGGCACGCTGCGCCTTGCGGGCGGCAGCGCAATTGCCGATGTCTCGGCGGTCACCTTGGCGAATACCGCGGGTGTATCGCTGGACTTGAACGGCACGGACGAGACAATCGGCTCACTGGCCGGCGGCGGCACGACCGGGGGCAACGTGACCCTGGGCGCCGGCACACTCACCACCGGCGCCAACAATACCTCCACTACCTACTCCGGCTCCATCAGCGGTACGGGCGGCCTGGTAAAGGCGGGTAGCGGAGTACTGACGCTGGGAGGCGCAAATTCTTATAGTGGCGACACAACGATAAGCGCCGGCACATTCCAAGTAGCCGGCGGCCACGGAATCGGCGACGTCTCATCTGTCACGGTGGCGGCAGGCGCAACGCTCAGCCTCAACGGGACCAACGAAACAATTGGCTCACTCGCAGGCGCGGGGACGGTATCGCTGGGTGCGGGCATTCTCAGCAGCGGTGCTAACAACACCTCCACGCTGCACTCCGGAGTGATCAGCGGTACCGGCGGTCTGGTCAAGTCCGGAACCGGCACGCTGACTCTCTCCGGGACCAATACCTACTCAGGCGCGACGACCCTCAGTGGAGGCACGTTGGTGGCATCCAACCCGGCGGCGCTGGGCAGCCCGACGGGCGGTACAACCATAACAGACGGCGCGACTCTTCGGATCGACAACATTACCCTCGATGCTGAAACGATTACCCTCAACGGAAACGGTGTCGATGGCGCGGGCGCGCTTACGGGCATAGGCACCGCAGCAGTCGCAGGCCCGGTACTGCTTGCGACTGCAGCACGAATCGCCGCCGGCCCCGCTGTCTCGTTGTCCTTGAACAGCACGCTGGATGGACCCGGCTCCCTCGACATCGTGGGAGCCGGCACGGTCACCTTGCGCAACGCTGTCGGCAATTCAGGCCCGCTCGCCTCGCTCACTTCCGATGCCACGACAACTCTGGTTGTCAATGGTGGCGTGATCGTCACGTCCGGCGCACAGATGTACAACGGCCTCACAGCACTGGGCGGCTCGACGACGCTTCGTACCATCGGAGGTGGCGACATCGTGGCGTACGGTCCCGTGCTCGAAAGCGTCGGAGTCTTGTCGCTCGACACGGGGGTAGGAAACGCGATCTTCGCGAACCCATCGAATGATTTCGCCACCCTCGCAGTGACGAGCGCAAATGCCGTATCCCTGGTTGATGCCAATGCTCTGGTACTCAGCACTTCAAACGTCCGCACTCTGCAGGCGCTTTCCAGCAACCTGACGCTGACAGGCGCAATTACAGCCAGCGGCGCAGGCGACGCGATCGTTCTTGCCGCCGCAGGCAACTTCATCAATGCAGGCGGCTCGTTGAATTCACCTTCAGGCCGGTGGCTGGTCTATTCCACCGACCCTGCAGCGAACACGCTGGGCGGGATCGCGTCTGACTTCAAACGGTATAACTGTACCTTCACGGCCGGATGCTTGACGCCCGGAACCACCCTCCCCCTTGCGGGCAACGGACTTCTGTATAGCGTCGCGCCCACGCTGAACGTGATGGCCGATGCCCTGAGCACCGTCTATGGCGCGCCCGGTTCTGCGTTGACGTATTCGGCAAGCGGCTTTATCGACGGCGACGCGGTAGCAAATGCCTTGGTTGGCGCATTGACCCGTCCAGCTGACGCGCTGAGCGGTAGCGGCAATGAAGTAGCCGGTACCTACTCGATAGGTCAGGGGTCCATAGCTTCGCCGCTCGGATACCAACTGGCGTTCACGGGCGCCAGCTACACCATCGAACCTCGCGCGCTCACCATCTCCACCTCGGCCCAGAGCAGGGCCTATGACGGGACCGCATTGGCGACCGTAACGCTTGCGGACAATCGAATGGCGGGCGATGCGCTGAATGCGAATTACACGACCGCCTCGTTCTTCGATCGAGATGTGGGCACCGGTAAGACCGTGACCACAGCGGGCATCGGGCTTAGTGGACCCGACGCAAGCAACTATCGACTCGCCTCGAGGTCGAGCACCACGACCGCCGATATCACACCCAAGCCGATCATCGTTGCTGCAGACAGTGAAACAAAAGTATACGGCTCGTCCGACCCGACACTCAGCTATGCAGTGAGCGCCGGTGGGCTGATCGGTTCAGACACGTTGTCGGGCGCACTCACGCGAGCCGCCGGCGAGACCGTGATGGGGGGACCGTATGCGATCACACAAGGGAGCCTCGCCAACCCAAACTACTCGATTGTCTTCACCAACGGGGCACTGACCGTCACACCGGCGACACTCACCTATGTCGCCAATACCGCAACGGTCTACCAGTGGACTCCCATGCCCAAGTTGACAGGCACGGTGACCGGCTTCGTCGCCGGTGACACGCTCGAATCTGCAACCACAGGCACACTTGCGTTCGCATCGAGTATTAGCGATTCCAACACGGCGGGAAGTTTCGCGACCCTGGGTACGGGACTCACCGCAACCTCCGGCGACTACGTATTCGTGCAGGCGCCCGGCAACGCAACGGCCTTCGTTGTGTCACCCGGTGGCGAAACACGAGCTCCGGGCGCGCCGCCAGAGGCCTACTCGGGTGGATTGGCAAGCACGCTGCGGATGGAGAACTCTTGCGCTCAGCTCGCCCGGCTCGGCCAAACATCGCCGCTGTGTGCACTCAGGGAAGCGAACGCCACAAGCAGGACGGCGACGTCGCTGCTGGACGGGCGGCGCCCCGCCCTGCGGCTGCCCCAACTGCCGGTCGCCATCGTGGGCTCGGGCTTAAAGCTTCCTGCCGATGCCAGTGCAATTCTGTCGTACTAGACAACGACGGATGCTTGTCGTGAGGCGCTATTTTCGCAGCTGCGCGATCATCGGTGTTTTCTTTAATGGCGCCCTGCAGGCGCAGACCGCTCCGCCCGACATCGGCACGACCTTGCGCGAAATGGAGCAGGAGCGACCCGTCACTGCACCGCCGCCAGCACCCTCGCTCGACATTGAGCAGCCCGCGCGAACTCCGTCGGAGTCCGCACCGGAAACTCCTTTCCTGGTAGCGCAGATTCGCGTCACAGGCTCGACTGCGTATCCGGCAAGTCGGCTGGAAGCGCTCGTGTCGCGGTTCAGCGGCCGTACAGTCTCTCTCGCGGAGCTCAGAGAGGCCGCAGCCACCATTACCCGGTTCTATCGGGATCGGGGCTATCCGCTCGCCAGGGCATTCGTTCCGTCGCAGACGATTCGCGACGGTGTCGTTGAAATCGCAGTGCTCGAGGGCAAATACGGGAAGCTCCGGGTGCAAGACGACGCGGGGGTCTCGGAAAGCCTCGTGCGCAACACCCTCAGGGCTGCGGTGAACTCAAACGTAATCCGATCTGCCCCTCTGGAGCGCGAATTGCTATTGCTTCAGGAATTGCAAGGCGTTGCGTCGTCCGCGACTCTTTCACCTGGCGAACAGGTAGGTACGGCGGATCTCATCGTACATCTGACACCTGAAAAGCGTTACCAATGGACACTTGATGCGGACAACTCAGGTAACCGCTACACAGGCCCGTTGCGGGCAGGTTTCGGATTCGTCGCTGCCAACCTCGCTGGGCGCGGTGATCAACTTGCAATGCGCGGTGTTTTCACCAACGAAAAAGGTGTCATCTACGGCCGTGCAGGGTATCAAATGCCAGTGGGCAGCCTGCGGATGGGAGCCGCGCTCACTCGCACTGACTACGTGCTCGGCAAACAATTCACCTCGCTCGATGCGCACGGAAGCGCCACCGCGTCGACACTCTATGCTCTCTATCCGCTGATTCGCTCGCTCGCGGGCAGTCTCGACACGCAGCTCGCATTCAGCTACGCGGATTTGAGCGATATGGTAGGGGCAACTGCCACAACCGACCGGCGCTGGAGCCGCGAGGTCACACTGAGTGTCAACGGCAGCGTCCGCGACGATTTCCTGGCAGGCGGCATCACGACCGCCTCAGTTGGGTACATAAATGGCCACCTGCGAATTCGTGATCTAACGGCCTGGCAGATCGACCAGGCGACCGCCAGGACTGCGGGAACCTACGACAAACTCTCGTACACGGCGCTACATCTGCAGAGCCTCGGCCGCGCGCTGCCGGATCTTTATATCGCGGTGTCTGGCCAAATTGCCGGTAAGAACCTCGATCCGTCCGAAAAGTTTGCCCTGGGAGGTCCGAACGCCGTGCGTTCCTACCCTCAGGGTGAAGGCGTCGGCGATAACGGGCTGCTCGGTACCCTGGAACTTCGACATGCGCTGCCCGACGTTGGCGCGTTTGCACGGCCGCAACTGATTGCATTCTTTGACGGTGGCCGGATCTACACGAACAAGAATGCGTTCCTGCCCGGTGAGAACGTGCGTAGCCTGTTTGGCACCGGCGTCGGGTTCAACCTCTTCACACGCAATGGTTTCACGATGCGGGCCTGCTGGGCGTGGAAGATTGGCGCCCAACCAGTGCTGTCGGACACGGATTCGTCCTCCCGCGGCTGGATTCAGCTCGGCATGAATTTCTGACTGCCCGGCGTAGCTCCGTGCGGGTGTGCCCGATCAATAATTGCCAGCGTAATCCAACGCGTCCTCAATGAGCCCGTTCGTATTCAAGAAAATAGTCCACGTCGATACGCCGCCCTCCTGGCCGACTTCGTAGACATCGCCTCCGTTCTGGTCCACATGACGGAACTCGATCGATCGCACTGCGCCCCGTTTTGCGTAAATCGCACGGGTCAAAAATCCCGCTTGCCTGACGAGTTCCGCGTACCACGGAGTCATCTCGTCGTAATGGGGTCTGTCCGCGAGTATTCCATCAACCAGTCGCCGCAAGACCGCTTCGCCGCCCGGCATAGGAACCTGACCTTGAGCCCTGGTGTGATTGTTGGCCTTGATCTCCTGGGCGGCTGATGCATCGATGCGCGACCAGGGCACTGAGAACACATGGCCATGGTGCTCGATCAGCCCCGTAATCTGTCCCGATGCATCGTGCACGAAAGTTCCGAACGGGCCGAGGCCATCATTCCCGTGAAAGTTCATCTCCGCGTCCGGGACGAATTCAATGGCGGGAATTGCCGGTCCCTGCAAGAACAGATGAGTCTCATCACGCGTTACGGTCATGACCGTATTCGCTCCACGCACGTAGAAACCAACGTAGTGATCGAGGTCCGTAGGCGTCAGGATGACCGCTCGCTGCGCGCCATTGGATACACCGAAGTTGGGCGGGGTGATCTGTGCGGCAACGGCGACCAGGGCCAGCGCCAGGGATCCGAGCATCGCGGCCGCCACCCATGCCCATTTACCGGGTTTGCTGACCATGATCGCTATTCGTCTTTCGAGCAGCGATTTGGACTCGGACATGGCAGCAACTGAGCCAATGTAACCTGATGGCCGCTGACTCACATCAATCAACGTTTCGCCATATTGGCCAGTATCCATGCCGGACTGCAGAACCCTGGAATCGCAGTCGACTTCGATGGCGTAGCGCAGACGATGCAATTGCCACCACAGGGGAAGATTCCAAGGCATCAGCACGACCAGGCACAGTGCGAGGGTCAGCAATTGCGGATCGTGAGCGGCCAGATGCGCTTGCTCGTGGGCGATGACAAGTACCTGGCAGGATGGCGAAGCCCCCGTGAGCCACTCAGGTACCACAATGCGAGGGCGCAGCAATCCCACCACCGCGGGACCTGCATCCGGGGCGATGTACACGGCGACGCCCGCGACCGTCCCAAGCTTCCATACGCGTTTTCGCCGGAACACGAGTGCGCCATTGAGTACCAAAACCGCCAAGAGGAGCCCCGAGGCTGCGATCCAGGCGCGTTGCAACACCCTGTTTTCGTCGCGCGTCGCTGCGCGGTTGCCGGTGTGCTCATGCACCCAGGTCAGCGGCACCACCTGGACGTTGGTCAGTTCGCGCAGGGCTGTGACCTTCCGCGAAACGGTCGGTGTCAAGAGACTCGGGACCTGTATCGAGACCGAGGCGATAAGGGTGGGAATGACGAGCGACCCCACGATCGTCA
Source organism: Steroidobacteraceae bacterium (assembly GCA_045810105.1). Taxonomy (GTDB): domain Bacteria; phylum Pseudomonadota; class Gammaproteobacteria; order Steroidobacterales; family Steroidobacteraceae; genus 13-2-20CM-66-19. The sequence goes on along the minus strand of JBJMWM010000047.1, from coordinate 32,561 downwards.
AACCCCAGATCCAGCGAGTGCGTGCACGGCGCAGCCGCGCCGAGTGTTCCGCCGCAAGGGCGGCACCGCTGAGCAACAGCGTGATCACCAGGACATACAGTATCCAAGTGAGCATGGTGGCGACCGTCTTACCTGGACTTGTCCTCGAGTAGCTTCCGCATGCGGCGGATCTGTTCCGCACTGAGCCTTTGATCGCTGACCAGACGTGCAAACAAGAGCTCGGAGGAGTCTTTGAAGAGCTTTCCCAGCAGATGCTTCAGCGCGCTCTTCTGCGCGGCTTGGCGCTGCACGACAGCAAAATAACGATGCTGCCGTCCATCCTCCTTATGGCCGACGTACCCCTTGGCTTCGAGCGTGCGCAGCACGGTCAATACCGTGGTGTACGCAAGCTTGTCGCTCAATCGGTCCTGTACGTCGCTGACGACGCAATGGCCGTGGTCCCAGAGCACTTGCATGACATCCGCTTCGCGATCGGTAAAGGAGATGTCCATCAAAACCTCGCTACTATAATTATAGTAGATACTAGGCCAAATGCAGACGCTCGTCAATGACCGCGGGCTGCCCGTCGCGCCGTGCCCCACTCCAGCTGCACCCAAATTGATCGTGAGGTGTCAGGCTGCCCACCAACTTATCTACTATATCTTTAGTAGACAAGCTCCACCTGTGGGCATACTATACTACTATACTATTAGTAGATAACCCACCGTCGGACAGCACACAGCTCGGACTTGGAGGATCACAACATGACAATTCAGCCCAATGTGCGCCGCGGCTCGCGCCGTGCGAATTTGCTTTGGACCGCCGCCCTTGTCACCCTGTCTGCGATTGCGTCCGTCCCCGGGATCGCCAATGAACTCGCCGTCAGTGCTTCTTCCCGCGTGGAGGATGTATCACTTGCCGACCTCAATCTTTCGACTCCGGAAGGTCTGCGCGCGGCGCGCGAGCGCTTGCGGCTCATGGCGCAGCGCGTGTGTCGCGAGCACCCGGATAGCCGCGGCCCGCCGTCACAGCCGAATTTCGTTGCGTGTGTAGACAGTACGATCACTGCAGCGCTGGGACAGATCCGCTCATCAACGTTAAACGCCGTCACTCGTGCCGCAAATGTGTCCCTTGCCGACCTCAACCTCACGACGCCCGCAGGACTGCACACAGCGCGCGAGCGCCTGCGCGTGATTGCCCGGCGTCTGTGTGCCGAGCTTGCGCACAGCCACGAGCTGTCGTACCGCCCGAATTTCGCAGCGTGCATAGATGACACACTAGCGGGCGCACTTGCACAAGTCACAGCTCTCGCGGCAGCCAAGGACTCCCGCGTTGACTCCCGCGTTGCACAAAGGCCCACGCCCTAGTCGTTGTCCTGCGTACTAGGCTAATGGACAAGGGTCGCGAACTGGGGATTGATGTGCGTACGCTCCCAACGGTTGAGAGCGTCCATAACACCGCTGCCGGTGTTATGGCCAACTCCTCGATGGGCGGACAGCTTGAGAGTGTGACGGCCGATCCGGGGACGCCGCCTAGCGCGGTCCGCCCGCCCGCCTCCAGTCACGACGGTACGATCGTTGCGGCATACCTGCTCGAGAGCAATTACCGGCACGCCCAACTATCAAGGCGTGCCGAGTGTCGCCTTTACGATTTCCTCCCCATTGCCGCAGTACGACTGAGTGACGCCTCGGCGCGCGCGCAGGGACTCAAGTTTCGCGTGAATGCTGGACGAACCTCTGACTAGTACGCCGCCCGACGGCTCTTCTAACCCTTTCGGAGAAATCTGATTGGAGACAACAAAGCATGCCTGATGAGGATAGCTCGTATGAACGATCCAACGAGGAGAACACCGACATGAAAACGACCGTCAACTCTCTACGGATGCTTCTTGGCTGCGCAGTTCTTGCGACAATTTCCTGGGGTATTCCGACCCATGCTCTCGCTGCGTCCTGCGGAAGAACGTCGTATGCCTCGGGGCCTCATGCCCTCGCTGTGCCGGCTCACCCCAGTGCGGGAATCGAGCTCAGCAGTGGCCAGACCGCGCCCAACAACGATGGCGAGTTCCACCGAAGGTCCATCGTAGGCCTGTGGCACGCCGTCTACACCTCAGGCGGCATGACGGCGTTTGAATCTTTCGAGACATGGAACGCAGATGGTAACGAGTTCGAGGCGGCCGAGAGGCCCGACGGCGTAGCGGGTTAGTCGAGGGGACGACCGGAGGCCAGCGCGCAACATTGCGGCGCCTGGGCCGGCGGCCCCTCATCCCGACCGCAGCGCTCGGCGATCTGCACCGCGTTGTGCGCCAGCACAATGGCAGTTCCGGTGACCCCGTGCCCGTCGCGTATCCGTTCGTCCAGTTCGACAAGAAGATGGCCTGCGACGACGACACGTGGCGCCCGCAGATCATCGTAATCGGCTGGGCACCAACGATTTTTCAACTGCCTTGAGTCCCGCAGAGAAGTGGTCATGACCCAACTCGAGGCCGCCGACGAACGCAAGATCGCCTTCATCGCAATGAATGGATTGACCATGACCGGCTGTCACTCGCATGCCTCAACAGCAGACGACAAGGCCGTTTCGGACGCGCTGGTCCGTTTCATGGCCGCCCATCCGCAGCTTTGGCAGGGCAAGTAGTCCGCCGCCTTTGCACCGTGACGGGGCTCATTGACGGGCATCATCCAGGCGGGCGGCACTCGAAGTTGCCTGCTGCTTGCGGATCACCGGAGCCTTTGAAGTGTGCATGCTGTGGATATGGGCACAGCGGCCGGCTTCTTTGCGGAAACGCTTTGCCCGTCGCCACCACCGATTCGGGTGCGTGATCCTTTTCAACCCAGCTCACGATGGAATCGATCAGATCGAAATGGTCGAGCGCAGACGAGCCGCCGCCGCAGTGGCCCATTCCCGGCACGAGAAACAATCTGCTCCACTTCGACAGCGCATCCATGCCGCCGTTAGCTTGGGCGAGTTGCTCGTAATAGCGAGCTGTATCCTGTGCGGAGAACCACGGATCGCTGACCCCGTGAAAGAAAATGAGCTTGCCCCCGTGCCCTGCGAATGTGTTGAGTTGGGCCCAGTTTGCCGTGTCACCGAGGGCGGCGTTCGGGGTGGCGGCAAGCGCGGCCTCTTTGTCGACATCCATTTCGGTCGTCACGACTGGGCCACCCACGGGACTCGGCCCGGGGTTCAACAGACCTGGAATGCCCTGGTGCTCGGCAATGCCCGTATCGAACCAGAATCCTGGGTAAACCTGATTGCCGCGCGAATCCTTCGGCCCCGCGAAGGCCTTTACAAGCGCCCTGGTCTGCTCAGGCCTCAGACATGACCTGTCGTTGCGCCCCCTGCACGCAAGATCGGCCGGATTGAAGCCGCAGCTCATTGGATCGAAGATCATTCCGTCAACGATACCGTCCTTCGCATCGCAAGCCTTTAGAAGGGAATCGATCACGAGCTTGCGATCATCATCCGACAGAGCGCGTGATGTCTGAGGTCTGCCCTGCTCGTCCTGGGGCGCTACCTGATTGAGCGTTACCGCGACCCAACGATCTGCCAGGTTGGAAAAACTCGTGCGCATGGCCGGAGCACCGGCCACGATGCCGTCGAAGAAACGTGGGTACCGCTGCGACATGAGCATCGCCTCGCGGCCACCGGTCGAGCACCCCATGAAATACGAGTGCCCCGCCGCGCGTCCGTAGTAAGCCGCCACGATCTGTTTGCCGACCTGCGCCACCTTCCCAACGGCCTGATACAAAAAGTTGACCGTGGCCTCCTGATCCGCGAAGAAGCTCGCGTCGAAGGCGGCCGAACTCTTGTGCCCGCTGTCCGTGGTGACCACGGCGAAGCCGCGCGCGAGTGCCGGCACATCACCGGCGGCGACACTACCGATCGGCAGCGCCACGTTGCCATTGAGACCACCGCCACCCTGCATCAGAAATCGTCCATTCCAACTCTGTGGCATCGCCACTGCAAATCCGATGGCGTACGCCTTTCCGTCAGTGCCCGTGCGCTCGTCGATGACGCCATCCACTCGGCAGTAAGCTGGCAAGATTCCGGCAAAAGTCGGGCCGAAAGGTGTCGCGGGCACAGGGCCCTCGGGAATCATCGAGGCTTGATTGACGGCTATATCAACGCCTGGCGCCTTGAATGACGTTAGCGAGGCGCACGCCGCCGGCGCATTCGCACTAGCAGCCTGAAGTCTCGCGCTCGCCAGCAGAGTAACCGCGCCGACTGAGGCGATGAACATGCACAACCGGCTCGACATCTCGAGTGCTCCCCTGCTATTTCCCATTCGGTTGAGCGCGAGAGTAACACGACCTCCGTCAACAGTGCGGGCGCCAAGGGCGCGCGGCTCTCCTAAACGAGATCCGCCGCGCCTGTTGTTTCGCATGCGAGCGAGGATCGGGCCAGCGACACTTTGCAGAAATAAACCGCCCGGGAGAGCCCGCCATCCGCATGAGATGCCGGTGCTCAGCGCTGTCCATGCATCCGCGTAGGTGAGCCGCGGCATGTTCTCGAGAGCGGCTTCCGGGCCGCCACGGACCGGTTTGCTCCAAAGCACGACCCCGGCCGGTTCCGTGACGTTGAAGATCAATCGGTCTGCGACCGCGACCGAATAGGACGAACGACGATCGCTGAATCGCTCAGCTGGGCCGCCCGAGGACGGAATACGATAGAGCAGATTGATCGGGTCGTTCGCAAAGATCCAGCGGCAATCCGCCGACCTTGGCATCCCTGTGTGGCGGTGTTCACAGGCAACCGCGGCCCAGAGAGGTGTTCCTAACAAGACTCGCCTGCTTTGTCACGGCATCATAGCGCCGCTGCGAATACTCGGACTATTGAAAAAACCGTCCCGCGACATGCCGAAACTTCAATGGCAGCCGCTCGCGAGGTCGGCGACAATGGGTTGCCGTGGTGCTGCTTCGCACCTCGCGGGAGCTGACATGATCCGATATTCGAGGGCGTTGCTGGCACTATGGCTGGTGGTCGGCAGTGGCGGGATTTTGGCACAAGGTCCACCTCCGGATGGCGGAGTAAACGCGGCGCGTGTGCCGGAAGGGATCACGCTCGGATACATGTCGCAAGGTGATGTCAAGGGGCTCGCCGATTTCGTTGACAGCACGCGCCTGTTGGAGCCGAAGGGCCTCGTGTCCAAAGCGGTCGCCGCGAAGCACACTACCGCGATGCTCAACGCCTTGCAGATTTCCTGTCAGTTGACCGATGCGCGCCACATTGCGGCGGGCAAATCCATGGAGGGCGGCAAACCGGTGGAAGTCGCGCTGTATGAAGCCGCGTGTGCCAATGGCATGGGTTATCTCCTGACGATGCGCGACCTGTCGCTGGCCTCCGGCATCTCGTGCCTCGCTGCCTCTGCTGCGCCGGCCGACAACAAGGAGGCGGCGAAAGTTGATTTGAAATGCCAGCTGCCCGCCAATGGCAAACTGGATGACATGGCAGCGACCGTGATGCGCAACGCCGGGACGAATTGTGCCGCCAACAAGGTGAGATGGCTCGGGGAGAGCGCAGAGCCCAAGCTGGATTACACGGATGTGGCTTGCAATGAGGATCAGGAATTCATCCTGCGAACACCTGTGCCAGGATCGGCGGGGAATATCGATGTGCTAACCTGCAAGGACGCTGCCCTCCACGGCGCGAAGTGCCAACTGACCGCCGCCGGATCCGCGGCTGTCGAAACAAAGGGCGCCGCAGCGCCAATGTCAGCGGAGCAGGCTCGACCCACCCTGCAATGGTTTAAGGACGCACTCGGGAAAAACGGTGTAGCTTGCGACGTCAAGAAGGCACGCATCGTGGGTCGAGAGTCGATCAAGCGCCGCTACATCGTGGAGTATCAATGCCCGCAACAGCCTCACGGGGTGGTGGCTTACGTTCCCTCGGTAGGGGATGTAGTCAATCCTTTTGAGTGGATTGACTGTGAAGCCGCTGCGTCGCGCAAGCTCGCTTGTCAGTTCACGGCAGAAAAGTGACCTGACGAGGACGACCTGACATCCCGACGGGTAAAGCGATTCAGGGTGGCCGCCATCGTAGACAGATTGAACTCGCCCAGGTTGCCAAGTCCGGTATCGCCGAGTTGCTTCAACTTGAGCCACAGCTGATGGAACCGGATGGCGTTCAGATCCCGACCATAGGTACCGAAGGGATGGATATAACGGCTTCCTTGCCTGTACCAGTCGACGAACTCGATGCCGAGCTTGAACGTCCCCTGGGTACCGCGGAGAAAGTCATTCTCATCCAGGCCGAGCAATGCGTTGAACGTGCGGATCGAGGGAATGGTTGCCTCGCCCACGCCAACCGTGCCGATCTCATCTGATTCGATCAGCGTTACGGATACACCGGCATGCTCGATCATTCGAGCGAGCGCGGCAGCACACATCCAGCCGGACGTACCACCGCCGACGATCACTACTTTGCTAATCGGGCCGCTCATGCAGCACCGAAGCGCCGCATTCTGGCGGCATCCAGCAATTCCCGATTACTCGGCAGCGTCCGGCACGCGAAGTCCGCCTGCCGCCGAACTTCCGCGAATGCTTCCCGGGCTTCGGCATGGTACTTGAGCACTCCGGCGCGCGGTGTCAAATCGGTCTTGTAACCCATGCCGTACAACACGTATTGCCAGCTCGTTTCCGGAAAGATATCCACGTTGGGGTCGATGTCCATCGAGTTGGGTGGACGATGTCGCCAGCGGCGCAGCAACTCCTGGAGACTGTCGGGAATGCTGCCCGGCTCCACATTGTCGCGCCAGAACTGCGTGTCGCGCCTCGCAGTGAGGCAATAGTGCAGCTTGATGAAATCCAGTGTGCGCTCGTAGCGCCGCCGCATCCGCTCGTTGAATTGTTTCGCGGCAATTTCCAGGTCGCCGCCCCACGGGAACAGATTCGACAGCGACACGGCTGCGATTTCGCTAAACATGATCCCCGTGGCTTCCAGAGGCTCGAAAAAGCCGCTCGACAGGCCAATGGCAACGCAGTTCTTCTTCCAGTTGATCTCACGATAACCGGCATTGAAACTGATCTTGCGCGCCGCGAGCCCTTGCGCTGCCGTACCGACATAGGCGCGCAGAGTCTGTTCCGCTCTTGCCTCGTCGGTGTGGGCAGAAGAGTAGACATAACCGATGCCGCGGCGAGAATCTAGCCCGATGTCCCAGGTCCACCCCGCCTCCTGCGCGGTCGAGATGGTGTAGGAGGCAATTGGCGAGTCCGGCCGCTCGTAGGGCACCTGCATGGCGAGGGCCGTATCGCAAAACAGAACCGAGCGACACGACTTGTAGGGCACGCCCAGGCCCGCGCCGATGAGTTGCGCACGAAATCCGGTGCAATCTACAAACAAATCCGCGCACAGGACCCCATGCTCGCGCGTGACCAGCGAATCTATTGAGCCGTCCTCCGCCAGGTTAACGGCATCAACAGTATCAACAATGTGGTGCACTCCGGATGCGATGGCCTTGTCGCGCAGGAACCGCGCCAGCTTCACGGCATCGAAGTGGTAAGCGTAACCCAGAGGGCCCAGATAGTCCGAGTGCGTGATCAATTTCGGCGCGCGGCCCGCATCCGCAACCCGTTTCTGTGGTGTGTTGACTTCGTCCCAATTGACATTGTTCCCTGCTGCGCCCAGCAGCCAGTACGCCAGTAAGTCCAGCCCGGAGGGCTCCTGACTGACCTGGAATGCATGCAGGTAGTGATCCGGCGCGCCACCCCCCTGCCCGGCTGCGTGACGCCAATGAACGAATTTTGCGCCCTGCTTGAACGTCGCGCTGCATTCGCGGAGCAAACTGCTTTCGTCCACACCGATCCGCTTGAGCGTGGTGCGTACGGACGGAAAGGTGCCTTCGCCGACGCCCAGGATGCCGATGTCCGCGGACTCCACCAGCGTGATCTGCACGCCATTGGCTGATTGCGCACCTAGCCTGCGCGCCAGATAGCCGGCGGTGATCCACCCGGCGGTGCCCCCTCCCACAATGAGTAAGTGCTTGATCATGCGCCTCGCCTTACGACTGCCGATCAAACGCAACACCCGGCTGCGGTACTACGATCCATACTGCGCCGCCTGGGGTGACGCAGGGAGCCCCGACTCGCGAGGGGCAGAGCCCCTCAACTCACCGAGGCCCCCTGCATCCTGGGGAGCCGTTATGCAGCCTGCCTAAAACTTGTACCGCAGGCTCAATGCGATACGCCGATCGGCCGTGAACCAGCTGCGAACATACTGCTGGGAAGCCGTCGGATAACCGCCCATCAGGGTCCTGGTGGTTGCGTTGGTCAGATTGTTGAGGTCCAACGATACGGAGAGATGGTCGGTCGGGCGATAAGTCGTGCCCAGATCGAGCTCACCGTACTGGTCGGCATAGATCGGCAGTGAAATTCCGATGGTCTGCCCGTTGGCACCGGCCGCGGAAAAATAGTTGTAATTGCCGTTGGTGCCGTTGCTGTTGGTGGTCATCAGGTATTTGCCGCGCCAGTTGTAGGCGAGACGCACCGACAGCTGCGTCTTTTCGTACATGAACGACACGTTGTAGCTGTTATTCGACAGCCCTACGATGGGCACGTCGTGGTGTTCCACACCGCTGATATCTATGTATTGGTCGCCGGGGTTGTTGCTATTGATGTGTGTATAGTTGAACTCCACACCGAGGCCGTTGAATGGACTGGGCAACTTGTCGAAAAAGGTGCGGGCTCCGACCTCAGCACCCTTGATGGTCGCCGACTGGGCAGCGTTGAAATCATCCCTCACCTGGGCTGACTCCGTGACGATCGTGCCGTCTGCCGCAATGAAAGGCACCGGCTTGAGCACATTTCCGTAGATGATCTTGTCGTTCAGCTTCTTGTAAAACGCTGACACGTGGGCTGAGGTGGACTTCGACGGGTACCACTCGAACGACAGATCGGTGTTATGCGATATCGTGGGCCGCAGGCCCGGATTCCCCGAGCTCGAGGTGAACGTAAGGCTGTCGAGAACCACGGTTCCATCGGGGTTGGTGTGCGTTTTGATGCTTGCTCCGTTGGCACCGTTGGCCCGCGCGTCGTAGAACGTGGGCTCGTCCAGCGTTACGGTGTAGGCGGCACGGATAAAGAGCGTCTCAGTGGGCTTGAATCTGAGATTCAAGGAGGGCAGTGCCCGGTTGGTCGTGCGCCCGCCGCTGCGATGAAAATAAAACGGTCCGGGGAAATACGTGACCTGACCCGTACCGGACGCCGCGGGCACGAGCACCGCGTACTGTGCCAGCTCCCCCTCGCTCCTATCGACGATTTTGACCATGCGCACGCCGAAATTACCATCGAACGGCAAGCCCGCGTCGTTCGCAAAACGCACCAGGAAGTACCCCGCGGTGTTGCTCGACCGCGAATGAGCCCAATCGCCCGGCCCGAAGGTGCCCGGCAGTATGGGGGTGCCGTCAGGATTGGTTCTACCGGTAACAGAGCCACCGAACTGCGCCACGTTCGCAACGGGATTCATCTGGGACGTAAAGGGGATGCTGGGCAGGTAGAGGCCCCCCGGGTTGCTGATCTCGCCCCGGAAGAAGTTGCTCCACGGCTGAAATGATACGTTGCCGGGCTGAGTCTTAGGATCCGTCAGGCTGGTTGTATTGCATCCATTCCAGCCCTCGCAAAACGGCGACCAGTTATACCCGTTATCCGCGTCGTCTTCCGTGCGGTGCGCGTAACGTGCGCCAATCTGCCCGGAGCGGAAGAAACCGCGCTCGGAGATCTCGTAACTGGCATCCAGTTGGGCGGCGCGTTCCTGGCCATCATTGTGCGATGCATGATCCATGTGCGCCGACCAGAAGTAGTTGGCCGGATCGGCATACTTTGCCTGGGTAGCTGCCGGAAAGGAGATATTAGGCTGATCGGCCGTTTCGTTGATACCGTAGCCCCCCTGACCGGCGGGCGGTGTGTCGAACAGGTCGTAGCTCTTGTTACTGGCGACCGAGTTGACGAACTGGAAGGCACCCTTGATGTCCCAACGCTCTGACGGCTTCCACCGGACAGTCGTCGAGGCATCCAGCGTATCATTGTACGACCTCGAAACGCCCGTATCGCCCCCGGCGCTCATGCCGCCACCAGGCAGAAACGTGCCCCTGTCGCGGGTGAAGACGTTGGGAGACTTCACGAGTCCATTGCGCGGGTCGAACGTGCTTTGAGTGGGATCCACTACCAGTGATTGGGAGGTGATGAACGCCCCATTGCCCGAGCCACTCGACAGATACTTGGAAAAGAATAGCGTCTGGCCGACTGTCAGGGTATCCGTCGGCGCCCACTGCAGAGCTGCATATATGCCGCGGCGGGTACGCGAGAATTGGTCAAAACCATAATCGAAGCCTCCCGGGATGAGGTAATCCGTGCCGCTGATGTTCTGCTTGTAGTAAGGCTCGTTGCGAATGAAGAAATCCTTCTGGTCCAATTTGCTGTAGGCAAAATCCACGAGGGCGCCGAAGTCGCCGAATGGGGCCGCCCAGCGACCCGACAGCAGCAACGACCCGCTGGGGTCGACTTTCTTGGCCAGATCGCCGTAGTTCGCGCCGGCGGATGCCTGAGCCTGCAGTCCGTAACCAAAATCGAATGGCATGCGGGTCCGCAGATCGACCTGACCACCCGAGCCTCCTTCAATGAGGTCCGGGGTCACACTCTTGTAGACATCAACCGCCGCCAGCAGCTCGGGGGTCACATCCTGAAACGAGAGTCCGCCGGCATTGTTGGCGCTGAAGACGTCGCGGCCATTCAACCGGGCTGCGACGCTCGACAGGCCGCGCACCTGGATGCCGGAGCCTTCCGAGGAGTAGTGATCCGGATCGTTCAGCGCGGCAAATCGCACCATGGTGACACCGGATACCCGTTGCAACACCTCGGTAACGCTGCTATCCGGCAACAGGCCCGCTTCATCGGCGACCACCGAGTCAACTACGGTTTCAGCATTCTTTTTGCGCTCATCAGCGGTCGCCAGCGCTTCACGGCGCGCTGTGATCGTTACCTCGCCGAGACCTGCGGAGTCGCTATCAGCATCGGCCACCCGCGTCTGGGCAGTAGCGCCGAGAGAGAAACTGCATGCCACGGCGAGCGCTGAAGCGCTTGCGATGGCGTGACTGCCGCGCAGGATGGCGCGGACTGCACGAGCGATGCTCTGCCTGCCAGCTGATGTTGTAACCTCGGCTGCGTCATTGTTTGATAGATCGCAGCTTGCCCCGACCTGGTCCGATCGCTTCACAGTGCCCCCTACGACCGAAGCAAGAGCTGCCCGGCCTGTTATCACCATTGCCGTTGATCTACCGCGGGGGACATCCGTGGTGTTGGAATCCGGCGCTCGAGCGCGCCACCTTCCGCGTACCTTGGCCCCTCTTTTCGAGTTTGATTCTAGTGCCGTGCCCAATACTCAGACAATTGAAAAGGCAGCGCGGACCCATGCCTAAAATGCATGGCACGGTTTTTTTGCAACAGCGCCTCCTGCCACCGCAGCGGCGTTGTTGCTGTCACCGGTGGACAATTCGGTCGCCGCGCCTGGTTGGCTGACCTGATGCTAGCGCCAGGGGTATAGGCGCATCGTCAGGGGTTCCTTTAGGGCGCTTTAGGGCGGCAATACAGTGCCAATGAAATAATGGCGCGCCGATATGCCTTTTCGGGCATCTCAGGAACAAACGCTCGGGTGAGTATTGCCGGTTGGGCCCGTGAGGCAATCCAACGAGGTAGATGGAATAGACCGCCGAACTCGAGATGCAGACCAAGGCGAGCTGCTCGCCGTGCTTGGCAATCGGTCTATGCTCAATCCGTGCATTGGGGGCCGCCCATGTCGGCTCGCACCCAACCCGGCGCCATGAGTAACAGCGCCCGCGGGTTACAGCCAGCCACCGGGGGCTGATGACATCCTGAGAGTTGCGACCGAGGGCGCAACGCAGCCGCGGTGGCCGGCCCAGATCGGGCCGGGCCAATTAGGACGTCGTAAACCTCTTGATGGCGCCCCCGCGACGCGGACTGCCTTTACTGGGGTTGAAATAGAATCTCGGGTTGACCGAGCACGCCGCCTTCCTGCATTCGCGACTTCAGGTCTTGGGATTGCGAAAATGTCTTCGCCTTCGAAACGTCAGAGACGTCAAACAGTATGACGACGTCGTTTCGATCGTCCTTGGACTGATACACCTTGCCGTTCGTTACTCCGGCCGCCACGCGTGCCTGTTCGTGAGCGTCATAGGCCGCTCGCCATTTCGTGTAGTCTGCAACCTTGTGGTGGATGGCCATAATCATAGGGAACTCTCCTCGAGCCTGGATTTTTGCCCCACATAGATCCTACTCGCGTCCGGCCGTAATCGCTCGCTGCAACGCAGTGCAGCGAGTATATAGGATCGCTCTCATGCCGCGCTCCGGCCGAGGCGCCTCCTCTGGCGCCGCCCGGTTACGAAAGGGTCAAACAGTTGAGGACAAGCCAACATCGCAGCCCCGAAAACGCTCCAGCCCAGGAGCATCGACATCGCCCGGAAGCAAGGGATGAGCCCGTAGTAATACATCTTGGGACACTCGAGTGGGCCCGATTTCCTGCGGCGAAATCAACCGCCGCGCGACGGCTCCACAGCCAAAATGCTCGCGAGAGCGTGTGGATCCACCGGCTTGACCCAATGCAGATCGATGCCCGCATGTTGGGTACGCACCCGATCCTGCTCCCGGCCCCAACCTGTCAAGGCGATAATTCGTATTGCTTTGCCCCATGGTTGTGAGCGGATTTTCCGGCTCGCCTCCAACCCGTCCAGGCGCGGCATGCCCAGGTCCATGAGGATCACCTCTGGCCGAAACAACTCCGCGATCACCACAGCCTGATGTCCATCCTTTGCGGTGCGGACTTCGTGGCCTTCCTGCTGTAGCCACAATGTCAGTGAGCTCGCAGCATCCGCGTTGTCATCGGCCACCAGGACGCGCCGCCGAACAGTATCAACAACCTTGGGCGACTCCAGCACCGCTCGAGGGACGAAGTCGCGACGGTCCATGCGAACGAGCGCAGGCACGCGGATTGTGAAACAGCTGCCCGTGCCGATCCCGTCACTGTGCGCGCTCACGGTACCGCCGTGCATTTGTACGAGACTTTGCACCAAAGCCAGCCCTATCCCTAACCCCCCTTCGGACCGATCCCGACCGGAATGAACTTGAGAGAACATTTCGAAGATGCTGGCGAGCGATTCGCGCGGTATGCCGATGCCGGTGTCCGTCACGCTAATAAGCGCGTCGTTGCCCGCACGCTCCAGCGTCAAAGTGACGCGCCCTCCGTCGGGTGTGTATTTCGCACTGTTCGACAGTAGATTGGAAATAACTTGTGCGAGGCGGTGTACGTCGCCATCAACAGCGAGTTGCTCATCAAGAGAGCGGACGATCAACTCATGACCGCGCGCCTCTAGCAACGCGCGGGACGCCTCAACCGCGACATTTACCGCTTCGCGCAGCATGACAGGCTCGCGGCGCAGTTCCAACCTGCCGCGCGTGATGCGATTCAGGTCCAGGAGGTCATCAACCAGCCGGACAAGATGGCTTATTTGCCGTCCCATCATGTCTGTAATTCGACCCATGGCCGGATTGCCGGCGGCCATCGGCCGAAGTATCTCGAGGCCATTTCGCAGCGGCGCCAATGGGTTTCTGAGCTCATGCGCAAGTATCGCGAGGAACTCATCTTTACGCCGATCCGCCTGGCGCAGTTGCTCGGCAGCCAGCCTCTCCCCGCGGACGTCTCGCACTTCAACGATCGTGCCGATCACTCGCGCGTGCTCGTCTCTGATCGGGCTGGCCGTGAAGGCGACTGAGTAGAAGCTGCCATCCCGGTGCACAAAGACTTCTTCACCCTGCCGCTGCGCGTTCTCGAAGATAAATTGGTGAATCGAGCAGTCTTCGGCAGGATAGGCAGTGCCGTCAGGCCGACTGTGGTGAATCACTTCATGCAAACTCCTCCCCAACGTTTGTTCGAAGGTATAGCCGGTGAGCCGCTCGGCGGCCGCATTCATGTAGACACAATGCCGGTCGCAATCCATGAGAAACACTGCGACAGTAGCATTGTCCAGAACTGCGTTCAGGCGCCGTTCGCTCTCGCGCAGCGCAGCCTCGATTCGGGCGCGCTCGGCAATCTGCCTCTGTGCCGCCTCATAAAGACGCGCGTTGTCGATGGCGATGGCGGCGTGGGCGGCAATGCTCATAGCGAGCCGCTCGGTCCGATCGTTGAATACCCCGGGACTCGGATGGCCGAAAAGCAATCCCCCGAGCACCTCGCCCAACCGCGAGAGGACCGGCACGGCAAGATAGCTGCGCACGGCCAGATGGCCCTCTGGCACGCCGTGATGGGGCGCATTGTGGCCGTACCGCGGATCCAAAGTGATGTCGTCCGAGCGCACGACCGACTCGCCACGAAAGGTCGGCCCGAACACCGCAGTGTTGCGCGGCATCGCAAAATGCGCGAAGGCCGCACGCGAAGCACCCGACAGCGTGGAGAGCCGGTATGCCTCGCCATGATCATTGCGTGCGTTATAGAAGAACGCCCCGAACGCCGCCCCGAGCAGATCGGTTGCAGTATCGGTCACTTTCTGCACGGCGCGTTCAACATCAAGTTCGGCGGACACCACGCGACCGAGATGATTCAGCATCTCAAGCGTACGCGCCTCTTCCGAAATCATCTGCGTGGCGCGTTTGGCATCATCTATGTCTGTACCTGTGCCGTACCAGTCGGTAATGATCCCGGCCTCATCACGCGCTGGTAACGCTCGACACAAGAACCACCGATACAGCCCGTCGTACCGCCGAAACCGATATTCCGCCTCGTACGGTTCGCCGCTCGCAATCGCACCCGTCCAAATCGAGGCTGCACGGGCCCGGTCATCGGGATGCAGCACCTGCAGCCAGCGGTCCCCCAGAAGACTCTCGGCCTCCAGGCCCGTGAACCACTGAAACCGCCCGTTCGTGTAGATATTGCGCCCCTGGTTATCCGTCACGAACACGACGGCGGGCAGGGATTCGGCCAGAACCCGGATACGCTGTTCGAGGTTCGGTAGCGCGCGTGTCGACAATGTCTGCTTCCCTGATGACTAACATCTACGAGCCATCGACAGCGTGCTCCGCCGCACGGGCTTGGTCAAGAGCGTCGCTGATCTGCCGTTTGTCACCAAGTTGTCGCAGAATGCATACAGGCTCTGGCGCGCTACCAAAGATACTCGAGCTGCGCCCACAACTTGCGAGTATCGCGCGCGAGTGCAATCGGGGTCGCGCTGGCAGCGCTGTAATCAGCGTACTTCAGCACACCCGCCAGATGATGCCATTTACCGCTGAGCGCCAGATCCCACTCCGAGCCGTAGTCAGCGCTGAGATGCTCGGCGTCAAACTGATGATAGGCCACCGTGGCGGAGAGTGAGTCCAGTCCCAACAGCTTCTTGCCGCTCCAGCCGATGCTGGCGTAGCGATCCTTGATTCCGTTGGCCGGTGTCGTCAGAAACTTGTCCGCCCATCCTTCAAACAAGTGCAGTGTCGCCAGTGGTGTTGCAAACCCAACCGTGCCGTTGCCTTGCATGATCTCCTCGCCGATCGCGGCCTTGAAGTGCGACCAGCTGACGTTGAGCTCACCCAGAATATAGTCATTGCTGAAGATGAGTGGGTTGTCGCCACGCTGCTTTTGCCACGCGTACGCGACCGCATAGCCCAGTTTGATTCCGGAAACCGGCCGCTCACCAACGAAGCGTCCACCGTACGTGGACGTCGAGCTGCGACGCGGGTCGAGCGCACCAGTCAACCCTGCAATCGGGTTGAACTCGAGCAGGTAGGCAAAGCCGCTGAGCTTGCCGATCGGCAGCTGATAGCTGGCATTGGCAAGATAGCTGTCACCTTTGTAGGTGCCCTGGGGCGAGTCAGCGCCGTAGATGCGATGTACCTTGTTCAGAAAAGTCAAATCCAACGTCAGCTGCGCCAGAGGCTTGCTCACCATGCGTAACGCATCGAAGGTGACTTCGTTCTGACGCCACCCGCTGTTACCGACAAAGCGTTGGTCGTCCAGAATGATGCGTTGGCGCCCGATGGTCACTGTTGTGCGGGGCAACCAGCTGTTGGTGAGTGCCAGGCGGTTGAGTGCGTAGTTCTCCGGATCCGCGATCACGGGGTACTGAGTGTAGTGGGCTACCGCGTTGTCGGGCCGATAGCTGCGGTCGAAGCGCAGCATGGCTTCGCCTTCCACGAGCAAGCTGGTATTCAGGAACTGGCCGGTTTCTGCACCCAACCGGGCCCGCAGTGTCTCGGCATGGGCGTTTTCCGCGAGTCCGGTTTGCTCGACGCTTTCGTAACGAAGACGTATATCTATCAACGGTCGGGTCTGCGTCAGGGCGGCTTGTAAACCTCCCGCATCCTGTGCAAGGGCCGGCAGGCCATTCAACATCAGCCACGCTCCGACCGCTGGCATCGCCGCCGCCATCCGCCCGAGGCCGTGATCTGCCCTCACCCGGTCGTTCTTGTTCAATCTGGTCACTCCTCGCGGCCCCCGAGACGAAGGCAAAAAAAAAACGCCGGCGGTATGTGGCGCTCAAACCTGCAGGCGTGAGTAGCGCAAATACCGGCGACGTTGCCGTTTGTCCTGCCATCGGGCAGGAAATCTGGACGAATGGATCGGTCGATTACATCGACTCGGGCTGTGCCGTTGCAATCCGGATGCCAACGCTCGGTTGCCGAGCGCAGACTGCAAGCTGAAGCACGCTCCAGCGAAAGCGGATCCGTATCAGATTGTTGTGTTTTTCAGGGTCATTCGCACGGCTGCGTTATTATCCAAGTCACTCGCGCGCTTGCTGGCGCTCGGTTCGCGCTGAACGAATATGACAGTCAGCGCGCTGCATCAAATGAACCGCAACGGTGCAGCGGCTTGGAATGTTGCACAATTGTGTCACACGCGCATGCCAGCACGCGGGCTTACGCGACTGCTATGACGGGCGAATCGGCATTCGTCGCAATGGGTCAGTGAGCCAGAGCGGGTCCAAACAGCAAATCCACCGGCGCCGGAACTGCGATCCTTTCACCCAGGCGAGTCAATGCACCGGAAACAGGATCGATGCGGAAAGTAAACAAGTCCCCCGATCCCTGATTTGCGGTGATCAGGAATTTTCCGGACGGGTCGGTGCCGAAGAATCTGGGCTTGCTGCCGCCCGAGGCAACGTGGCCGGCGGGGACAGGAAGCCCACCGCGGGCTATCCGGAAGATGGCAATGGTATTGCTGTCGCCCCGATTGGAGGCGTAAAGGAACTTGCCGCTCGGGTGCAGCACGATTTCCGCTCCGCCGTCCTTCTCTCCTTTGTATTCGGCCGGCAAAGTGGATGTCACAGCAAGCTGTGATAGCGAGCCGCGCTGTGCATCCCAGCTAAGCGTGATAACGGCGGGGGTGAGTTCGGTCAGGAGGTAGACTCGCCTGCCGTCCTTTGAAAAGACCATATGCCGGGGTCCGTAGCCGCTCGGCAACACAGCTTCCGCCGGACTATTGGCATGCAAAGTCCCCGTGGCGGCCTCAAAGCGATACACGAAAATCCTGTCCGCGCCAAGATCAACTGAAAGAAGGAAACGCCCGTCCGGAGACGGCACGACCTCGTGCGCGTGAGCGCTCCCTTGACGGCCGGTCACCGGACCCGAACCCTTTTGCTGGATCGTCTGCGTGGCCTCCCCCAAACGGCCATCTGGCTCAATAGGAACGACCGCAATCGTTCCGCTGAGATAGTTCGCAACGAACAGCCATTTTCCCGTCGGGTCGATGCTGAGGTGGCAAGGCGCTAGGCCGTGCGACGATACAGACCCGAGGGTTTTCAGAGCCCCGAACGACGCGGCATCGCCGACGGCAAACGCCGTGATGCGGTCTGTTCCGGAAGGCGCGGCATCCTCATTCACTGCGTATAGGAAGCGTCCGCTCGGGTGCAGAACGATGAAAGACGGATTCGTAGTGTTACCGGCCGGGCGGATCCCACTCAGGACTCCCCTATCCGTATCCCAGCGAAAGGCATAAATCCCGGAGCTTCCCGTGCTTTGCGCGTTGTCGGTCGTATACGTGCCGATCCAGCCGGTCAGCGTTGCAGCGGCCAGCTGCAGAGGCCAGATCAGCAGCAATGTTGCAACCTTCAGCATCTGACCCGGCCGCGCTTCCTGCCTCCGCCATACGCTGGACATATTCATCGCAGGCGCCCTGTTCGGTCCATGGATGTTCTCGAAGTCGAACTTGTAGTCCGTGAAGCGATGCAGTTTAGCCTGTACGAGCGGACCCTGCGTAACGTGTGAACCGCGCGATGCCGCAGCCGCGCCGTCGGCTGCTACTTGGGTCTGCGCGCTGACTTGCGCGCCCGTTTCACGGGCCGTTTGCGCGTGACACGGCGTTTCGGCTTACTGCTGGAGGGCTTGGGTTTCTTCGTCGTCGGATAGATCAGCGCGGAGAACGAATAGTCCTGAGCGTCAATGTCACGTCCGCCGATGATGGGTTTACCGTCCTTGGTCAGGCTACCCGGAATCTGGTAGCACATGATGGAATTCGGATCGGCGTGCGCGGTGCCCCGGATTGTTGACTCCTCGATCGGGGTCAACACCTGCTGGCGTACCTCGGCCGGGCTCCATCCCTGAGTGCGACCGAAGTATGCGATCGCCTTGTCGGGGTCGATTTTCGCGACGAGCTCGCCTCGCATGTGCTCGTGTGGAAATCCCAACGTATGGCCGGTCTCGTGCCGCACGACCCGATGAAACTCCGATTCCGGAGTCTGCATGGTGAAGTCCTGCAGATTCATCGTGGGCTGGTCGGGCTTGATCGACAGAATATCGGTCCCGACGTACGACCAGTAACCTGCGACCGGCTCCACGTTGGAGCGGGCGATCCTGACCTGGGGGTTGGTATTGGACGCAACGAACGTGACATTGGCGCGTTTCGCCCAGGCGTTCATGTGCAACAGAATTCGCGCTCGCAGATCCTTAGGTGGATTATCGAGAAACCCCACCGTCAGGCGCACACCCTTCAACCCCCAATACTTCGCCGTGACTACGGCTATGCGTTCGGGGGTCAGCTGAAAGTCCGGAACCGCCCGAACCAGGCGCTCCAGCCGCGGATAATTCGCTGGATTGACTTCAGATGCGCGCTGGGCGGCGGCCACCCAATGTTCTCGGGGCAGCGATCTTGGCGAGCAGACGAGTGTGACTGTCATGACAGAGTCCTTTCAACAGCGTAGTTGTTGTGGCGGCTACAGATCATACTGCGGGTCAGCCGCGCCTTCAGCGGATTCGATAGAATGGGCCAATTGTGCGTCGCGCTGGACTGCCGTCACGTGGTGGCCGTGGCGCGACGCACCGGAACGCGGCCAAGAAAGGCGGGGTACCCAGGGAAATGTCCTATCGTCCGACACGCAAGCTGACCGTATTGGCACTCGATCCGAGTGTCAAAGATAGCAAGCGAATTCTCAGAACGCAGATTGAAGTCCCGAACGAGCTGCTCGAGGCGGGTCCGCGGGGCTACCGGGTGTTTGTTGTTGACTACGACTCGAGCGCCAATTCGTATCACAGTCCTGCCCCGGTGGCACGAACTGCAGCGCAGATTCCCGCGGACCCTTTTCGGGACGCGAGCGACAGTGAACTGCTCGGCAGCCGGGAATTTCATGCCCTCATGACGTATGGAATTGTCATGAAGACCCTCGCCCGGTTTGAATTCGCGTTGGGCCGGCGATTGAGCTGGAGCTTCGGGTCCCACCAGATTCAGGTCTCGCCACACGCCTTTGCGGACGCGAATGCGTTCTACTCGGATCGTGGGCAGGGGCTCTTCTTTGGGTATTTCCCCTCGAGCGATGGCAAGCGCACGATTTACACGTGCCTGTCACACGAAATTGTTGCGCATGAAACGACGCACGCGCTGCTGGATGGGCTGAGGGAGCGCTATACCGACCCTTCATCGCCACAACAAGCAGGCTTTCATGAAGGTTTTGCGGACATCGTGGCGCTGCTGTCGATCCTTTCGGCGCAGTCGATCGTTGAGAAAGTGATCGATCTCGGGCTGCCGGCGACACGTCGTGGCCTCATCCGCCGCTCGGGCGTTTCGCTCGCCGCATTGAAGAACTCGGGGCTTCTCGGCCTGGCGCAGGAGATGGGCTCCGAGCTGGCCGGTGTCCATGGTCACGCATTGCGGCGTTCGGTCTCGCTGCCTCCGAGCAAGGACTACCTGACCCGTGGCAGCTGCGACGAGCCGCACGCCTGTGGCGAAGTGCTGGTAGCAGCGGTCCTGAATGCCTACCTCACAATCTGGGTAGATCGTCTGCGGGCTATTGGTGATGGCAGACATCTCGACCGCAAGCGAGCCGCCGAGGAAGGCGCTGAGCTGGCTGACCACCTGCTGAACGTGTGTATTCGGGCAATCGATTATTGCCCGCCCACGGATGTCGAATTCAGTGATTTTGCGAGTGCTCTGCTGACAGTCGACGCCGAGCTGAATCCCGCGGATGCTAAATACGCGCTTCGGGCGCATCTACTCGACGCTTTCACCAGTTATGGGATCGTCCCGACCTCCAAGGGAGGTCCCGAGCGGCAAAAAGGCTCCTGGGATCCCCCTCCTGAAAAGAGCATCTTTCTCTACGACCGGACACATTTCGAGAACATGAAGTCGGACCCCGATGAGCTGTTCCGCTTTTTGTGGGAGAACCGGGTTGCCTTCAAACTCCAGAACGAGGCACACACTCGGGTTCTGTCCGTGCGCCCCTGCACGCGAATTGGTCGCGACGGATTTACGCTGCACGAAACAGTCGCTGAATACCATCAGCAACTGAAACTCTACGCGCGCGAGTTGTCGCGACTCGGCATTCGAAGACCGCCAGATATGCCACCGGAAACTGAAGTGACCCTATATGGAGGCAATGCCGTCATCTTCGACGAGTACGGGCACGTCAAGTACAACGTCGGAAAGTCCATCATGGACAAGACGCGGCAGTCAGCTCGCCTCGCGTATCTATGGGAACACGGTGGCTTTTCCCCCGGAGCGGGCAAAGACCGCGCGTTCTCTCGACTGCATGTGAGGCGAGCCACGGACTGGTATCGATCCGTCGGTGGAAACTATTCGCCCGAGTACCAGGAGTAGCCTATGGCGGCGGCACCGACCTCCGTGACGATTCGCATGTACAATGTTGGGTTCGGAGATTGTTTCCTCCTCACTTTCAATTACCCACGGGCCGTGCGCCATATGCTCGTGGACTACGGCAGCACGTCTGCCCCGAAGCATGTCCCGCAGACCGGCAAGAATTCCAACTATATGCAACGGGTTGCGCAGGACATCAAAACCGTTTGCGAAGGCAAGCTCGATGTCCTGGTTGCTACTCACCGGCATCGGGATCACATCAGTGGCTTTTCCACCGCTGCAGGCACCGGCAAAATCATCGCAGCACTGAATCCGAGCTGCGTCATCCAGCCCTGGACGGAGGATCCGCGCGCCAAGGTCAACGCGGTCAGCGCGAGGGCCTCCGTTTATACCTCCGGCAAGCCGGATTCAAAGCAAATGACCGCGCATTTTCTCGGCTCGCTGCAGGACATGCACGGTGTCGCCGAATCGATCACGCGCCTGGCGACACGCAAGGATCTCGCGGGGTCACAAACAATCAAACAACTGCATTTCCTGGGCGAGGACAACATCAAGAATGCTTCCGCAGTCAAGAATCTTATGGAGATGGGCGGACGCGGAAAAGCCTACTACGTCAGCGCCGGAATGAAGTTGAGTGTGCTTCCGGGTGTAAAGTGCACGGTCCTGGGACCTCCAACAGTGAAGCAAAGTAATGCCATCCGCAGGCAGCGGTCGCGTGACCCGGACAACTTCTGGCAGTTTCGGGCGTTCTGGGGAGCGCAGAATTTCGCCATGAGAAAGCCCCTCGCAGCCGCGGGTGTGAAGAGAGGAAACCGCCGGGCTGGTTCACTGCCGCCGAGTGTGCGTTGGTTCGTGGATCAATCCCGGCAGATTCACGCCGCTCAGTTGCTCGGCCTGGTCCGCGACCTCGACAGCGTGATGAACAACACCAGTGTGATCCTGCTCCTGGAAGTGGGTAAGCATAAACTCCTGCTGCCCGGTGATGCCCAGATCGAAAACTGGGCGTACGCTCTGAGCAGACCGGAGTGGACTCGGCTGCTGAAGGATGTAAATCTCTATAAGGTCGGACACCACGGAAGTCTCAACGCAACGCCCAAACCACTGTGGGGACTTTTCAGGAACAAGGGTGCTTCCGGTAAGCAAGGCCGTCTGGCCACCCTCTGCTCCACCAAAGCCGGCAAGCATGGTTCGGCAAGCTCGGGTACCGAAGTTCCGCGCAGGACACTCGTGGAGGAGCTGAAGAAGGCCAGCACCTTCGTGTCGAGCGAGGGGTCGAAGGAGCCGTTCTGCACTACGGTCCAACTCGTGTTGTAGTCACTTGAATGCGCGCAACAGCGCAGTCGCGGCCGCGCTCAGTGCGACGTTTCCGAGCCATGATCTTCGTCCGCAACACAACTGCGAACGCCGACGTCAGTTGCTGACGACGTCTAAAGAAGCGAAACTGGGTGCTTGTATAGCGCTTCGAAAGGACGACTGTGAGCTGGAGAGCATGGTGCGCGTTTGCGGCGCTCGGAATCATCTGGGGCTTGCCTTACTTCTTCATCAAGCTGGCGGTGCAGGAACTGTCGCCGTTCGTAGTGGCGTGGAGCCGCATCACGCTGGCCGCCCTGGTCCTACTGCCTATCGCCTGGCAAAGGGGCTCGCTGCGCTCATTGGGCTCTCACAAGATGGCCATTCTTGCCTTTGCCATGGCTGAGTTCGTGGTGCCCTTTGCCGTAATCTCGATCGGCGAGCGCTGGATCGACTCCTCAGTCACGGGAATCCTCATCGCCGGCGTCCCGTTGACCATTACGCTGATCTCGCGGTTCTTTGGCTTGCACGAGCGCCTGGGCATCTGGCGCATGCTCGGCCTTTCGATTGGCCTGCTCGGGGTCGTGGCGCTGCTCGGTTTGGGAACCATATCGACACCTTTACAGTGGGCCGGCGTGGCGTGCATGTTGCTCGCTACGGTCGGCTATGCGATCGGACCGCTGATCATCCAGAAGCACCTGAGCGACCTCGATTCGCTCGGTCCGATTGCGGCCAGTCTGCTTACTGCGAGCCTGCTACTGCTGATTCCCGCGGTGCTCACGTTTCCTCGATCCATGCCATCGAGTCTCGCGCTGTCATCCATTGCAGTGCTGGGGCTCGTGTGTACGGCAACGGCGATGCTTTTGATGTTTTATCTGGTGAGCCATGCCGGTGCGTCGCGTGCGTCGGTGATCACGTACATCAATCCGGTCGTCGCTACGCTCCTGGGCATGTTGATACTCCATGAACACCTTGGAATCGGTGGCGCGCTGGCGTTCGTGCTGATTCTGTTCGGCTCCTGGCTGGCGACCCGAGGTACGGCCCAAGAGCCCGAAACCCGGCGAGCTGAGGCTTCAACTTAGAACACGGCGGAAACGACGGCCTTCTCGACGAGTATCGAGTCACCGAACTCATGCGTGTGGTAGCCATGACATTCGAGTTGCTGCTCCATGCGCGCAAGTGTCCGCGTTGAGACGAAAGCACGCAGCAGCTCATAGTGACTGGTGCCGCTTTCGTGCGTGCCGGAAAGCACGGCATCAACCACGCGAAGCCGCGTTGCAGGCCCTATTCTCTGTGTCGCCACCCCGAATCCCGACGCAATGTGGCCATCAACGGCTGCGTGTTCAAGCGCTCTAACCACGGTTGTGCCAACCGCCACTGTCCGCGCTCCACGCGTCTTGCCCTGAACGATGGCCTCGGCGGTGGAGGGCGGGATTCGATAGGGCTCGTCGAAGGGAAGTCGCGCATCGAGCTCCGCATCGCCGGTCGACGATAGCCCTGCTGAGTGAGTGAGCGTTGCGAATTGGACGCCCTTCTTCGCCATTGAGCCCAACGTGTCCCAACTCAGAGCAAATCCGGCCGACGGTGGCTCGAAGGCCACGGGATTTCCGGCTATGGGCGTCCAGGTATCCCACAGGGCCAACGGTGCACTGATATGCGCATATTGGATCGGCTTCCCGTGGCGCGCGAGTCCAGCCCAGATGTCATGCACGGATCCGTCGAAGCGTACAAGCATCAGGCGCGGGTGACCCTGCAGACCTTCGACGGTAGCGCGCAACGGTCCGAGTTGAAGACGGTCCCCCGGTGCGACCGTGGGAGGCGAAGGTCGATCCTCCGTGCGTATTCGAAAATCGCCTGCGCCAAAGAGGACTGCAAAGAAGCAGTTCACCTGTGCGGGATCCAGCGACTTGCGGCTGGCCAGGCGCACTTCGATAGAGCGGCCGGTGGGAAGATGCGTTCCGAACAGACTGGCTGGCAAGGTGGCCGCGTCGTTTGCAACCACCAGATCACCGGGACGCAACAAGCTCACCCACGCGGAACGTGGCCAGTGCTCGATCGACCCTCCGCTGCGAATCAACAACAACTTTGCGTCCGGCCGCCGCTGTACCGGCTCACTCGCTGCGATCATGCACCCGCCGATGCACGAGGGACTCCGATTTCGGAGCGATTGTCCCGTAGTGCCGCCGCAATCACGTCTGCGGCCTCTCGGGCAGCAACCTCCGGGCGCTTTAACGATGAGATATCGGCGTCGGGTACGGCAGCTGCGTGCATAGCGGTATCCATATCACCCGGATCCAGCGAAATGAACCGGATGTTCGAGCTGGCCAACTCTTGCTCCCAAATGCGCGTCATATGGGCAAGTGCAGCTTTGCTTGCTCCATAGGCGCCCCAGCGTGCATACGGCGTCACAGCAGCATCACTGGAGATTGAGAGCACGACCGCACTGCCCTTCTCCCGGGCGGCGGCCGCCAGTGAGCCTAACAGTGTCTTCGTCAGGCGAAACGGCCCCATGACATTCGTCATGAGCGCACGTTCAAAGTCCTCACACTCGGTATCGGCCAGTAGCTGCAGGGGTGTCGGACCCAGGTCCGACGCGTTATTGACGAGAATATCCAACCCGCCGAGCGCGCCCAGTACCTGTAGCGCTATGCGGTGTATGTCCTCCTTGTTGGAGACGTCTCCCATCACGCCGTGACAGCGCTCAAGTTCCTGTGTGACGCGCAAGATGCCATCCGCCCTCCGGGCGACGAAGGCGACGTCAACCCCGCGGGCTGACAGCTCCCGAACCAGGGCGAGACCCAGGCCCGCTGTTCCTCCAGTAATTACCACACGACGGCCCGCGAAGGGCTGCGAGCGTGGTGGTGAGCCAATGGACATGGACCTGCCCTCCGGCTCCAGGTCAGCGAATACACCATCATGGACTGTCATTCCTTTTCTCCGCAGGACATAGGCGAGTTACCCGATGCCAAGGTACAAGTTAAAGTTAACTTGAAGTCAAGCCCGCCGCTGCGCTAAGCTGCCCGCATGGCCGATCTTCTGACCATTACCGAGGTTGCCCGGCGCAGTGGTATCGCCTCTTCCGCCCTGCGTTTCTACGAGACGCGCGGACTGATCAGATCCGAGCGCGCCGGCTCGGGCCACCGCCGCTACGAGCGGGCGGCCCTGCGGCGGATCGCATTCATTGTGTTTGCCCAGAAGATGGGGCTGTCCCTGGACGAGGTCGCCGTCGAGCTCGCCAAGTTGCCGAACAACCGAGTGCCCCACCGTGCCGACTGGGCCCGGTTGTCCGGCAACTGGACGCGGAAGATCGACGAGCGCATTGCCGAGCTGGAGCGCCTGCGTGCAGGGCTCACGCAATGCATTGGGTGCGGCTGTCTGTCGCTCAAGCAGTGCCAGTTGGCCAATCCGGCGGATGCTGCCGCGGGTTTGGGTCCCGGGCCGCGGTACCTGTTGGGCAATACCCGCCGTCCAAGGAAGTAGGCTGCCGGCTAGCTGCGGCCGTATGAGTTGGCCCGCACCGCGCCCCGCCGCCGCGCTAGGCCCTCACACGACAACCGCTTCCGTCGCAATCGGCAGGCTGAAGTACAGCGTAGTTCCCTCTTGCGGACGGCTCTGCGCCCAGGTGCGTCCGCCGTGTCGGCGAATGATGCGATGTACTATTGACAGCCCAATGCCCGTTCCTGGGAACTGCGCCTGGGAATGCATCCGCTGGAACACGCCAAACAGCTTGTCCGCGTACTGCATGTCAAAACCCACACCGTTGTCCCGCACGAAATACACCTGCTCGCTCCCCTCTCTGAAGGCGCCGACTTCGATGCGCGCCGGATCGCGCGTCGCGGTGAACTTGCAGGCATTGGAGAGAAGATTTGTCAACACTTGCTCGAGCAGCGAGCTGTCGCCCAGACAATCGGGCAGCGCAGCGATTTCGAATTGCACACGACGATTCGGGTCCTGGAGACTCGACGCGACCCGTCGCGTCAGATCGGTCATCTGCACACGCTGCGCTTCCAGCGGCTGGCGGCTGAAGCGCGCGAGGTGCAGCAGATCATCGATCAGATGCTGCATGCGTGCGACTGCAGCGCATACCTTAGCCAGGAAATCACGTGCCTCATCTGGAATCGCGCGCGCGTACTCACTCACCAGGATCTGGCAGAAGCCGTCGATGGCGCGCAAAGGCGCCCGCAGATCATGTGACACTGAATATGAGAACGACTCGAGATCAGCATTGCTTGCCTCGAGCTCGCGGGTGCGATCCTGCACGCGGCGCTCGAGATCCTGGTTCATGGTTCTCAATTGGCTCAGCAGCGAATCCGCTTCAAAGGCGGAAGCCGCCGTATTGGCGAGGATATCGAGGGCTTTCACCTGGCCGGGGCTCAGGCGGCGCTGCGCCGCGCGGGAGCTGAACTCAAGAATGCCGTAGAAGTTGCCACTGGCTACCATCGGCAAGGCGACGCGATGCTGGCGGCCCGCGAACGGCGGCTCAAAAACGGCCGGCAAGGGACCGGAACCGTCCCAGGCGGCCAGCTGCTCGCGCGCGCTCGCTACCCAGTCTGACATCGAGCGATCGAGCGCCAGAGGCTCTTTGGCCGCCGGGGCGGAATCGAGACCGTGCGAGCCAGCCACACGCAGCGTGCGACCATCTGGAGCCGGGACCAGTATGCAGACGACGCCGGCATCATGCTGTTGCATTGCTGCCGCGAGTGTACGTTGCACGATCTCCTGATGTTCCAGGCCTCGCGTGATCGCGCGCGCGAGCTCATAGATCGAGAGGGTCTCGCGAAGTCGAATGTTCTCGGCTTGAAGCCTGCGAACCGACAGCGCACGGGCGAGTACCGGAACCAGATTATCCAGCCGGAACGGCTTCAGCACATAGTCGAGCGCACCTGACTGCAGGGCTTTGACGGCCGTGTCAATCGTTCCGTGGCCTGTCATCACGATCCCCACCAGATCCCGATCGATCTCCTGCGCGGCGCGCAACAATGCGATGCCGTCCATTTCCGGCATCATGAGATCGGTGAGCAGCACGTCGAATTCGCGCTCGGCGAGCTGGCTCAACGCTTCGCGGGCAGAGGTGAAGCCGGTGGTAACATAACCCTCCAGCTCCAGTGTCTTGCACAGCGCTGTCATCAGTGTCGCTTCGTCGTCCACTATGAGTAGCCGTGCGGTGCCCGACTCATTCATCAAGCCTCTCTCCTTTTTGCCCGCTCACCCCCGGTCAACTCGGCAAGAGCCGTACGCAGCTCAATGAGCCGCGGTGGCTTGCTCAAGACCCGGTCGACACATGCGGGCACGTCATTCTCCGCGATCAGCCTCCGTCCCCAGCCTGTCAACAGGATCACCGGCGTTGTTGGCGCGCTGGCCTTGACTGCCGCTGCTACCTTGCGGCCATCCACGTACGGCATGCCCAAATCCGTGATCACGAGCGAGAAGGGGTCATGCCCCTGAACCGCTGCTTGGAACGTGCTGATACCGTTCTGACCGCCATCCGCAACCACGATTCTATGGCCATCCCCTTCCAGAACCTCTCTAAGAGATTTGATCAGCAGCGGATCATCATCGACCAACAGCAGACGTAAAGGATGACCCGTACTCAACGCCAATGGATGATGTTCCGCGGCAAGCGAGGCGGTCAGTGCCGGCACGAAGGATAGGCGCATCGTCGTGCCTTTGTCTGCAACGCTGTCAATCTCCAGCTGCGCGCTGTGCCGCCGTACCATGCCATAGACCATCGCAAGTCCCAAGCCCGTGCCGCGCTCGCCCTTGGTGGTGTAGAAGGGCTCGAGACAGCGGCGCCGAGTCTCCTCGTTCATCCCCACTCCCGTATCGGCCACCTCGACATACACTATCGGGACCGCATCCTCGTCGGATTCCACCAGCCTCGCGCCCGTCCGCAGCGTGACGACCCCGCCCTGAGGCATCGCATCCACCGCATTGAACAGCAGATTGGTGAGCGCGTCCCGGATCTCCGCCTCCGCGCCCATGATATCGGGCAACTCGGCCGCCAGCTCGGTTTGTAATTCGATGACGATTCCCTTTTGCAGCGGCATGTCGCTCCAACGTGCCCGCGTAAGCTCGATGACCTGGTCAATCATCCGGTTCAATGCGACCCGGCCGAGATTCATATCGGGCTCACGCGCGCGATAGAACTCGCGCATCCGCGCCACCGTTTGCGCCACATCCTCGATGGCTCGCTGGATCGTTATGAGGTAGCCGCGCGTGCGGTCGCTCAGATTCGGCTCGCGCTCGAGTAGAGATTCGGTATACAGCGTGATCGGCGAGATTGCGTTGTTGATATCGTGCGCGATGCCGCTCGCCATTTGCCCAAGCGCGCGCAAGCGCTCCTGTTGTGCAGCCGTGTGCTGAGACTGCCGCAGGTCATCATAGGCGCGCCGCAGATCGCCGTGCAGTTGAGCTTGATTCGAGGCGAGCGCGACATGCTCGCTCAGGTGGCGCAGGAACTCGCACTCGGCGCTGCTGAATGCATTAGCCGGCCGCCGTGCGACAGCAAGCACGCCGAACACGCGTTTCTCGACCAGCAACGGTGCCAGTACCAGGGAGCTCAGTCCGGCTCGCGCGAAGCGCTGCGGAAATGCAAATTCAATCGTGTTGACGTCCGGCTCATACACCAACTGCCCGGCCACGCAGCGCGCCAGCCCGTTCTGATCAACGGGTATCTGCAATTGCATACTCATCGGGGGCTCGAACGCATGCGCGAGGCTCCGTGCGCCTATTGCCGCCACGGACAGACCCTCGGCGTGGGCGTTGACGTCGTACCGGCACAGACAGCCGAAATCGATCGGCAACTCGTCCTCCAGGCTGCGCAATACGACCTGAAAAATACTGGGCAGGTCCTGGCGCTCGCTGGTCGCACGCGTGATCCGGTGCAACAGATCGAGCCGGCCGAGTTGACTCTGCAGCCGCGCCCGGGCCTCCTCCACACGTTCCAACATGTGATTGAACGCATCCGTCAACAGGCCAAATTCGAGCCCTTCCGGGCGTCTCGCGCGCACCTTGTAGTCGCGATGCTCGGCAATCGCGCTAACGGTGTCGGTAAGCGTCAGAATAGGCTGGGATATGTACCGCTGCAAACGGGTCGCCAGCAGGTAGGCGACCAGATACGCGATACCCAGAACCAGGGCCGCAATGAGCCCAAAGCTCCGCAGCCATTCGTAAAGGGCGCCCAAATCGGACTTCAGGTACAGGGTGCCCATCCGGCGCGTCCCCTGCACCACCGGCTGCACTCCGATGAGATAGCCACTTTCGAAGCGATATCCGTCGTCCAGTGCCGCGGTCGTCTCGATAGCCATAGCGGCCGGAGGATAGGATGCGAAGCTCGATCCAGCCGGAGTATAAAGAGTAGCTGCAACGACATGCGGGTCGGCTTTCAATGCAGCCAGCACTTCGCGGGCATCATCCGGATTTTCAAACGCCAACGCCGCTGTGCTGTTCGCAGCAATTGCCTGACCAAGAGTCGCGAGGTTATGCAACGTCTGGCGTCGGTAGGCGAGAAAGTCATACGCCCCGAACGCAAGACACGTCGTGAGCATCACGGCTCCGCTTGTCAGCAGCAGCACATTCATCAGCGTCTGGCGGATTGGCGTCGCAGTGCTGTGCATCCCCTACCCCTCCCCGCCCACGATTTCGGCAGGTCGCAGCAGCTTGGAGCTGATCACGAGGTTGCCGGCCCTGGCCGCCGCTACATCAATTCGCAATTTGATCCGATTGCTCCGGTTGACCAGCTGGATCATGACCCCGGTGGGGTCATCATCCTCGGCATCGGTCACGGTAAGAACGCTTCGGCCCTTGAGCGCCTCGAGGATGTGAGGCAACGCCGCCAGCTCGGTGCGCGCGATAAACAGAATGTTGCAGTTGTGCAGCTCCCCAATGTTCCGATAGCGCTCGATGACGAGCGAGCGGTGGTCGATCGTTTCCCCGTTAACTACCGCATCCAGCTGCGGGCCAAACGGATCCCTACCCAGAACCCCGATGACGAACGGCGCGCGCGGATCCGCAAATGCGGCAGCGGGCCACTCCACGAACTGCGCGAAGTTGAACAGAAAGACGGCCTTTACCTCATACTCGGAAGGAGTCCCGGCCCAGCACCGGGCGGTCATCAACAGGAAGGCCAGCAACCGTACGGGAAAACTGTGCACAATCAGTATCGCCAGGAAATCTTGGCGTAGACGCTGCGCTGGATCTGCTCACGCGTAGGATCAGCGATCCCATATTCTGCATGCTGTTTGTGCAACAGATTCTGGCCGACGAGCGCCAGCTCCAACCCTTGCAACGCCCAGGCAACACGGGTATCCAGCTCGAAATAGCTGGGCACTTCATCAGTTACCGGGCCGGTCTGCAGGCGCAGGGCGTCCACCCAGCGAAGCGACGCGTCCAGCTCGAAGTGTAGAGCCAGGCTCACCGCCGAGCGGACCGCGGCCTGGTGCCGGGGATCGGCCGTTTCATTCCGGGCATTGCCGAGATCGAATTGTCCGGGCCGGACGTGCAGGCTCTCCTGCAGATAGTCATAGCCAACCTGCAGGGTCCAGAAATCCGCAACCTGGTAGCGCGCACTGAGCTCCAGCCCGTCGGTGTGCCCGGCTATATTGTTCGCGAAGAAGAGCGGGATGACGGTCCCGGGCGTAATGCTCGTACTGCGCACATCCCGGTACTCGTTGTAGAAGGTTGAAAGCGAGCCGGTCAGAGTGGAGCTGATTTCACCCCGATAGCCGAGCTCGTAGGCGGTCACGTACTCGGTACCGTAGTTCCTGCCTCCTTGCAGGATCAATATCGCTGGTGGCGCGGGCTCAGCCAGATCCCGGTCGATTCGCGAGGGCGTGCGCGCCGCCCGTGAGATGGCGGACCAGAGCGTCTGGCTGGGAGTCCACGACCATTGCAACCGCACATTGGGCTCGACTTCGAAGCCGGTGTAATCGTTGTGTTCGAGCTTGGAGCCGACGGTCAAGGCTATGTGGGCCGCGAGCGCGATGTCATCCTGCACGAAAGCACTGAACAGCTTGCGATCCAACGCCGCAGGAAGAAATGCGACGGCGGGGGCGTTTTCAACCACATCACGGGTGAAGCGATAGCCGAAACCCCACACGATGCGATGCCAGGCGCGGCCGTCGGCGCCCTGTCCCAGCGCAAAGCGGTGCTGGAAATCGATGTCGTAGGTCGAGAGGTCATCGCGAAGGTTTCCCGCGGGAGCAAGCTCGATGCCGTTCAGGACAAATGGCACGATGGGAAGCAACAGGTGCGTGCGGTCGTAGTACGCCTGCAGACTGAAATCCGCCTCGCCCGTGAACACGTGCGACCAGCGCCCGACAAGATTGCCACCGGCAGTTTGTGCCGCACCACCGGTATTCACGCCCTCATGTCCGGCGTAGAAATCACCATGGGCGCTGAAGGTGTCCGCGTGCGAGGCATCAGCGTCAAACCGGAATCCACCTTGTTCCCGATGCCAGGCATCTGCGGCGCCGGTGAGATCTGGAAACACTTCTTCATCGCGGTCGAAGTACTTCGCGTACACCCGAAAGCTGACATCGGGGTTGAGCATCCCGCCATAACGGGCGCCCGCCAGCGCTCGAAGCTGAGTGCCTCCTGCGGCTTCGGCGTACGGGCCCTGACTGTCTGCGGCGCTGCGTGTGATGATATTGATCACGCCGTTCACGGCATTGGCGCCCCAGAGCGTACCGCCAGGACCGCTGATGACCTCAATACGCTCGATGTCTTCAAGAAGATAATCCTGTGCATCCCAGAACACGCCCGAATACAGGGGTGTGTACACCGTCCTGCCGTCGATCATGACGAGCAACTTGTTCGCCAGCGACGAGTTGAAGCCCCGCGCGCTGATTCCCCAGTCGTGGGCATTCTTGCGTGCGACTTGCAGGTTGCTCGCCAGGCGCAGCACCTCCGGAATGCTGGATGCACCAGAACGCCGGATGTCCTCACGGGTGATTACCTGGATGGCCGCGGCCACCTGCCGCAATGGCTCCGGGTGGCGCCCAACGGAGATCACCCGGATGTCCATGAGCTCCTCCACGCTCATGTGCTTCAGATCACCGCCCGCGGCGGCGGCCATGTCAGCCCATGCGGGGCCGCGCAACGCCCAGAGCAACACGCAGGCCAGTGCGGACCGGGCCCACGCAACGCAAATGCTTGCGCGGGCGAGTGTTTGCAGCGAGACCACGAATTGAGAGTGCCTGCCGTTGCAAGTCGTGCAAAGCGTGCGC